>NZ_JBLXFB010000001.1:0-165559 GCF_048262615.1 Antarctobacter sp.
CGATCAGGATCCCCAGCGTGGTGGTCCTGAAAGATTTCGTCAAACCGCAGAAGCGCGTGGCCTTCACGCGCTTCAATCTTTTTCTGAGGGACGAATTCAGGTGCCAGTACTGCGGCACCAAGACGGAACTGACCTTTGACCATGTCGTGCCGCGCGCCGCCGGGGGCGTGACAAGCTGGGAAAACGTGGTGGCGGCCTGCGCGCCGTGCAACCTGCGCAAAGGCTCCAAGAGTTTGCGGCAGGTGGGCATGTCGCTGCGCAAACCGCCGCGCCAGCCGTCGTCAGGCGAGTTGTTGAACATGGGGCGGCGATTCCCGCCCAACCATCTGCACGAAAGCTGGCTGGATTTCCTGTATTGGGATGCGGTGCTGGAGGCGTGACCCGCTTTGGCCCTTGGGGCACAATGGGGCGGTGCCGGGGCCTTGCTGGGTGCGGCGCGGGTCACGGGTCAGGTTGAAAACAGAACCGATTGCCAGAGCCGCTGTTGAGGGTGCAGGTGGGGCGCGGCGCGCCCTGCACCGGGTCCAGCGGCCAGTAGCTGTTGCTGCCGGGGCGGCCATTCACAAGGACCGTGCCGCCCTGATAGGCCAGCAGGGTGCGCGCGCCGGAGGGCCAGAGATGGGTGTCGGTCATGCCGCCATCGGCCATGGCCTGTCGGGTGCGGGTGCAGGGGTCGCTGTCGGTCAGCCGGTCGGCGCCATCGAATACGGTACAGGTGCCTTGGGTGTTCAGCACGCGGGCCTGCCCATTGCGGGGCAGGGCGTCCAGCGGCAGATCCCCCGGCCAGGCCATGTAGTTCTGGAGAAATCCGAAAAACACCGGGGGTTCGGCATCGCGCACATTGGCCGTGGCCCAGACCGAATCGCGGACCAGGGGCGCGGTGCCCCAAAAGCTGTTGGAGACAGCGTATTCGTCACTTGGGACTTCGGCGTTGACGATGCAGGCCCCGGCGGCCTCCTGCCCGAATGCGCGGTAGCTGTAGCCCTGATCGGCCAGACGTTCGACTGGTTCGTCCATCCCGATCAGGGTGTTGGGCCAGACATCCGGATCGCTGGTGGTGCGGTCCAGTGCCGACAGGTACAGGTTGCCGCAGGCGGTGCGGATGACCGCATCGGACAGGGCCGAGGGGCGGTCGACGCCCAGCACGGCGATTCCCCAGCGCGCAGCCTGCGCGACCGTGGTGACATAAAACATGTCCTCGGCCGGGGTGGCGTGCATCCGCGCGGCCAGCGAGGGCGAAAACCGAAAGCGGACGAGGTTGCGAAAGATCAGTTCGGTGACAGAGACCGACACCCGGTAGGCGCGTTCGACGGTGTCGGCGTCGTAGCGGCCCTCGGCGACGGTCAGGCTGGGCGCATGAAAGCCCAAGCGCCCCTCGACGTGCAGAAAGCGATTCACCGAGAGGCCGAAATCGGTCTCTGTGGAATGGCTGCCCGCCATAAAGACCAGCGCGCAGGCGCTTTCGCAGCGCGCCCCGGCGCGGATCACCGTGCCAAGGTGGCCGTGGACGATGTCGATCAGGTCCATCGCCTCGCTCAGCGATCCGCCGGGGCTGTCGAGACACAGGTGCAGAGGGGTGTAGATGCCAAAGTTCGGTCGCCCGTCCGCAAGGTCGGCGTTGACGTAGATCGTGCCGTCATGGCGGGGCAGGCGGGCGGCCTCTTCGATGGCGGCGCGCAGGCGGGCCGCGTCACCCGGCTCGATTGTGCCGCTCAACTCGACGAGGCAGCCGTAGGCCGGGTCATCCGTCAGGCCGATGCGCGCGGCATGGGCCATGGACGGGCCCAGCAACAGGCAAAGTATCAGCGTCAGCAGGCGGTGCATGGCCCGTCCTTTCCCGTGGGGTGGCCACAGCAAAGCAAAATCATCCCCACAAGGCGAGCCTTTTCCGGGGCGCGCGGACCGGAAAGGCCGGATCGGGGGCCACAGGCGCGGATCATGTTCCGGTCATGGCCGGTTGCGGCGGACCGGGGGCGGGCGAAAGGAACGACGGGACGGTGAACGGCCCGGTCGGACTGCACGTGGACCCACGCCGGGGGAGGCGGCAACTCCGGCTGGGGTACGGCAGGCACGGCAGGCGCGGCAGGCGCGGCAGAAAACGGGCGGCCCGTGATGCCCGCTGAAACGACAAAGGCCCCGCATCTGCGGGGCCTTTCAAACCTGAAGACTGCGATTCGAGGTCAGTCGTTGCCTGCGGCAACCGGCGCGGCCTGCGGTGCGCCCTGCGGCTGAACCGGGCGCTTGCCACCGTTCAGCGGATCGTCCTGACGCTGGACCGATCCCTCGAAATGGGCACCGGATTCGATTGCGATGGTCTTGTGGATGATGTCGCCCTCGACGCGGGCGGTGGCGGTCAGGCGGACCTTGAGGCCGCGCACACGACCGACGATGCGGCCGTTCACAACCACGTCATCGGCAACCACTTCGCCTTTGATGGTGGCGCTTTCGCCGATGGTCAGCAGGTGGGCGCGAATGTCGCCTTCCACCGTGCCCTCGACCTGAATGTCGCCGGTAGTCTTGAGATTGCCGGTCACATGCAGGTCTGCGGACAGAACAGAGGCCGGTGGCTTTGCCTTGGGCGTCGCTGCGGGCTTGTAATCCCCTGCGGAAGCTTTCGAAGGCTCAGGCATGGCCGGTTTCGACACGTCGTCGGCCTTGTGGCCGGGCTCATTGATCTTGCTCTTAGAAAACATCGTTCGCAGCCTTGATATAGATCATCGGATTGACGGGTTTGCCACCGACTCGGACTTCGTAGTGGAGATGAGTCCCGGTCGATCGACCAGTGTTTCCCATATCACCGATCCGCTGCCCACGCGAGACCCTATCCCCGACTTTCACGCGGATTTTGGACATATGGGCATAGCGGGTCTCGATGCCAAATTCGTGTTGAATTTTAACCAGCCGTCCATACCCCGACTGCCAGTCGGCGTGGATCACGACGCCATCTGCGGTGGAGTAGATCGGCGTGCCGTGGGGGGCGGCGAAATCGGTGCCCGCGTGCAGGCGGCCCCAGCGATAGCCAAAGCCCGAGGTAAAGCGGAACGCGTCCTTGAGCGGCGAGGCAAAAGGCGCTTTCTGGGCGGCGATCCGGTACAGGTTCAGCCGGTCCATCTGGTTGAGAATACGGTTGGCGCGCAGGGTGTCGGGGGAGGGGGCGTCATCGCCCTTGGTCGAGAAGGACAGCGGTGTCAGCGGGCCGCCCTGACCGGAATAGCCCTTGCGGACCTCATCCAGAATGCGATCCGGGTTCATGCCGGCCTTTTCGAACATCTTGTCCAGCGGCAGGACGGAAACGGTCATCGCCTCTTCGAGCTGGCGGAAGATGCGGTCGTTCTTATCTTCGAGGGTTTCGATGGCGGCCTGCATCTCTGCGGCGCGGATCAGCGACAATTGCGCATCTGCAATGACCTGATCGCGTTCTTCGGCCACCCGTGCCAGCGCGTCGGTCAGCAGGTTCACGGTGGCGTCGTCACCGCTGGCCCGTGCCACGGCGACCTCACCCTTGAGATCGGATTCCAGTTCGGCCAGACGTTTGGTGGCGTTCTCACGCGATTTCATGACGTCGCGCAGGGTGGTCTGGATCACGTCGATGCCGGTTTCCAGCTCGCGGCGGCGCGCCTCTGAGTCCAGCAATTCGGTCTGCATCACCGACACCTGACGCAGCGCCGCCGAAAAACGGTCCTGCGCGGCCAGCGCCTCGGCGGTGCGGGCGTCGCGTTCCGCCGACAGGGCGTTCAGACGCTGCTGATAGGTCACCTGTTCGCGCTTGGCCTGTTCGCGAAAGTTTCCGGCCCCGATGGAGTCCATCAGCAGGATCGCGGTGGCCACGATGGTCCAGCCCATCAGCGCCGTCAGACCCACAAAGGCCACAGCCTGCGTTTCAGACCGAAGACGGATGAATCGCGTGTCGGTGTCGGATCTCAAAAAGAGCCGGCGTTCCGGAAAAAAGCGCTCAACGAGCGCATGAAATCTGATCGTCAGACGTGATCTCACCCGACTGTCCCCTAGTCCCGTCCCAAATAAGGTGTTCGCTGTCCCCACAGAACGACACCCTGTCGTCGGGCTTACCTCACACATTCGTCATTCCGCAAGAATTTTAGCCATGCGATTCGGTCGCACCGGCGGGAAGGGGCCGATATGGCAAAAATCCGCCGATTCAACGGGTTCGTGGCTGGGCCTGATCCGCGAGGGGCCAATAGAAGTCCGGCGGCAGGCCCGCCTCGGCGCGTTTTTCCTCATTGAACGGGGGTTTGAGCGCGCCTTTGAAGTACCGTCTGACAAGATCGTGAAACACAACAATTGGGTCCGTGTCGTGTCTGCCACACAAGAAGTGGAACCATTTCGACCCGTAGGCGACGTGGCTGACCTCTTCGGCATATATCGTTTCCAGAGCCGCCACGGCGCTGGCGATTCCGGCCTTGCGAAAGATCCCGATCATGCCCGGAGTGACGTCCAAACCGCGTGCTTCCAGCACCATTGGCACCACGGCGAGCCTGCCCATTAAATCGTCAACTGTGTCTTCTGCGGCACGCCACATTCCGGCGTGGGCGGGCAGGGCGCCGTAAAAGCTGCCCGCTTCTTCGAGGCAGTCGCACATCAGGTTGAAGTGTTTGCTCTCTTCATCCGCCGCCTTGACCCAATCGTCATAGAATCCCGCGGGCATGGGGGTTCCGGCAAAACGCGGGATGATGTCCCAGTGCAGGTCGACGGCGTTCAACTCGATATGCGCGACCGCGTGCAGCAGGGCGATGCGGCCTTGCGGGCTGCCGGGCTTGCGCTTGGGCACGTCGCGCGGGTCCAGCAATTCGGGCTTTGCGGGCCGCGCGGGCCGCAGCGGCGGGTCGGCGCGGCCCACCGGAATCGGTGTGCCGGCCGCGCGCGCGGCGGCCCATTGCGCCGCATACTGCCGCGACTTGGCGGTTTTCTGCCGGCCATCGGCGGTGGTCAGAACGTCCACCGCCATTTCGCAAAGGCTTAACATCGCGCGCGCCCCTCAGGCTTGATCAGGTTCCGGATTGCCTTGGGGGTATGGCGGTCGCGCCGCCGTGACGCAAGGCCCGGAGCCGGGTCGCGTGTTCAGAGCGCGCGGGCGGCCTCCAGCACCTCTTCGGCGTGGCCGGGCACCTTGACCTTGCGCCATTCGCGCACGATCTGTCCGTCGGCGTCAATCAGGAACGTGGACCGGACGATGCCCCAGAACGTCTTGCCATACATGGATTTTTCCTTCCACACGTCCAGCTTTTCGGACAGGTCGGACCCTTCGTCAGAGATCAGCGGCACGGTCAGGTTCTTTTTGGCCATGAACTTTTCATGACTGGCGATCGAGTCCTTGGACACACCGTAGACCTTGACCCCCAGCGCCTCGAATTGGGGCAGCAGCGCGGTAAAGGCCTCATTCTCCTTGGTGCAGCCAGAGGTGTCGTCGCGGGGGTAGAAGAACAGCACAACCGGCGCGCCCCTGAGCGCCGACAGCGAGACCTCTCCGGCGGTCGAGGGCAGGGTGAAGTCAGGCGCAGGGGCCGGGGCGGTGTCGGTCATGGATATCTCCTTTGTTACGATGCACTAAGATGTGCCATAGAGCTACGCCATGTGAGAGTAAGACAGAAGGTGCGGGCGTCCAGTGAGCCGTGAACGCAAAGACCAGACGGCGACACCGCCACCGGGGCCCCGGCGGCGACGGCGGGGCCGTGCCGTGCTGCTGGTTTTGCTGGCGCTGATGGCGGCGACGGGCGTGTCGGCCTACCTGATGATCGGTCGCCCGGTGGATGCGCCGGGCTGGGTGCGCGAACGGATCGAGGCGCGCCTCGCCCAGAGCCTGCCGGGACTCAGCGTTGATTTCGGTCGGATGAGCCTGCTGGTCCAGCGCTCCGGTCTGGCGCGGATCATCCTGTGGGACGTGGACATCCGCAACGTGAATGGCGCGCCGGTGGCGCAGCTTTCGGATATCGAGGCGGGGATTTCGCCCCGTGCGCTGCTCGGCGGCAAGGTGGTGCTGCGCGAGGCGCAGGTGTCCGGGGCCTTTGTCACCCTGCGGCGCGATGGCGACGGGCGGCTGGGGCTGGCGCTGGGTGATGCGTTTTCCGAAGGCGCGGACATGCCGGACATCAGCCAGATCATCGCCCAGATCGACGCGATCATGGCCGACCCGAGACTGGCGCAACTGGAGGTCTTTGAGGCGGACGCGCTGACCCTGCGCTACGAGGATCAGCGCGCGCGGCGGGGCTGGACGGCGGATGGCGGACGGCTGCGGCTGGCGCGTGAGGACGGCATGCTGCGCGCGACCGGCGACGTGGCGCTGCTGTCGGGCGGCGACGGGGTCGCCACCGTCGAGGTCGAGGCGCAAAGCCCGATTGGCGCGCAGGCGCTTGACTTCAGCATCATCCTGCACGGGCTGGCGTCGCGCGATATCGCCACCCAGAGCCCGGCGCTGGCCTGGCTCAAGGAACTGGACGCACCGATTTCCGGCGCGCTGCGGTCGGCCTTTGACGAGGCCGGAACCTTGCAGCCGCTGGAGGCCTCCTTGCAGATCGGCGCGGGCGCGCTGCAACCCACCGCCGCCACCCGCGCATTGCCCTTTGATGCGGCGGAAACCGCCTTTACCTACCGGCCCGACGAGGGCGTCCTGCGGTTTCAGCGGATTCAGCTGACCTCGCCTCTGGGCACGGTGACTGCCGCCGGAACCGCCCGCCTGAACGGGATCGAGACCGGATGGCCGCAGGGGCTGACCGGCCAGTTCGCACTGTCCGACATGTCGCTGGCCGAGGGCGCATTGCTGGAGCGCCCGCTGGCGCTGTCCGGGGCCGAGATGGCCTTCAAGATCCGGCTGGAACCGTTTCAGATGACGCTGGGCGAGTTGCGGGTGACCGATCCGGACTATCCGTTGCGGGCCTTCGGGCGGCTGTCGGCGGAAAGGGCTGGCTGGCAAGTGTCGCTGGACGCCCGCGCCGCCAGCACAACCCCGGAGCAGGTGCTGAGTTTCTGGCCTGCGGATCGCTTTCCCGGTGTGCGTCTCTGGATCACCAACAATGTCACAAGCGGCCAGATCGAGGACGTCCATTTTGCCCTGCGCGCCGGGCCGGGCAGCGACAGACCGCAGACCTATCTTGATCTTGGATTTTCCGAAGCCATCGCCACCTTCAACCCGCGCCTGCCGGGACTGACCGGGGCGGCGGGGCGGCTGACCCTCCACGACAACCGTCTGGGCCTGCGGCTGGACGCGGGCACAGCCGATGCCGGGCGCGGTCCGATCGACGTATCGGGATCGGAATTCGTGATTGCCGACCTGCGCGCGCGCCCCACCGTGGGAGAGGTCCGGCTACAGGCGGCGGGCGGTGTGACGGCCGCGCTGGCCTATCTCAACAACGAGGCATGGCGACTGATCGACAAGGCGGACCGCACGGTCGACATGGCCAGCGGTGCGGCGCGCGTGTCGGGGCGTATTGCCTTGCCGCTGATCGAGGGGCTGACCCTGAAGGATGTGGTGTTGGACCTGTCGGGCACGCTGCGCGACGTCGATGCGCCGACCGCGATTCCGGGCAAACCGCTGACCGCCGACCGGCTGGAGCTGAGCGTCACCAACGCCGCCGTGGCGCTGGAAGGGGCGGTTCTGGTGGACGGTGTGCCCGCCAAGGGCCGTTGGGCGCGGCCCCTGCAAGGCAGCGGCGGGGAGGTCGATGCCGATGTCACCCTGACCGCGCAAAGCATCGCCGCGCTTGGCATCGGATTGCCACCGGGCAGCGTGCGCGGGCGCGGCATTGGCCGGTTGCGCATCGACATGCCGCGCGGTGCCCCGGCGCGGTTCGAACTGACCAGCGATCTGGACGGGATTGGCCTGTCGTTGCCGCAGATCGGCTGGGATCTTGCACCGGCGACGCGCGGCAGGTTCAGCGTCGCGGGCCTGTTGGGCGAGGTGCCGACCATCGAACGCCTCGCGCTGTCCGGTGCGGGGCTGACGGCGGACGGACGCGTCCTGCTGACCCGCTCCGGTGGTTTTGACCGGCTGGAGCTGTCGCGGCTGACGGTCAGCGACTGGCTGGATGTAAGCGGACGGCTGGTGGCGCGCGGCGGGGGAATTCCGGGGATCGAGGTGGACAAGGGCCGCATCGACATGCGCAACGCGCCGTTTACCTCCAGTTCCGGAACGGATGGCGGCGCGGGGCCGGGCGGCGGCGGCGCGCCGCTGGCGCTGACGCTGGACAGTCTGCGGCTGACCGACAGCATCGTCTTCGAGGATTTTCGCGCCAGTTTCGACACCACCCAGGGGCTGAACGGGCCGTTCACCGCCATGCTGGGCGGGCGTGCGCCGGTCAAGGGGGTGGCCGTGCCGCAGAACGGTGGCACCGCCTTTCGCATCACCGCCGAGGACGCGGGCGACGTGTTGCGCGCGACGAATATGCTCAAGACCGTGCGCGACGGCTCTTTTCGGCTGGACCTTGCGCCGGTCAAGGGCAAGCCCGGCACCTATGACGGTCTGATGACGATCAAGGGCACCCGGCTGCGCAAGGCCCCCGCCATCGCGGCGCTGCTGGACGCGGTCAGCATCATCGGCCTGCTGGACCAGCTCAACGGTCCGGGGATCTTTTTCAGCGAGGTCGAGGCGCGGTTCCGACTGACCCCCAGCCGGGTTGTGATCAGCCGGTCCAGCGCGGTGGGGCCGTCGATGGGGATTTCGCTGGACGGTTTTTATGACCTCGGTACCGGACGGATGGACATGCAGGGCGTGTTGTCACCGATCTATCTGGTGAACGGCATCGGGCGGCTGATCTCTCGTCAGGGGGAGGGGCTGATCGGGTTCAACTTCAACCTGCGCGGCACAGTCGAAAAGCCACGGGTGCTGGTCAACCCGCTTTCGGCCTTCACTCCGGGCATGTTCCGTGACATCTTTCGGCGGCCTCCGCCCAAGCTGTCGCAATGATCCCAACGGGTTGACCTATGAAACTGAGCGATTTCGACTTTGATCTGCCCGACGGGCTGATTGCCACGCGGCCCGCGCGCCCGCGCTCGTCCGCCCGGCTGCTGGTGGCCGAGGGGGACGCGATAACGGACGCGCATGTCTTTGATCTGCCGCAATGGTTGCGTGCGGGCGACCGGCTTATCCTGAACGATACCAAGGTGATACCGGCCAGACTTCAAGGTTTGCGCAGACGGATGTCCGATGCCGGTGAGACCGAGGCCAGAATCGAGGTGACATTGCTGGAGCCGCAGGCGGATGGCACATGGGCCGCGCTGATCAAGCCGTTGAAGAAGGTCAGGGATGGTGAGGAAATACGGTTTTCCAATGACTTGAGCGCTATTCTTGAGGCGCGTGAGGCGGGGCAGGGAAAGCTGCGGTTCAACCTGTCGGGGGAGGATTTCGATGCGGCGCTGAACGCGGCGGGGGCCATGCCGCTGCCGCCCTATATCGCCGCGAAGCGCGCCGCCGATGACCGCGACCGTGAGGATTACCAGACCGTCTGGGCGCGCAACAGCGGGGCCGTGGCCGCGCCCACGGCCTCATTGCATTTCGACGATGCGCTGTTGGCGGTGCTGCGCGAAAAGGGCGTCACCTTCAGCCATGTCACGCTGCATGTGGGTGCGGGCACCTTTCTGCCGGTCAAGGTCGAGGACGTGACCCGCCACAAGATGCACGGCGAATGGGGCGAGGTGTCAGAGACCGCCGCCACGGAAATCGCCGCCACGCGCGCCGCCGGGGGCCGGGTGATCCCGGTGGGCACCACGGCGCTGCGGCTGATCGAAACGGCGGCGCGGGGTGGCCGGATCGCGCCGTTCCGGGGGGTGACGGATATCTTCATTTACCCCGGTTTCACCTTCCACGTGACCGACGCGCTGATGACCAATTTCCACCTGCCGAAATCGACGCTGATGATGCTGGTCTCGGCCCTGATGGCACCGGAGCGCATCCGCCGCATCTATGACCACGCGGTCGCTGCGGAGTATCGCTTTTTCTCCTACGGGGATGCCTCTTTGCTGTTGCCGCCGCGCGGCTGACGGCCCCGAACCTCAAAGACATTCGCAGGCGCAAAAACGCTTTGAACGCGGCTTTCCGCCGCCCGGTTGCCTTGAATGGTTTCCCTGCGACATCGAATCGTGCAGGGCGTCGCCTATGGTCTGGAATTGATCATCGGTGCCCAGCAGGGTGGGCCAAAGAAGGAATAAACCATTGCTCCACGTGCTGAAAAACTCATGGGCGCTCTTGCTCGGAATGTTGCTGCTGATGATCGGCAACGGGTTGCAGGGCTCTTTGCTGGGCGTGCGCGGGGCAGAGGCCGGTTTCTCTGCGGGCACCATGTCGATTGTGATGTCGGGCTATTTCGCGGGCTTCCTGTTTGCGTCGCGCACCGTTCCGGGGATGATCCGGCGGGTCGGTCACGTCCGGGTCTTTGCGGCGCTGGGGTCGCTGATCTCGGCGGCGCTGATCCTCTTTCCGGCGCTGAAAGACCCGATTGCATGGACGCTTGGGCGGTTGATCCTTGGCTACTGTTTCTGCGGTGTCTACGTGACCGCCGAAAGCTGGCTCAACAATGCCGCCGACAATGAGACGCGGGGCCAGACCCTGTCGGCCTATATGATCGTCCAGATGGGCGGCATCATCATCAGTCAGGGCCTGCTGGTGATACCGGATGCGTCCGGGTTCCTGCTGTTTGTCATTCCATCGGTGCTGGTTTCGATCGCTTTTGCGCCGATCCTGCTGTCGATCCAGCCGACCCCGGCCTTTGAATCCTCCAAGCCGATGACCCTGCGCGAACTGTACGGCGTGTCGCCGCTGGGCATGGTGGGGATGTTCTTTATGGGCGGGGTGTTCTCGGCGCAGTTCGGTATGGCCGCCGTCTATGCCACCGAGGTGGGCCTGAAGCTTGGCCAGATCTCGATCTTTGTCGCCTCCTTCTATGTCGGCGCGCTGGTGCTGCAATACCCCTTGGGCTGGGTGTCGGACCGGGTCGACCGGCGGCGTCTGGTCATGCTGGTGGCGGCGGTGGGGGCCGTGGCGGCAGGGGTTGCCGCCGCGCTGGGGGGATCGTTCACCGTTCTGGTGGCCTCTGCCTTTGTCATCGGGGGGTGTTCCAATCCGCTGTATTCGCTGCTGATTGCCTATACCAACGACTTTCTGCAACCAGAGGACATGGCCAGCGCCTCTGCCGGGCTGCTGTTTGTCAACGGCATGGGCGCCATCGCCGGACCGCTGGTAATCGGTTGGGTGATGGGTGTCGCCGGTCCAAGCGGGTACTTTGTGCTGATCCTCGCGCTGTTGGCGGCTGTCGCGCTGTACGCGCTGTACCGGATGACGCAGCGGGCCGCGCCTTCTGTCGGCGACACCGGGGCCTATGCGCCGGTCATGCCCTCGTCCACGCCGGTGGCGGTCGAGGTGGCGCAGGAATATTTCATCGACCGGCAAGACGACGACGACGAGGGCCAGAAACCCTGAATGTCAGAACCTGACAGAATTCGTGATTTGGGTGCCTTCGGGGGATGCGCAATGATCTTTCGTGGTGGGATGAGTAACGGGTGACAAAGGAGAAGCAGATGATCACGCCCGACAATATACTGGCCTTTTGGCTGGATGAGGTGGGCCCGAAGGGCTGGTACGCCAAGGATGACGCGCTGGATGAAACCATCCGGACGCGGTTTGGCGGCGCTTTGCAGGGCTTGATGGAGGGGCGTTTTGGCCTGTGGCTGACCTATCCGTCGGGGGCGCTGGCCTATATCATTCTGGCCGATCAGTTTCCGCGCAATATGTTCCGCGACGATCCGCGCGCCTTTGCCTCGGATGAGGTGGCGCGTGCGGCGGCGAAGCAGGCCATCCACCGGGGCTGGGATCTCAAGATCGACGCCCCGGCGCGGCAGTTCTTTTACATGCCGTTGATGCACGCGGAAAACCTGTGTGATCAGGACCGCTGCGTGCGCTTGTTCAAGGAACGCATGCCCGAGTCGGACAGCAACCTGCTGCACGCCCGCGTGCACCGCGAGGTGATCCGCAACTTTGGCCGCTTTCCCTATCGCAACGACGCGCTGGCGCGGCGCACCACGGTCTCCGAGAAGGGGTTTCTGGACAATGGCGGCTATGGCACGACGCTGCGCGCATTGCAGGCCGACGTCGCCGCCTGACATGGCGCGCGCGGGGTGATTGCCCCGCGTGCGACGCTAAGCTAGCCTTCGCTGCAATGGCTTGCAGGGAGGGGCGGCATGAGCGCGAAACGCTTTGACATGGTGGTGATCGGGGCTGGACCCGGTGGCTATGTGGCGGCCATCCGTGGGGCCCAACTGGGATTGCGCGTCGCGGTGGTCGAACGTGAGCACATGGGCGGTATCTGTCTCAACTGGGGCTGCATTCCGACCAAGGCGATGCTGCGCTCTGCCGAGGTGTTTCACCTGATGCAGCGCGCCAAGGAATTCGGGCTGACGGCCGAAGGGCTGGGCTATGATCTGGACGCGGTGGTCAAACGCTCGCGCGGGGTGGCGAAGCAACTGAATTCCGGCGTCGGTCACCTGCTGAAAAAGAACAAGGTGGCGGCGATCATGGGCGCCGCGCGGCTGGACGGGCCGGGGCGGGTGCATGTGACCACGGACAAGGGCGAAGAGGTGCTGGAGGCCGCCAACGTGGTGCTGGCCACCGGCGCGCGGGCACGCGAATTGCCGGGGCTGGAGGCGGACGGCGACAGGGTCTGGACCTACAAACATGCCTTGGTGCCAAACCGGATGCCATCAAAACTGCTGGTCATCGGATCGGGCGCCATCGGCATCGAGTTCGCCAGTTTCTATGCCACGCTGGGGGCCGAGGTCACGGTGGTCGAGGTCATGGACCGCATCCTGCCCGTCGAGGATGAAGAGATCGCCGCCTTCGCCAAAAAGCAGTTTGTGAAACAGGGCATGACCATCCTCGAAGGGGCCAAGGTTACGCAATTGGAGCGTGGCAAGGATGCGGTTGTCGCCCATGTGGATAAAAATGGGGATAAGTCAAAGATTACCGTTGATACAGTTATTTCGGCTGTGGGTATTGTTGGAAATGTAGAAGATTTGGGGTTGGAGGATGTGGGCGTCCGGGTGGACAGGACCCATGTCGTGACCGACCCGATGTGCCGCACGGGCGTCGATGGCATCTATGCGATTGGCGACATCGCGGGCGCGCCGTGGCTGGCGCACAAGGCCAGCCATGAGGGCGTCATGGTGGCCGAACTGATCGCGGGCGGGCATCCTCATGCGGTGGACCCGGACAGCATCGCGGGCTGCACCTATTGCCAGCCCCAGATCGCCTCTGTCGGTCTGACCGAGGCGCAGGCGCGGGCGCAGGGGTTTGACGTAAAGGTCGGGCGGTTTCCGTTTATCGGCAACGGCAAGGCCATCGCGCTGGGAGAGCCGGAGGGCATGGTCAAGACGGTGTTCGACGCGGCGACCGGCGCGCTGCTGGGCGCGCATATGGTCGGGGCCGAGGTGACGGAACTGATTCAGGGCTATGTCGTCGGTCGCCAGTTGGAGACAACCGAGGCGGACCTGATGCAGGCCGTGTTCCCGCATCCGACATTGAGCGAGATGATGCACGAATCCGTGCTGGATGCCTGGGGCCGGGCGATCCATTTCTGATGGCGGGGCGGGGCGGGGCGGGGCGGAGAGGAGGGCCGGAGCCGTCCGCCTGCGAAAAGGGCCAACGCGGCCAGACCGGATGCACCGTACAGGGGCGGGAAGATGGCGGATCGAATGACACAACCCTCAGAGGCCTCGGTCGCGGATTTTCTGGCAGGGGTAGAGCCGCCGCGCCGGCGCGAGGATGCGCTGGTTCTGGACCGGCTGTTTCGTGAGGTGACGGGCTGGACCCCGGTGCTGTGGGGCAGTTCCATCGTGGGCTACGGGCGCTATGCCTATACCTATGCCAGCGGGCATTCCGGCCAGAGTCTGGCCACCGGCTTTGCCCCGCGAAAGGCCAATATGGTGGTCTACATCATGCCCGGATACGCCGATTTCGGCGCGATCCTGTCGCGGCTGGGGCCGCACAGGCTGGGCAAGTCCTGTTTGTATCTGGGCGCGCTGTCAAAGGTGGATCCGGCGGTTCTGGCAGAGTTGATCCGTGCCGGTCTGGACGATCTTGCCGGACACTGGCCCATCGAGCCGAGCTGAAGACGGAGAGACGCGGCCCGTTGTCAGGCCGCGTCTGACCAATTGAGCGTTGCGCCAACCCGGCCAGAGAACCGGGTCAGAGGTTTTCGTTGTCCGAACCGGGCGCAATCGCCTGCGGCACCGCGTCGCCGCGTTTCTTCGCTTCCAGCGCCTTTTGGACGTGGTCGTTCAGGAAGCCGCGGGCGCGCCGCTCGGCCAACCGGATGCGGACCGCGGCGCGAAAGATTTCCTCGGACGAGGGCGACGACGCGCCCAGCACCGCCGCCACCTGGTCCGGCAGGTTTTCGTCGCCAAGCACGTCCATCGCCTTGATCGTGTCGCGGGCGAGCTTGTCTGCCAGATCATCGACGACGGACATGGGATCTCCTCAACGGGTGTTTTCGGTCAGGCGCCGCTTTACATAGGTCGAGACCGTTTCCATCAGCGTATCCATATGCGGCTCTTCGAAGAAGTGTCCCGACCCTTCGACCTCCTGATGGGTGATGTGAATCCCCTTTTGCTCATGCAGTTTGGACACCAGCGACCGGGTGTCGGCCGGCGGCGCCACGCGGTCGGCGGTGCCGTTGATGACCAGACCGGACGAGGGGCAGGGCGCAAGGAAGCTGAAGTCATACATGTTGGCGGGCGGCGAGACCGAAACGAATCCGGTGATCTCTGGCCGCCGCATCAGCAGTTGCATCCCGATCCATGCGCCAAAGGAGAACCCGGCCACCCAGCAGTGTTTGGAGTTCTGGTTCATCGATTGCAGGTAATCCAGCGCCGAGGCCGCATCGGACAGTTCGCCGACACCCTGATCGTATTCGCCCTGACTGCGCCCGACACCACGGAAATTGAACCGCAGCACGGTAAAGCCCATGTTGTAGAACGCGTAGTGCAGGTTGTAGACAACCTTGTTGTTCATGGTCCCGCCGAACTGCGGGTGAGGGTGCAAAACGATCGCGATGGGGGCATCGCGGTCTTTTTGCGGGTGATAGCGGCCTTCAAGGCGGCCTTCGGGTCCGGGAAAAATGACCTCGGGCATGGGGCGGAGTGGCTCCTTACACAGCAACTGGCCGGGCGGCTCATTCGGTCGCCGTGGCATTCTTGACCAAAACACGCAGCTACTTTAGAAGGTTTCTAAATCGGCTTTGGCGTGATCCGGGCTGGAAAGCAGATAGGCAATTGAACGGACAAGGTCAATTGCCGCCGCAAACAGGGGCGGAGAAGCCGTGAAACTGAGCACCAAAGGACGCTATGCCATGGTCGCGCTGACGGATATCGCGATGCAGCCCTCTGACGGGCTGGTCACGCTGGGCGATATTTCCAAGCGGCAGGACGTGTCGTTGCCCTATCTGGAGCAATTGTTCGTCAAGCTGCGGCGCGCCGGGCTGGTGGAATCGGTGCGCGGCCCCGGCGGCGGATACCGCCTTGCGCGGCCCCCGGCAGAGATCCGGGTGGTCGAGGTGTTGGCCGCCGTCGATGAGACGGTGGATGCGATGCACGTGGGCGCGGGGGCCTCTGGCGGGCTGTCGGGCAGCCGCGCGCAATCCATGACCAACCGCCTGTGGCAAAGCCTGTCGGCGCATGTCTATGTGTTCCTGCACCAGACGCGGCTGTCCGATGTGGTCGAGAACTCGCTGGCCCCCTGTCCGGCGGTGCCGTCGATCTTTGCCGTGGTGGATGAAGAGGACAAGTAAGGCATGTCGCGGGTCTACCTTGATCACAACGCCACCACGCCGCTGCGCCCCGAGGCGCGCGCCGCGATGATCGCGGCGATGGAAGTGGTGGGCAATCCCTCTTCGGTGCATGCCGAAGGGCGGGCTGCCAAAGGCGTGGTCGAGACGGCGCGCGCACAGGTTGCGGCGCTTGTGGGGTGTCTGACCTCTCAGGTGATCTTTACCGGATCGGCGACAGAGGCGGCGGCCTTGGCGGTGGCGCAAAAGGACCGGCACGGCGGGGTGTTTGCGGCGCTGCCGACGGAACACGACTGTCTGAACGTCTGGTCTGAGGTCGATCTGCCCGCGCTGCATCGCGCCGATGGCACGATTGGCCGTCTGGATGTGCCGGGCGGGCAGGCGGCCTTGGTGGCGGTCTCTGCCGCCAACAGCGAGACCGGGATCATGATGCCGGACCGCTGTGTTGTGGCCAGTGACGGCGACCGGGCCGTGGTCTGCGACATCACCCAGATGGCGGGCAAGGTGCCGGTGCTTTACCCCGAGGGGCCCAAACCGGCCTACATGATCCTGTCCGGGCACAAGATCGGCGGCCCCAAGGGCGTGGGTGCCTTCATCAACTTCACCCGCGACGATCCGCGGGCGATCCTGAAGGGCGGCGGGCAGGAAATGGGACGGCGCTCCGGCACTGAAAACATCGTCGGCATCGCCGGGTTCGGCGCGGCGGCAGAGGCCGCGCAGCGTGACGTTGCGGCAGGGAACTGGGCCCGTGTCGAAAAACTTAGAAACATTCTAGAAGAATCTCTTGAGGCTGCCTCTGAGGTGACTATTTCTGTCGGGAAAGAGTCGCCGCGCCTGCCGAACACGGCCTGCCTTGCCACCCCCGGATGGAAGGGGGAAACGCAGGTCATGCAGATGGACCTCGCGGGCTTTGCGGTCAGCGCCGGGTCCGCCTGTTCCAGCGGCAAGGTCCGCCGGAGCCGGGTGCTGGAGGCGATGGGATATGACGACCAGACGTCAGGCAGCGCCATCCGGGTGAGCCTGGGTCTGGAGACAACAGAAGACGACGTGGCGCGCTTTTGCGACGCCTGGATCAGCAAATACCAGCGGCACCGCGCGCGGGCCGCATGAAAGAGAGGAAACCCGATGGCGGCTTTCGATGAAGTGACAGTCAAGGACGGCGTCGACCAGGAGACGGTGGATGCCGTCAAATCGGTCAGCACCTACAAACACGGCTGGGACACCGATATCGAGATGGAATACGCCCCCAAGGGGCTGACGCCGGATATCGTGCGTCTGATCTCGGAAAAGAACGAAGAACCCCAGTGGATGACCGACTGGCGTCTGGCGGCCTATGAGCGCTGGTTGCAGAAGAAAGAGCCTGACTGGGCGATGGTCGACTACCCTGAAATCGACTTTCAGAACCAGTATTACTACGCCCGGCCCAAGTCGATGACCGAAAAGCCGAAGTCGCTGGATGAGGTCGACCCCAAGCTGCTGGAAACCTACGCGAAACTTGGCATTCCGCTGAAAGAACAGATGATCCTTGCGGGCGTCGAGGGCGCGGAGGCGACCCCGGCGGAGGCCAAGGAAGGGGAGCGCCGCGTGGCGGTGGATGCGGTGTTCGATTCCGTGTCCGTGGGCACCACCTTTCAGGCGGAACTGAAAAAGGCGGGCGTGATCTTTTGCTCGATCTCCGAGGCGATCCGTGAACACCCCGAACTGGTCAAGAAGTACCTTGGCTCTGTGGTACCCGTTTCGGACAACTTCTACGCCACGCTGAACTCGGCCGTGTTCTCTGACGGGTCGTTTGTCTATGTGCCGCCGGGCGTGCGCTGCCCGATGGAACTGTCGACCTATTTCCGCATCAATGCAGAGAACACTGGTCAGTTCGAACGCACGCTGATCATTGCCGACAAGGGCAGCTATGTCAGCTATCTCGAAGGCTGCACCGCCCCGCAGCGCGACGTTGCACAACTGCACGCCGCGGTGGTCGAGATCATCATCGAGGAAGACGCCGAGGTGAAATATTCCACGGTGCAGAACTGGTATCCGGGCAACGAAGAGGGCAAGGGCGGCATCTACAACTTTGTCACCAAACGCGCCGATTGCCGGGGCGACCGGGCCAAGGTGATGTGGACGCAAGTTGAGACCGGCTCTGCCGTGACATGGAAATACCCGTCCTGCATCCTGCGCGGCAATGAATCTCAGGGTGAGTTCTATTCCATCGCCATCACCAACAACCACCAGCAGGCCGACACCGGCACCAAGATGATCCATCTGGGTCGCGATACGCGGTCGCGCATCGTGTCCAAGGGGATCAGCGCGGGTGTTGCGCAGAACACCTATCGGGGCCTGGTGTCGATGCACCCCAAGGCGAAGAATTCGCGTAACTATACCCAGTGTGACAGCCTGTTGATCGGCGACAAATGCGGGGCGCATACGGTCCCCTATATCGAGGTCAAGAACAACAGCAGCCGGGTTGAGCATGAGGCGACCACCTCCAAGGTGGACGACGACCAGCTGTTCTACTGCCGCCAGCGTGGCATGGATGAGGAAGAGGCCGTGGCCCTCGTGGTCAACGGGTTCTGCCGCGACGTGTTGCAGGCGCTGCCCATGGAGTTCGCCATGGAAGCGCAGCAACTGGTGGCGATCTCGCTTGAAGGGTCCGTGGGCTGATGCTGCGGCGGGTCGGACTGGCGGGTCTGCTGCTGGCGGGCGTTATGATGCTGGTCGGCGGTGTTGGCTTGCAGGAACCGGCGCTGGCCGCCGGTCCACAGTACGACCCGACCTTCCTGTACGGGATTGATGTGGAGACCGCCATGCGGGTCCGCGACTGTGAGCCCAGCCTGTTTGTCACCCGGCACTGTAACCTCTGGGGCCATTGGGGGCCGCTGTAACGACCCTGCGGATAGGTCTTTTGGCAGGTTCTTGCCTGAGGAAAGCGTCGCAAGATCTTGGAGTTGAACGATGATTGTCACCACGACCCCGGCCATCGAAGGCCGCCGCATCACCGCCTACAAGGGCATCGTGGTGGGTGAGGCGATCCTTGGCGCCAACGTGTTCCGCGACATCTTTGCCGGGATCACCGATATCATCGGTGGCCGCTCCGGCGCCTATGAGGCCAGCCTTCAGGAAGCCCGCGAAACCGCGCTGCGGGAACTGGAAGAGCGCGCCGCGTCCATCGGTGGCACCGCCGTTGTGGGCGTCGACCTCGATTATGAAGTGATCAACAATATGCTGATGGTTTCGGCCAGCGGCACGGCGGTGGTGATCGACTGATCCACCGCCCAACCATGGAACACCCTCGCGCCCGCCCGTTGGCAAAGGTGCGCGACTGGCCAGACTTGAGAAGGACTAAAAATGCTGGAAATCAAGAACCTGCACGTCAAACTTGAAGAAGAGGACAAGCAGATCCTCAAAGGTGTCGACCTGACCGTCGAGGCGGGCAAGGTGCACGCGATCATGGGGCCGAACGGCTCTGGCAAGTCGACCCTGTCCTATGTCCTGTCGGGCAAGGACGGCTATGAGGTGACCGAAGGATCGGCCACGCTGGAAGGCGCAGACCTGCTGGAGATGGAGGTCGAGGACCGCGCCGCCGCCGGTCTGTTCCTTGCGTTCCAGTACCCGGTTGAAATCCCCGGTGTCGGCAACATGACTTTCCTGCGCACCGCCGTGAACGCGCAGCGCAAGGCGCGCGGCGAAGAGGAAATGTCCTCTGCCGAGTTCCTCAAGGTGATCCGCGAAAAGGCCAAGTCGCTGAAAATCGACGCCGAGATGCTCAAGCGCCCGGTCAATGTCGGCTTTTCCGGCGGTGAGAAAAAGCGCAACGAGATCCTGCAAATGGCGATGCTGGAACCGAAGATGTGCATTCTGGATGAGACCGACTCGGGCCTTGACGTGGATGCGATGAAACTGGTGGCGGACGGCGTGAACGCGCTGCGCGACGCGGGCCGGGGGTTCCTTGTCATCACGCACTACCAGCGCCTGCTGGACCACATCAAACCGGACGTGGTTCACATCATGGCCGATGGCCGCATCATCAAGACCGGTGGCCCCGAGCTGGCGCTTGAGGTCGAGAAGAACGGCTATGCCGACATCCTTGAGGAGGTCGCGTAATGGCGCTGCCGCAAACCAAGATGGACGCAACAGAAGCGCGGATTTCCGCGCTGACGCTGCCCGAAGGCGGCTGGAGCGAGCCTGCGCGCCGCGATGCGCTGGCACGTCTGCGCGCCATGGGTCTGCCCACCGCCCGTGACGAATACTGGAAGTACACCCGCCCCGATACGCTGGTGTCGGCGGATGCGCCGTCGGCCGCCGTGCTGGAGGCCGACGACGAGGCACCGCTGTTCGAGGCGCGTGATCGGCTGAAAATCGTCTTTGTGGACGGCGTGTTCTCTGCCGAGGAGTCCGATGATCTGAGCCTTGAAGGGGTCACCATCGACCGTCTGGCCGAGGCCAAAGACATTCATTGGGCCAAGGACTTGTACGGTGTGCTTGAGACAGCGGGGCAGACGCCCGTGGCGCGCCCGTTGGCTGCGCTGAACACCGCCTTTGCCAGCGACGGCGTGCTGATCCATGTGACCGGCAAGGTGTCCAAACCGATCAACCTGATCTATCGCCACGAGGTCGACACCTCTGACGCGACCCTGCATCACGTGATCAAGCTGGACGCGGGCGCCGAGGTGACACTGCTTGAAAACGGTCCCGCCGCCGCGCGCTTTAACAAGTGCATCGAGGTGGATGTGGCCGACAGTGCCACGCTGCACCATATCCGCGCGCAGGGCCGCGACCATGAGCGCCGGGCCGCGACGCATATCTTTGCCCGTCTGGGGCAGGAGAGCACCTTTAAAAGCTTTACCCTGACCGTGAACGGCGTGCTGACGCGCAACGAGGTGGTGATCGACATCACCGGCGACGATGCGGTGGCGCATGTGGCCGGGGCCTGCATGGGCGATGGCGCGTTCCACCATGACGACACGATCTTTGTCACCCATGACGCGGTGAATTGCGAAAGCCGTCAGGTGTTCAAGAAGGTGCTGCGCAACGGCGCGACCGGGGTGTTCCAGGGCAAGATCCTGGTCAAACCGGGGGCGCAGAAGACTGACGGTTATCAGATCAGCCAGTCGCTGCTGCTGGACGGCGACAGCCAGTTCCTTGCCAAGCCGGAACTGGAAATCTACGCCGATGACGTGGCCTGTTCGCATGGCTCCACCTCTGGGGCGATCGACGAAGAGGGGCTGTTCTACCTGCGCGCCCGTGGCGTGCCGCGCGGCACCGCCGAGGATCTGCTGACCATCGCCTTTATCGCCGAGGCGGTGCAGGAGATCGAGGACGAGAGCCTGCAAGACGAGCTGGTTGCGCGTGTGTCGGCCTGGCTGGCGCGTCGGCGCGGCTGAGCGGTGCCTGTCACCAGCGATATCGTGGCCAGCTATCGCAGGCCCGGTCGCACCCTGCGCGCGCTTCTGGCGCGCGGGGTCAGCGAGCCGCGTGCCTTGGCCTACGTCATGGGGGCCTGTGGCGTGATGTTCATCGCGCAACTGCCCAAACTGGCGCGCGACGCGCATCTGAAGGGCACCGACCTTGAACCGGCACTGGGCGGCGCGCTGTTGGCGACGGTGATTTTCCTGCCGCTGATCTTTTATGTCATCGCCGGATTGAGCCAGATCGTGGCCAGAGGCATCGGTCGTCCGGTGGGCGGGTACGAGTCCCGTCTGGCGCTGTTCTGGGCGCTGCTGGCGGCGTCCCCCTTGGCTTTGCTCAATGGGTTGGTTGCCGGGTTCATCGGTGCCGGGGGCGCCTTGACGCTGGTGGGCGCCGTCTGGCTGGCGGTGTTCCTCTGGTTCTGGACCACGGGGTTGCGCGCGGCGCGCAATCGGGCGGGACCGGGTGTGGAAAAGGGCGCGGTGTGACGCTGGACGGCTACCTGAAACTGGCGCTGCAAAGCGTGACAAACCCGCGCGAGGTCGCCGCCCTGCTGCTGTCGATCCGTCCGGGACGAGAGGCGCTGTGGACCGCATTTGCGCTGGTCGTGGTGCTGAACGCGCTGATTTTTTCCATGTCCCTGTTGATCAACCCCGCCGGGGTTCCTGCCATCCTTGCCAGCCCGGTGATCTTCCTTGTCATGCAGGGCGGCGCACTGGCGGCCAGCATCCTTGCACTGACATGGACCGGTCGGTTGTTCGGTGGCAAGGCGCGGATCGAGGAAATCGCCCTGCTGATGATCTGGATGCAAAGTCTGCGGGTTCTCGTTCAGGCGGCGATGGTGTTGATTGTCCCGATCTCGGCAATGCTGGCGGGATTGGCTACGATGATAGTGACCGCTCTTGGCGTCTGGATCGCGGTAAACTTTCTGGATGAGGCGCATGAACTGGGCGGACCCTTGCGTGCCTTGGCTGTCTTGGTATTGGGCATGCTCGCGATGGCGTTTGCCGTCTCGCTCTTACTGACCCTCGCCGGGGTCACACCCGAAGGAATGACAGACCATGTATGACGTCGACAAGATCCGCGCCGATTTTCCGATCCTTTCGCGTGAGGTGAACGGCAAGCCGCTGGTCTATCTCGACAACGGGGCATCGGCGCAGAAACCACAGGTGGTGATCGACGCGGTGACGCGCGGCTATGCCGAGGAATACGCCAACGTCCACCGGGGCCTGCACTATCTGTCGAACCTTGCGACCGAGAAATATGAAGGCGTGCGAGAGATCATCGCGCGCTTTCTGGGCGTCAAGGATGCCGAGGAGATCGTCTATACCACCGGCACAACCATGGGCATCAACCTTGTGGCCTATGGCTGGGCCATGCCCAATCTGGAACCGGGCGATGAGATTGTCCTGTCGGTGATGGAGCATCACGCCAATATCGTGCCATGGCATTTCCTGCGGGAATGGCAGGGCGTGGTCATCAAATGGGTGGATGTGGATTCCACCGGCTATCTGGACCCGCAAAAGGTGATCGACGCCATTGGTCCCCGGACCAAGCTGGTCGCCGTCACCCATCTGTCCAACGTGCTGGGCACGGTGGTGGATGTGAAAACCATCTGCGACGGGGCCCGTGCCAAAGGCGTTCCGGTGCTGGTCGACGGATCGCAGGCGACGGTTCACATGCCGGTGAATGTTGCCGATATCGGCTGTGATTTCTACGCCATCACCGGCCATAAACTCTATGGTCCCTCCGCCTCGGGTGCGATCTGGATTGCCAGGGCGCGGATGGATGAGATGCGCCCCTTCATGGGCGGCGGCGACATGATCCGTGAGGTCCACAAGGACGAGGTCACATGGAACGACCCGCCGATGAAGTTCGAGGCCGGCACGCCGGGCATTGTCCAGCAGATCGGTCTGGGCGTCGCGCTGGAGTACATGATGGGTCTGGGGATGGAGAACATCGCCGCCCATGAAAAAGCCTTGCGCGACTATGCGCGGACCCGGCTGGACGGTCTGAACTGGCTCAGCGTGCAGGGGACGACGCCCAACAAGGCGGCGATCTTTTCCTTCACGATGCAGGGGGCCGGCCACGCGCACGACATCTCGACCATCCTCGACAAAAAGGGCGTCGCGGTGCGGGCGGGGCATCACTGTGCCGGGCCGCTGATGGATTTTCTGGGTGTCACGGCCACCTGCCGGGCAAGCTTTGGTCTGTACAACACCACCGCCGAGGTCGACGCGCTGATCGACGCGCTGGAACTGGCGCACGATCTTTTCGGCTGAAACGTCACTGTTGCGCACCGATCTGGCCACGTGCGGGCGGGCGGGGAGCGCATCCGATACGCGTCGTCGCGATGCGGTTGCCTGTGGCCGGGGCCGGGCAACAGCCCGGCGGCCAAGGATTTCTCCGGAGTCCGTCCCGGCCCGTTGCATCCGGTTCCGCCCCGGTGGCTTTGCGTCAAATGGCGGGACGGTTTTCGTCAATCCCCATTGCAGCACCATTGGGGAGCGGCTATAGAGACCGCCGAAGCACCCATAGCTCAGCTGGATAGAGCGCTGCCCTCCGAAGGCAGAGGTCTGAGGTTCGAATCCTCATGGGTGCGCCACATATCCAGTTAACCTGTTGTTTTGTCTCGCACGATTGCGACACTCTCACCTGAGTTTCCAACCCGGTTTCCAGAAACCATTGCCCGTTTGTTCGCCGCGCGGGTGTCGTGCGCGACTTTCCTCAGGGACTCGTGCCCTGTCCGGTCTCCGATCGGGGCGGGGTCCGGCCGCCCTCCGCGAGGATCCCGCCGCGCGACTGTCCGGCCGGGCTGTCGTCTACTGCGGCCGGGCCAGACGCCGGCCGGTCAGACCTGCCCATCCGCTCAACCCCCGCTTCCAATCGGCGACCGCAACGACGATGCCGATCAGCGCCACGGCGATAAAGACCCGGCGCAGGGCGGTCGAGATAGGACACCAGGGGCAGGGCGCGATCCATGGGTGAGCGGCATGGAGACGGTCGTCCGTTTGGCCGCGCATTCTCTCCTGACCAGGGCGATTCTGCCTGCACATCGCTACGTCCTCGGCGGGTCCTTAGTGACGGATCACCTGCTGCGCCCAAGGCCTGAATTTCCGGTATCGAAGCTGCGGGCTGCAACGGTTCTTGGTATACCGGATTTCATCAACGATTGCGTCAACTTACCACACCACGGACCGCATGATGGCACAAACCGGACTGGCCACATTGTCAACAAAATAGATTTTTTCTTGCTTTTGAGGGAGATTGGAATGTATCATTTTTGTGAGTAGAAGCGAACTTTGCGCCCTCCGGCTCTTTGGTAATTGCTCTGTAGTGATGCAGCTTACCTGGAAGGTTTTTCGGTTGGGGTAGCAAAGACAACTACCTCCCCCTGTTCCGAAAATCTGCACCAGTTCCGAATTGCGCACGGCGCACGGCACACGGTCATGCGTTTGGGAAATACAACATGGAGAAAAAAATGAAGTCGTTCCTCACAGCAACTGCCGTTTCCACCGTCCTGGCGACAGGCGTTCATGCCGCAGACGAGGTCAAGTTCCAGCTCGACTGGCTACCCGGCGGCGACAAGGCCGCTATTTTCGTGTGTATCGAACGCGGCTTTTGCGAAGATGCAGGGCTGAACGTCACCCTTGAAACCGGTCGCGGTTCTTCGGAATCGCTGACAAAACTGGCCACCGGCAACACAGACATCGGCAATGCGGATATCGGCGCATTGATGGCGGCTCGGGTGACCGAAAATCTGCCCGTGACGGCGGTCATGTCCTACTACAATCAGGGCCCGCACGCGTTTTTCACTCTCAAGGGCAACGGCATCGAAAGCTTTGCCGACGTCAAGGGCAAGAGCCTCGTTACCTCTCCTTTCACCTCGTCCAACGTCTATCTGCCGCTGGTTTTGCATGACAACGGATTGACCATGGACGATATCGAGTTGATCAAGACCGATCCCGGCGCACTGAATCCGATGCTGGTCACCGGCCAGACCGACGCGGTGGTGTCCTGGATCACCGATGTCACCCGCTATACCCAGCAGGCCAAGGACGCGGGTCGCGAAATGATCGTGCTGCCCTGGGCCGATGCCGGACTGGTGATGTATTCCGGTACGGTTGTCGCATCCAACAAGTTTCTTGAAGAGCGCCCCGACGTCGCACGCCGGTTCCTTGATGCCTTTGTGAAGTCCGTCGAATACATGCGCGACAATCCCGACGATGCCGCTCAGGCGGTCACCGATGCTGTGCCGGAAATGGATCAGGCGACGGCGCGCGGCTCGCTCAACGATGCCCTGGTGCTGATCTTCAACGAAATCACCGAAACGGACGGACTAGGTGTATTCGACGCCGAGCGGCTCAAGGCAACATGGCTGCGCGTGGCCGAAGCCCAGGGGTTCGATGTATCCGATCTCGACCCTGAATCCGTGGTCGACCGTAGCTTTATGCCGGAGTCCTGAACATGAACGTCGAAACCAATTCGGCGCCTGCGATCCAGTTCTGCGATGTCGAAATGAAATTCGATACGCTGGCTGGTGAGATTGTCGCGCTGCAAAACGTCGATCTGTCCATCAATGACCACGAGTTCGTGGCAATCCTCGGCCCATCGGGCTGTGGAAAATCCACCCTGATGCGGCTGGTTGCGGGGCTTCTTGATCCAACGGCAGGCACCGTTGACGTGCACGGCAGGAAGGTGACAGAGCCACGTGACAATATCGGCATCGTGTTCCAGAAGCCGACGCTCTTGCCCTGGGCCACGCTGGGGGACAACGTGGTTTTCCCGATGAAGCACAAATACGGTAAAGTGACGCCGGAACAACGGGAACGGGCCCATGAATTGCTGGACCTAGTCGGCCTCAGGTCACTGGAAAAGCGGCGACCGGGGCGGCTTTCGGGTGGCATGCAGCAGCGTGTGGGCATTGCACGCGCCCTGCTGCACAATCCCGACATCCTGTTGATGGACGAACCCTTTTCGGCGCTTGATGCGCTGACCCGCGAGGAAATGGGGTTCGAACTTCTCAACATCTGGCAGAAGCATCGCAAGACGGTGATGTTCATCACCCACTCAATTGTCGAGGCCGTTCTGCTGGCCGACAGGGTTATCGTGATGAGCAATGGGCCGGGTGCCCGCGTGGCCGAGGATATTCGCGTTCCCGCACCGCGCCCCCGAACCGGGGAATCCATGCGACTGAGTGAAATGCAGGACTTGGCTGCGCATCTGCGCGACCTCCTTATGACAAGAAAGGTAGCCTGACATGGCCGGTACTCTTGATCGAATGAACCGTATCCCCGGCTTGTTTCCCGGACTGACATTCCTGACCATCCTTGTCGTGTGGGAGCTCAGCACACGTTTTCTGCCTATCCCGTCCTTCTTGCTGCCGGCGCCAAGCCGGATCGCGGAAGGCTTTGACGCGGTGACTTTTTCGCGCTGGTTCGCGCATATCTGGGCAACCCTGCGCGTGGCGCTGACCGGCTTCCTTCTGGCCATCGCCATTGCCTTGCCGACCGCAATCCTGCTGACCCGGTCAAAAATCGTCTCGGCCGGGCTGTATCCGCTGCTGGTGGTGATCCAGTCGACGCCGATCGTGGCGGTGGCACCGATCATCGTCGTCACTCTTGGCTCGGGGGATTCCAGCCGGGTTCTGATCACCTTCCTGATCTCGTTCTTTCCGCTGGTCGTGTCGATGACGACCGGTCTGAAGGCGACGCCGGAGGAACTGATAGAACTCAGCCATTCGCTCAAGGCGCCGCTGATCCGTGAATTCACCCAGATCCGCATTCCCTTCGCGATCCCCTACATCTTTTCGGGGCTCAAGATCTCGGTGACCCTGTCGATCATCGGCGCGGTGGTTGCGGAATTCGTGGCGGCGGACAAAGGGCTTGGATACTTCATCCAGTTCTCGACCTCGCTGTTCAAGATCCCACAGGCCTGGGCGGGCCTTGGCATTCTCGTGCTGATGTCGCTGACGCTGTTTCAGATCATCACGCAGATCCAGAAACGGGCGTTCCCGTGGAGCCTGCCGAGGGAGGGGAAATGACCAACTTCCTGATCAAGAACGCAGAAGGAATCCTGACCGGCAAGATCGGTCAGGAGGCCCGCGCCAAGGGCGACATCCGGGTCAGGGACGGGGTGATTGCCGAACTGGGCAATCTGGAAGCCAAGCCGGGAGAGAAGGTTATTGATGCCGGGGGCTGTGTCGTCACGCCCGGCCTCGTGAACAGCCATCACCACCTGTTTCAGAGCTGTCTGAAAGCCGTGCCAAGTGGGATGAATGAAACGCTTGCGGCCTGGTTGCGGCTGGTGCCGGTCACGCATTGGCCGTATGTGGACGAAGATGTGATGCGTGTATCGGCCAAGGTCGGTATGGCGGAGCTTGTGCTGAGCGGGGCCACGACCGTATCGGACCATCACTATTTCTACAGTGATCGCTACGATTACGACCCCAGCGAAGTGCTCTTTGACGTCGCCGGAGATTTCGGCACACGCTTTGTGCTGGCCCGAGGCAGCGCAACGAAGACCCGCAAGTACGATGGCGACAATTCCGCGAGCGTCCCGACCGAAAGTCTGGAGCAGATGCTGGAATCCGTCGCTGCCACAGCACAACGCTGGCACGATCCTGCGCCGGATTCGATGCGGCGTGTGGCGCTTGCGCCCACAACGCCGACGTTCTCCGTAGACATTGGCGAGTTGAAAGAAATCCGGCAGGCCGGGCGCGACATGGGCCTGAGGCTGCACTCTCATCTGAGTGAAAACAAGGATTACGCCAACTACACGCTGGCCAACTACAAAATGCGTCCGGTGCATTGGCTGGCCGAACACGACTGGCTGGGCGAGGATGTCTGGTTCGCGCATATGGTTGACATCGATGAGAGCGAAGTGAAGGTCCTGGCTGAAACCGGAACCGGCATGTCGCATTGTCCGCAGGCCAATGCGCGGCTTGGGTCGGGTATCGCACCCACGGCTGCGCTGCACGCTGCGGGCGGCACGGTGTCGCTGGCGGTTGATGGTGCCGCGGCCAATGAGGCGGCAGATATGGGGACGACGCTCTATCTGGCCTTTGCTTTGCCCCGCGCCGCCAACCAAAACATCGCCAGCAGGGCAGAAACTGTGCTGAGTTGGGCCACGGCAGGCGGGGGCAAAGTGCTGGGGCTTGATACCATCGGCACGATCGAGGTCGGCAAGAGCGCCGACATCGCGATTTTCGACCTCGACACGCCAAGATACTTTGGCCAGCACGATGCGGTGATCAGCCCGGTGATTTCTGCCGGAGACCTGTCGGTGCGCCATAGTTTCGTGCAAGGTCGGCCGCTGGTGGAAAACGGCAAGATCCCTTGGCTGGATCTCACCGAATTGCGCCATGAGGCGCGGAGGGTGGTTGAAAAGCTGAAGTCCATCGAACTCTGAACCACCGGCCAATCGAACAACAACCAAAGCCACGGGGCGCGCGCGCGCCCCGTGGCTTTGCGTTTTTGAACACATGTCCAAACGTTTGCCGCTTCGGTTTCTCACCCGCCTGATCCCGATTGCCTTTGTCGTGATCTGGACCGCCGGCTTCATCGTCCGCGAAGCGGGCGGGCGGATGGGTGTCGGGATATGTGCGCACGGCATCTATCCGGGCGGGGTGCTCTTTGCCATTTCAAGTGGGGGTCCGGTATCGTGTTGGGCATTGCCGGGCCCGGAGGGCTGCCGGGTGCCTTGGCCCCAGTGCACTTGGCTCCAGAGCACTTGGCTTCAGTGCAATTGGCCATTCGGCAGCGGTTTCGGCATTGCCGGGTATATCTTTGGGCACAGTGCTCCAGAAACGTATCGGAGGGGAAATTGCGCTGTTGGCCGGTTCCGTCGCGCGAGTGACAAGCTTCTTCGATCTGGTGCCCGCTTTGACCGCGGTGCGGGCCCGGCGTTTCTTTGACCAAAGGATATCCGGGCTGTCGGCGTTCGGCACCCTTGGGGCCGTCTGCGGTGCCTCTCTCGTGATCAGGCCCCCGCCGCGACCCGTGGACCCTAAATCGTCTCGCCCGTCCAGCGCTTGACGATACCGGCGTCGAGGTCAAACAGATCGAGCACCCTGCCGACCGAATGGTCGACCATATCAGCAAGGCTCTGGGGCTTGGCATAGAAGGCCGGGACGGGGGGATAGATGATCCCGCCCATTTCCGTCACCGCCGCCATGTTGCGCAGATGGCCCAGGTGCAGCGGAGTTTCGCGCAGCATCAGCACCAGCCGCCGCCGCTCTTTTAGCACCACATCGGCGGACCGTGCCAGCAGGCTGGATGTGGTGCCACAGGCGATCTCGGCCATGGTCTTGACCGAACAGGGGGCGACGATCATTCCCATGCTGCGGAACGACCCGGACGAGCAGCCCGCACCGATATCCTTGTTGGAGTGGGTGTGACTGGCCAGCGCCTCAAGGTCGGCAGCCGTGAAATCGCATTCATGCGCCATGGTGATCCGGGCGGCATTCGACATCACCAGGTGCGTTTCGATGTCCAGATCGCGCAACACTTCGAGCATGCGCTTGCCATAGATGACACCGGACGCGCCCGAGATGCCGACGATCATGCGTCTGGATAAGGTCATGTCCGCGGCCTCACCCTTTGCCACGCAGAAGGTCGGCCGCCCGTTTCTGTGCTGCCTCGCTGATCAGCGCGCGCGTGCCATGGAATCCCGGACCGCGGGTGGCGTCCAGCCCCATGCGCGAGGTGGTGCCGATGCCGCTGGCCGAGGGGTCAAGCGCGTTGCCCGGCAGGCCCTCGATGATCACCACGTCGCGGTGCGGCTGGAAATGGCTCGACAGCGCCCAGAGCACCTCTTCGTCACGGGTGATATCCACATCCGCATCGACGACGATGACGTTCTTGAGATATTGATCCCAGCCAAGCAGCCCCAGCATGACCTGCCGCGCTTCGCCTTCACGGCTCTGGTTCATCGCCACGTAGGCGTGGAAATGGGTGCCCGAAGACGGGTAGTGCACCGCCGTTATCGAGGGAAAACGTGCCTTGAGCTTTTCGACCATCTCGGCCTCGCGCGGGATGCGCCCGAGGTTCAGGTGTTCGGCCGAATTGCCACCCGCGACGCTGACGAGGATCGGGCTTTCGCGCCGCAGAATGGTTTCCACGGTGAACAGGTTGTTGGTCGAGCGATCCGAGGAATAGCCGGTAAATTCCCCGAACGGGCCTTCCTCGACGCTGGCATCGGGGTCGATCACCCCTTCCAGCACGATTTCGGCATGGGCTGGCACGCGGATGCCATATTTCGGGGTTTCGACCACTTCCAGAGGCGCACCCATCAGCCCGCCGGCAATGGCGCGCTCGTCCTCTTCAAACGCCAGCCGGGCCGAAGCCGCCAGCATGAAAAGGGGATGACCACCGATGATCATCGCGACCGGCATCGGCTCGCCCCGGTCCTTGGCCATGTTCAGCAGACGCCACAAATGTCCGCGCGAATGCAACGATGTGGCAAGCTGGTTTTTCGCGTGGATCATCGCGCGATGATAGGACAGGTTGCCGATCCCGCTTTCGGGATCTTCGCCCAGAATGATGCCGGAGGTGATGTATTTCGCAGCGTCGGTTTCAAAATGCTTGAGCATGGGCAACAGGTTCAGGTCGACGTCATCGCCGGAAATGACCTGCTCCATGACCGGGCCGGTCGTGACCAGTTCGCAGGGCATCGCCGCGCGCGAGCGTGCCTGATAGGCGGCGTGCAGCCCGGATTCGTCGGTGTCGAACAGTCGCGCGATCCGCGTTCGGGAGCCAAAAATGTTGCACAGCACCGGTGACTCCAACCCCTGCACGTTCTTGAGGTTCAGCATCGGATACTGCCCCTTGGCCGCAAGCGCCCAGATCATCGCCGTCGCATCCTGGTCATCCGATACCGGCGCGTCGATCTCGATCACATCATCGGGCTGGGCCGCGGTATAGGTGGACAGGAAATGCCGGACGTCCTGTGCATGATAAGTGGTGGCGTGTGGCGACTTGGACATGGAGAAGATCCTGAAATCTGGGGCCCCTCACTCTGGCGGCCCTCACGTTCGGGGCCTTCAAGGTCGGGCGGGGATGTCGGTGGCGGCGCCCGGAACCGTGGCGCCGCCAGCTTTGGTCAGGCCGGTTCCAGATGCTTTCCGGTGGCCCTATCGACGCCGGCATAGCTGTCGGTCAGGCGCGCTTCGGCGTCCTTGGCGTCGCGCGGGGGCGGCGAAGGGTCGATGCCCACAAGTTTGGCGACATTGTTGCCGAGGTAGCCTTCGAGATCCTCTTCCGAAAGGTTCATCCCGTGCGGCGCATCGTGGCAAAGCACCTCCAGCTCGCGCAGCCACATGCCCGGATCGTTGGGCGGCGTGTCGGTGCCGAAGACGATCTTGTCCTTGGGCAGCTGCTGGGCGAATTCCACGATCCGCGACTGGAAGCACCAGCCGCTTTCGCAATAGACGTTGGGCGTGTCCATCGCCATCCAGAACGCCTCGAAGCTGTAGTTGCCCCCGGTCTGGATGCCGAAGTGACCGATGATGAAGTTGACCATCGGAAATTCGCGGATGATCGGGTAGAACATCGTCGGAATGGTATAGGGCCCGTCGCCGGTGTGAATCAGCACGATGATGTTGTATTTCGCGCACATTTCCATTGCCGGGCGCAGCCAGTCCAGACAGCGGTCAGGGCGGTAGCCATGCATGTTGGCGTGCAGCTTGATCATCTTGAAACCGTATTCCTTGTGATGGAATTCGATCTCCTTGGCGCCGTTTTCCGGTCCCCAGCGCGGGTTGTAGCTGAAGTTGCCGATGAAGCGGTCGGGGTAGTTGTGGCACAGCTCGGCGCAATAAGACATGTAGTCGCGAATGCCTTCGCGTCCCATGCGATTGCCATCGCGGTAGCCGGTGTTGCCCGGCGGCGGCTGAATAAAGCCCATGTCGATCCGGCGCTTTTTGCCGTTGATCATGTAGGGGCCATCCATCAGTTTCAGCATCCGTTCGCCGGTGAAGGGCGTGCCGGTATGGCGCCATGCTTCGTCCACCAGATTGGTCGGATGGAGATGGGTGTCGATAATCATCTTTGTCTCCTTTGGGAAAGGGTCGGGCGCCTTATTCGGCAGGTTCCAGCGTCACACCTTTGTCACGCAGATAGGCTTCGGCCTCGGCCACCGTTTTGGGCGGGGCGGTGGGCGTCAGCCCGATCATCCGGGCGGTGTTGTTGCCGAGATAATCCTCCAGCGTGTCCTCATCGAGGTTCAGCCCCTGGGGCGGCTCGTGGCAAAGCACTTCCAGCGTGTTGATCCACATGCCGGGTTCGTTCGGCGGCGTATCGGTGCCGAACAGGATCTTGTGCTTCGGCAGTTCCTTGGCAAATTCCACGATCCGGCTTTGCAGGCACCAGCCGCTCTCGCAATAAACGTTGGGTTCATCCATCCCCATCTGGAACGGCTCGAAGGTATACACCCCGCCGGTCTGCACGCCGAAGTGCGCAAGGACGAAATTCACCTCGGGGAATTCCCGGATGATCGGAACGAATTCCGTCGGGATCGAATAGGGGCCATCGCCGGTGTGCAGCTTGACCATGATGCCCAGATCGGCACAGACCCGCATCGCCGGGCGGATCCAGTCGAGCGCCCGGTCGGGACGGTAGGCGTGCATGTTGGCCTGCAACTGCACCATCTTGAAATCGAACTCCTTGACGTAACGCTCGATTTCCTCGGCCCCATTCTGCGTGCCGTAACGCGGATTGTAGACAAAGCAGCCGATAAAGCGGTCCGGATGTTCGCAAACCATCTTCTCGGTATAGGCCATGTATTCGCGGATCGCGGCCTTGCCTTCCTTTTCGTGAATGCCGTGGGTGTAGATCGTGTTGCCCTGCGGCGGTTGGATGAAGGCCATGTCAACGCGGCGTGGCTTGCCGTTCACGTAATAAGGCCCATCCATCATCTTGATCAGCCGCTCTCCGGTGAACGGATCGCCGTCATGGCGCCAGGCCAGATCGACGAGATCCGTCGGATAGCAACTCAGGTCGATAATCATGGATATACTCCTGTGTCTGGGTGCTTGGATGCAATGCAACCCCAACGCAGCCAGAGCCGCGCGCACACCACCGGACGGCGGCTTAACCCACGGCCCATGGCGGAAGCGGATTCGGCGGATATGTTGGGGACTTTCGACAACGCAGCCTCACCTCTCAACGGGTTGGTGAGCAATTGGCTGCGCTTCTACTCCAGCTTTGAATCAATCAGATTCGGCAGGGGGTGTCAACAAGGATTGACATTTAAGTCATTGAATTTACGTGAAATAATGGAAAGGCACAAAGGCCCACGCGCCGAAGCGCGCGGGCCAAAGTGCCGGTCGTCGATAGGGGGAGTCGTTCAGTCGACGAGGCAGGCCGAGAGCCGGGAGGACAGGCTCTCGCGGTCCAGATCACGGCCGATAAAGACGATCTTCGAGCGACGCGGCGCATCCTGCCAGGGATGGTCGGGGCGCAGGTCCAGCAGCGTGTGCACCGCTTGCAGAACGTGGAACCGGTCGTCTCCTGCAATTGACAGGATGCCCTTGGTGCGGAAGATCGCGCTGCCCTGTTTCTCCAGATAGGAAATCAGGAAGTCGCGCAGCTTATCCAGCACGAAAGGCCGCTCAAAGGTAAAGCTGACCGAGGATACGGTTTCATCATGAAGATGGCCGTGGTGGTGATCGTGCCCGTGATCGTGCCCGTGATCGTCGTCGGCGTCCATGTCGATCTGGAGGATCTCCGCGCGCTCATTCACATAGGAGGGCTGGAACCCGTTGACGTTGAGAATGCGCTTCAAATCCACGATGCCGTATTCGGACCGCATGATTTCCGCCGTCTGGTTCAATCCGCGCAAGCTCGACTCCAGCGATTGCAGCCCGTCCTCTTGCGCCAGGTCCACCTTGTTGACGATGATCCGGTCGGCAGCAACGATCTGGTCAACCGCCTGGTTGTCGCGGCCATCCAGCACCGGGTCGTAAAGATGCTGGTCGATGTGCTTTGCATCCACCAGAGTCACGATGGCATCCAGGTTGACCGCGTCGGCCACCGCGCGGTCGGCAAAGAACGCGGTGGCGACCGGGGTCGGATCGGCAAGGCCCGAGGTTTCGACGATGATATGGTCGAACTTGTCCTTCTGGGCCAAAAGCTTCTTCATCACGTCGATCAGGTCGTTGCGGACGTCGACAAAGCAGCAGATGCAGCCGTTCTGCATTTGATAGATCTCTTCGTCAGAGGCCAGCACCAGATCACTGTCCACATCGATTTCGCCGAATTCGTTCTCGATCACCGCGATCCGGTGGCCGTGGCGTTCGGTCAGGATGTAGTTCAACAGCGTCGTCTTTCCGGAGCCGAGAAAGCCAGTCAGAATGGTGATCGGGATCTTGTTTTCTGCGACTTCATGCACTTGCATCGAGAGCCTCCTTCTTGTCTTTCAGAGCGTTCAGAATTTGATCCGGCGTGATCGGATAGTGGCGAAAGCGCACCCCGATGGCGTCGTATATGGCGTTGGCAATCGCCGGTCCGATGGCGATGATCGGGTCTTCGCCAATGCCCTTGGCGCCCCAGGGGCCGCTTGGATCTGGTGCCGCTTCCAGGATCACCGTTTCGATATCCGGCATGTCCATCGACAGCGGCATCTTGTAGTCCACCAGCCCGGCGTTGAGCGAGCGCCCGGTCTTGGTGCAGACGACGTAATCCTCCGACAGGGTATGGCCGATGCCTTGCTGGATGCCGCCCTCGATTTGGCCCTGTGCGGCGATCGGGTGGATCACCTTGCCCAGATCATGCACAGGCAGCACCCGGTCGACCTGTACCTGCCCGGTCTCCGTATCCACCGTCACCTCGACGAAATGCGCGGCAAAGGAATAGGACTTTGTGGGTTCATAGGTGCCACGCCCGAGGATGTTCGCCGCGGGAATGCCGCGGGTCGGGCCCATGGCCTCGGCCACGCTCATCCTTTGCTCGTGCGCCCCGTGAAGATGGATGATCCCCTCGGATATGACCAGATTGTCCGGCGAGGTCTGCATCTTTTCGGCGGCGCGCTTGAGGATGCCCGCACGGGCCTCGGCGGCGGCCATGCGTGTCGCGCTGCCCACCAGATAGGTGGTGTGGCTTGCAAAGGCACCGATGTCCCACGGCACCGCATCGGTATCGCCATGCACAACGTTGACGCTCTCGAATGGCATGCCAAGCTCTTCGGCCGCAATCTGGGCCAGCGCGGTATGGGCGCCCGTGCCAAGCCCCGCCGCGCCGGTCATCAAGGTGATCGAGCCATCCTCGTTGACCTTGAGCAGCGCGTTGCCCTGTTCCTTGATGCCGGGGTAGGCCGATGAGCCGTGCATTTCACACCCCAGACCCCACCCCCTGCGGAAATGCGGGGTGTTCGGGTCCGAGCAGCGGTTTTGTGCGCGCAGACCCGACCAATCGAACCTTTCCATGCCGGTCTTGATACACGCCTCAAGCCCGCGCCCGATGATCGCATGGCCTGAAGGCGCGATATCGCCGTCGCGCACCGCATTCTGCAACTTCAGGGCCGCCGGATCCATGCCCAGCTTTTCCGCCGCTTCATCCATCTGGATATCCAGCGCGTAATAGGTCTGGACCACGCCGAACCCGCGGAACGCCCCGGCAATCGGCAGGTTGGTATAGTAGGTCCGCGCCTCTGCCCGAATGTTTTCGCAGCGATAGAGCGAGGTGGCGGAATTTACGGACACCGTCGTCACGCCGGGGCTGTGCGAGCCATAGGCCCCGGAATCAAACACGATGCTCATGTCGCGTGCCGTGATCGTGCCGTCATTGCGAAAGCCCTGCTTGAGCCGCAACTTGAAGGGATGGCGCGACCGCCCGGCGATAAAGGTCTCGTGCCGCGTGAACTCCATGCGCACCGGGCGGCGTGTCTTCTTGGCCAGCAGGGCGCAAAGAAATTCGTGCTGGAAGCAATCCTGCTTCGCCCCGAATCCGCCTCCCATGTGATCGACCAGCACCCGCACCTTGTTGAGCGGGAGACCCAGCACTTCGGCGAGGATGCCGCGCACCATGAAAGAGGTCTGGGTCGAGGTCCAGAACGTGAGTTTGCCCGCGCCGTCCCAATCGGCAAGACAGATGTTGGGCTCCATGTAGGCCGGGGTTGGTCGGCCGCCGGAAAACTCGTTCTCAAGGATGAAATCCGCCTCGGCAAAGCCCTTGTCCACATCGCCACGTTCAACCTTGACCGGGGCAAGCACCAGATTGCCGCCGGGGCCGACCTCATGGATCAGGGGCGCATCGGGTTTCATCGCCTCTTCGGGGGTGAAGACGGCCGGAAGCTCCTCGTATTCCACCTCTATCAGGTCGAGCGCCTCGTCGGCGATCTCTTCGCTGATTGCGGCCACTGCGGCCACGCCTTCGCCCCAAAAGCGCACCTTGTCATCGAGGATGTACTGGTCCTTGGTGCATGAGGCAGAGCGCGGGTGCGGCGAACCATAGTGCAGAACGCGCGGCACGTCCTTGTGAGTCAGCACGGCTTTCACGCCGGGATAGGCCAGCGCCTTTGACACGTCGATGCTTTTTATCCGGGCATGAGCCACCTCGGAACGCTTGGTCTTGCCGTAAAGCATGCCGGTCGGTTTCAGGTCGCCCACATAGCTGCCTTCGCCGGTGACTTTCTCGATCACGTCGGCGCGCTTGACGCTCTTGCCAATGACGCGGAAATCGTTTTGCAGGGGCTGGGTTGGCTTGTTCATGGCATTGCCTCCTGCGTGCGGGTCGCGCGGATGTCTGCGGCCGCGCTGCGCACGGCGTCGAAAATCTTGGTGTAGCCGGTGCAGCGGCAGATGTTGCCGCTGAGGCCAAAGCGGATCTCGGCGTCGGTCGGGTCCGGGTTTTCCTCCAGCAGCTTGCGCGCCATCATCAGGATACCCGGTGTGCAAAAGCCGCATTGCGAGGCACCGTGGCGCATGAAAGCGTCCTGAAGCGGATGCAGCACCTCGACCGAGGTCTGAAGTCCCTCGACGGTTTCGATGCTTTTGCCCTGCGCCTCGACGGCCAGCATCAGGCAGGCATTCGTCGGTTTACCATCGACCAGGACGGTGCAGGCTCCGCAATCGCCGACATCGCAACCCTTCTTGGTTCCCGTCAACCCGACCTCTTCGCGCAGGGTATCAAGCAGCGAGCGGTGGCCTTCGGTGACGACATCATAGGGGTCGCCGTTGATGGTCATTTCCACGATCTGTTTCATGCTTTGGCCTCCATTGCTGATTTGACGGCGCGGCGGGTCAGGACACCGACCATGTCGCGGCGATATTCCGCAGTGGCGCGCACGTTGCTGATCGGCGTGCATTCGGCCATTGCCGCATGGCCCGCGCGCTGAATGATGCTGTCGGTGATGATCTGGCCGTTCAGGATCGCTTCGGCTGCCGAAGCCCTCAGCACAACCGGGCCGACGGCACCAAGCGCAATACGCGCGGCAAGGCAACGGTCGCCGTCAAGGTCGAGTGAGACGGCCACGCCCACGGTGGCCAGTTCCATCGCCTTGCGACGGCCATGCTTGATATAGGCGCGGCCACTGTCGGGCGCGGGGGGCGGCACGATGATCCCGGTGGCAATCTCGCCACGCTTCAGGACGGAGCGGCCCGGCCCGGTGAAGAAGTCGGCCAGCGGTATCCGGCGCATGCCCTGAGGCGAATAGATATGGATGATCGCGCCGTCGGCAATCAGCGGCGGGATGGTATCCGCAGAGGGCGACGCCCGGCAGATATTGCCCACCACGGTTGCGCGGTTGCGCACCTGGATCGAGCCAAGTTGGCGCAGCGCCTCCGCGAAGTTCGGATAGGTCTGCTGAACGCCCTGAATAACCTCAAGTTGACGCGCCGTGACCAGCGCGCCAAAGGTCAGGCCCGTTGCCGCGTCCCAGGTGATATCGGACATTCCGGGGATAGACTTGATGTTCACCACGTCGCTCACCGTCCTCAACCGCTCGCGGATCTCGACCAGCAGATCCGTACCCCCGGCGTAGACGTAGGCGTTTTCGCCCAGATCCCTCAGCAGCCGGGAGGCTTCTTCAAGCGTGGATGGTTCGTGGTAAGCAAAGCGTCTCATCGCAGCTCCTTTCTTTTGCGCACGGACCGGTACGCGTTCGATGGATGGCCGCTTTCCTTTTGGGGGCTTCGCCAGTGGTTATGTCCGGAACATATCTCCGGTCAGGCAGGTGTGGACGTCTCGCCGTCCTCCGCCTTTTTGGCATTGATGTCGCGCAGCATTTCCGAGCGGAGCGCGGACAGCAATTCATGGTTGTAGTGGGCGGCCTCGTCCCCGTCACCGCGGGCGAGGGCTCCCAGCGTCTTGATATGGAGCTCGTTGCCGGAAAACTGCGAGGCCTTGCCGCCGCGGAACGACAACAGAAGCGGCTGGCAATTGATCAGGTCATCGAGATACCGCGACATGAACTTGTTGCCCGCATGATGGCCAACTTCCATGTGAAAGCGGCGCGACAGGTGCCGGGCCTCTTCGATCCTTGCCGCGTCATAGGCGGCGGCCTCGGAGCTGACGATGTCCTGCAACGCGGCGCGCGCCTTGTCGTCAAACTTGTGCGCGAGAGCCTTTAGCAGCGCGGTTTCGATCACGATGCGCGCTTCAAACACCTGGAGCGCTTCTTCTTCGGTCAGTTGCGCGATACGTGCGCCCTTGTTGCGCAAGGTCTCGACCAGTCCGGCATTTGCGAGCCGCAGCAGCCCGTTGCGGATGGCCTGCCGGTTTACTCGGGCCACATCCGCCAATTCCCGTTCCACCACCCGGTCCCCCGGCAGCAACCGGTGGGACTGGACCGCATCGACCACCACGGAAAACACCCGCTCCTCCGCCGCAGGGCCGCTCTTCAGCTCGGATCGTTTGGCGGGGGGTCTTCGGAAAGGAGAGTGTTTCACGGCAACCTCTGAACATTTTCATGATCAGGCTAGGGTGGTCCTGATATTTTGTCAACAAAGATAGTAAAATCGTTTAATCATATATAGTTGGTTTGATCAAAGTGGCCGTTTGGGCGGCTTGTGCCCGCATCTCTTCGCCAAGATGTGCCCGCGTCGAATCGGATGCGCGGAGCAGGGCCGGGGCCACGCGCCGGGTCAGTCCCGTTTGCACTACGCTGGATTTCGTTCCGCCCTCGGCAAGTCGCCGCAGACCTTGGCGACAGGGCCCCGCCGACAGCTTGTCTGCGCCAAACCGGGACCGATTGATCGAGGCACCAGCGGACAGGGCCGGTGGCGTCTCACGCGGCATCTTCAGTTCGAGGGATGCGCCGGATTGACTGACGTAGGGCCGCATGACTTGGGGAGAGACCAAACGCAGGATTGGCTTGGACGTTCACAAAGCCACGGTTTCGATGGCGATCGGGGGCGCGGCGGTGCGGGTCGGGCGGGCGGTATGGGTTTGCTTGTGCTGTCCAGCTACCATGCTGGATTCACAAGATGATTCCCTCATGGGCCTTGTGCGTCAGAGTCCCGAAAAATCGCAAACCTGCACCCCGCACTGGTCCCGTTTCGGTCCTGATACCCCGTGATGACCGCGACCTGAATCTGTATGCGACAGGGTCCACATGATGAGCCTCGGGTGAAACCTGCCTCCTTCGCGGCCCTCCAAAGGCAGCGGGCTGGGGGTCCAGACCCCAAGGGTGCGCCACGCCCCGGACAATTGATCGCAAGCCGGCTGGTTTCGTTGTCGGCGGGTGCCGCGCCGGTCGGGAGCAGCCGAAAGGCGCACCCGGCCAGAGGCAGAACTCAGAACTCAGAGCCAGACGTCAGGGCTCCAGCGTGTGTTTGATGTCGCCGGTGTCCAGCACCGGCGAGGCGTCCAGATCCTCGGCATCCAGCATCGATGCCACGCGTTCCAGACTGGACACCAGCATCGCCTGTTCCCAGTCTTCCATCGCGGCGAACTTGCGCACAAAGCGCTGTTGCAGCGGGTCCGGTGCCTCGATCAGCGTCTGCTGGCCCTTGGCGGTGATATGGATATTGATCTGGCGGCGGTCCGTCTCTGATTTCTCCCGCACCGCAAGCTGCTGCCGCACCAGTTTGTCGACCAGCGACGTCACCGTCGCCTGTGACACGCGCATCTGGACAGAGATTTCCTTGGCTGTCGCGTGGCTGCGCTCCCCGATGATCTGAAGCACCCGGAACTGCACGGCCGTGACCCCGGCAACACGTTTCAGTTCGCGGTTGTAAAGCTCTGTCGCGCGCAGGATGCGGCGGATGGCGATCAGGCAGGTGTCAACACGGTCCATCGGGTGTCCAGTCCTAAAGATTACCTATCCTACAAGGCGCAGGAACGCCCTACAAAGAGAATAATGTTTCGTAAATCTAAGGGTAAAATGGCCCATATGGATGAATGGACGGGCATTTTGACCAGATATCCACAAAATATGCTTTGAATGTTGAAATACATGCTGCGCTGCGCTAAGTACCCTCCAAAGCAATCAAGGAGACTGCACCAGATGCGACACGCGCGCGAAATCACTCGTTCCAACCTTCCCTCCCTCCGGTGCCCGACGGCAGAGGATGGCGCGGGGATCTGGGAACTGGTACGCGCCTGCAAGCCGCTCGATGAAAATTCGATGTACTGCAATCTTTTGCAGTGTGACCACTTCGCCGACACCTGTGTCGTGGCCGAACTGGACGGTGAGACTGTCGGCTGGGTGTCGGCCTATTTCCCGCCCAACGACCCCGACACCTTGTTTGTGTGGCAGGTCGCGGTGTCCGAAAAGGCGCGCGGTCTGGGTCTGGGCGGCCTGATGCTGCAATCCATCCTCGACCGTGAGGTCTGTGAGGACGTGACCCGTTTGCAGACCACCATCACCGGCGACAATGAGGCGTCCTGGGCGCTGTTCCGCAAGTTTGGCCGGATGCAGGGCCGGGGGCTGGACGTTCAGCCCTACTACACCCAGTCGCTGCACTTTCAGAAGCGCCACAAGACCGAAAACCTCGTGACCATCAAACTGGACGAAGAGATGGCGCAGGCGGCCTGAGCCCCGCGCCCCACGTCCTTTAATGCACAGAATGAAAGAGACCGACATGTCATCGCAAACCTTCAAACCGACCATCTTCAAACGACGTGAATCTGAGGCCCGCAGCTATTGCCGCGGGTTCGACACCGTGTTCACCACCGCGCTGGGGTCTGAAATGACCGATGCGGCGGGCCGCACCTATATTGACTTTCTGGCGGGCTGTTCCTCGCTGAACTACGGCCACAATGATCCGGACATGAAGGCCGCCCTGATGGCGCATCTGTCCGAAAACGGCATCGCGCACGGGCTGGACATGCACACCGGCGTCAAGGCGCGGTTCCTTGAGACGTTTGAGGACGTGATCCTCAAGCCGCGCGGCATGAGCCACAAAGTCATGTTCACCGGCCCGACCGGCGCCAATGCAGTCGAGGCGGCGATGAAACTGGCCCGCAAGGTCACGGGTCGTCGCAATATCATCGCCTTCACCAACGGCTTTCACGGCATGACCATGGGCGCGCTGTCCTGCACCGGCAACGCCGGCAAACGTGCCGGGGCCGGCACGCCGCTGGGCGGCACAACCCACATGCCGTTCGAGGGGGCCTTTGGCGAGAACGTCGATAGCCTTGAGATCATCGAACAGATGCTGGGCAACCCGTCTTCGGGTGTCGATGCTCCGGCGGCGTTTATCATCGAGCCGGTGCAGGGTGAGGGCGGTCTGAACGCCGCATCGCCCGAGTTCATGCAGGGCATCGCACGCCTTGCCAAGGAACACGGCGCGCTGCTGATCGTCGACGACATTCAGGCAGGCTGCGGCCGCACCGGGCCGTTCTTTTCCTTTGAGGAGATGGGGATTGAGCCGGACCTGATCCCGATGGCGAAATCCTTCAGCGGGATGGGCCTGCCGTTTGCGGCGCTGCTGATCAAGCCGGAACTGGATATCTGGAAGCCCGCCGAACACAACGGCACCTTCCGTGGCAACAACCACGCCTTTGTCACCGCCCGTGTGGCGATCGAGAAATTCTGGAGCGATGACGCCCTGCAAAAGGATGTCGCGCGCCGGGCGACGATGATCGAACACACGCTGGAAACCATCGCCACAATGGTGCCGGGGGCCAAGCTGAAGGGCCGTGGCATGATGCGCGGCGTCGATGTCGGCTCTGGCGATCTGGCGGGCGCGATCTGCGCCGAGGCGTTCGAGAACGGTCTGATTATTGAAACCTCTGGTGCCGGGGATGAGGTGGTCAAGGTGCTTGCCCCGCTGACCACACCGGATGAGGTTCTGAAAGACGGGCTCAACATCCTGACAGAGGCGGCGCGGTCCGTTCTGACGACACAGAAGATGGCGGCGGAGTAACCGATATGATTGTCAGAGACTTCGAAGAGATCAGCAAGACCCAGCCCGACCGCGTTGTCTCGGACGCGCAGTGGACAAGTGTGCGGATGCTTCTGGCCGACGACGGCATGGGGTTTTCGTTTCACATCACCTTCCTTGAGGCGGGCTCGGAACATGTGTTCGAGTACAAGAACCACTTTGAAAGCGTGTATTGCATGCAGGGCAAAGGCTCGATCACCGATCTGGCCACGGGTGAGGTGCACCACATCAAGCCCGGCGTGATGTACGCGCTGGACAAACACGATCGTCACCGTCTGAAGGCGGACGAAGAGCTGGTCATGGCCTGCTGCTTCAACCCGCCGGTGACGGGCAATGAGGTCCACCGCGAAGACGGATCTTATGCTGCCCCCGAAGAGGTAGAGGCCTGAGCCTATGACCCACACTGTTGAAAAGATCGGCGGGACAAGCATGTCCCGCCTCGCGGAATTGCGCGACACGCTGTTCTTGACCGACGGCAAGGCGGCCTATGGCCGGGTGTTTGTGGTGTCCGCCTTTGGCGGCATCACCGACCTGCTGCTGGAACACAAAAAGACCGGCGAGGCGGGCGTCTACGCGCGCTTTGCCAATGCCGAGGACGATCACGGCTGGCACGAGGCGCTGAGCCGCACCAGCGAGGCGATGATCGCCGCGCATGAGGATGTGCTGGACCACCCCGGCGACATCGAGCAGGCCACCGCCTTTGTGCAGGAACGCATCGAGGGCGCGCGCAATTGCCTGATCGACCTGCAACGCCTGTGTTCCTACGGGCACTTCCGCCTGAACGCGCATCTGCTGCACATCCGCGAGTTGCTGTCCGGCTTGGGGGAGGCGCATTCCGCGCTGGTCGCCACGTTGCTGCTGCAACGTTCGGGGGTGAACGCGCGGCTGGTGGACCTGACCGGCTGGCGCGACGAAGGTGAAGTGACGCTGACAGAGCGGCTGGACCGGGGGATGGCGGGCATCGACACCGATACCGAAATGCCCATCGTGACCGGCTATGCCCAGTGCCGCGAGGGCCTGATGCGCGAGTTTGACCGTGGTTACTCCGAGGTGACGTTTTCGCGTCTTGCCGCGCGGACCGGTGCGCGCGAGGCGATCATTCACAAGGAATTCCACCTGTCCTCCGCCGATCCCCGCATCGTCGGAGAGGACAACGTCAAAAAGCTGGGCCGTACCAACTATGACGTGGCCGACCAGATGGCGAACCTCGGGATGGAGGCGATTCACCCCTCGGCGGCCAAAACCCTGCGTCAGGCCGGTGTGCCGCTGCGCGTGACCAATGCCTTTGACCCCGGCGATCCGGGCACTTTGATCGACGACCAGCCGGCCGAGACGCCGGGCGTCGAGATCGTGACCGGGCTGGAGGTGATCGCGCTGGAGGTGTTCGAGCAGGACATGGTGGGGGTCAAGGGGTACGATTCCTCGATCCTTGACATCCTGACCCGGCACAAGGTGCGAATTGTCTCCAAGGTGTCCAACGCCAATACGGTCACGCATTACGTCGATACCTCGCTCAAGACGCTGCGCCGGGTCGAGGCGGATCTGGCCGAAAAATACCCGCAGGCGGAGATCAACACCCGCAAGCTGGCGCTGGTGTCGGTGGTGGGCCGCGATCTCAGCGGCCTGGCGACGCTGCAACGCGGGCTTCAGGCGTTTGACCGCGTCGGTATCTATTCCGTCGGTGCCAGTCAGGGGCCGCGCAACGTGGATACGCAATTCATCCTCGAACGGGCCGATATGGCAAAGGCCATCAAGAGCCTGCACAGCGCCTATTTCGACGATGAAGACAAGAAGGTCGCGCTGGTCGCCTGAGGCGAACCGCGACCGCCAAGAACAGGCCGCGACAAGCGGTGCACAGACTTGGGCCGACCCTGCGGGGTTGGCCCTTTTTCATGCGCCCAGTCCTTTATGCGCCCAGTCCTTTAAGCGCCCTGCCAGTCCGGGCGGGTCATGCCGATAAAGGCCAGCGACTCTGGCGCATCGACGTTGCGGGCGATGATGTCGCGCAGCGATCCGCAGGCCACGATCTGTTCCCAGCCATAGCGGGTAAAGGCCGGGTGCTCCATTTCCGGTGTGTCGTCAAACCCCGGAGGCGGCGCAAAGACGTGCTCTGACAACAGCGGGTTCGGCAGCGCCTGCGAAAAGGCGTCCAGCGCGACAAATGACAGGATGGTGCGGGGCAGGGGCGATCCCGGCACCCGGTCCTCACAGAAGATGCCGACAAAGAAATCCACCTTGTCGATATCGCCATAGGCCCGTTCCAGTTGCGCCGCGACAACCGGGTCGCTGCTGATCTCGTCGAACCGCTTGGCCGGTGCCTGTCCAAGGTAGGTGCGGTATGCGTTGTACGAGGCCAGTTCACAGATGCGCCCCTGCCGGGTCGAATTCCATTCTATGTCCAGCAGGTGATCGTTGGTGTTGCGCGGACCCAGCCGCGCTGCGGTCTGTGCGCTCATGTCTTCGAACCCGCGTTTCAGGCCGGTTTGCAGCAGCGGCAGGTTGTTCAGGAAATAGGTTTTCCCCATTGGCCATGCCGTGCCGCCCCAGGTGATCGCGTCGGGGATCAGCGCGTGCCAGCGGTAGAGCAGGCTGAACTCTGTGGTGATCCAGTTGGATTTGTTCCACGACGCGTTCCAGCAGACCGAGGGGTCCGCCATCAGATGCACCGCGAAAGGGGCGATGTGGTTGATGTAGTCCTCGACCACGATCTTGATGAACTGGACAATCACCACGTTGCGCGCGGTTTCGAACACGCGGCTGTCGTCCCATGTGGGATGGCGCGCGCCGATCTCTCGGGCCAGCCGGTTGTGCTCTCGCAGGAAGAGGGTGTTCATCATCGACACCTGCGGCACCGAATTGACCCGGTCTCCGCCGACCGCAAACAGCGCGTCGCGCATGGCTTGCGCGCCCTGCGCGATCACCGGGTTCTGGTCGGCGCAGGCCTCCAGCAGACCGGGCAGGCCCAGCGGGCGGTCGAGGTCGGAAAATTCAGCGCGTATCGCGCCGTCGGCGTACAGGAATTCCGGGTATTCCTCTCCGGCGATGACCTGCGACCGCAGACAGCCGCGCCGGTCCGGGTCACGCAGCGCGCGGGTCTGGGCGGGGGTGCGTCCGTATAGCGGGCACATGTCGATCTCATGGTTCGAGGTGTTGCGTTTGCGGCGCTCCGGGTCTTCGACGCCGTCAAAGTCCTTTTCCGCAACGGTGCGCAGAAAACCGTCGGTCAGATACTGTGCAAATGCCGGGAAAAGGCAGGTCGACTTGGGGCACATCGTCTGTGACCCGTCGGGGCGTTCAAACAGCGGTTTCAGCCCGCTCTCCCCCTCCCACCCCGGCAGCGAGGCCTGATCGAGGTCCGACACCCCCAAATGCCGCCCGGCCCATGTGCGGTCCGTCAGACTGCTCCATGAGGTATAGGGCGACAGGGTGGAAAACGGATGCGGACGCGACCGCGCCTGCGTCACGATACGGTTGATCAGCAGCGCGTTCAGCCTGCGGTGCAGGAATGGCACCGCCTCCACCATGCGCGCGACCCAAGGCCGTTGCAGTTGCAGCAGCGCGCGCGTCGCGATCCATCCCAGCACGGCGTTGACCTTGTCGCTCAGCCACTGTGACCGCTTCATCCCCGGATAGAACGGCAGAAAGACCGCCGAGAAAACGATATGCGGCAGGACATGGTGCTGCCAGATGTCTTCGAGGATGAAGATGAACCAATAGCCGACAAGGAAATTCAGCGCGGTAAAGATCCACCAGCCGATGCGCAACTCACGCCACATCAGCACGATGCCGAACACCCCGCCCATAAAGATCGGGCCCAGCATCCAGCGTTGCCAATACTCCGGCACCCGGCAGATCGCGCCCAAAAGCGGCGTTCCGGGAAAAAGCGAGATCCAGTCGCTGGGATAGCCAAACAGGTTCAGCAAGCCGCGATAGAACATCATCGCGCCCACCAAAAGGCAGGTCAGTTGCAGAAAGGTACGGCGCCAGACCGTCCAGTCGATACGAAATCCCTTGTGCGGCGGCACCGCGGAGGCAGACGACATTTGCGCGCCCCTTTCAATAAAACCTTCATTAATGGGGCCGAGTGTGGCACCTTTAAGGGGTTAAGTCCAAATTTTTTCTCGCAGAAGATGTATCATGAAGAAAATTCTGTTTCTGGTCTTCTTCGTCCTTCTGGGCGCGGCGCTGGTCCTTGAATACAAGCGCCTGACCATCAAACCATGGCCCGCCGCGCATTTCGACGACGTGGTCGAGCATTTCAAATACGGCTCTATCGGGGCCGAGGTGGACGGCTTTCCCTATGACATCTGGCGAGAGCTGCCGACCCTGTTCGCAGAGGACATCCCGCAGGGTTACGCGGGCTTCGGCTTTTTGTCCGAAGCGGGGCATGACCTGCCCATCGGCGTGTCGGTCCGGCGGATCGGGGTGGACCGGGTGGGGTTCAACTGCGCCACCTGCCATGTCTCGACCTATGAGGTGGACGGGGTCGAAACCCTTGTGCTGGGCGCGCCCAACAACAAGCTGGATATTCAGGCCTATATCCGGTTCCTCGTCGGCACAACCAAGGACCCGCGCCTGACGGCGGATGCGGTGATCGCCTCGGCAGAGGCAAACGGGCGCGCGCTGGGCTGGTTCGACCGGATGGTCCTGCGCGCGGTGGTCTTTCCCCGGCTGGAAACAGAGGTTGCGGCGCTGGAGGACGGGCTGGCATGGATGGACAACCGCCCGGCGCATGGGCCGGGGCGCACCGATGCGGGCAACTTCTGGCGGCAACGCTGGGGGTTGGAACCGGCCAAGGACATGCGTGTCGGCGTGGTGGATTTCCCTTCTGTCTGGAACCAGCGCATCCGGCTGCACGGCTGGTTTCACTGGGACGGCAACAACCGCTCGCTGGAGGAGCGCAACATCTCGGCGGCGCTGGCCGGGGGCGCGTCCGAATGGCTGCTGGAACGGCATTCTATCCAGCGCGTGTCGGACTGGCTGATGGATTTCCCGCCGCCAGACTACCCTTTGCCACTGGACGCCGCGCGCGTGGCGCAGGGCCGCGCGATCTATGAAAGCGCGGGCTGTCACAGCTGCCACGACCCCGGCAGCGCCAGTCTGGGGCAGGTCACTTCGGCGGATATCCTTGGCACCGACCGCCAGCGCACCGATCTGTTCGACGCGGAAATGGTCAGCTATTTCAGCACTGTCGGCGAAAAATACTCTTGGCAGTTCCGCAACTATCAGGCCACCGACGGTTACGCCAACATGCCGCTTGACGGGATCTGGATGCGCGCGCCCTATCTGCACAACGGGTCGGTGCCGACGCTGGCCGACCTGCTGTCGCCGCCGGACGACCGGCCCCGGACCTTCTTTCGCGGCTGCACCCTGTTTGACCCGGCCAAGGTCGGGTTCACCTGCGACGCGGGGTTTGAGGTGGACACCTCTTTGACCGGCAATGGCAACGGCGGGCACCTCTGGGGCACCGATCTGCCAGCGGACGACAAGGCGCTGTTGCTCGACTATCTCAGGTCGCTCTGATGGCCTGCGAACAGATCCCGCCGGGCGAGGCCGCCGACATCCGGCGGCTGATCCGCCACAATCTGCGGACCCTGTGGCAAGTGGGCGGTGTCATCAAACGCGGTCAGCATGGCAAACATCACGGGCTGCTGGAGGGCGTGTTTCGCGTGTCCGAACAGGTTCCCGAGGCGCTGGCCCACGGCATCTTTCGTCCGGGGGCGGAATACGCCTGCCGGGTGCGGTTCTCCAACGGCGGGCAGCGGGACGATCGCGAAAAGGATGTGCGCGGCATGGCGGTCAAGCTGTTGAACGTGCCGGGGGTCAAGCTGTTGCCGGGGCAGGGGCACGTGATGGAGCAGGACTTTGTGCTGGTCGATCACCCGACCTATTTTTGCGCCAATATGAAGGACTATCTGGTCTTCAACCGGCATTTCACGCCGATACAGGCGCTGCGCGGCAATGGTCCCAGCCTCGGGCGTCTGCTGCGGGCGGCCAGGGGCGGGGTCATGCTGGCCCTGTTTCATCGGTCGTTATTGCGCGCGGCACAGGATTTTGCCGGGCGGCGGGTCGGGTCGGTCCTTGCGCTGACCTACCACAGCACCACGGCGTACCGGTTGGGGAAGGGCGCGGTAAAATACAAGGCCATCGGCCATGGCGCACCGGCTGCCCCCACCGAACAGGCGGACGGGCTGCGCGACGGGCTTTGGCAGGCACAAACCACGGGCGAGGCGCGGTTCACCTTTGGCGTCGTCCCGCAGGTGGACCCCGCACGGCAGCCGGTCGAGGACGCCAGCAGCGACTGGGAGGCGGCAGGCGCGGATTTTGTCCCTCTGGCCGACATCTTGCTGCCCGCGCAGCAGAACTCTCCCCAGCAGGACGCAGAGGCCGAATCCCTGCGCTTTTCGCCATGGATGTGCCAGCCAGAGCACCGGCCCTTGGGGGCGATCAACCGCGCGCGGCGCGACATCTACCGCGCAATGGCCCAGGCGCGGAGGGATTGAGCGATCGGAACAGGCCTCAGGCCGGGTCCGGCGCCAGTTGCCCTTGCGCCTTGTCCGCCCGTTTCGCGGCGGTCTCGTCGGCCAGTTCGCGGGCGTGAATGCCAAGGATCACCAAGGCGGGCCAGAGCAGGTAGACCTCGATCTCCAGATTCTCGCCCATCGACAGCAAGACGATCACCATGACGATCCCCAGCGGCAACCGCCCGCGCGGTCCTCTGGCTGCGTCCCACAGCGCCAGCGCGGTCTGCCAGACCAGCGGCACCAGCAGGGCAAAGAACCCGGTCAACCCTTTGACAAAGAGCAGGCCAAACCAAGTGTGATGGCTGCCGATGGGCATGTATTCCACGATATGCGGGCCGGGATGCACCGTGCCGTGCCCAAACCAGACGGCCTCATTCTGCCAGCGTTCATGTGCAATTCGTTGCAGTGTCTCGCGGACCCGCGTGCTGTCGGCGCGCGCGCCTTTGAAGGCACCGACAAAGGCCTCGATCTTTTCCCCCAGCCAGCCACCCAGCACCGACAGCGACGCGGACAGGCCCGCCAGCACCATCCATGCCCATCCGCGAAAGATAAGCGGCATCATGCGCGGCGCAATGGTGCAGGCTACCAGCCCCACCAGCCCCATGCGCGACTTGGACGCGAGGATCATCAGCACACCCGCCGCCACACCCATGGCCATCCACCTGCGGTCCTTTTCCTCAAGCGCGAACAGCACCTGCACAACACCCAGAAGGGCGGCAAAGGGCGACCACGGTGCATAGAACTGCCAGCGCGGCGTCCACGACGCCGGATCGAAAGTGAAAAAATAGACCGAGAAATATTCCGGCCCCGGACCGCCGATGGCCTTCAGCGGCGAGGTAAAGATCTTTTCCGGCATCCCGACATAAGGCGCGGCCAGCAGGATCGGCGCAAGAATCAGCGTCCACATGCCAAGACGGCATTGCGCGCGCACCAGCACCTCGCGGCGGATCGGCAGCACTGCGCCGATCAGTGGAAACAACGCCAGCAAGGCCCAGCCCTTGGCCCAGCCAATCGAGGACTTGATGGTCTGTTTGGTCCCCAGCGCCCAGTCCATATGCCCCGCCCAAAGGGCGATGAGCATGACGATCATGCCCAGTGTCCAGCCCCAGACGATCGGCGGGACGGCCCCGGTGGCGCGCAGGTCCGCGCGGACGGCGGGACCAAGGTACAGCACCAGCGCCGCCAGTCCGCCCATCAGCCAGGCCAGCACCGGACCCACGACGTACAAGGCACCAAACAGGTAAAAGACCCATGTCAGGACAATCGTCTTGTACAGAGTCCCCTCGGCGGGGTTCTGTGGGCGAACGGTGTGCAAGGCGCGGGCCATGGTCTATGTGCCCGTCTTGACAAGCAGCTTTTCGATCAACGGCTTGCGCAGCCATCCCAGCATCAGCGCCATGAACAGCATGACACTGGCGGCGATCCCCGCGGCGACGGCCAGCTTGCGCTTGGGCGAGGTCGGGTCTTCGGCCAGTGTCGGGTCCTCCAGCACCTGAACCAGCGGGTAAGACGCGTAGATATCGGCCTTTGAGGACTGGGTCCGCGCAATGGCGGAGGCAAAGACCGCCTCGGCCACGTCAAAGTCACGCTGCATGTCCTCCAGCCGCGCCGCCGCCGGTGCCAGAGCGTCAAGACGCGCGGTTTCCGTGGCCAGTTGCGCCGTCGCTTCGGCCAGTTGCGCGGCGATGCCGGTGCGCTGGGCCTCTTGCCGGACAAGATCGGTCAGCAGGTCGGCGCGGCCTCCGTCGCTGACACGTTCCAGTCCGATCCGGTTGCCGGTGATCTGCGCCACGCGGGCCGAGGCCTCGGCCCGCGCCTCGTCATGGGCGGATTGCGCGCCTGTCACCTTGGGATGGCGCGCGCCATAGCGCGAGCGGGCATCGGCCAGATCCGATGCCGCGGCGGACATGGCTTCAAGCAGCGCAAGGTAGGTGCTGTCGGCGTTCACGCGCAGGATCAGGGCGGCTTTTCCGGCATCGGTCCCCAACCGCGATTCCAGCCGTGTGACCGACCCCTCCGCGCGTTGCATCTCGGTGCTCAGTTGGTCCACCTGGGCGCGCAATGCGTCCAGCTCGTCCACTTGCCGGGAATACTGATCGACGGAATACAGCCCGGTGGATTTTTGCAGCGCCGCGATCCCGTCGCGGGTGCCCGCAACAGAGCCTTGGTAGTCGCGCAGCGCCGCCAGCCCGCCGTCTTCGCGGGTCGACAGTTCATCCGCGCGCAGCCGGTCGATTTCGTCGAAAAACGCATCCAGCAACGCGCTGTTGCGGTTGCGGGCGTCTTCGGGGGTGGGGCCGGTCATCTCGACATGGATAAAGGCGGTTTGGTCCACCAGACGGATTTTGGGCGCGCCAAATGCGCGCCAGTCCACGCCATGCCGGTCAGCGGCGTCTTTCAGGATGCGCCCCGCCCCCAAAAGCCGCTTGTAGGTCTCTGTCGGGCTGATGGCGTTCGACGCAAAGGCCGAGCTTGCGAAAGAGGACGCCTGTCCGATGTCGTTCAGAGTGACTGAGGCCGACGCCCCTGACCCCGGCAGGATCAGCGACATATGGCTGGAATACGTCAGCGGCGCGGTCCTGAGATAGCCGGTGATCGGGGCCCAGATCGCCGCCGACCCCAGCAGGAAAATCCCGACGTAGCGCGGCAGGCGGCCCAGATCGGCGGGGCGGCCGCCGATGAACAGGCGCTTGATCGACATCCGGCGCACCGGCATGCGCACCACGGCAACCGCGGGGCGTTTGCGGGCCTCGGGGGCGAACGTGTCCTGAAGGGTCATGGGCTGTCTCCTTTGCCCGTCCTTTTAGCGGCGGCGGCGCAGGTCGCGCTGTATCACCGGAGGAGGACAGCCGGGGTCAGATGTCCCGCGCCCTATCCCCCCGGATAGGGACGCGCCCCGCTCGGGCGGGCTTTGACCGCGGCCATGCTGCGCATCACCGCGACGCGCCGATGACCTGATCGTTCACCGGACGCGCGACATGGCGTGAGCCCGTCCGCGCGGCAAAGCGCCCTGCGGGCGAGTGGGACCATAAAGGAATTGCCCGCCGCCTGGGGGGCTGTCTGGCGGCAGCGCGCAGGCCGACGGCTGCGGTCACGGGCTGCGGGAGGGTAAAGCCGGCTCTCCAAATAATCCGGCGCGCGCGACACCGGGTCCGGGCTGGTCGACGCGCGGGTTGAACAGGCGCAGCGGTTCGGGAGGGGGCCCCGGCCCTGTGTCAGAACAGCCCCGCCTCACGTGCGGCCAGCGCCGCCTGAGTGCGGTTGTTCACCTCAAGCTTGCGATACAGGGTCTTCATGTGCAGCTTGACCGTCGGTTCTGTCAGGCCCAGATCGCGGGCGATTTCCTTGTTGGACTTGCCGTCGCCAAGGCCCTTGAGCACATCCATTTCGCGCGGGGTCAGCTTTTTGGCGAACGGGTGTTCCGGTTCGTCCTCCTGCGCGGTCATGAAGTCGATGGGGGCGTATTTCTCACCCATGGCCATGAACCGCACCGCGTTGACCAGCGATTTGGCGGGCAGGGTCTTGGGGACAAATCCGGCGGCCCCCATCTCCAGCGCCTGTTCGGCGATCTCGCGCGTGGCCTCTCCGGAAATCAGCGCGACACGCTGGCCGCCTTCCATGTCCAGCGCCTCGCGCAGCGTGTCCAGCCCCTGCATCCCCGGCATCTTGTAGTCCAGCAGGACTAGGTCATAGGTCTCATCCTCGCGAATGCGGACGCAGGCCTCTGTATAGCTGGCGGCGGTGCCGATCTCGAAGCCCTCAGTGGCCCCCAGAAAGGCGACCAATGTGTCGCGCAGCAGGTCGTGGTCATCGGCAATCAGGATTCGCATGGGGTTCCTTGCAGGTTGGAGTGAGACCGTAAGGCATTCTCGTTGCTGATAACCTAAGCGCTTTGTCCGGCGGTTCGAAGGGGAATTGAGAGGAAATCCTATCCACTTGGGTAGGCCATGCCTCCGGGCGGGGGCTGTGGCCTCGCCCGCCGGGCGAACAGGCCAGCCCAAGGCGCAGCTTTCTGTCCATTGGCGGGAATTGAGCGATGCGGTGCCGAGGGGCCAGAAATCGGATCAAATCCAGCTCAGGAGAGACCGACAATGCACGCTTACGCCTCAGACAGCTTCACGTCCGCCACGCCCGTCGCCGCGCCGTTGCGGACCCGCCCGGTGCTGGGGTTGCCGCTGGTGGATGGCACAACGGACCAGGCGATAGCGACGCTGATGACCGGCGGTGCGCGGCGTGTCTACTTTCTGAATGCGCATTGCGCCAATGTCCGCGCCCGCAACAGTCGCTATGCGGCGGCGCTGGACAAGGCCGACATGGTGCTGCCCGACGGGATCGGCGTCGAACTGGCGGCGCGCATGACCGGCAAGGGCCTGACGGAAAACCTCAACGGCACCGATTTCACGCCTGCGCTGCTGCGGGCCGCCGCCGCGCGCGGTCAGTCGGTCTTTTTGTTCGGCGCGGCACCGGGCACCGCCGAGGCCGCCGCCAACAGGCTGGCGCTGGCCATTCCGGGCCTGCGCATCGCGGGCACCCGCGACGGTTTTGAGGGTGCCGCCGACAGCGATGCGGCCATCGACCACATCAACGGCTCGGGCGCGGATATCCTGCTGGTCGCGCTTGGTGTGCCGATGCAGGAACTCTGGATCGACGAGCACGCGCATCGTCTGTCTCCCCGGCTTGTTCTGGGTGTGGGGGCGCTGTTCGATTTCCTTGCCGACAGGGTGCGCCGCGCGCCGGTCACGCTGCGCCGGGCCAAGATGGAGTGGCTCTGGCGTCTGGCGATGGAGCCGCGCCGCCTTGCGGGCCGCTATGTTGTCGGCAATGTGACCTTTCTGGCCCGCGCCGCCGCGTATGCCGCACCCCGGTTGCGCCGGGACGATCTGGCCAAACGCGCGTTTGACGCGGTGGCCAGCGCCGCGCTGATCCTCTGTGCCGCGCCATTGCTGCTGATGGTCGCGCTGCTGATCCGCCTCGACAGTCGTGGGCCGGTTCTGTTCCGTCAGGTGCGGGTCGGTGAAAATGGCGCGCCCTTCACCATGTACAAGTTCCGTTCCATGCATGTCGATGCCGAGGCCCGCCGGGCCGAGGTAGCGGCGCATTCGGACCGGGACGGCCTTTGTTTCAAGGCGCGCCATGACCCGCGGGTGACCCGCATCGGACGGGTGCTGCGCCGGTACTCCCTCGACGAACTTCCGCAGATCCTGAACGTGCTCAGGGGCGACATGTCGCTGGTCGGCCCGCGCCCGGCGCTGCCCAGCGAGGCCGCCGCCTATCCGGTCCACGCGCGTGAGCGTCTGGACGCCAAGCCGGGGATCACCGGCCTGTGGCAGGTGTCGGGCCGCGCCGACATCGGGTTTGACAAGATGGTCGATCTGGATGTGGCCTATGTCCGGTCGCGCAGCATGATCCTTGACCTGCTGCTGCTGGCCATGACCGCGCGCGCCGTGGTATCGGGGCGGGGGGCGTACTGATCCGGCGTCGCCGGATGGCCGGTCGGTTGACTATCCCAAGGGATAGGCAGGCCATCCCGAAAGCCTCATGCCTTGTCAATCGACCTGTGGCAAAACCAGTCTAGGGAACAGAGGTTTGACACATGATGAAATCCACTTTTTTGGCGGCTGCTTGTGCCGTGCTCATTTCCGTCATGTCGGTGGCGGCCGATGACCTGCCTGATCCGCGGGGCAAGGTTGTCCTGACGGTGACCGGCGACATCGCCCGCACCAATGGCGACGGCGTGGCGCGGTTCGATCTCGACATGCTGCGCGCCATCGGTGAGACCGAATTTGTAACCGACACGATCTGGACCTCGGGCACCTACACCTTCACCGGGGTCGAACTGGCCGACCTGCTGGACTATCTCGGGGCCACCGGCGACAGCCTCAGCGCGCGCGCGATCAATGACTACGCGGTCACCGTACCCGTCACCGACGCGGTCGAGGGGGGGCCGATCATCGCCTATGAAATGGACGGCAAGACCATGTCCCGGCGCGAAAAAGGCCCGCTGTGGCTTGTCTATCCCTACGCCGCGTCCAGCGACTACCGGACCGAGGTCATATACGCCCGCAGCATCTGGCAACTTGACCGGATGACAGTCGGAGAATGAGCCGGGACACGGTCACATCATGAACGTCGCGGGCGGGCTCCGCAAAAGCGGCCGGGTGATCATTTTCGGCGTCGCGTTCCTGTGTGTGGTCTCCATCGTCTTTCTGGCGGTCGAGATCGTGCGCGATCTGCGGCTGCTGAACTCGGCCACGTCGGACAATGTGCAATGGACGCTGTCGCAGGCCGAAGTCGAGTTCCTTGAACTGCGGCTGGCGGTTGAAGAGGCACAGCTTCAGGACGCGCCGGATCTGGAAAAGGTGATCGAAGAGTTCGACGTGTTCTACAGCCGGATATCGACCCTTGAGTCCGGCACGGTCTATGCCGCCCTGCGCGATGTTCCCGCCTTTTCCGTGCCGCTGGCCGAGATCCGCGGGCTGCTGGACGATCTGGTGGTGCTGATCGACGGCCCGCCTGACGACCTGATCCGGACCCTTGGAACCGTCGATGCGCGGTTGCGGGCGGGTCAGCACGATCTGCGCGACATGTCCACCGCCGGGCTGTTGCAGTTCGCGCGGGTGTCCGACCAGCAACGGACCTCTGTGGCCGTCACCCTGTTGCGTGTGGCCCTGTTGACCGCGTTCCTGATCCTTGCGCTGGTTGTGCTACTGGGACACGCGCGGCGCGCCACGCGCCAGACCGAAGTGCGCGGGCAAGAACTGGCCGCCGCCTATGCCCGTCTGAACACGGTGCTGGATACATCGCTGGATGCGGTGATCGTGTCCGACATCGACGGCAAAATCCAGCAGTTCAATCCGGCGGCGGAACGGATTTTCAAACGCGACGTCGTGGATGTGATCGGGCGCAACATCGGACAGGTCATTGTGCCCGACCATCTGCGCGATCTGCACGACGCCGGCATGAAACGGATGCACGCAACCGGCGCACGCCGCGTTGTGGGCCATGGCCGGGTCCGGCTGGAAGGCATGCGCAGCGACGGAGAGGTGTTCCCGGTCGAACTTGCCCTAGAATCCGCGATGACCGGCGACGAAGAGATCCTGATCGGTTTCCTGCGTGACATCTCGCACCGGGTTGCCGCTGAAAACGAACTGGTCGAGGCACGGGACAAGGCACTGGCAGGCGAAAAGGCCAAGGCCGATTTCCTTGCCATGATGACCCACGAAATCCGCACGCCTCTCAACGGTGTGCTGGGCAACCTGTCGCTGCTGCAAGAGACGCCGCTGACGCCGGTCCAGCAGCGCTATGCGCACAACATGTCCGTCTCGGGCAAGCTGTTGATGTCGCATGTCGACGCGGTGCTGGACATTGCCCGGTTCGAATCCGGGGCGAGGGACGCGCAGGTTGAGGCGGTGCACCTTGGCCGTCTGGTTCAGGATATCGTGGACAGCCTGACCAGCGCGGCAGAGGTCAATGGCACGGCGCTGCAATGGACCTGGATCGGACAGCCGCTCGACTGGGCGATGATTGATCTGTCGCGCCTGCAACAGGTGTTGCTGAACCTGATCGGAAATGCCGTCAAGTTCACCCATCACGGCCGCATCCTGATCGAGCTTGAGCAGAGCGATCCGCCCTGCAATGGCACCGACGGGCCGCGCGATGCGGCCTGTCTCGACGTCCGTGTCATCGACACCGGCATCGGCATTGCCGATGGCGATCTGGACCGGGTCTTTGAGGATTTCCAGACCAGCGCCCACGCGTCGGAACACAATGTGTCGGGCACCGGTCTTGGCCTTGGGATCGCGCGCAGATTTGTGCAGGCCATGGGGGGCGAGATCGGGGCCGAAAGCACCCTTGGCGAAGGCAGCGTTTTCTGGGTGCGGTTGCCCGTCACGCCCGCAGAGGCCCCCGCCACCGCGGCCCTCCCCGGCGCTGGCACCGCTGCGGATACCGGCGCTGGTACTGGCCCGGCGCTGACCGACCGCAACATTCTGCTGGTCGAAGACAATGAGATCAACCTGCAACTGGCGCAGGACATGCTGACCCTCATTGGCCATCGCGTGACCGTGGCCCGCGACGGGCGCGAAGGGGTCGAGGCCGCAGAGGCGGACCGCTTTGACCTGATCCTGATGGACATCCGGATGCCGGTCATGGACGGGCTGGCCGCGACCAAGGCGATCCGCGAAGGGCAGGGGGCCAGCCGCGACGTGCCCATTGTCGCCCTGTCGGCAAACGTCTTGCCAGAGGCCAAGGACCGGTTCATCGCCGGCGGCATGTCGGCCTTCCTTGGCAAGCCGCTGATCAAGGAAGAACTGTCTCAGGTGATAGCGCGGTTCTGCGCGGTCGATGCCTCTGACGCAGGCCAGACAGCCGCGCCGCAAGCCCCGCCCGCGCCAGTCCCGGCCACGCCGGACCCGATTGCCGCGCTCATGGCGCGGTATCTGGACGAAACCGAGGCGCTGTTTGACTGGCTGGGCTCCAGCCCCACCAACTGGACAGAGATCGCGGATCGCGCGCACCGGATCGCAGGCAGCGCCGCCGCCTTTGGCCAACCGGACCTGCGCATGGCGCTGCTCAGGGTCGAAGCCGCCGCCGAGGCCGAGGATGCGCAGGCGCTGGATCATGCGGTGCAGGCGGCACGTCAGGCATGGCAGACGGCACCGGCCCCCAGCGTCGGCTGAACCAACCGGCTCAGCGGGTCAGCATCGCGGCGGCCCCCACGGCCCCGACAACCCGCGCGACCTCGGCGACATTGGTGATGCGGCTGTCATAGCAGGCGATGGAATCGCCGGGCAGCAGATAGGGGTCATAGTCGTCCCGGTCGGCGCGGCGCAGCATGTCTTCGATCCGGCGTTCGATCACGATCGACACGCCGGTCATCGGGTCACGGGTGAACAGCAGCGCGGACCGGTGCGCGCTGCTGGCGCGCGCGCCGCCCACGCAGTTGGTATCGACCACCGCCTGCATGAAGCGCGTGCCATAGGGCACCTCGCGGACGTCGCGTCCGACCGCGGACGGGGCGTTGCCGGTGGCGGGCTGGGTCAGGTTCGACAGGAACAGCGACACGCCGGGCGGGCTGACCGGACCGGGCCGCATCAGGTTGTCCTGAAAACACAGCCGCGACGGCACTTCGATCTCATCCCCGGTGATCAGCATCACGTCGACCGCATGCCTGCCCTCGAACACGCCGCGCATGTCCAGCGGGTATCGCCTGCCGTTCCGGATCAGCGTCACCGCCGACAGATCGGCGTCCGGGCGCACCCCGCCGACAGACCGCAGCGCGTCCGACATGTTGCGGGCCTCTGTCGAGGCGCCAATGGCCGCCTGCCGCGCCCGGTCGATGCTGTCGCCTGCGACCGCCCCCACCTCGATCGCGTGGGGGTCAAAGACGGCACCGGACACGGCGACACTGACGCCCGCGAAATCGCGCACCCGGACCGACAGGCGCGGCGCGTCGTCATAAAAGCCATCGGCGATCAGCGCCCGCGTCAGATCGCGTTCGATATCGTCGGTGGTGCGCCCCTCGGCGCGGATCGGGGCAAGGTAGGGCAGCTTGATCAGACCATCGCGCGAGATCACGTAATCGCCGTTAAAGGTCTCGTCATCGGCGACGCGGATATCCAGCAGATCGTTGCGCGACAGCCGTTCCCCACGCAGGACCACGGCAACAAGGCCGCTGCCCTTGCTGCCGCCATCGGCGGTCGCCCCGCGATAGGGTTTGCAGCGCTGGGCGTTCATCCGGGCAGACACAAGGACCGGCGCGACCTCATCGCGCGGCGGCGGGTCGCGGTATTGCGCCTGATAGGCGTGGCCGCTGGCCACGGGGGGAATGTTGTCCGGCGATGTGATCGGCCCGCAGGCCGTTGCCGTCAATCCCAGGGCAAACCCAACTCCCAGCGCGCCTGTCCGCACCTGCACCATTCAAACCTCATTCTCAACACCTGCGCCGCAGTGGCCGGGCCGGGCCGGGCGGTCAACCATGACGGCGGATAGCGGCCCTATCCTTTCGGAGAGGCGGGCACCCGTCCGCGCCGCCGGGTCGTCCCGCCGCGCGCGCGACTTTGCCTGCACCGCTGGCGTATTTCTTGGTCACACAATCGGAGACTTCGGCGTGCCGCGCAACAGATCGACATTCATCAGCCACCTGATGGCCTACGGAGCCTCCGAGGTTGTGACAAAGCTGTCACGCCTCTTTGTGGTGATTGCCGTTGCGCGCGTTCTGGACCCCGAACAGATCGGGCTGGCGGCGGCGGCCCTTGCCACCGGCGATATCCTCAAGGCCTTGACCGAAAACGGCGTTGTGCAGCGCATCATTGCCGCCCGCGATGACGACCTGGACGCCACCTGCAACACCGCGCACCGCCTGTTCTGGATCTGGTGCCTTGGCCTGTTCGCCGTGCAGGTCACGGTGGCCGGGATCTACCTTGGCCTTGGCGGGTCGGCGGTGGTCAGCGCGCTGATCCTGCTGCTGGCGGGCGAATACCTGTTCATGCCCGGCGGTCTGGTGCAGGTCGCGCTGGCCATGCGCAGCGGCAAGATGCGCCAGACGGCGGCCATCGCGGGCACGCAGGCGGTTTCGGCCAACCTGATGTCGGTTGTTCTGGCCATTGTCTGGCCCGGAGCCATCGCGCTGGTGCTGCCGCGTCTGCTGACCGCGCCGATCTGGCTGGTCACCGTGCGCCGCCTGCATCGCTGGACCCGTCAGCCCGCCGCCGGGTTTGCACCGGTGCGTCCCTTCGTGACCTTCGGCTGGGCCGTGCTGGGCGTCGAGATCGTCAAGGCGCTGCGCCTGCAAGCGGACAAACTGCTGGTCGGCGTTCTGCTGGGACCGCAGGCGCTGGGACTTTACTTTATGGCGTTCAACGCGGGGCTCAGCCTTGCCACGTCATTCTCGGCCGCCTTCGCCGCTGTCCTCTTTCCTCATCTGTGCGCCAGCGAGGATCGCGCGGTCGCCTTGCGTCAGGGGCTGCTGGTGTCGGTCGCTCTGGTCGCCCCGGCGGTGATCCTGCAAGCCGCGCTTTCCCCTTGGTACGTGCCGTTTCTTTTGGGAGAGAAATGGGCAGGGATCAGCGGCATTGTTTCGATCCTGTGTCTGGCCGCGATCCCCACCATGCTGTGGACCGGGGCAGCCGGGTGGATGCGCGCCGAGGGGCGCCCGATGCAGGAACTCAAAGGCACGGCGATCCTCACCGCCGCACTGATGCTCAACACCGTGGTTCTTGCGCCGCACGGCCTGACCGCCATCGCCTGGGGCTACCTGATCACCGCCTGCGCGACCATGACGCTGCTTGCTTGGCCCGCGCTGAACATTGCTTTCCTTCCGTCGCTGAAAAGGGCCTGATCCCATGCGTTTTACCATCGTGATCCCGGCCTGCAACGCCGCTGAAACCCTGCCCGCCACGCTGGCCAGCCTGACCGCACAAGGCTTTGCCGACTGGGAGGCACTGGTCGTCGATGACGGCTCGACCGATGCCACCCGCGCTTTGGTCAAAGAGGCGGCACAGGCGGATTCGCGCATCGTGTTGCTGGTTAATCCGGGCAAGGGCCCAAGCGATGCGCGCAACTTTGGCGCGGCGCGCGCCCGCGGGCAGATCCTTACCTTTTGTGACGCGGACGACCTGTGGGAACCGGACAAGCTGGCGGGTCTGGCGCAGGCGTTTGACGCGACGGGGAGCGATGCGCTGTTCGGCCAGATCGGGTTTTTCAACGTGGACCCGCAAAGCCTCGGGACTTTGTCCACCGTTCCGGCAGGCGCGGTGACCGTGCAGATGCTGCTGGGCGAAAACCCGGTCTGCACGATGTCCAACCTGTCGGTGCGCGCAGAGGTCTTTGCCGCTTTGGGCGGGTTTCGCGCGGACATGGTCCATAACGAGGATCTGGAGTTCCTGATCCGCCTTGTTGGCGAGGGCTGTGTCCTGCGCGGCATCGACCGCCTGCATGTCCGCTATCGCGCCAGCACCGGCGGCCTTTCCGCAGACCTGGACCGGATGCAACGCGGACGCGCCGAGGCGCTGAAGACCGCGCGCCGCTACGGCGTCGCACCTGATGCCCGCGCCGAGGCCGTCCATCTGCGCTATCTCGCGCGGCGCGCGCTGCGGCTGGATCAAGGACCGCATATCGCCCGCCGCCTTGCCCTGCGCGGCATGCGTCTGTCACCGCGCGCCTTTCTGATGCCGCCGCGTCGCGGTGTCGCCACCGCTGGTGCCGCCCTGATTGCCCCGTGTCTGCCCACCGCTTTGCGGCGCGCCCTGTTTGCTCACTGAGGACCCCGTTTCATGCCCTTTGCCTCGATAGTTGTTCCTGCCTTCAACGCCACCGCCACCCTGCGCCCAACGCTCGAGTCGTTGCTGGACCAAAGCTGGCGTGAGCTTGAGATTGTTGTGGTCGATGATGGATCGACCGATGAAACCGCAGAGCTGGCCGCTGGCTTTGCCGCCCGCGATTCGCGTATCCGCGTGGTTCGGCAGGCCAATCGGGGCCTTGCCGGGGCCCGCAACAGCGGTATCGCGGCGGCGCAGGGGGAGGTTGTCGGCTTTTGCGATGCCGACGATCTGTGGATGCCGGGCAAACTGTCCGCGCATATCGCGCATCTGCGCGCCGCGCCGCAGGTCGGGCTCAGCTACTCCGGCTCGGCGCTGATCGACGCCGAGGGACGTCCCACCGGCCATGCGCAGAAGCCGCGCCTGACCGGCATTACCGCCGCCCATGTGTTCAAACGCAACCCGGTCGGCAATGGCTCTGCGCCGGTGTTTCGCCGCGCGGCGCTGGCGGCGCTGGCATGGCGGCCACGGTTCGAGACCCAACGCGACTGGGTCTTTGACGAGTCGTTCCGCCAGTCCGAAGACATCGAATGCTGGACCCGGCTGGCGCTGACAACGGATTGGCAGTTGCAAGGCGTGCCCGGTCTGCTGACCGGCTACCGGATCAGTCCCGGCGGCCTGTCGGCCAACACCACCGCGCAACTCGCCTCGTGGGAGCGGATGGTGGACAAGCTGCGCCCGATGGCGCCAGAGTTTTTCGCCCGTCATGAGAGCGCCGCACGCGCCTACCAGTTGCGCTACCTCGCGCGGCGCGCGGTCAGCGATTCCGACGGCGCCACGGCGCGCGCGCTGATCGCCAATGCGCTGCGCCTGTCACGCGCGCCGCTGCGCGAGGAGCCGGCCAAGACGCTGACCACATGGGCCGCCGCGCATGCCCTCGACCGGTTCGGTCCTTCAGTCCTTGGCTTTGCCAAGCGCCTGCATCCCGGATGTCGCGCCACCCGTTGACCCCGGTTCTCCAGAAAGGAATTGGCCATGACCAAACGTCCCCACGTGCTGCACCTGATCGAGGACACCACCGCCGGTGGTGTCATGCGCGTCCTCGACCACATCCGCCACTGTCCGCTGATGGCGCGCAACGCCGTCCACAGCGTGCAGCCCGTCCTGCGCGGCAAGCCGCTGCCGCCGGTGGCCGCCGATGTCGTGGTCTCGCACCTGACGGTCAATTGGCGGATGCTGCCGGTGCTGATCCTGTTCCGCGCCCGCAACGCGGCCACCCCGCTGATTCATGTCGAGCACAGCTATACCGAAGGCTTTGCCGCGCTGAATGTCCCGGCCAAGCGGCGCTTTCACACCTTGCTGCGCACGACATATGCGCTGTTTGACCGCGTCGTGGCGGTCAGCCGGGGGCAGGCGCGCTGGATGCAGGCGCGCAACCTTGTCAGCGACACGGCGTTGCAGGTGATCAACCCGGTTGTCGATCTTCAGGGCTTTCGCGCAGTGCCACCGGGTGCCGCGACGCGGCGCACCGTGGGCGCGATTGGTCGGCTGGACCCGCAAAAGGGGTTCGACCTGCTGATTCCCGCCTTTCGGGCCCTCGCGCGCCGCGACATCCGCCTGAACGTCTACGGCGAAGGCCGCGAACGGGCGGCGCTTGAGGCCTTGGCCGGGGGGGATGAGCGCATCCGTTTCATGGGCCATGCGGCCTCGCCCGAGGCGGCGATGGCAGCGGTCGACGTGGTTGCCATGCCCTCCCGTTGGGAGGCCTTCGGACTTGTCGCGCTGGAGGCGCGCGCCGCGGGCCGTCCGCTGGTGTCCTCCGGCGTCGACGGGCTGAGCGATCAGACCGCCGGGCGCACCGAAACGGTGGCCGGGTGGTCGGTCGACAGCTGGACCCGCGCGCTGGGCCGGGCGCTGAACGTCCCGGTGGGCGTGCCAGACGACCCGACGGACCGGGCCGAAACGGATTTTGCAAACGCCTGGGACCGCCTGATTTCGGGTGTCCTTGGGCGGGACCGTCAGGAAGCGGCGTTGCTGGCCTCCTGATGGGTCGACGCGGGCGCCGTTTGCGCGCATGACATAGGGCATGACACATCAAACCACCACTCACGGACGGGGGACCAAGGCATGAATATCGCGTGCTGGTCGGGGCCCCGCAACCTGTCGACTGCCCTCATGTATGCGTTCGGTGCCCGCGCCGACTGCGGTGTCTGGGATGAACCCTTTTACGCCGCCTATCTCACCCGCACCGGGATACACCATCCCATGCGCGATGAGATCATCGCGGCGGGAACAGCCGACCCGGCAGAGGTCGCCCGCCGCTGCGCCGCGCCCGATCCAAAGGGCGCGGCGCATTATTACCTCAAGCTAATGACGCATCATGTGCTGGAGGGCGACAGCCTCGACTGGGCCGGGCGCGCGGCGCATGTCTTTCTGATCCGCCACCCGGCGCGGGTTCTGGCCAGCTATGCGGTGAAACGCGAAAACCCCGATCTGACGGACATCGGATTTGCCCAGCAGGCGGCGGTGTTCGATGCGGTCCGCGCGCGCGGCTGGCGCTATGCGGTCATCGACAGCGTGGACATTCGCCGCGCGCCGGAACCGGCCCTGCGCGCGCTTTGTGACGCCATCGGCCTGCCATTCGATCCTTCCATGTTGTCGTGGCCTGCGGGCGGGCACCCGGACGATGGCGTCTGGGCAGCGCATTGGTATGACGCCGTTCACCGCTCGACCGGGTTTGCCGGGGCAGAGGGGCCGTTGCCCCCGGTCGACCCCGCCCTGCGCGCGGTTCATGACGCCGCATTGCCCCATTATCAGCGAATGCAGGCCGAAACGCTGCGGATTCCGGCCTGAAAGCGGCTTGCGCCGAGGCGTCGCGGGCAATAGAAGGTGCCAAATTCGTCGACCATTCGCGCCCCGGTTTCCGGGGCGCTTGACCATTCCGAGGGAAAAAAAGATGCAGGTCACCGAGACGCTGAAAGAGGGCCTCAAGCGCGGCTACGCCATCACCGTGACGGCGGCCGAGCTGGAAGAGAAAGTCACCGAAAAGCTGAAAGAAGCGCAGCCCGACATCGAGATGAAGGGCTTCCGCAAGGGCAAGGTTCCGCTGCCGCTGCTGAAAAAGCAGTTCGGCCAGCGCGTGCTGGGCGAGACCATGCAAGAGGTCATCGACGGTGCCATGAACCAGCACTTTGAGGACAGCGGCGACCGTCCGGCGCTGCAACCCGAAGTCAAGATGACCAACGAAGACTGGTCCGAAGGCGACGACGTGCATGTCGAGATGTCCTATGAGGCGCTGCCCGAGGTTCCGGAATTCGACGCGTCGGGCATCAAGCTCGAAAAGCTGGTGGTCAAGGCCGAGGACTCTGCCGTTGACGAGGCGCTGAAATCGCTCGCCGAAACCGCGCAGGACTTTGAGGACAAAGACGGCGCATCGGAAGATGGCGATCAGGTTGTGATCGACTTCGTCGGCAAGGTCGACGGTGAGCCGTTCGAGGGCGGTGCCGCCGAGGATTATCCGCTGACGCTGGGCTCGGGTTCCTTCATCCCCGGCTTCGAAGAGCAGCTGGTTGGGGTGTCCACCGGCGACGAAAAGGCCGTCGAGGTCAACTTCCCCGAGGAATACGGCGCAGAGCATCTGGCCGGCAAGGCCGCTGTCTTTGACGTGACCGTCAAGGGTGTCAAAGCCCCCAAGGCCGCCGAGATCGACGATGAACTGGCCAAGAAATTCGGTGCCGAGGATCTCGACAGCCTCAAGACCCAGATTCGGGAACGTCTGGAGGCCGAATACGCCGGTGCCGCCCGTCAGGTCCTGAAGCGGTCGCTGCTCGATAGCCTTGATGGGCTGGTCAGCTTTGAACTGCCGCCGACCCTTGTCGACGCCGAGGCCAAGCAGATCGCGCACCAACTGTGGCACGAGGAAAACCCCGACGTGCAGGGCCACGATCACCCCGAGATCGAGACCACCGAGGAGCACACCAAGCTGGCAGAGCGCCGCGTGCGTCTTGGCCTGCTGCTGGCTGATCTGGGTCAGAAGGCAGAGGTCGAAGTCTCCGAGGCCGAGATGACTCAGGCGATCATGAATCAGGCACGCCAGTATCCGGGTCAAGAGCGTGAGTTCTTTGAATACGTGCGCCAGAACCCGCAGATGCAGCAGCAGATGCGCGCGCCGATCTTCGAAGACAAGGTTGTCGACCACATCGTCGAAAAGGCCGAAGTGACCGAAAAGGAAATCTCGAAAGAGGACCTTCAGAAGGCGGTCGAGGCACTGGACGACGAATAATCGTCCCCGGCCTTAAGTCTACGGAAAAGCCGCCCCGGTAGGGGCGGCTTTTTTCATGTTTTGAAACGTAGGGTCGCGGCATGTCCGACCATTTCTAGGAGTATCGGCAAAGGCGATCATTTGCTTGAGGCGGGGTGTTCGCAGTTCAGGGGCGGTCTGCTATTGCTCAAGGACAGATCCTTGCGGACACTCCGTCGGGTCGAGACGGAAGAAGTCGCTGCCATGTGTCCTCAAATGCAAAGTCTCAGGCTGGCCGCAATAAAACCGTGCTCATCCTTGTTGAGAGACTTGGAAAACCGCAGATCGCCACCGTTAGCATAAGAAAAGGGTATGAGAAGTTCAATGACTTCTGCCGAGGTCAGAACGACTTCAATCCTCTCTGACAATTTCACCGTATAAATGGAAAATTGCCCATCCACGTTTGATTGAATATCTTTGGCGGGGACCTTTAATTCGACTCGTTCCTTGCCTTTAACAACGATAATCATTGGTTCAATCGGTTGACCTATCGCCTCGATAGTTGATTGTACTGCGACATAACTCTGTTCCTGGCGGCAGAAAAGCGAAACTCGGCTCACATTGTCGAAGCGATGAGATGTGTGATCTCGCAGGCTGACCGCCGCCACTCCCGCTCCAATCGGAGACAAGTAGAAATCATCGAAAGAGGGTGGAGTATCAATTGCGTAGTCAAGCCGTTCCTTCGCATCAGGATAGAACATTTCGTCACTGGCTGTAGCGGATGCCTTCACAAACAGGCGCGCATCAGCGCCCATCGTGATGGTGTACTCAAGGAGTTCACCCGACAGTGCCTGTGCTTGTCTAATCATCGTATTGGCGTCGACCAATCTTGAAGTGCCTTCCGGGAGCAGGAACCGGTGAAAACCAACCGAGCCTTCAGATTCAACGGTGCGGTCGACCCCCCCTAGGAACGCGTAGGCGCAGGCCGACGAGCATTCTTCACCGCTCCTGACAATAGTTCGAATGAAGTTCGCCCTGAAAAGTCTTCCGATATCCAATCCAGACTTAAGATCGCCACCAGGACTGGATAAAAAGACCGCATCAAGCTGAGGCTGATTTATTATGGCCTTGGCAACATCTAAAACAGTGGCCTTGTCAATTACGCCCGTTATCTCAAGTACGCAAAAACGCATCATGCAGGTTTCTTCGATCGTAGCCGCCGTAATGCGGTTCGGGACAAGAAGAAAACATATTAAAATCAGCCGCTTCATCGTTTGCAAGTCCTCAATCTGATCTTGGGAGAAACTATCAGATTGGAACTTCAATAGTACCTGGTCAAGGCGTTTTGCGCTGGCCTGGGTCGTCCGGGCTTTCTCGGCCAAGGTTGGAAGGATACCGAGTTGGAGCGTATGCCAGCCGGATTCGCGACCCGCAAAACAAGAACGCCGCGCAATTGCACGGCGTCCCTTTCTTTGTTGTCCGGATAGCCGGTGTCAGTCGTCGTCGCCTTCGGCGGCCTCGGTGCGGACCGGGGCGTCGCCGCCATCGTCCTCATCGGCAGCGGCACCGATCTCATCGAACAGTTGCGACACTTCGAAATCGGCCTGCGCCTCTTCCTCGGCTGCCAGTTCGCGGATCGACTTGCCGCTTTCCTGCAACTCGGCCTCTTCGGGCGAACGTGCAACGTTCAGCAGGATCACAACCATGACCTCGGGGTGCAGGTGCACCTCGACCTCATGCAGACCCAGTTCCTTGATCGGGGTGCGGATCAGCACCTGCTTGCGGTCGATCGAGAAACCTTCGGCGGTGGCCACATCGGCGGCGTCACGGGTGGTGACGGAACCGTAGAGGTTACCACCGTCCGACGCCTGACGAATCACGACAAACTGCTGTCCGTCGAGACGCGATGCCAGCGCTTCGGCTTCGGTTTTGGTTTCGAGGTTCCGCGCTTCGAGCTGTGCTTTTTGCACTTCGAACTGCGCGATGTTCTCTTTCGACGCGGTCAGCGCCTTGCCCTGCAACAGCAGGTAGTTGCGCGCGAAGCCCGGCTTGACGTCGACGACGTCGCCCATCTGGCCCAGCTTGGCAACACGTTCGAGAAGGATAACTTGCATGTCAGGTTCTCCTTACTTCACGGCGTAGGGCAGCAGGGCGAGAAAGCGGGCGCGCTTGATGGCGCGGGCCAGTTCACGCTGCTTTTTCGCCGAGACGGCGGTGATACGCGACGGCACGATCTTGCCGCGTTCGCTGACGTAGCGTTGCAGCAGACGGGTGTCTTTGTAATCGATCTTGGGTGCATTGTCGCCCGAGAAGGGGCAGACCTTGCGGCGGCGGAAAAACGGTTTTGCGGCCATGGGTTAGCTCTCCTTCTTCAGATCAGTCGCGGGGACGGCGTTCGCGGCGGTCGCCACGGTCACCGCGCTCGTCGCGCTTTTGCATCTGGACCGAGGGGCCCTCGACATGGGCATCGACCTTGATGGTCAGGATGCGCATCACGTCATCATGCAGGCGCATCAGGCGTTCCATTTCCTGCACGGCCGAGGCAGGTGCGTCGGTCTTGAGGAAAGAGTAATGCCCCTTGCGGTTCTTGTTGATCTTGTAGGCCATCGTCTTGACGCCCCAGTACTCGCTTTCAACGACCTTGCCGCCGTTGTCGGAGAGAACCGTGGAAAAATGTTCGACAAGCCCTTCGGCCTGCGCGTTGGACAGGTCCTGACGCGCGATAAAGACATGCTCGTACAGCGGCATGTGCACTCCATTTCTATCGAGGCGCATTTCATAGGGCAGGGGCCAAATCCTTCCACACCCTGCCCACGAGAGACTGCGCGGGAAAACGTCCTTGCGGAAGGAACGCCCCATATACACGCATCCCCGCAATCCGCAAGGCCCGTCCGGGATGCCAACGGATTGCCCCGGTCGCGCCCAATTCATGGCTCAATCTCCGGTTTAACCTGGCGTTAACCAAAAACCAGAGGACGAGAGTATCATGGCACTGACAGAGACCGCACAGACCGGGTTCGCGAAATCCGACGACACGGCATCCGCCGACCGGCAATCGGTGAATATCGACGGCATCGCCCGTCGGCTGGTAGGGGCGGCGATGACCATCGCGGCCTTCCTGTTGTGGCTGGTGCCCGAGGGGATCACCCTGCCGTCGGTTCTGCTGATCAAGCTGGGCGTATCGATTGTCTTTCTCGGTGTCGGCCTCAGCCTGATGACGGTGCCCAAGAAACTGCCCGAATGATCTGTTCGGGAACGCACGGACCCTGTTGATTTTGCAGGGATTGAGCGGTTCGCAGCATCGCGCCATCTGTTCCGGCACCAGAAGCCAACAGAAAGTGCAGACTTGATGAAACAGTTCTTCCTTGCCACGGCCATCGCAGCGCTCCCCTTTGCCGCGCTGGCCAGCGACGCCGCCGAAACCTATGTGCTGGACCCCAGCCACAGCCAGATCGTCTTTACCTACAGCCACCTTGGCTATTCGACGACTTACGGCATGTTCTCCGGGTTCGACGGTGAAATCGCCTGGGACAAGGCCGCGCCCGCGAATTCGACCGTCACGGTGTCGTTTCCGGTGCGCAGCATGCTCACCGGCTGGGAAGCACGGTTTGACCACTTCATGGCCGCCGACTTCTTCGGGGCCGACGCCGATGAGATGGTGACATTCACCTCGACCGGCATCGACGTGACCGGAGAGATCTCCGCCGTCATCACCGGCGACCTGACGCTGAACGGCGTGACCAAATCGGTCGCTCTGGACGCCACGTTGAACCAGTCGGGCGTGCACCCCACGGCAGGCAAGCCTTGGGCCGGTTTCGACGCCACCACCACACTTGTCCGGTCGGATTTTGATCTGGGCATGTTCGCGCCCTACGTCGGTGACGAGGTTCAGGTGATGATCTCGGTTGAGGCGATGAAGGCCGACTAAGCGCCGGTTTCCCCGACAAAAAAAGACCCCCTGCGCCTCACAGCGCAGGGGGTTTTTCTTTGCGTATAGCGATCACTCGGCGCGGTGCGCGGTCAACGATACGTCAAGGACAACCTCATGGCCCAGTTGCGCCGGGTCGGTCATGCTTTCACCGATGCCGAAATCGCGCCGGTCCAGCGTTGCGGTGCCGGTCATCTGCGCCACGTTGCCGTCGATGGTCAGGGCAAAGGGCAGGGTGATCGGCACTTGCCGCCCTTTCAGGTCCAGCGTGCCATTGGCCACCAGCCCCGCGTCTCCACGGGTGATGTCCGCGGTGAAAACCGCCGTCGGAAACTGCGTCGCGTCAAGGAATTCCGGCCCCATGGCCTGCGCCGTGACCGATCCCAGCGTCAGCGAGCCGATGGCCACCTCGACACGCACATCGCCCTTGGGGCCGGGGGCGTCGCTGTCGTCATAGGCAATCTGCGCGGTCCATGCGCCAAACGAGCCCTGAACCTCCTGCCCGAACTGGCGCACCTCCAGCGCCAGCGTGCCCTCGGCGACCTGCCAATCGCTTTTGACCTCTTGCAATGCGACCACCTGCGCCGCATCGCTGCGCTCGCCATAGGCCCCGACAAACCCGCCCAGCCCCAGCGCCACGGCCCAGGCCGCCAGCGCAGCGGCGGGTGCGGTCAGCCGGTGCCGTTTGCCCGCATCGCCACCGGCCCGTGTCCGACCGGGCAGCATCCGCCGCAACGTGGCGTCGCGGTCGATGACGTGATGTTTGACCGCGCCCGCGACATGCAGCATCAGTGACAGCACCAGCACCCATGCAAAGACCCAGTGCAGGCCAGAGGCGATCCCCGCCAGTGTCTCACTTTCCGGCACCAAGGGCAGCGATTGCCCCAATGGCCACCAGATCGGGGCAAAGCCTGCGGTCGCCGCGTGATGCACCCAGCCCGACAGCGGCACCGCCACCAAAGAGCCATAAAGCAGCCAATGCACCGACTCTGCGGCAAATGTCTCTGCCCGGCGCTCCGGGTGCAGCGGTTCCGGCTTGGGCTGGGTCAGCGCCCAGAGGATGCGTACCAGCGCGATGAAAAACAGCGCCACGCCCACGGTCTTGTGCAGCGAAAACAGCCACGCCTTGTTGGCCAGTTGGTCTGCCGTTTCATAAGGCAATTCATTGGCGATCAGCCCCAGCGGGATCATCCCAAGGATGCCAAAGGCTGTCAGCCAGTGCAGGGTTTTGGTGATCGCGCCATAGCTTTGCGATGTGTTGGTCAGTGCCATCTGTGGTCCTCGACGTAACGGTCTCTTTGCGGCTACAGCTAACGCAGGGGCCGCAGGGCACAATTCCGCGCGCCCGCACAGGGGGCCAGCGCCGTTGCAGAGCAGCCCCAAGTGATTGCCTAACGCGGCGCGGACGGGTAAGCCCTGCGGAACGGAATTTTTCTGCTGAGGAGACGGGCATGAGCCGCGCATTCATCTTTCCGGGACAGGGGGCGCAGACCATCGGCATGGGCCGCGATCTGGCCGAGGCCTATCCAGCGGCGCGCGCCGTCTTTGACGAGGTCGACGAAGCCCTTGGAGAAAAGCTGTCAGCGCTGATCTGGGAAGGCGAGATCGAGACGCTGACCCTGACCGAGAACGCTCAGCCCGCCCTCATGGCCACCTCGATGGCCGCCATGCGCGCGCTCGAGGCCGAAGGCATCGCAATCGACGCCGCCGCCTTTGTCGCCGGGCATTCGTTGGGCGAATATTCCGCGCTGACCGCCGCCGGTGCGCTGACCCTTGCCGACGCCGCGCGCCTGCTGCGCAAGCGGGGGCAGGCCATGCAGGCCGCCGTGCCGGTGGGCGTGGGCGCGATGGCCGCCCTGCTGGGGCTGGACCTTGATGCCGTGCGCAAGGTCGCCGCCGAGGCCGCTCAGGGCGATGTGGTCGCCGCCGCCAATGACAACGACCCCGGTCAGGTGGTCATCTCCGGCCACAAGGCGGGCGTCGAACGCGCCGTCGAACTGGCCAAGGCGGCAGGGGCCAAACGCGCCGTGATGCTGCCGGTCTCCGCGCCCTTCCATTGCGCCCTGATGCAACCCGCCGCCGAGGCGATGGCGCAGGCGCTGGCCGACGTCCAGATCAAGACCCCCGCCGTGCCGGTGGTCTCCAACGTCGAGGCCGCCCCTGTCAGCGACCCGGACAAGATCCGCACCCTGCTAGAGGCGCAGATCTGCGGCGCGGTCCGCTGGCGCGAATCCGTGCAGGCCATGGTCGACGCAGGGGTCGAGGACTTCTGGGAAATCGGCGCGGGCAAGGCCCTGTCCGGCATGGTGCGCCGCATCCACCGCCCCGCCACCGTCCGCAACATCGGCTCGGCCGCGGATGTCACCGCCGCCGTCGCGGCCGCGACCTGAACAAAGAGGATAAGAGCATGTTCGATCTGACCGGAAAATCCGCGCTGATCACCGGGGCCTCTGGCGGCATCGGTGGCGCCATCGCCAAGGCGCTGCACGGCGCGGGCGCCACTGTCGGCCTGTCCGGCACCCGCGTGGAACCGCTCGAGGCGCTGGCCGCCGACCTCGGCGACCGCGCCTTTGTCCTGCCCTGCAACCTAAGCGACGCCGAGGCCGTGACCGCATTGCCCAAACAGGCGGTCGAGGCGATGGGCAGCGTCGACATCCTCGTGAACAACGCCGGCATCACCCGTGACAACCTGTTCATGCGCATGTCCGACGACGAATGGCAGAGCGTCATCGACGTCAACCTCACCTCCACCTTTCGCCTGTGCAAAGGCGTGCTGCGCGGCATGATGAAATCGCGCTGGGGCCGGATCGTGAACATCTCATCCGTGGTGGGGGCCACCGGCAACCCCGGTCAGGGCAACTATGCCGCCGCCAAGGCGGGCATGGTCGGCATGTCCAAATCGCTGGCTTATGAGGTCGCCAGCCGCGGCATCACCGTCAATGCGCTGGCCCCCGGCTTCATCGAAACCGCGATGACGGACAAACTGACCGATGACCAGAAAACCGCCATCCTGACCCAGATCCCCACCGGCCGCATGGGGTCTGCGGACGAAATTGCCGCCGGTGTGCTCTATCTTTCCAGCCCCGAAGCAGCGTATGTGACGGGAACCACGTTGCACATCAACGGCGGCATGGCCATGTTGTGAGACGCCCTGCGGGCTGTTGCACTGCGGCATGGGAAAGCGTTTGCCATCCTCGCCGCCTGTGCTATAGGCCGCGCAGATTTTCCGCCGGATGCCCGCCTCTGCGGGCCATCGGCAAACCCGGTCTTCCGGGGGATCGAGCCGCCCGCAAGGGCAAAAGACGCCACGCCACGGGCAGGGCAGAATGGGCCACAGCGCCCGACAGACTTGTGAGGAACTGACATGAGCGACATCGCAGATCGCGTGAAGAAGATTGTGGTCGAGCACCTGAGCGTGGAAGAAGAGAAGGTGACGGAATCGGCCTCCTTCATCGACGATCTCGGCGCGGACAGCCTGGACACCGTGGAACTGGTCATGGCCTTCGAAGAAGAGTTCGGGATCGAGATTCCGGACGACGCGGCCGAAACCATCCAGACCTTCGGCGACGCGGTGAAGTTCATCACCGAAGCGCAATAAGCGTTTCGCCATCGGCGACAGTTAAACGGCGCTCCCTTGCGGGGGCGCCGTTTTTCGTTGGGGGGCTGTCTTTGACGAATACCGCTTTGATCAGCTGTGCGGGCTGTCCGGAGCATCGATTTGGGTAGTACGACCGTCGTGACAGGTCCATTGACGCCACTGGTCGCTGGCTCCGATGCCGCGCAGCAACGTCACCAGACCAGCCGCCTGCATTGCGCACAGTATTGAAGGGATGAAGGATGGCAGTGCGGACGGAGCTGCACTCGCTGAGGTTGCGTGAAGGTCATCTCAAGGAAGTGCCCCTCTGACAAATTCTACCTCATGTCGTCTCGCTCCGAAAATCCGAGATTTGCATAATAGCTTGGGCAAGAATCTCGCGACGTGGCTCCTTGAATGCTTTCCTCCCGCGCTGTCGAAACGCCTCGAATAGCGGATCTTCTTCGTTCCACATTTGATCCAAATAATTACCTTCGGCACACGCTTGATTGAAATCCATCTCGTGGTGATCGATACAATACCGAATAATATGTACAGTCGCCCGTTGGTCTGGCGACGTCGGCCATTCTCCCTGGATTTCAGCAAAGGCTTCGAACCAACCCCACATGAAGGGTAGTTCTATCGCGAGCATGTGATGTGGGTTGTCGAGGATTTCTTTTGCGCCTTTCACGGTCGAAAGAGAGGTAATAGCAAGCATCTCTTGGACAAGAAAAGCACGACGACCGAGCGTAGATGCCTCTTGAATCATTTTCTCTGACCGTGGATCACGCTTCCTTTTTAAGAACTTCGTCCAAACCACGGAAGCACCTTGCAATTCATGCAGTTTTTTTCGCTACAACTCGAGAAGACCTTGTCGGTTTCAAAACTTGAAAAGGTTGCAGTCAATACTCGCCCATTTAGCAGAATCCGTCAAGTTGGGCTCGATGCAATCCATGATCTACCGACCTCAACAACCCAAGGGCCAGCATCAACAGTACTAGCCGCAGCACCCCCAAAACCGTTTCCGCCAGAACCATGATACATCTTGGCCCCTCCGCCTAAAACCTTGCCACCCGACCCCATCCCACACTGGCCTTTCCCCAAAGGACGGCGTTAAGTAGCGCCCAACCTCACCTGACCCACCGGGACTCCAACGCGTGCTTCTCATCACGATATGGCCGCTTTTTGCGCTGATCTGCCTTGGCCATGTTCTGGCCCGCAAAGGCTTTCCCGATCCCGGCTTTTGGCCTGCGGCGGAGCGGATCAACTATTTCATCCTGTTTCCGGCGCTGCTGGTGTCCAGTCTGGTCGATGCGCCCATCGGCGACCCGCAGATCCTGCGGCTGGGGGCGGCGGCCCTCACGACGATCTGTCTGGCCGCGCTTGGCATGGCTGTTGCGCGCCGGGTCTTTCCCACGCCAGCGGCCCGCTTTGGCCCGGCCTTGCAGGGCGTCGTGCGGTTCAACACCTACCTCGGCCTTGCCGTCACCGCCAGTCTGGCAGGGGCCGAGGGGATGGAGCGCGCAGCGGTCTACCTTGCGGTCTGCGTGCCGGTCGTCAACGTGCTGTCGATCATCGCGCTGAGCGAGCGTGAGGTCCTGCGCCGTCCCGGCGCGCTGCTGCGCACGATGCTGCGCAATCCGCTGATCCTTGCCTGTCTTGTCGGCATCGCGCTGGCGCTGTTGGGGGTGGGCCTGCCCGGTGGCATGGGCACCTTTCTGGAGCTTTTGGCGAGGGGCAGCCTGCCGCTGGGCCTGCTCTGCGTCGGGGCGGCGCTGCAACCCTCGGCCCTGCGTCAGGACGTTGGCCCGGTGGCGGGCAACGTGGCGCTGCGTCTGCTGGCGATGCCCTTGCTGGCGGCGCTGATCGGCTTTGCCTATGGTCTCGACGGGGCAGAGGCGCTGGTGCTGGTGGTGTTCTCGGCCATTCCCACGGCCCCGACCGCCTATGTGCTGACCCGGCAATTGAACGGCGATGGTACCTTTATGGCCGGTCTTGTGACCGCGCAGACCATGGCGGCGGTGGTCACGATTCCGCTGGTGCTGCTGGTCCTCGGTCTGGGCTGAGACTCCGCCTGACCCGGCCCGTAGGATGGGTTTTCAACCCATCTTCCTTTGGCGCAAATCGTAACCAAAAGGTAAAACCGTCTCTGTAAGCCCTTGAAGACGCGACGTCACAAATCCCGCCACGTGTGGACAGCCTCACCAAGCGCCTTCAAGTCTCCGATTTTTTCGCCGCCTTCTCCACCGCCTTGGCCGCATCCCAAAGCCGGTCCATTTCGTCCAGATCGCTGTCCTCGGGCCGCCGCCCCTCCGCGGCCAGGGCCGCCTCGATGGACCTGAAACGCCGGGTGAATTTCCCATTCGCCGCCCGCAGCGCCGCCTCCGGATCGATCCCCATATGCCGCCCCAGATTGGCCATCACAAAGAGCAGATCGCCAAATTCCTCAAAGCGATGGTCATCATCCTCAGCCTCGCGCAGCTCATCCATTTCCTCGCGCAGCTTGTCCATGACCTCATCGGTTGTGGGCCAGTCAAACCCCACCCGCGCCGCTCTTTTCTGTAGCTTCACCGCCCGCAGGAGCGCCGGCAAGCCCATCGCCACCCCGTCCAACACGCCGGCCTCCTTTTTCGAGGCCCGCTCTGCGGCCTTGATCGTCTCCCAGTCGCGGGTCTGCTGCTCGGGTGACTTGTCGCGGCTCTCATCGCCAAAGACATGCGGATGCCGCGCCACCATCTTGTCCGACATCCCGTCGGCGACCTCATCAAAGGTGAACAACCCCGCCTCTTCGGCCATCTGCGCGTGAAAGACCGACTGGAACAACAGGTCGCCCAACTCTCCCTTCAGCTCGGCCCAGTCCTTGCGCTCGATCGCGTCGGCGACCTCATAGGCCTCCTCAATGGTGTAGGGCGCGATGCTTTCGAAACTCTGCTCCAGATCCCAGGGACAGCCGCCATCCGGGTCGCGCAACCGGCGCATGATTTCCAACAGCCGCGGCATCCCGCCCTTCGGATTGTGGATCACATCGTCGCTCATTGCATCCGCCCCCGCTTTGGTCCCATGGTCCCTGAAATGTCGGATCGGGCACGGGGAGTCCAGCCATGGCGGTGATCAATCGAATCGCGGGGTTTGCAGAGGAAATGGCCGGCTGGCGGCAGCACCTGCACAGGCATCCCGAACTGTGCCTCGCCTGCCATGAAACAGCCGCCTTTGTGGCAGAGCGCCTGCGCGCCTTCGGCATCACCGACATCCACACGGGCATCGCCACCAGCGGCGTGGTCGCGGTGATCGAAGGGCAGGGCGACGGGCCGGTGACGGGGTTGCGCGCCGACATGGACGCGCTGCCGATGCAGGAGGAAACCGGCGCCGACTGGGCCAGCACGGTGCCGGGACGAATGCACGCCTGCGGCCACGACGGCCATACCTCGATGCTGTTGGGGGCGGCGAAATACCTGTCAGAGACGCGCCGCTTTACCGGCCGCGTGGTGCTGATCTTTCAACCGGCCGAGGAAACCATCGGCGGCGGCCGGATCATGGTCGAAGAGGGGATCATGGACCGCTTCGGCGTGCAGGAGGTCTATGCCCTGCACACCGATCCCTTCGGCGCATTGGGAGAGTTCCGCACCACGCCGGGCCCGATCATGGCGGCGGCGGATGAGTTCCGCGTGACCGTCAAGGGGCAGGGTGGCCACGCCGCCTATCCACAAACCTGCCGCGACCCGATGCCCGCCGCCCTTGCCATCGGGCAGGCGTTGCAAACGGTGGTGTCGCGCAACACCGATCCGCTGGCCGCGCTGGTGGTCTCGCTGACGATGCTCCACGGCGGCAGCGCGTCCAACATCATCCCCGAGGCGGTCACCTTGGGCGGCACCGTCCGCAGCCTCACGCCCGAGGTGCGTGACATGGCGCAGGCCCGCATCACTGAAATCGTGTCCAGCATCGCGGCGGGCTATGGCGTCGAGGGCATTCTTGACTATGAACGCAACTACCCGCCCACCATCAACCACGCGGAACAAACCCGCTTTGCCGCCGAGATCGCGCGCGAGGTCTCGCCGCTTGTGATCGACGACCTGCCGCCGGAAATGGGGGCCGAGGATTTCTCCTACATGCTGGAGGCGCGCCCCGGCGCTTTCCTGTTCCTCGGGCAGGGCCACGGGCCGTCGGTGCATCACCCGGCGTTCGATTTCAACGATGCCGCCGCGCCCATCGGCGCCAGCTTCTTTGCCCGCCTGATCGAACGGCGCCACCGGCTGCCGTAGCGCCCTCTTCGGGTTTCTTCTCTGTCAAAATACCCAAGACCACAGCCGACACAGGCGGCCCGGCTTGACCCTTTTCAACACCGGCCCAAACGGGCACTCTGCGCCCAAAGGAGTCACGCCCATGCCCATCGTCAATTCCATCGCCGCGTCGGAACCTCAGATGACGGAGTGGCGTCGTTATCTGCACCAGCACCCGGAACTGGGGCTGGATTGCTTCAAGACGGCGGCGTTTGTGGTGGACCGGCTGACGGAATTCGGCATCACGGAGATTCACACCGGCATCGCGCGCACCGGGGTTGTCGCCATCATCGAGGGGCGCGCACCGGGGCGGACCATCGGGTTGCGCGCCGATATGGACGCGCTGCCGATGCAGGATCTGTCGGGCACCGATCACGCCTCGACCATTCCCGGCATGGCGCATACCTGTGGCCATGACGGCCATACCACCATGCTGCTGGGGGCGGCGAAATATCTGGCGGAGACGCGGAATTTCGCGGGCAAGGTCGCGCTGATCTTTCAACCGGCAGAGGAAAATGAGGGCGGCGGCCGCATCATGGTCGAAGAGGGCATGATGGACCGCTTTGGCATCGATGAGGTCTATGGCATCCACAACATGCCCGGTGGTCCGGTCGGCCACTTGCACACCAACCGGGGCGCGCTGCTGGCGGGAGTGGATGAGTTCACCATCCAGATCACCGGGCAGGGTGGACATGGCGCGATGCCGTTTCAGACCCGCGATCCGGTGGTGACGGCGGCCTCTATGGTGCAGGCCCTGCAAACCATCGTCAGCCGCAATGTCGATGCGCTGGACCGGCTGGTGGTCAGCGTGACGCAAATCCACACCGGGTCAGCCATGAACATCGTACCGGAAACCGCCGTTCTGAACGGCACTGTGCGCTATTTCGACAAGGCTGTTCAGGCTGTCGTCAAGGCCCGCATGGCCGAGATCGTCGAGTTTCAGGCCAAGAGCTTTGGCATGACCGCAACGCTGGACTATGTCGAAGGCTATCCGCCGACGGTCAACCATCCCGCGCAGGCGGAATTCGCGGCAGAGGTCGCGCGGGAACTGGTGGGGGCCGATGCGGTGGACATCGACGCGCCGCCCATCATGCCGGGCGAAGATTTTTCCTATATGTTGGAGGCGCGGCCCGGAGCCTATCTGTTCCTTGGGCAGGGCGACACGCCGGTCTGCCATCATCCGAAATACGATTTCAACGACGCGATTGCGCCGGTCGGCGCGAGCTTTTTCGCGCGGCTGGTGGAAAAAGCGCTGCCGCTCTGATCCGTGCCGGGCGGCCCTTTGCGGCGTCGCCCACCCCCCCACCCCGACACCGCAAAGGGCCGCCTCATGAGCCTTGAAGACGCCAAGCGCCAGATCGACCATGCCTTTACCCGCGACGACCTCAAGGGGCCGTCGTTCGAGAATGTCTTTGCCGGGGCACCGTCGTTTCTGCGCCGGAAATACACCAAGGATCTGACCGGGGTGGATATCGCGGTGACGGGGCTGCCGTTCGATCAGGCGGTGACCAACCGGCCCGGTACGCGGCTGGGGCCGCGTGCGATCCGCGAGGCGTCTTTGTTGCAGACGATGGATGTGCCCTATGGCTGGGGCTATGATGTGTTGTCGGAGTTCGCCATCGCGGATTATGGCGACATGGCATTCGATTACGCCATGCCGTCCGAGGTGCCCGCCCGGATCGCAGAGCACGTTGGGGGCATTCTGGACGCCGGCGCGGCCTGCATCGTGCTGGGCGGGGATCATTCCGTGACCCACGGCTGTCTGCGCGCCCATGCCGAGAAACATGGACCGCTGAGCGTGATTCAGTTCGATGCGCACACCGACACTTGGGCGGATGACGACGCGGCGCGCGTGGATCACGGCACGTTTATGTACAAGGCCGTCAGGGAAGGGGTGATCGACCCCGAACGTTCTGTCCAGATCGGCATCCGGACCGACAATCCCGATACGCTGGGGTTCAACATCCTTGATGCGCGGCAGGTCCATGCCGAGGGACCGGAACGGATCGCCGAGCGGGTGCATGAGATCGTGGGCCAGCACCCCTGTTACCTGACCTTTGACATCGACGCGCTGGACCCGGCCTATGCGCCGGGCACCGGCACGCCGGTCTGGGGCGGGTTGACCAGCCATCAGGCGGCGGTGATCCTGCGTCGGCTGGCGGGGATCGACCTGAAAGGCGGCGATGTGGTCGAGGTATCGCCGCCGTTCGACACCACCGGCGCGACGGCGGTGGCGGCGGCGCATGTGGGCATGGAGCTGCTGTGCCTCTGGGGCTGGGCGCGCCGCACGCCGTGACGGTCCGGTCGGCGGGGCAGCACCGTCGCGAAACCTTGGCTTTCAGAATCGCCCCTTGGCATGTCATGCCGGGGGTCAGCTTGAGCACCGAGAAAGAGACCCGTTTTGCGCATCGCATTTTTCCTTCTACTGCTGATTGTACTGGGCGGGATGGCCTGGATCCGGTTTGCGCCCTCTGACCCTGCCGACTGGCATGTCGATCCGCAGGTGACGGCGGATCAGGATCTGGCCGCCGGTGTGCGGCGGCGGATTCCGGCGGGCGCAAACATGTTTGACCGTCTTCACGCGATCATTCTGGAGACACCGCGCACCGAGGTTCTGGCGGGCAGTCCGGGCGACGGGCAGGTGACCTATGTCACGCGGTCGAAGTGGATGGGCTTTCCCGACTACACCACGGTGCGGGAAAACGATGCGGTGCTGGAGCTTTGGGCGCGCTCCCGTTTTGGGCAGTCGGACCTTGGGGTGAACCGGGCGCGGGTCGAGGACTGGTTGCAACGTCTGGACGGGGGCGAAGGCTGACGGGGGCGAAAGCTGACGGGGGTGGGGGGCCTGATGCCGGGGACGGCTTGACGGCCCCCGTGCTTTGGGCAATGCATCCCCATGATCCCGACAGACAGACTTCATCAGATCAAGGAACGGCTCGAATTCGTCGAGGCGCGCATGTCCACCGGCGATGGCGACATCGCGGCGCTGGGGCGTGAATACGCCGAGTTGAAACCCGTGGTGACCCAGATCACCGAGTGGGAGCAGCTGTGCGTCGAGATCGCCGAGGCCGAGGCGATGCTGGACGACCCGGAGATGCGCGCGCTGGCCGAAGAGGAACTGCCGCAGTTGCGCGCGCGCCTGCCAGAGGCAGAGCGCGCGGTGCAATTGTCGCTCTTGCCCCGCGATGCCGCCGATGCGCGGCCCGCGATGCTGGAAATCCGTCCGGGGACGGGCGGCGATGAGGCGGCGCTGTTCGCCGGGGATCTGGCCCGCATGTATCAACGCTATGCCGAGGCGCGGGGCTGGCGCTGGGAAGTGATCGAGGAACAGCTTTCCGAACTGGGCGGCGTGCGGGAACTGGTGGTGCGGATCGCCGGGGACAATGTCTTTGCCCGGTTGAAATACGAAAGCGGCGTGCACCGCGTTCAGCGGGTGCCGGAAACCGAATCCGGCGGGCGCATCCATACCTCTGCGGCCACCGTGGCGGTGTTGCCAGAGGCCGAAGAGGTCGACATCCGCATTGACCCGAACGACATCCGCATCGACACCATGCGCTCGTCCGGGGCGGGTGGGCAGCACGTCAACACCACGGATTCGGCGGTGCGGATCACCCATATTCCCACCGGGATCGTCGTCACCAGTTCGGAGAAAAGCCAACACCGCAACCGCGAGATCGCCATGCAGGTTCTGCGCGCGCGGCTGTTCGATCAGCAGCGCCAGCAGGCGGATGCGTCGCGCTCTGCCGACCGCAAGGCGCAGGTCGGATCTGGCGACCGGTCAGAGCGCATCCGCACCTATAATTTTCCCCAAGGACGGCTGACCGATCACCGGATCGGGTTGACGCTGTACCGTCTGGAGCAGGTCATGGCGGGTGATCTGGATGAGATCATCGACGCGCTGACGGCGGAACATCAGGCCTCGCAACTGGCCGAGATGGGGGGCTGACCGACATGACCCGTGGGTCCGATCTGTTGTCCCGCGCCACAGCCCGGCTGGCCGAGGCTGAGGTGCCCGATCCGGGGCGCGATGCGCGGCGGTTGATGGCCCATGTGCTGAAAGTGCCGCCCGGTCGCCTGACGCTGTTCCTGCCCGAACCCGTCGACCCCGATCTTGAGGTGATCTATCTGACACTGGTCGAACGCCGCGCCGAACGGGTTCCGGTCAGTCACCTGATCGGACGGCGGGCGTTTTACGGGCGCGATTTCCTTGTCACGCCAGAGGTGCTGGACCCGCGCCCCGAGACCGAAACCCTGATCGAGGTGGTGCTGACAGAACCCTTTGCCACGGTGCTGGACCTTGGCATCGGGTCGGGCTGTATCCTGCTGACCCTGCTGGCGGAACGCGAAGGCGCGGTGGGCGTGGGCACCGATGTCAGTACGGCGGCCCTGAACGTCGCCTACTGGAACCGCAATGCGCTGGACCTTCAGACGCGGGCGGACCTGCGTGAGGGCAGCTGGTACGCGGCGCTGAACCCGGATGAGGATACCTTTGATCTGATCGTGTCCAATCCGCCTTATATCGCGGTGAACGAAATGCCCTTTCTGTCGCCGGAAGTCCGCGAATATGAACCGCGTCTGGCCCTGACCGACGAGGCCGACGGGCTGACCGCCTACCGGGCGATTCTCTCTGGCCTGAGCGCGCATCTGGCACCGGGCGGGCGGCTGGTGGTCGAGATCGGCGCGAGTCAGGGCATGGCCGTTTCAAAGCTGTTTGCCGAGGCCGGATTGCGCGGTGTGCGCGTGATCCCCGATCTTGCCGGGCGCGACCGTGTGGTTCTGGGCACGCGTGGCCGTATTTAGCGACCTTTTCCTGCCGAAATCGCCGATTTTGTGGTATTTTGACTTGTCACATATCTGTCCATGTGCATATTCACTGTAGCTGCTCAGTCGAATGGCTCTCTTGCCGATCCTGTGCAACGACAAGCCAACATAAGGGTGACCCCAACGGATTGGCGCAGGATGCGCCCTTGCCCCGTCACCGAGCCGTCTAGATAAGGCTGGAAATCAGAAAATATGCGTTCTTCCAAATCCCGCTCGCGGAACAAGAGCAACCGTAACCGGAACACCAACAATTTGGGCAATGTCGTCAACCGTGTGTTTGACAGCAGCGGCCCGGAGGGCAAGGTGCGCGGCACTCCGCAGCAGATCATTGACAAATACAACCAGTTGGCGCGCGACGCGTCGCTGAGCAATGACCGTGTCGCTGCCGAAAACTTTCAACAGCACGCCGAACATTACATGCGGATGCTGAGCGAGGCGCAGCGCGAACAGGATACGCGGCGCGAGCAGCAAGAGCGCGAGAACCGCGAACGTCAGGCCCAGCGGGACCGTGAGCGGTCGCAGCGCGATGGGTCTTCCGATCAACCGGACCGTCCGGAACGGTCCGACAGGCCCGAGAAATCGGAGCGGCCCGAGAAATCCGACAGGCCCGAACGGTCTGACCGGCAGGACCGGCCCGCGCGGCAGGCGCACGCGCCCGGTCAAGATCAAGCCACGCCGATGTCGGCGGATGTGCTGGACCTTGGGACAGAGGACGATGGACCCGGTCTGGTCGACACCCCGGAATCGCGGGCCGAGACTCAGCCCGCTGTGACCCCGGCAGAGCCCAAGCCCGCAACGCGCCGAACACGCGCCCCCAAAGCAGAGGCCGCCAAGCCTGACGCCCCCGCGGCTGAGGCCCCGACGGCAGAGGCGGCACCGCAGCCCGCAGCCGATACGGCCGCGGCCCCTGCGGCAGAGGACAAGCCCAAGAAGCCGCGCGCACCGCGCAAGCCCCGCAAAAAGCCCGAGCCGAAACCGGACGCGGGTGAGGCTGACACGCGGCCTGTTTCGGCAGAGCCGGGCGATACCCCGCCGCCGGACGCCGCCGAATAATTCAGGTGACATAGTTCAGGCTGAGGCAAGGCTGCGCGCCAGCGCGCAGAATTGTTCCAGCGGGACACGTTCGGCCCGTTCGGTCGGGGCGATCCCGGCCTCGGCCAGATGATCCTCGATCTGCGGCGACAGCCCTTTCAGGGCTGCACGCAGCATCTTGCGCCGCTGGTTGAAGGCCGTGGCCACCACCCGTTCCAGAACCTTTGGATCCGCCTCGAACCGGGGGGCGGGCAGGGCCGTCAGGTGCACCACCGCAGAGCTGACCTTGGGCGGCGGGGTAAAGGCCCCCGGTGGCAGCGTCAGCGCAATCCGCGCGTCACAGCGCCATTGTGCCAGCAGCGCCAGCCGTCCGTAGGCCTTGGACCCCGGCTCTGCCACGATCCGTTCAGCCACTTCTTTCTGGAACATCAGCGTCAGGGACCGCCATGCGGGCGGCCACTGCGGCGGCGTCAGCCAGCGCACCAGAAGTTCGGTGCCGACGTTGTAGGGCAGGTTGGCGCAGATCGCGTAGGGCGGTGTCAGATGCGCCTCTGCGTCGACGTCCAGCGCGTCGCCCTCGATCACCTCCAACCGGCCCGGATAGGCCTCTGCGATCTCTGCCAGCGCAGGCAGGCAGCGCGCGTCCTTTTCCACCGCCAGAACCTTGCGCGCGCCCTCGGCCAGCAACCCGCGGGTCAACCCGCCGGGACCGGGGCCGACCTCCAGCACATCGGTCTGTGACAGGTCGCCCGCCACCCGCGCAATGCGCGCGGTCAGGTTCAGATCCAGCAGAAAGTTCTGTCCCAGCGATTTGCGCGCGGACAATTGGTGACGCTTGATCACCTCGCTCAGCGGGGGAAGGTCGTCGATACGGCTCATATGGTTCCGGTGGCCTCTTTCCGAGGTCTGGTGTTGGTCATGTCGCGCCCGCCAACCGCGCGGCCATGCGCAGCGCGGCGAGCGTGGAACTGGGATTGGCCAGGCCCTTGCCCGCGATGTCGAAAGCGGTGCCATGGTCGGGCGAGGTGCGGATAAAGGGCAGGCCGAGGGTCACGTTCACCCCCTCATCGAAATCAAGCGTCTTGATCGGGATCAGCGCCTGATCGTGATACATGCAGATCGCGGCGTCGTACCCGGCGCGGGCGCGGTCGTGGAACATGGTGTCGGCGGGCAGGGGGCCGCGCAGGTCCAGTCCCTCGGCGCGCAGACGCTCCAGCACCGGGGCGATCAGCGCGGCGTCCTCTGTTCCCATGCGTCCGCCTTCGCCCGCGTGCGGGTTCAGGCCAGCGACGGCAAGGCGTGGGTTTGGAATGCCGAACTGGGCCACAAGCGCCGCTTGCGTGATGCGGATGCGCCGTTCCAGCAGGTCGGGCGTCAGCGCGGCGGGCACATCCGACAGCGCGATATGGATGGTCACAGGCACCACCCGCAGCCGGTCAGAGGCCAGCATCATCACCACCTCGTCCACCCCCGCCAGATGGGCCAGAAACTCGGTATGACCGGGATAGGCAAAGCCGGCGCCCTCTGCCAGCGCCTGTTTGTGGATCGGCAAGGTACACAGCGCCGAAGCCGCGCCGGACTGGACCAGCCGCACAGCTTCTTCGATGGCGGCGATGACGCCCGGCGCGTGGGCTGCCTGCGGCTGTCCGGGAACGCGGGGTCCGGGCATGTCCAGCGGCCAGACCGGCAAGCCCTGCGCCATGCGCGCCGATGCCTCCGACGGGTCCTTTAGCACGATGTGCGGGACACGACCCGGCAGATGCGCCGGGTCGCCGATCCAGAAGAACGGCAATGCGCCGCCCAGATGTTGCCACGCCGCCTCGGCCAGTTCCGGTCCGATCCCGGCAGGTTCTCCGCAGCTGACAGCGACCGGCGTCGCAGGGGTCATCGGTTGACGATGCGAGCGTCGGCGCGCAGTTGCGCGAGATAGCCATCGGCCAACGTGGCCAGACGACGGTTGCGCAGCCCGATGGTGACTTCTGTCCGGTCCACGTCTTCGGTGATCTTGGACGACCGACCGCAGAGCATCAGAAAGACCAGCGTCTGTCCGCCAGAGCGGGTGAGGGCCGTTGACACCTCGCCGGGGTCCAGCTTGGACAGTTCCAGCGCGATGTCGGTGGGCAGGTCTTCGACCGGCAAGGTGCCGCGATCCAGCACCTCTGCGGGCTGCCCCTTGGCAACACCGTACAGATCGTCGCAGCGGTCCACGGTGCCCGCCAGCACGCGCGCGCGGGCAAGCGTCTCTGGCGACCGGCCACCGGCCATGTAGTAGGCGGCATATTCGACGGCGCTGACCTCTTGCGGGGTAAAGCCGGTTTCCTCGATGTCGCGCAACTGGAACAGGGCCACGGCCCCGTCGAGCGGGATGGGCGCGGTCACTTCGCCCGGTGCCAGACCCAGCAGCAGCGGGCGCAGCGGCGGCGGCAGATCGTTCAGGTTCTGCCAGGGCAGGCGGCCACCGGCGTCGCGGGTGGCCGTGGCGGAGTACTGACGCGCCTGCGCCGAAAACGCGCCAAAGCTGTCGATCTGGGCGATACGCTCTGCTCGGGCACGCACGGCGGCCTCTTCGCCCGGTGGCATCGGCATGATGATCTCTGACAGCAGAACGCGCACCGTGCTGGTGCCGCCCTGCACCGACAAGGCGCGGTCGATTTCATCCTCTGACACGGTGGCGCGGCTGCCAAAGCGGGCCTGCACCAGTTGCCGCCAGCTGAGGCCGGCGGAGACGAAATCGCGGAACGTCTGTTCGGCCACGCCCTCGGCGCCAATGGCGGCGACAAACTGATCGCGGTCAAGATTGGCGCGACCGGCGAATTCCCCCATGCCGTCCAGCACCTCTTGTTCTGTCGGGCGAATGCCATTGTCGCGGGCGGCCTGCATGCGCAGGCGGTCGTCAATCAACTGCTCGCGTGCGAGTTTGTCGAGATTGCCCGGCGCGCTCAGCACCTGCAACATGCGCTTGCGCTGCTCGATCTCATAGTTGGTGATGACGCTGTCGTTGACCTGAATGGCGGGGGCAAAAAGGTTTTGCGCGGCCAGCGGGGCGGGGCTCAGGGTGATCGACAGGACCGCGAGGACCGGTGCAAGCAGGCGGGTCAGAATGAACATGTGCGGCGATACTCCTTGCCACTGGCGCCAGCGCCAAAGCCTCTTAGCGCGACGGTCAGATCGAAATCGGTGGAGGGTTCCAGGTTTGTAGCGGATGCGTAGTTCCGCGTTGCCTGAAAATCCACCTGAATACATTCGTTTCGGTATTGCAGGCCCAGACCGATACGGTCAAGCCGGTCATCGGCAAGGTCATAGCGCGCCTCGCCCGACGTCGCCCAGTTACGGGTCAGTTGATAGCGGCCATCAAAGGTCCATTCGGACTGTCGCTGGGTGCGATCCTCGTCGGCGTCGGTGACCAGCAGCAGGTAGGATGCGCCCAGATCCATCCGGGTATTGGACCAGCCGGCGCGCGCCTCGGCCTTGGAAAACTTGGCATCGCTGTCCAGCAGCCCGCGCGCCGACAACGTCAGGCCCAGCCGGTTGGCAAAGCGTCCCGCGATCAGCAGATCGGACTGTGTCCCGTCCAGCCCGGAGGACAGCGAAAAATCGGCATCGGCGGTATCCCGCCAAACCTTGCCCAGCGTGAGCGCCGTGGACCAGCCGCCGGGGGCCTGATGCAGCCAGCGCAGACCGGCGGCAAGGGTTGTGCCATGCTCGCGCCGGTCAGAGGCGGGAAAGCGCGACAGCGACAGCAGGTTGGCCTCATCGAATTCGACTCGGGTGCTTTCGTCGTTGGGGTTCCGCAAGCGGTCGCCCCCGACCCAGCCCAGTTGCACCACCGGCTCTAGCAGCGTGCGACCGCCACGGACCCCCTGACGTTGCATGGGATAGCGGAACTCCACCGCCACGCCGGGCACGGCGCGGCTGACCTCGGGGTCCGAAATGGCATCCTGTTCGGTCATGTATCGGTCGACCCAAAGATGCCCAGACAGTCCGGCCCGCACCCCGCCCGCAAGGGTCCAGCGGTTGCGCCAGCTGAATTCCGCATTGAGCCGGGTCACGTCGCGCCCGTCGATTTCGGTATCGTCGTCGCCGCCATCGGTGTCGCGGGTGGACTGACGCAGGTGGCCGTGAACTTCGGTTCCGAACCGGAATTCGCCACCGATGCCGGGGAAAAACCGCTGTTCCCTGCGGTAATCGACGATAAAGCGCGGCTGCGTTGCGTTGTCTTCATAGTCGCGCAGCGACTGATAGTTCAGGACGCTGGTGTCCATAAAGCTGTCGGCGGTGACCCGCGTCAGGGACAGGTTGCTCTTGAGCCTGTCGACATCGGTAATGTCGTAGTCATACAGGTAGGAATCGTCGCTGACGCCCTTGAGGTTGAAGCTTAGCTTGTAGTCGCGCGCGACCTTGAATTCGCCAACCGCGAATAGGTAGCCGCGTGGCCCGTCCGAGATCAGCGTGTCAGAGGACAGCGCCCCGGTCAGTGTCAGGTTTCCGGTGTGAAAGGCGCGGCGGTAGCGGAATTCCAGCGTGCGCGTCTTGGGTGACAGAAAGGGCGTCAGGGTGATGTCCTGATGGCGACCGATCGGAAAGAAATACGGTGTCTTGACCCCGAACCCCAGCAGGGTGCTGCTGGTGAAAGACGGGTAGAGAAAGCCGCGCGCGCGTTTCAGCGTGGGGTCGGGCAGGCGCAGACGTGGAAAGTAGAACACCGGCACGTCCAGCACGCGGAACTGCGCGTTGTCAAAGTACAACTGGCGTTCGTCCTGATCATGTACAACCCGCGAGGCGCGGATTTGCCAGAGCGGCACTTTGCGGTCGCCGCAGACAAGGCACGAGGTGACGGCGACCTTGCGGAACTGTGTATAGCGGCCGTTCACGCGGCGCGCCTCGACAGAGGCGACCTGCAATTGCTGGTCCAGAACCAGTCGCGCGCCCGCCAGTAGACCGTTTTGCAGCCCCTGATCCATCTCGGCATAAGTGGCGAGCAGAATATTGCCTTCTTCGTCGATGATCCGGATCGGGCCGTCGATGAACAGTTGGTCGGTCGTCCCGTCATAGACGATCCGCCCGGCGGTCATCCGCAGACCGTTGTGAAAGGCCTCGACGTTGCCGGTGGCAATCAGCCGTTCACCGCTTTCGACAAAGACGGCATCAGCCACAAGCATGGCCGGAACGGTGCCGGTCTCGGCTGTGTCCTGCGACTGGGCCGCTGTCCCCAGAACGCACAGCACCCCAAGGAGCCGGACAAGACGGTAAAACACGCGGGTCATCCGTCCTCCATATGCAGAACCAACCCCATTGCAAGCAGAACCGAGGCCACCGGCGGCACCCATGCCGCCACAAGCGGTGTCAACTGGCCATTGTCCCCCATGATCTGCGCGAAGTTTCGCACGTAATACAGGCCAAAGCCAAGCAGGACGGCAGACAGAATGGCGATACCGGTGCGGCCAAGGCGCGTGGGCCGCATGGTGAAGGCCGCGCCGATCAGGGTCATCGCCATCAGAAAGAGCGGGCGGGACAGTTCCATGTGCAACCAGACAACATAGCGGCGCGCCGAAAACCCGGCGGTTTCAAGGCCCTCGATAAAGGTTGGCAGGTCCCAGATCGCCACCGCCGAAGGCGTGCCGAACCGGTCGCGGATGCTGTCCTGCGTCAGATTGGAGGGCAGGCGCAGGGTGTCATGTTCTTTTGCGCCCGTTTCCGGGTTCAGGCCCGGTGTCAGCGGCCAAGCCTTGGCGGTGGTCAGCACCCAGAACCCGTCATCCAGCCGCGCGCTCTTGGCCAGAATGCGGGTCGCCGGCCCGCCCCCCGGCGCATAGGTGACAATGGACACCTCAAACAGTTCCGTCGCCTCGGCATTGGCGCGGGCGGCATGGATCACCGCCTGACCCTGATCGCCGCCCTGCCGCAGCCACAGGCCTTCGGGGCCGATCGACAGGGCCGAGGCGCTGCCGCTTTCCAGAGTTTCGCGCAGTTCGGTATAGCGTTTGGAGGTCGCAGAGACGATCGGGTTCATCAGACCGACGACCAGTCCACCGATGACAAGCGACACCGTGACAGGGGCCATCAGCGTGGCCACGCCCGACCGACCCGCCGCCCGCGCGGCCACCAGTTCGGACGACCGCGCCAGCCCAAGGAACAATCCCACGGTCGACAGGATCATCACCAGAGGCACGATTTCGTAGATGGCGCCGGGCAGCTTCATCAAGGTGACCTGCACCACTTGCCCGAAACGCACGTCCGAGTCGAAGCGGCGCATTTCCTCGATCAGGTCAAGCAGGCCCTGAAACAGCGCGAAGACGCCGAACACGCTGAGGAAGATCCATAGGAACCGGCGGGCAAAGTAGAAATGCAGGGTCACGCGGCGGCCTCCTGCGTGCGCGCCCGTGCGCGACGGGGCCGGAACGGACGGGCGGCCACCCACAGCAATACGGTCGCAAGGACAAGCCCGACAATGCTGGGCAGATAGACCAGCGGCCACAGCCTGACGTCGCCGCGCACCGGATCGGTCACGGCGCTTTCCAGCACTTTGACAAACACCAGCAGCCCGACGGCAAAGACAATTTGGCGGGTCACTCCGAACCGGGAGAATCCCCCCACCATCAGGGCCGAATAGCCGATCAGCGAAAAGGTCAGCGCCAGCAGCGGCAGCTGGAATCGCAGGTGGCCTTCCTCGATGGCCTCACCGGGGGTGTCCTTGGCCTCGGCAGCGGCGGCGGCGGGCTGGGTGATCAATTCCCATGTGGACATGTAATTCAGGCGTCGCTTGGTCGGCGCGGTCGAGGTTACCAGCCCCGAGACGTCATAGATCAGATCGCTGAAATTTGTCGTCGACAGGCGGCGGGTGTCGAGGTCCATGTCCTGCGCCATGCCGGTGAGCATCACCAGCTTGGGGCCCTCGTCGTCGCGCAGCAGATAGGCGCGCTCTGACGTATAGATCACGTCGCGCCCGACGGTGCGCCGGTCCGACAGCACCACGTCGCGCAGTTCGCCCTCCGGAGTGATATCGCGGATGTAGAAGGTCACGCCGTCGATCGGATGCAGAAACGCACCGTCGCGCAGCAGCCGCGCGCTGAGCGAGCCGGACAGCGCCTTTTCCCGGATGCGCAATTGCTCCAGCGATTTCGGCACCAGCAAATGCGTCAGCATCGACATCATCAGCGCCACGACGCATCCGAACAGCAACACCGGCCGGGCCAGACGCCAGGGCGAATAGCCGGTTGCCTGCACCACGGTCAGTTCGCTGTCGCTGTTGAGCCGGTTGGTGACGTAAACCGAGGCGGCGAAGGCCGACAGGGGCAGCACAAAAGTGATCACCGCAGGCAGCGACAGAACGGTGAATTCCATCACCACGCCAACCGAATGGCCATCCGAAATCAGCCGGTCAAACAGCGCAACGGCCTTATTCACCCAATAGACCGACACAAGGACTAGGGCGAAGAAGCCGAACGCTACCATCAGTTGCGACAGGACATATCTGTCGAATCTTTGCAATCGCGTGGTCCCCCCAGACCAAAGCAGGTGGCGGCACCCTAATCCATCGTGTGGAATTGGGAAAGGTGGCACTGGTCAACCGAGACCGGGGACGTTACCTCTCGTGGGCGAAACTCAGCTCAGGAGACGAGGACTTATGACCGAACTGCGCGCAATCCGCTTTGCCGAGGTGGCTCTGGACGGGCTTGACGAAGTCGAGGGACGCCTCGCCGTTGTCGTTTCGCCCGAAGGGGCGCTCAGCCCCGGCGCGCGGCGTCTCAACCGGCTGACCAAGGGGGCGTTGGGGCGTGCGGTCGAAAGCGCACCGTTCGGCAAGCTGGCCGCTGGCGAGGCGCTGACCCTTGCGTGGCCGTCGGGTCTGATCGTCGAGGCGCTGGATATCGTCAAGCTGGCGCGCCGTCCCGCCACGGCTGAAGCCCGCAAGGCCGGTGCGACACTGGCGCGGCTGGCCGGAAAGTCGGCGCTGACGGTGCTGGTCGAGGCCACACGCCTGCCCGAAGAGATCGCCCTTGGCGCGGCCCTCCGCAGCTATGCCTTTACCGCGCGCAAGTCGAAACCGGATGAGGCGCCCGCCGGTGCCGTGCTGATGGTCAAGACCCCCGATGAGGCCCAGGCAGGCTTTGCGGCGTCTCATGCCGTGGCCGAGGGTGTGGCCTTTACCCGCGATCTGGTGTCCGAACCGGCCAACGTGCTGTCAACCACGGAGTTCGCCGCGCGGCTGGAGGCGCTGCGCGACATCGGGCTGGAGGTCGAGGTTCTGGAAGAGGACAAGCTGACCGAACTGGGCATGGGCGCGCTGTTGGGCGTGGGCATGGGGTCGGCGATGCCGTCCAAGGTGGTGGTGATGCGCTGGAAAGGGGCCGAAGGCGCGCCGCTGGCCCTGATCGGCAAGGGCGTCGTCTTTGACACCGGCGGGATCAGCCTCAAGCCCGCGCAGGGCATGGAGGATATGACCATGGACATGGGCGGCGCAGGCACCGTCGCCGGTGTGATGAAGACGCTGGCGCTGCGCAAGGCGCAGGCGCATGTGGTCGGGCTGGTCGGTCTGGTCGAGAACATGCCCTCGCACATGGCGCAACGTCCCGGCGATATCGTCACCTCGATGAAGGGCGACACCATCGAGGTCATCAACACCGATGCCGAGGGGCGGCTGGTGCTGGCGGATGTGATGTGGCACGCACAGGAAAGCGAACAGCCTTCGGCGATGATCGATCTGGCCACGCTGACCGGGGCCTGCATCATCGCGCTGGGTCATGACAACGCGGGTGTCTTTTCGAACGACGACGCGCTGGCCGGTGACTTTCTCAAGGCGGCGGCGGCCGAGGGCGAGGGCGCATGGCGTCTGCCGCTGGGCAAGAGCTATGACGATCTGATCAAGAGCCAGAAAGCCGACATGAAGAACGTCGGCGGGCGGCCCGCGGGCGCGATCACGGCGGCGCAGTTCCTGCAACGCTTCGTCAAGGACGGCATGCCTTGGATTCACCTCGACATCGCGGGGGTGGCTCAGGTGACCAAAGACACCGATCTTTCGCCCAAGGGCGCGACCGGCTGGGGTGTGATGGCGCTGGACCGGCTGGTGCGCGACCGGTTCGAGAGCCACTGAGGCGCATCGGCGGTCGGAGCCACATATGGGAGAGGCCTTTTTCTACCACCTGACCCGGCGACCGCTTGAGGCGGTTCTGCCGGATCTGTTGGGGAAATCGTTGGGTCGCGGTTGGCGGGTCGCGGTGCGCGGCACCGATCCGCGGCGCATGGACTGGCTGGATCAGAAACTGTGGCAGGGACCCGAGGACGGGTTCCTGCCACACGGCCTGTCCGGTGGGCCGCATGACGCCGATCAACCCATTTTGCTGACCACCGACATGCAGGCAGGCAATGCGCCGGGCTGCCTGATGGCCATAGACGGGGCAGAGGTCGCGGCCGAAGAGGTCATCGCGCTGGACAGGGTGTGCGTCCTGTTCGACGGGCAGGATGGCGCAGCCTTGCAACGCGCGCGCGATCAGTGGCGGGCCCTGACCGGGGCGGGCTGCAAGGCGCATTACTGGTCCGAGGAATCGGGGCGCTGGGAGAAGAAGGCGGAAAGCTGAGGGAGAGACGAATTTTCGGCGAAAATTCGGGCCTGCCTTACCGTTGAAGCACCAGTTTGCCGCCGGAAATCTGGAGGCTGGAAAAGCGGTCGAGATAGGTCATCCCCAGCAGCGAATTCTGCATGTCGCCCGCGTTCACATAGGCCGCCACCCGCTGATCCGCAAAGGGGCCGAGCGTGACCGTGTCCAGCGTGACCGGCGCGGTCTGGACGGTGCCGTTGGCGGTCATGGCCTCGGACAGGAAGTGCAGTCTGGCCACGTCAATCCCGGCGCGTTCCGCCGCGGCGCGTGTCAGCACGACCGAGCTTGCGCCGGTGTCCACGACAAAGCGCGTGGGCGTGTCGTTGATCTGCAAGGTGACGTAGTAATGTCCGTCCGGCGCGCGCGGCAGTTCGACCCGGCCTTCGCTGCCAAAGACCATCTGCTGCGGCAGGACGGTGCCGCGAATATCGGTCCACAGTCCGTAGACCGCGATCACGCCGACGAAGATCAGCGCCCAGGCCGCCATCTGCTGCATCGTTTTGCCAAGGCTCGCGCGGCCCTGAACAAAAAACCAACTGACCAGCACGCCGCCCAGCAGCACGAGGTAGATGAGATTGCCGATCTGGTCTCCGGACATGACGCGTTTCCCTGTGGTTCATCCAAAAGATAGGGATTTCCGCGGCGGGTAACAGGGTCAGGCGGGCGCCAGTCCGAAATTGCGCAGTCCGTCCAGCACAAATTGCACCGACAGGGCCGCCAGCAACATCCCCAGAATCCGCGTGACGACGTTGATCCCGACGCGTCCCAGAAGGTGTTCGATCGGCCCGGCGATCAGGAACAGCGCCAAGGCCACCAGCAGGACGGCCAACATGACGGCAAGGATGGACACGACCTCGACCGTGTCGCCCGTCTGACCGACAAGCAGGATGATCGAGGCAATGGCCCCCGGTCCGGCAATCAGCGGGATCGCCAATGGAAAGACCGAAGGGTCCGGGAATTCCTCTTCGTCGGCCTTGTCTTCGCGCCGCTTGGTGCGGCGTTCGAACAGCATGTCCAGCGCGGTGATGAACAGCAAAATGCCGCCCGCGATCCGGAAGGCGGACATGGAAATGCCGATGAACCCCAGAACCGCCTCACCGAAAAAGGCAAAGAGCGTCAGGATACCAAAGGCGATTCCACAGGCGCGGTAGCCCACCATGCGGCGATGGCGCGCGTCGGTGCCTTGGGTGAGCGCGATAAAGATCGGCGTCAGCCCGATTGGATCGATCACCACAAACAAGGTGACAAAGGCGCTGATGAGAAAAGCGGTGTCCATGGTCATGGCCTAAAGGCGAAGTGCAAAACTGTCCAGATCGTTGGAGGAACTGGTCGAGGGTCCGTTTGCATGGCGCTGTCCCGCGCGATCCGTCTCAGGTATTGAAGGCCCCGCCCGACGGATCGAGCGCTTTTGCGTCCGAAGGCTACGCCCAAGGTACAAGGGAAGAAGGGACGCGCCTTGGTCAGGCGTTTTCTGCCGTGTCCAGTTTTTCCGCCGCCGTTTCCCACATCACTTCAGCGCGGTGGAGCGCTGTCATGACTTCGGCGTATTTCTTGTTCCAGACCTCAAGCTCGCCGACTTTTTCATTTTCATAAAGCGCGGGATCAGCGAGTTTCTTTGCCAGTTTCTCCCGCATCTCTTCGATCTTGGCTATGCGGTCTTCGCATTTGCGGACGTCGGAGCGCAGTTCCTGCATCTGGTCACGCGAGGGGCGCTTGGGTTTGCCCGGCGCGGCCTTGCTGGATTTCGACGGTTTCGCCGGGGCGTCGCGGGTCAGCAGCATGGTGCGATAGGCGTCAAGGTCATCCTCGTAGGGTTTCACCGTGCCGTCGCCCACCAGCCAGAGCCGGTCCGCCACCATCGACAGCAGGTGCATGTCGTGGCTGACAAGGATCACCGCTCCGGAATAGGCGGTGAGCGCCTCAACCAGCGCCTCACGCGATTCGATATCTAGGTGGTTGGTCGGCTCATCGAGGATCAGCAGGTGCGGCGCGTCGAGCGTCGCCAGCAACAGCGACAGACGCGCCTTTTGTCCACCGGACAGGCGGCCCACCTCTGTTTCCGCCTGCGCCGCCATCAGGCCAAAGCCCGCCAGCAGGGCGCGCAGTTTCGGCGGCAGGGTGCCGGGGCGTTCGCGTTGGACGTGCTGCAAAGGCGTTTCGTCCAGATGCAGTTCATCGACCTGATGCTGGGCGAAATAGCCGATGCGCAGCTTGGACGAGCGGTTCATGCGGCCGTCCATCAGCGGCAGCCGGTCTGACAGCAGTTTGGACAGGGTCGATTTGCCCTGACCGTTTTTGCCCAACAGCGCGATGCGGTCGTCCTGATCGATGCGCAGGTTCAGGCGGCGCAGAACCACGGTGTCACCGTAACCGGTTGAGCCGCCTTCGATATTGATGATCGGCGGCGACAGTTCATCGGGTTGCGGGAAAGAGAACACCCGTTTGGCGGCCTCTTCGGGCGGGGTTACCATGTCCATCCGCTCGATCATCTTGAGGCGGGCTTGGGCCTGTTTGGCCTTGGAGGCCTTGGCGCGGAAACGGTCGACAAACCCTTGCAGATGGGCGCGGCGGTCCTGCTGTTTCTTGGCGGTGGCGCTGAGCTGTGCGCGCTTTTCGGCGCGCAGTTTGACAAATCCGTCATACGGCGTGCCGTAATAGGTGAGCTTGCGGTCCTCGACATGCAGGATCGTGTTCACCGCCCGGTTCAGCAAGCCGCGGTCGTGGCTGATGACAATCACCGTGTGCGGGTATTTCATCAGGTAGCTTTCCAGCCACAGCGCGCCTTCGAGATCCAGATAGTTGGTCGGTTCGTCCAGCAGCAGCAGGTCGGGCTGGGCAAAGAGCACACCCGCCAGCGCCACGCGCATCCGCCAGCCGCCGGAAAAGGCGGAGCAGGGCTGTTTTTGCTGGTCGTCGTCAAAGCCAAGGCCCTTGAGGATGGTGGCGGCGCGGGCCTCCGCGCTCCATGCGTCGATGTCGGCGAGGCGGGTTTGCACCTCGGCGATGCGGACACCGGTGGCGGTCTCTGCCTCGGCCATCAGGGCGGCGCGTTCGGTGTCGGCCTCCAGCACGGTGTCGATCAGCGAGGTCTCTGACGCCGACACTTCCTGACTGACGCCACCGATGCGGGCGCGTTGCGGCAAGGAGATATCGCCGCCGTCCAGCGTCAGCTCGCCCTTGATCAGGCGAAAGAGCGTGGTCTTGCCCGCGCCATTGGGCCCGACAAGGCCGACCTTGTGACCGTCCGGGATTGTGGCGCTGGCCCCGTCGAACAGCGGGCGGCCGTCCACGGAAAAGGAAATGTTTTCGATCTTCAACATGGCAAGGCGCGTGCCAGAGGCGCGCGGGGGTGTCAATGCACGGCGTTGCGTCGGCGGGCCGAGACGAATTTTCGTCGAAAATTCGTTTGCGACAAAACCGCGTCACATTGGCGGGCTTTCCAATCGCCGCGCCCCATGCTACCGCCCCGCGCATCATTCATGCCCCGGACACACCGTCCGGCGCTAAACCGATGGAGCATCCCATGGCCCTTGAGCGCACTTTCTCGATCATCAAGCCCGACGCCACCCGCCGCAACCTGACCGGCAAGATCAACGCCAAGTTCGAAGAAGCGGGCCTGCGCATCGTCGCGCAGAAGCGCATTCACCTGACCAAGGCGCAGGCCGGCCAGTTCTACGCCGTGCACGCCGAACGTCCGTTCTACGACGAACTGTGCGAATTCATGGCCTCTGAGCCGGTTGTCGTGCAGGTTCTGGAAGGCGAAGGCGCCATCCTGAAGAACCGCGAAGTCATGGGCGCAACCAACCCCGCCGATGCCGCACCGGGCACCATCCGCGCCGAATTTGCGGAATCGGTTGGCGAAAACTCGGTCCACGGGTCGGACGCGCCGGACACCGCCAAGGAAGAGATCGCTTTCTTCTTTTCGGGTCTTGAACTGGTCGGCTGAACCATACCGTTTTGCGACTATTGATTGGGCCGTCCCGGTTTGGGGCGGCCCATTTCGTTTGCAGAACAGAGTCGTTGACTCGATCGTGCCGCCGCGTGCACTGTTTGAATATTCCGCTGATGTGGAGAATTCAGACATGCGTGTTTTGACTTTCGTCTTTTGTCTGACAGTCCTGCCCCGGTTGCTTTCCGCCGCCGAGATTGTCGTGGTCGCGCCACCCACGCTTTTTGATTCACACAACGTGGCTTGCACGTTGCGGTTGTCTGGCCGGATCACGGCAGGAGACGCGGACACATTGCGGACCCTGCTGGAGCGTCAGGGATACCTGGACGATGGGCAGAATTCGATACAGGCGCTGTGTCTTGACAGTCCGGGTGGCGCCCTGAACGAAGGTGTCAAGATTGCAGAAGTCCTGACAGCGTATTCTGTGCCCACGGTCTTGGCCGAGGGGGCGGAATGTCTGTCGGCCTGCGCCGTGGCGTTCATGGGCGGAACCCTGCGGTTCGACATTTATACGCCGATCCAAAGGAGCATGCATCCGACGGCGCGGTTGGGGTTCCATGCGCCGGATCTGGAGGTTCCTGACCGGTCGTATGATCGTGCGACGGTCACAAAGGCGTTCGACCTTGCCATAGATGCGATCGCCCGGATCGCCAAGGATCTGGACGACGCCAATTCCATGAGCCGGGTCAACAGGTTTCCGCGATCCCTGCTGGCAGAGATGCTGCGTCACAAGGGCAATGATTTCCTGTGGATCGACACGGTGGAAAAGGCGGCGGTCTGGGGCATCGATGTCGATACGAAAAAAGGGGTTGGACGTCAGGGGGTTGATCCGGTTCTGCTTTGTACGTTGATCCTTCGCCGGTTCCGGGATCAGCCGATTGTAGACTTTTCCCCCGGAGATCTCAGGACCGATGAGGCCATGAGGCGGGACTATTCGGACGATCTGGATCGTGACTGGAGCGTTTGGGTGAACAACTTTTCCAACGATTTTTGCGACATCAAATACTACGATTTCGAACCCCGGTATCGCGTCACGGCGTCTGAATACGATGCGCTTCCGATAGGGGATAGAAATTTCAATTCCTGGGTCGGTTACACGCCGGATACTCTGTTGCGCGACCTGAGATAGGTCATTGGGGGATTGACCGGCGTTTGGGGTTGCCCGCCGTGGTGCGGACGCCTGTCATCAACGGGCCCGGCTGCTGGGGTGGCGGCTGGGGTCAATGACGCCGATTTCATTCAGAATACGGTCCAGCGCGTTTTGTGGGGTGGCTTTGGTGCCCGCCTTTAGGGCGTCGAACTGGACGCGAAGGGCGTCCTTCTCGGCCCCTTTGCAGTCGTTCCAAGGGCGGCCCTGGAGCGCCATGTGCAGCACATAGTAGCCGATGAAATGCGGGCGCTGGCCGGACAGCAGCAGCCTGCGATACGCCTCATCCGGGCCGAGGGCGCGCAGGGTTTCGGCATCGGGGATGCCGGCCTCTGTGCAGGCCGTTTCAAACGCCGGGCCGAGGTTGCGGATGCTGCTGACCGGGGTGCCGCTCATTTCAGCATGGGGTTCAGGACGTCGAAAGGCAGGCCGGTGGTTAGCGTGTCAAAGCGCCCTTGAGTGCCGAACATGGCCTCTCCGGCGGTGTGGATCGTGCGGTAGGTGGCGCGGGCCAGTGCCGAACCAAGGGACAGGCGCGCCACGCCAAGGGCGGCAAAGTCGGCGCGGGCGTGATTGGCGAAAGGACCGGAGACGAGGGCGTTGAAGGGCAGGCCGGTGGCTTTGACCAAGCGCCCGAGCGCCGCCATCGAGGGCGGGCCGGGGACATAGACCCCGTCGGCGCCTGCGGATTCGAACGCCTGAATGCGGGCGATGGCCTCTTCGGTGTCGTAGTGGCCGGTGAGAATCCCGTCGGCGCGGGCGACGAGGAAGAAATCGCCCGGCAGGGCGCGGGCGGCGCTGGCGGCGGCGCGGATACGCTCTGCCGCGAGGGCGGCGTCATAGGGGGCGGAGCCGGGGAGGGCGGTGTCCTCGATGCAGATGCCAGCAAGGCCGATCTCGGCGGCAAGGCGCACGGTTTCGGCGCAGGTTTCCGGTGCCTCGCCAAATCCGTTTTCGAAATCGCCCGAGACGGGGACGTTGACGGCAGCCATGAGGTCCTGGGCATGTGCCAAGGCCTCGTCTCTGGTGATGGTTCCGGCGTCGGGGCGGCCCAGCGTAAAGGCGTGGGCCGCCGATGAGGTTGCGATGGCCTTGGCCCCCATCGCGACCAGCATCTTGGCCGATCCGGCATCCCAAGCATTTGCAAGGATGAAGGGATCGCCGGGGCGGTGCATGGCGCGAAAGCTGTCAGGCATCGGCATGGGCCTTGTTGTCGGCAAAGGCGCAGAGGGTTTTCAGCGACTCGACCAGACGGTCGTCCGCCGCGGTCAGGGCGACGCGGATGTGACCGGCAGCAGATTTGCCAAAGCTTTCGCCCGGCATGACGGCGATCAGGTGTTCGTCCAGCAGCGCCTCGGCAAAGTCGCGCCCCGAGAGGCCCGTCGCGCGGATGTCGAGCATCAGGTACATGGCCCCCTGCGCGGGGATGGCGGTGACGGTGTTCTGTTCGGCGATCACCTTGAGCGCGAGATCACGGCGGCGGCGGAAGGGGGCGGCGATCTGGTCCTCTAGATTGGGGCCTTGATTGAGGGCAAACAGCGCGCCGTCCTGAATGTAGCCGGGCACGCCGTAGGTGGTCGAGGTGGCGAGGTCGATGAGGCGGTCGATGGCCTCTTTCGGGCCAACCAGCCAACCGGCGCGCGAGCCGGTCATGGCATGGCTTTTGGACATCGACCCGACGACCAGCGTGCGCTCTGCCATGCCGGGCAGGGTGCGGGGGCTGATGTGGTCGCCTTGCCAGACCTGCGTGTCATAGACCTCATCCGAGATCAGCCAGAGATCGTGGTCGATGGCGGCGGAGGCGATCTCTTGCAGGGTTTCGCGCGGGTAGACCGTGCCGGTGGGGTTGTTGGGCGTGTTGACCAGCAGGCTTTTTGCGCCGCTGGTCGTGGCGGCGGCGCGGATCGCGGCCCCCTGCGGCAGGAAGGCGCGGTCCGCCTCTGTCGGGACAGGGACCGCGCGCCCCGAGGCGGCGCGGATCGTGCCGGGGTAGGTGGCGTAATAGGGGTCAATGTAGAGCGCCGCATCGCCGGGCGACAGCACGGCGACATGGGCCGCGAACAGCGCGGCCTGCCCGCCGGGGGTGATCAGCACGTTTTCGGGGCCGGTGGGCACGCCGGTGCGGGCGGTGATGCGCTCTGCCACGGCCTTGCGCAGCCCCGAAACGCCCGGAACCATCGCATAGCCGGTGTGGCCGCCGCTGGCCGAGGCGTGGATCGCCTGAAGGATCGAGGCGTCGGTGCCGATGTCATGTTCGCCGATGGTCAGTTCCGTCACCGGCTGGCCTGCGGCGGCCATGGCGCGGGCGCGGTAGAACACCTCCCACCCGTCAGAGCCGCCTTCGTTGAGCGTGGTGATGCGGGTCGAGAGATGGGGCATAGCGGGTTCCTTTCGTTGAAAATGGTTTGCCAGAGGCGCAGGCGCGCGGCAAGCAGGTTTGGCCTCTGTTAAGGTTTGGTTTGGAAGTGTGAATGAAATCAGTTGGTTGCGCGCGGGGGTGGGATTGACCCATCGCGCGGTCGACCGTATGTTTTTCCCATGCTGGACGAGGTGCGGCAGGCGGCCCCTGGGGGAGACCTTTGGGGCCGTTTTTCGTGCCTTGCACCCCCGGAGGGGCAAAAACCTACAGGCAAGTAAGGTGTCGAGCATGAGCAGAGCAGAGCAAAAAGAACAAGAACAGCGCATCGTCATCACCGCCAACGAGCGGTGTGAGCGGCTGCGCAGACAACGTGATCGGGCGACAGCGACGATCGCGGAACTCATCGATCAGATCGAGGAGCTTCAGAGCAGGGTCCGTCGGGGAGACATCGCGAAAAAGACCGAGGCGAGTGGCGCCTTGAATGAGTTGAAATACTGGCTGCGTGCGGCCCGAGAAACGGAGTTGGAACTTGAAGCAATCATCAGAAAAGACGAAGGAATCGGAGATGCCTACGGGCTTGACCTCGACGCCGCGAGATTTGCGGTCGGGTGCCGCCTGGATAGCCTCCGCACCTGTTGTGGTGAAGGATAGGTTTCTGGATGAAATGACCGACGGGGAGCGCCTTGCGCTCCCCTATCTATTCGAGTTCTGGGCCCATCCGCACCAGTTGCCACCCGAGGGCGACTGGCGGACATGGGTCATTCTGGGCGGGCGTGGTGCGGGCAAGACACGGGCCGGTGCCGAATGGGTCCGCGCGCAGGTAGAAGGGGCCAAGCCGATGGACAAGGGGCGTTGTCGACGGATTGCCCTGATTGGCGAGACTTATGATCAGGCGCGCGAAGTGATGATTTACGGTGATAGCGGAATCATGGCCTGTTCGCCGTTTGACCGTAAGCCGACTTACAACGCCTCGCGCCGCACGCTGATCTGGCCGAACGGGGCGGAAGCCACGGTGTTTTCGGCGCAAGACCCGGAGGCGCTGCGCGGGCCTCAGTTTGACGGCGCTTGGGCGGATGAGATGGCGAAATGGAAAAAGGCGCAGGATGTCTGGGACATGCTGCAATTCGGGTTGCGTCTGGGGGAGGCGCCACGTGTTTGCGTGACGACGACACCGCGCAACGTCGAGGTGTTGAAGGAACTGCTTGAGACGCCCTCGACCGTGTCGACCCATGCCCGGACCGAGGCGAACCGGGCGCATCTGGCGGCCTCTTTCCTTGAGGAAGTGCGGGCGCGCTATGAGGGGCAGTCTTTGGGGTTGCAGGAGTTGGACGGCGTGTTGCTGGATCAGGTCGATGGGGCCTTGTGGACGCGCGAGATGTTTGACGGCGCGCGTGCAGGGCGACTGCCGGAGCTGGACCGGGTTGTGGTGGCAGTCGATCCGCCTGCGGGCAAGGGGCCAAAGTCCGATGCTTGCGGGATTGTCGTGGCCGGGATCGTCGAGGCAGACGACCCGCGCGACCGCCGGGCCTATGTGTTGGAGGATGCCTCGATCCAGGGGTTGTCGCCGACGGGCTGGGCGACGGCGGCAATCGAGGCCGCCGCGCGCTGGCAGGCGGACCGTGTGGTGGCCGAGGTCAATCAGGGCGGCGCGATGGTTGAGACAACGTTGCGGCAGGTCGATCCCTATGTGTCCTACAAGGCGGTGCATGCGACGGAGGGGAAATCCGTCCGGGCCGAGCCGGTGGCCGCGCTGTATGAGCAGGGGCGCGTGAAACACGCGCGCGGGCTGGACGAGCTTGAATCGCAGATGTGCCTGATCACGCCGCATGGCTATCATGGCGCTGGCAGTCCCGACCGCGTGGACGCGCTGGTCTGGGCGCTGACGGAACTGATGCTGGGCAAACGCCCGGTGAAGCGGACGCCGCAGGTGCGCGGGCTTTAACGGCCCGTTGCGGCCGTTGCGCGAGGGCCGAACGGTGGTGTGACGCGGTCTTAATCCGCCCGCCATAGTTTGCTTCATGAGACGCAGGGGCAGCAAGCCTCTGACCCAAACCAAAGACGAAGATGACCTGCAACGCGACCGCCCCCGGCTGTCGCGGGCGGGACAGTGCGGGCCCTTGGGCCGCCTGAGGAAAGGAGCGACTAGGGATGGTATTCGATTTTCTGCGGCGGAACGGGCAGGGGCCGGAGGTGGCGAGCGCGCCGGAGGCCAAGGCCTCGGCGACGGGCCGGGTCGTGGCGCATCTGAACGGCGGTCGCGTTGCGTGGAGCCCGCGGGATACCGTATCGCTGACCAAGCAGGCCTTTGCCGGCAACCCGGTGGGCTTTCGCGCGGTCAAGCTGATTGCCGAAGCGGCGGCGGCCTTGCCGCTGGTGTTGCAGGACAATGCAACCCGCTATGCCGAGCATCCGATCCTCAAGCTGATCGCGGCACCGAACCCCGGTCAGGGCCGGGCGGAACTTTTCGAGGCTCTGTATGGTCAGTTGCTGCTGTCGGGCGATGGTTATGTCGAGGCCGTGGCGGGCGACGAGGGGCTGCCGTTTGAGCTGCATGTGTTGCGCAGCGACCGGATGAGCGTTGTGCCCGGTGCCGATGGCTGGCCGGTGGCCTATGAATACGCCGTAGGCGGGCGCAAGCATCGCTTTGGTGTGACCGGCGCGATCTCTCCGATTTGTCATGTGAAGGCGTTCCATCCGCAGGATGATCACTATGGGTTGTCGCCCTTGCAGGCGGCGGCGCAGGCGGTGGACGTGCACAACGCAGCCTCGCGTTGGTCCAAGGGATTGCTGGACAATGCGGCGCGGCCCTCTGGTGCAATCGTCTGGAATGGCGCGGACGGGCAGGGGCAGTTGAGCCCCGAACAGTTCGAACGGTTGCAATCCGAGATGGAGATGCATCACCAGGGTGCGCGCAATGCGGGGCGTCCGATGCTGCTGGAGGGTGGGCTTGACTGGAAGCCGATGGGCTTTTCGCCTTCGGACATGGAGTTCCAGAAAACCAAGGAAGCGGCGGCGCGCGAGATCGCGGTGGCCTTTGGTGTGCCGCCGATGCTGCTGGGGATCACCGGCGAGGCGACCTATGCCAACTATGCCGAGTCGCACCGCGCCTTTTACCGCCAGACGGTGCTGCCGCTGGCGACCAAGGTCGCGGCGAGCGTCGGGCGCTGGCTGTCGACCTGGGTTGGCGAGGAAGTGGTTCTGACCCCCGACCTTGATCAGGTGCCGGCATTGGCGGTCGAGCGCGACGCTCAGTGGAACCGTGTTGCAACGGCCGATTTCCTGACCGCTGCCGAAAAGCGTCGGATGCTGGGGTTGCCGGCTGAGATGGAGGAGACGGGCAGTGACTGAAATGCGCTCAAGGCACGATCCTTTTACCTGCGCGCCGGGGCTGCGTCTGGAGGCGCATGAGCGGGTCAGCAAATTGCAGTTCGATGCCCTGACAGACCGTTTTCAGCGGCTTGAGCTGTTGATGGAACGGCTGGAGCGGCGGCTGTGGCTGACGGTCTACGGCGTCGCGGGGGCCATCCTTGCGGATGTGTTTCAGGGATTGCTGACCGCCGCACCCTGAGGGGGTGCGAGACTATCAGGGGACGTCCGGAGCGGCTGTTGTCACCGCGGTCGGCCCCGAGCCCAAGGAAAGGGAATTGAATGGATCTGGAACACAAATTCTCTCGCTTCGATGCGGAAGTGACCGTCGAAGGGCACAGGATCGAGGGCTATGCCTCGCTCTTTGGAGCCTGCGATCAGGGCGGCGATGTGGTCGCCAGCGGGGCCTATGCCCGCTCTCTGGCGCGGCTGGCCGGAGAAGGGCGCGCGGTCAAGATGCTGTGGCAGCATGACCCTGCGCAACCCATCGGGATCTGGGACGAGGTGCGCGAGGACGAACGCGGGCTGTTCGTCAAAGGGCGGCTGCTGGACTGTGTCGAGCGTGGCCGTGAGGCGGCGGCGCTGATCGAGGCGGGGGCGATCGACGGGCTGTCGATTGGCTATCGCACGCTGAAAGCCACCAAGAACGACAAGGGCCACCGTGTCCTGACGGAACTGGAGCTTTGGGAGGTGTCGCTGGTGACCTTCCCGATGCTGCCCAGTGCGCGGGTGGCGTCCAAGGGGGAAACCCCGGACGACGTTGCCTTGCGTGAATTGGCGGAGGCCCTGGAGGGCATGCGCCGCAACCTGGCGGGCGTCTGACGCGCGCCACTCATGAGGGAAACTAGGGATGAACAAGACCGAGACCAAGTCTCGGACCGGGGAAGATTTGTCTCCGGTCGCCCGGGTGAGTGCCGCGATGGCGGGACTGATCGGGGACTACAGGGCCTCTCAGGCCGAGTTTGAAGAAAAGCTTCAGAAACAGGAAGAGCGACTGACCATGCTGGATCACAAGACCGCAAAAGCGAACCGCCCGGCGCTTTCGACCCGTACCGAGGTCGAAGCCCCCCACCAAAAGGCCTTTGATGCCTATCTGCGCTCTGGCGACGACGACGGCCTGCGTGGTCTCGAGCTGGAAGGCAAGGCAATGTCGACCGCCATCAACTCTGACGGTGGCTATCTGGTCGATCCGCAGACTGCGGAGACGATCAAGTCGTCACTGAACACCACGGCCTCGATCCGGCAGATTGCCAATGTGGTGAATGTGGATGCCTCCGCCTTTGATGTGCTGATCGACCAGAACGACACCGGTGCGGGCTGGGCGAACGAGACCGGATCGGCGGCTGAGACCGGGACACCGACCATCGAGCGTATCTCGATCCCGCTGTATGAGCTGAATGCGATGCCGAAGGTGTCACAGCGCCTGCTGGACGACAGCGCCTTTGATGTCGATGCCTGGCTGGCGGGACGCATTGCCGAGAAGTTCGCGCGGGCGGAGGCCGGGGCCTTCATCGCCGGGGATGGTAACGACAAGCCGCGTGGCTTTCTCAACCACACCATCGTCGAGGATTCGACCTGGAGCTGGGGCAACCTTGGCTATGTTCCCTCGGGGTCGGGTACGGGGATTGGTGACGGCGACGCGCTGATCGACGTGGTCTATGCGCTGAATGCGCCCTACCGCGCCAAGGCGACGTTTGTGATGAACTCGAAGACCGCCGGCGCGCTGCGCAAGCTGAAGGACGCGGATGGCCGTCACCTGTGGGCCGACGGGTTTGCCTTTGGCGAACCGGGCCGCCTGCTGGGCTATCCGGTTCTGATCGCCGAGGACATGCCCGACATCGAAGCGGACAGCTATCCGATTGCCTTTGGGGATTTCACCGCCGGGTACACCATCGCGGAACGCCCGGACCTGCGTGTTCTGCGTGATCCTTTCAGCGCCAAGCCGCACGTCCTGTTCTACGCCTCCAAGCGGGTGGGCGGCGATGTGAGCGATTTCGCAGCGATCAAGCTGATGCGTATCGCCGTCAGCTGAGGCTGACCATGAGATGGGAGGCGGGCCACGCGGTCCGTCTCTCAGCGGGCGCGCGCCTGTTCAGGTTGTCCAGCTACCCCTCCGCCCGTGCAGTCGGGGCGGCGCGCGTCCAACCGCCTGGCGGACAAGGGATGGTCGAGGATTTCGGAGAAAAAACATGATGTTGGTGGAAGAAACCCAGGTGTTGGAAGCGGCGCTTCCGGTGGATGCTCTGAAGGACCACCTGCTGCTGGGCAGCGGTTTTACCGAAGGCGATCTGCAAGATCCGGTATTGGTCTCGTTCCTGCGCGCGGCGCTGGCCGCCATTGAGGGCCGCACAAGCAAAGCCTTGGTCACACGCGGTTTTCTGGTGACTCTGGATGAGTGGACCGCACCCGATGGCCAGCGGCTGCCGGTGGCGCCTGTTCAGGCGATTACCGAAGTGGCCCTGGTGGATGCCTATGGAGTTGCGACGGTTGTCGATCCGGGGGCTTACAGGCTGCACAAGGATGCCTTTGATCCCCGCCTGCGGCCTATGGCAACCACTTTTCCGCGTGTTCCCACGGGGGGGACGGTCGAGATCCGTTTCGACGCCGGATACGGCCCCACTTTCGATGCGGTGCCCGAGGATCTGAAGCAAGCGGTGCTGATGCTGGCGGCGCACTATTACGAATACCGGAGCGATACCGCGCTGAGCCAAGGCTGCATGCCGTTCGGCGTGACGAGCCTGATCGCCCGCTATCGCCCGGTGCGTGTGGGGTTGGGCGTATGAGCTGGACCTTGAACAGGCGGTTGACGCTGGAAGCCCCCCAACGGGTCACCGATGGCGCGGGTGGCTTTGAGGAAACATGGAGCGCGCTGGGCACACTCTGGGCTTCGGTCAAACCACGAACCGGGCGGCTGGCCAATGGCGAAACCGGGGCGGTTTCGGTTGGGGCATTTCGGATCATCACGCGTGGCGCCCCGCAGGGACATTCCAGTCGGCCGGAGCCGGGTCAGCGGTTGCGCATGGGCGCGCGCCTCTTTCGGATCGAGGCCGTGACCGAGGAAGAACCTTCCGGACTGTACCTGATTTGCCAGTGCCAAGAGGAGGTTGCGCCATGAGTTATGCAGTATCCGGGGCCTTGCAGGCGGCAGTCTATGCGCGACTTCAGGGCGACGCGACCCTGTCGGCCATTGTTGGGGCGGACATCTACGACGCGCTGCCCACCGGGGCCTTGCCGCCGATCTACGTGGCGCTGGGGCCGGAGACGGCGAAGGACGCGGGCGACAAGGGCGGGGCGGGGGCCTGGCACCGGTTCCTTGTCTCGGTCGTCACGTCAAATTCGGGGTTTCAAACCGCCAAGGAGGCGGCGGCAGCGATCAGCGACGCGCTGCACGGAGCCGATTTGGGCCTGAGCCGGGGAACCCTTGTGGGACTGTGGTTCGAAAAGGCCAAGGCCGGGCGCGAAAGCCGTGGCCTGCGGCGCATCGATCTGACCTTTCGCGCGCGCGTGGAAGACAACTGAGTTTTCATCTGGAGTAAGAGACATGGCGGCACAGAACGGGAAAGACCTGCTGATCAAGGTGGACGTGAGCGGCACGTTTGAAACGCTGGCGGGGCTGCGCGCGACGCGCATCAGCTTTAACGCCGAGCAGGTGGACGTGACGACGCTGGAATCCACGGGCGGCTGGCGGGAGTTGCTGGCCGGGGCCGGTGTGAAATCGGCAAGCCTCAGCGGCTCGGGGGTGTTCAAGGACGGCACCACGGACGAACGCGCGCGGCAGATGTTTTTCAACAGCGAGACCCCGGCGTTTCAGGTGATCATCCCGGATTTCGGCGTTGTCGAAGGGCCGTTTCAGGTGACGTCAATCGAATACGCCGGCGCGCATGATGGCGAGGCGACCTACGAACTGGCGCTGGCGTCGGCGGGCGCGCTGACTTTCACGGCGGCCTGATGGGCAATCCGTGGCGAGGTGACGTGGTTCTGGTCGTAGACGGCCAGAGCCACGTGATGCGGTTGACGCTGGGCGCGTTGGCCGAACTGGAAACCGGGCTTGCGAGCGGGTCTCTGGTGGATCTGGTGCAACGGTTCGAATCCGGCGGGTTCAGCACACGGGACGTGCTGGCGCTGATTGTGGCGGGACTGCGGGGCGGTGGATGGACCGGTCGCGCGTCTGACCTGCTGTCCTCTGAGATCGATGGCGGGCCGATGGCGGCGGCACGGGCGGCGGCCGCACTGCTGGCGCGCGCCTTCATGTTGCCGGAGTCGCGCGATGGCGGGGTTTGACTGGCCGACATTGATGCGGGCGGGCATGCGGGGTCTTGGCCTTAAACCGTGGGAATTCTGGGATCTGACGCCCGCCGAATTGCAACTGATGCTGGGCGAGGGCGACGGGGCAAAACCGATGGGTCGGTCGCGGCTGTCCGAACTGATGACAGCCTTTCCGGACGACAAGATGAGAGGTGACGAGACATGAGTGACATGATCGATGACCTGGAAGGCCAGGTCGAGGCACTGGAAACCTCGCTGGGCGGCGCGGTCGGCATGGCGGCGCAGTTCGATGCCGAGTTGAAACGCATCCATGAGACGTTTTCGGCCACCGGTCGTGGTGCCGCCAAGCTGGAAGCGACTTTGAGCCGGGGCGTGGCGCGGGCAATCGACGGTGTGGTGCTGGACGGAATGAAACTGTCCGATGCGTTGCAGACTGTGGCCCAATCGATGATCGACGCGGCCTGGAAGGCGGCGGTGACACCGGTGGCGAACCACGTGGGGGGCCTGCTGTCGTCGGCGGTGTCAGGCATGTTCGGCAGCTATTCGCCCTTTGCGAATGGCGCGGGTTTTGCGCAGGGGCGGGTTATGCCCTTTGCCAACGGCGGCGTGGTGAGCAGCCCGACGACTTTCCCGATGCGGGGCGGGACCGGGTTGATGGGCGAAGCAGGGCCAGAGGCGATCATGCCCTTGACCCGTGGGCCTGACGGCAAGCTGGGCGTGCGTTCAGATGGCGGCGGTGGATCGCCGGTGACGGTGGTGATGAACATATCCACGCCCGATACCGCAGGCTTTCAGCGCAGCCAGAGCCAGATTGCTGCACGCATGAGCCAGGCGCTGAGCCGTGGCGCGCGCAACCGCTGAGGAGAGTGACATGAGCTTTCACGACGTGAGATTTCCCACTGACCTGAGCTTTGGCTCCGTCGGTGGACCCGAACGGCGCACTGACATCGTGGCGCTGACCTCTGGTTTTGAAGAGCGAAATACGCCCTGGGCGCATTCACGCCGACGCTATGATGCGGGGCTGGGTCTGCGGTCGATGGACGATCTGGCAGAGCTGATCGCGTTTTTCGAGGCCCGTCAGGGACAGTTGTTCGGCTTTCGCTGGAAAGACTGGGCGGATTTCAAATCATGTGCGCCGTCGCAGGAACCGTCGGCCGCGGACCAGTCGATCGGGACCGGGGACGGTGCGAACCAGAGCTTTGCGCTTTCCAAGGCCTATGTTTCCGGAGGCATCAGCTATTCCCGTCCAGTGACCAAACCAGTCGCCGGTTCCGTCTTGGTCGAGGTCGACGGTGTCGGGCTGACAGAGGGGGCCGGTTTCATCGTGGACACCGCCACCGGGATCGTGACGTTGGACAGCGCGCCGGGTGTCGGGCAAGACATCCGCGCAGGCTTTGCCTTTGATGTACCGGTGCGGTTTGACACGGATCGCATCCACGTCAGTGCCGGGGCGTTCAATGCCGGTCAGATCCCGGATGTGCCCGTGGTAGAGGTGCGGGTCTGATGGGCGCGGCAGAGTTGCACGCCCATCTGGCGGGCGGACTGACCACCGTGGCGCGGGCATGGGCGATCACGCGCACGGATGGCACCCGCCTTGGGTTCACCGATCACGACCGGGATCTGAGCTTTGACGGGTTGGTCTTCAAGGCCGATAGCGGTTTGTCGGCCCGTGCTCTCAGTCAGGCGACCGGGTTGTCTGTCGACAACTCCGAGGCCATGGGTGCACTGAGCGCCAGCGCCATCAGCAAGGCGGATATCTCCGCCGGGCGCTATGACGGGGCCGAGGTGGTGGCGTGGCTGGTCAATTGGGCAGACGTGTCGGCACGCCGCGTGATGTTCCGCGGAAGCATCGGAGAGGTGCGTCGCGCAAACGGCGCATTTCACGCAGAATTGCGCGGTTTGACCGAAAGGCTCAATCGGCCCGTTGGACGGGTCTTTCAAAAGCCGTGTACCGCGGTTCTGGGGGATGCGGACTGCGGTTTTGACCTTTCGGCGGGTGGCTATCTGCATGACGGCACATTGGCGGAGGTCGAAGAAAACCGGGTGTTCATAACCGGAGCCCTGGACGGCTTTTCTGTCGGATGGTTTCAGCGAGGGCGACTGGAGATACGCAGCGGCGCAGCGCAGGGGCTGACGGGGGCGATCAAGCGCGATTACCTGCGCACCGATGGTGCAAGAGTGATCGAGATCTGGGAGCCGCTTCGCGCGGTGCCGGTCGTCGGAGATATGGTCAGATTGACAGCAGGCTGTGACAAACGCTTTGAGACGTGTCGGGCGAAATTCGGCAACCATCTGAACTTTCGCGGTTTTCCGGACTTACCCGAAGAGGACTGGATCACGGTTCACCCAAGCTATGCCAAACGCCTTGATGGTGGGAGCCGCCGATGAACCGGGTGGTTTATGCGGCGCGGGGGTGGCTTGGGACGCCCTATGTGCATCAGGCGTCGTGCCGAGGCGCGGGGTGCGACTGTCTGGGACTGTTGCGGGGCGTCTGGCGCGAAGTGATCGGGCCTGAGCCTGAAGAGGTGCCCGCCTACAGCATGGATTGGTCGGAACCGCAGGGCGATGAACGCCTGTGGCGGGCGGGCTTGCAGCACATGGTGCCCAAAGCCCGCGACGATGCGGCGGAGGGTGACGTTTTGCTCTTCCGGATGCGCGACGGATCAATCGCGAAACATGTGGGGCTTCAGGCGCGGACCGGGGGCATGGCGAGTTTTATCCATGCCTATAGCGGACATGGTGTCATCGAGAGCGCCCTGAGCGCGCCCTGGGCGCGGCGTGTGGTGGCCCGGTTTGCCCTTCCTATTGGAGATTGAGTGATGGCGACGATCCTTCTTTCCGCCGCAGGAGCGGCAATCGGCAGTTCCATCGGCGGCTCTGTTTTGGGGCTGTCGATGACGGCGGTGGGCCGTTTCATAGGTGCCTCCATCGGGCGCGGACTGGACCAGCGTCTGATGGGCGCGGGGTCAGAGGCCGTTGAGACGGGCAGGATTGACCGTTTCCGCCTGACCGGGGCGGGTGAAGGAGCGCCGATTGCACAGGTCTATGGTCGGATGCGGACGGGTGGCCATGTCATCTGGGCGACCGAGTTCAAGGAACGGGTGCGCGAATCCGGGGGCGGCGGCAAAGGCGCGCCCGCGCAACCCACAGTGCGCGAGTACAGCTATTCCATCAGCCTTGCTTTGGCGCTGTGCGAGGGAGAGATCACCTCTGTCAATCGCGTTTGGGCCGATGGCGCCGAAGTCGCGATCAGGGACCTCAATATGCGCGTCTACACCGGGACGCAGGATCAATTGCCCGATCCCAAGATCGAAGCGGTCGAAGGTGCTGGACAGGTGCCGGCCTATCGCGGCACGGCTTATGTGGTGATGGAGGATTTGCGTCTGGAACGGTTCGGCAACCGTGTGCCGCAGTTCAGCTTTGAGGTTGTGCGCCCCGATCTGGCCGAGGATCAGGTGCCGGCATTGGTGCGCGGTGTGGCGATGATACCGGGCACCGGGGAATACGCCTTGGCGACCGATCCGGTTTACATGAAACATGCCGCCGGTTCCTTTGACAACCTGTTCGGGGTGGGAAAAGACGGCAAGGCGGTGGCCAATGTCGGATCACCCTCGGAAGAGCCGGATTTCGTCACCTCGCTGAAGCAACTCACCGACGAGGTTCCCAATTGCGGTGCGGCTTCGTTGATTGTGAGTTGGTTCGGGGATGATCTCCGTTGCGGTGACTGTTCGATCCGACCGAAGGTGGAACAGACTGAGTTCGAGGCGAAATCGATGCCTTGGTCCGTGGCTGGTCTGAATCGGAGCGCGGCTTTGACGGTGCCACAGCAAGACGGCCGCCCGGTCTATGGCGGCACTCCGACAGACGAGTCGGTGATTCAGTCGATCCGCAAGATGCAGGCCGAAGGTCTGTCTGTGATGTATTACCCGTTTATCCTGATGGATCAGATGGCTGGCAATGGATTGCCAGATCCCTGGAGCGGGGCCACCGACCAGCCGGAATTGCCTTGGCGGGGAAGGATCACCCTCAGCGTCGCGCCGGGCCAATCCGGGTCACCGGACCAAACTGCGGCAGCCGATGCCGAGGTTGCCGCGTTCTTTGGTACGGCCTCGGCCAGTGATTTCACGGTGTCCAGCGGGTCGGTCAGCTACAGCGGACCGGATGAATGGGGCTACCGCCGGTTCATCCTGTATCAGGCGGCACTTTGCGCGGCGGCCGGTGGTGTCGAGGCGTTTTGCATCGGGTCCGAGATGCGCGGACTGACCCAGATTCGCGGTGAACATGGGTTTCCCGCAGTTGCGGCCATGCAAGACCTTGCGGCCGAGTGCCGGACCCTGCTGGGCGCATCGGTCAAGATTGGCTATGCGGCGGATTGGTCCGAGTATTTCGGCTATCATCCGCAGGATGGCTCGGGCGATTTGTTGTTTCACCTCGATCCTCTTTGGGCTGATACCGAGATCGATTTTGTCGGGATCGACAATTACATGCCACTGTCGGACTGGCGTGACGGCGAGGACCACGCTGACGCTATATGGGGCGCGGTGCATGATCTGGGTTATCTGCGGTCCAACATCGAGGGTGGTGAGGGATATGACTGGTACTATGCGTCGCAAGCGGACCGGGATGCCCAGATCCGGACGCCGATTTCCGACGGGACACATGGCGAGCCATGGGTTTGGCGGTACAAGGACATCCGCAATTGGTGGGGGAACCCTCATCACGAGCGCATAGGTGGCGTCCGGCAGGCGCAGGCAACGGTATGGCAGCCGGAATCCAAACCGATCTGGTTTACGGAACTGGGGTGTGCAGCCGTCGACAAGGCGACCAACCAACCGAACAAATTCCTTGACCCGAAATCATCGGAGTCCGATCTGCCGTTTTACTCCAATGGCTTGCGTGACGATCTGATCCCACAACAATATCTCCGCGCGCAGTTGGGATATTGGGCGGAAGCCGCGCACAACCCCCAGTCTTCGGTCTATGGCGGGCCGATGCTGGACCTCGGACGGTCTTTTGTCTGGGCTTGGGACGCGCGACCTTATCCGTGGTTTCCCGCGAACGAGGCGCTTTGGTCGGATGGACCGAACTATCGGCGCGGGCACTGGTTGAACGGTCGGGTTTCGGGCCGCAGTCTTGCCTCCGTTGTCGAGGAAATCTGTGCGCGAGTCGGATTGACCGACGTTGATACCAGCCGTTTGTATGGGTTTGTGCGCGGCTATGTTGTGCCGCAAGTGTCGGACGCACGGCGTGCGCTACAGCCATTGATGCTGGCCCATGGGTTCGATGCGATTGAGCGGGACGGCACGTTGGTTTTCCGGATGCGCAGCGGAGCGGGCGCGATTGACCTTCCGCTGGATGCGCTTGCTGTCAGTGACGAGATCGAGGGCGATCTGCTGGAGACGCGCGCCGCCGAGGCAGAGATGGCAGGCCGCGTTCGCGTGCAATTCATTCTGGCCGACGCGGATCACCAGATCGCGTCAGAAGAAGCGGTCTTGCCCGATGAGGCCACGCATGCGGTGGCCGAGACCGATATGGCGCTGGCAATGACGCGAGGCGAAGGACGACAGACCGCAGAACGTTGCCTGACCGAGGCGCGCGTGGCCCGCGATACCCTGCGATTTGCCTTGCCGCCGTCGCAGCTTGCGCTGGGCGCGGGGGATGTCGTCCGGCTGCCGATCGGGAACGGTGGGACGTTGGCCCGGATCGACAAGATCGAGGTCATGGAACACCAGATCGTCGACGCGGTGCGGATCGAACCAGAGGTATTTCAACCATCAGAGATGCCCGAAGACGCGGCCCCGGTGCGGCTTGTCCTCTCTGCCGCGCCGGTAACTCCGGTCTTTCTTGACCTGCCGATGATGAGCGGGGACGAGGTGCCTCATGCGCCGCATTTGGCGCTGACGGCCACGCCTTGGCCGGGTGCTGTGGCGATCTATGACGCGCCGCAGGATTCGGATTACGCCTTGAACACTCTCATTGCGGGCCAGTCGGTGATTGGCGTGACTGAGACAGACCTGATCGCGGCGCGGCCCGGAAAAATCGACTCCGGTCCGGCATTGGAGGTGCGACTGGCAAGCGGCGGTTTGCAGTCGATCAGTGATGCCGCGCTGCTGTCCGGTGGCAATCTGATGGCGATCGGCGATGGAACGCCCGGCAACTGGGAACTGATCCAGTTTCGGGATGCAGAGCTTATGTCTGAAGGCCGCTGGCGGCTGTCGCACCGGCTGCGCGGACAGGCGGGCAGCGACGGATTGATGCCTGCGGTCTGGCCCGCTGGGTCCTTGGTGGTCTTGCTGGACGGGACACCCGTTCAGATCGGGTTGAAGACGTTGCAACGCGGGGTCGCGCGGCACTACCGGGTTGGGCCGGCGTCGCAACCTTATGATCATGCCGCGTATGAACACCGGGTCCATGCCTTTGATGGCAATGGTCTGCGGCCGTACCGGCCCGCGCATCTGCGGGTTGTGGATCAGGGCGGCGATCTTGGCCTCAGTTGGACCCGGCGCTCGCGGATTGACGGGGACGGCTGGGGTCTGTCCGAGGTGCCGCTTGGCGAAGCCAGCGAAGCCTACAGCGTACAGGTCCGGCAAGGGTCCACAGTTCTGCGCTCCCAGATCGTGAATGCGCCATCCTGGGTGTACAGCGCCGCGGATCAAACCGCCGATGGCGTCAGTGGGGCCTTCACTCTGGCGGTTGCACAAGTCTCCGAACGCTATGGTCCCGGACCCTATGCCGAACGCGAGATAACAGCATGAGACCGGTCCTGCCCGGTGACGTGAGCGCGGCGGCGCGGGCGCTTTTGCCCGTGCCGCCGCATGCTCGCGCAGCGCAGGCCAGCCGGTTGATCAGCGAGGCCAGAGCGGCGGATGCGTTCTGTCGCCGGACGGGGCGGGCGCATGGTCGCTGGGGGAACGGGACCTTGATGGCGGCGGCCCATGGGCATCCAATGGGTCGCGAAGTCAGTTTTGACGATCCCGATTACCTCGATTGCCAGTTGGCGATCCTGGCTGCCCTGCGCGCCGTCCGTCAGCCCGACGCGCAGGAAATGCAACGCTGTGCGGTTGGGTCAAGTTCCAGCCGTTTGACCGCGATGGCGTCGCCGCATTCATCACAGTAACCGAATTCCCCAAGGTCTATTCGGACCAGTGCGGCCTCCAGCGCGCGGCGCAGTCCGTCGCGACGTGCCTGCCTGGCCTTTGCCATGGATTGGTTCAAAAGCGCATCCTGCCGCGACAGCCGCCCCACCGCCTGCTGGTCCAGCTCGACCGTGGATTGTCCCGCCCGGCCAAGCGCATCTTCGTCGTCCAGTGCGGCAAGCCGGGCGTGGATTAGGCTTTTGAATCGCAGCGTTGCAGCGTCATCTTGATCTGACATAACCCACATCACAGATTTGCGTTTCGGTCCCCATAGCCTATCTGATAGGCTTACGGCGTCAAAGGAGGACAGCCATGGCTGAAACGCGCGCGCATCTTGCGGAACTTGACCCGGTCTGGGCCCGTATCCGCAGCGAGGCAGAGCAGGCGGTGATCGATGAACCGCTGCTGGGCGGACTGGTGCATTATTCGATTCTGCACCACCCTTCGATTGAACGGGCCCTGAGTTACCGCATGTCGCTGAAACTGGCGAATGGGGAGATGTCTGAACAGATCCTCCGGGAAATCTGTGATGAGGCTTATGGTCTTGCGCCAGAACTGGCGTTGTCCGCGCGCGCGGATATCACGGCCACCTATGAACGTGACCCGGCCTGCCACAGGTTCCTGCAACCTGTGTTGTTCTTCAAAGGGTTCCAGGCGGTGCAGGCCTACCGCGTCGCGCATTGGCTGTGGACCGAAGGGCGCAAGGATCTGTCCTATTTCTTTCAGATGCGCAGTTCGGAGGTCTTTGGAATCGACATCCATCCCGCGGCGCGGATCGGCAAGGGCATCATGATCGACCATGCCCATTCGATCGTCATCGGTGAGACAGCGGTGGTGGGTGACAACGTCTCGATGTTGCATTCGGTCACGCTGGGCGGGACGGGCAAGGAAGAAGAGGACCGCCACCCCAAGATCGGTGACGGGGTCCTGATCGGGGCGGGTGCCAAGGTACTGGGCAATATCAAGGTGGGCAACTGCTCGCGCATTGCCGCCGGGTCGGTGGTGTTGAAGGACGTCCCGCCATGCACCACCGTCGCGGGGGTGCCAGCCAAGGTGGTTGGCGAGGCTGGCTGTGCCCAGCCGTCAATCAGCATGGACCAGATCTTGCGCGGCGGCTGAGCGCGGCGCAAAGAGTATCGGCTAAATGTTGAAGGCGCCCCATTCGGGGGGCCTCTTTTTTTTCGGGGTCAGGGTCGTCACCCCTCTGCCGCAGGTGCGGCCTGCTTCTCAAACCCGGTCAGTCGGCTCAGGCCAACAGGGCCAGCGGGTTTTCAAGGCCGTCCACGATGGCCTTTAGCAGGTCCGCGCCAAGCGCGCCGTCGATCACCCGGTGGTCAACCGACAGCGTGACCGACATCACCGTCGCGACGGTGATCTGGTTGTCCTCGCTGACGACAGGCTTCTTGATCCCTGCGCCGACGGCTAGAATGGCCCCGTGTGGCGGATTGATGACCGCATCGAAGTTCTCGATCCCGAACATCCCGAGATTGGATATGGCAAAGCTGCCGCCCTGATATTCGTGGGGGGCAAGCTTGCGGTCGCGGGCGCGGCTGGCGAGGTCCTTCATTTCCGCCGAGAGCGCCGAGAGGGATTTCTGATGCGCGTCTTTCAGGACCGGAGTGTAAAGCCCGCCTTCGACCGCCACGGCCACAGCCACATCCGAAGGGGTCAGTTGCAGGATGCGGTCCCCGGCCCAGACGGCATTGGCGGCGGGCACCTGCTGCAAGGCGTCGGCGCAGGCCTTGATGATAAAATCGTTGACCGAAAGTTTGACGCCGCGCGGGGCCAGTTGGGCGTTGATCTGCGTGCGGAACGCCAACAGTGCGTCAAGACGGATGTCGCGGCGCAGGTAGAAATGCGGGATCGTCTGTTTTGCTTCCGTCAGGCGGGCGGCGACGGTGCGGCGCATCCCGTCCAGCGCGATTTCGGTGTGCGGGCGGTCGGCGTAGGTCTTGAGCACCGCATCGGCGCTGGCAGCGATCTGCGGGGCCTGCGCGGAGGGGCCGGGCGCTGCCGGAGCGGCGGCGGCGACGGCTGGCTGCGGAGACTGCGCGCCGGCGGCCTCGACATCGGCCTTGACGATGCGGCCGCGCGGGCCGCTGCCGGTGATCTGCGCCAGATCCAGTCCCTTTTGTTCCGCCAGACGGCGCGCCAGCGGAGAGGCAAAGACGCGGGCACCGTCCTTGGCCTGCGCTGGCGGGGCGGCTTTCTCGGAGCCCCCGGAAGCGGGGGCCGCCTCGGCAGCCGCTGTGGCCTGCGCCTGTGGCGCTGTGGCCACGGGGCCGTCGGTGATGTCGCTGGCGCTTTCGCCCTCTTCCAGCAGCACCGCGATGGGGGTGTTGACCTTAACCTCCGCCGTGCCTTCGGCCACGAGGATGCGGCCCATGGTGCCCTCATCCACCGCCTCGAATTCCATCGTCGCCTTGTCGGTTTCGATCTCGGCGATCACGTCACCGGAGGCCACGACGTCGCCTTCCTTGACCAGCCATTTGGCCAGCGTGCCTTCCTCCATGGTGGGCGACAGAGCGGGCATGAGGATTTCGATGGGCATTCAGATCCTCCTCTCAACGTGCCTGCGCGGCGCGTGATTGAGTAATTATATCAAGAAGGCGGCGCATGGTCAGCGAGCCTCGATCAGGGTCATGATGTCGTAGGGCGGGCGCGGCGTCGCACCGCAGGCCAGTTGGGTCACCGCGCGGACAAGCGCCTGCCTGTGCGCGGCAATCCATTCATAGGCGTCCTGATGGGACGGTCTGCCACCGGGGCGCAGCGCCTGCGCCATCAGGCATTCGGGCACCCAGGCGCGCCCGGCATCGGTTTCGATCCGATACGCCTCGCGCGCCACGTCACGGCCCCGGACCTCGACCCGCGCGGTCACCGGTAGCAAACCTTCTTGGCGGCGGCGATCACCTCGGGTGTGGTGATCAGCGCGTGGCGTTCAAGGTTGGCCGCATAGGGCATCGGCACGTCTTTGCCGGTCAGGTTGATCACCGGCGCGTCGAGGTAATCAAAGGCCTCTTGCATCAGCACGGCAGAGATGTGGTTGCCGATGGAGGCCACCGGAAAGCCCTCTTCGATGGTCACGCAGCGGTTGGTCTTTTGCACGCTGGCGACGACCGCGGCGGTATCCAGCGGCCGCAGGGTCCGCAGGTCGATCACCTCGGCGCTGATGCCCTCTTCGGCCAGTTTCTCGGCTGCTTCCAGCGCGTAGGTCATGCCGATGCCGAAACTGACAAGCGTCACGTCCGTACCCTCTTGCCAGATGCGGGCCTTGCCAAAGGGGACGGTGAAATCCTCCATCACCGGCACGTCAAAGCTGCGCCCGTAAAGGATCTCGTTTTCGAGGAAAATCACCGGGTTCGGGTCACGGATGGCGCTTTTCAGCAGGCCCTTGGCGTCCGAGGCGGAATAGGGCATCGCGACTTTCAATCCGGGAATATGCGCATACCACGCCGCAAAGTCCTGCGAGTGTTGCGCGCCGACGCGGGCGGCGGCCCCATTGGGGCCGCGAAAGGTGATCGGACAGCCCATCTGCCCACCGGACATATACAGCGTCTTGGCGGCGGAATTGATGATCTGGTCCATCGCCTGCATGGAAAAGTTGAAGGTCATGAACTCGACAATCGGTTTCAGCCCGCCAAAGGCCGCGCCGACGCCGATCCCGGCAAAGCCGTGTTCGGTGATCGGCGTATCAATCACCCGTTTCGATCCGAACTCTTCCAGCAGGCCCTGACTGATCTTGTAGGCCCCTTGGTATTCGGCCACCTCTTCGCCCATCAGGAAAACGTCGCCATCGGCGCGCATTTCCTCGGCCATGGCGTCGCGCAGCGCCTCGCGCACGGTTTGTTTCTTTGTCTTGGTGCCGTCGGGCCAGTCGGGTTCCGGGCGGACAGCCGCAACCGGGGCAGCGGTGGCAGGCGAAGGGGCCGGGGCAGCAGCCGGGGCGGGCGACGTCTCGGAGGTGGCGGCGGGTTTGGCCGCAGAGCCCGCGTCCCGGACCTGATCCGGGACCTCCTCGCCATCCTCGACCAGCACCGCGATGGGGGTGTTCACCGCGACACCCTGAGTGCCCTCGGCCACCAGAATGCGGCCCATGAAGCCCTCATCCACCGCCTCGAATTCCATCGTCGCCTTGTCGGTTTCGATCTCTGCGATCACGTCGCCCGCGGTGACGGTATCGCCTTCCTTGACCAGCCATTTGGCCAGCGTGCCTTCTTCCATTGTCGGGGAAAGGGCGGGCATCAGGATTTCGGTTGCCATATCGTCAGTCTTCCCCGGTTACGGGCGTGATAAAGCCCACGATGTTGCCTTCGCCGTCCTCGACATAGGCCGCGCGCCCGATGCCGGGATAGTCCATGGGCGGCAGCGCCTCCGCCCCGCCATTGTCCAGCGCCCAGGCATAACGTTCATCCGCATCCGCCACCGCAAAGGTCAGGGTGCATCCGCGAACGGGGCCATTCGGGGCAGGGGCCACGCCCATGCGTTTCATCATGCCGCCGGTCAGATCCGCGCCAAGGTTGGGGCCGGAAATCAGGTGGTAATCGACCTCTTCGGCACCGAGCATCGGGGCAAATTCCCAGCCAAACAGCCCGCCGTAAAACCGCCGGGCGCGCGCCGTGTCGGTTGCGTGGATTTCAAAGTGCGGCATCACCCGACCTCCGCGTAAATGTCCGTCCACAACTCATCCAGCGCCGGTTCCGGGCTTTCGCGGGCAAAGTCCGCCGAGGCGCTGACCACCGCCTTGATCTCCTTGTCGATGGCCTTCAGATCCTCCTCCGAGGCATGGCCGCCCTGCACCAGCAGTTCGCGCACATGGTCGATGGCGTCACGCTCTTCGCGCATTTTCGACACTTCTTCGCGGGTGCGATACTTGGCCGGATCGGACATGGAATGGCCGCGATAGCGGTAGGTCTTGACCTCTAGGATATACGGCCCCTTGCCGGATCGGCAGTGTTTGACCGCTTTCTGACCGGCGTCGCGCACCGCCAACACGTCCATGCCGTCGACCATCTCGCCGGGGATGCCAAAGGCCGCGCCGCGGTGGTAGATATCCGGCGTCGAGGTCGATCGTTTCATCGCCGTGCCCATGGCGTACTGGTTGTTTTCGATGATAAAAATCACCGGCAACTCCCACAGGGCCGCCATGTTGAAGGTCTCGTAGACCTGCCCCTGATTGGCCGCGCCATCGCCGAAATAGGTGAATGTCACCCGGTCGTTGCCCCGGTACTTGTCCGAAAACGCCAGCCCCGCGCCCAGCGGAACCTGCGCGCCGACGATGCCGTGCCCGCCGTAAAAATGCTTTTCGCGGCTGAACATATGCATGGAGCCGCCCTTGCCCTTGGAATAGCCGCCCTCACGCCCGGTCAGTTCGGCCATCACCCCCTTGGGGTCCATGCCACAGGCCAGCATGTGACCGTGATCGCGGTAAGAGGTGATGCGCTTGTCGCCCTCTTCGGCGGCGGCCTCCAGACCGACGACCACGGCCTCCTGGCCGATATAGAGGTGGCAGAACCCGCCGATCAGACCCATGCCGTACAACTGGCCTGCCTTTTCCTCGAACCGGCGGATCAGCAGCATGTCACGGTAGAACCGGGTCAGTTCCTCGGGCGCGACATTGGGTTTCACGCTCGTCTTTCGGGCCGCCATGTCGTCTCCTCCCAAGGACTCGTTCAAGGCTGAACTATTTTTGGAAAGGATAGGCGGGGTGGGCGGCGGCGTAAAGCCTCGCGGTCACCGAAGGGGCATCGTGACGAAGGTCAGCGCACCACGATTTCGTCGCTGCGCACCAGTCCCAGCACGTCGCGGGCCTGTTGGTCCAGCAGATCGAGGTCCAGAAAATTATCCGACAGCCGATGCGTGAGGTTTTCCATCCGGGCCACCTCGGCGCGCAGGCCGGTCAGTTCCTTGTCCAGCCGCTCACCCTCGACGGCGATCTCGGCGCGGCGGAACAGGCCAAAGTCGCCCTGCACGGCGGCAAAGGTGAAATAGGCGGCCAGACCCAGTGTCGCGATGAAAAAGACGATAACGCCAAAGGTGGGGCGCGGTCGACGGGTTGTCATGTTTCTGCCTCAAGCCCGCGCCTCATTGACCGGGCGCGTGAGGGGACTGTGGCACAGGCTTTGGTCAATGTGAATCCCGCGCCGCAGCCGCCCGGCGTGGGGCGGCAATTAAGGCTTGGTGCGTTGCATTTCTGCACGTTGCGGGGAGTCGCAGGGCCGGCAAAAGACATCGTGACCGGCCCGCCGTGACGGGCCAAAGGAAAGGATCGACCTCGGCGCGTGCTTGGTGGATTGTGCGGGTATGACTCGTGTGATCCTGACCCTTTTTCTGAGTGCATCCATTGTCCTTGCCGGTTGCGGGCCGCGCGGTGTCATCACCGTTTTGCCGGGTGCGAAAACCGGCGCGGACACGTCGGCGGTTCAGACGGTCTTTATCGCCACCGACCGGCGGGTTGAGGGGGCGGGACCGGCGGCGCTGATCGAACAGCGCTTTGGTGAGGCGCGCGACCCGCAGCTGCGTTACGGACGGATCGACATTTCCATCCCGCCGACCCATGTGCCCGGTCAGATCGAATGGCCCGGCAACCGGCCACCTGATCCCGCGCAACATTTTGTCGCCCGGTCCGGGACGCGTTACACCAACCAGACCGCATTTCTGAACGACATCCCTCGGGGAACGTCAGGGTCGGTGGTGCTGTTCGTACACGGGTTCAACGTCAACAACGCCGAGGCGATCTATCGACTGGCGCAGATCGCCCATGACTATGAAACCGAAACGCCGGTGATTTCCTTTTCATGGCCGTCGGCGGGGGATGCGCGCGGCTATGTCTACGACCGCGACAGCGTGATCTTTGCCCGCGACGATCTGGAAACCCTGTTGCTGGGACTGGCGCGGGACGGGCGCAGGACGGTGATCCTTGCGCATTCGATGGGGGGCCAACTGGTGATGGAGACGCTGCGCCAGATGTCGATTTCCGGCAAGGGTGACGCGCTGCGGCCCATCGCGGGCGTGGCGCTGATCAGCCCCGATATCGACGAAGACGTCTTTTTGCGGCAGGCCAACCGGATCTCACCTTTTCCGGAACCGTTCATGTTGATGGTGTCGACTCGCGACAAGGCACTAGGGCTTGCGGCGCTGATCACCGGAAAACCCTCTCGGCTGGGCTCTATTCAGGACCCGTCACGCCTCGCGGGTCTGCCGATCGAGATCATCGACCTCAGCGACATTGAGGGCGGCGACAGGGCCGGGCATTCCACCGCCTTTACCGCGCCCGCCGCCATTCGCCTGTTGCAGGAACTGGGGCCGACCTAGGCGTCGTTGCAATCCTGCACACCTCTCAGGGGCTGCCGCAACAAAAGGCTGGCGTCGAATCACCTTGTCGGTAAATTTCCCCGCATGAAGAGAGGGTTATTCATCGTTTTGCTTGGTCTGCTGATTGCGGGCTGCGCCCCAAGGGGCGAGATCGACCATGTGCCGCTGGCGGTGGGCGGTGAGGCCGCGATGCGGCGGGTGTTTGTCGCGACCAATCGCAACCTCGCGCCGGATGGCGACCTGAACCTTGTGCGGCAGAACTTTGGCGCGCCACGGTCGCGCGAACTGCGCTATGGCTGGGCGGATGTCTCGATCCCGCCCACGCACCAACAGGGCGAAATCGAATGGCCCGGCCGGGCCAAGCCCGATCCGCGCCGCCATTTCGTCACCCGTGACGGCGGCCCCTATCCCGGCACCGCGGACAAGGCCCGGCAAAGCTTTCTCGGCGGTCTCACAGCCGCCTCGCAGCCGGGGCGCAAGGACGTGGTGGTCTTTGTGCACGGGTTCAATGTCAACAACGCCGAGGCGGTTTACCGCGTGGCGCAGGTCTCGCATGACTTCGACGCGCAGATCCCGGTGGTCCTGTATTCATGGGCCTCGGCGGGCAAGCTGCGCGGCTATGTCTACGACCGCGACAGCGTGATTTATTCCCGCGACGGGTTGGAACAGGTGCTGACCGATCTGGCCGACAACGGCTGGCGGGTGACGCTGGTGGCGCATTCCATGGGCTCGCACCTGACGATTGAGACGCTGCGGCAGGCGGCGATTGCCGGCAACACCAAACCGCTGAAGGCGCTGCGCGGCGTGGCCCTGATCAGCCCGGACATCGACGAGGACGTGTTCATCCAGCAGGCCTCGCGCATCAAACCCTTTCCAGAGCCGTTTCTGGTGCTGGTGTCGACCGCCGACTCGGCGCTCAACGCCTCGGCATGGCTGACAGGCAAACAGTGGCGGCTGGGGTCGATGCGGGACAAGACCCGGCTGGCGGGCCTGCCCGTGGATGTTGTCGATCTGACAGAGTTCAGCGGCGGCGACAAACGCAAGCACAACACCGCCTTCACCGCACCGGCGGCGATCAAATTGCTGTACGAGCTGGAGCGCGGCATCGACAAGCGCCGCTGAGCGCGGCGCTTGTCCTGAACAGTCAGGCGTCGGTCGCCATTTCCAGCGCCGCAACGCCGGGCAGGGTCTTGCCTTCCATCCATTCCAGAAACGCGCCACCGGCGGTCGAGATATAGGAAAAGCCCGAGGCCGCGCCCGCCTTGTTCAGCGCCGCCACCGTGTCACCCCCCCCGGCGACCGACACCAGCTTGCCCACCTCGCTGAGGTCGGCGGCATGTTTGGCGGCGGCATTGGTGGCGGTGTCGAACGGCGCGATCTCGAACGCGCCCAGCGGGCCGTTCCAGATCAGCGTGGCCGCCTCGTCGATGGCCTCGATGATGGTTTCGACCGACTTCGGCCCGGCATCAAGGATCATCGCATCCGGCGGGCAGGCGTCTGCCGCGACGATCTCATTCTCGGCACCTTCCTTGAACTCGCGCGCGACAACCACGTCCACCGGCAACAGGATACGGCAGCCGGCGGTCTCTGCCTTGGCCATGATTTCCTTGGCGGTGCCGGTCATTTCATGTTCGGCCAGCGATTTGCCCACGTCGATGCCCTGCGCGGCCAGAAAGGTGTTGGCCATGCCGCCACCGATCACCAGCATGTCGACCTTTTCGACAAGGTTGCCCAACAGCTCCAGCTTGGTCGAGACCTTGGCCCCGCCAACCACCGCCAGAACCGGCCGTTCCGGCGTCCCCAACGCGCTTTCCAGCGCCTCAAGCTCGGCCTGCATCAGCCGCCCGGCACAAGCGGGCAGGGCATGCGCCAGCCCCTCGGTCGAGGCATGCGCCCGGTGCGCGGCGGAAAACGCATCCGAGCAATAGATATCGCCAAGCGCCGCCATCCCGGCCACCAGTTCCGGGTCGTTCTTTTCCTCGCCCGCGTGAAAGCGGGTGTTTTCCAACAGGGCCACCTGATTTTCACCAAGCGCGTCGATCACCGCCGCCGCCGCCGGTCCAACGCAATCGGCGGCAAAAACCACCGACACGCCCAGCACGTCTTCCATCGCGGGGATCAGGTGGCGCAGGCTCATGTCGTCGCGCCGCTCGCCCTTGGGGCGACCGAAATGGGCCAGCAGCACCGGCTTGCCGCCCTTGTCTAGGATGGTCTGCACCGTGGCGGCGATCCGCTCTATCCGGGTGGAGTCGGTGACACGCCCATCCTCCATCGGCACGTTGATGTCGACCCGGGTCAGCACGCGCTTGCCTTCCAGATCCAAGTCATCAAGGGTGTTCCAGGCCATCTTTATCCCTCCGATCCACTGTCGCGGTCCACTAGACCCGATCCGCGCCGCAGGTCAACGCCGTCTTGGCATCCCGCGCGGTCCGGGCTACCTCTCGTCGCAGTTTGAAAACGGAGAGACAGACATGGCCGAGATCAAGGATCCCGAAAACACCATCCTGATGGAACTCAAGGACGGCACCGTCACAATCGAGCTTTTGCCCGACGTGGCCCCCGATCACAGCGCCCGCATGAAGGAACTGGCCCGCGCCGGTGCCTATGACAACGTGTGCTTTCACCGCGTGATCGACGGCTTCATGGCCCAGACCGGCGACGTGGCCAACGGCAATATGGAAAAGGACTTCAACCTGCGCCGCGCGGGCACCGGCGGGTCGGACCTGCCGGACCTCAAGGCCGAGTTCTCCAAGCTGCCGCATGACCGGGGCACATTGGGTGCCGCGCGCTCGCAGAACCCCAACAGCGCCAACTCGCAGTTCTTCATCAACTTTGGCGACAACCATTTCCTGAACGGCCAGTACACGGTCTATGGCCGCGTGATTTCCGGCATGGAACACGTCGACGCGATCACCCGAGGTGAGCCGCCCGCCGCGCCTGACCGCATGATCTCGGTGAAGGTGGCCGCCGATGTTGCCGACTAAGGGCATTCTGGCAATCCTGGCGGCGGGGCTTGTCGCCGCCGGGGTCTACGTGGTCCTGTCTGGCCGGGATGCGCCGGAAACGGTCACGCCCGACCCGGTGGTCGTGGTGCCCGAAACGCCAGAGGTCGCGGCACCGCTGGCCGTGCCAGAGGTGACGCCGATCCCCGAAGGCACCGACCTTGGCCTGCGGATCGAGGTGGCGGGTGAGGCCAACGGCACCATTGTCATCGACCTGTTCGAGGATGTCGCCGGGGGCCATGCGGCCCAGATCGCGGCCTTGGCGCGGGCGGGCTATTATGACGGCGTTGTCTTTCACCGCGTCATCGACGGCTTTATGGCCCAGACTGGCGATGTCGAATTTGGCCGCGTCGGGGCCGAGGCGTTCGACATGCGCCGCGCGGGCATGGGCGGTTCGGAACTGCCGGATCTCAAGGCCGAGTTTTCCGACGTGCCCTTTGAACGTGGTGTCGTTGGCATGGCACGCTCGCAAAGCCCGGACAGCGCCAATTCGCAGTTCTTCATCATGTTTGCGCCCGGTTCCTTCCTGAACGGGCAATACACGGTGGTGGGCCGCGTGACCGAAGGAATGGAGATTGTCGACGCCATCAAGCGCGGTGATGAACGCGCCAACGGCTCTGTGACAGGTGAACCCGACCGCATGGTCAAGGTGACAGTCACCGAATGACCCTGATCCCACGCGCAGTCACGAGCGCGTGGGAAAGACTGGGCAGATGGCGCTTTAGCGGGCATCCTCTGGATCAGGAGGAGACCTCATGCGCCTACTGCTCACGCTCGCCACCGCCCTGTCGCTGGCGCTGCCCGCCGCCGCCGATCCGTCATTCTGGAAACACGAATGGCCCGACACGGACTTTGAGACAACCACGATCACCAACTGGGTCGAGATCATGTCCGGCGGCCCGCCCAAGGACGGCATTCCCGCGCTGTCCGACCCGCAATTCATCGAGGTCGCTCAGGAAACCCGCATCAAGGGCAATGAGCCGGTCATCACCGTGGTGGTCGAGGGCCAGCGCCCGCGCGCCTATCCGATCCGCTATCTGACATGGCATGAGATCGTGAATGACACGATTGGAGATGTGCCCGTCGCCGTCACCTTTTGCCCGCTGTGCAATTCCGCGCTGAGCTTTGACCGCCGCGTCGGGAGCCGCGTGCTGACCTTTGGCGTCTCGGGCAAGTTGCGCAATTCGGACATGGTGATGTACGACCGCGAAACCCAAAGCTGGTGGCAGCAGGCCATCGGCACCGGCATTGTCGGTGAGATGACCGGCACCGAACTGACCCTGCTGCCCAGCTGGATGGAGGGCTTCGCCCAGTTCGCCGAACGTCATCCGGACGGCGTTGTCATGGCGGAACCGGCGTGGAACCGGCCCTACGGCCAGAACCCCTACCGCAATTACGACAGTTCCAAGCGGCCCTTCCTCTATTCGGGTGAGATGCCGCCGCATGGCGTGCCGCCGCTGATGCGGGTGGTCCGCGTGGGCGAGCGCGCCTGGCCGATGGACCGACTGGCCGAGGCCGGGGAAATCCGCGAGGGCGGGGTGGTGCTGAGCTGGCGCAAAGGACAGGCCTCGGCGCTGGATGCCGGGGTGATTGCCGCCGGGCGCGACGTGGGATCGGTGCGCGTGCGCGACGCCAGCGGCGCGGACCTGCCGCATGATGTGCTGTTCGCCTTTGCCTTTCACGCCTTCTGGCCGGACGGGGAATGGATGTTGGGCAACTGACACGACCGGCGTCCCGTAGGGTGGGGTTCCACCCCACCGCCCGCCCAACACCCTCCCATCAATCACGGCCCGTAGGGCGGGGTTCCCCCCACCGCCCCCATCACCATCCCGTCAATCACGGCCCGTAGGGTGGGGTTCCACCCCACCGCCCGCTCAACGCTATCCCGTCAACCGACGCGGCAGGCACCGCGCCAGCGGCGCCAGCGCCCCCAGATGCAGCCATGTCCCGCCCAGCCGGTGCGCCCGCGCGCCGGTGCCCAGCTTGAAATGCGTCAGTCCCGGCGCATCCTGCGCGTTCAGGATACCAAGGTCGAGGCAATCATGCCCCTGCGCCGCCAGCCCCTGCATCGCCCGCCACAGCAGCAGGTTCATCGCATGCCGTTGCCGCCCCTCGGGGGTGGTCACGCCGATCTGCCATGTGGCCATGCGGCCATGGCGCAACATCAGCGCCGCCGCCACCGGCGCACCGCGCAGCCGCGCCTCATAGACCCGCGCCGCACCCGGATTGACCTGCGCAAAGGCGGCGCTGAAACCGGGCGGCAGCCCGCGATAGCGCCGTGCGCGCGCCTGCGCGGTCTCCGCCGCCAACAGCCAGTGATCCGGCGTCAACGCGGTCTCACGCACCTCCAGCCCCTCGCGGCTCGCGCGGTTCAGCCGGTTGCGCCATTTCTGCGCCATGGCCGCGCGCATCGCGTGCTCTGACCCCAGCGGCAACAGCGCCAGACTGGCCGGGGTCATCAGCGGCCAGAACCCGGCAGCGCGCAACGCGCCGGCCTCCAGCCCGTCGGCGTTCAGTACCAAGGGCCGCCCGTCATGCCAGCGTTGCCAGCGCGCGGTCCAGTCCTGCAAATCCGCCACCTCCGCCGCCACCGGCCCGCGAGAGACCAGATCGACCCGCCCAAGGGGGCCAAAGCGATGCGACTGGATTTGCCACCACAGCCGCAGCCGCCGCCCGGATTCCTGTTTGCACCGGCGCAACGGCTTGCCAAGCGCCTGACAGGTGGCGGCAAATTCCTCGGACTGGGGCAGGGGCAGGGCAAGCGACGTCGACATGCCCCGCATTAACGTGATGGAAAGTTTCCATGCTGTTAACTGCACCGCATGACACGACATCTCCTGCGCCCCGCATCCTCCCGCCCCAAAACCGCCGCGCTGGCCCGTCCCCGGCCCACCGCCGCCTGCGCCCTGCTGGTGGCGGTGATGCTGTCGGTGCCCTTTGCCGCTCTGGCGCTGCTACAGGCGCTGTTCTAGCGTCGACCCGATAGGCGCACTCAGTCCGGCGGGTCCATGTGGATCTCGCGGATCGGCGTCTGCGGCGGCAGGATGCCAAGACACCCGATGTCCACCTCGATTGCGCAATCTTCGCACTCGAACGACAGGTCGCTGGGCACCAGCGAGACCTGCGGCGTGTAGCAAATGAACTCTGACCGGGGCAACCAATCCGCCCCATAGTCGTCAAAACTCAGGTGGGTTTGCAGATCGTCCCAGGCCTTGGTCGCGATCTCGCAGTCATAGCCGCGCCCGGAAAGCGCGTCGACAAAGCCACCCACGGACCGTTGCATCGCGCCATCCTCGCGCAGGGTCAGGCGCTCTGACACTGGCGTCAGGTCGATGAACGTGGGCGCGCGCGCCGCCGCGTTCAGGCAGGCGGCCTCAAAAAACGCCTCACGCGAATAGGGGTATGAGTTGAAGCTGAGCAGATTGGGCTCGACCGCGATTTTCCAGCGCACCGCCTGACCCACCGTTTCCACCACCAGCATCTCGGACGGCAGATAGGTCACCATTTCCGAAAACAGATCGTTGGTCATGAAAATATTGCCGCTGGCGATCTGGCGCGAGATCAGCGAGGTCGCATTCATGCCGATCCGCCAGATGTCCCGCACCTGATCACCCGAATAGCTCGGCTCGTCGAAATTCAGGAACGGGGCATGAAATCCAAGCCGTCCAAGCGGATGCAGCACGTGGTTTGACCACCCTTCGTAGTGGCTGAGCCCGGCGAAGCGGACAAAACGCCCGGCCAGAAAGATATAGGCGCATGCGCTGTCGCAGATGTCGTCGCGGGCGATGCCGGTCTGGATGCCGCTTGGCCCGCCGACCTCTGTGGTGGTGCTTTGGCGGCGGATGAAATCAATGATCCGCAGCGCCTCGACCAGCGACCCGCCGGGGCTGTTCAGGCACAGACGATGGGTGAAAAACCCGTCCGGCGCATAGTCCAGCGCCGGGCTGAACCGTCGATTGACAATCGCCTGATCAAAACCGGGCGCGCCGAAATTCGGCGACAAGGGCGTTTCAAGGAACGGCTGAATGCGCTCCAGATCGCCCGCTTCGATGGGGCCGTTCAACCGCGCGGTACAGCCCATCTCGGCCATCTCGGGCGTGATGTCGGTTTCAAGGGTGGCGGCAAAGGCAGGGCCGGCAAGGCACCAGATTGTGGTCAGCAGCGTGGTCAGCAGGGCACGAAAGCGCATGTCGAAACTCGTTTGAAAAATCTCATGATCTTTCAGCCTGCGCCAAGACCGGGAAGAATTGCAAACGATAAGGCGCGGCACAGGTGCCGCGCCGAGGGGCCAAACCAGTGGAGTGCCCGCAAGAAACCACGCTCCGTCAGGCGCGGGGTATCCGACTCAATCCGCCAGCTTGACCAGCGCGTGCCGCTTCTTGCCCGCCGAGAGTTTCACCGGAGAGGCCAAGGCCCCCGCGTCCAGCATCAGACCGGCATCCGTCAGCGGGGCATCGTCGATCCGCGCGCCGTTTTCGGCGATCAGGCGCTTGGCCTCCTTGCCGGATTTCGCCAACCCGGACCGGACAATCATCTGCACAATAGAGACACCGTCGCCGATCTCGTCGCGGGTCAGCACCAGCGTTGGCAAATCGTCCCCGACGCCGCCCTTTTCAAAGACCTCGCGCGCCGTCGCCTCGGCCGCCGCCGCCGCCTCGGCCCCGTGGCACAGGGTGGTGACCTCATTGGCCAGCACGATCTTGGCGTCGTTGATCTCGGACCCGGCCAGCGCGCCCAGCCGGGCGCACTCGTCCAGCGGCAGTTCGGTATAGAGCTTCAGGAAGCGCCCCACGTCGGCATCCGTCGTGTTGCGCCAGAACTGCCAGAACTCATAAGACGACCGCATGTCGGCATTCAGCCAGACCGCGCCATCCTGCGACTTGCCCATCTTCTTGCCGTCGCTGGTGGTCAGCAGCGGCGAGGTCAGGCCATAGATTTCGTGATCCAGCACCCGGCGGGTCAGGTCGATCCCGTTGACGATATTGCCCCACTGGTCGCTGCCGCCCATCTGCAAGAGACAGCCATAGCGGCGGTTCAGCTCAAGGAAGTCATAGGCTTGCAGGATCATGTAGTTGAATTCAAGGAACGACAGCGACTGTTCCCGGTCGAGCCGCGATTTCACCGATTCGAAAGACAACATCCGGTTGACCGAGAAATGCCGCCCGATGTCGCGCAGGAAATCGAGATAGTTCAGCCCGTCCAGCCACTCGGCATTGTTCAGCATGAGGGCCTTGTTCGGCCCGCTGTCATAGTCGAGGTACTTGGCAAAGACCGATTTGATCCCGGCGATATTGTCGTCGATCTGGTCCGGCGTCAGCAACGGACGCTCCTCGGCCCGGAACGACGGGTCGCCCACCTTGGTCGTGCCGCCGCCCATCAGGGTGATCGGCTGGTGCCCGGTCTTCTGCAACCAGCGCAACATCATGATCTGGATCAGCGATCCGACATGCAGCGATTTGGCGGTTGCGTCAAACCCGATGTAGCCGGGGACACAGCCCTTGGCGAACGCCTCGTCCAGCCCCTGATAATCGGTGCAATCCGCCAGAAAGCCGCGTTGCATCATGACGGCAATGAAGTCCGATTTGGGATGGTAGGTCATGCCAGAGCCTCTGTATACTGTGCGCGCCACCTATAAGCACGGGCAGAGCCGAGGGAAAGAGCATGTTGAAGGATGGGGCCGTCTGGGCGCTTGGCGCCATGTCGGGGACCTCTCTGGACGGGGTGGATGCGGCGATGCTGCACACCGATGGCCTGCGCATCCTTGATTTCGGCACCTGCGGCTACCGCGCCTATTCCGCCGATGAACGCGCCACCCTGAAAGCGGCGCTTGGCCGCTGGCCGGGCGCGGGGCTGGACGCGGCGCTGGCCGTGGTGCAATCGGCCCATGCCGAACTGCTGTCGCAATTTCCCGGCGCGCAGATCGTCGGCTTTCACGGCCAGACGCTGGCGCATGAACCAAAGGGGCGCGGCACCCATCAACTGGGCGACGGCGCCGCACTGGCGCAGCGGCTGAACCGCCCGGTGGTCTGGGATTTCCGCTCTGCCGACGTTGGTCTTGGGGGCGAAGGCGCGCCGCTTGCGCCGTTCTTTCACTGGGCCTGCGCCCGCAGCATCGGTGCCACCCGCCCTTTGTGCTTTCTGAACCTTGGCGGCGTCGGCAACCTGACATGGGTCGACCCTTCGGCGGACCGCCCCGAGGCAGACGGCGCGCTGCTGGCCTTTGACACCGGCCCGGCCAATGCGCCGATCAACGATCTGGTGGCAGAGCGGCTGGGCCTCGACTGCGACCGCGACGGAAGACTGGCCCGCAGGGGACAGGTCGAAGAGGGCGCACTGGAACTTTTCCTCGATGAGGCGTTCTTTCGCAAGATGCCGCCCAAGTCTCTGGACCGGGACGATTTTTCCCTGATGATGGATCTTGTGCGCGAACTCTCCGACGCGGACGCGGCGGCCACCATGACCGGAATGGCCGCCGCCGCCGTCATGCAGGGCATGGAACATTGCCCCAGTCCGCCGGACCGGGTTCTGGTCACCGGCGGTGGCCGCAAGAACCCGGTGATGATGCGGATGCTGTCGGCAGGACTGGATTGCCCGGTCCACCCGGTCGAGGATGTGGGTCTTGATGGCGACATGCTGGAGGCTCAGGCCTTTGCCTACCTCGCGGTCCGGGTGGCGCGCGGCCTGCCAACCTCGGCCCCCGGCACCACCGGGGTGGCCACGCCGGTGGGCGGCGGGCAAATCAGCCGCCCCGAAAGCGTCGAGCCCTGAGTCGCGCCTGCGGCGCGGGGCCTCCGGCGGGGAATATTTTCAGACAGAAGAAATCCGGGCGCGGGAGCAGACATCTGCGTGGCCGCGTCACCGATGGCGGCGAGACACTAACCTTATGTTAACCACGATGCCCGAGGATGAGTCTGCGGTACAGGCGGGGACGCCGATGACCGCGACAGGAGAAGCAATCGCTTCCCGGGTCCGTCTCGCGCCGCGGGGCGGACCTGCGCGCTCCGGCCCCGGTTTCTTCTGTCCGGAAATATCCCGGGGAGCACGAGGGGCCGCGCCCCTCGTCAAACAAACCTGTGCGGCGCAGCCGCTCCGCTGGTTTCAGCCGCCCGTGTGGCTCATGTGGCGGGACACGCGCCCGTCCACGGTTTGCCGGGAGTAGTCGAAATCATGGCCCTTGGGCTTGCGTGAGATGGCGGCGCGGATCGCCTCCTCCAGCGGGGCATCGTCCTCGGGGAAATTGCGCAGGGCGGCGCGCAGGTCCGCGTTGTCCTCTTGCCCGAGGCACATGAACAACTCACCGGTGCAGGTCAGCCGCACCCGGTTGCAGCTTTCGCAGAAATTATGCGTCAGGGGCGTGATGAAGCCGATCTTTTGCCCGGTCTCGTCCAGCCGGACATAGCGCGCCGGGCCGCCGGTCCGCTCTGGCAGGTCGGTCAGGGAATAGTGGTCCGCCAGCCGCGCGCGCAGATCGTCGAGCTTCCAGTATTGATCCAGCCGGTCCTCATTGCCGATATCGCCCATCGGCATGACCTCGATCCATGTCAGGTCCATGTCCCGCTCGGCGCACCATTCGGTGATGGTGAACAGCTCGTCCTCGTTGAACCCTTTCAGCGCCACCGCGTTGATCTTGACCCGCAAACCGGCCTTCTGTGCCGCGTCGATGCCCTTGATCACCTGTGGCAGGCGGCCCCAGCGCGTGATGTCGGCGAATTTCTTCTCGTCCAGCGTATCCAGCGACACATTCACCCGGCGCACGCCCGCGTCCACCAGATCATCCGCGAACCGCTCCAGTTGCGATCCATTGGTTGTCAGGGTCAGTTCCTTCAGCGCGCCACTGTCCAGATGCCGGGTCATCGCGCGGAAAAACGTCATGATATCGCGGCGCACCAGCGGTTCGCCGCCGGTGATGCGCAATTTCTCAACCCCCAGTCGCACAAATCCGGTGCACATGCGATCCAGTTCTTCGAGCGTCAACAGCTCTTTCTTCGGCAGAAAGGTCATGTTCTCCGACATGCAGTACACGCAGCGGAAATCGCAGCGGTCTGTGACGGAAACCCGAAGATAAGAGATCGGGCGCTGGAACGGGTCGATGAGGGGCTGTGTCATGGGCGTGACACTAGCTGTCGGCCCTTGTATGGGCAAGAGTGACCAAGGTCGCGTTTCGGTGAAGGGAGACGATCAGTGCGCAACGCAAGAGTGGGGATTGCGATCCTGGGGGGGCTGTCGCTGGCGGCCTGCGGCAAACTGCCGATCTTCAAGGACCGCCCGGAGGCCGGACCCGATACACCGGCGGCTGTCACCCGTCCGGAGCCGGCCAGCGCGCCGCCCGCCGGTGCGCGCACTGTCGAGCAGTTCGACACCACCACGGCGGATGAGCGCAAAAAGGCCGCTGCCGCGCCGAAACCGGGGGGCGAACAAGCCTTGGGTGACACCGTGGCCAGCCTTGGCGATCCCGCCGCGCCTGGATTCTGGTTGGAAACGCCGCTGGTTTCGGCACCGGCCAAGGGCAGGGTGCTGAACCCGGCCACCGGCAAATCCGCGCAGGTCGACCTGATTCCGATCGACGGGCCCAAGACGGCAGGCAGCCGCATTTCTCTGGCCGCCATGCGGCTGATCGAGGCACCGTTGACCGATCTGCCCACGCTCAAGGTGTTTACCGGCGGCTGAGGCGCGTCAGCGCAGGTATTTGCCCGCTTCCTTGCGGGCAAAGGCTTTCATCTCTTTGCCGTGGGCGTCCAGAAAGGTTTGCGCGGCCTCGGCGTCATGTTTCGACAGGTCGCGAATCCACCAGGCCACGGCCTTCTGGATGAACCAGTCGCGGTCCTGCACATAGCCCGCCGCCCAGTCCAGCACCCGCGCCCGTGCGGTGGCCTCGTCGGGTTTGGGAAAGTTCAGCTTTGTCAGCGGCAGGGTGATCACCAGCGCCGCGCGCCGGGTCCACATCTGCGCGCCGGTGGTCCAGCCTTCGATCTCGTCCAGCCGGGTCAGATCGGCCATCACACGGCGCTGCCCGGCAAGGCAGGCGTGATCGGCTATGGCCTAGGCGTCAAACGTCGGCACCCAGGAGCAGATCAACCGCCAGACCGCGTCGTCGGGCCGGATGCGCGCCTGTGTCAGCAGCTTGGCGGCCGCCACCCGCGCCTCATGGATGTTGCTTTGCCAAAGGGCGTCGGCCAGCGCCACCCGCGACGGCAGGTCCGTTTCACGCCGCCAGTTCCGGGCCATCTCGTCCAGAACCGGGTTGGCGACCCCCAGATAGGGGCGGTCGACCTTGTGATAGGCGGCCATCTGGGCCGCCTTCTCAGGATCGCCTGCTGTGCGAAGCGAGTCTATTGCCGCGTCGGCGGTCATCGGGTCGATTGGTGATGAGGTCACTCCACCGTCACCGATTTCGCAAGGTTGCGCGGCTGGTCCACGTCCGTGCCTTTGGCGACGGCTGTGTGATAAGCCAATAGCTGCGCGGGCAGCGCGTAGAGGATGGGCGACAGCACATCGGGCACCGTTGGCATCTGGATCACCCGCCAGACGTCCTGACCCGCCGCCGCCGCCCCTTCGGCGTCGGTGATCAGGCAGACCTTGCCGCCGCGCGCCATGACCTCTTGCATGTTGGACACGGTCTTTTCGAACAGCGCATCCTTGGGGGCCATGACCACCACCGGCACGTGTTTGTCGATCAGCGCGATGGGGCCGTGCTTCAGCTCTCCAGATGCATAAGCTTCGGCGTGGATATAGCTGATTTCCTTCAGTTTCAGCGCGCCTTCCAGCGCCAGGGGATACATCAGCCCGCGTCCCAGAAACAGGATGTCGCGCGCCTCGGCCAGCTTGCGCGCCACGCTTGCGATCACCTCGTCGCGGTCCAGCGCGGCGTTGATCGTGCCGGGCAGCGCGCGCAGCCCCGCCAGCACCGCGTCGCGCCGGTCCGGGGTCAGCCGTCCGCGCGCCTCTGCCGCCTTCAGCGCCAGCAGCAGCAGCACGTTCAACTGGCAGGTAAACGCCTTGGTCGAGGCGACGCCGATTTCGATGCCCGCGTGGATCGGCAGCGCCAGATCGCTTTCCCGCGCGATCGAGCTGTTGGGCACGTTCACAACCGACAGGATGCTGTCCGCCTTGTCGCGGCAAAAGCGCAGCGCCGCCAGCGTATCGGCGGTTTCGCCCGACTGCGACACAAACAGCGCCGCGGTGCCCGGCACAATCGGCGGTTCGCGATAGCGGAACTCGGACGCGACATCGACCTCGACCGGCAATCCGGCCAGCTGTTCGAACCAGTATTTCGCGGTGAAGCAGGCGTAATAGGCGGTGCCGCAGGCAACCATCGTCAGCCGGTCGATCTTGGTGAAATCGATGCCGGGATCGGGCAGGGCGATGCCGTCGTCGGTCAGATAGGCGTTCAGCGCGTTGGACAGCACCGAGGGCTGCTCGGCGATTTCCTTGGCCATAAAGTGTTTGTATCCGGCCTTGTCGACCCGCGCCGCGTCCATCTGTACGGTGCGCATTTCGCGGTTCACCAGCCGCCCGGCACCGTCGCGGATCGTGGCGCCGGCGCGGGTCAGCACCGCGCGGTCGCCCTCTTCGAGATAGGTGATATGCGGCGTCAGCGGCGCCAGCGCGATGGCGTCCGACCCGATATACATCTCACCCTCGCCATGCCCCACCGCCAAGGGCGAGCCTTTGCGCGCTGCCACCATCAGATCCTCTTCGCCGTCGAACAGAAAGGCCAGCGCAAAGGCCCCCTCCAGCTTGTCGATACAGGCCATGGCCGCCTCGACCGGGCCCAGCCCGCTTTGCATCAGGTGGTGGGTCAGCAGGGCAACGGTTTCGGTGTCGGTTTCGGTCTGCGGGTCCAGACCTGCCGCCTTAACTTCGGCGCGCAACTCCTTGTAGTTCTCGATAATTCCGTTGTGGACAACCGCCACGGGGCCAGAGCGATGCGGATGCGCGTTGTCCGTCGACGGGATGCCGTGGGTGGCCCAGCGGGTGTGCCCGATGCCGGATTTCCCGGCCAAAGGCTGATGCACCAGCAGATCCGACAGGTTCACCAGTTTGCCCATGGCGCGCCGCCGGTCCAATAGCCCGTCGTGCACGGTGGCGATGCCCGCGCTGTCATAGCCGCGATATTCCAACCGCCGCAGCGATTCGACCAGTTGCGGGGCGACCTCGTGATTGCCCAGAATGCCTACGATTCCACACATGTTTTCAAATCCCTTGCCTGTAAAACCACGCGGGGCCGGTCAGCCCTGCGTCTGCTGTTGTTTTGCCTTCTTCGCGCGCAGCATGTTCATCAGCTTGGTGGCAAAGCCGGGCTTGACCTCCTGCTTGCCGCGCGCCAGCGCCAGCGCACCGGCAGGCACATCCGCCGTGATGGTCGATCCCGACCCGGTCATCGCGCCGTCCCCCACCGTCACCGGGGCCACCAGCATGGTGTCGGACCCGATAAAGGCGTTTTTGCCAATCACCGTGCGGTGTTTGAACACACCGTCATAGTTGCAGGTGATGGTGCCTGCGCCGATGTTGGTTTTTTCCCCTATGTCCGCGTCGCCGATATAGGTCAGGTGGTTGGCCTTGACCCCTTCGTGCAGGTGGGCGTTCTTGATCTCGACAAAGTTGCCCACATGCACGTCCTCGGCCAGTTCCGCGCCGGGGCGCAGGCGGGCATAGGGGCCCACCACCGCCCCACGGCTGACGTGACAGCCCTCAAGATGGGAAAACGCGCGGATGCGCGCGCCGGATTCGATGGTCACGCCGGGGGCAAAGACCACATAGGGCTCGATCTCCGCGTCGCGGCCCACCACCGTGTCCCAGCCCAGTTGCACCGTGTCGGGCGCTTGCAGGGTCACACCCTGATCCAGCAGTGCGGCGCGGGCGGCGGTCTGAAACGCCGCCTCGGCAAAGGCAAGATCGGCGCGCGAATTGACGCCCAGCGTCTCGGCCTCGGGGCAGCGCACAACCGTGGCGCTGTGTCCCTCGGCGCGGGCAAGGCCCGGCACATCCGTCAGGTAATATTCACCGCTGGCATTGTCGTTGCTGACCTTGCCCAGCAGGGCGGTCAACAGACCGGCATCGGCGGAGATCACGCCTGAATTGCAAAGGGTTATGGCGCGTTCTTCATCCGTGGCATCCTTGAACTCGACAATCCTGACCAGATCGTCGCCGTCCACCACCAACCGGCCATAACGCGCCGGGTCTGCCGCCTCGAACCCCAGCACCACAACGTCATGGCTGGCGCGGGCGGCGCGCATTGCCTCCAGCGTGGTCTCGGAGATAAACGGCGTATCCCCGTACAGGACCACCACATCGCCCTCGAACCCCTCCAGCGCGGGCAGCGCCTGTGACACCGCATGGCCGGTGCCCAGTTGCTCGGCCTGTTCGACAACCGCCACGTCGGGGTCGTAGTCGCGCGCCGAGGCGGCAACCGCGTCAAACCCGTGCCCGGCGACAACCACCGTGCGCTCAGGCTCCAATGCAGCGCCTGCGCGCATGGCGTGCCAGAGCATCGGGCCCCCGGCAATCCGGTGCAGGACCTTGGGCAAATCCGATTTCATGCGGGTGCCCTTGCCGGCAGCCAGTATGATGAGGGCGGTGCGCATGGCCTGCTCCGTAATTGCGTCTTTTCGTTGCCCGTTCTATCGGGTTGGCATGGTGGCGCAAGGTGGCGTCGTTCACTCTGCATTGCGGCATGTGACAGGAGACGCGAATGGCCCGGAATTGTGTAATTTTTGATCTGGACGGCACGCTGGCCGACACCAGCGGCGATCTGATCGCGGCGGCCAATGCCTGTTTTGCCGGGATGGGAGAGGCGGTGCGGCTGGACCCGGTGGCCGATGCGGCCATCGCGGTGCGCGGTGCGCGCCGCATGCTGACAGAGGGGTTGACGCGGGCGGGGCGCTACAGCGACGCGGCGGTCGAGGCATGGTTTCCCCGCTTTCTGGACATCTACGGCGAGGCTATCGACGTCCACACGCACCTGTACGACGGCGCGGTCGCGGCGGTCGAGGCGCTGCGCGCGGCGGATTACGCCGTGGGCATTTGCACGAATAAGCCCGAGGCATTGGCAGAGACCCTGTTGCAGCGCCTTGGGGTGCGCGACCTGTTCGGCTCGCTGATCGGCGCGGATACCGGCCCCACGCGCAAGCCCGATGTCGCGCCTTATTGGGCGTCGGTCGATCAATGCGGCGGTCGGCGGTCAGCGTCCCTGCTGGTCGGCGACAGTGACACCGACCGCACCACCGCGCGGGCGGCCGGGGTTCCTTGCGTGCTTGTTACCTTCTCGCCAGAGGGACAGGCGGTGCGCGCGCTGGACCCCGAGGCCTTGATCGACCATTTCGACGAGTTGCAGGGCGCGGTGGGGCGGCTGATCGGCACCCCTTGAGCCGCGCCATGTGACCGTCCCGCGCCTGTGGGGGTGGTTAACAAGAGATAAAACCGTCTCTGTAACCCATTGATTTTTATAGACGCGATTCCGCGCCACGCGTGGACACCGCCTCAAGGCGCATGAAACAGATGCTCCGTCAGCGCCGTCAGGGGGGCCGCCTCCAGCCGGGCGATGGCCGCCTCGATCGCCTCGGCCCGGTCCCGGCCCAGAACCGGGTCGGCAAGGGCATGGAATTTCCTTGAAAGCTCCGCCTCCGAGGGCGGCGCCTCGGCGTCCCATCGCGGTGTCATCCAGTCGCTTTCCAATACCCGCCCGTCCCGCAGCACCAGCCTGACCCGCGCCAGCCGCGTGCCCGGAAAGACCGCGTTGGCCTGCGCATCCTCGGCCATGACCAGCCCCTCGGACAGGCGCAGGATCTCAGGGTCGCGCAGCGCCGGGCCGTCCAGATCCTCGGGGCCAAGAGCGCCACGCGTCATCGCCACGGCGCAGGGAAATGAGGTCGAATACTGCGCCTCTTCCGTGGTGAGGGGCCGCGCCGTCGCCAGCCGGGTCGCCTCGTGAAAGCTGTCTACTTCGATGTGATCCACATCGACTGAGGTCAGCCCATGCGCCCGCCGCAGCGCCAGAACGCCCTCGACCGGGGCCTGCGCCCAGCGGCAGACAGGGTAGGGTTTGAAATACTGCCGCAGGATGCGCCAGTCCTCACCCAGCCCGGTCCAAAACCCCGGCGCGTCCTCCACCGTGATCGCGGGCGCGCCGGTAAAGCCGCGCCGCGCCAGTTGCACGGCCGACACGCCGCACATCGCGCCCCAGCCAGAGCCGTCCTTGACCATGGTGGGCCAGTCGATACAGCGCATCATCTGGCTGCGCGGGCCGTGATATTCGGCGATCCCCAGCGCGTGCCGCGTCTGGTCCCGGTCCAGCCCCAACAGCCGCGCGCCCGCCGCCGCCGCCGTCACCGCGCCCCAACTGCCAGAGGTGTGATAGTCGGGGCAGGTGGCGTGCTGTGCCTCGGCGGCGCGCGCGCCAAATTCGTATCCCATGACAAGCGCGGTCAGGAACTCTTCGCCCGAGATCTGCGCCTGATGCCCGAACACCAGCAGCGCGGGCAGCAGCGGGCAGCCGATGTGCCCCTTCGAGGGGTTATAACCGTCGTGGCCATCCAGACTGTCGATGCTGATGCCCATTGCCATTGCGGCGGCGGCGGGGGCCGCGCGACGGTCGTCGAACAGGAGGGGCGTCGCGCCGGTAAAATCCTCGGCGGCATGGTCGCGGATGATCCGGGACATCCTGGTCCCCAGTCCTCCGGCGGCGACCCCCAGAAGGTCGCGCAGACAACGCCGTGCCTGCGCGCGGACCGCGTCGGGCAGGTCAGACCAGCGTAACCCGTGGATGAAATCAGCGACTGTCATGTCATCAGCCTAGCGCCACCGGCGCAGAGCCATTTCGCGAAAAGCGACCTGCGCGGCGGGACAATGGTCGCGAATGGATTGACCGCCGCGCCGCGCCTGCGCCAAAACAGCGTCATGACAGAACGTTTCACCGGCAGTTTCACCCAGCAAGAACCCATCCCGGCAGAGGCCATCGCCGCGGCGGTTAAGGTCATGCAGAGCGGTCGGTTGCATCGCTACAACACCGCGCCGGGCGAGATCTCACAGACGGCCCTGCTGGAGCAGGAATTCGCGGCGCAAACCGGCGCGCGCTATTGCGTCGCGGTGGCCTCTGGCGGCTATGCGCTTGGCTGCGCGCTGCGCGCCGTGGGCGTCCAGCCCGGAGAGACCGTGCTGACCAATGCCTTTACGCTGGCCCCGGTGCCCGGCGCCATCGCAGGCGTCGGCGCGGTGCCGGTCTATGTGGGGGTAACAGAGGATCTGGTGATCGACCTTGACGATCTGGCCGCCAAGGCGGACCGGGCCAAGGTTTTGATGCTGTCGCATATGCGCGGCCATCTGTGTGACATGGACCGTTTGATGCGGATCTGCGACGCCGCCGGGATCACCGTGATCGAGGATTGCGCCCATACCATGGGCGCGGAATGGAACGGCAAGCCATCGGGGCGGCACGGTGCGGTCGGCTGTTATTCGATGCAGACCTACAAACACGTCAACTCTGGCGAGGGCGGCTTTCTGGTGACCGATGACGCAGAGATCGCCGCGCGCGCGATCATGCTGTCGGGGTCTTACATGCTGTACGAACGCCATCTGGCCGCGCCGGGACCGGAGGTCTTTGAGCGGGTGAAATACGTGACGCCGAACATTTCCGGGCGGATGGACAATCTGCGCGCGGCCATCCTGCGGCCACAAATGCGCGCGCTGGAGGCACAGGTCACGCGGTGGAACGACCGCTACGCCGTGGTCGAGCAGGGCCTGCGCGGGACGCCGGGGCTGCGCCTGACCGAGCGTCCGGCAGCCGAGCGCTTTGTCGGCTCTTCGATCCAGTTCCTGTTGCTGGACTGGACGCGCGAGGCGGTGCAAGAGGTGCTGGCGCGCTGCGCGGCACGCGGGGTCGAGCTGAAGTGGTTCGGCGGCGCGGAACCTTCGGGGTTTACCTCTCGCTATGACAGTTGGCGTTATGCGCCGTCGCAGCCGATGCCCGCCAGCGACCGGGTGCTGCGCGGGATTGTCGACATGCGCTTGCCGCTGACCTTCAGCCTTGAAGACTGCGCACAGGTCGCGCGGATTATCCGGGCCGAGGTGGGCGCGGTGTTCCAGTTGCCAGCGCCGGAGTTGTAGAGCGGAACGGTGGACATCGACACCTTGGCAGAGCCCTCGGTCAGCTCGCGCGCCTGGCCGACGTAGATAAACGTCTGGTTGGCCGCGTCGAAGATACGTTTGACGACGCACAGCGATTTTTAGGTCATGGAGGGCGATGTGCGAAAACCGTCCTCGCCAATTTCGTCCCGATCGGCCCGCTCTGACGACACCAGATGGAGGCGTCGGACAGGTCCTCGAACCAGTTGCCTTTTCCCAGGCGGTCCAGCAATCCACGTTCGAAATACGCAAGGTGGCAGGTGACGCCGTCCACGTCGGGATCGGCGATGGCCTCTATGATGATGTCGTTGCCGACCCAGTCGACGCCGATTTCGCCGACCTGTTCGGCCGGCGCCGGGCCAGTCAGGGAAAGGGCGATCATCGCGGGGGCACAAAGGCGGAGATGGAACATTTCAGTCCCTCCTGTCATGGGCGCGTCATGGCCTTGCGGTGCAAATGCCCGGCCGGTCCGGGCAGTTCCGCAACACTGCGGCGCGGGTCAGCGCGGTTGCGCCCAGGGTTCCATTCTGTTTTTCGGGTCAGCGTGAAGTTGCCGCTGTAACCACCTGTTTTGGCGCAATTTCGCGCGCGGGGAAAATATAGTGGAGAGGTTGGAACCAAGGCGGGGGGAAATTGATTGTGCCCTCGAACGCCGCGCTGCTTGCGCTTCGTCAAACAGGATAGAGAAGGAGAAACCAATGCTTCGTACAGCAATGCTGACCGCCTCGACCGCCATTTTCGCCGCCGGTTCCGTGGCTGCCGCAACCACGGCAACTGCCGTGACCGACCTCAACATCCGTTCCGGCCCGGGCCCGCAGTATGAGATCACCGGTGTGATTACCGGGCAGGATCAGGCCGAGGTCGACGGCTGCCTTGACGAGGTCAACTGGTGCAAGGTGAGCTATGAAGGCCAGGAGGGCTGGGCCTATGGTGCCTATCTGACCGCCATGATCGAAGACGCCGAAACCGCGATCGTCGAGCCGGAAGCCGAGGTGATCGTAGGCACCGTGACCTATGACAATTCGAAAGACGTCGAGGCCTTTGCCGGCGCGGGCACCGTGGGGGCCGTGGCAGGTGCCCTGATCGCCGGGCCGGTCGGTGCCGTGGCGGGCGGTCTTCTGGCCGGGGGCGCGGGCGCTGCCGCCCAACCGGACGCGCGCGTCGTGACCTATGTGCGCACCAACACGGTGGAGCCTGTCTATCTCGAAGGCGAAGTCGTGACCGGCGCGATCCTGCCGGAAACGGTCGAACTGGTCGAGATCCCCGACTCGGATCTGCGCTATGTCTACGTGAACGGTCAGCCGGTGCTGGTGGACCCGACCGAACGGACCATCGTTTACGTGGTGCGCTAAGCCACACAGGACTTTAACCTGCCTCGGGCGGCTCTGCGGAGCCGCCCTTTTTGCATTTTGGGGCCGCGAAAGTCCCGGATTGACCGACTCGCGCAGGCCTGATACGAATTTATTGAACAGTTGTTCATTAACCGGGGAGGGGGGGGAGCGGCAATGTTCACGGCAACGATGAAGTTCGACCTTGGCGAAGACGTCGAGGCGCTGCGCGAGATGGTCCACAAATGGGCGCAGGAGCGGGTCAAGCCGATGGCGGCAGAGATTGACCGCTCGAACGTCTTTCCGCCTGAGTTGTGGAAGGAAATGGGCGACCTCGGTCTGCTAGGCGTGACCGTGCCTGAGGAGTACGGCGGTGCCGGGATGAGCTATCTGGCCCATACCGTCGCGGTCGAAGAGATCGCGCGCGCCTCTGCCAGCGTGTCGTTGTCCTACGGGGCGCATTCCAACCTCTGCGTGAATCAGATCAAATTGAACGGCACGGATGCGCAGCGGCAGAAATACCTGCCGGGCCTGATCTCGGGCGAACATGTCGGCGCATTGGCGATGTCCGAACCGGGAGCCGGATCGGACGTAGTCAGCATGAAGCTGCGCGCCGAAAAGCGGAACGACCGCTTTGTTCTGAATGGCAACAAGTACTGGATCACCAACGGGCCGGACGCCGACACTCTGGTGGTCTACGCCAAGACGGACCCAGAGGCCGGGGCCAAGGGCATCACCGCCTTCCTGATCGAAAAGTCGATGACCGGCTTCAGCACCAGCCCGCATTTCGACAAGCTGGGGATGCGTGGGTCGAACACAGCCGAGCTGATCTTTGACAACGTCGAAGTGCCGTTCGAGAACATCCTTGGCGAAGAGGGCAAGGGCGTGCGCGTCCTGATGTCGGGCCTTGATTATGAGCGCGTCGTGCTGGCGGGCATCGGTCTGGGGATCATGGCGGCCTGTCTGGATGAGGTCATGCCCTACTTGTCCGAGCGCAAGCAATTCGGCCAGCCGATCGGGAACTTTCAGCTGATGCAGGGCAAGATCGCCGACATGTACACGGCGATGAACTCGGCCCGCGCCTATGTCTACGAGGTGGCCAAGGCCTGCGACCGGGGGCAGGTCACGCGGCAGGACGCGGCGGCCTGCTGTCTGTACGCCTCCGAACAGGCGATGGTGCAATCGCATCAGGCGGTGCAGGCGCTTGGCGGCGCGGGCTTCCTTGCCGATGCGCCGGTGGCGCGGCTGTTCCGCGATGCCAAGCTGATGGAAATCGGCGCAGGCACGTCCGAGATTCGCCGGATGCTGGTCGGGCGCGAACTGATGTCGGCCATGCTGTGAAAATAGGGGCGGGGCTGCGGCGCGCACTGGAGTAGGCGGGTGGCGGATCGCAAAGGGGGGATGATGCCGGGCTGGGTATGGTGGATGCCGCTTGTGGCGTTGGTCTCGCTGATGGCGGTGCATTTTTTCCGGCTGGGCTGGATCGCCGCCAACCTGACAGAGGGCGAAGTGATCGCGGCCTACGCGCAGCGGTATCTGAAGGACCGCGCGCAGGATGGCACCGGGACCGGCGCGCGGGTCAGCGACTGTGTGGCCTACCCCGGCGAGGACACGGGGATCTGGCTGCGCATATTCTGCGGACCGTCGAATGATCCGTCCCGGCAGTATCAATACGACGTCGACCGTTTGGGTCAGTTTGTGCGAGGCTTGACCCCGCATAGTACAGGCGTCGCGCCGGACAGTGGCCTGCGCCGCCCAGAAACCTGAGGAGATCCGCAATGCGCGCTTTTTCGATCCTTGCCCTGACCCTGTGTGCTGCCCCGGCGGCGGCGCAGGAACTGGCGTTTTCATCCGATGCGACCGAAACCTGCCTTGGGTCCGGCGCCGATTTCCGCAGCTGCATCGGCCTGTCCGCCGAGGCCTGCATCACCGACACGGACGGCGGTTACAGCACCGTCGGGATGAGCGGCTGTTACAGCCGCGAGTTCGAATGGTGGGACGACCGGCTGAACCTGTCGTATGGCTTTGCGATGGATTTCGCCAAACAATCCGATGTGGACAACGGCGGCTTTGGCCCCTCGCAGGTGGATGCCCTGCGTGAGATGCAGCGCGCCTGGATCAGGTTCCGCGACGCGACCTGTGCCTATGAACGCAGCCATTGGGGCGGCGGCACCGGGGCGGGACCGGCGGGTGCGGAATGTATGATGCGCGAGACCGCAAAGCAGACATGGTACATCGAAAGCATGGTGACCCCCGGCTGATGCTGACACCCGCGCCCACATATGACGCCTTGCGCGCCGGGTTTCGCTGGGATCTGCCCGCCCGACTGAACATGGCCGAGCAGGCCTGTGACCGCTGGGTGCTGCGCGCGCCTGACCGGGTGGCGATCATCGACCACGCCAGCGGCGCGGACGTGACCTACGCCCAACTGGCGCATCTGTCGCGCCGGGTGCAGGCGGGGCTGGTGGCGCGTGGTGTGCAGGCGGGCGACCGGGTGGGGGTGCTGCTCAGCCAGTCGCCGCTCTGTGCCGCCGCGCATCTGGCCTGCTGGCGGATGGGCGCGATCTCTGTCCCGCTGTTCATGCTGTTCCGTGAGGACGCCCTGCGCGCCCGGCTGGAGGACAGCGGCGCGCGGGTTGTTGTGACGGATGAGGAGGGCGCGGGTATGCTGGCCCCCTTTGATCTGGACGTCCTGCGCGAGAGTGATCTGCCCGCTGACGGTGCAGAGGGTCCGGCGATTGACAGCGGTCCGGACACGCCCGCCGTGCTGATCTATACCTCCGGCACCACCGGCAAGGCCAAGGGGGCCTTGCACGGGCACCGCGTCCTGACGGGCCATTTGCCGGGGGTCGAGATGAGCCATGATTTCCTCGGCCAATCCGGCGACCTGTTGTGGACGCCCGCCGATTGGGCATGGATTGGTGGGTTGTTCGACGTTTTGATGCCGGGGCTTGCGCTGGGGGTACCGGTTGTCGCCGTGCGGATGCGGCGGTTCAATCTGGATGACTGCGCAAAGATCGTCCGGAAACACTCTGTTCGGAATGTGTTTTTCCCGCCCACAGCTTTGCGGATGATGAAGGCGGCGGACATGCGTTTGCCGGGCCTGCGCTCTGTCGCCAGCGGCGGTGAACCCTTGGGTGCGGAAATGCTGGCCTGGGGGCGTCAGGCCTTTGGCGTCACCATCAATGAGTTCTACGGCCAGACCGAATGCAACATGGTGGCCAGTTCCTGCGGCGCATTGTTCGGCGCGCGGCCCGGTTGCCTTGGCCGCGCGGTGCCGGGGTTTGACGTGGCGGTGATCGACGCGGCAGGGCAGGTCACCGATGGTGAGGGCGACATTGCCGTGCGGCGCGGCTGTGCCTCGATGATGCTGGAGTACTGGCAGAACCCGCAGGCGACGGCGGACAAGTTTCGCGGCGACTGGCTGGTGACCGGGGATCGCGGCGTCGTGGAAGATGGGTTCATCCGCTTTGTCGGGCGTGAGGATGACGTGATCACCTCTGCGGGGTATCGCATCGGACCCGCCGAGATCGAGGATTGCCTGCTGACCCATCCCGGCGTGGCGACGGTGGGGGTGGTGGGCAAACCCGACGCGCTGCGCACCGAGATCGTCAAGGCCTACGTGGTGCCCAAGGCGGGGGTGACGGTCACGGCGGAGGAACTTCAGTCATGGGTGAAGGAACGGCTGGCAAGTTATTCCTATCCAAGGGAAATCACCTTTGTCGAGGCGCTGCCTATGACGGTCACCGGCAAGGTGATCCGCAAGGAGCTCAAGGCCATGGCGGCGGCGGAAACGACATGAAACAGCCCATCTGCGAGATGAATAACAAGGGGTCGAGGACATGAAACTGCAATCCCAGGTGCTGACAGCGGGCGAGGCCTTTACCGCGAACCGCAAGGCCCATCTGGACGCTTTGGCGCAGATCGAGGCCGCAGCGGCACAGGCGGCGGCGGGCGGTGGCCAGAAATCCCGCGACCGGCATGTGAGCCGGGGCAAGATGCTGCCGCGTGAGCGGGTGACAAACCTGCTGGACCCCGGTTCGCCGTTTCTGGAAGTCGGCGCTACGGCGGCGCATGGCATGTATGACGGGGCCGCGCCCTGCGCGGGGGTGATCGCGGGGATCGGGCTGGTCGAGGGGCGGCAGGTCATGGTGGTCTGCAACGACGCCACCGTGAAGGGCGGTACTTACTACCCGATGACGGTCAAGAAACACCTGCGCGCGCAGGAGATCGCCGAGGAAAACCGCCTGCCGTGCGTCTATCTGGTGGACTCAGGTGGTGCGAACCTGCCCAATCAGGACGAGGTGTTTCCGGACCGCGACCACTTTGGCCGGATCTTTTACAATCAGGCGCGGATGTCGGCCAAGGGCATTGCGCAGATTGCCGTGGTGATGGGGTCGTGTACGGCGGGCGGGGCCTATGTGCCTGCGATGTCTGATGTTTCCATCATCGTCAAGGAACAGGGCACGATCTTTCTGGCCGGTCCGCCACTGGTCAAGGCGGCGACGGGCGAGGTGGTCACCGCCGAGGACCTTGGCGGCGGCGACGTTCACACGCGCCTTTCCGGCGTGGCGGATTACCTGGCCGAGGATGACGCCCACGCGCTGGCGCTGGCCCGGCGCGCGGTCGGCTCACTGGGTGGCGGCGCGGCGGACCTGTCGATGATCGGCGAGGCCCCGGCCTATGATCCCGACGAATTGCTGGGTGTGGTGCCCGCCGATCTGCGCACGCCCTATGACATCCGCGAGGTCATCGCGCGGCTGGTGGACGGCTCTTACTTTGATGAGTTCAAACCCCGCTTCGGCGAGACCTTGGTTTGCGGTTTTGCCAAGGTGCACGGCATGGATGTCGGCATCGTCGCCAACAACGGCGTGCTGTTCAGTGAAAGCGCCGCGAAGGGCGCGCATTTCGTCGAACTGTGCTCAAAACGCAAGATCCCCTTGGTTTTCCTGCAAAATATCACCGGCTTTATGGTGGGGCGCAAATACGAAAATGAGGGCATCGCCCGGCACGGGGCCAAGATGGTGACGGCTGTCGCCTCGACCTCGATGCCCAAGGTCACGGTGCTGGTGGGCGGCTCTTTTGGCGCGGGCAACTACGGCATGGCGGGGCGATCCTATCAGCCGCGGTTCCTGTGGACATGGCCCAACAGCCGTATTTCCGTCATGGGCGGACCGCAGGCGGCGGGGGTTCTGGCCACCGTGAAACGCGACGCGATCGAACGGTCCGGCGGCTCTTGGTCGGCAGAGGAAGAGGCCGCGTTCAAACAGCCGACGCTGGACATGTTCGAACGCCAGTCGCACCCGCTGTATGCCTCGGCGCGGCTGTGGGATGACGGCATCGTCGACCCGCGCAAGACGCGGGGCGTGCTGGCGCTCAGCCTGCGCGCGGCGCTGAATGCGCCCATTGAGGACACGTGCTTTGGCGTGTTCCGGATGTGATTTTGCAGGGGACACACATCATGCACAACCCATGCACAACCCATGCACAGGCCATCCGCCTCTGCGATGGCACAGCCGGAACACCGGCGCACCGGTCGGAAGGACAAAACCATGTTTGACACCATCCTGATTGCCAACCGGGGCGAGATCGCGGCCCGCGTGATCCGGACCGCCCGAACCATGGGGGTGCGCTGTGTCGCGGTGCATTCCGACGTGGACGCGGATGCGCTGCACGTGGAACTGGCCGATGAGGCGGTTTGCATCGGCGGGGCGGCCCCCGCGCAAAGCTATCTGCGCGGCGATGTGATCATCGAGGCGGCCAAGGCCACCGGCGCGCAGGCGATCCATCCCGGCTATGGGTTTCTCAGCGAAAACCCGGACTTTGTGCAGGCGGTCGAGGCGGCGGGGCTGAGTTTTATCGGGCCATCGGCGCAGGCGATCCGGCAGATGGGTCTCAAGGACGCGGCCAAGCGGCTGATGCAGGCGGCGGGGGTGCCGGTTGTGCCCGGCTACATGGGCGAAGACCAGGACCCCGGCCATCTGGAGGTCGAGGCGCAGAAGGTCGGCTATCCGCTGCTGATCAAGGCGGTCGCGGGCGGCGGCGGCAAGGGGATGCGGCTGGTCGAGCGGCCAGAGGATTTTGTCGACGCGCTGGAGCGGGCCAAGGCCGAGGCGCGCACCGCCTTTGGCAATGACGCGGTGCTGCTGGAAAAGTTCATCCAGCGTCCGCGCCACATCGAGGTGCAGGTCTTTGGCGACGGCAATCGTGCGGTGCATCTGTTCGAACGGGATTGTTCGCTGCAACGCCGCCACCAGAAGGTGATCGAAGAGGCCCCCGCGCCGGGCATGACGCCCGAGATGCGCGCCGCCATGGGGCAGGCGGCGGTCAAGGCCGCCGAGGCCATCGCCTACAAGGGCGCGGGCACGGTGGAATTCATCGTCGACGGCTCCGACGGGCTGCGGCCCGATGGCTTCTGGTTCATGGAGATGAACACGCGGCTTCAGGTGGAACACCCGGTGACCGAGGAAATCTGCGGCGTCGATCTGGTCGAATGGCAGATTCGCGTGGCGGCGGGGGAACCTCTGCCCGCGGTTCAGGACGATCTGACGATCAACGGCCATGCCTTTGAGGCGCGGCTTTATGCCGAGGATGTGCCCGCAGGCTTTTTGCCCGCCACCGGGACGCTGGCGGAACTGGCCTTTCCCGAAGGCGTGCGGGCCGAGGCCGGGGTGCGCTCGGGCGATGCCATCAGCCCGCATTACGATCCGATGATTGCCAAACTGGTGGTGCATGGGCCGTCCCGCGCGGTGGCGCTGCGCCGTCTGGCGCGCGGCCTGCGCGACACGCGGGTGGCCGGGACGGTGACCAACCTTGGGTTTCTGGGCGCGCTGGCCGAACACGCGGGGTTTGCCCGTGGTGAGGTGGACACCGGGTTGATCGGGCGTGACCTTGAGGCTTTGACGGCTGCGGCAGAGGTGACGCCGCAGGTCTGGGCCGAGGCGGCGATGGCGGCGCTGGGTCTGCTGAACGCGCAGGGCTGGGACGCGGGGTTCACCCTATGGGGGCCGGAATGGCGCGCGGTGGTGCTGGAACAGGGCGGCGAGACCCGCGAAATTGGCGTCAAGCTGCGCGGGCCGGACAGCGCGCTGGTGCTGGTCTCGGAGCAGGAGGTTGCGGCGCTCCGCGGCGCGCGGGGCTGGACCTTTGACGGGCAGCCCGCTGCCGGTGCCTTTGTGACGCCAGAGCGTGTGACGGTGTATGCCAACTATGGCGTCGGCTTTGCGCGGCCCGATCCCCTGGCGCGCGGCGCAGGCGCGCAGGCGGCGGCGGGGGCGCTTGCGCCGATGCCGGGGCGGGTCGTGTCGGTGCATGTGGCCGTCGGGCAGGCGGTCGAAGAAGGCGACCGGCTGGTGGTGCTGGAAGCGATGAAGATGGAACACACGCTGCGCGCGGGCCGCGCCGGGCAGGTGGCCGAGGTGCTGGTGACGGAGGGCGATCAGGTCGAGGCGGGCGCGCCCTTGGTGGTGCTGGTCGAGGAGGAAGACGCATGAGGGACGCGAAACCGACAGTGACATTGCACCATGTGCAATACGGGCGCTCCTTCCGGGTGCTCTGGCTGCTGGAGGAGATCGGGCTGGAGCGCTTTGGCGGGCTGGAGATCGTCGAGCACCGGATCGGCACAAAGGAGATGCGCGAGAGCGATCTGGGCCGGATCTCACCGGCGGTGCGGATTCCGGCGGTGGTGATCGACGGTCTGGAGATGAGCGAGAGCGGCGCCATCGTTCAATACATGACAGAGACCTATGCGCCTGCGTTGGGCCGTCCGCCCGGCGATCCGGAGCGGCCCGCCTACCTGCAATGGATTCATTACGCCGAAACGCAGGCGAGCCTGATCGAACAGCTCAACCTGATGATGGTGTTTCTGCGGCCCCCGGCGAAACCCTCTCCGGTGGTGGTCAAGCTGACCGTGGCACGTTTGCGCCAGACCTTGCAGGGGATGGAGGACCGGCTGGGGGCGCGGGACTGGCTGTTGCCCTCGGGATTCTCGGCGGCGGATGTGATGATGGGGTTCAACCTGTTTGCGGTGCCCTACTATGTCCGGTTGGACGGGTTCCCGCGGGTGGCCGCTTACAAGGCGCGGATCGAGGCGCGCGAGGCGAACCGCCGCGCGGTGGCGCGCGAAGGGCCGCAGCGGTTCTACGACAAGGATTTCTATCCCGTGCCCGAGGCATAGGGGGGGATCCGATTGTGCGCCTGCGGCGCGCTGGTTGTCTCGCGCCCCGCCTGCGGCGGTGTGCTCGGGGGTTTTGGATATTTTTGGACAGAAGAAACCGGGGGCTGTGATGGCGGACTACGTCGAGATCTTTGAGGTCGGGCCGCGCGACGGCTTGCAGAACGAAAAGCGCGCCATTCCCACGGCGGAGAAGGTGGCCCTGGTCGATCTGTTGGCGGGGGCCGGGTTCCGGCGGATCGAGTGCGCGTCTTTTGTCAGTCCGAAATGGGTGCCGCAGATGGCCGACAGTGGCGCGGTTCTGGCCGGGATCCGCCGGGTGGAGGGGGTGTCCTACGCCGCTTTGACGCCCAACCTGACGGGGCTGGAGCGGGCTTTGGCGGCGAAGGCCGATGAGGTGGCGGTGTTTGGCGCGGCCTCGGAGGGCTTTTCCAGGGCCAATATCAATGCCTCGGTGGATGAGGGGCTGGCGCGGTTTGTGCCGGTGGCCGAGGCGGCGCGTAAGGCGGGGCTGCCGGTGCGGGGTTATGTGTCCTGCGTGGTGGACTGTCCCTATGACGGGGCGGTGGCGCCGGAGGCGGTGGCGCGGGTTGTCGCCGCGTTGCGGGACATGGGGTGTTACGAGGTGTCGCTGGGCGACACCATCGGGCGCGGACGGCCGGAGGCGGTGGAGGCCATGTTGGGCGCGGTGCTAGAGGAATTGCCTGCCGCACGGCTGGCGGGGCATTTTCACGACACCTCTGGCCGGGCGTTGGAGAACATCGACGTGGCCTTGGCGCGGGGGGTGCGGGTTTTTGATGCGGCGGTCGGCGGGCTTGGCGGGTGCCCCTATGCGCCCGGCGCGGCGGGGAACGTGGCGACAGAGGCGGTGCACGATCATCTGGTCGCGCTTGGCTACGAGACCGGTCTGGACCGGGCGGTCCTGAGGCGCGGGGCAGAGATGGCGCAGGCGATGCGGCGCGGCTGAGATGGATCGCGCGCACTGGAACGCGGCCTATTGCGCCGGAGATCGCGTCAGTTGGTTTGAGGCCGCGCCCGAGGCCTCTTTGCGGATGATCGCGCGGGCCGGGTTGGTGCCGGGGCGGGCGATTGACGTCGGCGGTGGCACCTCGGCGCTGGCGGGTCGTCTGCGCGGGATGGGCTGGGAGGTGACCGTGCTGGATATTTCCACCACGGCGCTGGACCTGGCGCAGGAGAGACTGGGCGCGGGGGCGTCGCAGATTGCCTGGGTTGCCGGGGATATCACGCGCTGGCGCGCCGCTGTGCCTTTTGACCTTTGGCATGACCGGGCGGTGTTTCATTTCCTGACCACGCCGGAGGATCGTCTGGCCTATGCAAACGGCCTGCGGGCGGGGCTGCGTCCGGGTGGGGCGGCGGTGATCGCGACCTTTGCCGAGGACGGGCCGGAGCGGTGTTCCGGCCTGCCGGTGAGGCGCTATGCGCCGGAGGATCTGTTGTCGGCGCTGGGGGCCGGTCTGCGGCTGGAGGCGTCGGAGCGGTTTGTGCATGTGACGCCCGGCGGCGGTGAACAGCGGTTTCAGATCAGCCTGTTGCGGCGGGAGAAAGAGCAATGAGGGACAGTATGGACTATATCGAAGTGCGCCGGGACGGGCGCGGCGTGGCGGAGATCCGGCTGTGTCGCGCCGACAAGCACAACGCGCTGTCGGCGCAGATGATGACAGAGCTGGAGGCGGCGGCCAAGGCGCTGGCGACCGACGACGATGTGCGGGTGGTGGTGCTGGCCGCCGAGGGGCGGAGTTTCTGCGCCGGGGGCGATCTGGCATGGATGCGCGAACAGTTCGAGATGGACCGGGCCACGCGGCGGGTGGAATCGGCGCGTATCGCCACGGCATTGGGCGCGCTGCATGCGCTGCCGCAGCCGCTGATCGGGCGGGTGCAGGGCAACGCCTTTGGCGGCGGGCTGGGGTTGATCTCTGTCTGTGATGTTGCGGTCGCCGTGGACACCGCGAAATTCGGTCTGACGGAGGTCAAGCTGGGACTGATCCCGGCCAATATCGGGCCTTATGTGATCCACCGGATGGGCGCGCGGAACGCGCAGGAGGTGTTCATGAACGCGCGCATCTTCGGGGCGGATGAGGCGGTGCGGCTGGGGCTGGTGAACCGGGTCGCCGGGGCGGATGCGCTGGACGAGACCGTCGAGGCCGAGGTGGCCCCCTATCTGGGTTGCGCACCCGGTGCCGTGCGCGACGCCAAGGCGCTGTTGCGCCGTTTGGCGGGGGAGGTCACGCCGGAGGCGGTGGAGGGGGCCATCGACGCCTTGGCCGAGCGCTGGGAGACCACGGAGGCGCGCACCGGAATCGCCGCCTTTTTCGACAAGCGCCCCGCCCCCTGGGCCTGACGCGGGCCTAGCCGCCGCAGATCGGGACGGCGGTGTCGATCCAGGCCAGTTCGGCCTCTTCGCGGTAGAGGCCGATTTGCAGCGACGGCGCGGGTTCGGTGGCGTCGATGTGGAACCAGAGGTGATGGGGGATGCCTTCGGCGGTGAAATAATGCCCGAGCCCCTCATCGTCGCTGTCGCGGATGGCGGTGCAGGCAATGGCCATGGGTTCGGTTGCGCCGTCCATCACCGTCACATCGGTCGCGTTAAAGCAGACCCGCAGGTCGGGGCCAAAGGTCAGGTGGCGGGTCCTGCCGTCCAGATCCAGATCGCCCGCCGGGGTGAGCGGTATCGCCCGTGACGGCCCCGGACAGGGCAGCGCGGTTTCGCCCGTTTCCGACAGGTTGTGCTGCGCCGGCAGCGGCACCGGGAGGCAGAGCAAAAGGATCAGGCAGTGGCGGGTCAAAGGCATGTGTCCTGTCGTGGGGCGGTTGCGGTGAAGGGTATCATGGGGCAGGCCCCTGTCCAAAGTCGAGAATGTGACGGAGCGGGACATGATCGTCCAGATGGCCCATCTCTATGCCACCGCCTGTCTGGCGGTCGTGTTTTTCCAGTGCGCGCTGATCGGTGGCGCGCCCTTGGGGCGCTGGACCCAGGGCGGGCGGCATCCGGGACGGTTGCTGCTGTCGGGTCGGATTGTGGCGGCGGTTTCGGTTCCGGTGCTGCTGTTTCAGGCGCTTGCGGTGCTGTCGGCGGCGGGGTTCCCCGGTCTGGACTGGCCGCGCTGGACCGGGTGGGCGGCGGTGACGGTGAGCGCGGTCAGCGCGGTGTTGAATGGCGTGACGCCCTCGGCCCCGGAGCGGGCGCTGTGGTTTCCGGTGGTTCTGGTGATGGCGGGCTTGGCGGCCTATGTGATGATTTCCACCATGGTGTGAGGGGACGGGCGGGGACTCGGGAGCCCATCGCCCAGCCGCCAGCCCTTTGGCAGGACATTCTGTACCGGCGACATGTCCTTGGCCTGTTGTGGCGGCACGGCTCCGGGGACCAGCCAAGGACGCCTTGGAGCAGGGGGCGGGCGCGACGCTTGGGCGCGGGATTAATCCGGTGATTTTTCCGGCATTTTCCGCATCCTATTGTGTATAAAGGGAAATCTCGCTGCGCGTGCGAAATCTGTTTATTCGCAGGGATTTGAATGCTTTCGGGCTGTGTTGACCCTGCCATGAGGCGGTTATATGGGACAGTAAGCCAAGCGCCCATGCGCCCGATCCCTAAAGGAGCCACGTCTTGGAAGAGATGCTGCGGGAATACCTTCCCATCCTTGTCTTTCTGGCCATTGCCATCGGTCTAGGTCTTGTCCTGATCCTTGCCGCGGTGATCATCGCCGTGCGCAATCCCGATCCGGAAAAGGTGTCGGCCTATGAATGCGGCTTCAACGCCTTTGACGATGCGCGGATGAAGTTCGACGTCCGGTTCTACCTTGTCTCGATCCTGTTCATCATCTTCGACCTTGAGATTGCCTTTCTGTTCCCGTGGGCGGTGGCGTTCAAGGATGTGTCGATGCTGGGCTTCTGGTCGATGATGGTGTTTCTGGGCGTGCTGACCATCGGCTTTGCCTACGAATGGAAGAAAGGGGCGCTCGAATGGGAGTGATGACCGGAGCGAACACCGCGGGGCCTGACCGCGAGGTGGCCACTCAGGCCCTGAACCGCGATTTGCAGGACAAGGGATTCCTGCTGACCTCGACCGAGGATATCATCAACTGGGCGCGCACCGGGTCGCTGCACTGGATGACATTCGGTCTGGCCTGCTGCGCGGTCGAAATGATGCACACCGCGATGCCGCGTTACGATGTGGAACGCTTTGGCTTTGCCCCGCGCGCCAGCCCGCGCCAGTCCGACGTGATGATCGTCGCCGGGACGCTGACCAACAAGATGGCCCCGGCGCTGCGCAAGGTGTACGACCAGATGCCGGAACCGCGCTATGTGATCTCGATGGGGTCCTGCGCCAACGGTGGCGGCTATTACCACTATTCCTACAGCGTCGTGCGCGGCTGCGACCGTGTTGTGCCGGTGGATATCTATGTGCCCGGCTGCCCGCCGACGGCAGAGGCGCTGGTCTACGGCATCCTTGCGTTGCAGAAAAAGATCCGCCGCACCGGCACGCTGGTCCGCTAAGGGGAAAGCCATGACAGACGCACTCAACGAACTGGGCGGCCATATCCAGAGCAAGCGCCCCGACTGCGTGATCACATGGGACGTCACCCATGGCGAGCTGAACGTCGACGTGGCCCCGTCGAACATTCGCGGCTTTGTCGAGTTTCTCAAGACCGACCCGACCTGCCGGTTTTCCACTCTGGTGGATATCACGGCGGTGGATTACCCGGCGCGGCCCAAACGCTTTGACGTGGTCTATCACTTTCTGTCGATGTACCAGAACCACCGCATCCGCCTGCGGGTGGGCATCCGCGAGGATGAGATGGTGCCGTCCATCGTGACGGTGCATCCCAGCGCCAACTGGTTCGAACGCGAAGTGTTCGACATGTTCGGCATCCTGTTTTCCGGCCACCCGGACCTGCGCCGCATCCTGACGGACTATGGGTTCCGGGGCTATCCGCTGCGCAAGGATTTCCCGACGACGGGCTACACCGAGGTGCGCTATGACGATGAGCAGAAACGCGTCGTCTATGAGCCGGTGAGCCTGGTGCAGGAATACCGGCAGTTCGATTTCATGTCTCCGTGGGAAGGCGCGCACTACGTGCTGCCGGGTGACGAGAAGACGGAAGAGGCAAAGGGATGACGCGGGAAGGCCGATCCGCGCCGACACGTGCCGAATCCCGCCAGCCGGAACGGTCGGAGTTCTGGAAACTCACTGCGTTGCCACTGGCTTTCGGGGCTGTGGGCGGCGTGATTGCGGTGCTGATCGGCGCGTTGGTCTGATTGAAGGAATGATCCCATGATGGACGGCTCCAAAGGTTTCGAAGACGCCCTGACGGGCGAGCAGAAGATCCGCAATTTCAACATCAACTTCGGCCCACAGCACCCGGCGGCCCACGGCGTGCTGCGTCTTGTGCTGGAGCTGGATGGCGAGATCGTCGAGCGCTGCGACCCGCATATCGGCCTGCTGCACCGTGGCACCGAAAAGCTGATGGAATCGCGGACCTATCTGCAAAACCTGCCGTATTTCGACCGGCTGGATTACGTGGCGCCGATGAACCAGGAACACGCCTGGTGTCTGGCCATCGAAAAGCTGACCGGCACGCCGGTGCCGCGCCGTGCCTCGCTGATCCGGGTGCTGTATTCCGAAATCGGCCGCATCCTGAACCACCTGCTGAACGTGACCACGCAGGCCATGGACGTGGGCGCGCTGACGCCGCCGCTGTGGGGGTTTGAGGAACGCGAAAAGCTGATGGTTTTCTATGAGCGCGCCTGCGGCGCGCGGCTGCACTCGGCCTATTTCAGGCCCGGTGGCGTGCATCAGGACCTGCCGCCCGAGTTGATCGACGATATCGAGGAATGGGCGCATGACTTCCCGCGCGTTCTGGCGGACATCGACGGGCTGCTGACCGAAAACCGCATCTTCAAGCAGCGCAACGCCGATATCGGCGTGGTGAACGAAGAAGAGATCAACGAATGGGGCTTTTCCGGCGTCATGGTGCGGGGCTCTGGCCTTGCGTGGGACCTGCGCCGCGCGCAGCCCTATGAATGCTACGACGAGTTCGAATTCCAGATCCCTGTCGGCAAGAACGGCGACTGCTATGACCGTTATCTGGTCCGCATGGAAGAGATGCGTCAGTCGCTGAAGATCATGCATCAGGCGATTGCAAAGCTCCGCGCCCCCGAAGGGCAGGGCGAGGTTCTGGCCCGTGGCAAGATCACCCCGCCCAAACGCGGCGAGATGAAGCGCTCGATGGAGGCGCTGATTCACCACTTCAAGCTGTACACAGAGGGTTTTCACGTCCCCGAGGGTGAGGTTTACGCCGCCGTCGAGGCCCCCAAAGGCGAATTCGGCGTCTACCTTGTGGCCGATGGCAGCAACAAACCTTACCGCGCCAAGATCCGCGCACCGGGCTATCTGCACCTGCAAGCGATGGATCACGTCGCCAAGGGCCATCAACTGGCCGATGTGGCGGCGATCATCGGCACGATGGACGTGGTGTTCGGGGAGATCGACAGATGAGAGCTTGGCTGGCCCTCTTTTCGTTGGTTGCGGCCCCTGCGCTGGCGCAGGACCTGCCGGAGTTCAACGAACGCTTCAGCTATGAGATCAAGGGCGTCATCGATGACGGTCTGGTCATCGAGAGCGGCCGCCACATCTTTTACTGCGAGCTCGATGAGGGACCGGACGAGGCCTATCTTTTCATGAGCAGATGCGTGCCCGTCCTTGGCCCCGAGGCCGCCGCCAAGATGTCCAAGGCGCGGATGGCGAAACTGACCGATGAGGGCGACTTTATCGAGGCGCTGGAGCGTATGCCGATCGAGACGCTGCTGCCGGCGGTGATCAAGTCGCTGAAAGACGTCAGCTGCGTGGTGAATTTCCGCGAAGGCGAAGACCAGTTTCAAAGCGTTCTGGCCGACAATCTGGCGACGATGACCGGATACAAGGGGCCGCTCACGCCCGACGGCATCGAAGAAATCGGGGAAATCACCGAAGATGCCGCCGAACGGCTGGTCCGGAACGGTCAGGTTGTTGTGGATCGCGACGCAGGGACGGCGCGGCTATTGGACTGCCCGTAATACGGGCCGGGAAGTGTGCCACGAAAATGGCTGTGTGACGTGAGGGACGACAGGATGAAGAAGACTGCAATTGCCATGGTCGCGGTGGCGCTGGTGTCGGGCTGTATCCTGCCCGAAGGCGTGACAGAGGAAGACCTGCTGTCCTTTGACGCCGCCGTCACCTCTATCGGGTGCGATCTGGCGACGGAAAGCGATTACCTGCCGGTGGAACTGCAAACCGGGATGCCGCGTGAAAAGCTGGTGACTGTTGCGCAATACAAGGTCGATCAGGGCGAAGCGGTGACGCTGTCGAACGGCGGCGTGCGCCTTGTGACCGGTGCCTGCGCCCCCAAGACCGAAGCCGCGCCCGCGGCGACCTGATGACTGCGGCCCACGGGGCCGAAGCCGCGCCCGCGGCGACCTGATGACTGCGGCCCACGGGGCCGGACGACCAAAGATGTAACCCAAGGGGGCGCTGTCCGGCAGCGCCCGACGTAAGACGGAAAGCCGAAAGCCATGCTGCGCCGACTGCACCCCGAGCAACCCGATCGTTTCGCCTTCGCACCCGCCAATCTGGCATGGGCACGGGAGCAGATCACCAAGTACCCCGAGGGCCGTCAGGCCAGCGCGATCATTCCGCTGCTGTGGCGCGCGCAGGAGCAGGAGGGCTGGCTGACCCGCCCGGCCATCGAATATGTCGCCGACATGCTGGGCATGGCCTATATCCGGGCGCTGGAAGTGGCGAGCTTCTACTTCATGTTCCAGCTTCAGCCGGTGGGCTCTGTCGCGCATATCCAGATCTGCGGCACCACAAGCTGCATGATCTGCGGGGCCGAGGATCTGATGGCGGTCTGCCGTGACAAGATCGCGGCCAAGCCGCACGCGCTGTCGGCGGATGGCAAGTTCAGCTGGGAAGAGGTCGAATGCCTTGGGTCCTGCGCCAACGCGCCCATGGCCCAGATCGGCAAGGATTATTACGAGGATCTGACCGCGGAAACGCTGGGCAATCTGCTGGACGCGCTGGCGCGCGGAGAGGTGCCGCAGGCGGGGCCGCAGAACGGGCGCTTTGCCTCGGAACCAAAATCGGGGATCACCACGCTGACAGAGTATGTCAACGGCTCGATCACCCTGAATGCCAGCGCGCAACTGGCGCATGACATCGGCGATACGGTCAAGCGGATCGACGGCACCGAAGTGCCGCTGGCCGCCCCGTGGAACGACCAGTCCGGCACCCGCGAGGCGATGCGCGATCAGCCCAAGGCCCCCGAGGCGGACGTTCCCGAGGACGCCAAGCCCGAGCCGGTGCCGGAAAAACTGGCCGAGGCCCCGGCCGTGGTCAAAGATGCGCTGATCCAGCCGAGCACCGCTTTGGCCGGTCAGGCAGAGCTGGCCGCGCGCAAGGGCACATGGCGCTACGAGGCCCCGCAAACCAAATCCGCGCCTGCGGCGGAGGCCGCGCCGACAGCCGGCGACAAACCCGCAGGTCTGGCAGCCGCGCGCGATGGCAAGCCGGACGACCTCAAGGAAATCAAGGGCGTCGGTCCGAAGCTTGAAAAGCTTCTGAACTCGCTCGGGTTCTTTCATTTCGATCAGGTTGCGGCCTGGACGGACAAGGAACTGGCCTGGGTCGATGACAACCTTGAAGGCTTCAAGGGGCGCGCGACTCGGGATGAGTGGGTGGCTCAGGCGCGCGATCTGGCCAATAACGCCAAAGGCTGATCTGGTACTTTCATCCCACTTTGCGACGGTCGTGCCCGCATGTATCGTCGTGAAAAAGGGTTGGGAGGCCAATTGATGACCAATACGACGGAACGGGGCGATTGCCCCAAGATCTGCTGGGGCCTTGCGGCTCTGGCGGCGTTGCTGACGTTTGTGCTGCTGCTGGCGGTGGGGGAGTGGGGCTTTTTCGCGGCGCTGGTTGTGGCGGTTGTGCTGCTGGTGGGGCTGGGGGTTCTGTTGAACCGGTTCCTGTGCGGCGCGCCTTCGGTGCCCGCGCCAAGGGCAGCGACCGCGACTCCGGCCCGCGCCAAGACCGGCCCGGCGGACCCCGCGCCGGAGGCCGCGCCAGAGGCGCCGGCCACCGCTGTGACGGACGCGGCCCCGGCGGCGCAGGAGCGCCCGCGCGTTGCCCCCTCGACGCCGCTGGCCGGAGAGGCCGAACTGGCAGAGCGCAAGGGCGAGTGGCGTTATACCGGTGCCGCGCCCGCGGCCCGGCCACAGGCCACGCCGGAGCCGACGCCCGATCCGGTGATCGAGGCCACGCCGGACCCGGTCGCGCCGCCGCCCTCGGTCGAACCTGTGGCGGAGACCCCCGAGGATGCCGGACCACGGGTTCTGCCCTCGACCCCGCTGGCCGGGCAGGCAGAGCTTGCCAGCCGCAAGGGGACATGGGTCTACACCGCGCCCGCCGCTGAACCGACAGCCGCGCCCATGGGCGAGGATTATGACAGGGACGGTATCTTCGAAGGCAAGGACGAGGGCGAAAAACCCGCAATGCTGGATGCTCCGCGCGACGGCGGGGCCGACGATCTCAAGCAGGTCAAAGGCATCGGGGCCAAGCTGGAACAGTTGTGTCACTCGCTGGGCATTTACCATTTCGACCAGATCGCCAACTGGACCGATCAGGAAATCGCATGGGTCGATGCCAACCTCGAAGGTTTCAAGGGGCGGGTCAGCCGCGATCAGTGGGTCGCGCAGGCCAGGGTGCTGGCCGAAGGGGGCCAGACAGAGTTTTCGTCGCGGGTGAAGGACGGCGACGTCTACTGATTGGTCAGCACGGTGTCCGGAACCCGCCGATCGGGCCCGTGCGACAACGCCATGTCTTGCGTGCCGCGCCGCAGTATGCAAGGCGTGGCACCGGCTCTGTTGGGGAGGAACGGCGCTAAGACCCGCGCAGTAGACTGCGCCCGATTAGTGGAGCGAGGACGTGACCATGACGACCCCAAATTATGCGATAACACCCAATTTTACCCCTTTCCTGCGTCTGATCGAGCTTCAGACCCGGTTTGCCATGGAGGCAAGCCAAGGCATGTTCAAGCTGGCGATGCTGCCCTGGGCCGGACTGCCCAAGGGCTATGGAGCCGTGCGCACGCCGATGGGCAGCTTTGGCGTCGCCGCCTCGGTTGCAACGATCAAGGCACCTGTTGCGGAAACGGTCGTGGCGACCACCGACAAGGTGATCGATGCCGTGGCCGAGACCGTGGACGCGGCCAAACCCGCCGAAACCGTTGCCGTGGCCCCGGTTAAGACCGTCGCGCCGGTGGCCAAAGCCGTGGCAAAGACCGCCGAGCCGGTCGCGCCCGTGGCGACCGCACCCAAGGCGGCGGAACCCGCCAAGGTGGTGGCCAAAACCGTAACGCCCGTGGTGGAAGCGGCGAAGCCGGTAGCGAAAGCGGCCAAGCCCGTTGCGGAAGCGGCCGAGCCCGTTGCGGAAGCGGCGAAACCCGTGACCGACGCGGCGAAACCGGTGGCGGAAGCGGCGAAACCCGTGACGAACGCAGCCAAGCCCGTGTCCGAGCCGGTCAAGGCCGAAGCTGTTGCCGCGCCGGTTGCGGCAGAGGCAGTAGCGCCCGCCATGACAAAGCCCTCGATGCTGGCCGCTCCCAAAGACGGCGCGGACGATCTGACCGTCCTGAACGGTGTCGGACCCAAGCTGGCCGAGGCGCTGAACGCCGAAGGGATTTACAAGCTGTCCCAGATCGCCGCATGGTCCAAGGCCAATGTGGCATGGGTTGACGAAAACCTCGCCGGAGTGCGCGGCCGCGCCTCGCGCAACGGATGGGTGGCTCAGGCCGCCGACCTGATTAAATAAAGCCGGGACCGCGCATGGCCGATCAGCAGGATTTCAACCGACGGGGCCGCGTTATCGCGTTGGTCATCGCCGGGACCGGCGTCGGCTGGATCGCGGCCACGGCAATCGGCGGGGCGCTGGACTGGAGCCAGCGCCTGCGCGCGCTTTTCGACCTTGCCGCACTCGGGGGCTTTGTCTGGGCGCTGTGGATGGTATACGGGCTCTGGCGGGACCGCCAGAAAGACAAGGATTGAGAGATGCTTCAGGACCAGGACCGGATCTTTACCAACCTCTATGGCATGCATGACCGGACGCTTGATGGCGCGAAAAAGCGCGGCCATTGGGACGGCACCAAGGACATCATTGGCAAGGGGCGTGAGTGGATCGTCGAGGAAATGAAGGCCTCTGGCCTGCGCGGCCGCGGCGGCGCCGGATTTCCGACCGGTCTGAAATGGTCCTTCATGCCCAAGGAATCGGATGGCCGACCCGCCTATCTGGTGGTGAACGCGGACGAATCAGAGCCCGGCACCTGCAAGGACCGCGAGATCATGCGCCACGATCCGCACACGCTGATCGAGGGATGCCTGATCGCCTCTTTCGCGATGCAGGCGCATGTCTGCTACATCTACATTCGCGGCGAATACATCCGTGAGCGGGAGGCCCTGCAAGCCGCCATTGACGAGGCCTATGACGCGGGGCTTCTGGGCAAGAACGCCGCCGGGTCCGGCTGGGACTTTGAGTTGTTTGTGGCGCACGGCGCGGGTGCCTACATCTGCGGCGAGGAAACCGCCCTGCTGGAATCGCTTGAAGGCAAGAAGGGCATGCCCCGGATGAAGCCGCCGTTCCCGGCGGGCGCGGGTCTGTACGGCTGCCCGACCACGGTGAACAACGTCGAATCGATTGCCGTCGTGCCGACGATCCTGCGGCGCGGGGCCGAATGGTTCTCTGGCTTTGGCCGCGACAACAACAAGGGCACCAAGCTGTTCGCCATCTCGGGCCACGTCAACAACCCCTGCGTTGTCGAAGAGGCGATGTCGATCTCCTTTGAGGAGTTGATCGAAAAGCATTGCGGCGGCATTCGAGGCGGCTGGGACAACCTCAAGGCGGTGATCCCCGGCGGGTCGTCGGTGCCTTGTGTGCGCGGCGAAAAGATGCGCGATGCGATCATGGATTTCGACTATCTGCGCGGTGAACTGGGGTCGGGTCTTGGCACCGCCGCGGTGATCGTGATGGACAAAGAGACAGACATCATCAAGGCGATCTGGCGTCTGGCCAAGTTCTACAAACACGAAAGCTGTGGCCAATGTACGCCGTGCCGCGAAGGCACCGGCTGGATGATGCGGGTCATGGAACGTCTGGTCAAAGGTGAGGCCGACGCGGAAGAAATCGACATGCTGTGGGACGTGACCAAGCAGGTTGAGGGCCACACCATCTGCGCGCTTGGCGACGCGGCGGCCTGGCCGATCCAGGGTCTGATCCGCAACTTCCGCGATGAGATCGAGGACCGCATCAAGGCGCAAAAGACCGGACGGATGAGCGCCGTCGCGGCGGAGTGACGCTGTGAAGTCTGTTCTGGGACGAGTCCTGAGAACCCTGCAAAATCTGGCGGCGGCGGTCTTGGCCGCCGCTTTTTGCTTTGTTCCCGCATGGTTTGCCCATGTGGCGATCGACGCGGGGCTGGCCCCGGTCTGGGTCTACGGGGCTGTGGCCGGTCTGGTCCTTGTCGGTGCGGGGGTGACGCTGTCCTTTCTCGACAAGGCCTGGCACGGTCGCAAACCACTGGGGGACTGACGCGCGGCGGGCCCCTTGGGCGGCGACCGGTACAGCGATGCATCGGAGGGTGCGCGCCGGTTGCGGTCCGCATGTATCAGCGGGGGTCCGGCAGGACATCGCCCAAGGCCACACCCCGGTCTGGGGCGGCTTGACCTCCTGCGGCGCAACGGGGACAGTGTCGGCGCGCCCTGCCGGACGCATCGGGCCAAAAGGCGGATGTAGTCCGGGTGGCAGCGCGCAACCGGGGCGAGCTAGAAAAACAGGACGGGACATGAAACGGATTTTGGGGACGGCAGTGCTGATCGCGGCGCTGGCGTCGGCGGCGCAGGCGGAAACCGTGCGGTCAAAAAGCTTTGTCGGGGACATCCAGCGCCGCGCGATGACTTTGCAGGCGCGTGACGGGGCGGGCGCGACCCGCGCGGTGCAGGCTTATGTCAGCGTGAAAACGGTCGCGGGCGCGGTGCCGGCGCAGGGGCAGGTCAAGGCGGCAGGGGCCTTTGCCGCCAAGGCGGGCTGCGGCGACAAACGGGCGCTGGCCACGATCCTGTCAGGGGTCACGACAACGGCGGCGGAATTCGAAGTGCTGTGCCGGGGAGGCCAATAAGATGATGACCCGCGTGATTTGTATTCTGGCCCTTGCGGCCACGGTTGGCGGTTGTGAACGCGTCGGTGTCTTTAACCGCAACGCGCCGGTTTTTGACGGTGAGCGGTTTCGCACCAAGGTATCGTCGGATCGCAAGAACCGTCAGGAATTTGCGGTGACGGTCAGCACGGTGTCGAAATCCATGAAAGGCGCAATCGCCGCTGGCGAATACAAAAGCGTCCAGCACTGCATCCAGTATTTCGGCACATCCGAGATCGACTGGACCGTGGGACCGGACACCGATCCGCAGGCGCTGCCGGTGACCGGCGACACCATCACCTTCCGGGGCCGTTGCCGCGACGTCTGACCGGCGACTCCCCGCGCAGAGCCTGTGGAAACCCGCCCAAATGGGCGCGCACCGGGCGCGGATATTGAATATCCGCGCCCGGTGCCCCCACCTCAGGGCAACAAGAATCTAAACGGAGTTCCACGCATGCGCTTTTTCCTTGCCCCGATCTTTTGCCTTGGCCTTTGTCTGACCCTTGTCACCCCGGTCTGGGCCAAGACGCCGCTCAGTCAGGTGTCGGAAATCGATGACGGTCTGATGGCCATCGCCATTGCCGATGAAATCCGCAAATCCTGCGGCGATATCAGCGCGCGGATGATCCGGGCCTACCGGCAGATTCAGGCGCTGGAGCAGCGCGCCAAGGCGCTGGGATACTCCGACGCAGAGATCGACGCCTATGTGAACTCCAAAGCTGAAAAGAAGCGGATGCGCAAAAAGGCCGAAACATGGCTGGCGTCCAAGGGCATCGCGGCGAACGACGAAAAGGCGTTGTGCAAGTTCGGACGGGACGACATCGCCCGTGGCGGGCCGGTCGGCTACTTCCTGCGCTGAGTCGGGAAATCGGCGCAACAGGCGGTAACGTATTCAGTCATTGTAATAACTAAAGCGCGGTGCCGGGGCAAAACCCGCGCGCCGCGTCGTTTTTTCCTGCCTTTTCGCTGCACCTGCATCTGGTAACGTCCGGCAGGGCAGGCTAGAACCCGAAGGACTGCGGCCTGCGTGCCAGTGGGCGCTGCCAGCCGAAGAACGGGAGAGGCACGGGCATGTCCGATTTGCGAAAGATCATCATCGACGGGCAAGAGGTCGAAGTGGACGGGGCGTTGACCCTGATTCAGGCCTGTGAGCAGGCCGGGGTCGAAGTCCCGCGATTCTGCTATCACGAACGTCTGTCGATTGCCGGAAACTGCCGGATGTGTCTGGTCGAGGTTGTGGGCGGTCCGCCCAAGCCCGCCGCCTCCTGCGCGATGCAGGTGCGCGACGTGCGCGGCGGCCGCAATGGCGAGCTGCCGGAGATCAAGACCAACTCTCCCATGGTCAAGAAGGCCCGCGAAGGGGTGATGGAGTTCCTGCTCATCAACCACCCGCTGGATTGCCCGATCTGCGA
>NZ_JBLXFB010000001.1:165569-447054 GCF_048262615.1 Antarctobacter sp.
GTTGGGCGCTGCCAGCCGAGGAACGGGAGAGGCACAGGCATGTCCGATACGCGCAAGATCATCATCGACGGGCAAGAGATCGAGGTGGATGGGGCGATGACCCTGATTCAGGCCTGTGAAGAGGCCGGGGTCGAGGTTCCGCGCTTCTGCTATCACGAGCGTCTATCGATCGCCGGCAACTGCCGCATGTGCCTTGTCGAGGTTGTGGGCGGTCCGCCCAAGCCCGCCGCCTCCTGCGCGATGCAGGTCCGCGATGTGCGCGGTGGCCGCAACGGCGAATTGCCGGAAATCAAGACCAATTCGCCCATGGTCAAGAAGGCCCGCGAAGGGGTGATGGAGTTCCTGCTCATCAACCACCCGCTGGATTGCCCGATCTGCGATCAGGGCGGCGAGTGCGACCTTCAGGATCAGGCCATGGCCTATGGCGTCGATTTCAGCCGTTTCCGCGAACCCAAGCGTGCCACCGACGATCTGGACCTTGGTCCGCTGGTCGAGACGCATATGACGCGCTGCATTTCCTGCACCCGTTGCGTGCGGTTCACCACAGAGGTCGCGGGCATCACCCAGATGGGCCAGACCGGGCGTGGCGAAGATGCCGAGATCACCTCGTACCTGAACGAGACGCTTGATTCGAATTTGCAGGGCAACATCATCGACCTGTGCCCGGTGGGCGCGCTGGTGTCGAAACCCTATGCCTTTACCGCCCGTCCGTGGGAATTGACCAAGACAGAAACCATCGACGTGATGGATGCCTTGGGGTCGAACATCCGCGTCGACACCAAGGGCCGCGAAGTCATGCGCATTCTGCCGCGCAACCATGACGGCGTGAATGAGGAATGGATTTCCGACAAGACGCGCTTTGTCTGGGACGGGCTGCGCCGCCAGCGGCTGGACCGGCCCTATATCCGTGAGAACGGCAAGCTGCGCCCGGCTAGCTGGGGCGAGGCGCTGGCCAAGACCGCCGAGGCGCTGAAATCCGCCACCAAACCGGCGGGTATTATCGGGGATCTGGCCCCGGTCGAGGCGATGTATAGCCTGAAACAGATGATCGAGGGGCAGGGCGGTGTCGTCGAATGCCGCACCGATGGCGCGAAACTGCCTGCGGGCAACCGCTCGGGCTATGTCGGGACGGCTGCCATCGAGGACATCGACACCGCCAAGATGATCCTGTTGATCGGCAGCAACCCGCGTGTCGAGGCACCGGTGCTGAACGCCCGCATCCGCAAGGCATGGGCCAACGGCGCGCAGGTCGGGCTGGTCGGCGAAGCGGTCGATCTGACCTATGACTATCATCACGCCGGAGCGGGCCGTGCCGCGCTTCAGGATATCTTGGATCGTGACCACAGCGACGCGGTCGATCAGGACACGATTGTGGTGATCGGACAAGGCGCGTTGCGCGAAGCGGACGGCGCCGCTGTTCTGGCGACCGCCATGGAGATCTGCACCCGTTCGAAATCCAAGCTGATGGTGCTGCACACGGCGGCCAGCCGCGTTGGCGCGATGGATGTGGGCGCGGTCAATGACCGGGGTATGGACGCGGTGTCAGAGGCCGACGTGATCTATAATCTGGGCGCGGACGAGGTCGAAATCGCGCCGGGGGCCTTTGTGATCTATCAGGGCAGCCATGGCGACCGGGGCGCGCATCGCGCCGACGTGATCCTGCCGGGCGCGGCCTACACCGAAGAGCAGGGCCTGTTCGTCAATACCGAAGGCCGCCCGCAAATTGCCTTGCGCTCTGGCTTTGCGCCGGGGGAGGCCAAGGAAAACTGGGCGATCCTGCGGGCGCTGTCCGCCGAGATGGGCGCAACGTTGCCGTGGAACACGCTGGCCGAACTGCGTCAGGCGCTGGTCGGTGAGGTGCCGCATCTGCAAGGCATCGACGAGGTGCCCGAAAACGACTGGCAACCGCTGGAGGCGGGCACGCTTGGCGATGCGGATTTCCGCAATGCGGTGCGTGATTTCTATCTGACCAACCCGATCGCCCGCGCCAGTGCGCTGATGGCGGAACTGTCCAAGGCCGCGCGGGACCGCGCATCGGCGCCGCTTGCGGCGGAATAAGTGCGCGGGCTGGTGATCATATCCTTGTTGGCCTTGGCCAGCAGCCTGTCGGCCTGCACTCCGGAAGACCCGGAACCGCCTTTCGCGCCGGTCTATTCCGGTGTCGAGACGCGGCTTTTGGACGGCGATCTGGTGCAGTTCGAGGTCGAGATGCGCGGCGCGCGCAATGCGGCGGATGTCGACGATTACGCCGAATGCGCAGCCGCGCAATATGCCCTGATCCGGGGTTACGGATTTGCGCGTCATTTGCGCACGACTGTCTACGAAGAGGGTGGCCTATGGCGCGGAGATGCGGTTTACACCATCTCGGCGGAGCTGCCCCGCGGGCTCAAGACCATCGACGCCGAAGTGGCGGCGCTGGCCTGTGCCGAGAACGGAATACCGATGGTGTGAGGACCTGATGGAAAACTTCTTCGCCACGCCTCTGGGCACCTTTGTCATCATCTTTGCGCAATGCCTTGCGGTGCTGGGCTTTGTGATGGTGTCACTGCTCTTTCTCGTCTACGGCGACCGCAAGATCTGGGCCGCGGTCCAGATGCGGCGCGGGCCAAACGTGGTGGGCATCTACGGCCTGCTGCAAACGGTGGCCGACGCGCTGAAATACGTCGTCAAAGAGGTGGTCATCCCGGCAGGGGCCGACCGCACCGTGTTCATGCTGGCGCCCTTGGCAAGCTTTGTGCTGGCGATGATCGCATGGGCGGTGATCCCGTTCAGCGAGGGCTGGGTGCTGTCGGACATCAACGTGGCCATCCTTTACGTCTTTGCCGTGTCCTCGCTTGAGGTCTACGGCGTGATCATGGGCGGCTGGGCCTCGAACTCCAAATATCCGTTTCTTGGCTCGTTGCGCTCTGCGGCGCAGATGATTTCCTACGAGGTGTCGATCGGCCTGATCATCATCGGCGTGATCCTGTCGACCGGGTCGCTGAACTTTGGCGATATCGTCGCGGCGCAAGACGGTCGGTTCGGGTTCTTCAGCTGGTACTGGCTGCCGCACTTCCCGATGGTCTTCCTGTTCTTCATCTCCTGCCTTGCAGAGACAAACCGCCCGCCCTTCGACCTGCCTGAGGCGGAATCGGAACTGGTTGCCGGGTATCAGGTCGAATACTCCTCGACCCCCTTCCTGCTGTTCATGGCCGGTGAATATATCGCCATCTTCCTGATGTGCGCGCTGACCTCGCTGCTGTTCTTTGGCGGCTGGCTGTCGCCGATCCCCGGCCTGCCGGACGGCGCGCTGTGGATGGTCGGCAAGATGGCGTTCTTCTTCTTCATCTTCGCGATGGTGAAGGCGATCACACCGCGTTACCGCTATGATCAGTTGATGCGCCTTGGCTGGAAGGTCTTCCTGCCGTTCTCTCTGGTCTGGGTGGTCTTCGTGGCCTTCGCGGCCAAGTTCGGTTGGTTCTTTGACAGCTACGCGCGCTGGGTGACCGGAGGCTGAGGATGTTGCCGGATCGGAAACATATCGTTTCGTGCAGCCGGAAGGTGGGGGAACCCGCCACAGGTGCGCCGCTGAGTGGTATCCTGAGGGCAGGGGCGCGCACGACGCGCGGCCATGTCCAAAAGGGAGCCACCCATGTCTGATCTGAAATCCGCCATCCTCGACGCGAAATACATCGACATGATCGACCTTGGCGATTTTGTCGTGCGCGACACCGGCCTGCCGGATGTGGACAGCGACGGCAATCTGATGCCGCAGGCGACGGAAATCGCCGCCGCCGTGTTCCGCTGGGCCGCCGACATGCAGGCCGCAGAGGCTGCGCGCGCCAAAGATCCGGCCCCGTCCAGACCGGCGGCGCTGAAAGACCACGATGAGCAGGGCGATCCGCGGATGGACGCGCCCACGGCCGAAAAGTTCGAGGCCGATCTGAACAACATGGCAGGGGAGCAAGGATAGCATGGCGACCATCGACTACGGCCGGGCCGCAAAGTACTTTCTGCTCGCGGACTTCGTGAAGGGGTTCCAACTGGGGCTGAAGTACTTCTTCGCCCCCAAGGCCACGCTGAACTACCCGCATGAAAAGGGGCCGCTGTCGCCCCGGTTCCGCGGTGAACACGCGCTGCGCCGCTATCCCAACGGCGAGGAACGCTGTATCGCGTGCAAGCTGTGTGAGGCAATCTGCCCGGCGCAGGCCATCACCATCGACGCGGAACCGCGCGACGACGGCAGCCGCCGCACCACGCGCTATGATATCGACATGACCAAGTGCATTTACTGTGGCTTCTGCCAAGAGGCCTGCCCGGTGGATGCCATCGTCGAGGGTCCGAATTTCGAATTCGCCACCGAGACCCGCGAGGAACTGTACTACGACAAGACCAAGCTGCTGGAGAACGGCGACCGCTGGGAAGCCGAGATCGCCCGCAACCTTGAACTTGACGCGCCCTACCGCTGAGCCCGAAAGACCGAGACCGCTTATGCCCCGCCGACTGAATTCCGCTGTTGCTCTTTGCGCGCTCGCCCTTGCGGCGGGCGGCGGCATTGCGCAAGAGCCGGGGAGCGACGCCTGGAACGCCAAACGCGCGGCGCTGTTTTCGCAGGTCTGCATGGGGTCGGCCCCGGATTACGCCGATATCGACGACCGGGCCGCCAGGGCCGGGATGGCGCGGCAGGATGGCGTCTGGGTGGCGGAACCGGAAATCGTGATCAACCTGATCGAACATGACGGGTTCTGCGACTGCATCATGAGCGTCTCTGCCCCGGATCAGGGCGCGATGATCGACACCATCTTTGCCCGGTTGATGACGGATTTCGGCGCGGGGTTCACCGGCGCACCGGACGGGCTGGCCAGTGTGGCCCCGTTTCAGCGCGACGGGGTCGAAGTGGTGTCAATTCTTGAACCGCGCGCTTATGAGGACGGCAAGTGGCTGTCTGCCCGCACTGCCGTCTTTGGCAGTTGCCCCATCCGCGAGGCCGGCAAATGACCGACAGCAAGACCCCTTTTGAGCTGATGATGGAGCAGGCGCAGGAGATGGCCAAGGCCTTCAATCCCGCGATGTCCGGCTTTGATCCCAAGGGCTTTGAAAAGCTTTGGCCGACCATGTCCAAGGACGCCATGGAAATGTGGTTCGGCAAGGGCATGTCGAAGACCGGGCTGGACGCCAAGACCCGGCTGCTGCTGACCATTTCGGGTTTGACGATGCAGGGCGCACAGGCGGAAACGCCGTTCCGCCTGACCGTGCGCCACGCGCTGGAGGCCGGGGCAACACCCGAAGAGATCGCCGAAACCATCGGCCATATGTCGATGTTCGCAGGTATTCCCGCGATGACCCGCGCTATGGATCTGGCGCGTGAGGTCATCGCCGAAAATAAGGATGACGAGACATGATGGTCTTTGCCTTCTACCTCTTTGCACTCGGCGCCATAGCGGGCGGGTTGTTCACGGTCGTCAGCCGCAACCCGGTGCATTCGGTGCTCTGGCTGATCCTCGCCTTTCTGTCCTCGGCGGGGCTGTTTGTGCTGATGGGGGCGGAATTTGTCGCCATGCTGTTGATCATCGTCTACGTCGGCGCGGTGGCGGTGCTGTTCCTGTTCGTGGTCATGATGCTGGACGTCGATTTTGCCGAACTGAAGGCGGAGATGGCCAAATACATGCCGCTGGCGCTGCTGATCGGGCTGGTGATCCTGATGCAACTGGCTATGGCCTTTGGTGTCTGGGAGGCGTCGGAGCTTGCGGCAGGGCAACTGGCGCAGCCGGTGCCCGCGGATCGCCACAACACCGAGGCGCTGGGGCTGATCCTGTATGACCAGTATTTCCTGCTGTTCCAACTTGCGGGCCTGATCCTGCTGGTCGCCATGATCGGGGCCATCGTGCTGACCCTGCGCCACCGCACCGACATCAAGCGTCAGGACATTCTGGCGCAGATGTACCGCGATCCGGCCAAGGCGATGGAACTCAAGGACGTCAAGCCGGGGCAGGGCCTTTGATCGCATCTTTGCGACATATGTTTCTGGGCGCTGCGCTGCTGGGGGCGGGTGCGACGCTGGCCGGTCCGGCGCTGGCCTGTTCGCCCGCGCTGAACGCGGAGGCCGCGACGGTCAAGGGGGAGGGATGCTCGGTCCGTCACCTGCGCACGCCTGTCGGGGCCGCGGGACTGATGCCGGCAGAGGCCCTGCGGCTGGGCTATGTCGTGCAGGTGCACTACGAGGGCGATGCCTGTTATGTGCGCGAGTCGCAGGTGGTGGTGGATTGCGCGGAGGGATCGGCCTTTCTGTTCGGTCCGCGCGGCGCGATGACGGTGGACGAGCATATGGCGGCCATGGACGGCGCTTATGGCAGGATGGCGGAGATGATCCGCGAGATGCCACGGAGTTACGCGGACATGGCGGCATTGGACGACCTAGACGACCTGCGGCTGGTCCAACTGGGATCGGTTCAGGCGCCGGTCGTTCTGGGCGAGGCGGGCGAAAGCTATGACCTGAGCTGCGCATGCGGGCTGTTCAATCCCGGTCGCGCGGGGGCAGGCCAATGAGCGCGTTCTGGGAGGTGGTTCTGTCGCCCTACGGGCTGGCGTTCTACGGCGCGTTCTGGGTCTTCAAGATCCTTGCCGGGGCCTGGATGTTGCGCAAGGCGATGCTGCTGCTGCCAGTGCGGGCGCAGGTCTGGACCGAGGATAAGCTGGGGCGGCTAAAGCTGCTGGGGCGCGGTCCGCGGCGGCTGGGCTGACACGGTTCCGGGCCTGACCCGGAACCTCTGTCCGACAGGGCGGGGACATGAGGCAAGAGGCCCCGGATCAGGTCCGGGGCGGGTCCGGAAACATCCGGGCGCACGAGATGGAACTAAATCGGGCAAAATGCCCGGAGGGACGCACATGATCGGATTGGAACATTACCTGACGGTGGCGGCGGTGCTCTTTGTCATCGGCATCTTCGGGCTTTTCCTGAACCGCAAGAACGTGATCATCCTGCTCATGAGCATCGAACTCATGTTGCTGGCGGTGAACATCAACCTTGTCGCCTTTTCCACGCATCTGGGCGATCTGGTGGGGCAGGTCTTCACGCTATTCGTGTTGACCGTCGCCGCCGCCGAGGCCGCGATTGGTCTGGCGATCCTGGTCTGCTTCTTCCGCAACCGCGGCACCATTGCCGTGGAAGACGTCAACGTGATGAAAGGCTGACCTGATGGAGAGCATCATCCTCTTTGGCCCGCTGGTGGGCGCGCTCATCGCGGGCTTTGGCTGGAAACTGACGGGCATTCGCGGTGCGCAGTGGATTTCCACCGGCCTGCTGTTTCTGGCCTGCGCCTTTTCGTGGATCGTGTTTTTCACACACGGACCGGAAACGCAGCACATTCAGGTCATGCGCTGGATCGAGAGCGGCACGCTGTCGACGGACTGGTCGATCCGGCTGGACCGGCTGACCTCGATCATGCTGATCGTCGTGACCACGGTTTCGGCGCTCGTGCACCTGTATTCCTTTGGCTACATGGCGCATGACAGCCAGTTCAAGGAAGGTGAGGAAAGCTATAAACCGCGTTTCTTTGCCTACCTGTCGTTCTTTACCTTCGCCATGTTGATGCTGGTCACCTCTGACAACCTTGTGCAGATGTTCTTTGGCTGGGAAGGCGTGGGCGTCGCGTCCTACCTGCTGATCGGCTTCTACTACCGCAAGCCAAGCGCCAATGCCGCCGCCATCAAGGCCTTTGTGGTCAACCGGGTTGGCGACTTTGGCTTTGCGCTGGGGATCTTCGCGATCTTCTTCCTGACCGACAGCGTGCGCTTTGACGATGTCTTTGCCGCCGCACCCGCGTTGGCGGAAACGCAGCTGACCTTCCTCTGGCGCAGCTGGAATGCGGCCGAGGTGGTGGCGCTGCTGCTGTTCATCGGCGCGATGGGCAAATCGGCGCAGTTCATCCTGCACACATGGCTGCCCGACGCGATGGAAGGCCCGACCCCGGTGTCGGCGCTGATCCACGCCGCAACCATGGTCACCGCCGGTGTCTTCCTTGTCTGCCGCATGTCGCCGATCATGGAATTTGCGCCGCACGCGACGGCCTTCATCACCTTCCTTGGCGCGACGACGGCCTTTTTCGCCGCGACCGTGGGTCTGGTGCAGAACGACATCAAGCGCGTGATCGCCTATTCGACCTGTTCGCAGTTGGGCTACATGTTTGTGGCGGCGGGCGTCGGCGTCTATTCGGTCGCCATGTTCCACCTGTTCACGCACGCCTTTTTCAAGGCGATGCTGTTTCTGGGCGCCGGTTCGGTCATCCACGGGATGCACCACGAGCAGGACATGCGGAACTATGGCGGTCTGCGCAAAAAGCTGCCCTATACCTTCTGGGCGATGATGATCGGCACGCTGGCCATCACCGGCGTGGGTATCCCGCTGACGCACATCGGCTTTGCCGGCTTCCTGTCCAAGGACGCGGTGATCGAGAGCGCCTATGCGGGCACGCAGGGCGGTTATGCCTTCTGGATGCTGGTCATCGCGGCGCTGTTTACCAGCTTTTACAGCTGGCGGCTGATCTTCATGACCTTCTTCGGCAAGCCGCGCGGTGACAAGCACACCCATGAGCATGCGCATGAAAGCCCGACCGTCATGTTGGTGCCGCTGGGCGTGCTGGCGCTGGGGGCGGTGTTCTCCGGCATGATCTGGTACGGCAGCTTTTTCGGCGACCATGACAAGGTGAACGCCTTCTTCGGAATCCCCGGCGTACATGCCGAGGCGGCGGACCATGGCGCACCCGCCGATGCCGGACACGGTGACGACCACGCCGAGGCAGACGCCGCCCACGCGGACACCGCCGACGCGGGCGATCACGCGGCCCCGGCCGCAGATCATGCGGTGGCGGCACCGGGCGCTGGCGCGATCTACATGGGCACCGACAACCATGTGATGGACGACGCGCACCACGCGCCCACATGGGTCAAGGTGTCTCCGTTCATCGCCATGCTGATCGGGTTTGTCACCGCCTACTGGTTCTACATCGTGAACCCGAAACTGCCGGTCAAACTGGCCGAGAGCCAGCGCCCGCTGTACCTGTTCCTGCTGAACAAATGGTACGTGGACGAGATCTATGACTTCCTCTTTGTGCAGCCCGCCAAGGCACTGGGACGCATCCTGTGGAAGGGCGGCGATGAGGCGATCATCAAAGGCGGCCTGAACGGGATCGCCTTGGGGATTGTGCCCTTCTTCACCCGCCTCGCGGGGCGGGCACAGTCCGGCTACATCTTTACCTATGCCTTTGCGATGGTGATCGGGATCGCGATCTTCATCACCTGGATGACGCTCAGCGGAGGGGCACACTAATGGGCAACCTGCTTTCCATCGTCACCTTCCTGCCCGCCCTGGCGGCGCTGATCATGGCGCTGTTCCTGCGGGGCGAGGATGCGGCGGCGCAGCGCAATGCCAAGTGGCTGGCGCTGATCGCGACGGGGGCGACCTTTGTCATCTCGCTGTTTATCCTGTTCCAGTTCGACGCCGGCAACACCGGGTTCCAGATGGTCGAGGAACGGCCCTGGCTGCTGGGGCTCAACTACCGGATGGGCGTGGACGGGATCAGTGTCCTGTTTGTGATGCTGACCACATTCATGATGCCGCTGGTCATCGCGGCAAGCTGGGACGTCAGCCACCGGGTCAAGGAATACATGATCGCCTTCCTGCTGCTGGAAACGCTGATGCTGGGCGTGTTCATGGCGCTGGATCTGGTGTTGTTCTACCTCTTCTTCGAGGCGGGGCTGATCCCGATGTTCCTGATCATCGGCATCTGGGGCGGCAAGGACCGCATCTATGCCTCGTTCAAGTTCTTCCTCTATACCTTCCTCGGCTCGGTGCTGATGCTGGTGGCGATGGTGGCGATGTATTCCGACGCGGGCACCACCTGTATCGGCCATTGCGATGTGTCGCTGCTGAAACACACCTTTGCCTCCGAGGATTTCAGTCTCCTTGGCGTGCATGTCGTCGGCGGGATGCAGACGATCCTGTTCCTTGCCTTCTTCGCCAGCTTTGCGGTGAAAATGCCGATGTGGCCGGTCCACACTTGGTTGCCGGAGGCGCACGTTCAGGCCCCCACCGCCGGGTCGGTGGTGCTGGCGGCGATCCTGCTGAAGATGGGCGGCTACGGCTTCTTGCGGTTCAGCCTTGCGATGTTCCCGGTGGGGTCCGACGTGATGCAGACCTTTGTCTTTACCCTGTCGGTGATCGCGATCATCTACACCTCGCTGGTGGCGCTGGTGCAGGAAGACATGAAAAAGCTGATCGCCTATTCCTCGGTCGCGCACATGGGATACGTGACCATGGGCATCTTTGCGGCCAACCAGCAGGGTGTGGACGGGGCGATCTTCCAGATGATCAGCCACGGCTTTATCTCGGGCGCGCTGTTCCTCTGCGTGGGGGTGATCTATGATCGGATGCACACCCGCGACATTGATGCCTACGGCGGTCTGGTGAACCGGATGCCGGCCTATGCGCTGATCTTCATGCTGTTCACCATGGCCAACGTCGGCCTGCCGGGCACCTCCGGGTTCATCGGCGAATTCCTGACCCTGATGGGCGTCTTCCAGGTCAACACCTGGGTGGCGGCGGGGGCGACCACCGGCGTGATCCTGTCGGCCTGTTATGCGCTCTGGCTGTATCGCCGCGTGGTGATGGGCGATCTGATCAAGGAAAGCCTCAAGACCATCAAGGACATGACAACGCGCGAAAAGGCGATCTTTGCGCCGCTGGTGGTCATGACGATCTGGATGGGCGTCTACCCGGCGCCGATCCTTGACCGCACCGGTCCGTCGGTCGAGGCGCTGGTTACCAAAGTAGACACGGCGCTTGCCGCTGCCGGCCGCACCAAGGCCGACACGCAAGTTGCTGTCGCGGAACACTAAGGAGAGCGGGACATGATCTCGGCTGATCTCAACATCATCCTGCCGGAAATCCTGCTGTCGGTCTTTGCGATGGCGGCGCTGGTGGGGGCGGTCTACTCCAGCAAGGACAAGCTGGCTCCGACGCTGGTCTGGGTGACTTCGGCGCTGTTTCTGGCGCTGGCCTTCTGGATCGGGGCAACCGGCGAGGGCACGCAGGTGGCCTTTCACGGGATGTTCGTGAACGACGGCTTTGCGCGCTTTGCCAAGGTGGTGATCCTTGTCTCGGCGGCGGCGGTGCTGCTGATGAGCGAAGGTTACATGGCGCGCCGTGGGCTGCTGCGGTTCGAGTACCCCTTGCTGGTCACGCTGGCGGTTGTCGGCATGATGATGATGGTCTCGGCGGGCGATCTGATGTCGCTGTACATGGGGCTCGAACTGCAATCTCTGTCGCTGTACGTGGTGGCCTCGCTGCGCCGGGACAGTGCCAAGTCGACCGAGGCGGGGCTGAAGTATTTCGTGCTGGGGGCGCTGTCGTCTGGTCTGCTGCTCTACGGGGCCTCGCTGACCTATGGCTATGCGGGAACGACGCTGTTCTCCGGCATCATCCAGACCGCCAGCGAAGGAGACATGCCGGTTGGTCTGCTGATTGGTCTGGTCATGCTGATCGCCGGTCTGGCGTTCAAGGTCTCTGCCGTGCCGTTCCACATGTGGACGCCGGATGTTTACGAAGGCTCTCCGACGCCGGTCACCGCCTTTTTTGCCACCGCGCCGAAGGTGGCGGCGATGGCACTGTTCGCGCGGGTCATGTTTGACGCCTTCGGCAATGCGACCTCGGACTGGGGTCAGGTTGTGGCGCTGCTGTCGGTGCTGTCGATGTTCCTTGGTTCGATCGCGGCAATCGGGCAGCGCGACATCAAGCGGCTGATGGCCTATTCCTCGATCGCCCACATGGGTTATGCGCTGATGGGTCTGGCGTCGGGCACCGAACTGGGTGTGCAGGCGATGCTGATCTACATGGCGATTTACGTCACCATGAACGTCGGCACCTTTGCCTTTATCCTGTCGATGGAGCGGGACGGTCAGCCGGTGACCGATATCGAAAGCCTTGGCATGTATTCCACCAAGGAGCCGGGCAAGGCGCTGGCCATGCTGGTGCTGCTGTTCAGCTTGGCCGGGGTGCCGCCGCTGGTGGGCTTCTTCGGCAAGTTCTACGTGCTGCGCGCCGCCTATGAGGGCGGGCTGGCATGGCTGGCGGTGGCCGGTGTGGTCGCCTCGGTCATCGGCGCGTTCTACTATCTGCGGATCGTGTTCTACATGTACTTCGGGCAGGACCGCGAGGACGCACTGGACGGTGGCAAATCGCCGGTTCTGTGGGGCTTTCTGATGGTGTCGGCGGTGATCATGGTGGTTGGTGTGGTGAACCTGTTTGGCATCGAGGGGGTGGCGCAGGCCGCCGCGGCGACACTGGTGAATTGACCCCGGAGGCAGCGCGCCCTGCGGGCGCGCTGCGGTTGGGGGCGCTGCCCCCGTCTTCCTGCGGTCGACTCCCCCGGGAATATTTCAGGACAGAAGAAACGGGGGCGGGTGCCATGGGTTGGCCAGAGGGCTACGGTCGACGGGTGTTGGCCGAAGTGGACAGCACCAATGCCGAGGCGGCGCGGATCGCGGGCGGGCTGTCCGGTCCGGAGTGGATACTTGGCCTGCGGCAGACGGCGGCGCGGGGGCGGCGCGGCCGGACCTGGGTCAACCCCGAGGGGAATTTCGCCGCCACTCTGGTGATCCGCCCGGCGGACACCCCGGACAAGATGGCGCTGCGGAGTTTTGTGACCTCTCTGGCGCTTTACGATGCATTGGAGGCGGTGACCGGCACGGCGATCGGTCTGGCGCTGAAATGGCCCAACGACGTGTTGATGAACGGCGGCAAGCTGGCCGGTATCCTGTTGGAGAGCATTGGCGGGCCGGGCGGGCATCTGGCCATCGGGATCGGGGTCAACCTGCTGGCTGCGCCGGATGCCGCTCAGGTGGAGCAACACGCGGTCCCGCCGGTGGCCCTGTTGTCCGAGACCGGGGTCCGGGTCACGCCGGAGGCCTTTCTGAACGCGCTTGCCACCGCCTATGCGCTGCATGAGGCGCGTTTTGCCACCTACGGGTTTGAGCCGATCCGGGGGCTTTGGTTGCAGCGCGCCGGACGTCTGGGCGAGACGATCACCGCCCGGACAACCCGCGATACGGTGACGGGTGTCTTCGAGACGGTGGACGCCACCGGGCAACTTGTCCTAAAGACCCCCAAGGGCCGCGTGACCATTGCGGCGGCGGACATCTTCTTCGGATAGGCTAACCATGCTTCTGGCCATCGACTGTGGCAACACAAACACCGTCTTCTCGATCTGGGACGGCAGCGAATTCGTCGCCACATGGCGGACGGCAACGGAACACCAGCGCACCGCCGATCAGTATTACGTCTGGCTGTCGACGCTGATGGAGTTCCAGAAGATCGATGCCGATATCACCGATGTGATTGTGTCCTCGACGGTGCCGCGCGTGGTGTTCAACCTCCGCGTCCTGTCGGACCGCTATTTCGGCACCCGGCCCATGGTGGTGGGCAAACCCGACTGCGCGCTGCCGGTGGATGTGCGCGTCGATGAAGGCACGCAGGTTGGCCCGGACCGTCTGGTGAACACGGTGGCGGGGTATGACCTGTTCGGCGGCGATCTGATCGTGGTCGATTTCGGCACCGCCACCACCTTTGACGTGGTCGATGCGGACGGGGCCTATGTCGGCGGGGTCATCGCGCCGGGGGTGAACCTCAGCCTTGAGGCGCTGCACTTGGCCGCCGCTGCCCTGCCGAACGTGGATATTACCAAGCCGCAGCGCGTGGTGGGCACCAATACGGTGGCCTGCATGCAATCCGGCATCTTCTGGGGGTACGTCGGACTGGTCCGCGAGATCTGCGTCCGCATCAAGGCGGAACGCGAACGCCCCATGAAGATTATCGCTACAGGCGGGCTGGCGCCACTCTTCCAGCAGGCAGACCCGTTGTTCGACGCCTACGAAGAATTCCTGACCATGCACGGGCTGGTCCGTATTCATAATCACAACAAGAGTTTAGAGGCCCGCGCATGAGCGAAAACAGACTGATCTACCTTCCCCTCGGCGGCGCCGGGGAAATTGGCATGAACTGCTATGTCTATGGTTACGGCAAGCCGGGCGCCGAGCGCCTGATTGTCGTGGACATGGGGGTGACCTTTCCGGACATGGACACGACGCCCGGCGTGGACATCATCTTTGCCGACATCACCTGGCTGAAAGAGAACAAGAACCGGATCGAGGCGCTGTTCATCACCCACGCGCATGAGGACCATGTCGGCGCGGTGGGGCATACGTTCGAGGCGCTTGGCGTGCCGATTTATGCGCGCGCCTTTACCGCCAACATCGCGCGCGGCAAGCTGGCCGAATATGGCGTCGAGGGCAAGGCGGTGCGGACCGTGTCAAAGTGGCCGGAGACGGTCAGCGTCGGGCCGTTTACGGTCGGGTTCCTGCCGATCTCGCACTCGATCCCTGAATCGAGCGCGCTGGTGATCGACACGCCGGACGGGCGGGTGATCCACACCGGGGACTTCAAGCTGGACATGACCCCCCTTGTGGGCGAGCCTTGGGACCCGGAACTGTGGGCGGAGGTGTCGAAACCGGGGATCAAGGCGCTGGTCTGCGACTCGACCAACGTCTTTTCGCAACACGCGGGCCGGTCCGAGGCGACGGTGGGTCCGGCGGTGGAAAAGCTGGTGGCCGAGGCCAAGAACATGGTTGTCGCCACAACCTTTGCGTCGAACGTCGCGCGGGTCAAGACACTGGCCGAGGCGGGCGACCGCGCCGGGCGGTCGATCTGTCTGTTGGGGCGCGCCATGCGCCGGATGATCGAGGCCTCGGTGGAAACCGGCGTGCTGTCGGGCTTTCCCAAGGTGATCGGCCCCGAGGACGTCAGCCAGATGCCGCGCGAAAACGTCATGCTGCTGGTGACCGGCAGTCAGGGCGAGCGGCGCGCCGCCAGCGCGCAGCTGTCGCGCGGCAAATACAACGGGATCGAGTTGAAAGAGGGCGATCTGTTCCTGTTCTCCTCCAAGACCATTCCGGGCAATGAGCGCGAAGTCATCCGCATCATGAACCAGCTCAGCGAAAAGGGTGTCGACATCGTCGACGACTCGATGGGCGATTATCACGTTTCCGGCCATGCCAACCGGCCTGACCTTGAGACCGTGCAGAACATCGTGAACCCGCAGGTCGTGATCCCGATGCACGGGGAACACCGCCACCTGCGCGAACATGTGCGGCTGGCGGAAGGCAACCGGCGCGCCGGGGTGCTGGCGGTCAACGGCATGATGGTCGAGCTTAGCGGGAATGAACCGCGCGTGGTGGAATATGTCGAGACCGGGCGCACCTATCTGGACGGCTCCGTGCAGATCGGGGCACTGGACGGCATCGTGCGGGATCGCATCCGCATGGCGCTGAACGGGCATGTCGTTGTCACTGTGATCCTTGATGAGCAGGACGAACCACTGGGAGAGCCGTGGTGCGACCTGATGGGCCTGCCCGAAACCGGGCGCAGCCATGCGCCGCTGGTGGATGTGCTGGAAGAGGACCTGTCGCAGTTCATCGGCCGTGCCGGTGACAAGGTGCGGACCGACGATGACAAGCTGGAGGAAGGGCTGCGGCGTGTGGCGCGGCAGACCGCGCTCAAGGAGATCGGCAAGAAACCCGAGGTGACGGTGGTGGTCAGCCGGTTGAGCTGAACATCCGTCAGCGCACAAACGAAAAAGGCCGGTCCCTTGGGACCGGCCTTTGTCATTCGGTGAGCGCGATGGCTTAGCTGGCCCGCCGCTCGTCAAAGCTCAGCGCGATGAACTCGGGCAGGTGATCGCCAAGGCCAACGACGTTGCTGTCGCGGCCGCCGCGACGATCAGAACCACGGTTGGAGTCGCGCGGCGCGCGGCTTTCGTTGCTGCGGGGGGCCGGTTTTTCGCTGCGCGGGGCGGGCTTGTCCGACCGGCGGCTTGACGATTTGCGCGGCTGCTCTTCCGCGGTTTCGCGGACGGGCGTTGGCGCGGCGGCGACCTTGGCGGGCGCGGCCTCGGGTTCCGGGGTTTGCGGGCTGGCAAGACGCGGGATCGCCTTTTGCAGCAGCCGTTCGACGGCATCGAAGTATTTCTCATCGCGCGGCGTGCAGATCGTGATCGCCTTGCCCGACCGCCCGGCGCGACCCGTGCGCCCGATGCGGTGAACATAGTCCTCGGCGTGGCTGGGCACATCGAAGTTGAACACATGGCTCACCGACGGGATATCCAGCCCGCGCGCCGCCACGTCAGAGGCGATGAGAAAGCGCAACGATCCATCGCGGAAGCCGTCCAGCGTCCGGGTGCGTTGCGACTGGTCCAGATCACCATGGATCGGGGCCGCGTCGTAGCCGTATTTCTTCAGCGATTTCGCCACCACGTCGACGTCGACCTTGCGGTTGCAGAAGATGATGGCGTTGGTGCAGGCCGCGCCCTCACTGTCGATCAGATCGCGCAACATGCGGCGTTTTTCGCTGCCTTCGCGGTCCTTGCGCGAGGGTTTGAACACCACAGCCGCCTGTTCGATGGTTTCCGAAGCGCTGGCCTGACGGGCCACCTCGATCCGGGCCGGGGCCGACAGGAAGGTGTTTGTGATCCGCTCGATCTCTGGCGCCATGGTGGCCGAGAAAAACAGCGTCTGACGGGTGAACGGCGTCAGCGAGAAGATGCGTTCGATATCGGGAATGAACCCCATGTCGAGCATCCGGTCCGCCTCATCCACCACCATGATCTCGATGCCGGTCAACAGCAGCTTGCCACGCTCAAAATGGTCCAGCAGGCGACCGGGGGTGGCGATCAGCACGTCCACGCCCTTGTCGATCAGGGTGTCCTGTTCCTTGAACGAGACACCGCCGATCAGCAGCGCCTTGGTCAGTTTGACGTGTTTGGAATAGGTGTCGAAGTTTTCGGCCACCTGTGCGGCCAGTTCCCGTGTCGGGCAAAGCACCAGAGAGCGCGGCATTCGCGCACGTGCGCGGCCACGGGCCAGCTTGGTGATCATTGGCAGGGTAAAGCTGGCGGTCTTGCCGGTGCCTGTCTGGGCGATGCCAAGAACGTCCTTGCCTTCAAGAGCGGGCGGGATCGCACCGGCCTGAATAGGCGTGGGCGTCTCATAGCCGGCCTCTTCGACGGCTTTCAGGACTTTCGGGCTGAGGTTCAGATCAGAAAATTTGGTCATTGATGTCCGATTGTTTTGCGGACACTGTACCTGGCCCGCGCATCTGATGGGGAGCGGACCCGCGTGGTCCATAAGCAGTGCATTCATCCCCTTGGTGATGCTTGCCTTAGTAAAATCTTGGCAAAAGGTCAATCGGGACGTGGCTGTATGCCCCAGAAGACGGCCAAAGGGTGTTTCCGATTTGTAGATAGTAGCGCAATTCAGGCCGGATTGATGTCACGAAAATGACAACCGCGCAATTCGGCCAGTCTCAGGCGGTGCCGTCGCAGCAGACCATGCGCCTCCAGACGGTCGCACAAGGCGGTGTCTGCGACGCAAACCTCTTCATAAAAACGGCGCAGGGCGGGTTCCCCGCCGGCCTCTTCGATGCTCTGAAACAGATCATGCAAGGACACGGCGCCCTCTGCGCGGACCTGCGGTTTCAATTCCGCCCGGTAAGAGCCGCGGGCCAGACGGAATTGATACGAGGTCAGGAAATGATCCCAGCTGTCGGCATGAAAATGGCCCAGTTCGATATCGGGCAGGGCGGTCTGACCGGGGTTTTGCACATCGTTCAGGACCACGTTGTGAATGCGAATCTGTAATCCTTTGGTTCCCGCGCGAAAGAACAGCTTGCCGGCCACATGGCTGAGAAAGCCGCCTGACAGGTGCCGCCCCCAGTTCGGGAAACAGGCCTGCGCCGCCTGTTGGCGGGCCGCTTGATCCAGATGAAACCCCTTGAAGGCGGTCTCTCCCGCTGCGGTTCCGCTGCCCGGTGCCAGTGCCTCGACCGGGCGGATGCGGGCGCAGAGCGCCTCGGCGGGCAGGGCGGTCAGTTGGTCGGCAATGGGCCGGTCGCTGAGCAGGAATTCGTCCACGTCGATATGCGCCAGCCAGTCAACCTCGGGCTTGCGGTTGTTGGCGTGGCGGGCATTGGCGGCCTGCCGGGCCTGATGTTTGTCCGGACGGCCATTGCGTTTGGCCCAATAGGCGGCGTCGGTCTGGGTGACGCGGATTTTCGGATGGGCCTTGAGGGCGGCCAGAGTTTCTGGCGCGTCCTCGTCAAGGTAGAGGTAGAGCCGGTGCGCCCCTTGTTCCAGATGCCATGCGGCAAAGCGCTGGATCGCCTCCAGCGGTGCCTTGACCGTCGTGACCGTGCCCCAGCGCGTCACGGCAATTCCCCAAAGACACGGCGAACGCAGGCGTCAAAGTCAAAGTCATGAGTCAGCAACATGCCATGCGCGGCCAGTCGTGCGCGCAGGACCGGGGTATCCGCGCAGATCTCGCCAAAGAAGGCGCGCAGACCGGCCTCGCCCTCTTCCTGTTCCAGATAGGCCAGCAACGCGCCCTGTCCCATCTCGGGGCGGGCGTCATTGGCGCGGTAGGACCCCCTTTCGCGGCGAAACGTCAGATGGCTGTGGAAATGCGCCCAGTCGGGCGCGTGGAAATGCGCCAGATACAGACCGTCCGGTTTGGTCCGGTTGGTGGCGTCCTCGCCTTTGTATTTCAGGGTGTGGATGCCAAGTCGGGTGTCGGGAATGCCGGGGCGGGCAAAGACCTTGCCGCCCGTGTGACTGAGGAAGCCGCCGTAGAGATGCAGGCCGAAGGTGGGGTAGATGTCCTGTAGCTGCGATTTCTTCACACCGGCCTGCTTGTGGGTCAGTTTGAAGTGGCACGGCGTGCCGTCCTCCCGCGCCAGCGCCTCTGCCGGGGGGACACGCGCCAGCGCGATGTCGGGGGCGACACCGGACAGGATCTGGGACAGCGGGCGGTTCGGGATCAGGAATTCGTCGTGGTCGATATGGCCCAGCCAGTCGAGCACATCGGCACTGGCGCGCAGGGTGCGGGTGGCGTTGAAGGCTTGGCGCAACTGGTGCGCCTCTGGTCGGGCGCGGCCCGAGGCCTGCCAATAGGAGTCGTCGCACTGGGTGACGTGGATGCGGGGATGCCGCGACAGTAAGGTGGCCGCCTCTGGATCGGGGGCGTCGAGATAGAGGTGCAGCACATGCGCCCCAAGGTCGAGGTGGTGCGCCGCAAAGCGGGCGATCTGCGGCAAGGGGGCCTTGACGGTGCTGACAAGGCCCCAGCGCAGAGTCTCTGGCGTTTTGCGAAGGCGCGCGGGAACGGGGGCCGTGTTATTGGCCTCCGCCTCGGATTTGTCGCGGCGGGCCTTGCGGGCGGACATGATCGACAGGCGGCGGAACACGCCGCCGGGATCATGGATCAGCAGGTCCAGCAGGTGATGCGCCAGCGGTTGGATCACCGCGTCGCCCTCTGCCTCTTGCCAGAGGCGCGCAATCAGGTTGACGTCCAGCCCGCCGCCGACCAGCGCGTAGGCGTCCATCTGAAGGGGCAGTTTGGCGCGCAGGCGGTCAGTGACGGGAAAGGGTTTGTCGGGCGGTTTGCCGCTGTAGAGACGCTCACTTTCATACAGCTTCATCATCCCGAAGAGGGTTGTGAGGGCAAGGCCGGTGCTGCGTTGGACCGAGGTTGTACCGTGGTCGCCAAAGGTGGTGACGGCAGAGACCATCCAGCGGGCGTCAAGCTGGTCCAGCAGATGCGCGCCCTGTTCGGCCCAGAGGCGCTGGAACAAAAGCGGCGCGTGACCGGGAAAGCTGCGCTTGCGCAGGTGTGAAATGGTCAACCCATGCAGGACGGTCAGTTCGGAGTGGCCCTGCAATTCCTTGCGCAACTGATAGGTCTTGCGGTGCAGGTTGTCGGCAAAGGGCGGGGCAAAGGGGCCCTTGTCCGGATCGTCGACGGTCTGGTTTGCAAGGGCTGTAAGATCGGTGTCGGCGGGCGGCAACCCGTGGTCGCGTGGCAGCGGCGCGCGGCGTGCCTCATACTGGGCGATCACGGCCTGAATGCCGCCACTGTAGGTGGGTGTTCTGCTCATGTCGGCAGAGTGGCCGGGTGCGCGGCGATGGGCAAGCGGTGATCTGATGGAGCGCGCAAGCGCGCACAGGGTGTCTCGGCTGTGGTCCCTGCGGGACCTTGCCTCGGGTTGGTGGTTGCGGTGAGTTTTGCGGCTTTGTTCCGCCGTGGGAAGGGTGTAGAGGGGCGCCCATGGCACAGACATCTTTTGATTTGATCGCCCGCGACGGGCGCGCGCGGCGGGGTGTGATCCGCACCCCGCGGGGTGAGATTCGCACACCGGCCTTCATGCCCGTCGGCACGGCGGCCACGGTGAAGGGCATGATGCCCGAAAGCGTGGCGGCGACCGGCGCGGATATCCTGCTGGGCAACACCTATCACCTGATGCTGCGACCGGGGGCCGAGCGGGTGGCGCGCTTGGGCGGGCTGCACAGGTTCATGAACTGGTCGGGGCCGATCCTGACGGATTCGGGTGGGTTCCAGGTGATGAGCCTGGCGGAGCTGCGCAAGCTGACCGAAGACGGCGTGACCTTTCGCAGCCATATCGACGGGTCCAAGCACATGTTGTCGCCGGAACGGTCGATGGAGATCCAAAAGCTGCTGGGCTCGGACATCGTGATGGCCTTTGACGAATGCCCGGCCTTGCCTGCGGATCGCGACCGGATTGCGCAGTCCATGCGGCTGTCGATGCGGTGGGCGGCGCGGTCGCGCGAGGCCTTTGGCGACCGGCCCGGCCATATGCTGTTCGGCATTCAGCAAGGTGGGCTGGAAGAGGATCTGCGCGGCGAGAGTGCCGAGGCATTGAAGGGTATCGGATTCGATGGCTACGCGGTTGGCGGGCTGGCCGTGGGCGAGGGGCAGGAGGCCATGTTCACCTGTCTGGACTATGCGCCCGGCATGCTGCCCGAGGACCGCCCGCGCTACCTGATGGGGGTGGGCAAGCCCGATGATATCGTCGGCGCGGTCAAGCGTGGCATCGACATGATGGACTGTGTTCTGCCGTCCCGGTCGGGTCGCACCGGGCAGGCATGGACCCGGCGTGGGCAGGTCAACATCAAGAACGCGCGTCATGCGGATGATCCGCGCCCTCTGGATGAGGATTGCACGTGCCCGGCCTGCCGAGGCTATTCGCGCGCCTATCTGCACCATGTGTTCCGCGCGGGTGAGATGATCTCTGGCATGCTGCTGACCTGGCACAACCTGCATTATTATCAGGAATTGATGGCCGGGATGCGGGCGGCGATATCCGACGGGCGGTTTGCGGCCTTCGAGGCCGAGTTTCATGCCTTGCGGGCGGAAGGCGATATCGATCCTGTCTGAGGGGCTGGCGCGCCTTGCGGCGCGGTTTCCGCTTCAGGAGTCACCAAGGAACAAACCCGCCTGTTCCCCGGAGCCCTCCCGCGCTTTTTGCTGCCTGAGCCAAGCCCCGCACGGCGGCAAGGGCAAGCCGCGCAAGCGCGGGGCTGCGCCCCCTTGCCACCGCACGGGCCGTGGCTCTGATCGGCATCAAGCGAGGGAGGGCTCCGGGGAACAGGCTTTGGCCGGGGGTGTCACGGGAGCATTGCGGGGAGGTCGGCGCGCAAGAGGTCCATGCCGCCCGGTTGCCAGCCGAGAACGGGCAGGCGCGTGCAGATCAGCGGGTCGACAGGGCGGTCGCTGGGGGGCGGCGGCGCGTGGGGGCAGGCCGTGAGGCGCTGGACCTCTGTCAGCAGGTCGTGACGGTCGAGCAGGAGGTCGGAGAGGTGGAAGGGGCCGGTGCCATTGTCGTTCAGGAGCAGGCGGCAGGCTTGGGCTAGGTCTGCGCCGTGGACTTCGGTGCCGCGTCTGGGGGGGATCGGTTTGCCTGACAGGTAGTCGGCGAAGAGAGCCTGCCATTTGTGGCCGGGGCCGGGGCCGTAGACTCCGGTGGCGCGCAGGCTTTGGCCTATCAGGGGCAGAGCGGCGAGATGGGCCTCGGCCTGTGCCTTGACCCGTCCGTAGAGGGACGCGGGGTTGGGCGGTGTTTCCTCGGTCAAAGGGACTCCGGTGGCGCTGCCGTCAAAAACCGCGCGCGAAGAGAGAAAGATGACCCTTTGCACGCCCGCCTTGGCGGCGACGTCGAAGAGGCGGCGCGTACCGTCAAGATTGGCACTCAGGAATCCGTCGGGATCGTCGCCCTCACCGCCGCGATAGCGCCCCGGAACATGGGAAAACGCGGCGTGGATCAGGGTTGTGATGCCGCCCAGTTCTGGTGCCGCGCCGGAGAGGTCCCAGAGGCGGTGGGCGTAGCCCGCCAACGGGCGGCGGCCAAGCGTCATTATCTGACTGGGCAATCCGTCCAGCAGAAAGCGGCCCAGCAGGCCAGTTGCGCCGGTCAGGGCGATCATGCGGCGCGAGGCAGGGTGGCAAGGTTGGGTGTCTCACCCGCCGCGTAGGCGTGCCAAAGATCGATCAGGGGACGCAAGCGATCTACTTTGGCGTGGTCTTGCCAAGGCTTTTCGTATTGGAAGTGCAAGACGTTGATGTCGTCCCAGTTCCAGAGGCCCGGCAGGTTGAACCACAGGTATTGCAGCGTGTTGTAGGTGATCGGCAGCCCGTGCCAGTCCGGAAAGAAGGTTTGCAGGAATGTCTGATCGGTGCGCCGCCAGAACGCGCCGGGCGTATCGAGTTGCGCCATCATCGCGTCAAAGGTGGCCTGCGCGGGGCGCGCGGTAAAGACGCCCGAGTTCATCCGGTGGAAGTCTGACAGGCTTTCGTAGACATTGGGGGCGGCGCAGAACTCGGGATAGTCGAACAGCTTGTCGATGTTGCGCAGCACCAGCGTGTCGGCGTCGAGGAACACGACCCGCGCGTAGGGCAGTTGCCACAGCCGCAGCTTGCAGAAGTTGTCGAGCGGGGTGTGGAAGTCGGGCTTGGTGCCTTTGGTAAAGGGCGCGGCCCCATGCAGGGCCTGTTTGCTATGGGCGGCATTGAAGGCGTCGCTGGTGGGCAGCAGCGCCACCTCGACCAGTTTCGCGCCAAGGGTGCGCAGCGGGGCAAGCGCGCCCTCCGGCACGCCGCCGGTGTGCAGAACCACCCGGTCGGCCTGCGTTCCGGTGACATTCAGAGAATGCAGCAAGGCCTTGGCCCCCAACGCGAAATCCGCGTTGGTCACCAGTGTCACATAGGCCCGACTCACGATACCGACCGCAGCGCCTTGCCCTCTGGATCGTGGTCAACGCGGGTGCCGATGTCCTTGGTCCATGCGGACACGGCGGCGACGCGGCTGCGGTCGATCCGGTGGCTGTATTTCTTGGCCACATCGACAACCTCGGCCAGCAGGCCCTCTGCCAGCGTGATCGGGTTCAGGCCCAGTGCAAGGAACTGATCGTTCTTGACGATCAGGTCATTCTCGGCGGCTTCTTTGCGGGGGTTGGGCAGGTATTTCACCGGGGTGCCGGTCAGGTCCGACACTTTCTCCGCCAGATCGCGGACGCGGTGCGTTTCGGTCATCTGGTTGAAGATGCGCACCCGCTCGCCTGCTTCTGGCGCATCGGCCAGTGCCAGTTCGATGCAGCGCACCGAATCCTGAATGTGGATGAAGGCGCGTGTCTGACCGCCGGTGCCATGGACCGTCAGCGGATAGCCGATGGCCCCCTGAATGAGAAAGCGGTTCAGCACGGTGCCATAGTCGCCGTCATAGTCGAACCGGTTGATCAACTGCTCATGCCGGCGGGTCTGGTCGGTGTGGGTGCCCCAGACGATGCCCTGATGCAGGTCGGTGATCCGCAACCCGTCATTCTGGGCGTAGAACTGGAACAGGATCTGATCCAGCGATTTGGTCATGTGATAGACCGAACCGGGCCGCGTCGGGTACAGGATTTCCTGCGCTTTTGGGCCGTTGGGCGTGTCGATGGTGACGTCCAGATAGCCCTCGGGGATCGGCGCGCCGACTGAGGAATAGCCGTAAACGCCCATGGTGCCCAGATGCACCAGATGCGCGTCGCAGCCGGATTCCACCATCGCGGCCAGCAGGTTATGCGTGGCGCTGACGTTGTTGTTGACGGTGTAGACCTTGTGCCGGTCGGTCTTCATCGAATAGGGCGCGGCGCGCTGTTCGGCGAAATGGATGATCGCGTCGGGGCGGGTCTCGGCCAGCCATTGTTTCAGCCGCTCGAACTCCTTGGCAAGGTCGAGCAGGTGGAAATGGATGGTCTCGCCGCTGGTCTGTTTCCAGATCCGGCAGCGTTCCTGAATCGAATCCATCGGCGTCAGCGATTGCACGCCCAGTTCGGTGTCGATCCAGCGGCGCGACAGGTTGTCGAGGATGTGGACCTCATGGCCCTGTGCCGACAGATGCAGGCAGGTGGGCCAGCCGACGAAACCGTCGCCGCCAAGGATCGCGATGCGCATGGGGGTGCTCCTGTGCTTGGTGCCCGGATGACTTAACCCGGTTTGGCGTTTGGGCGTAAGCTGCACAGGTCGTGATGTAAAATGAAGCTTTCTTAACAATTGATGCGGGAAAAATGCGGCTTAGGGAGAAAAAATGTCGCAAAAACAATGGGTGAGGCGGATATTGATACAGATGTGATATCGGCGAAACTCTGCCGCCCGCCGCACCGAAGGCAGAGTTGGCGTTTATTGGGCGAACCGAATCGTGATGGATTTCGGTCCGGGCCGCGCCTGCTTGCGGGCAAAGGGGCCCGCTCCGCGGCAGGTGTCGCAGGGTGGTTTCGGCCCGTCGTGGGCTGGGCCGGACACTTCGGTGCAGATCTACCGGCTGTTTCGGGTCGTTGTGACTGGGGGTGGTGATATTTTCCGGCGAGGAGTTCGTGACCGACGGACTGCCGCGACCGTTTGGATTGTTGGCATTTGGTCTGCCTGTTTAAGGCGCCATTCGTCTGTATGTTGCACTGTAGGATGCATTGGCCACTTGCGCCTCTGAGGTCGCGGGGCCATGCTGCCGACCACCATGGGCCGGGGCCGTGTGCTTGAATCCGGGCACTTTGACCCCATATCCAGCCCTCAGGACCGGAGACGGCCCAAATGCTGCCGCGAAGCGGGGCAGGGACGTCTTGCCAAGAACAGGACACGAGCATGAAACAACCCCTCAATCCTTCCTACCCGGTGCTGCCGTTGCGGGACATCGTGGTGTTCCCGCATATGATCGTGCCGCTCTTCGTAGGGCGCGAGAAATCGGTGCGCGCTTTGGAAGAAGTGATGAACGACGACAAGCAGATCCTGCTGGCGTCGCAGATCGATCCCAGCATCGACGATCCCGGCACCGACGGCATTTTCAAGGCCGGCGTGCTGGCCAATGTGCTGCAACTGCTGAAACTGCCCGATGGCACCGTCAAGGTGCTGGTCGAGGGCCAGACGCGTGTGCGCATCGAAGAATACATCGAGAACGACAACTACTTTGAGGCCAAGGCCGAATACCTGACCGAGATGCCCGGCGACACCGCCGCGATCGAGGCGCTAGTGCATACGGTGGCCGAAGAGTTCGAACGTTACTCGAAGATCAAAAAGAACATCCCCGAAGAGGCGCTGTCCGCCGTTGGTGAGGCGACCGAGCCCGCGCAACTGGCTGACCTTGTCGCCGGTCATCTGGGCGTGGAAGTTCACCAAAAGCAGGAACTGCTTGAGACGCTGTCGATCAGCGAGCGGCTGGAAAAGGTCTATGGTCTGATGCAGGGCGAACTGTCTGTCTTGCAGGTCGAGAAAAAGATCAAGACCCGCGTCAAGACCCAGATGGAGAAGACCCAGCGCGAATATTATCTGAATGAGCAGATGAAGGCCATTCAGAAGGAGCTGGGCGACGGCGAAGAGGGCGAAGGCGAAATCGCCGAGCTTGAGGAAAAGATCACGGGCACCAAGCTGTCCAAGGAAGCCCGTGAAAAGGCCGATGCCGAGCTGAAGAAGCTCAAGAACATGTCGCCCATGTCGGCCGAGGCCACGGTGGTGCGCAACTACCTTGACTGGATGTTGAGCATTCCGTGGGGCGTGAAAAGCCGCGTGAAGAAGGACCTGAACAAAGCTCAGGAAATCCTCGATCACGACCACTACAGCCTTGAAAAGGTCAAGGAGCGGATCGTCGAGTATCTGGCCGTTCAGGCACGCTCGAAAAAGCTGAAGGGCCCGATCCTGTGCCTTGTCGGCCCTCCGGGCGTGGGTAAAACCAGCCTCGGCAAATCGGTCGCCAAGGCCACGGGACGCGAGTTCATCCGCATTTCGCTGGGCGGCGTGCGCGACGAATCCGAGATCCGCGGCCACCGCCGGACCTATATCGGATCGATGCCGGGCAAGATCATTCAGGCGCTGAAAAAGGCGAAGACCACGAACCCGCTTATCCTGCTCGACGAGATCGACAAGATGGGTCAGGACTTCCGTGGTGACCCTGCGTCGGCCATGCTGGAGGTGCTGGACCCCGAACAGAACGGCACATTCGTGGACCACTATCTTGAGGTGGAATACGACCTGTCGAACGTCATGTTCGTGACCACGGCCAACAGCTATAACATGCCGGGGCCGCTGCTGGACCGGATGGAGATCATTTCGCTCTCGGGGTACACCGAGGATGAAAAGATCGAGATCGCCAAGCGGCACCTGCTGGACAAGGTGATCAAGAACCACGGTCTGCGGAAGGGTGAGCTTACGATTCAGGACGACGCGCTGACCGATATGGTGCGCTACTACACCCGTGAGGCGGGCGTCCGGAACCTTGAGCGTGAGATTGCCAAGGTGGCGCGCAAAGCGGTGACCAAGATCGTCAAGAAGGAAACCGAAAAGGTCACGGTCTCGTCCGAGAACCTTGATGATTTCCTTGGCGTGAAGAAGTTCCGTTATGGACTGGCCGAGGATGAGCATCAGGTGGGTGTTGTCACTGGTCTGGCCTGGACCTCTGTCGGTGGCGACCTGCTTCAGATCGAGGCGCTCAAGCTGCCGGGCAAGGGCCGGATGAAGACAACCGGCAAGCTGGGCGATGTCATGAAAGAGTCCATCGACGCTGCGGCCTCTTACGTGCGCTCGATTTCGCCGCAGATCGGGGTCAAGCCGCCGAAGTTCGACAAGCTGGACATCCACGTCCACGTGCCGGACGGGGCGACGCCCAAGGACGGGCCCTCGGCGGGTCTGGCCATGGTGACGTCGATCGTGTCGGTGCTGACCGGTATTCCGGTGCGCAAGGACATCGCCATGACGGGCGAAGTGTCGCTGCGCGGCAACGCGATGCCGATTGGCGGTTTGAAGGAAAAACTGCTGGCGGCGCTGCGTGGCGGGATCAAGACCGTTCTCATCCCTGAAGAGAACGAAAAGGATCTGGTCGAATTGCCGGACAATGTGAAGCAGGGGCTGGAGATCATCCCGGTCAAGCACGTCTCCGAAGTGCTGGACATCGCGCTGATCTCAAAACCGGAGTCGGTGGATTGGGACGAGGCGGCCGAAGAGGCCGCTGCGGCCGCCAAGGCGACGGCAGAGGATTCCGTGGCGGGTGCGCGGGCGCACTGAGTTTGCCCGCAACCTGAGACATGGTGTGAAACACAAACGCGCGGTGGGCGACCACCGCGCGTTTTTTTACGCTTGGGACGCTGTGTCAGTATCCCGGATAGTAGTGATAGTAGTGGCTGCCGCCGCCACCGGAACTGGCGGCTGTTGCGATGATGACCAGCAACATAAGCGGAATGAGGATGCCGGCACCGGACGACGTGGACGTCAGTTCGGCGCTTTGCGACGACACGATCATGTCGGTGCGCAGTTGGTCCGGCTTCATTTTCGCCTTGGATTTGGTGTCAGCAAAAGCGGCGCCAGCCATTGTCAGGCAAAGCGCGGTAGTCAGCACGATTTTCTTCATCAGATCCCCCGATTTTTATGGTGCGGCTGGCAGGCCGGCATACCACTTCGAACTGGGTGACGTATCGGTCGCCAATGCACGTAAGGTGACGTTAGGGCAAGTTTCGCCGCCGCGCAACGCTGCGGCGCACCCGACCGGATCGAGGGAGGCGGGCCGGCAACGGCGTTAATGAGAAAAGGGTCCCGCAGCGAGGCCACAGAACCCTTGTTCCCTTGGTATCGTCCTTGGTTACCGGGGCGGCACCCTTGGCCAGCGCGGGCCACGGATCGCACACCCAAATTACCGCCGGGCATGGGCCCGGCCGTGTCATACCCTACTGGCTGGCTGCAACGCCAAAGACCACGATGGTCATCAATGCAATCAGCATTGCGCCGCTGCTGCTGGTTTGCTGCGTCTCGGCAACGATGACCGGCGGCGCGACATATGGCTCCTCATAGCTTCCAGCGAATGCGGTTGTGGCGGTCGTGGCAGCGACCAGAAGACTTGCGGCAGCAATCGTCTTTTTCATATTTTTCTCCAAGCCCAGGTGAAACGTGTAGAAAATCCTGCATTGGGGATTCGTTGCGAGTCAAGTAACTGCGTGCCGCAGCGAAAGATTCGGCTATTGACTGTGCCGATGCTGCCTCTGGCAATGTTTGGCGCAAAGAGGGGGAAACCGTGGCGATTTTTGCGCAGCCCCCCTCTTGCACAGCGCGTCCCGTGACGGTAATAGGTCCGCCACCGGGTGATTAGCTCAGTGGTAGAGCGCTTCGTTCACATCGAAGATGTCAGGGGTTCAAATCCCTTATCACCCACCATTTCCCCTTGGACGTAAATTGACTGATCTGGCCCGGATCCGGCGGCGCGATTGCTGCGTCAGCGGCGCGATTGCGGGTCGCCTGACCAGAGCGCGTCCGGGCCATATTTCCCGGCGGCGGTCTGTTGTATGTGTCACCCGAGGGCAGGTCCGCAGAGTGATACAATGAGGCTTGCACCCGGCAGAGGCTTTATGTAAATCCCGCATCGGTCAGGGTGATTAGCTCAGTTGGTAGAGCGCTTCGTTTACACCGAAGATGTCGGGAGTTCGAGCCTCTCATCACCCACCATCCCCACCTGTTTCAGGTCCGCTATCCCTCGCGCCGTTGCGGGGAATTGCCGTGATATGCTGCGCCAAACGGCGTTGTGGACGGAGAGGGGCGGGGATGGTGAGGCTGCGCGTGGTTCAGGACAGGAAAGGCCGGACTGGACCCGGTGCCGGCTGGATCGGCGGACACAATCGGCCAATTCTGACGACATGAGGTGTGCGGCGCTTGGTCCGTGAATGGGTGCCTTGCCATAGGGGGGGGCCTGCCGGACATGGCAATGCCGCCGTGTTGGGTGATCAGACGGCGTGTCGATACACCAAAGGCCATGGGCGCCGGTGATGTCGGCGGTGCAATTCACGTCCGGCGTTTTTACAAGGCGCACCGCCCTGCGGGCTCCGCGCGCCCAGCGCGCGCGGAGCGGTTGCCTATGGTCGATCCTGGTGGTTCAGATCTCAATCCAGACCCGGCCACCGTCGACTTTGGCCGGGTAGGTGTTGAGGTTCACACAGGCCGGGGCGCGCAGAGCCTCGCCGGTGCGGTAATCGAAGGTCGCATTATGCTTGGGGCATTCGATTTCATATTCTTGCACCAGACCGTTCTCCAGATGCACATGCTCATGGGTGCACAGGCCATCGGTGCAGAAATACTCGTCGTTGTGGCTGCGGTATAGCGCAAAGGTCCGGCCATCGTGATCGAAGCGGATCAGATCCTCTTCGTCGATGTCATCGGTGGCGCAGGCGTCGATCCAGGGCATCTGTCGGTTCCTTATTCTGCGGGCACGCCAAGGGCGGCGGCGTGAAAGTCATCCCGGTAGGGTTTGGCGTTTGGCGGCAGGTCGCGTTTGAGGAAGAAATCCTCGTAGGCAAGCTGTCGGCGCAGCGCCGGAACGATTTCGGCATAGGCCTGCCAAATCGAGGTGTTTGGTTCGGGCAGGTCGTGCTTTATCGTTTCATGCAGCTCTGGCAGCCGGTGATAGGGCACCATCGGAAACATGTGGTGTTCGACGTGGTAGTTCATGTTCCAGTAGATGAAACGGCTGATCGGATTGATGTAGACCGTCCGCGAGTTCAACCGGTGGTCTGTCACGTTGTCAGCCAGACCGGCGTGCTGCATGACACCGGTCATGACATGGTGCCAGGCCCCAAAGAGACGCGGCAGGCCAATCACCATCAGTGGCAGGATTGATCCCATCCAGAGCGCCAGCAGGATGGTGGCGGCATAAATCGCGGTCCAGATTCGCGCCACGTGAACCACCTTGGGCTGCTCTTGCTCGGGGATGTAATTCGCTTCTTCCGGGTCAAGTTTGCCGCTGGCGTTCAGCAACATCCGCGCCCAGCCATCCCAGGCATCCAGAATGCCGAAGAAATTCAGGATAATGCGGAACAGGGCGGGCGGGCGCATGGCAACAATCTCTGGGTCGCGGCCAACGATGACCGTGTCGGTATGATGCCGCGCATGGCTCCAGCGCCAACTGACCGGATTGCGCACCATGCAGAAGCTTGCGACATGATACAGCCAGTCGTTCATCCAGCGCGTCTTGAACGCCGTGCCATGTCCGCATTCATGCCAGCGCGAATCCATCGACGACCCGTAAAGCACGCCATAGGCCAGCCAGAAGGGCGCGGACCACCATGACGGCCAGAGCGCGATGCCAATGCCCGCAAAGAGAACCATGCAACCGAACAGAATGATCGTGTCGCGGATCGCAGGCTGATCGGCGCGTTGCATCAGCGCCTTCATCTGCTTGCGCGGTATGTCGGTGTGATACCATTCGGCTGCGGCAAGGCCGCTTTCGACCGCGCGGCGGGCGTCCTCGCCCAGCAATGAATAATCGCGTTTCGCCATAACAGCTCCTCCATCCGTCGTTGGCTGACCTTAATACTGATCGGGAATCCCTGCCAATGGCGGCCAGGCTATTCTGTCTCGGTCTGACTCATTTGTGTTGCATTTCTCTGATATATTTGTATCAGATTGGCCATGGCCCAAAGACCCACATTGCAGGATGTTGCCCGTGAGGCGGGTGTCAGCATCGCGACGGTAAATCGTGTCGTTGCCGCAGCGCCCGGAGTGCGGGAAGAGACCGCGCGCAAGGTGGCCGATGCCGCCGCGCGCATCGGCTATCACGGTCACAACCTGATTGCGCAGAATGTCCTGCGCAGTTTGCCTGAACTCAGGCTCGGCTTTGTCCTGCACAAGGAAAAACAAGCCTTCTACGTCGCCTTCGCCGAAACCCTGCGCCGCGCCTGTGCCGCCACCGAGGATGCGCGGATCATCCCGGAAATCGTGTTTTCGCAATCGCAGGCTCCGACGGATGTGGCTGAGCACCTGTTGTGGATGCGTGGCCGCGCCGATGTTGTCGCGGCCACGGCGGTCAACCACAGCAGGGTCGGCGAAGCGGTCGCGCAACTGGCGACGGACGGGGTGCCGTGTCTAACGCTTTTGTCTGACTTCGCGCAGAACCACAGAACAGGATACTTTGGCCTCAATAATTTGAAGGTGGGGCGCGGCGCGGCGCATATGCTGAGCGTCGCCGCGCCGCGTCCGGGCAAGATCGCGCTCTTTGTCGGTGGCAATCGCTGGCATGGGCATGAGTTGCGGGAAACCGGTTTCCGGTCGCAGTTCCGCGAGGCGCAACCGGAGTTCGCGGTACTGGATACGTTGGTCAATCTTGAAACCCGGCAACTGACATACGAGGCGATGTTGGACCTGATGTCCCGGCACCCCGATCTTGTCGGGGTTTACCTTGCCGGGGGCGGGATGGAAGGTGCAATTGCGGCCCTGCGGGAGGAGTCGGAGCCGGGGCAGATTGCCTTGGTGGTCAATGAGGTCACACCGGAGTCGCGGCGCGCGTTGGATGATGGCTATGTTACGCTGATCGTGGCAACGCCGCTGGATCGCCTGTGTCAGGAGTTGGTGGCCGAAATGGTCCGGTTGAAGGTCGAAGGCGGTGGCGCGCAGGTGCAAAGGTTTCTTGAACCGGACCTGCATCTGCCGGAATTCGGGTGATATTAAACTATCATTATGACTGTTCGGATTGTATCCTAAATGATCTGAGAAGCGCTGATTCTTTCGAATCGATTTGACCTGAATCATTTCATCGACGCAGTGTCCGGTGCGGGATCGACGGCCCTTATGCCGCCGACCGCAACCGGGAGGATACACTGTGAAATTCGCGCTGAACCACATGACTGCGCCGCGTCTGGACTGGCGGGCGTTCCTTGATCTTGCGCAGAGCCTCGGCTGTGTTGGCGTCGAGTTTCGGAACGATCTGAACAGACCGCTGTTCGACGGCGAACAGGCCGACATCGTGGCCGCTGCCGCGCGCGACAGGGGGCTGCGCATCGTCGGGTTGAGTCAGGTCTATCCTTTCAATAGCTGGAGCGACGAGATCGCCGCAGAGGTCCGGGCGCTGATCGCAACCGCGCAGGCCTGCGGCGCGGAAACCATCAGCCTGATCCCCCGCAATGACGGGACCGGCCGCGGCAATGGCGAGCGTCAGGGCAATCTGCGGCTCGCATTGCGGGAAATCCTGCCGATGCTGAAGAGCACGGGAATGGTTGCGCTGGTCGAGCCGTTGGGTTTTGAACGCTCCTCGCTGCGCCACAAAGCCGAGACAATCAACGCCATCGAGGCCGTCGGCGGGTCTGCGCACTACAAACTGGTGCACGACACCTTTCACCACGTTCTGGCCAAAGAGACCGAATTCTTTCCCGAGTGGACCGGCATCGTTCACGTGTCAGGCGTTGAGGATCAAAGCCTCAGCGCCGCGCAAATGGAAGATGAGCACCGCGTTATGGTGACCCCGCAAGACCGGTTGGGCAACTGCACCCAGATCGCTGCGCTGATGGCGGCGGGCTATGATGGCCCGATCTCGGTGGAGGCCTTTTCCCCCGTCGTCCACGCGTTCACCGACGCAGAGGCACCCTTGCGTGCGTCATTCGATTTCATCCGCTCGCAGGTGTCTGCACTGGCCGACTGAGCAGGTGGTTTGTGCCTCTTTCGAGGGGCTTCCGGTTTGGAAAACAGGTGCGCCGGACACCGAATTGGGAGGAGACCCTATGAACAAGAACCTGATCGCCGCTGGCTTCGTCTCGCTATTGTCGACGACCGCCATGGCGGAAACCATCGGCGTGTCGATGGCGCTGTTTGACGACAACTTTCTGACCGTCTTGCGCAACGGAATGATAGAACAGGCCGAGGCTCTGGACGGCGTCGATGTGCAGGTGGAGGATGCGCAGAACGACGTGGCCAAGCAATTGGATCAGATCAACAACTTCATCGCTTCGGGTGTTGACGCGATCATCGTGAACCCGGTCGACACCTCGGCCACACAGGCGATGACGGACGCCGCCGCCGCCGCCGGTCTGCCGCTGATCTATGTCAACCGCCAGCCGGTCAACGTGGACACGCTGCCCGATAACCAAGCTTTCGTCGCCTCGAACGAGATCGAATCCGGCACGCTTGCCGCATTCGAAGGGTGCAAGTTGCTGCGCGCGGCGGGCAAGGCCGGCGGCGCGCGCATCTATGTCATGATGGGCGAGTTGTCGAACCAGGCCGCCGTGCAACGCACCAAGGACTTTCATGACGTGATCGCCATGGACATGTGCAACTTCATCGAGATCATCGACGAGCAGACCGCCAACTGGTCGCGCGACGAGGCACAGGACCTGATGACCAACTGGCTGTCCGCGGCGGAAAACTTTGACGCGGTCTTTGCCAACAACGACGAAATGGCCATCGGCGCGATCCAGGCGATGAAGGCGGCGGGCATCGATATGGCGGATGTCATTGTGACCGGCGTGGACGCCACTCAGGATGCGATGCTGTCCATGGCGCAGGGCGATCTGGACGTGACCGTCTTTCAGGATGCCGCCGGTCAGGGCGCGGGCGCGCTGGACGCCGCGTTGAAACTGGCCGCGGGCGAGGACGTGGACCAGAAGGTCTATATCCCCTTCCAACTGGTGAACCCGGCCAACCTCGCAGGCTTTATGGCCAAGAACTGATCCGTCGGGATCGGGACACGCGGAACGGTGCCTTGGTGCCGTTCCGCACTTTTCACAGGGAGAGGACACCATGGCGGACACGTCCCACGGTACCGGCGGACTGACTTTCGACGCGAAGAAGCGCGGCTGGCCAAACGAGGCCAACGTCTTTATCGCGCTGATCGCCATCGTCGCCATTTTCGAGATCCTTGGGCAGGTGTTGCCGTACATGAAGGGGCAAAGCCTTCTGTTCGACTTCGACACCGTGCGTGACGGGACCATTCTGAACATGGTGCGGCTGAAGATCATCATCCTTCAGGTGTCGATCATCGGGATCATCGCCATCGGGTCGACGCAGGTGATCATTGCCGGGGGCATCGACCTGTCGCCCGGCTCGATCGTCGGGTTGACGGCCATGGTGGCGATGAGTTTTGCCCAGACGGCATTGGTCAATGGCTTTCCCAACCCCAAGGCGGTCTTCGGTCCGGCCTGGATGGACCTGTCGGTGGTCGTGCCCATCGTCGTGGCGCTTGCCATGGGCATACTGGCCGGGGCGGTGAACGGGGTCCTGATTGCCTACACCCGCATCCCCCCGTTCATTGCGACGCTGGGGATGATGGTCGCGGCGCGCGGCGCCGCCAAGTGGTGGTCCAAGGGGCAACCGATTTCCTTTCCCACCGAAACCTTCAGCAGCATCGGCAATGGCATGGCCGGGTGGTCACCGGTGGTGATCTTTATCGGGCTGGCGATCCTGTTCCATTTCATCCTGAAATACACCGTCTACGGCAAGCACACCTATGCCATCGGCTCAAACGAAGACGCGGCGCGCATGTCGGGCATCAAGGTCGACCGGCACAAGGTGCTGGTCTACACCATCGCCGGCATGCTGGCGGGCCTTTCGGCCCTGGTCCTGACCTCCAAGAACCTGACCGCACAGGCCGGCATGGGGGTGATGTACGAACTGGACGCCATCGCCATGACCGTGATCGGCGGCGTGTCGCTGGCAGGCGGGCGCGGGTCGATTGTCGGCACCGTTCTTGGGGCGTTGATCTTCGGCGTCATCATTTCGGGTTTCACCTACTTGCGACTGGACGCCTATTATCAGGAGATGGTGAAGGGCGCGATCATCGTGGCTGCCGTGGTGCTGGACCAATGGCGCCGTCAACGCGCGGCGGCGCGGTCATGAGGAAAGACACCATGAGCGACATCATTCTGCAAACCCGCGACCTGACCAAACACTATGGCGGCGTGCACGCGCTGGAAGGTGCCAACTTCACGCTGAGAAAGGGTGAACACGTGGCCATAATGGGCGACAACGGTGCGGGCAAATCCACCTTTGTGCGTCAGATCACCGGGGTCGAACAGCGGACCCGTGGCGACATCATCTTTGACGGTCAGCCGGTGCATTTCGAAAACCCGATGGACGCCCGAAATGCCGGGATCGAAACCGTCTTTCAGACCTTGGCGCTGGCCGATCAGCTGGACGTGCCGGACAACCTGTTTCTGGGACGAGAGTTGATCAAGTTCAAGCTGGGGCCCTTTTCGATCCTCGACTACAAGGCGATGCGCGAACGGACCATCGGGGCGCTGGAAAAGACCGGGGTCAAGATCCCGAACATCCGGGGCACGATCGAGCGTATGTCGGGCGGACAGCGGCAATGCGTGGCGATCGCGCGCACCGCGACCTTTCACTCCAAGCTGACGATCATGGACGAACCCACCGCCGCATTGGGTGTTCAGGAAACCGCGCAGGTCGAAAACATCATTCGGACATTGAAGGAAGCCGGTGAACCGCTGATCCTGATCAGCCACAACATGCGTCAGGTCTTTGATCTGGTGGATCGTGTGGTGGTGTTCCGGCGCGGGCGCATCTGTGCGAACCTCGATATCCGGAACGAAGATATCTCGGGTGAGGATGTGGTGGCCTATATCACCGGCGCAAAGACGCAGCCGGAGTATGCCGACGCGGCGTGAGAGTGCGGGCACTTGGGAGCGGTGTCTTTGTGCAAAGACGGCGTAGGGCAGGTGCACCCGCCAAACGAATTGCGGGGGCATACTCCGGCTGCGTTCCTGATGAACGGGCTGCGGAGTGATGTCGCGCGGGGGGCGGGTCCGTGATGTCTGCCCGCCGGACCAGGGTCCTCGCGACGCAGACAGGCGGCGTCAGGCGGGGGATACCGTCCCGCAATCCGTCGTCCTGATCCATGGCCGCCGCCCAGCGGGACCATGCCCCACCGGCGCGCCCCCGGCATCGCTTGATCGGATTGCAAAGCCGGCAACACAGGCGTCGAATTGGAGCAACATCTGAAATGCCTCCGCTCGGCTCCTCATCATGCTGGCGGGCTTTGCTGGGACATTGAGGATATATCTGCGATTGCGCAGGCAACGCTCTCTGGCCTACTGATGCGCGATCTTGGGCCAACACTCTGGATCGACGCACGCAATGGGCCGTTTTATCCGTTGCCCGGCGATCGCATGCGATCGGCATTCGGTGCGGCCGGGGTGGTCACTTTGCGCGGCGCAAGGACCTCGGGTTTCCTCGGCGCGGTGCCTTTCAACCGGGATGCACCATGGACCGGGTTGGTCTGGCATCGGACCGCGGACGCGGGGCACAGAGTGGCCTCCGCGATCTGCATGGTTTTCTCCCGATATCCAGGTGCAGCACTGAGCCCAACGATTCAGGCGGCAGATCGGGACGCGCCCGGCCGACAGGCGGCCGGGCGCGCTGTGCATCACGCGGTGTGGTGCACCTCTTGCAGACCGTAGACGGGCGTATCCAGCCCCTCCATCCGGGCCTTCAGTTGCAGGGCAAGATACAGCGAGTAGTGCCGGGACTGGTGCAGGTTCCCGCCGTGGAACCACAGGTTTTCCTGCTGGGTCGGTTTCCACATGTTGCGCTGTTCGCCTTCCCACGGACCGGGGTCCTTGGTCGTGTCCGACCCAAGCCCCCAGACCTTGCCCACCTTGTCTGCGACGTCCTGATTGATCAGATCTGCGGCCCAGCCGTTCATCGACCCATAGCCGGTGGCCATGACCACCAGATCCGCCTCCAGCCGGGTGCCGTCCGACAGGACCACGGCGTTGCTGTCAAAGTGATCGACCTGACCTTTGACCAGCTTCACCGCGCCGTCGATGATCAACTGGCTGGCGCCGACGTCGATGTAATAGCCCGAACCTCGCCGCAGGTATTTCATGAACAGACCGGACCCGTCATCGCCCCAGTCCAGATCGAACCCGGCCTTTTCCAGCCCGGCATAAAAATCCGCATCGCGTTCGCGCATCTGGTCATACAGCGGGATCTGGAATTCATGCATGATCCTGTAAGGCAGCGAGGCAAAGATCATGTCGGCCTTTTCGGTTGTCACGCCGTTGGCCACCGCGTCCTCGGAATACAGCCCGCCGAGGCCGATATCCATCAGCGTTTCCGACCGCACGATATGGGTCGAGGACCGCTGGACCATGGTGACCTCGGCATCGGCCTCCCACAGGGCGGCGCAGATATCGTGGGCCGAGTTGTTCGACCCGACCACGACAACCTTTTTGCCGGTCCAGTCATCCGGCCCCTTGTGCTGTGAGGAATGCTGGATCTCGCCTTTGAAGTCCTCCATGCCGGGAAAGCTGGGCAGGTTGGCCTTGCCCGACATGCCGGTGGCCAGCACCAGTTGGGTGGGGCGCAGCGTGACCTCTTTGCCGTCGCGATTGACCGTGACCGTCCAGGTGCCGCTGGCCTCGTCATATGCGGCCTTCTGCACCTCGGAGCGGGTCCAGTAGTTGATCTCCATGACCTTGGTGTACATTTCCAGCCAGTCGCCGACCTTGTCCTTGGGCGTGAAGACCGGCCAGTTGTCCGGGAATTTGATATAGGGCAGATGGTCGTACCAGATCGGATCGTGCAGGCACAGCGACTTGTAGCGGCTGCGCCATTGGTCGCCGGGGCGGTCGTGCTTGTCCAGCACGATGGTCGGCACGCCCAACTGCCGCAACCGCGCGCCCAGTGCGATGCCGCCCTGACCTCCGCCGATGATCACCGTATAAGGCTGGGTGTCATAGCCAAGGCTGGCCTTTTCGGCCTCGCGGCTCTCTTTCCAGCTGCTGCGGTTCTTCTGCGCGCCGTGTTCGGCACCCATGGGACGGCGTCTGCCGCGCGGCTCTTCAAACCCTTTCAGTTCCTGAAGCGCTGTCAGCAGGGTCCAGATCCGTCCGTCCTTGAGTCTCATCAGCCCCCATCCCCGCCCGACGGCGGTTTCAAAGGTGATCCATGCGGTGATCACGCCGCCCTCCTCGGCGGGGATCTCTTCGTCCTGAATCCGAAAGCTGCCGGGCCGCGTATGGTCAAGCTGCCTGTTCAGCATCTCCGCCACCCCGTCCGGGCCTTCGACGGTCTTCAGGTTCCAGGTCACGGCCACCAGATCGCGCCAATAGCTGTCGGTGGCAAAAAGCGCCTTTGCCCCGTCCACATCGCCCGCGTCCAATGCCGCGTTGAGCCTGTCCAGAACCTCTTGCGTGCGGGATGTCACGGTTGAATCAAGCATCGCCTCTCCTCCTCTGAGCGGTTGCATTGGCCAGAGTATCGCGGGCGAAACTCTGTGCGATCCACAGCGAACTGGCATTTGCGGCGAGTTTCATCGGTGCTGCATCGCAGCATGTTGCGCGCGCAACGCCGCGCAACATCTCAGGCGGGCGGTTGCAACCCGGCGCGGCGCAGCCGCCGCAGAATGGTCGACCGGTTGACCCCCAGCCGTCGCGCGGCGCGCGACATGTTCCAGCCACAGGCCTCCATCACCTGTTCCAGCGGTTCGCCGGTTTCCGGCGGGCCTGCCTCTGTTCCGATCGGCGCGGGCAGGTCCGGCAAGTCTATGACCCGCCCTTCGCACAGCGCGATGGCCACGTCGAGCGCGTGCTCAAGCTCGCGCAGGTTGCCGGGCCATGGCCGCCCCAGCAGCGCGGCGCGGGCCGAGGGGGACAGGCGCATGTCATCGGTGATGCGCCGTCGCAGCATCCGGTCGATCAGCCAGCCCAGATCCTGTCGCTGTCGCAGCGGCGGCAGCGACAGTGTGGCTCCGGCCAGACGGTGAAACAGTGCAGGCGGCAAATCAAGGGCGCTGGCGTCGCCACAGGTGGTCGAAATCGGCCTGAGATCGCTGTTACTGTCCAGGACCCCCAACAACGCGGCGGCGGTGTTGGCGTCCAGCGCCTCGATGCGGCGCAGGAGCAGCGTGCTTGGCCCGGTCAGATCGCGGCTTGCCGCAACCAGAGCTTTGGCATCAAGACGCGCGCAGTCGAGCGCCAGAAACCCGCTTGCGGTCCCGACCATGTGCACCGTGCGCGCCAGCTTGGTCTTGCCGGTGCCGGTTTCGCCGGTGATCAACAGCGGCACCGATGTCCGGGCAAGTTTCGTGGCCTGCGCCATAAGTCGGACCATCGTCGGATCATCGCCGCAAAGCCCGGCCAGCGGGCCGCTTTGGCGCGCGACACGCTGCGCTGTCCGGGGGGCCTGGGGCGAGATCGCATGCCCGAACAGCGCACCGCCATCGCGCATGTCGATCACGCGATCCTCGGTGCGCCGGTCGCGCATCAGATCGGGCAGGTCATCGACCGTCAGGTTCAGCACCTCGTCGACGCGGCGTCCGATGATTGCCCCGCCTTCGGGAAACAGCCGCCGCGCGCCACGGGTATAACCCAGTATGCGCCCGGACCCGTCCAGACGGATGGCCGAGTCAGGATCGACGTCCAGAAATTCAGGGCTGTCGGACAGGCGCAGCACCCAGTCCCGGCGGCTTTCCGCCATGAGATTGGCCATCTCGACCCGTCGGGCGGCGTTGGTCACAAGGCTCATCGCAAGGTTCTGACTGCGTTTCGGCGAGGGCGAGCGCAACAACGAGATGTCCAGCACCGCCGCCAGTCCGCCAAGGCTGTCGAAAATTGGCGCCGAGGTGCAGCTGAGCGTTGTATGCGCGTTGCCGAAATGATCGTCCTGATGCACGGTCACCGGTTCCTGTGTGACGATGCAGGCCCCGACGCCACAGGTCCCGGCCAGATCCTCGGACCAGTTCGACCCAAGATACAGACCGGCCCGGCGCAGGTCGTCGACAAAAAGATCGTCGCCGAAGAAATCGACGCACACGCCTTTGGCGTCGGTCAAAAGCAGCACATAATTCTGACCTGTGACCTGCCGGAACAGGTTTTGCAGGCTGCAACGGGCCGCGCCGATCATCCATTCGGACTGTTGGCGATGGTTGCGAAACTCTGTCTCGGTCACGATGTGGGCCGGGTCCTTGCGCGTCGGGTCCATGCCGTACAGCTCGACACACCGTCGCCAGGACTCGGAGACAAAGCTGTCGCGCCCGGTCGCGGTGCCGCCCAACACCTGTTCAATCTCATCGACGTGATGACGCTCGGCCATGGTGCCTGTCCTCCCTGCGGATGATGCTAACATATGCGCCGTGTCGCACAGAGGAGACTTTCGTCGGCGGTGCCGGTCCGGCGACGGTCGCAGGCGGGGGCATCTCCCCCGCGCGTTTGCCCCGCCATGGCCGCAGCTGCCTGAGCGCCTTGGGCGACACCCGCGTCGTCCGGTCGGCCGCATCCCGGCGTTCGGCCCCGGCGCGTTCCGCCGCGCCGGGATCGTTGGCGCAAGTGCGCCTAACATCTCGGTTGATTTTCGGGCGCGTTGCCCGAGAATGGGCCGCGAATACGGGAGGGTCGGTCGCATGACCACCAAATCGGCATACTTTCAGGCGCTGGACCCTTTGAACACGGGCGGGGCGCTGCCTGCCCACATCATCCGCGAAGAGATCACGAACAGCTGGCAGCGGTGTTTGCAGAATGGGCTGGATCCTTGTGGCGTGCCGGTGGACGCGGTGGTGTCTGATCAAACCTTGACGGTGGCCCGGCAAGCCAGAGAACGGTTGATGCGCCTTGTGCGTCCGGAACTGGAACTGCTGAGTGCACAGATCGCCGGAACAAACTTCATGTGCGCCTTCGCCGACGAGACCGGCGTTGTGCTGGACACCATCATGGACACGGAATTCAGCGAAAGCGCCTGCGGGCGCTCTATCAGACCCGGATCGGTCTGGCGCGAAGAGCAGCGCGGCACCAATGCCCTTGGGCTGGCGCTGGTGTCGGGCCGGTCGAGCATGGTGATGGGCGGCGAGCACTTTTTTGGATGCCACGGCGGGGTGTCCTGTGTCGCGGTGCCGATCCACGCGTCGGATGGCCGGATCGTCGGTCTTCTCGATGCGTCGTCAGAGGTGGCGGAACGGCAGGACCATACCAAGGCGCTGGTCTCTCTTGCCGCCACGAACGTCGAGAACCGGCTTTTCGCGGATGCGCACCGGGACGATTACATCATCCAGTTTCATCAGCGGATCGAATACCTTACCACGCAAAGCGTAGGGTTGATCGCGGTGGACGAGACCGGTCGGATCACCGGCGCGAACCGTATGTCCGCGCGGTTGTTGACAGGCATGCACCTTGCCACGGTCAGTCGGTTCGATGATCTGTTTCGCGGCGATTTCCAGGCTGTGTTGCGCGCGTTGGCCAGAGGAGAGACCGCGCAGTTGTGGGAGCGGTCGAACGCCGGGTTTTTCGCCCGGCTGCATCCGGCATCGCTGCAACCCATGGCGCCACCCCGGTGGCGGATGCGGGAGATCCCGGCGATTTCCCGGATGGCACCACAGGCAGGGGCGCTTGTTCTGGACGATGACATGGCCCGCGAGTGTTTGCGGGTGGCCAAACGCGCCGCGTCACTGGGGCAGGCGGTCTGCATTCGCGGCGCCGCGGGCACCGGCAAGACGCGGCTGTCCGAAGCGGTGCACCGTCATGTCCACGGATCGGGGCCATTGATTGCGGTCGATTGTCGGCGTCTGCGGCGCGCGACCGACGGCGGGGCCGCTGTCCACGCCCTGTTGCAGGGCTGTGTGGCACCCGATCCCCGGACCGAGGGCGGCGGGACACTGGTGCTGGAGCATATCGCCGCTCTGGACGAACTGGGCTCAGGCGCGCTGGCCGAGCTTCTTGATACGCTGCGTGAGGCGATCATTGCGCAACATTGGTGTGTGTTGGCCACCGACCGGACCCAAGGCGATGACACCGTGCCGCGCCCCAGGGCGGTGGACGACCTGAGGATGCTGGTCCTCGAAGTGCCCCCGCTCGCGGCGCGGACAGATTTTCCCAAGCTGGCCCGAAGCATGCTGGCGGAGCTGTCACCGGAGCATCGGCTGTCGGTCAAGGCCATCCGGCGGCTTGCCGAACTCGACCGGCGGGACAACCTGAACGATCTGCGTCACCATTTGCAGGTCTTGGCCGCAAGCTGCCCGGCGGGAATACTGCGCGACGGGCAGGTGGATCGGTTCCTTGCGGTGCAGGACACAGCGGGGCAAGCCTGCCCACGCTGCAATGACACGTCGATCCGCCGACAAAGATGTCTGGAAATCCGCCGTATGTACCGGGTCTGCCAGTGCAATGTGGCGCTGACGGCGCGGCGGCTGGGTGTTTCGCGCAATACGATTTACGCACACCTCAAGGACTAGAGCGCCGCAAATCCGGTGTAGGCAAGGGCCGCTTCGACCCCGGCGCGGTGGCGGCGTTCGTCCGCGTCGGACAGAAAGCACAATGCAGGGCCGCCATGCGCGATCAAAGCCATGCCAATGGATCTGCGGGTGTCGTCCTCGATGACAAGCAGCCCCTCGCGGGCACCGCGAAACCGATGGGTCTCGATGAAGGCGGGCAGGGTTTCGGCCTCTGGCCATGGACCGGTTCCGGCACGGGGGAGCATCCGTGCCAGCGTCGCAGCATCGGACTGTCGTGCCGGTCGCAGGGTTGCCTGTCCCGCCGCGATTTTCGGCGGGTGAAGCAGGTGCCATTGTTCCGGCGCCAAAAGGTAATCGCGGCAGGGTTCGGCCCTTTGCGTGCCCTGAAAGAACATGCGCCGACCGATGGGATAGGGCGCAAAGCCCAACTGACAGAGCAGCGCGCGTGAGGGGGCGTTGTCTTCGTGGCAAGTGGCGACAAGCGGCGGGGCAGGGCGCGCGAACCGGGCGTGGATCGCTAGCGTGAGCGCGCGTTTCATGATGCCGCCGCGCCAGTGGTTCGGGTCCAGCCAGTACCACAGCGCGGCCCCGATACAGAGCGCACCCAGCACGCTGTTGTCGCGGCAGATCAGCCGGACCTCTTCGCCGGGATGCTGGCCGTGGATCAGCAGCGCGCGGGCCTGTTGCGCATCGACAGGCTGCGCCACCGTGGCAAGCCAGGGGGCAATGCGCGGGTCGCCCAATTGATGCGCAATGTCCGGCAGATCCGCCTCTGTCGGTGGCCGCAACAGCAGCTCGTCTTGTTCCAGAGTATCGGGAAAGCCGTCCATCTGCCTGTGTCGGGTTGCTGCGGATAGCGCCATCAAGACGCCAAGCGCCCCGCCAGATCAAGCGATTGATTCGCCGTTCTCGCAGGTGCGGAATTATTGCTGCGGCGCAGAAATTTTTATTCCGAAACAGAGCGTTACAGCCGCCGATTTCAAACGTAACGCAAATTTACACTTTTCGCCCGAGGCAGCGATCAATCGCTGAATTCCAGCTGTATGCGTTGTGCGGGGGGGCCGCTCTGCTAGCCTTTACGACACTCGAACGACCGGGTGCCCAGGGGAGGGGGAGCCCATGTGCGAAACAGCCAATTTGCAAGCGGCCGGCGCAGCCCGCCGTGTCTCAATTCGGGCGCTGCCGTCCGGGTGCGCCGGACATGGCGTCAAAAATCGCCGACAGGTCAGTGGCCATGCGCTGGTGGACCTGCCGCATTACCCGGTCTCGGGTGGTGTCATCAAGACTGTCCACGGCCATTCGGGCCGCCCGCAAATCGAGGGGCTCTCTGGTTGCGACCGCGCGGTCGATGGTGTCGCGGCATGTCCGGTCGACCGCGTCGGTCTGGTCGCAGACCTCTTTCAAAGCCTGAAAAAAGCGGATGTCGGCAGGATCGGTCATCGCGTGGGCCTTTCGGGTCGGAAGACGGGCACCGTGTACAGGGGGCAGTCATGAGCGGTCAATCACGAACCATCGCAGAGATCCTGAAGGACCGCTTGCAGATCACCCTCCGGATTGCCGAGGCGAATACCGAACAGATGCGCCTCAACCAAATGGCAAGCGGGATGCAGGTGCTGGAGATGAAGGACACGCGCGACGGTGTGGTCGACAGCGATCACGAGGCCGAACAGGCCCGCACGGATGCCGCCCGCGAAGACAACCTCACCAAGATCAATGATTTGGAAGAGCAGCTTTCATCCTTGGATGCAGAGCTTGAATCCATCACCTCGAAGGAACGCTGAATGACCATGCACAAACCACCCCAAGCGATGACGCTGTTCGATCTGATTGCCCGGACGTGGCAATTGGAGACCGATGTGCGCCATGTCCTTTTCAACGCCTCGGGCACCTCGCTGGCCGCTGTCTTGGGCGATGGCCGCATGGCCTTTGTCTCTGTCAATGACGCGGAACATCCCGAAAGCCGCGTGCGGGTCGAGGCCGACACCGGTCGGCCCAGTATCCGGCCCCGGACCAAGCCGCTGCCGGTGCCGGTGGTCAGCGAAGACCCGGTGGCGCGGCCCGATGTTCTGCCGTGCCGGTATGGCGAGCAGGGGTTTGCCTATGCCCATGCGGATACGGGCGCGTTGTGGCGGGCCACAGGGCGCGGACAGACCCTGCGTATCCCGGCGGCGCGCGACGGTACAGTGACCGCTCTGGCGGCCATGCCGGGCAGCGGGCGCATCGCGACGGCCTTTGGCAAGGTGGTGGTGCTGGCCGCTGTGGACGGCGGTGCCGAGAGCGGCGAGGTCGCGCTGTCACATGCCGTAACGCGGATGGCCCTGTCACCGAAGGAACGCCTGTTGGCGTGTTGGGGCGCGGGGCAGGTCAGCCTTGTGTCCACCCAGGACCTGAGCGTGCTCAAGTGTGTCCCTTGCGATGGCCAGATCTGCGATCTTGCGTGGTCGCCCTGCGCGCGGTGGCTGGCGGCGGGCTGTGAGGACAAGGCGCTGGTGCTGGTCGATGTGGATGCGGGCACCTCTGATCGGATCGTCGATTTCCCCTCCGCCGTGCGCAGCGTGGGGTTCAGCGACAAGGCGACTGGCATGGTTGCCTCCGGTGCCTTCCGCGTTGTCGGCTGGGATCTGCCGGATCTGCCGTTTGGCGATCATGAAGGCGCACCAATCGAAACCGGCAAGCCGGGTTTGACGATTGTGGACCGGGTCGCCGTGCATCCCACGCGTGATCTTTGCGCGGTCAGTTATGTGAACGGGTTGGTGATGATCTGCCGAATCGGCCATCCCGATGAGATGCTCCTGCGCGAAGGCACCGGGGTCGCGGTCAACGCGCTGGTCTGGTCAGACGACGGCGCGCATCTGGCGATCGGGGGAGAGGATGGCACGCTCTCGATCACGACGTTCCCCAAGAACATGTTCAAATAACAACACCACCAAGGGAGAGAGATCCATGACACAAGCCTTGTCCACGGAAGAGCAAAGCAAGGACCGGTATTTCCAGCAACTCGCGAAGGTTGCTGAGGAAATGGTCGATGAACACGGCAAGGATTTTGCCGCAGGCGCGCTGGTTCTCGCCGCGCGCTGGGTGGCCGAGAACCGTCTTGGCCAGACCGAGAAACGCCCGAACTAATGCGGTTTGACCGCCTGTTGTGACGCAGCAGGCGGTGCCGACAAGCTGGGTATCTGATGGATAAGAATGCCGCTTAGCGGACCTGCCAGCGCGCCCAGCGTGCCGGCGGCGGGCTTTGCCGTGTCGTCCGTTCGGTAAGCGGCTGTCAGCACGTCGATCAGATCCGGTTCGATCAATTGCGCAAAGGCACACAGTTCATGAATGCGGAACGCTGCGAAATGCAGGCTGTCACCACTCAACAGACTATCGCCCTGTTGGCGCGTTGTGACGCTGGTTTTCAAGGCATTGCTGTGCACGGCGGCCCCCAGCGTCGTGAGCACGGATTTGCGCCACTTCGCATAATCGGTGTCGGCGGAATGATCTATGCCCACGGAATAAAGCCGCTCCGAGATGCTGCGAAAGGCGCGCCCCCCGGCAATGTGGCGTCGCCAGAAATCGCTGGCCTCGTCCACGGTGCGACATTCGGCAAAGCGTTGCGCCAGTTTGGGCCGGATCAAAAGCACCAGCGCCATGTCCACGTCTTCGGTGATCGACCGGGCGATCTGCATGGCGGGCATTGGCAGGTTGGTCAGCGCCAAAAGGCGCAAGGCCGCAAGTTGGTCGGTCAGCCGGGCGGACAGCGCGGACAATCCATGCCATTGCGCCGCGCTCAGCCCGCTTGTTTGCCGGGCTTTGCCGAGAGTGGCCGCCTCATGAAAGGCGCGCACCCAGATCACGCATTGATCGAACAGAAAGACCAGATCAACGTCCGTGCTGTTGGCGGCGGTCTCGACCCTTGGCACGGCGCGAAAGCCGGGCAGGCTGCGCAGACCAACCCGCCAGTGGCTGTCAAAATCGAGCCCGGCCGCGGACCAAAGTTGTTTCACCCGCGCCAGCAGTTGCGGCGACAGTCCGGGGTAGGACAGTTCCGGCGCAGCGCCATCCAGCGGGACAATACTGCCAATGGGGGGTGTCTGACTCATCGCTTTGCAATTCAGGGATTTGGTTTTGCAAGGATAGACCGGGGCTGGCTTTCAAAGCCAGAAAATTGTCCGGTCGCGGCCCACGGGACTGCCCCATGTCGCTAGGGTTTCAACTGCGCGCCAAGCAGGGCCAGGTGTTTCGCATGGGGCAGGTCGTCAGCGTGCTGCAAATGTCATCGGGTGAGCTGGACGAACATTTGGCCGAAGCGGCGCAGGATAACCCGATGTTCATCTTGCGCCGCAGGCCGATGGCCGGGTCCAGCGTCAGCGATGCGGCGGAAATGGCCACTGTTGCGGAGGCGGGCAGCCTTTATGAACACGTGTCCCGCGCGCTGGCGGGGCTGATCGGCGAAGGCGGTCTGATGGAGCGGATCATCACCGCCTTCATGGAAGAGCTGGAACCGTCGGGATGGATGGGACGCGCGCCCGAAGAGATCGCCGAAACCCTTGAAATTTCTCCCGAACTGGTCGAAGCGGCGTTGCGCGTTGTGCAAAAGCGGGTGGAGCCAGCCGGGCTGTTTGCCCTAAATCTTGAGGATTGCCTGCGCCTTCAGCTGGAGGACAAAGGGCCGCTAAGCGATGATATTAGGCGCGTATTGGCCGAACTTTCCACGCTGGAAGTTGGCGGCATTGACGGCCTTGTCAGGGCAACGGGATTGGGTGCGGAACGCGTCCGGGCGTGTCTGGATCAGCTCCGGCGTCTGGACCCGAAACCGGGCAGCGCTTTTGCCACCGATCCAACCTTGGCGCGTGAACCGGATGTCCGGATCACGCCACGGGGCGACGGTTGGGACATCGAGTATCTGTCTGCCTTGCATCGGGAAATTGAGATTGTCCCTATGCCGAGGCATGGCCAGACCGCCGATGCGCGTGCCGCTTTGGCCCGCGCGCGGGCGTTGAAGCAGGCGCTGGACGTACGGCAATCGGCTTTGCGGCAAGTGGTGGCCATTCTGGTTGAACGCCAAGGCGCGTATTTCCGGGCTGGCGCATCGGCGTTGAAGCCGATGACCATGTCGGAGATCGCTCAGGAAACCGGGTTTCACCTCAGCACGGTCAGCCGTGTTCTGAGCGGGTTGTTGATTGAGGGGCCGAACGGAATAACCATTGGCCGGTCGCTGTTTGCGGGCACGGCCTCTGCCCAGACGTTGTTTTCCAAACCGCAAGTGCAGGCCCGCATTCGGGCACTGCTGGACAAAGAAGACCCGGCGCAACCGCTGTCGGATCGGCGTATGACGGCCTTGTTGCAGGCCGAAGGCATCACCGTGTCGCGGCGGGTGGTGTCAAATTACCGTCAGGAGATCGGCATATCGCCCGCCGCGAAACGCAGGTTGCGCGCCTGATCCGACCTTGCCGGTCTGCCGCGAGATTTGACGCTTCGCGGGGCGTTTTTTGACCTCAGATCCCCCCGGAAATGCCGCCGAAAAGGCCGCCGAAATCAGCCGGTCCATCAGTCGTGATCGCAGAATTTCGGCTGCGCGCGGCGCGTTTTCCAAGCCCCAATACAGCCGACGATCTGTCCGAAAAATCAGGCCGTCGCGGACAGTGTAACGCTTTGTAAAGACGTCCATGAAACGGCTGTAACGTTATGCGACAATCCGCCTCTGCGACAGGTTGAGCGTCCGGCGCACAAAACCAATGGCGCAAAAATAATCCGCAAAAAATAATTCATCAAAACAGCCTGTTAGGTCTTATTCTTCGGCCTCTGCCCGCATTTCTCAATTTCTGGAACCAGCCTTGCCAGAAGAAGGACACAAGATGCGGGCGGCCAGCCAAGCGGCGGCTCAAAGAACGAAGGATAGGGAGACAGGCCACACACCCGGATGCGGGTCGCCAGCGCGGCGACATCGGGCGGTGTCCTTCTTTTCAACCTTTGCCGAGAACCGGCGCCTGACCGTCAGGCGCTCAACGACGCAACGGCAAAAGCCGCCAACAGGTGGCCGGGCGACCGGCTACAGAGCTTTAAGGAGGCTCATGGCATGACTTTGACGCTTAACAAGATCACGTCTCAACGTGGTATCTCGATCGGGGAGGCCACCAAGAAGATTTCCGATCTCGGCTGGAATCCGTCTTATGTCGAGGAGGCCAGCACCTACCCGACGGACTACAAGATCACCAAGGCCCCGCGCGACCCGATGAAACAGGTCCTGCGCTCCTACTTTCCGATGGAAGAGGAAAAGGACAACCGGGTTTACGGCGCGCTTGATGCGGCGCTGCGCGGCGACATGTTCCGCAACGTGGAACCCCGCTGGATCGAATGGATGAAGCTGTTCCTGGCGATCATCCCGTTCCCGGAAATCTCGGCTGCGCGCTCGATGGCCATGGTGGCGCGCCTGTCGCCGGGCGAAGACCTGCGCACCGGCTTTACCATGCAGATGGTCGATGAATTCCGCCACTCCACGATTCAGATGAACCTGAAAAAGTGGTACATGGAAAACTACATCGACCCGGCTGGTTTCGACATCACCGAAGAGGCGTTCGGCAAGTGTTACGCCACCACCATCGGTCGCCAGTTCGGCGAGGGGTTCATCACCGGCGACACCATGACCGCCGCCTGCATGTACCTGACGGTTGTGGCCGAAACGGCCTTCACCAACACGCTGTTTGTGGCAATGCCGTCGGAGGCCGCGCGCAACGGTGACTATGCTCTGCCCACGGTGTTCCTGTCGGTGCAGTCGGATGAAAGCCGCCACATCGGCAACGGCCACTCGCTGCTGATGGCCGCGCTGAAAGAGCCGGAAAACCACCTGCTGCTGGAGCGCGACCTGCGCTATGCCTTCTGGCAGAACCACGCCATCGTGGACGCCGCCATCGGCACGTTCATCGAATACGGCACCACAAACCGCGACAAGGACAAAGAGTCCTACGCCGAGATGTGGCACCGGTGGATCTTTGAGGACTACTACCGGACCTACATGCTGCCGCTTGAGAAGTACGGCGTGAAGATCCACCACGACGACGTGCAGGAAGCGTGGAAGCGGATCACCGAAAAGAACTACGTCCACAAGGTTGCGCAGTTCTTCTCGGTCGGTTGGCCGGTGAACTTCTGGCGGATCGAAGCCCAGACCGAGAAAGATTTCGAGTGGTTTGAGCACAAGTATCCGGGTTGGTACGCGGAATTCGGCGAATACTGGAAATGGTACGCCAAGCTGTCGAAGCCCGGTGAGACGGTCATGACCTTCAACACCGACACGGGTTACGTCTATCCGCATCGCTGCTGGTCGTGCCTTGTGCCCTGCCTCATCCGCGAGGATATGGTGGTCGACGAGATCGACGGTCAGCTGCACACCTTTGCGCATGAACTGGACCGCTGGACCGCCGTCGAGGCCTTTGCCGACGAATATCAGGGGCGTCCGACGCCTGCGATGGGCAAGTTCTCGGGCAAGCGTGAATGGGAAAGTGTCTATGACGGCTGGGATCTGGCGGATGCCATCAAGGATCTCAACTTTGTCCGCGACGATGGCGAAACGCTGGTGCCGCAGCCGCACCTGCGGTTCGACAACAAGGACATGTGGAAGCTGGAGCACGTCCGCGGCCACACCCTGCGCTCGCCGCTGAACATGCTGCGCGGCATGAATGAGACCGACCGGGCGGCGCATATCGCCGAGTACCAGGCGGGCTTCACCATCAATCCCTGCAACTGATTGCAGACCGGCGGGGGCCGTTTGCGCGGCCCCCGCCCCCAAGCGCGCGAAAGTCGCGCGGCGTGGATAGGGAGGAAACGATGACGGACACATACAAAGTCCGATTGGAACCGGTAGGCGTGGAATTCGAGGTCGAAGAGGATGAAACCATTCTTGACGCCGCATTCCGCCAGGGCATCGCATTGCCCCACGGATGCAAGGAAGGACAGTGTTCGGCTTGCAAGTGCGTCCAGTTGGACGGCGAAACGGAGATGCTGAAATACTCCACCTTCGCCCTGAACGACATGGAAAAGGACAGTGGCCACATCCTGATGTGCCGGACGCTGGCCTATAGCGATGTCGAGATCGAGCTGCTCAACTACGACGAAGAAGTGTTGGCGAAATCCATTCCGGTCAAGCAGTTCACCGGGAAGATCGTCGATTTTCAGAAACTGACCCACGATATTCGCGGTGTCCAAATCGAACTGGACGCGCCTCTCAAATTTTGGGCGGGTCAATATGTCGACATCACGGTCAAAACAGAAATGGGGGAGGAGATTACACGCTCGTTCTCCATGGCAAATCCGCCGAGCGAAACCCAAAAACTTGGCTTCATTATCAAAAAGTACCCAGACGGACGGTTCTCCAACGAACTTGACGACGGCGGCATCAAAGCCGGTGCCGAAGTGCGGGTCGAAGGCCCCTACGGGATGTGTTTCCGACGCGAAGAGCGACAAGGACCGGTGATCCTTGTGGGCGCGGGGTCCGGCATGTCGCCGGTCTGGTCGATCCTGAACGATCAGGTCACCAGCGGCGAGGATCGCCCGATCTATTTCTTCTACGGGGCGCGCAGCCAGAACGACCTGTTCAAGCTGGATGAGATCGGCGCGCTGACGGCGGCGCATCCGAATGTCGAGTTCATCCCGGTGCTCAGCCATGCCGATGACGACGACAGCTGGACCGGCGAACGCGGCTTTGTTCACGAGTGTGTCGATACCCGGCTGAAGGCTCTTGGTGTCGAGGGCGAAGGCGACGTCTACGCCTGTGGTCCGCCGCCGATGATCGATGCCCTGTCGCCGGTGCTGTTCATGCACGACTTCGAAACCGACCGCATTTTCTACGACAAGTTCACCCCCACTTCCGGTTCTTCGGGCCACTGAATTCGGCCCGAACGCTAGTGACGTGAACAAAGAAACCAAGGGAGACTACCATGGTCGCAACATCCAGCTCAGTCGGATCTGGTGCCGCAGGTGCCGCGCAATTCGTTGGCTCGACAAGCCGCAAGTACAACTACTTTGAGCCGCGCGGAAAGCGGGCGACGCATTACGAGGACGTCACTGTCGACGTGCAACCCGATCCCGAACGCTATCTGATCCAGAACTGGATCATCGAGTTCGAGGGCGGCAAGGGCGGCGGCGCCTACCAAAAGGGCAACACCGCCGCGCAGTCGTCCAACTGGCATGCCTTCCGCGCGCCCGATCAGGAATGGGAGCGGACACACTACCAGCGTCAGGCCAAGATCGAGACGATGGTGCAGAACGTCATCACCAACGCCCGCAAGGCCGGTGCCCACCGGACGTTCGACAAGGCGTGGCAGACCGTTCTGCAAAAACATCTGGGTGCGTGGAAACACGCGGAATTCGGCCTTGGCACCTCGCTGATGCAGGCGCAGCGCTATGGCTACACCCAGATGATCAACAACGCCACGCTGACCAACTCGTCCTACAAGATGCGTCTGACGCAGGACATCACGCTGTATCTGGCCGAGATCGGCATGGACCTTGACGGCTGGGACGACACGCTGGGCAAGAAGACTTGGCTGGAAGATCCGATCTGGCAGCCGTGCCGTCTGGCGATCGAAACGATCATGGGCTCTGAGGACTATCTGGAGCAGTATTTCGCCATCAATATCGTGTTCGAGCCGCTGGTGGGCGAGTTGCTGCGCTCTGGCTTCTTCATGCAGGCCGCCGCCGCCAACAACGACTTCATCACGCCGCCGGTGATTTCCGCCGCCGAGGCCGACTATGAGCGCAACCTCGCGAACACGGTCGACCTGATCTACCTGCTGGCCAACGATGAACAGTTCGGTGCCCAGAACAAGGCGCTGTTCAAGACATGGCTGGCCAAGCACCGCGACCTTGCCGAAAAGGCCGCCGCCGCATTGCAGCCGATCTGGTCGCAGCCGCACTCCAAGCCGGTGTCGTTCGAGGACGTCAAAGCCGTCTCCCATGAACGCCTGAGCCACATCGTCGCCGAGCTGGGCCTCGAATAAACCTCTGAAAAGGAATTGAAACATGTCTAGCACAGCGCGCAACGCGACCAAGCAGAACATCTTCAAGGCGATGAAGGACATCGACCTGAGCTCACGCGAGGTTTCGCACGAGTGTGGCGTCACCATGAACGACAGCGTCGAGGCCCGCGCCATCGCCGAGTTCATGGGGCAGGACCCGAAAGTCACCGTCACCTACAACCCGGCAACCATCCGGATCGACGGCGAAGGCAAGCTGATCTTCAAGATGGATGAGATCACCGAGTTCCTTGGCCGCGAAATGACGGCCGAGACCTTCGAGGTCAACACCTCCACCCACTATGGCCGCATGGTCCGGGTCGATGACGACACGGTGATCCTGTTCGGCGATATGAACGAGGTCATGGAATACATCTGACCCGCATTTGAACCCTTCCGGGGCCACCGCCGCGTCGGCCCCGGAAGCGCACCAGACACGCTATCGACACTCCAGGGAGGACACCATGTTCAAGACACCGCAGGGCAAAGAGGTTTTCGTACTCGACGGGCACACCCATTTCTGGGACGGCAGCCCGGAAAATCAGGCCAACGTGCACGGCAAGCAATTCATTGACTGTTTTTATGCCTATCACACCAACCTCAGCCCGCCCGAGGAACTGTGGGAAAAGGCCAAGTTCGACAAACAGTCCGAGGACGACATCTATCGCGACCTGTTTGTTGACGGTCCCGACGACATGGCGATCATCCAGACCACCGTTCTGAAGGATTTCTACAAGCAGGGCTTTGGCTGTCTGGAGCGGTCGAACGAGATGGCCAAGCGTCATCCCGAACGCTTTATCGTCAACGGGTCATTCGATCCGCGCGATGGTGAACAGGCGCTGGAATACATACACTACATGAAGGAAACCTACGACATTTCCGGCGTGAAGATGTACACCGCCGAGTGGCATGGCGACAGCAAGGGCTGGGCGCTGAACGATCCTGCGGCCTACAAATGCTTTGAGTTGTGCGACAAACTGGGCATCAAGAACATCCACGTTCACAAGGGCCCGACCATCATTCCGCTGTCCAAGGACGCCTTCAGCGTCGATGACGTGGACTACGCCGCCACCGATTTCCAGAACCTGAATTGGATCGTCGAGCATTGCGGCCTGCCGCGACTGGATGATTTCTGTTGGATCGCCACGCAGGAAACCAACGTCTATGCCGGTCTTGCGGTGGTCATGCCCTTCATCCACTCGCGCCCGCGTTACTTTGGCGAAGTCATGGCCGAACTGCTGTGGTGGATCGGTGAGGACAAGATCCTGTTCGGGTCGGATTACGCGATCTGGACGCCGAAATGGCTGGTCGAGAAGTTCTGGGATTATCAGATCCCCGAAGACATCTCTGCCGAGCGGGGTGGCGTGCAACTGACCGACGAGATCAAGGAAAAGATCCTCGGGCTGAACGCGGCCAAGCTGTACAACATCGACGTCGAGGCCAAGAAGTCCCAACTGGCCGGCGCGCCCGTCCAGATCGCGGCGGAGTGATCCGATGCTGGTTGCCAATCTACAGGCCGAACTGGAGATCGAAGTCTGGGAACGTCTCGATGCGGTGACGGACCCGGAACTCGACGAACCGATCACCGACATGGGCTTTGTCGAGCGGATCGAGGTGACGGATGCAAGACAGGTGAGAGTCGATTTTCGGCTCCCCACCTACTGGTGTTCGCCGAACTTCGCATTCCTGATGGCTTTCGGAATCCGCAAGGAGGTGATGGCCCTTCCATGGGTGGTCGAGGCCACGGTGCACCTGAACGACCATTGCTTTGGCGACAAGGTCAACGAGGGGGTCAACAGCGGGCGTGAGTACCACGACGTCTTTGCCGAGTACTGTGATGGTGCCCGGCTGGACGAAGTGGTTCAGACCTTTCTGGCCAAGGCATTCGATCGCCGTCAGGAAACCGTGATGCTGGGGTTGCAGGGACTTGGCCTGTGCCCGTCAGAGATCGTCTCGATGACGCTTGGCCAGTTGCGCATGGTGCGTTTCGACGGGGAAGAAGAGCTTCGTCAGACGCCGCGCTACATCGACCTGCTCTTGGCCGAAGGTCTGGCGAAAGATCCGTCGGACCATGCCTTTCCAACATGGGAAGGTCAGCCCATTCAGCCGATGGCTCTGTCGGAACACCTTGCCCGCCTGCGCAGCACGCGGATCAACATGGAGTTCAACGGCGCGTTGTGCCGGGGGCTGGCCAAAACACGCTACAAAGAGGTCGAGATCGGACCAGACGGTCCGACGCTGGTTGATTTCATCGCAGGGCGCGTGCCGCCCCGTGAAGAGATCAGCGCGCGCCGCTAGGCCGCTGAAATACCGAGAAACTTTAGGGAGGACGCCCGGGTAAGGCCCCGCGGCGCAGGAGGAAGATATGGCTAAACTGATGGTACATGGCAAGGTTGCCCGCAACTGTCTGGCGCGCGGCGTTGCCCGGCTGGCCGCGGCGGTGGAGCCGACCCTTGGCCCCAAGGGGCTGAACGCGATGATCGACCGCCCGGTGGGCACACCGCTTGTCACCCGCGACGGTGTCAGCATCGCGTCCGAGATCGCGCTGCGTGACCGGTTTGAAAACATGGGCGCGCAGGTCGTCCGCGAGGTCTCGATGCAGACCAACGACGTGGCCGGTGACGGAACGACGACGGCGATCGTGCTGGCCAACGCGCTGATCCAGCGCGGCGTCGACCTGACCGACGCTGGCGCGAAACCTGTGGACCTGTGCAAGGGGATCGACCTTGCCGTGTCGCGGGTAGTTGCCGCGATTGATGCCTCATCGCTTAGCTGTGACGATCACCCCGAATACCTGGAGGCGGTGGCGCGGGTGTCGTCGACCGATCCCAAGCTGGGTGAACTGGTGGCCGAGGCCTATAGCCGCGTGGGCCGCGATGGCGTGATCTCTGCCGACTTCGGCGTGACCATCGAGACAACGATGGAAGTGGTCGAAGGCATGTCCTTTGAGCGCGGCTATATCTCGCATCACATGGTCACCGACCGCGAAAACATGGAAGCGGTGCTGCGCAATCCGCTGATCCTGCTGACCGATCAGAAAATCCTGAAGCCCGAGCTTCTGGATCAGGCAATCTCTATCGCGGATGGCGAAAACCGCCCCCTGCTGATCGTCGCCGAAGAGATCGCGCCCGAGGTGGTGGTCAAACTGCTGGAAAACGGCGGGGCAGGGAAATACCTGATCGTGCATCCGCCGGAATACGGCAACTGGCGCACCGCGATGATGGACGATCTGGCCATCCTGACCGGCGGCGAGGTGCTGGCGCGCGATCTGGGCAAGAAGATCGAAAATGTCACCCGTGCGCAGCTTGGCGGGGCGGAAACCGTACGGTCGCACGCCTCTGGCACGTCGATCCTGCGGGGCGAGGGCGATCCTGATGCCATCACCGCCCGTCGCAATCAGGTGCAGCGTCAGCATGATAACGCGCCGCCGAACATCGACAAGGACAAGCTGCGCGAGCGCCTGTCCAAACTGACCGGCGGAAGTGCCATCATCTATGCGGGCGGATTTACCCCGGTCGAACAAAAACGGACGATCCAGCTGATCGAGGATGCGCTTTGCGCGGTGCAGGCGGCGGCTGAGGACGGTGTGGTCGCCGGTGGCGGCACGGCCTTGGCGCAGATCGGGTCCTGTCTCGACAGTCTTGATGCCTTGGGCGACGTGGCCAAGGGCATTCAGCTTGTCCGGTCGATCCTGACCGAGCCCGTGCGTCGGATCGCGCGCAATGCCGGGGCGGACGTGGCCTCGGTCGCGCAGGCCGTGGTCGAAGGCGCGCCGGGACATGGCTACAACGCGGCGACGGGCGTCTTTGGCGACATGTACGAGGCGGGGATCATCGACCCGGCGCGTGTGCCCGCCAGCGCGCTGGTCAATGCCGCCTCTGTCGCCACCCTGATCCTGACGACCGAAACCCTTGTTGGCGATCTCGACGAAGGTGAGGCCGATCCGACCGAAGGCCCCGCGCGCGGTGGCGGTGCCGAACTGCTTGGCCGGGCCTGACCCCTCTCTGCAACCACGGGGCCGGTCCAGTGCGGGACCGGTCCGATCAGACTGAAGGAACGAGATCATGAAAGCAGCGAGACTATACGAATACGATCCGGCGATGAACGTCCAACTCAGGATCGAAGAGGTGAGTGCCCCCACGATCACCGGCCCCAATGAGGTGATCGTCAAGGTCGGTGCGGCCGGACTGTGCCGCACCGACCTGCATATCATCGAAGGGGTCTGGAAGGATATCATGGACGGCGAAGGCAGCCTGTTGCCCTACACGCTGGGCCATGAGAATGCCGGCTGGGTTGAGGATGTCGGCAGCGCCGTAACCTCTGTCAAACCCGGCGACGCGGTGATCTGTCACCCGTTCAACAGTTGCGGTATCTGTCTGAACTGCCGTTACGGGCACGACATGTATTGCGACCACGGGCTGTTTCCGGGCCTTGGTCTGGACGGCGGCTTTGCCGAGTATTTCAAGACCAGCGAAAAATCCCTGATCAAGCTGAACACCGGCATCACGCCGCTGTCCGTGGCCCCCATGGCCGATGCGGGCATCACCGCCTACCGCGCCGCCAAGAAGGCCGCCAAGCTGGTCAATCCCGGCGGCTACATTCTGCTGCTGGGCATTGGCGGGCTGGGCCACATCGCGCTTCAGGTGCTCAAACACACCTCCGGTGCGCGGATCATCGCGGTCGACCGTGAACCTGCCGCGCAGGCGCTGGCCCGTGAACTGGGGGCCGATATCGTTCTGGACGGCGGCCCGGATCTGATTGAGCAGGTCAAGGAGGTCACCGGCGGCGGCGCGCATGTGGCGATTGATTTCGTCGGCGAGCATGGCACCGAGAACATCTGCTGGAAGCTGCTGCGCCAAGGCGGTGAACTGATCATGGTCGGCTACGGCGGCACGGTCGAGGTGCCGACTCTGGAACTGGTCGCCAATGAGATCAAGATCGGCGGCAGCCTTGTGGGCGATTTCGTCGAACTGGTCGAGTTGATGGAGCTGAACGCCGACGGCTTGGTGAAGATGCACCAGACCGAATACAGCCTCGCCAACATCAATCAGGCGATTTCGGACTTCAAGGACCGCAAGTTCACCGGACGCGGTGTGATCGTTCCCTGATCTCCTGCTTTCAGCATCCAGATGCGCCCTGGTGGACCCAATCCTCTGACCAGGGCGTCTGCCCTGCGGCCCGCTCCTCCCTGTCTTTGCCGCAGGGCCCCCAATCCACCCAACCGCCGAGGACATCATGGCCAAAGCAATACATTCCATGATCCGTGTGCTGGACGAGGACCGCTCTGTCGCCTTTTACCAAAAGGCGTTTGGTCTGACCGTCGCGGACCGGATCGATTTCGACGGCTTCACCCTTGTCTATCTGTCCAATGACGAGACCGGGTTTGAGCTTGAACTGACGATCAACAAGGGCACGACCGAGCCTTATGATCTGGGCAACGGCTACGGCCATCTGGCTGTCAGTGTCGAGGACGTCGCCGCCGAACATGCCCGGTTTGAGGCGGCGGGACTGTCCCCGCGCAAGCTGGTCGATTTCAAACATGACGGCCAGACGCTGGCCCATTTCTTCTTCGTTCAGGACCCGGACGGATACGAAATCGAGGTCCTGCAAAGGGCCGGTCGCTTCCAATAGGCGCAATCAAGAAAAAGGAGGACACCATGTCAATTCGCAAGCAAACACTGACACGTCGCCAGCTGCTGTCGCAAAGCGCCATGTTCGGAGCGAGTTTTGCCATCGGCACCGGCTTTGTCGCCGGACAGGCCAAGGCCGCCAACTGGGCGGTCGAGGTCGAGCATCTGAAGCCGGAAACCATGGCGACGCTGATCCAGATGGCACGCGATATCTATCCGCATGATCAGGTGGCGGATGAATTCTACGCCATCGCGGTCAAAGGCTACGACACCGCCGAGTCCGCCGCCGCAATAGAGGCCGGAATTGCCGCCCTGAACGCGGCTGCAACCGGCATCGGGTATGCGAACTACATTGATGTCGGCTGGGAACGCGACCGGGTGGACCTGTTGCGCGGCATGGAAAGCAGCCCCTTCTTCCAGCAGATCCGGGGCGGCCTTGTGACGGGTCTTTATAACCAAAAGGCTGTCTGGCCGATCTTCGGATACGAGGGCGAGAGCTTTTCCCAAGGCGGCTACATCGACCGTGGCTTTGACGACATCAATTGGCTTTGAGGGGGTTTGAGCAATGACTGCACCTTTTGATCTGAACGATGACAACGTCGTTGTCATCATCGGGACCGGCGCCGGTGGCGGTGTGCTGGCCAATGAGCTTGCCCAAAAGGGCGTCTCGGTGGTCGCGCTGGAGGCGGGCGGGCGCTATCTGCCCGAGGATTACATCAACGACGAATGGGACAGTTTCGGCCAATTGGCCTGGACCGATCCCCGGACAACCTCGGGCGATTGGCGCGTGGCCAAGGATTTCAGCGGCTTGCCCGCGTGGATCGTCAAGGCGGTGGGCGGCACCACAACCCACTGGGCCGGGGCCTCGCTGCGCTTTCAGGATCATGAATGGAAGGCCCGGACGACCTATGGCGATGTGCCGGGCGCAAACCTGTTGGACTGGCCGATCGACCCGCGCGAGATGGACGCCTACTACACCAAGGCCGAGGACAAGCTGGGCGTGACGCGCACCAATGGCCGCGCCGGTCTGCCGGGCAACAACAACTACAAGGTCTTTGAAAAAGGCGCCAAGGCGTTGGGCTATGAAAAGGTCCATACCGGTCGGATGGCGATCAATTCCGCCGACAACGACGACCGGCTGGCCTGCCAGCAGACGGGGTTCTGCTTTCAGGGGTGCAAGTGGGGGGCCAAATGGTCGTCCGCCTACACCGACATTCCGCGCGGCGAAGCCACCGGAAATCTGGAGGTGCGCGAGCGGTGCCACGTGATGCGGATCGAGCATGACCAGCAAGGCAAGGTGACAGGCGTTGTCTATGTCGACGCCGATGGCAACCAGCAGCAGCAAAAGGCGCGCGTCGTCTGCGTGGCGGGCAACTCCATCGAAAGCCCGCGTCTGCTGCTCAACTCGGCCTCGTCGATGTTCCCGGACGGGCTGGCCAACAGTTCAGGGCAGGTGGGGCGCAACTATATGCGGCATGTGACCGGTTCGGTCTATGCCACCTTTGACAAGCCGGTGCGCATGTGGCGCGGCACCACCATGGCGGGCATCATTCAGGACGAGGCGGTCAACGATCCGTCACGTGGGTTTGTCGGTGGCTATGAGTTGGAAACGCTGGCGCTGGGACTGCCGTTCATGGCGGCCTTCCTTGATCCCGGTGGTTGGGGGCGTGAGTTCACAACCGCGCTCGACCACTATGAGAACATGGCCGGGATGTGGATTGTCGGTGAGGACATGCCGCAGGAGACCAACCGCATCACGCTGAACCATGGCGTGACCGACCAGCACGGATTGCCCGTGGCCGACGTGCATTTTGACGATCACCCCAATGACATCGCCATGCGCAGCCATGCCTACAAGCAGGGTATCGCGGTCTATGAGGCGGTGGGCGCGACGCGGGTCTTTCCGACGCCGCCCTATCCGTCGACGCACAATCTGGGCACCAACCGGATGTCGGCAAACGCACGCGACGGGGTGGTCAATGCGCATGGCCAGACCCATGACATCGCCAACCTGTTTGTGTCGGACGGCAGCCAGTTCACCACAGGGGCGGCGGAAAACCCGACGCTGACCATCGTGGCGCTGGCCATTCGGCAGGCGGATTTCATCGCCTCGGAACTGAACCGTCAGACCCTCTGAGAGGGCCGTATCCGCAAGAGACCGGTGCCCCGTCAGTCGGGGCGCCGCCTTAATGCGCTTTGGCACATGAGCCAAACCATGAATTCCGAACAAGGGAGAGTGACACAATGGACGGGAATGACATGCGTCAGGGGGGCGGTTGCCCCGTGATGCACGGCGCGACAAATGTCGCGGGACGCAGCAACCGGGACTGGTGGCCGAACCAGCTCAACCTGCGGATCCTGCATCAACATGGACCAGCCTCTGATCCGATGCCCGACGGGTTCGACTATGCCAAGGCGTTCAAGGCGCTGGATCTGGACGCGGTCAAGGCCGACCTGACGGCGCTGATGACCGACAGCAAGGACTGGTGGCCCGCCGATTATGGCCATTACGGTCCGCTCTTCGTCCGCATGGCGTGGCACAGCGCCGGGACCTACCGTACCGCCGACGGGCGCGGCGGCGCATCGACCGGCACGCAGCGGTTTGCGCCGCTGAACTCCTGGCCCGACAATGGCAATCTGGACAAGGCGCGGCGGCTGTTGTGGCCGATCAAAGAGAAATACGGCAACGCGATCTCATGGGCCGATCTGATGATCCTTGCCGGTAATGTCGCCATCGAAAGCATGGGGGGCAAGACCTTCGGCTTTGCTGGCGGGCGTAAGGATGTCTGGGCACCCGAGGAAGACATCTACTGGGGGACAGAGACCGAATGGCTGGGGGATGCGCGCTATTCGGGCGACCGCGAACTTGAAGACCCGCTGGCCGCCGTGCAGATGGGCCTGATCTACGTCAATCCCGAAGGGCCGAACGGCAATCCCGATCCCATCGCCTCTGGCCGCGATATCCGCGAGACATTCGGCCGGATGGCGATGAACGACGAAGAGACCGTGGCGCTGGTCGCCGGCGGGCATACCTTTGGCAAAGCGCATGGCGCGGGCGATCCGGCGCTGGTCTCCGCCGAACCCGAGGCATCGCCGTTGCAGGACATGGGCTTTGGCTGGAAAAACGGCCACAAGACGGGCAGGGGTGTGGACACCACCACCTCTGGCATCGAAGGGCCGTGGACAGCAAACCCGACGCAATGGGACAACGGCTATTTCGACGTGTTGTTCGGCTATGACTGGGATCTGACGAAAAGCCCCGCGGGCGCGCATATCTGGCACGCAAAGGACCTGCGCGACATTGACCACGCGCCTCAGGTGGATGGATCAAGCCGCAAGGTGCCGGTGATGATGACCACCGCGGACATGGCGATGCGGATGGACCCGGTCTATGGCCCCATTTCCAAGCGGTTCCACGAAAATCCCGACGACTTTGCAGAGGCCTTTGCCCGCGCTTGGTTCAAGCTGACCCATCGCGATATGGGCCCCAAAGCCTGCTATCTGGGCAAAGAGGTGCCGTCCGAAGACCTGATCTGGCAAGACCCGGTTCCGGCGGTCGATCACCCGCTGATCGACGACAAGGACATTGCCGAACTGAAGGCCGAAATCCTCGGCTCGGGCCTGTCGGTGACGGATCTGGTCTGGGCGGCATGGGCCTCTGCCTCGACGTTCCGCGGATCGGACAAGCGCGGCGGGGCCAATGGCGCCCGCATTCGTCTTGCCCCGCAAAAAGACTGGGAAGTCAACGAACCGGCCCGGCTTTCCCGCGTTCTGGATGTCATCAGCGGCATTGCGGCGGATTTCAACGGCGGCGCGTCCGGCGGCAAGAAAGTCTCACTGGCCGATCTGATTGTCCTCGGGGGCAATGCCGCTGTCGAAGAGGCCGCCCGCGACGGTGAGCAGGATATCGACATTCCGTTCACGCCCGGCAGGACCGATGCCACAGAGGCGCAGACAGACGCCGCGTCCTTTGATCCGATGGAGCCAATCGCCGACGGTTTCCGCAACTACGAAAAGGCGGCCTATACCGTCCCGGCGGAGGCGCTGCTGATCGACAAGGCGCAACTTCTGGGCCTCAGCGCGCCGGAAATGACCGCACTGGTTGGTGGATTGCGCAGCCTTGGCGTGACCTATGACCAGTCGGGCCTGGGCGTGCTGACGCACCGTCCCGGAACGCTCAACACCGACTTCTTCGCCAACATCCTCGACATGGACACCGAATGGGTGCCGGTCAATGGCGGCGAACGGGTGTTCGACGGCTGTGACCCCGCCAGCGGGGCCAAGAAATGGACCGCCTCGCGCGTCGATCTGGTCTTTGGTTCCAACGCGCAATTGCGGGCGCTGGCAGAGGTCTATGCATGCCGGGGCAATGAACGGCAGTTCGCGCAGGATTTCGCATCTGCCTGGGCCAAGGTGATGAATGCGGACCGGTTCGACCTGATCTGAGACCGCATTTTCAGGGTCTGTCGATAAAAACGTGTTCAGTTTCTGAACATATCGGGGGCCGGTTTGCCGGCCCTCGGTCCCTTCGAGGTTCGGGAACCCGTTGATCGTGGCGGGAAAAACGCCTCGGTTCGAGACGGCGACCGCAACAGTATCAAGATCGGGCATGTGTCCCCGAAAGATACATGTCGCTTTTAACAATGGAAATTGACCTGCCTGCTTGGTAGGTTCTTGCAACGGGAGGAAACGGTGGTGGACATTTTTTCAAAACGCGATGGTCCGCGTCTGGAAGACGTGAAGGCCAAGCGTCTGTTGTCCGAAAACGTGGGTACAATACGCAAGCTGGCTGATCAGATCAGCGGCGGCGGCTATTCCCAGATGCGCGCCAATGAGGCGCGGCGCAAGGAAGCGCCCAAGCCTGACGGCTTGATCATCCACGATCTCAAGGCGCGCAACCGGGTCGATGTCCCTGAACCCTATGTCAAGGTCAGCCTGAACAACCGCGTTGTTCTGGTCGACAAATCCAGCGGCCTTCAGCTTCAGATGCTGGGAGAGATCCGTGGCAACTTCATGTCCAAACGTTTTGTGCTGTGTACCAAGGAAAACGGGTTCTTTTCTCCGGTCGATCCAGAGACGCGTGACCTTATTGGACATCTTGACCAAGCGGAGCTGACAGAGTCATTTTCCGATGTGGATCTTGCTGCGGAACTGGAATCTCTGCTTGTTCCGGCGGAGGACTGAACACCTGTCCTCTTGCCGTCTGGCGTAACGAGTTAAAAGGAAACGATGTGCCGGCTTTGAAAAAAGCCAACCCAACAGGATCGAAAAGCAAGAGGGCCGAGTGATTGCCTGACAACTCCAGCTATTCGGAAACCGACACCCGTCACGCATGGGAACGCTTTGTGTCCTCCGGGACAGTGGTCGACGACGGACATGTAAATGTCCGTGAAGAGATCTTGGATTCCTGGAAACGCAGCATGGAACTGGGGGTCGATGCCTGCATTCCTGCCTCGCGCAAGATTGTCGACGAGAACCAGATATTCCTGCGGCGCGAACGGAATGCCGCCCTGCGCATGGCGGCGTCTTCGGCGTTCAAGCGGCTGGAACCGCATCTTGTCGAAGCCAAGACCATCCTGATCCTTGCCGACGATCAGGGGGTCATCATCGACGCCATCGGCGATGAACACGTGCTGGACGAAGGGCAGGAAATCCATCTGGAGATCGGTGGCGACTGGAACGAAAACATGATCGGCACCAATGGGATCGGGACCGTCCTGCGGACGGGAAAACCGGCCTATGTCCATGCCAGCGAACATTTTGTCGAGGGGGTGCAATCGTGGACATGCGCCGGCGCGCCGATCCACGATCCCCTGACCCAGATGGTGATCGGGGTGGTCGATCTGTCCGGCCCGCCGCAGATCTTTCAGCAGCACAATGTGGCGCTGGTGCTGGCGATGGCGCGGGAAATCGAGATCGCGCTGGCCGAGCAGAAGCAGGCGGAACGCACGCAATTGCTCGAAGCTTTTCTGATGTCCGATTACAGCCGCGCCCACGACAGCGTGGTGCTGGTGGATCAGACCGGGCGGGTGTTGTTTCGCCGGGGGCTCGAAGATGGTGTGCTGCGCAGCGCGCGGGAACTGTCGGTCGGGCACAAGCTGCTTCCGAAACTCGAAGGGCTGTCCGATCAGGACATACCGAAACTCTTGCCGCTCAACGTCGAGGCCGAGGGCATTGAACGACTGAAACTCGAAGGCGTATTTCGCGGCGCGGCGCTGTTTCTCAAGGACAAGCGCAAGTTGCCGCGACAGACCGGAGAGACCTGCAAGATCAAGCCGAGGGCAAATGTGGCCGAGGAGCAGATCCAGATCGTCGGATCGTCGCCGAAGATGATCGACGCAATCGGGCTGGCGGAACGGGCCGCGATGGCCAATGTGTCGGTCTTGATCCACGGCGAAACCGGGGTCGGAAAGGAACTGTTTGCCCGGTTGATCCATGACCGGCTGCCGAACGACAAGGCGCCCTATGTACCGGTCAACTGCGCCGCCATTTCCAGTGACCTGATCGGGGCCGAGCTTTTTGGCTATGCCGACGGTGCTTTCACCGGTGCGACGCGCGGTGGACGGGTGGGCAAGTTCGAACTGGCCAACAAGGGTCTGCTGTGTCTGGACGAGATCGGCGATATGCCCATCGAATTGCAGCCTTACCTGTTGCGGGCGCTGGAGCAGCGCGCGATCTACCGGGTCGGCGACAACCAGCGACGCCCGGTCGATGTGCGGCTGGTGGCGATGACAAACCGCGATCTGCGGACCGAGATCGAAAATGGGAACTTTCGCCGCGACTTGTTCTATCGCATCAGCGTGATGACGATCGAGGTGCCGCCGCTGCGCGAGCGTGGCAATGATGTTGTCGATCTGGTCCACCACTTCTCTGCGATCTTTGCGGCGGAAACCAACCGCCCGCCGATCATCTTTACCGATAAGGCGCTGGAGAAACTGAAAGGCTACAAGTGGCCGGGCAACGTGCGTGAACTGCGCAACGTGATCCAGCGGTTCTATCTGGTCAAGACGGACAACGTGGTGACGGAACGGGACATGCCGCCAGAAATCCTAGAGGATTACGAAGGCAGCGACGTGGATTCTCTGGAACATATCCTTGGCGGCAATTCGGGCGATCTGGAAAGCATTGAAGCCAGCGCAATTCGCCGTACCATCATTGCCGAGAACGGCAATCTGACACGGGTGGCTGCGGTTCTGGGCATTTCCCGTCCGACCCTGTACCGAAAGATGAAGCGGTATCACATCCGCAAGACCTGACGGCACCAATACCGGCGACGGTGTCCGCAATGAATGGGGCACCGCCTTTGCCAAAGCCACCAGACGGCGTTGGCAGGTCGGGCACCGCGGTTCGGGCCGAACATGTCCGCCGCGCGCAACAATGCCCCCCCAAACCGCTCTGATCCTTTGACGTCGGGCAGGGGGCGTATGCCATCGCGGCATGCACGCCTTGGATGCGGATCTTTTCACATTGCGCGGACAACATCCGAAATCCGCAGGGTTTTGCTGGACATCCCGGTTGCCGGGCTGCACATCGGGGCTTCGCGTCAGACCTATCGGCATGGACAAGAAGGTGTTGTTTCGGTTTTCGGACCGACGCTAGGTTGGACGTTGATCAGCTTGGAGGCCAGATATGGAACTAATTGCCAAGGCGACCGCATTGGTTGGTGGAACGGTGGCGCTCTTGCGCCGCATGGGATCGCCTGCTCATCAGGCTGTCGGTGCGCAACCGCAAATTCCGGATGCCAAGAAGCAGGGTATCATGACATTGAAGATGCCCGTTGCCCAAGGCTGGAAGGACGGTCATGTCCCGACATGCGCGCCCGGCCTCAAGGTCAACGCGTTTGCAACCGGGCTGGAACATCCCCGGTGGATCGAGGTCCTGCCCAACGGTGACGTCCTTGTGGCGGAATCGAAAGAGCAGGCAGGACCGCCCAAGACCCTGATGGACCACGCGGCGCAGGCCACCATGCGACGGGCCAAGGCCATCGGCGAAAGCGCCAACCGTGTTTCGCTGTGGCGTGACGCCGATGGTGACGGCGTCGCCGAAATCCGCGACGTGTTTGTCGAGAACCAGAACCAGCCCTTTGGCATGGCGTTGATCGGGACCAAATTCTTTCTCGGGAACACCGATGGCATTGTGTCTTTCGACTACACGCCGGATGCCACATCGCTGGATGGGCCCGGCCAAAAACTGGTGGAATTCAAACCGCATGGGCACTGGACACGCAGCCTGATCGTGTCGCCGAATGGCTCAAAGATCTATGCTGGCGTCGGGTCTTTGTCGAACATCGCGGATCAGGGCATGGCGGTCGAAGAGGGTCGCGCGGCGATCTGGGAACTGGATGTCGAGACTGGAAACGCCCGTATCTTTGCGTCGGGCCTGCGCAATGCCGTCGGCATGGCATGGGAACCGACAACCGGGGTTCTTTGGACCGTTGTCAATGAGCGCGATGGTCTGGGGGATGAGACGCCTCCGGATTACCTGACCTCTGTGCAGGATGGCGGGTTTTACGGCTGGCCCTATTGCTATTGGGGCGCCACCGTTGACGACCGGGTGCCGCAGGACGCGGCATTGGTCGCCCGCGCGATCACGCCGGATTATGCGTTGGGCGGGCACACGGCGTCGCTTGGGTTGTGCTGGATGCCCGAAGGTACCTTGCCCGGTTTCGGTGATGGCATGGTGATCGGACAGCATGGATCATGGAACCGCTCAAAGCTGAGCGGCTACAAGTTGATCTTTGTGCCGTTCACAAACGGCGCGCCAAGTGGGCCGCCCCGTGACATCCTCAGCGGGTTCCTGTCCGACGATGAAAAGATTGCCTATGGCCGTCCGGTCGGCGTGACGATCGGGGCCGACGGACAGTCGCTGCTGATGGCGGATGACGTGGGTGACGTGATCTGGCGGGTGACGGGCGCGTAGGTCGGCTCTGTTCCATCTGCGCTAGGGTGTGTGACCTGCGGGCCAAACCGCATGGTGGCAGGCCTTGTGCGGGACATGTAATCTGGCGGTCGTCCCCGGCTTTGCGCCAGAGGACGACCGCAGGTGGTCATGATCCGCCCTGACGGCAACCGCCCCCTGTTGAGGGCGGCCCATGGGCGGTCAAAGGGCGGTCACGTTCAGACGATCCGCAACAGCAGGTCGCGGGTGTTCTCTGCTGTCATTTCTACCGGATTGCCGCCGGTGCTGGGGTCCGTCAAAGCCCCCGCCACGATGCGGTCGATATCGGGGTTCTCAATCCCCAGACCGGCGAGCGACTTGGGAATGCCCATGCTGTCGTTCAGATCGTCGACAAACCCGCAGAACCCGTCGAACCCGCCGTCGATGCCAAGGTAGTTGGCCGCTTGCGTCAGGACGCCGGTAATGGCGGGTTTGTTGAATTGCAGGACCGCAGGCATGCAGACCGCGTTCGTGGTGCCGTGGTGGGTGTGATAGATCGCACCGATGGGGTGCGACAGGGCGTGGATTGCGCCCAGACCCTTTTGAAAGGCGGTCGCGCCCATGGCGGCGGCGGACATCATCTGCGCGCGCGCCTCCAGATCGGTGCCATCGGCATAGGCGCGGGGCAGATAGTCCTTGACCAGCCGCATCCCTTCCAGCGCGATGCCCTGCGACATCGGGTGATAATGCGGTGAGCAGAACGCCTCGACACAATGGGCAAAGGCATCCAGCCCGGTGCCCGCGGTGATGAACTTGGGCATCCCCACGGTCAGTTCCGGATCGCAGATCACCACCGACGGCAGGAATTTCGGGTGAAAGATGATCTTTTTCTGCTCGGTTTCCGAATTGGTGATGACCGACGCGCGCCCCACCTCTGACCCGGTGCCTGCCGTTGTGGGCACTGCCACGATGGGGGCGATGGCGTCGGCGTCGGCGCGGGTCCACCAGTCGCCGATGTCCTCAAAGTCCCACAGGGGGCGGGTTTGCCCGGCCAGAAAGGCCACCAGCTTGCCCAGATCAAGGCCGGAACCGCCGCCAAAGGCAACAACACCGTCATGGCCCCCGTCTTGGAAGGCGCGCACACCGGCCTCGGCGTTCTTTTCGTTGGGGTTGGGGTCGACATCGGCAAAGATCGCACGGCCCAGACCGGCGGCCTCCAGCAGATCCAGCGTCTTTGTGGTGATCGCCATGTCCTTCAGGCCACGGTCTGTCACCAGCAGGGGTTTGGTGATCCCGGCGGCGGCGCAGGCCGCGGCGATTTCAGAAATGCGGCCCGCACCGAACCGGATGGCGGTGGGGTAAGACCAGTTTGCGGTAAGTGTCATCGGCTCAGGCCTTTTTCAGATGGTAGGATTTGGGGCGGGTCAGGTTGTGATAGCCGATGATCGACAAACCACCGCCGCGACCGGTGTCCTTGCAGCCGGTCCAGCACAGGCCGGGATCAAGATAGTCGGCGCGGTTCATGAACACCGTACCGGTTTCGATCTGGTCGGCAATCGCCTCTGCCCGCGCGGCATCGCGGGTCCAGATGGAGGCGGTCAGGCCAAAGTCGCTGTCATTCATCAGGCGGATCGCCTCGGCATCGTCCTTGACCGGCATGATGCCGACCACGGGGCCAAAGCTTTCGTCACGCATGACGCGCATGTCGTGGCTGACATTGGTCAGGATCTGCGGCGTCAGGTAAGCGCTGCCGTCATCCTGCGCGAAGGTGTCGATATGTGCGATGGCCCCGGCGGCAATCGCCTCTGCGGTCTGGGCGCGGACCTCATCGGCAAAGCGTTTGTGCGCCATCGGGCCAAGCGTTGTCTCGGGGTCCAGCGGATTGCCCAGCTTGTACCCCCGGACGATGGCAACGGCCTTTGCGACGAAGGCGTCAAAGTGCTGTTCGGCGACGTAAATCCGTTCGATACCGCAGCAACATTGCCCCGAGTTGAACATCGCGCCATCAATCAGCGTATCGACGGCGGCGTCCAGATCGGCGTCGTCGCAGACATAGCCGGGGTCCTTGCCGCCCAGTTCCAGCCCGACGCCGGTGAAGGTGCCTGCGGCGGCGCGTTCCATCGCCTTGCCGCCCCCGACAGAGCCGGTGAAGTTCACAAAGCCAAAGGATTTCGCGGCGATCAGGTCACTGGTTGTCTGGTGATCCAGAAACACGTTCTGGAACACGTCCTCCGGTATACCGGCGGCGTGAAACGCGGCCGCCAGACGTTCACCGACCAGCAGCGTCTGGCTGGCATGTTTCAGCACCACCGTGTTGCCCGCGATCAGGGCAGGGGCGACCGTGTTGATGGCCGTCATGTAGGGATAGTTCCACGGGGCCACGACCAGAACGACCCCGTGGGGCACCCGTTTGATCACCCGGCGAAAGCTGTCGCTGTTCTCGATCTCGATATCGGCCAGCGCGTCCTGTGCGATCTTTGCCATATAGGTCGCGCGTTCGTTGAAACCGCCGAATTCGCCGCCGTAACGGACCGGGCGGCCCATCTGGTGGGCCAGTTCGGGCACGATTTCGTCGTTCATTTCGCCGATCTTGGCAACGCCGGCCTGCACCAGAGCGATCCGTTCCGCCAGCGGTCTGGCCGCCCATGCGGATTGTGCCGCCTGGGCCCTCTGAACGGTTGCGCGGGCGCTGTCGGCGCTCAGGGTGTCACGCTCGGTATAGACCGAGCCATCAATGGGAGAGATACAGCGGATCATAGAGTTTCCTTGTGGACGGGTTGACCCAGAATGAACAGAAACGGGCCATGGATGACATGCAGTTCGCGCTGTCCGTAAGGTTGGTCGAACGGGGCGCGAAAATGATCATGCGGCAGGGCCTCCAGCGCGGTCTGATGCGCCGTATGGAACGCCTCTACGTCATCGACATCGATGTACAAGACCAATTGGCGGGCCGGGTCATCCATATCGGCATCGGGAGAGGCGTGGATCAGGCGCACCGTGGCGGCGTCGAGGTGGCAATAGGCGCTGCGGTCGTCCCGGTGCGAGACGTCAAACCCCAGACAATCGCGCAGAAACGCCCGCGCGGCATCAATGTCCGCCACCGGCAAGGACGGTGTGGCGCGCAGGGCCTTCATGCCCGTTCAAAGCCGCGCGCGATTTCCCAATCGGTCACAACGCGGTCAAATTCTTCCTGCTCCCATTCGGCGCAGCGGGTGTAATGGTCGATCACCCCGTCGCCGAAGGCCTCCCGCAGAAAAGCCGATCCGCGCAGGGTTTCGGTGGCGGCGCGCAGGGTCTGCGGGATGTCCTGCGCCTTGGCGTCTTCATAGATGTCGCCGCGTGTCGGCGGCGCAAGGTCCATCTTGTCCTCGATCCCCTTGATCCCGGCGGCCAGCATGGCGGCCTGCGCCAGATAGGGGTTCAGGTCTGAGCCACCGATGCGGCATTCGACGCGCACACCTTTGGACCCCTCGCCACACAGCCGGAACCCGGCGGTGCGATTGTCCACGGACCAGACCGTTTTCGTCGGCGCAAAGGTGCCTTTGGCAAAGCGTTTGTAGCTGTTGATGTAGGGGGCGAGGAAAAAGGTGTAATCCGGCGCATAGGCGATCACACCCGCCATGTAGTGTTTCATCAGTTGCGACATGCCCAGATCGGCGGATTTGTCGTAGAACGCCGGTTCGCCGTCCTGCCAGAGCGACTGGTGCACGTGGCTGGACGAGCCGACCTTGTCATGGTGCCATTTCGGCAAAAAGCTGGCCGCGCGCCCGTGTTGCCATGCGATTTCCTTAACGGCGTTCTTGGCGATGGTGTGATGGTCGGCACAGGCCAGCGCCTCGGCGTAGCGGATGTTCAGCTCTTCCTGACCGGCCTCGGCCTCTCCCTTGGTATTCTCGATCGGCAGACCGGCAGCAAACAGGTGGTTGCGGATCGGGCGCATCACGCCTTCTTCCTTGGTGGTTTGCAGGATGGCATAATCTTCGTTGTAGCCGCTGATCGGGGTCAGATCGCGGAAGCCACCTTTGCGGATGTCGTCAAAGGACTGTTCGAACAGGAAAAACTCTAGCTCGGTCGCCATCATGGCGTCATAGCCAAGGGCCTTGAGCCGGGCGATCTGGGTTTTCAGCATCTGGCGTGGCGAATGGGGCACCGGCGCGTGGGTGTGGTGGTCAAGGATATCGCAGAGCACCATGGCGGTGCCCTCAAGCCAAGGCAGCAGGCGGATCGTCGACAGGTCCGGCGCCATGACATAGTCGCCATAGCCCTTTTCCCAACTGGAGGCGGCATAGCCCTCTGGCGTGGCCATTTCCAGATCGGTGGCCAGCAGGTAGTTGCAGCAATGCGTTTCCTTAAAGCTGGTTTCGACAAAGTTCACCGCATGGAACCGTTTGCCCATCAGGCGGCCCTGCATATCGGGAAAGCAGGCCAGAACCGTGTCGATTGTGCCGCTTGCCACGGCCTCTTTGAGACCGTCGAACGTCAGATTTCCAGCCATGTCGTCATGCCCTCTTCATGGTGAAGCACCCCCGCAAAAGCGAGGGTGCATTTGGTCGTGTTATGGGATCGCTTATTCGAAGTTGTACGGCGCGCCCGCCTGATTGATGACGCCGTTGTATTCCTTGAAGATGTTGACGATCTTCTGGTGGACTTCGCCTTCTTCGGCCACTTCTTCCCAGAACTCCTTGGCGGCGGCCTCGACCTCTGCCCATTCACCGGCAGGGACGGACCGCAGCGCCAGTTTGTCGCCATTGGCGCGCAGGGCCGCTTCGCCACCCCAATACCACTGGTTGCGGTAGGTGTGTCCTGCCTCTGTCGCCGCCATGACGACGGATTTAAGGTGATCGGGCAATTCGGCCCAGCGTTCCTCATTGACGAACCACGATCCGATCCATGCGCCGGAAATGTTGTTGGTCAGGAAGTAGTCGGTCACATCGGCCCAGCCGACGGTGTAATCCTCGGTGATGCCGGACCATGCCATGCCGTCCAACTCGCCGGTTTGCACCGCAACCTCGGCGTCCTCATAGGGGATGTTGACCGGGACAACGCCGAACTTGGACAGGAAGCGGCCCGCCGTGGGGAAGGTATACAGCTTGAGCCCGTCCAGATCGGCGACGCTGGTGATTTCCTTCTTGGTGTTGAAGTTGCACGGGTCCTGACCCGCAGCCGACAGCCATTTGACGCCGACCTTGGCGTATTCCTCTTCCCAGATCTCTTTCAGGCCATACTGGTTGAACAGCACCGGCACGTCGAGGATGTGCTTGGTCGCAAAGGGGAAATAGCCACCGAACTGGCGCAGCGGCGTGGGCGAGGCCATCGAGTCGTCGTCCGAATGCACACCGTCGATGGTGCCGCGCTGGAGTGCCTGAAACAACTCTCCGGTGGGCACGATCTGGTCGGCGTAGAACAGTTCGACCTCAAGCTCGCCGTTGGAGTTGGCGTTGATGTAGTCGATGACCGGCTTGGTCACATGTTCGCCCAATGCGCCGCCCGCATAGGTCTGAAAGCGCCATTTGATGGCGGACTGCGCCTTGACGACGGTGGGGCTGGCAAGGGCGGCGGCGCCGCCGATCCCGGCGGTGGTCAGGAACTTACGTCTGGTGGTCATGGTCGTGTCCTCTCTGTTGAAGCTCTTCTCAAAATGCGTCCCGCTGCCGGGATCTCTTGGGTTGTTAATTTCCGTAGACGTAGCCCGGCAGCCAAAGGGCCAGTTCCGGGAAGGTCATGATGGTGGCCAGCGCGACAATCATCACCAGAACAAAGGGCAGGATCGATCCGTAGATATCGCGTAGCGTGATTTCCGGCGGGGCCATCGCGCGCATCAGGAACAGGTTATAGCCAAACGGCGGCGTCATGTAGGCAATCTGAGTCGTGATCGTATAAAGCACGCCGTACCAGATCAGATCAAAGCCCAACTCGCCCACCAGCGGCACGTACAGCGGCGCGACAATCACCAGCATGGCGGTGTCGTCCAGAAAGGTGCCCATCAGGATAAAGCTGAGCTGCATCAGGATCAGGATCATCCACGGGCTGAGACCCAGTTTCTCGGTGAACAGCGATTCAATCGCCTTGACCGCGCCCAGCCCGTCGAACACCGCGCCAAAAGCCAGCGCCGCAAGGATGATCCACATGAACATGCAGGAGATGCCCAGCGTTTTGCGAACGCTTGTCTCAAACACTTCGCGCGTCATGCGTCCCTTGAGCACGGCCGCCACAAAGGCGGCAATCGCGCCGATGGCAGAGCTTTCGACCAGTGAGGTCCAGCCATTCACGAACGGCACCATCATCGCAAAGAAGATGAACAGCGGCAGCAGACCAGCCCCCAGCAGACGGATCTTTTCGCCCATCGGCATGGCGCGTTCCTCGGGCGGCAGGATCGGCCCCAGCGCCGGGTTCAGGCGGCAGCGGATCACGATGTAGACCACGAACATCGCCGCCATCATCAGCCCCGGCACCACACCGGCCAGCCACAACTGACCCACGGGTTGCCGCGCAATCATCGCATACAGCACCAGCACCACAGAGGGCGGCACAAGGATACCCAGCGACGATCCCGCCTGGATGACGCCCGTCACCATGCGTTTGTCGTAGCCGCGTTTAAGTAGCTCGGGCAGGGCGATGGTCGCCCCGATGGCCATGCCCGCGACGGACAGGCCATTCATGGCCGAGATCAGCACCATCAGCCCAATGGTGCCCACCGCCAGCCCGCCGGACAGGCCGCCCATCCAGACGTGGAACATCTTGTACAAGTCATCAGCGATGCGGGATTCCGACAGGATGTAGCCCATGAAGATGAACATCGGCAACGTCAGCAGCGGATACCACTTCATCAGCTTGATCGCGGCGGCAAACCCAAGGTCAAAGCCGCCCCGATCCCCCCAGAGGAAGAACGCGGCAATCACCGCGACAAAGCCGATGGCGCCAAACACCCGCTGCCCGGTCAGCAGCATCAGCATCATCGACGAAAACATCAGTGCGGCAATCAGTTCATACGACATCAGAGCTTGTCTCCCATGTCGTGCCCTTGAATGCGCAGGACGTCTTTGCAGAACTCGGAAATGGCCTGCAACAGCATCAGGAAGATGCCCAGAACCATGATGGATTTGATCGGCCACATGTAGGGCCGCCAGACCGATGAACTGCGCTCACCGCCGTATTTCAGCGAATACATCAGGCTTTCCCAGCCACCCCAAAGCAGAAAGATCAGGTAGACGATCAGGAACAGCACCGTCATCGCGTCAATCTGTGCTTTGCGATGATCCGACCATTCGCCGTACATCAGGTCCATCCGCACGTTCGATCCCATCTGGATCGAATACGGTCCGCCCAGCATGTAATAGGCCACCATGGCGAACTGCGCCATTTCCAGCGTCCAGAGCGACGGCAGAAAGAAGGTCTTCGAGATCGAGGACCACAGCAATATCGCCATCATCACAAAGATCCCGTACATCATGATCCGCCCGATGCGGTGGTTCATGGCGTCCACGACGCGGATGAAGCGGCGCATCAGGGATTGCATGTTTCGGCCTCGATCTGTGTCAGTGCCTGTGACACCCACTCGGACAGGGTCTGCGCCATCGCCGTCTGGTCTGTGTCGTCCGCGAGCAGATCATTGCGGATCTCCAGCATCACGTTGAGATATCCATAGGGCAGCGCGTGTTCCCTGAGCGTGTGGGTCACGCCGTCGCCGGGCCCGTAAGGAGCATTCCGGCGGGTGTCGCAGGTGGTATGCTGCGCTGTCAGGGCCAGCATGGCATCCGCAAGACGCGCATCGCTGTCGTGCAGGATGCCGATTTCAACGTCGCGGGCCTGGCCGTGGTAGACAGGCGTAAAGCTGTGAACAGTCACCAGCACCGGCGCGGTTCTGGCTTGCAAGGTGGCGGCCAGCGCCTCTCTGAATGGGGCATAGTAGGTGGCCGCACGTTCGGCGCGTTGTGCGTCGCTCAGGTTGGCATTGCCCGGCACGTCCACTACCTCGCTGCGTGCGGGCATGGCGTCCGGTGCCTCTGGCGGGCGATTGCAGTCATAGACAAGACGCGAGGTTTTCGAGGCTACCAGCACGGCATTCAGGCGATCGGCCATTTTTGTCGCCAGCGCCATAGCGCCGGGGTCCCAGACCACATGGCTGAGCAGCGCCGAGGCGGGCAGGCCAAGATTTTGAAAAGACGCAGGAATATGCGCGCTGGCATGTTCGCACACGACAACCACCGGGGTCGTCGACTGTGCGTTTCGAACATCGACTAGATCGCTCAACAAGGTATCGTTCCGGTGATTCATCGCCGCTCCTACTTGGGAAAAACTCTTGCCAAGCCGCTCTCCTGTCAACAGAATTGTGAAAGATTTATCTCAGGCCGGTATGTTCTGATATTTTTGTAGTCAAATATGAGAGGCTGCCAATGACCGACGAAGACCGCACCATATCGGATCGCATTCAGGAAAGGCTGGATGACCTGACCCGTGCGGAGCGGCAGTTGGCGCTGTCGATACTGGAAAACTATCCGGCCTCCGGTCTTGGCCCGCTTGCGGCGCTGGCCAAGGGGGCCAATGTCTCGGTGCCCACCGTGGCGCGCATGGTGCACAAGCTGGGGTACAAGGGGTATCCGGATTTTCAGGCGGACCTGCGGGACGAACTGGGGGCTATCGCCAAGGGGCCGATAGCCAAACACGAAACATGGGCCGGGGCCGCGCCGTCCGAGCATATCCTGAACCGCTTCACCGATGCGGTGATCGACAACATCCGCAACACGCTGGCGCATATCGACCCGGCCGCCTTTGACGAGGCCTGTGCATGGGCAGCCGATCAGAATCGGCATCTGTATATTGTCGGCGGCCGGATCACCCACACGCTGGCCGAATACCTGTTCCTGCACATGCAGGTCATTCGCCCGAACCTGACCCATGTGCAGTCCACCTCGAACACATGGCCGCACTACCTGCTGAATGCCGAAGCGGGCGACGTGTTTATCATTTTTGACGTCAGACGGTATGAAAACAACACCCTGAAGCTGGCCGAGATGGCGCGCGCACGCGGGGCAAAGATCATTCTGTTTACCGACCAGTGGCGCTCTCCGGTGCACCGGCTTGCGGACATCAGCCTGACCAGCCGGATCATTGTGCCGTCGGCGTGGGATTCTCTGGCCACCCCGATGCTTTTGGTCGAAAGTATGATATCGGCGATCCAGTCGCTTAACTGGGACCAGACCAAAGGGCGGATGGAAGAACTGGAAGAGATATTCGACCAGACCAAGCTGTTCCGGAAATTTACCTGAACCCGTCCTGAAAAGGGGAACCGATGAAACCCGCGCGACGCGAGGCCGCAAGCGCCGCAATCGACCCCTTGCCCCTGCGGGTGATCAAACGCACGGTTCTGGTCCTGCTGGGGCCGTTTTATTTCGGGGTCATCGCCTTTGTGCCGCTGCTTTGCGCCCGGCGTCGGGGCTTTGCCGGGTGGTATTGGCGATTGGTCAAACGCGCCTGTTCGCGGCTGTTATGGTTGCTGAGCGTCCGGGCGGACATGTCGGCGGCTGACAGGCTGGCGCTTGGCGAGGACTCCGACAGTCTTATCGTGATCAATCACCGCAGCCATCTGGACGGCTTTGTGCTGATGGATGTTGTGCCGGATCGCAAGTGGTTCACCTTTGCCGCCAAGAAAGAACTGTTTGAGACCCCCTTGCTGCGCACCGGGTTCACCGGCGCCGGTCTGGTCGAGATTGACCGCAAGAGCGGCAAACTGGCCTTGGACACGCTGAGCGAGGCGGTGGCGGCGATGCCCGCGCGACGCTCGGTGGTGCTGTTCCCCGAAGGCACGCGCGCAAGGACCGACACTTTGGGAACGTTCAAGGCGGGCGCAGTTCTGGTGGCCAGAGAGACCGGCAGGACCATTCGCCCGATCGTGATCCACGATTCCGACCTGCTGTTGCCGCGTGGCGCGTCTGTGCCGCGCAGCGGCACCATCCGGGTGGATGTCCTGCCGCCCTTTGTCTGCGACCTGACCGCATCCGTGGATGAGGATGTCGACCGGCTCCGCGCCGCGATGCTGGCGGTGTTCGAGGGGCCGTAGGGCAGTATAGCCTGTCGAGGTGACAGTGCGCCTCTGCTAGGGTTTGACGAAACGGGACAAGATTCAGGGACGCAGGGCATGGACATCGACATTCTGGTCAAGGGCGGGGTTCTGGCGGATGGCACGCAGGCGGATGTCGCCATTTCGGGCGGTGTCATCACGGCGGTCGAAGCGGATATTGCAGGTGAGGCCGGTGAGGTCATCGACGCGCGGGGCAAGCTGATCAGCGCGCCTTTTGTCGATGCGCATTTCCATATGGATGCGACGCTCAGCTATGGACGGCCACGGGTGAACGCCTCTGGCACGCTGCTGGAAGGGATCGCGCTTTGGGGCGAGTTGAAGCAGCAGCAAACGCGCGAAGAGATCGTGGCCCGCGCGTTGGAATACTGCCGGCAGGCGGTGGGTCGTGGCGTTCTGGCCATCCGCAGCCATGTCGATGTGACCGATCCGACTTTCCGCACCGTCGAGGCGCTGCTGGAGGTGCGCGAGCATGTCCGCGAGGTGCTGGACCTGCAACTGGTCGCCTTTCCGCAGGACGGCTGGTATCGCGTTGCGGGCGCGGAACAACAGGTGATCCGCGCGCTGGATGCGGGTGTCGACATCGTGGGCGGCATCCCTCATTTCGAACGCACGATGGCGGCGGGGGCGGCATCGGTGCAGGCGGCCTGTGAACTGGCGGCAGATCGGGGATTGATGGTCGATCTGCATTGCGACGAAAGCGATGATCCCCTCAGCCGCCATATCGAGACACTGGCCGCAGAGACGATCCGTCTGGGGTTGCAGGGCAGGGTGGCCGGGTCGCATCTGACCTCGATGCATTCGATGGACAACTACTTTGTGGCCAAGCTGCTGCCGCTGATCGCCGAGGCGCAGGTGGCGGCGATCCCCAATCCGCTGATCAACATCACCCTTCAAGGGCGGATGGATACCTACCCCAAGCGGCGCGGGCTGACCCGCGTGCCGGAACTGCGCGCAGCGGGGGTGACGGTGGCCTTTGGTCAGGATTGCGTGCGCGACCCTTGGTATCCGCTGGGCTCTGGCGACATGCTGGAGGTGGCGCATATGGGGCTGCATGTGGCGCTGATGACGGCCCCGGACCAGATGCGCGCAGCGTATGAGATGGTGACAGAGACGCCCGCGCAGGTCATGGGGTTGGATTTCGGGCTGCACCCGGGCAAGCGCGGCAGCCTTGTGGTGCTGGACGCGCCCGACCCGATAGAGGCGTTGCGGCTGCGGCCCGCGCGGTTGGCGGTGATCTCAAACGGGCGGGTGGTGGCACGGACAGAGCCTGCCCGCTGCGCCCTGTCCGTCGGGTTTTAGCGGGTCAGACAGAGGGCCGGTGCCATGTCACCGCGACGGGATGCGGCAAGGTCGCCGCAAACCAGTCGGTCAATTCAGCCTGTAGCTGGTCCAACAGCGCCACGCGGTCCGCCATGTCGATGAGCCAGACAAACCCGTTGGCCGCCCCGCGCCGCCCCATCTCGGGAAAGAGATAGGCGCAGCCGATATAGAGGCCTGCCTTGTCGCGCACGATCCATGAAAAAGACCGGGCCGCCGCGAACTCACGGTCGTGCCAGGCCAGATCATACAGGTTTTCCGTCAGCGTCAGACCCTCGGGCCAGGGACCGAAGGTGTTCTTCAGCACATGGGCCGCGCCGGTGACGGCGGCAAAATCCTCATCGACCTCGGCGGGGGTCAGCGGCGTCAGGGCAAAGCCCGGCAGCGACGCGCTGCGGGGCAGGGGATCGCTGTCGAAATCGGGATGGCTGCGCAGTCTCATATCTGGCTCTTTCCTTGACTAAGGGTCGGGCTGTTTCGCCTCCCGTTTAAAGGGGCTTTCCTCTGGCACCTCGTAGTCCGGCACCAGGTCCCCCTTGGCACGCGCGTCCGCCATATAGCGAAAGGCATTGACCGACATGCGCATCAGATGGTCCCCGGCTTTCATGGCGGGGTACTTTTCGATCACCTCCGGCGTGCGGAACTTTTCCAGCGGTTCTACCACCGCATGATAGTCCAGACCAAAGAACAGCGGGACAGAATATCGTTCGGTCCCAAGGTTGACGACGCGGTGCTGGGTGGATTTGAACTGCCCGCCGGACCACGTCTCGAAGATGTCGCCGATGTTGACCACGAAACAGCCCGGAATCGGCGGGGCCTCGATCCAGACGTCATCGGCGTTCATCACCTGCAACCCCGGCGCGCCGGTCATCAGGATGGTGAAACATTCGAAATCCGAATGCGCGGCGATGCCGACCAGGTCCTTGGTGGCGGGCATGGCATTGGGGATGTAGCGCAGCAGGCGCAACTGCGAGGTCGGATAGGTGATGTGGCGGGTCAGTTCCTCGGGGTCGACGCCCAGTTCTAGCGCCAGCGCGTCCAGCAGGCGCAGGCCAAGATCAAAGGCCTGATCGTAGTAGCCGCCAACCGTCGCTTTCCAGCCGGGGATATCGGGCCAGATGTTCGGCCCGGTCATGCGCCATTGTGCCAGATGGTCCGGGTGATCGGCGGGGGCCTCATATGACATGTCCCACGCTTCGTTGAAGTTGATCGACTTGGGGAAATCCGCACCGTTTTCCTCAAACGGCACATAGCCGCGGTGATGCGTGGTGAAGCCTGACCAATACCTCATCTTGTAGCTGCGCGGCTTTTCGTGGAACGCCTTGGACGCCGCGAAAACCGCGTCGATCAACGCCTGCGAAATGCCGTGGCCGTTGATGTAGAAAAACCCCGAGGTACGCGCCGCGTCGCCCAGTTCTGCGGCGACGCGGGCCTTGTCCGCCGCGTCCCCGGTAAAGAGGCCCGACAGGTCCACCACCGGCAGGGTGGCGTCCTCAACCGTCAGGGCCTTTTGATCGTCCGATATGGATGCGCGCGCCATGTAACCTCTCCGAGTCGCTTGTCTGAGGTCAGGCTGGCCCGGAAAACCGGCTGCGGTATCCGCCGCGATTAAGAAAGCGCATCGGCCCGGAGCGGTTGCACAAAAAGGGATCAGTTTTATGGGCGGGTGGTCCTTTTGCGGTCAGTTCCTTTGACCGATCAGGCGCGGCGGCGCGTTCATGAGGACATCACGGGCCGTCGCCACGGTGCTCCGGTCCGGGACCGCGGATGGCCGAGAAACAGGAACATGACCATGACCAAACTGAACAGACGGACCCTGCTCAAGACCGGCGCGGCCAGCCTTGCCGCCTCCAGCGTGCTGGGCTCGCCGCTGATCGCGCAAAGCCGCAGCCTGAAGATCGGCTCCTATGGCGGATACTTTGAAAACAGCTTTAAAGAGTTCGTCTATCCCGCCTTCACCGAGGCGACGGGTATCACCGTAGAGTCCGTGACACAGCCCAATTCGACCGATTGGCTGGTGACGATGCAGCAGGCGACGGCGGCGGGCAGCGTGCCTGCGGACCTGTCGCTATATGCGCGCGATACGCTGATCAAGGCCAGCCGCATTGGTGGTCTGCTCAAGCCGCTGAACCTGAAGGCGATCCCGGCGGCTTCCAATCTGGACCCCTATTTCGTGTTCGAGGCCACAGAGGGGCCGCTGGGCGTGGGCGCGATGTCTTGGTTCACCGCCATGGTCATCAATCCGGGCGAAGTGGAGGCCCCCGAAAGCTGGGTAGAATTCTGGGACAGCGCGACCTACGAGTCCTCGCTGGGCCTGTCGCGCAACTACAATTCGCAGTTCCTCGACATCGTTGCGGCGACCTTCTTTGACGGTGAGGCGACCTTTGCCACCGACGACGGCATTCTGGCGATCATCGAAAAGGCGGCAGAGATCAAACCCAACGTGGCGCTCTGGTGGTCGGCGGAAAGCCAGATGGAACAGTCGATGAAAAACGGCGACGTCATCGGCGGGCAGTATTACCTTGACGTGGCAAACCTGATGGCGCTGGACGGTTTCCCGATCAAGCCGATCTTCCCCAAGGAGGGCAACCCGCAGGACTATGGCTCGTGGTGCCTGTCCTCGCTTTCAGACAAGGCGGATGAGGCGTCGGAGTTCATCAACTTCTCTTCCGACCCGGCCACACAGGCGATCATGAGCCGCAAGATCGGCACCGCGCCGCTGGTCGACAAATCCAAGACCGACTTGACGGATGAGGAATTTGCCTTTGTCTCGGGAACGCCCGCGATCAAACCGGCCTATGAGGCCTATCTGGATAAGGAAACCTTTATCAAGGAAAGCTGGGACAAGATGCTGGCCGGGGCATAACCGGACATGTCGGGCCTTGTGCTCAAGAGCATCTCCAAAAGCTTCGGCGGCACCCGTGCCGTCGATCTGGTGAACCTGAGGTTTGCCGAGGGAGAATTGACCGCGCTGCTGGGTCCGTCGGGCTGTGGCAAGACCACGCTTCTGCGGATGATCGCCGGGCTGGAGGCGCCCTCTGGCGGAGCGATCCTGCTGGGGGATCGCAACATCACCGATCTGCCCGCGCACAAACGCAAGTTCGGCATGGTGTTCCAGAGTTTCGCGCTGTTCCCGCACCTCACGGTGCGGGACAACGTGGCCTATTCATTGCACATTTCCGGGGTGTCCAGGGCCGAGGCCGCAGAGCGCGCGGGCAAGCTGTTGGACCTTGTGCAACTGTCCGCCTTTGGCGACCGCCGCATCGGCCAACTGTCGGGTGGACAGCGCCAGCGGGTTGCGATTGCCCGTGCTCTGGCGCAGGAACCCGAGGTCTTTTTGCTGGATGAACCGATGTCGGCGCTGGACGCCAAGCTGCGCGAAGAGATGCAGGTGGAACTGCGCCTGCTGCAACAGCGGCTTGGCATCACCACCATTGTCGTCACCCATGACCAGCGTGAGGCCATGACCATGGCCGACAGCATCGTGGTGATGTCCGACGGGCGTGTGGAACAGGTGGGACCGCCGCAGGACATCTATCACAAGCCCGAAAACGCCTTTGTCGCGGATTTCATCGGCAAGGCGAATTTCTTTGACGGGGTGACAGAACCGGGCGGCGTCCGCATCGGGGCCACGCATCTGACGGCAGAGCCGCGTTTTGTTGGCGGCTCACCGGTGCGCGTGGCGATCCGGCCCGAGCGCGCCTGTCTGGACGAGGAACCTGGCGCAAACCGGTTGCCGGCGAAGGTGACATTTGTGCGCGACCTTGGCCCGGTCCGGGAATATCATCTTGAGACCGTCCTGGGCCGGATGATGGTGGAATACGCGCTGGGTGAGAACGGCAAGACCCTGCAAATCGGCGACACCACAGAGGTGCGCCTGCCGCCGGAGTCGTTGCACATCTTTCCGGACACCACGGCGCGCGACATGCCAGCGATGGCCGCCGAATGACCGTCGCGGAGCATATCCAGACAGAGCCCGCAGAGGCGCGCGCGACGCCCCGTCTGTCCGGTGTCCGGCTGCTGAGCTGGGCGCTGACGGCGGTGATTGTCACGCTCTGTGTGGTGCCCTTTGTACTGGTCATCGCCATCAGTTTTGGCCGCAAGATCGAAGGCGCGGCATGGGTCTGGGACTTTACGCTTGCCAACTACCAGCGGTTCTTTGTCGGCGCGCTCTGGCCCGATGAGGTGACGTTCCTCTATCTGCAACAGCTTGGCTTTTCGTTCTGGTACGCGGTTATCGCGTCCTTGCTGGCGGTGCTGACGGCGCTGCCCTTCACAGTGTTGCTGACGCGGCTGTCGCGCGGGGCGCAGGCCGCGTGGCTGGTGTTCATCCTGTCGTCCCTGTCGCTGTCCGAGGTGTTCATCGTCATGGGCTGGGACATCCTGTTGTCCAACAACTCTGGCCTGCCGGCGCTGTTCAAATCCACCGGACTGACCCAATGGCTGAAAGACAGTGGATGGTTTCAGGTGCTGCGCGACTGGGGGCTGGCGAACCCGCGCAACGTCAAGTTCAAGACCTCGCAGTTCGCCACCATCCTGACCATGAGCTACCTCGTCTGGCCCTACGCGGTGATCCTGCTGTATCCGGCGCTGTCGCGGCTTGACCGTTCTCAAACAGAGGCCGCGCGCACCATGGGGGCCGGGGCGTGGTGTGTGGCGCGCACCGTGATCCTGCCGGCAATCCGACTACCGTTGTTTGGCACGACGCTGCTGCTGTTTGTGTTCCTGTTGGGGACCTACGTTGCCGTCACGGTCTTTGCCGCGCCCGCGCAGCATTCGACCGCCGTGGCGATCTATACCAACATTCGCGGTGCCAGTCTGAACGCGCCCTTCGGGGCGACGCAGGCGGTGATCCTGCTGATCTCGGCGGGGGTCTGTCTGGCCCTTGGCCACCGGATCAACACATGGGCGGAGGCGCGGTGATGCGGATCATCGGTGGCCTCTACATGGCATGTTGCGCGCTGTTGCTGGCGCTGCCCATCGCGGTGGTCTGCGGCGCGGCGCTGAACGGCGGGCGCAGCATGTTCTTTCCCCCGCGTGAGCCGACGCTGGCGCGCTTTGGCGAGTTCTTTGTCTCTGAACCGGTCTGGACGCAGGCACTGGGAAATTCGGTCATCGTGGCGCTTGGCGCGGCCAGCCTTGCGGTGCTGCTGGCCTGGCCGCTGGCCTATCTGTTGTGGTCCACGGGGTCGAAACTGTCGCGGACACTTGCGGCGCTGGGGTCGATGCCCTTTGCGGTGCCGCCCATCGTCTTTGGCGTCGGCCTTGGGTTCTTCTGGAGCTTTTTTGGCGGATTGGGCGCGCTCTGGGCCGGGGTGGTCAGCCATGCGGTGCTGCTGATGGCGCTGCCGATGGTGACGATCTCGATCGGATTGCAAAGCATCGACCGGGCGCATCTGGACGCCGCCGCGACGATGGGCGCGACTGACTCCGTCACCTTCCGCACCGTGATCCTGCCGCAGACGATCCCTTATACGATCTCCGGATTCTTCTTTGTGCTGGTGCTGTCGTTCAACGAATTCATCGTGATGTTCTTTGTCTCTGCCTCCGGCTATGCCACCGTGACGCTGCAAATCTTTAACTCGCTGAGAAACGGCTACACGCCGACGATGGCGGTGGCGGCGATTACCTTTATCGCCGTCTCCGTCCTTGTGTTTTCCGCTGTCGCCCGCTGGGGCGACCTGCCGCGCCTGATGGGCGCGGATCAATCCCGAACCTGAAGGAGATACACCATGGCCCGTCAACCCACTCTTGTCGGCAACACCGTTCTGCTGGTGATCGACATTCAGAAATCCGCCTTCATGGCCTCCGAAGGCGGCATTCCCCATATGCCCGGCTATGCCGAGAACATGATGCGCGCCCGCAGTGTTGTGGACGCCGCGCATGACAACGGCATTCCGGTCATCTTTGTCCAGGAAATCCACCGCCGCGACATGATCGACTATGGCCGCGAACTGGACGGATCAGAGGATATTCACTGCATGGAGGGCGATCCGGGAACGCCCGTCGCCTTTGAGGAAATGGGCCGCAAGCCCGGCGATTATTTTGTCCCCAAGCGGCGCTATTCCTGCTTTTTCGGGACCGAGATGGAAATCCTCCTGCGTGGCCTGAAGGCCGAGACGCTGATCTTTGTCGGCGGGATGACGGATGTCTGCGTGCATTACAGTTTCGCCGACGGGCACCAAAGCGACTATTATTGCCGGGTGGTGGCGGATTGCGTCGGTGGCACCTCGCCCGAAGCGCATCAGGCCTCATTGAACGCGATGGAATATCTTCAGGAAGGGGCCGTTCTGAGCGCCGATGAGATCATCGGCGCGATGGGCAAACAAAGGATGGCGGCGGAATGATCACGTCGGGGGACATTCAGGGGCACTGGCATCGGGCATGGCTGAAATCTCCATCGTTCAACGATTGCGAAACAACCGTGCACTGGATGCAATGCGGATCGCTCTATGCGGATATCCGCATTCCGCCCAACAGACCGGATGTGCGCGGCGCGACCGCGCTGGCGGATCTGCCGGACGCGGCGCTGATGGGGCTCTTGCGGGCGGAAGGGTTTGCCGGGACCGTCGCGTTGCGCAATGACGTCTGTACCTGGCACCGTGAGATCAACTGGCACGGTCGGCCGGAAGAAGAGGACAGCGGTCTGCTGGAATTCAACAAGGCGGATCAGCTGATGGAAACCGGGGTCTACGGCGAATATGCCGAACTGTGGAACCGGCGGGCGGATCAGCCCGCCAGTGCCATGCACCTGATGGCCGGGTCCGCCCATGCCTTTATCGTGTCGGTCGGGCAGAGGTTTGTGTTTGGTGTCGGTCAGCCCACGGCGGAAAACTCACGCAATACCATCGCAGCACTGGAAGCGGGGCAGCGGACATGGGCGCTGCAAGAGCAGTTGCGACACGTCTTTGCCTTCGGGCGCTGGGACGGGACCTGCGGGGTAGCCGAATTATGCACCAATCCGCTGATCGAAGGACAGCCGGTGCTCAGTTGCGCAGGGGACGGCGCGCTGGTCTGGCATGCGGTGGATTTTCTGGGGCAAACCCGCGACGTGCCGTTGACGCAGCCGACGATGGCACGGTTCGACGCGGCCTGAACCCGGCGGGGTTCAGGCGTTCCACAGCGTCAGGTAGTGATCGACGATCTGATGACAGCGGTCACGGCCAAAGGCGGGGTCATGTCCGCCCAGAACACGCTGGACCGGCAGCGCCCTGATCCGTCGCAGCGTCGCGGCATAGGCGGCGACATCCATGCCCGGCCCGTCGTAGATCAGCGGCCCGTCATAGATCGCATCGGCCCCGAACAGGGTGCCGCTGTCGCCGTGCCACAGCCCGACCTGTCCGGGCGCATGGCCGGGCAGATGCAGAACCTCTGCCTGCCAGTCCCCCAGATCCACAATAGCGCCATCCTCGACCGTGCGCGTCGCAGGCGCGCCTTTGAGGGTGTAGGCGGCAGGGTCATACCCCTCATGGGGCAGCGCGTTGATCAGTTGCGGCCAGAGCGGCGGATAGCCCGCGTCCAGAAACAGCTTGCGAAACCGATCCGAAATTCCGGCGGTGTTTAGGCTGTAGGGCGCGGGGTGTGCCAGCTCATCCGCCTCCAGCGGATGCACCAGTCGTGTATCGAACTCATGGGCCGCGCCGATGTGGTCAACATGGCAATGGGTGGTGAACAGGATCAACGGTTTGCCCGGATCGGGGCGCAGGGCGTCCACCACGGGCCTGAGAGGCGCGATCCCCATGCCGCTGTCCACGACCATATCGGCCTCTGATCCCAGAACCAGAAAGATGTTGGCGGAAAAGATCGGGTGCACATGCGGTTCCGTCAGGCACCAGATGCGGCTGTCGATCTGCTGCGTGCCGTACCACGGCGAGGCGATGGGATATGTCATGGCCCGACAGTTGCGCGGGGGCGGGCCGTGCGCAATGTCCGCTGCTGCATTTCACACCAATGACCCGCGATTGAGCCTGTATTTTGTGCGAACGCGACATGTACCTCCAGTCCGGAAGGCAACGCGCGTGACTAAATGGCCCGGCAACCGATGCTGGGGACAGCAGGGTGTCTAGGGTTCCGCCTCTCCTCTCCTCCCAGAGGGTCTGGTCCAAGAGATGCCACCGACGGGGCAAATTCCCTGCCGGTACACGGCGGGACAAAATCCCGGGAGAGCACTGCGCGTTGGGGTTTCACCGATCTCTCAAGTTCCGCCTCGGTGCCTCGATCAGCAATCAAAGGCGGAACGTTGCATGAGGGGACACCCATGTTTGCAAGACGCCATTTCGTGGCCGCCTGCGCGGCGCTGGCGCTGGCGGCGGCCGCACCCGCCACAGCTCAGGAAAAAACCGACTTTCGTGTCGCATGGTCCATCTACGTAGGGTGGATGCCTTGGGGCTATCTGGACGAGTCCGGGATCATGGACAAATGGGCCGAGAAATACGGCATCACCGTCGAGATCGTGCAGATCAACGATTACGTCGAGTCGATCAATCAGTACACCGCTGGGGCGTTTGACGGCGTGTCGGCGACCAACATGGACACCCTGTCGATCCCGGCAGGCGGCGGCGTGGACACCACCGCGCTGATCGTCGGCGACTTTTCCAACGGCAATGACGCGGTGATCATCAAGGGTGATGGTGATTTGGCCGATCTGGCGGGCAAGCCGGTCAATCTGGTGGAACTGTCCGTGTCGCATTACCTGCTGGCGCGGGCGCTGGACAGCGTCGGCCTTCAGGAGCGTGATCTGGGCGGGGTGCTGAACACGTCGGACGCGGACATGATCGCCGCCTTTACCACTCCGGATGTCGAGGCGGTGGTGACTTGGAACCCGCTGGTCTCCACCATCCTCGAAGAGCCGGGTGCCGAAAAGCTGTTCGACAGTTCCGACATCCCCGGTGAGATCATCGACCTGATGGTGGTCAACACCGACACGCTGGCGGCCAACCCGGATTTTGGCAAAGCCATGGTTGGCGCGTGGTTTGAGGTCATGGGCCTGATGGCGGCGGGTGACGAAGAGGTGCTGACCGCGATGGCAGAGGCCTCTGGCACCGATCTGGCAGGCTACAAGGCGCAGCTGGACTCGACAGAGATGTTCTTTGATCCGACAGAGGCAGTGGCCTTCACCAAAGGCGCGGACCTGCCCACGACAATGGTCAACGTGGCCGGGTTCCTGTTCGACAAGGGGATCTTGGGTGAAGGCGCGCCAAGCGCCGATTTCGTGGGTGTGTCCTACCCGGATGGCAGCACCACCGGCGATCCGGCGAACGTCAGGTTCCGCTTTGACACCACCTACATGCAGATGGCGGCGGACGGCGCACTGTAACCTCCCTGCGGCCCGCCCGTTCCGGAGCGGGTCGCTATCCCCCCTGACCACCGCGCCCCGGACCTGATCCGGGGCCTCTGCCTGCGAGGGTTATCATGCGCTGGATCAACCGAAAACCGGGAGCCGTCTTGGCCACGGCGCTGGCGGCCCTGCCTTTTGTCGCTGTGCTGATCGTCTACATGATCGGCTCGGAAATGCGGCTGGCGGTGAACCCGCAGGACAAACTGCTGCCCGCGCCGACCACGATCCTGTCGACGGCGGAGCGGTTGTTGACGGAACCTGACCGCCGGTCCGGAGACATCCTGTTCTGGGCAGACACGTTTGCCAGCCTGCGCCGTCTTGGGCTGGGGGTGCTGATCGCCTCATCGGCGGCCCTGATCGCCGGGATTGGCATCGGGATGCTGCCCTATCTGCGCAAGAGTTTTGCGCCTTTCGTGGCCGTGGTCTCCATGGTACCGCCGCTGGCGATCCTGCCGATCCTCTTTATCCTGCTGGGCTTGGGGGAGGTGTCCAAGGTGGCGCTGATCGTCATCGGCATTACCCCCTTCCTCATGCGGGACATGAGCCAGCGGGTGATCGACCTGCCGCGCGAACAATTCGTCAAGGCGCAGACTCTGGGGGCCAGTTCCATGGCCATCGGGCTGCATGTGGTCCTGCCGCAGGTGCTGCCCCGCCTGATTGCCGCGGTGCGGCTGTCGCTAGGGCCTGCATGGTTGTTCCTGATCGCGGCAGAGGCCATCGCCTCGGATCAAGGGTTGGGCTATCGCATCTTCCTTGTGCGGCGGTATCTCGCGATGGACGTGATCCTGACCTACGTCGTCTGGATCACCTTGCTGGCCTACCTGCTGGATCTGGGTCTGCGGATGTTGGCCAAACGTGCCTTCCCTTGGGATGGAGAGGCGCTATGAGCTATGTCGAGGTCAAGGGCGTCTCCAAGGTTTACGGCAAACGCACCATCATCGAGAACATCAACGTCAGCGTCCCCAAGGGGCAGTTCGTATCCATCGTCGGTGCCTCGGGCTGCGGCAAGACCACCTTTTTGCGGCTGCTCTTGGCGCAGGAACAGCCGACGCGGGGTGACATCCGCATTGACGGCGCGCCGATGGCGCGCGAGCCGGGGCGCGACCATGGCATCGTTTTTCAGCGGTATTCGGTGCTGCCGCACCAGACCGTGATCGACAACCTGATCGCGCCGCGTGCCTTTCGGTCGTCGTTCTGGGGGCGGCTCAGCCGGGCGGATCGGGCAGAGGAACGCGACAAGGCGCGCGCCACGCTGGCGCGCATCGGGCTGGAACATGTCGCCCACCAATACCCCGCCGACCTGTCGGGCGGGATGCTGCAACGGCTGGCCATCGCGCAGGCGCTGGCGGGCAATCCCAAGATCCTGCTGCTGGACGAACCCTTTGGCGCGCTGGACCCCGGCACCAAGATCGTCATGCACGACTTCTTGCAGGAACTGCGGGACGAAAGCGGCATGACCATCTTCATGATCACCCATGATCTGGGGGAGGCGTTCAAGTTGGGGGACCGCGTCTGGGCCTTCGACAAGCCGGTCTGGGACACGGACAACCCCGAAAAGAACGCCGCCACCATCACCTATGATTTCGATGCCCGCGACGATGGCATCCCCTTCCAGACTCTAAAGGAGCGCACCCATGTTTTGCACGCCCGCTGATCGGCGACCCTCGCACCACCCGGCGGACCTGCGCGGTTCCGACCGCCGCCACCACCACCCGGACCTGACAAAGCTACAGGGCTGGAAATCGATGAAGTCCGAGGCGGACCTGCCCGAAGGCCGCTGGGACGAAGAGCGCCGCTGGGCGCTGCGCATGGGTCTGACCGGGGCCGACAGCATCGAGGACAAGTCGATCCCCACCTTCGCGCGCGGGGAACTGCCGCATTTTGCGGGCATCAATACCTTCCTCAAGGCCCCCTATGCCGAGGACGTGACAGAGGTCGGCGACTACGACGCCACGATCCTTGGCATACCCTTTGACGGCGGCACCACCTACCGCCCCGGCACGCGGTTTGGCCCGCAGGGCCTGCGCAAGATCAGCGCGCTGTACACGCCGTACAACTATGAACTGGGGGTGGACCTGCGCGAGCAGATGACGCTGTGTGACGCGGGCGATGTGTTCACCATCCCGGCGAACCTTGAGAAATCCTTTGACCAGATCAGCCGCGCCGTGAGCCATGTGTTCAGCTCTGGCTCCCTGCCGGTGATGATCGGCGGCGACCATTCCATCGGCTTTCCCTGCGTGCGGGGGATCGCGGAATGTACCTCGAAAAAGATCGGCATCGTCCATTTTGACCGCCACGCGGACATTCAGGAAAAGGATCTGGATGAGCGGATGCACACGACGCCGTGGTTCCATTCCACCCTGTTGCCCAATGTCCCGGCCAAGAACCTTGTGCAGGTGGGTATCGGCGGTTGGCAGGTGCCGCGGGAGGCGGTCAAGGTCGCGCGCGAGCGCGAGACCAACATCATCACCATGGGCGACATGGAAAAGATGGGCATCGACAAGACCTCCGAGATGGCGCTGGAGATGGCCTGGGACGGGGTCGACATGGTCTATATGTCCTTTGACATCGACAGCATCGATTGCGGCTTTGTCCCCGGCACCGGCTGGCCGGAACCGGGTGGTTTCCTGCCGCGTGAGGCCTTGGCGCTGGCGTCCAAGGTCGCGGCAGAGGGGATCTGCGGCATGGAACTGGTCGAGGTTTCGCCGCCCTATGACACCTCTGACATCACGGCGCTGATGGGGACACGGGTCATTGTGGATGTGCTGGGCAGCCTTGTCGCCAGCGGCAATTTGGGCAAACACACCCGGCATATCGACAAACCCGTCGCCATCCCGCATGGCGATTTCGAGGGCAAGCGCTGGCACGGCCGGACCCAGAGGTAAGGGCGATGTCCGACACACTCGAAACCGGGCGCCAGTTGGTCGAGGCATTGAACCCCGGCATGGAGGCGGCGCTGGAACGGCGCTATGGCCACCTCGTGCCGGGGATGGCGCAAAGCGTTGTGGACTATGCCTATGGCCAGCAATACGCGCGCCCCGGCCTGCCGCTGCGCGACCGCTATCTGGCCACCATCGCGGCGCTGACGGCGCTTGGCGGCCAGACCGCGCCGCAATTGGCGGTGAACATTGCCGTTGGTCGCAAGGCCGGTCTGAGCCGCGAAGAGATCGCCGAGGCGATCTGGCAGATGTCGCTCTATGGCGGGTTTCCCGCCGCGATCAATGCGCTGAACACCGCCCTGACGGTCTTTGAACAAGAGGAGGCAGCCGATGCCCCATGACATCGTGAACGGCCACATCGGCCATCATCATCACCCGCACGACCACAACCACCCGCACGACCACGACCACCTCCACAGTCATCTCAAGCCAGAGGACAGGGCGGCGGAAGTGCAGGTGCTGGCGACGCAGTTCATCGACGGCTTTGTGCAGGCCGCCGACAAGGCGTCTTATCTGCGGCTGGCGGGCGTGCCGTTCGAAAGGCCCGGCGCCGGCAGCGACACGGCGCTGAAACTGGTCGATGTGGAGTTAAAGACCGAATGGCAGGTCGGCACCGCCTCACCGTCGTTCGGGTCGCGCGAACTCAGCTATCTGCCGTTTCCCGGCGAGATGGTGCGCGAGCGGGTGAACATGGCGCTGGTCTATGTCTCTATGGATGAGAAATCGCTGTTGGACATTCGCCAGTTCCTGAAGGACCGGATGGACGGGCAGGGCGGTTGACCGTCCCCGCCCCGTGACTTGACCGTGAGGTCAGATTGCCAGCGCCTGATCGCTGAGCGCATCCATGGTCATGTTCTGCAACACGATGGTCACGCCTTCATCGTCAAAGATCAGATCGTCGCCCTGTTGGTAGAATTCCGACCGGGCGGCGCTGGTGTCCGCATAGCCAAAGGCCACAAGGTCCAGAACATCCCATTCCTCGAAGTCGGTGATGACATGGGTGCCGTCTGACGATGGTCTGAAGACAAAGCTGTCGGACAGGTCGCCTCCCGCAAGCGTGGAATCCCCGGCACCGGGGTCCAGCACGTCGTCAGGGCCAAGCGCGCGGGTCCAGGCCTCTAGATCCTCTCCCATCATGCGGCGGAACTCGGGGCTTTCGGCGAAGTGTGAGACAACAAATTCCCGCGTGGCCCCGTCGTCAAGGTACGCCTGCCAGACCGCCTTGCCGTTTGCGTCAGAGGCGCGGTCCAGCACGTTGTTATACAGCATCTCGATAAAGGCATCGTCCGAGAGCGACCCATAAGTGGCCTGAAACTCGGGGCTTTGGACAAAGCCGGTGATGACGTTGAAGTAATTGGCCCCGTCGGCCAGTTGTTCGGTCCAGAAGCCATAGCCATTGGCGTCGGGTGCCCGCGCAAGGGTGGCCTGATAGAGGCGAAAGGCCTGCCCGGCATAGGTGGTCGAGGCACCGTCCAAGCCGTCGCCATACAGCACGTCATTGCCGCCCTGACCCAGCAGCGTATCCGCGCCGCTCTGGCCGATCAGGGTGTCGGCCCCGCCGCCGCCCTCCAGCAGATCGCGCCCACGCGCACCGTCCAGCAGGTTGGCCCCGGAATTGCCGACGATGTGGTTGTCATAGCCGTTGCCCGCACCGTCGATATTGCCGCTGCCGGTGAGGATCAAATCCTCGACCTCTGGCGCGTCGGCCCAGAGCCGGTAGGACACCGACGAGTTGATCAGGTCGTGTCCCTGACCCCGGTATTCGATCACCACGTCGTTCGCGTCATCCACGAAATAGACGTCATCGCCGGTGCCGCCGATCAGCGTGTCGGTGCCCTTGGTGTCTTGCAGGGTGTCATTGCCCGCCATCCCATAGAGGACGTCATTGCCCCATGCCCCGTTCAGGGCGTTGTTGCCGCTGTTGCCTGTCAGCACGTTGTCCGCGCCGTTGCCGGTGCCGCTCAGGTCGGCATTGCCCAGCAGGGTGAGGTTTTCCAGTGCCATGCCGTAGTCGCGCAGCGCAAAAGAAACAGAGGCGCGCACAAGGTCGGTTCCGGCGTTGTCGGCCTCGACGATGGTGTCGCCGCTGTGGTTTACGGTAAAGACATCGTCGCCACTGGTGCCCACAAGCCGATCCGCGCCGCTGGTGCCTTGGGTTCCCGCGGTGCCACCGCCGTTTTGTGGACCGCCGCCGCTGTCCTGCGTTTCCTGATCGACCAGAACCGCGACCAGCCGGTCGGCCAGCGCGACGCTGGCGGCGTCCGAATAATGCAGCCCGTCGGCGAACATCTGCGCGGGCGTGAGGCCCGCGGCGCTCAGGACCGCGTCCGGCTGCACGGTGACGATGCCGGGGGTGTCGGCGCCCAGTTCGATCAGCTCGGCCTGTATCGCGTTCCAGTGCTGGCGCTCGGACGCGGCGGGGGCATTGTCGGACAGACCCGAGATGACGATGGGCGCGTCCTCGACCCCGGTGGCCCGGTTGCCCATCTCCGAGGCAACCTCCGCGCGGAACTCCGCCATCAGGGCATGAAAGTCCGGCGCGTAGTCGGCGGGCGTGCCAGAGGTATCGGTGTCGCCCTCACCCTGCACCCAGATCACCCCGGCGACGTAGCCGTCGGGGGTGTCACGCAGGGCGCTCACGGTCTCATTGACGATGACGGCGCGCATTTCTCCGGGCGTTTCCCAGTCGGTCTTGCCGGTGCGCGCGCTGGTCAGCGGTGCGCCCGACGAATAGGCGCGCACCAATACGTAATTGCCCGCACCATAGGTTGCGTCCAGCGCATCCTCGACTTCACCAGCGATCCGGCCAGCATTGCTCTGCCCGGCCAGCACGATAATGGGGGTTCCCACGGCTCACCTCCAAATTCCCACGGAGGGGAAATTGGCAAGCGGCCCTTAACGCAGCCTTTGGAGTTTCTGCACGAGTGTTAAGGATTTGAGGCGGTTTGTGCGGGTCGGCGCAAGGTGGTCCGCAAATCGGTCAACAGGCGCGCGCCCAGTGCCGCGTTGCCATGCAGCACGTCGTCCCCGTCCTGTCCGGACCCACCCGAAAGCCGTGGCCCGCCACGCATGAAGGCCGCCAGTGTCAGGCAACCATGGGACAGGGTGTCGGCGGGTTGCGGCAGGTAGGTGGTGCGTGGCAGCGGGGCAAACCCTGCGCGATGCGCCGCGATCAGATCTGCGGCCAATGCCGCGCCATCGCGCTGGCGCAACAGCCGACGGATGATCGGATAGGTGCCGTCCTGATCCTGCAATGCGTCCGAGGGAAAGGGTTGCGGGATCACGGCGACAGGGCCGGGCGCGGCCCGTGCGATGCGGGCGGACAAAGAGGTTTCACAAAGGGATGTCAGCGCCGCCAGATAGGCCGCGCGTGTCATCAGAGGCCGGGCCCTTGCCGGGGGCGCGTCGCTCAACGCCTGTGCCACGGCCTTTGCCCCGGATGGCCAGCCAGAGACGCTGTGCCCCTGTTGCAGCCGAACGGCAGCAAAGGCGGAGGGGGCCAGCCCGGCGACGACCACCGCGTCGAACTCTGCGAGGTTCAAGGTGTCGGGTGTTCCCATCCGCGCGGCTCTGTCGCGCATGTCATTGGACGCCGCATGCAGCAGGGGCCCCTCCAGCCTGATATCCTCGTCCGACAGTCCGGGTTTGGCAAAGACCGTCAGACCCTCATCCGCCGGGTCCTGCCGGTGCGCGGCAATCAACATCGCGGCGTGCGAGTCGCCGATCAGGCAGAGTTTCAACGGGCGCTCTCCTGCGTTGCGAAGGCCTCTAACAGGGCCTCTTCGCAGATCTCTTCCTGCGGTGACGGCTCGGTTTGCGGGGCGGTGATCAGCCCGTCTGGCCGGGGCACTCCGCCCAGTTCCGGGTGCGCGCCGAAAAAGACCGACATGACCGTCGCCACGCCCATAGCCGTTACGGTGCGCAGATTGTCATTGTAGAACCGCGCGCCGAACGGGGGGGCGGTGATGATTTCATAAGACGGCACATAGTCGATGTCCGGGTCCAGCGCCGCCACCTCGCCAGCCACGGCGCGCAGGACCGATTTGGAATAGGTCGTGGCCGACAGGATGTGATTGCCGCTGGCGGTGGCCGTTAACGGCACGGGGGAGACGGTCAACAGCACCTTGAGGTCGGGATTCCATCGGCGCATCCGGGCGATGGCCTCTGTCAGATCCTCGTGGACCTCGGCAAAGCTCTGGTTGACGAAAAAATGCAGGTTGGGGTCGAAATGTCCGCCCAAAACGCCCGGAGCGGTTGGAAAGACCCGTCCAGTCTGTCGGTCCGCCCAGCATTCGGTCAGTCCAAGGGTGAAAACAAAGACATCCGTCTCGGCGAACATGGCGCGGACCCGGCGCAGGTGATCGCGGCGAAAGGCGCACAGTTCGGCCTCGCTGGTGAACCCCTCGGGCTCGATATTGGGGCGCAGGGCGTCGATCCATGTATCGCCGCGCCGCCACAGCGCCTCATCGTGCAGGGCCGCAGTCTCGGCATCCTCCAGCAACTGACGAAGCTGGCGCGCGGTATAGATATTGCCGTAGCGCGCCGAAAACAGGCCATAGCCGTGCCGCCGCGCAACTTCTTGCGGCATCAGGGCCGGGGCCGGTTCCGCCTCGACCAGTGTCAGAGGCGACGCGCGGACATATGTGGCGATGTTCTGGGCAAAGCAACTGCCCGCCGTGGCGATCCGCAGACCGGGGCGCAGCGCGACCTTGGGGGCGTATATCGCATCCAAGTGAAAGTCCGGGTGGTCCCGGCATGGCTTCCAGAAAGCCGATGGGGGCAGGTCAGAGTAGGGCATGGGGGCACGATAGGTCAGATGGGGCACCGAACTAAGGCAATTTCGCAGAATTGCTGTGGCGGACCGCGACGCGCCGGGGTGCGGCGCAAAGGCGGGAATTTTCTTCGAATGATTCGAAATTCGCGCTCTGTGTTTGGTGCCGGAATTGACCAATCGCGCAGGGGTTGCGGGATTGGTGCGTCCAGAAGGACAGTGCAGGTCGAATTGTGGCGACAAGAAGGCATTGGCACTCAGGAAAACGCGGGTCCGGCCATTGTTCGTGAATCGAGGACAGTGAGCATGGGTGCCGTTTTTGAGTGGCTGTATTTTGTAGTTATATCGCGAGAATATTCATAATGTTGTGTCCGGACGTTTCCAAATTGGAAAATGTTGCACAAACAAACAGCGGCAAATTGATGGCAAAATCTCCGAAACTTGGCGAGGAAAAGGCGGATTTGCCCCGGTCCGTACAATTTTCTCCTTCTCGGAATGGGGGCCGCGCCTTAATAATTTCTCCAAGCCCAACTGGGGGGTGAAGTCTGCTGGCCACGGGGGCGGCCGCTGAACCGCTCGCATCTTGCGATGCGAAGTGAAGCGAGGATGGAGAATCCGTCCGTGCCGCATAGGCATCTTTGTTCGTGATTTGACGCGGGCAGGGAGCACCGCGATCACTTCGTATCGATGCAACGTGGCGAGCACGTAATGAATTGGGCGGTGCTGCGCGCATTGTCGGCGCTACTGCGCACGGGGCATGCCCCCATTTGGAGTGAAAGAGGGTCGTACTATGGCTGATTTGGTCTTGGAATGGGGTGCATTGGGTCCGTTTGGCACCAACCTGACGGATGAAGACGGCGGGGTTTCCGCAACCGTGGATGCGGGCGGTGTTGCCGTTGATATTTCGTTTGATGGGTTGAGCGCGGGCAGCAGCGCCTTCACCTTCAACGCGCCGGGCTACGTTGCGCCGGGCGAAACGTTTTCGAACCAGTCGTTCCTCAAGCTTTTCGGTGAAGGCACCGGTGCGGCAGGAGACACGTCGACAACCGTGCTCGACTTTCGCGCCACCAACACCTCATTGTATTCGGACGCGGCGCAAAATGTGTCGTTCCGTATCAACGATATCGACACCGGCGCAGGCGGCGATTTCGCCGAGGCGGGCGGTGGCTTTCAGGACATCGTCAACGTCACCGCGTTTGACCCCGCAGGCAATCCGCTGCCGGTCACGCTGAGCCTTGGCTCCGGCGTCACCAATGCGGGCGGCGATCTGACAGGCACGCCCGAAACCGGGTTCGACAGCGCAACGACCTCTGTCCTTGTGGACATTCCGGGTCCTGTTGCCAGCATCCAGATCGAATACGCCAACGGCGCGGTCAGCCAGCAGGGCGTGACCATCTCGGACATCGAATTCTCGACCGTGGATGTGGGCAACGGCGGACCGGACGCGATCGACGACACGGAAACCACCACCGTGGGCACACCTGTGACGCTGGACCCGACCGCCAACGACACCGATCCGGAAAACGATCCGCTGACTGTGACCGGCATCACGCCCGCGTCCAACGGCACGGCCGTGCTGAACGGTGACGGCACTGTGACCTATACGCCGAATGCGGGCTTCACCGGCACCGATACGATCAGCTATACCGTCACCGATGGCACATCGAGCGATACGGCGACGATAACCTTTACCGTGACGGACGATCCCAACATCCCGCCCACGGCCTTTGACGACTCGGCGGAAACGGACGAGGGCACCACTGTCACAATCACGCCGCTGGCCAACGATGATGATCCGGATGGCGACAACGCTCTGCTGACCGTGGCCAGCATCACCCAGCCGACCAACGGCACGGCGGTTCTGAACGCCGACGGGACGGTGGATTATACGCCGGACGCGGGCTTTACCGGGACCGACACCTTTACCTATCAGTTGGCTGATCCCGATGGCGGCAGCGACACCGGTGTTATCACCGTCACCATCTCTGATGATGCCGAGCCGCGCATCGACACCGATGTCTTCCCGGTTGCACCGGGCGACCAGCCGCTTGATCCGCTGGACGGGCTGGACCAGGACCCCGATCCGCTGGACGATATCGACAGTATCGTCGGCACTTCGGGCGCCGACCTGATCGAGACCGGCGATGACGCCGATACCATCCTGGCCGGAGGCGGCAACGACACCGTGAATCCGGGCATCGACAACGACTATGTCGAACTGGGCGGCGGCGATGACTCGTTGTTTGATGTGCAAGGTGCCGACACGATCTACGGCGGAGCAGGCGACGACACGATCATCGCGGGCACTAATACCTTCTCGGATTACGAAGGCGACGATCCGTCGTTTGCACCGGGAACGCTGCTGAACGATCTCGGCTTCACCGCTGACCCGAACACCGAAGATGGCCGCGACTACGTCGAAGGCAACCGGGGCGCCGACTATATCGCCACCGGTGACGATGCCGACACCATCGACGGCGGCGGCGAGAATGACACGCTGGACGGCGGCATCGACGATGACCTGATCATGGGCGGTCAGGGTGACGACTCGCTGATTGGTGGTCACGGATCGGACACGCTGGATGGCGGGCAGGGCAACGATACGCTGGACGGCTCCAACATCGCCGCTCTGGAACTGACCGACGACATCGACCCGAACACAGAGAACGACCGCGATCTATTGCAGGGCTTCCTCGGCAACGACTTGCTGATCGGCGGCGATGACGACGACACGCTACAGGGCGGATCCGGCAACGACACGCTGGACGGCGGCATCGACGACGACATCCTGATGGGTGGCAACGACGATGACGTGCTGATGGGGGGTCAGGGCAACGACACGCTGAATGGTGGTGCTGGCGATGACAGCATCGAGGGCGGCTCTGACCGGGATGTCATCATCGTCGACAGCGCGGCAGATGGCATCGGCGACACCGTTGACGGTGGCTCTGGCGGGTTTGTCGATCAGGTGAACCCCGAGGATCCGCCGAACCAGGACTACGACATCCTCGATCTGTCCGGTGTCGGGGCCGAGGGCGTCGACTGGCGCGCGGTCAACACCGTGGCGGACAGCAACGGCAACGGTCTGGACGGCACCATCGAGTTCCTTGATGGCTCGGGCAATGTCACCGGCACCATGGACTTCTTCGAGATCGAGGAAATCGTGCCCTGCTTTACGCCCGGCACGCTGATCGCAACGCCGCAGGGCGAACGTCTGGTCGAGGATCTGGCAGTTGGCGACCGGGTGATCACCCGTGACAACGGCATCCAAGAGATCAAATGGGTCGGCCGCAAGGATCTGACCGGCTTTGATCTGGCGCGCAAGCCGCACTTCAAGCCGATCCTGATCCAGCAGGGGGCCTTGGGCAACAACCTGCCTGAGCATGACATGCTGGTGTCGCCCAACCACCGCGTTCTGGTGGCCAACGACAAGACCGCGCTTTACTTTGAAGAGCGTGAAGTTCTGGTTGCGGCCAAGCACCTGACCGGTCTGGACGGCGTCGATGAGGTCGAGGCCAATGGTGTCGCCTACATCCATGTGATGTTCGAAGGCCATGAGGTGATCCTGTCGAACGGTGCCTGGACCGAAAGCTTTCAACCCGGCGACTACAGCCTCAAGGGCATCGGCAACGCGCAGCGTCAGGAGATCCTCGAACTTTTCCCCGAGCTGGAGCACGCGGAAGGCCTCAAGGCTTATGCCTCGGCCCGTCGCTCTTTGAAAAAGCACGAAGCCGCGCTGTTGACGAAATAACCGGGTTTCCCGGAACGGTATATGCAGCCCGTTCCGGCGCCGCGACCCTCGCGCCCGGAATGGAAAACACCAAGACGGGGCGGCCCTGTGCCGCCCCGTTTTTTGCGTCTCCAGATTGTTGTGATTTTCCTGAAAATTGAGAGGTTTACAGATTGTAAAGGACCATCTGCGAGGGTGGGCAGAACGTGTCCTCAAGGTAGTGGAAATGTCAGTGGATCAGGTCTGCTTGATCGTCGACGATGTGGAATTCGACAGACGCATGATGCGGCGGGTGATGGCCAAATATTGCCCGGAGATGCCGCTGATTGTCGCCCGCAATCTGGGTGAGGCACGCGCACGGCTGCGGGAAAAGAATGTCTCGATTCTCTTTCTTGACAATGCCTTGCCGGATGGCATGGGCGTGGATTTCCTGTCCGAGATGAGCACCGACAAGAAACTGCGCACCGTGCCGGTGATCATTGTCAGCGATTTCCCCTCACCGTTCATGTACGCCAAGGCGCAGGCCGCCAATGTCTGTGAGGTATGGTCAAAACGTGAATTTGTGGGCCCCGCCGTGCGTCGCGTGGTGCAAAAGCACGTCAGGGTCGTCCATTGATGGCGTCCGCCGAAAACTAAAACGTTCTGATTTGACGCAGTTTATCCCGTCAGACAGGTGTCGTCATTGGCCGCGCGCCAGGCAAGCCACGCCTCTGGTGTGTCCAGATCGGTCAGGGCACGACGACCGGGCAGCGCGACATAGCGCAACCGGTGGGCATTCATCCGCAGTATATCTCGCGCGCCCTGATCCCCGGTCAGGGTCTGTAGCGCCATGAAACAATCCTCGGGAAACAGCACCGGATGGCCGGGTGTGCCATCCTCGGCGGTGGCCTGTTGCAACATGGGAAAGGGCATGGATTGATAACTTTGGATAAGCCTTTGAATATCCTCGGTTTCAATCTCTGGCATGTCTCCGGGCAGGATGACCAGGGCCTTTGGCCCGCGCGGCAAGAACCCCACACCACGGCGAATGGATGCGGACATGCCCTGATCTGAGTCCGGCACCTCGATCACCTGCACCGGCAGCCCTTGCAAGGCTTCGGCTCGCGGATGGTTCCAATCGGGCAAGGTGACGGCCACATGCGCCCCCGTTGCCTTGGCGCGAAGGGCCTGCCGCCGCAAAAGCGGCACGCCGTCCACATTTTCGGTCAGTTTGTCACGTCCACGCATCCGAGAGGACGCGCCTGCGGCGGGGATGAGAATCGCGATATCATGCATGTGGCAGACACTAACACAGCCAGAGCAAGAATGTGGCGTGTGTTGTGTCACATGCGCAACTTTTTGTGTCACCCGATTTCCAGGGCGCTATATGCTGCGGTGCGGCAGTGTTATTGCGGCATCTATCCCCGCATCCGTGCACCATCGGCATCAAACAGCGGATCGTCGATCTGCCGCGCGGGGCACATCTGGCCAAGGATCTCAATTTCGACCTTCAGCCCCGGCTTTGCTTTTTCCCTTGGAATCAACGCGATGGCGACCGACTTTTGCCCGAAGTGCGAGTAGCCTCCCGAAGTGCAGAAACCCATGACTTCGCCGTCGATCCAGACCGGTTCATAGGCGTTCACGTCTGCATCCCGCGCCTCCACCTCGAAGGCGACAGAGATCCGTTTCGGCGGTGCGGCGCGCTCTGCCTCGGCGGCGGCGCGACCGATGAAATCGCCCTTGGACCACTGGATGAACCGGTCCAGTCCGGTTTCGGCGCAGGTATAGTCGGGGCAAAACTCGCGGCCCCAAGAGCCAAAGGATTTATCCAGACGCAGAGACATCATCGCCCGCATCCCGAAAGGTTTCATGCCTTGCGGTTTGCCTGCCGCCCAGAGCGTTGCCCACAACTGTCGCTGTGCCATCGGATCGCAGTATATCTCAAACCCGAGGTCCCCGGTGTAGGACACCCGCTGCACGGTGCAGTCGGTCATGCCAACCACCATGCGCCGCACATCCATGAACCGCATGTCCGACAGATCATGCCGCGTGCACGCCTGAAGAATATCCCGCGCACGCGGCCCCGCGATCTGAAAGCCATTCAGTTTATCGCTGATATTTTCTATACTTACGCCATCTTCCTGATGTTGCAGGAACCAACGCATGTGATAGGCCTGCGCGCCGTATGAGGCGGTCAGCTGGTACGTGTCTTGGCCAAGGCAACTGACGGTGAAATCGCCAATGATGCGCCCTGCCGGGGACAGCATCGGTGTCAGGGACAGGCGGCCAACCTTGGGGATGCGCCCGGCCATGATCCGATCCAGCCAAGCCCGCGCATTCGGGCCGGTCACGCGGTACTTGCCGAAGTTGTGGACCTCGTTGATGCCCGCTGCCTCGCGGACTGCGCGCACCTCGCGCGCCGTCGCCTCAAATGCGTTGGAGCGGCGAAAGCTGGGCGTCTCGTAACGGGGCTCATCGCCGGTTGCGAAGTAGTTGACCACCTCCAGCCCGTATTGCGCGCCCCAGACCGCGCCCATGCCGTCAAAGATGTCATACATCGGCGTCGTGCGGTTGGGCCGCGCGGCGGGCAGTTCCTCGTTCGGGTAGCTGACGGAAAACCGTTTCTGATAGTTTTCAATGACTTTCGGCAGGGTGTATCCGGGTGAGATCCAGCTTCCAAAGCGCGCCACATCCATCGCGCCGGTGTCGCGTTCGCATTCGCCCTCAATCATCCACTGCGCGAGCATCAGGCCGACGCCGCCACCCTGACTGAACCCGGCCATGACCCCGCAGGCCGACCAATAGCCGCGCAAGCCCGGAATCGGGCCAACCAGCGGGTTGCCGTCCGGCGCAAAGGTGAACGGCCCGTGGATCACCGATTTCACACCGGCGCGCTCTAGTACAGGAAAGCGTTTGTATGCAAATTCAATGCTTTGCTCGATCTTGTCAAAGTCATCTGGCAGCAGTTCGTGGCCAAACCCCCAAGGCGTGCCATCGACCGCCCAAGGGCGGCAGGGCTGTTCATAAAAGCCGATACACAACCCGCGACCCTCTTGCCGCAGATAGCTTTCACCCGCCGGGTCCATCACATGCGGATGCTCTGTCTCGCGTGTGTAGATTTCGGGCGTTTCCTCGGTCACGAGGTACTGATGCTCCATCGGGTGTAGCGGCAGGTAGACGCCCGCCAGCGCGCCGACCTCACGCGCCCAGAGACCTGCGGCATTGACCACGTGTTCGGTGTGGATCGTGCCTTTGTCGGTCACAACGTCCCAAGTGCCATCCGCACGAGGATTGGTTTCCAACACCTTGGTATGCAGGTGAATTTCGGCACCGCCCATGCGCGCGGCCTTGGCATAGGCATGGGTGGTGCCGGAGGGATCGAGGTGGCCGTCCAAGGGATCATACAGCCCGCCAAGGATACCATCGGTGTTCACGATCGGCGCCAGCTTGGCGATCTCTTCGGGGGTGACGATCTCTGTCTCCAGCCCCATGTAGCGATGCTTGGCCCGTTCCGCCAAAAGCATGTCAAAGCGGTCCTTGTTGTCGGCCAGCGTCACGCCGCCCACATGATGCAGACCGCAGGACATGCCGGTCAGCTCTTCAAGCTCCCGGTACAGGCGGATGGTATAGCCTTGCAGCGCTGCCATGTTGGTGTCGCCGTTCAGCGTGTGAAACCCGCCCGCCGCGTGCCAGGTCGAGCCGCTGGTCAATTCGGACCGTTCCAGCAACATGACATCCGACCAGCCCAGTTTGGTCAGGTGATACAGCACGGAGCAGCCGACGACGCCGCCCCCGATGACGACAACGCGCGTGGTGGTTTTCATGAACGACTCCCGGACCTTGTTTGCTCTAGCGGTGGCAGCCTCCGCAGAACCGCGCAAGACCGTCTGCGACGGGTGATGTCGGAAATGGGCCCTGAACGGCCGTCAAACCCGCGCCCAACCGGCCAGTTCCGTGGCCCTTGCCCTGATCCACAACAGGTCAAACCCGGCGATGATGCGATAACCCTTGGCAAAATTGGCGTCGGCCTGATCCTTGGTCATCGCGATGTTGCCCAGCGGGACACCCGCCGCCGCAGCGGCCGTCTCGATGCGGGACACGGCGGCCTTGAAATCCGGATGATCGAACTGCCCCGATATGCCCAACGCCGTGGACAGGTCGAAACCGGCAACAATCAGGACATCCAAGCCGTCGACGGCGCAGATGGACTCGATATTGTCGATCGCGTCGACCGTTTCGATCAGCGGCATGCAGACCATCTCCGGGGCCACATCGCGCGCGTATCCGGGCATGTCGGTGCCCCAGCGCGATTGCGCGATGAACGGTCCGAACCCACGGGTGCCGGCAGGGGGATAGCGCAGCGAGGCCACCGCCCATTCGGTTTCGGCGGCGTCGCGGATCAGTGGAAAACAAATGCCTTCCGCGCCAAGGTCCAGCGCCCGTTTCACATGCGCGTCGGTGTTCTCGGGTATCCGCACAATGGGGGCGCAATCGGTTCCGGCGGTCGCGGCAATCATCGCATGGGCCGATCCATAGTCGACGGCCCCGTGTTCAAGGTCGATGAGCACGCTATCCACGCCCGAGGCGGCAATGGCCTGTGGCACCGTGGCAGAGGGGATCGTACAAACGACCGAGGTCAACCGGCGCACGGGGTCCTTCAGTTTGGCCTTGAGACTGGGCATGGAACTGTATCCTCTGTTGGTGGGTGCCGCAGCGTAAGGCGGTTCTGCACCGGGACCAAAGGCTTTCACGCCTTGTGCAGGCGCGACGCCATATGTCGGATTCCGGCAACATTGCGCTGCGGCCCCGGCGCATCGTCCAATGGCAAGCCAGACAGGGAGAAAATGTCATGCGCAGCCACGCTCAGGCCGTCGTCATCGGAGGCGGCGTTATCGGGTGTTCCATCCTCTATCACCTGACCAAACTGGGCTTGACAGACTGTGTGCTGCTGGAGCGGGACGAACTGACCAGCGGGTCGACGTGGCACGCGGCGGCCAACATCCACGGTCTGCATGACAGTACCAATATCTCGCGCCTTCAGCATTATACCATGACACTCTACAAGGATCTGGAGGCGGAGACCGGGCAAAGCTGCGGCGTGTTTCAGGCCGGATCGCTATACCTTGCACAGACCGAGGCGCGCGAACATCAGCTGCGCCTTCAGGCGGCCAAGGCCAAGCTCTACGGGATGAATTTTCATGAGGTCAGCGTGGATGAGGCAGAGCGCCTGCATCCTCTGGTGGATTTCACCGGCATTCGCTGCATCATGTTCGAACCCGATGGCGGCAACGTCGATCCCTCTGGCGTGACGGCGGCCTATGCGGCGGGGGCGCGCCAGCGGGGCGCGGAAATCCACCGCTTCACGCCCGTCATGGCAACCGAACCGCAGCCAGACGGGACGTGGATCGTGCGCACGCCCAAGGGCGATATCCACACGCCTTGGGTGATCAACGCCGCCGGTCTGTGGGGGCGTGAGGTGGCGGCGCTGGCGGGGATCAAGCTGCCGCTGCAACCGACAGAGCACCAGTACTTCGTGACTGAGACCATCGCAGAGATCGCCGCACTGGACCGCCGGTTGCCGTCGGTCGCGGACCGGGACGGCGAATATTACCTGCGGCAAGAGGGCAAGGGCCTGCTGATCGGGGCCTATGAGCGGGATGTCCGGCTTTGGGCCGAAGAGGGCACGCCGCTGGACTTTGCGCATGAGCTGTTCGCCGACGATCTGGACCGCATCGAGGACAACATGATGCGCGCCATCGACCGGGTGCCCTTGGTAGGGTCGGCGGGGATCAAACGGGTGATCAACGGGCCGATGATCTGGTCGCCGGACAGCAACGTGCTGATGGGGCCGGTGCCGGAACTTTCGGGCTATTTCTGTTGCAACGGCATCATTCCGGGTTTTTCGCAATCCGGCGGCATGGGTCTGATGGCGGCTCAGTGGATCATTCAGGGTGAGATGCAGTACGACATGTTCCCATGGGACATGGCGCGCTTTGGCGACTGGGCGGATGAGGCCTTCACCAAGGCGCGGGTGAAAAACCAGTACGCGCACCGCTTTGCGATCCATTTCCCCGGTGAGGAACGTGACGCGGGACGGCCCGTCAGGACGCGCCCGGTTTTTGAGGTGCAAAAGGCGATGGGGGCCAGGTTTGGCCTCAACTACGGGTGGGAGCATCCGGCCTATTTCGACGCCGATCAGCCGGATACGCCCGGCTTCACCCGCCAAGGCTGGTGGCAGAGTGTGGGCCGCGAGGCGCGCGCCCTGCGCGACACGGGTGGGATCATCGACATCTCGAACTTCGCCAAATACCGCGTCGCCGGTCCGGGGGCCGAGGATTGGCTAAACGCCGTGTTCGCCAACCGGATGCCGCGCAAGGTGGGGCGCTCCTGCCTGACGCCGCTGATCGGCAAACGCGGCGGCATCGCGGGCGATTTCACGGTCACACGGCTGGGCGAAGAAGAGTTCTGGGTGATCGGGTCTGGCATGGCGGAACGCTATCACCTGCGGTTCTTCCGTCAGGTGCCGCTGCCCGAAGGGACGACCTTCACGTCGATGACCGTGGCCATGTGCGGCTTTAACGTCGCCGGGCCGGGCGCGCGAGAGATGCTGCAACGGATGACGAACACCTCTCTGGCGACAGAGGATTTCCCGTTTATGGCTTCGCGCTGGATCGACATTGCGGGCGTGCGTGTCTTGGCGTTGCGGGTGTCTTTCACAGGCGATCTGGGATGGGAGCTGCACTGCACGACCGAGGATCAGGGGCGTCTCTATCAGGCGTTGCTGGACGAAGGGCGGGATCTGGGCATCGGCCCGGTCGGCAGCCGGGCGTTGATGAGCCTGCGCATCGAAAAGGGCTATGGTTCATGGAGCCGCGAATACTCGCCAGAATACTGGCCGCAGGAGGTGGGGCTGGCGCGGTTGTGCAAGCTCGACAAGGCATTTCTGAACAAGGCGGCGCTGCTGGAGGTGATCGACAAACCCGCGCGTGAGACGCTGGTGATCCTTGCGCTGGATGAGGACGCGGTCAGCGCCTCGGACGCTGACGCCAGTGGCGGAGAGCCGATTTTCCGCGACGGACAGGGCGTCGGGCGGGTCACATCGGGCGGCTACGGCTATTCGGTGGGGCGCAGTCTGGCGCTTGGCTATGTCAAGGCGGGCTTGGCGGGGCCGGGGGACCGGGTTCAGGTCATGGTGCTGGGCAAACCCCATGGTGCGGTGATCCTGCCAGAGCCGCCGTTTGACCCCGAAGGCACACGCCTGCGGACGTGAGCGGGGCGTCATGGCATGTCGTGTTCGCCGCGCCCCTGACACCGGGGGCCAGCCAGCCTGTAAGCGCGGCGTGCCCATGTGCAGGGGCAGGTCGCGGTCCTGAGTGAGCATCGGCGTGCCGACGGATTGGCACTAACATCTGGCTGGCCAGACTGGCCGGGCAGGGCAGGTGGCAATGCCGATGCGGCGCAAAGGACAAACCCTTCGGTTTGCCCCGCTGTGGCCCCATCGTCTGCCGGGAACGGGGCTTAACCCGTCTCCGACGCCAGCGGGCGCACCTTGAGCCGGGTGATGCGATTGTGCTCACGCGCCATGACCTCGAACCGGAAGCCGTGAAAGCTGAACACTTGCCCCATGGTCGGGATCATCTGCGCCTCGTGGATCACAAGACCTGCGACGGTGTTGGCCTCATCGTCGGGCAGGTTCCAGTCGGTCGCGCGGTTGAAATCGCGGATCGTCATCTGGCCGTCGATCCAGTAATGGCCGTCCTCGGCCTTGCTGATCGGGTGATCCGCGTCGGGGTCAAATTCATCGGTGATTTCGCCGACAATCTCTTCAAGGATGTCCTCAAGGGTGATCAACCCTTGCAACGCGCCGTATTCATCCACCACCAGCGCAAAATGCGTGCGGCGGCGCAGGAACTGGCGCATCTGCTCATCAAGTGAGGTGGTGTCGGGGACGAAATAGGGCTTCATCGCCACATCCGTCACCTTGAAGTCGGCAATGGCGCCCGCCATCGTCTGATCCTCGTCGACCAGCCGGTACATGGCGCGCAGCAGATCCTTGGCGTGGATCACGCCAAGGATGTTCTCAGGGTCATCGCGGAAGACCGGCAGGCGGGTGTGGCTGCTTTCAAGGCACTGTTGCAGGATCTCTTGCGGGCGTGCATTGGCGTCCAGCATCTCGATCTTGGAGCGGTGCAGCATGATTTCCTCGACCGTCCGGTCGCTGAGGTCGAGCGCACCCAGAATGCGGTCGCGGTCTTCCTTTTCGACCACCCCTTCGGAGTGGCCCAGTTGCAGGGCCCCGGCGATTTCTTCACGCACCGCCAGAATGTGGCTGTCGGGATCGGTTTTCACGCCGAAGATGCGCAAAAGCGCCCGCACCAGCATGCGCACCGCCGAGACCATCGGCGCGAAAAGCCGCACAACCAGCGCGATGGGGGCCGACACACGGGCGGCGGCGGTTTCGGGATTGGTGATGGCATAGGTCTTGGGCAGAACCTCGGCAAAGATCAGCACAACAAGGGTCATGACAGCGGTGGCGTAGACCACGCCGCTTTCGCCCAGAGCCTGGGTAAAGATCATCGTGGCCAGCGCCGTGGCGAGGATGTTCACAAGGTTGTTGCCCAACAGGACAGAGCCGATCAGCCGTTCGTTGTCTTCGGTGATCTCAAGCGCGCGTTCGGCCCCGGCTGATCCCTTGTCGGCGGCGGCCCGCAACTTGCCCCGCGACGCAGCGGTCAGCGCGGTTTCCGAGCCCGAGAAGAAGGCGGAGAGCATGATGAGGCCAAGGATCGACGCAGCGGTGATCCAGAAGGCGGCATCAAGGGTTGCGGGCGTAGCGTCCATGAAGGCGATCCTTTGGGTTTGGACCGGTTATGGGGCTGCGGACGGGGGCATTCAAGGGGGCGTGCCGGGCCGGGGCGCTGTTCGGCGCTCGTCACGGCCTGCGGCCGCAACATCGCCCCGCCCACCGTCCCCGGCGGTCAGGCTCAGAGGTCTTTGGCAAGCGGGTGGTGTTCAAGGACAAGGTCGCGCAGTCGCTCTTCGAGCACATGGGTATAGATTTCGGTTGTGGCGACGTCGGCATGGCCCAACAGGGTCTGGATCGCGCGCAGATCGGCCCCGTTGGCCAGCAGATGCGTGGCAAAGGCGTGGCGCAGGGTATGCGGAGTGACCTTGTCGGGGGAGACACCGGCCTCGACCGCGAAATCCTTGATCAGCATGTAAAAGGCGTGGCGCGTCAGGTGTCCGGCCTTGCCGCGCGAGGGAAACAGTTGCGGCGAGAGCGGTTTGCCCTCGGCGCGGGCGGTGTCATCCTGCGTGTCGCGGGTTTGCAGCCAACTGGCCAGAGCCGCGCGGGCGGGCGGCGACAGCGGCACCATGCGTTCCTTGCCGCCCTTGCCCCGGATCAACAGCATCCGCGGATCGCCGCGCGCCGCAGAGACGGGCAGCGAGACCAGTTCGGTGACACGCATCCCCGTGGCGTAAAGCAGTTGCATCAGGCAGGCGTTGCGGAGGCGGTCGGCTTCGGTCCGGCCATGGGCTTCGGCGGCCACCAGCAGGCGGTCGACCTCTTCGACCGACAGGGTCTTGGGCAGGCGTTTGTCGCGGCCCGGTCCTGCGATCTGTAGCGCCGGGTTGTCCGTGCGCAGCCCCTCTTCAAAGGCGAAGCGGAAAAGCTGTTTCAACGCCGAAAGACGGCGTGCGCGTGTGGCCCGTGACAGTCCCAGCCTGTCACAATGGACAAGATAGGCCTCTATGTTTTCCTCGGTCGCCCCGGCGAAGTCGGTGCCGATGTCCGCCAGCCAGTCCTGCGCATGGGCGAGGTCGCGGTCATAGGCGGCCAGCGTGTTGGCCGCCGCACCGCGTTCGGCGGCCAGCGCCTCAAGAAACAAGGGCACCCAGCGCGTCGAGGTCACCGCCGCGCCCTTTCGGCATCGAGGATGATCAATTCCAGTGCCGCGCGCCGGGCCAGATCCTCCAGCCCGAGGCTGCGGAAACTGGCGATGGCGTCGGTCAGGTCCTGCCCGTTACCCGCAGCGCCTGAGGCGAACAGCACCATGGACCGCAGGATCACCTCACCCAGCCGTCCTTCGGCCAGTTGGTCGCGCAGGACCGGCGGCATGGGGGCACCGGAAAATCCGTCGGCGACCGCCTGGGCATGGGGCAGGTCGGCCAGCCCGGCCGGGGCCTGACCCTGCGCGATGGCCGACAGAAAGCGGGTTTCCGGGCTGTCATCCGTCAACCCCAGAGCAAGGCTTTCATACGACGGCGACAAAAACCCGATGCGGCGAGCGATCCCGGCGGCGCGACCCTGAAGCTTGAGCCGGGCAAGCCGTTCGCCGTAGAGTTCGGCGAAGGGCACCAGCAGTCGGCCAGAGGCCATCTGCGGCCAGACCCGCTGCAATTCCTGCGCCACCGTATCGGGGGCCCCACGCGCCAGCGCCCGTTCGAAATCCTGTAGCGCATCGACCCGGTCCCAGACACCTCCAGAGGCGGCGGGCTGGCGCAGCGTGTAGATTCCCAGCAGGCGATTGGCGGGCAGACTGCCAGCGCGGGCCAGCCGTTCAGCGGCCTGTATCTGCGTGCGCCACCCGTTGTCGCCGGACAGGTCCAGAACCGCGAATTGCAGCGGCAAGGGCGCGGTGGGCAAGGGTTCGCCAAGCGCCTCGAACAGGCGGAACTCCAGAGGTGTGGGCCGGACCGGCGGCAACAGCGGCTCACCGCTGCCCGCCTCGGGATCAAGGAACCGGGTCAGCAGTTCGGCGCGGCGTCCGGAAATGTCGCCAAGGGTCTCTGCGCTGTGCAGGACCAGCGCGGCGCGGCCCCAGTCACCGTTGCGGGCGGCGCAAAAGATCCGCAGGCTGAGATCGCTGCTGAGCCGTGGCTGTGTCGCAAGGGCGCGGCAGACCGGCTGGGACTGGCCCAGCAACAGCGCAAGATCGGCCCAGATGGCGAACAGATGTGGGTCCTGTATCCCGGTGATGTCCAGCAGCGCCAGCGCCTCTTCGACAAGGCCCTGCTCTTCGAGCCAGGACAGGCGGGCGGTCAGGTGGGCCAGATCCCGGTCGCCCACCGGCGGTTCGGCCTCGGCCAGCATCATGACCCGCATATGCGCCCGCAGCGCCGGAACCGGCAGGTCCAGGGCGCGGATCAGCCCCTCCAGCGTGGCCGGGTCTGACCCGGACCAAAGCGTGGCTGGCAGGCCGGTGACACGCGGCGCCAGCAGGCCGGCGGCACCGGGGTTGGGCGCGCCAAGCGGCGCGGCCTCGACCTGTGGCGGCGTGGCGCTTTGCGCAACCGGATCGTCCTGGGCGCACAGGCCTGTAGCCAGAACCAGCGAAACGGCCATCACAAACGCGACGGCACCCCGTCTATGTCCCGTGCAGGGGTCAGCTGTCATTGAGTTGCACCGGCATGCGGCGCTCGAACTGTTCCGGTCCGAAATCGGCCCCGAGGATCGGGCCGATGTACGCGTAGACCACCAAGGCAAGAAAGCCGAGGATCAGAAGATAGAATAGCCATTTGATCAGTCGGCCCATGTCGTCCTGTCCCCGCCTCGTCTTTTTTGAACTTATACCTAGCCTTTTTGTCGCGATCACGTCATTCACGCAACAGGTTAAGCGATGGGCAAGGGATGGCCGAGGGCACGGTTCACAAGGGATTGATCCTGCACAAGACAATTGTCTTTGTAGGGATGATGGGCGCTGGCAAGACAGCGGTGGGACGAACCCTTGCGGCGCAACTGGGAGTCGTCTTTCGCGATTCGGACCACGAAATCGAAGAAGCCGCCAATATGACCATCGCCGAGATTTTTGCCCGCGATGGCGAACCCTTCTTTCGACGCAAGGAAAGTCAGGTCATCGAACGCCTGCTGGAAGGGGAACCCGGCGTGTTGTCCACGGGCGGCGGGGCGTTTCTTGCCGCCGGAAACCGCGAAATGATCTCTCGAATGGGGGTTTCTGTCTGGTTGGACGCCGATCTTGACCTGTTGTGGGAACGTGTCCGGCACAAGGATACGCGGCCCTTGTTGCGCACACCTGACCCCAAAGGCACCCTGAAACGGCTGTATGAGACGCGGGTGCCGATCTATCGGCAGGCGGATGTGACCGTGTCCTCGAAACCGGCGACGACGCTGGACCAGATGGCGCGGCGGGTGTCCGCGACGCTGATGGAATGCCGCCCGGACGTGCTGGAGAAACCACAATGATCGACACGGTAAAAGTCCCGCTGCCGGGGCGCGAATACGATGTTCGGATCGGCGAAGACTTGCTGGTCCGGGCCGGCGCAGAGATCGCGCCGCTGCTCAGACGCCCGCGCGTGGCGGTGGTCAGCGACGACACCGTCGCCGCGGCGCATCTGGCGACGCTGGAGGCGGCGCTGACCGCAGAGGGAATCGCGATGGTCGCGTTGACGCTGCCGCCGGGCGAATCGACCAAAGGCTGGCCGCAATTTACCCGCACGGTGGAATGGCTTCTGGAGCAAAAGGTAGAGCGCCGCGATATCGTTGTGGCTCTGGGCGGGGGTGTGATCGGCGATCTTGTGGGCTTTGCCGCCGCCGTGCTGCGGCGAGGGGTCCGGTTCGTGCAGATCCCGACATCGCTGTTGGCGCAGGTCGACAGTTCGGTGGGCGGCAAGACCGGAATCAACGCCCCGCAGGGCAAGAACCTGATCGGGGCCTTTCACCAGCCGTCGCTGGTACTGGCCGATATCGGCGTGCTGGATACCTTGACGACACGCGATTTTCTGGCCGGGTATGGCGAGGTGGTGAAATACGGGATGCTGGGCGATGCGGCATTCTTTGACTGGCTCGAAACCAACGGGGCCAGTGTCGCGGGGGGCGACAGGGCGGCGCGGGCCCATGCGGTGAAACGCTCGGTCCAGATGAAGGCCGAAATCGTGCTGCGGGACGAGACAGAGCAGGGCGACCGCGCGCTATTGAACCTTGGGCATACCTTTTGTCACGCGCTGGAGGCCGCCACCGGCTATTCAGATCGCCTGCTGCATGGCGAGGGCGTGGCGATTGGCTGTGCACTGGCGTTTGAACTGTCCGCGCGGCTGGGCCTGTGTTCGCAAGAAGACCCCAGCCGCGTGCGCGCGCTGCTGAAGACCAGCGGGATGCGCTGTGATCTTGCGGATATTCCGGGGGATCTGCCGGGGGCCGAGGCGCTGCTGGATCTGATGGGGCAGGACAAAAAGGTGGTCGACGGGCAATTGCGGTTCATTCTGGCCCGTGGCATCGGGCAGGCCTTTGTCACCTCCGATGTCCCGTCGGATGCGGTCCTGACGCTGTTGCAGGATCAACTTGCGGCGCGCTGATCCGCTTCGTCTGCGCCCGGACCAGCGTCTACCTGCGTGACCGCAGAACCATCATCTCACCGATATTCTCTGAGGTGACATAACCGATCATGTGCCCGGTCGGGTCCGTCGCCGCCACGGCGGGGGCCTGTTGCAGCGCGTCGAGCGCCTGCGACAGCGGCGCGGCAAGCGGCAGGGCAGGGACCTGAACCATCACTTCGCCCACGGCGCGCGTGTTCTGCCCCTCTGCCACCGCATGAAACAGGGCTTGCCGGGTCAGAAAACCTGTCAGTCGTCCCTCGCCATCCAGCACCGGAAACTCGTGCTGCGTGGTGCGGATCAGGGTCTGGGCGGCCACATGCATCGGGTCCGCCGGTGACAGGCTTTCAAAGCTGGTGATCATCGCATCGCGCAGGTGCAATCCCTTGGCCAGATCCCGGCTTTCCACATCGCGGGCCTCTGCCTGAGCGGCCATAAAGACGAAAAGCGCGATCAGCAGCAGGATCAGGTTGCCAGAGGTCAGGCCCAGAAACCCAAAAAGAAATGCCACGATCTGCCCCGCTGAGGCGGCGATCCGGGTGGCGCGCACCCGGTCCGTGCCCATCGAGAGCAGCGCCCGCAACACCCGACCGCCATCCATCGGAAAGGCCGGGATCAGGTTGAACACGGCGAGAAACAGGTTCACCGCCGCCAGTCGGCCAAGGAACTCCTGCGGATTGGACGGATCGACCAGCGCCCCCATCTGAGTCGAGGCCCCAAGCGCGATGAGGATGGCCCAGATCCCCACGTTTACTGCCGGTCCGGCCAGCGCCACGGCGATCTCCTGTCCGGGTTTCTGGGGCATCCGCTCCAACCGGGCCATGCCGCCGATGGGCAACAAGGTGATGTCCGGCGTGCGGATACCGTAGCGCCGCGCCATCAGCGCGTGACCATATTCATGCGCCACCACGCAGGCAAACAGCGCCAGAATGAACAGCGTGTTGTCCAGCGCCGCCGCCGGACCGCTTTCTGCCCATGCGGCGGCGGCCACCCAGGCCAGCAGCAGGAAAAAGGTGGCATGCACACGCAGTTCAGATCCCAGAAACTGGCCAAGGCGGAAGGTCCAGGTCATGTCGTCTCCTGTCAGGATGCCGGGTCATCGTTGAGATAATATCTGTACCGTCGTCGCGCCAGCGGATGCGGGACATTGCCGCGTTCTGGCGTTGCGGAAACGTGGCCGGGAAAAAGAAAACGCCTGACGGGCGGGTCGGCCGCGTCAGGCGTTTGGATCTTTGTGCGCCACCGGGTCTGCCCGATGCGCTATTCCGTTCAGAACGGGATTTCGTCGTCGATGTCGCGTGACGGTGCCCGCGACGGGCCAGAGCCACCCCCGGAACCACCGCCGGAGCCGCCGCCATAGCCCGGATCGTCATAGCCGCCGCCACCGCCGCCATAGTCACCGCCGCCGCCGGAATAACCGCCGCCACCGCCGCCGCCTTCGCCACGGCCATCAAGCATCACCAGAGTGCCGCCAAACCCTTGCAGCACAACCTCTGTCGAATAGCGGTCCTGCCCGGATTGGTCCTGCCACTTGCGGGTTTGCAACTGACCCTCGATGTAGACCTTGGAGCCTTTGCGCAGGTATTGCTCGGCCACGCGGACCAGACCCTCTTGGAAAATCGCCACCGAATGCCATTCGGTCCGCTCTTTCCGCTCGCCTGTGTTTCGGTCCTTCCACGTCTCCGACGTGGCAATGCGCAGGTTGCAGACCTTGCCGCCGTTCTGGAAGCTGCGCACTTCGGGGTCTCTCCCGAGGTTGCCCACCAGGATCACCTTGTTCACGGAACCGGCCATGTCTTTCCCCTTCGAATCTTTCAGCGCGTGTTTGCCGACCCTATACCAGCCTTGGAACCGGGCGGAAGGGGCGCGCCCTGAGCACTGGCGAAAAACTGAAAACTGGGTATAGTCTTGGCCGTAATAAGGTGACCGAGGGGATTAGTGACATGGTGCGATGGGGAATTCGCGCGCTTGGCTGCGGGCTGTCGTTTGCGATGCTCGCCGGCAGCGCGGGTGCCGAGGTGCTGTCAACCAAGAACAGGTCGGTGCTGTTCTCCAGCCAGACCAAGGTTCTGGATAACCGTGCGGCTCAGCAATACAAAAGCTCTGTCCGCCTGCAACCTCCCAAGGTGGTGACACCCACCAAATGGGGGACTGGAACCGATGGGGACCTGCCGGTTTACCGTGGCCGCTACAAAGGCGAATATGTGAACATGGCCCGCATCGCGGCGCGCAAACATGGTGTCCCCGAAGACCTGTTCTTGCGTCTGGTGATGCAGGAATCGCGGTTCAACCCCAAGGCAAAGTCGCACAAGGGCGCAATCGGTCTGGCGCAGTTGATGCCCGGAACCGCCGCGCTGCTTGGGGTCAATCCGAACGATCCGCAGCAAAACCTTGAAGGCGGGGCGCGCTATCTCAAGCAACAGTACGCAAAGTTCGGCAACTGGCGGCTGGCGCTGGCGGCCTACAATGCCGGACCCGGTGCGGTGATCAAACACGGTGGCGTGCCGCCCTACCGCGAAACCAAGAATTACGTGAAGAAAATCTGGGGCAGCTGACCTTCGGGCCGCGCCGGATTAGGTGTGGCTTAAACCTTGGTTATGGCTTTGCTGTCAGAATGATCGCCGTGGTCGCCGGTAACGCGGGAACGGTGGTATGGTGCTTTTCATTTTCTGGACTGTTTGCCGCGCTTTGCGGTCTGCGGCTCTGGCTGGCGTGACGGCTGTTGTTGCGGGCGCTCTGCCGATGGCGGCGGCGGCGCAGTCGTGCCAGGTGCCACCTGATCTGATGGCGGTGGCGCGGACGCTTGCGGCCTTGCCGATGGATGTCGATGAACTGCCGACGGCGATGTCGGATCGGCTGGGCCAACAAATGCTGTCCATCTCCGAGGCACGGATACTGAACGCCCTGCGAGACGGCAGGATGAACAGCATCGCCCCGGTCGCGGTCGATGTTCTGGCCGAGGCGGAGAGACTGGCCAGCGGCGCGAATTATCAACCGGCGCGTCTTTCGGCGTTGTTGCGGCGGCTGGATGAGCAACGCACACTGGCGTGCCAAGATAACGGCAAGTCGATTTATCAAAACGGGCAACAGGGGCGCGACGGCGGGTTCTTTGACGAGAAGGGGTTGAACTGGGCCGAGGTCGGCAAGCGCGCTGAAGAGGAAAAACTCTTTGCCGCCGGGGCTGTGGTGGTCGCAATGGCGGGGTTCATTTCGCTGCTTGTGCTGGTCGACACCGGGTATCGCTGGATGATGGCCCTGCTTTACAATCGCAAGGCCTGCCGGGTTCCGGCGGATATCAGGGTCGGCACCTGGGTCATCGAAGGGTTGGTTATCACCTTGGGCAAGGGCGGTTGCCGCTTTCATCCGTTGAACACCCTCGCCTTTGATGAGGCGTTGATGGATCTGCGCGGCAGCCTCTCCACCTTGGTTGTGGAGGAGTTCGAATTTTCGGTGGTCTGCGGCAGCATCCATGAAACGGTTGTGGATTTTCGGTTCGAAAAACCAATCACCATCAAGACCCAGCGCGAAATCCTTGAATTCTCGACAATTTCGCCATTCTACATCCGCAAGGCGCGGGATGGCGGGACAGAGGCCACGCGCCGTCTGATCTGAACAGGGCAGAGGCGGGCGGCGCACCGGCGCGCGCCTGTTCGGTTCAGGGGGGGGGGGCCTTTCACGGCATCGGACAAATGCCAAATACCGATGAGACTTGGGGGCCGCGCGACCGGCGCGGCGCATTTGGACAACATTCCAGCACGCGGGCCAGAACCAGAGGCCCGGACGGCACAAAGCGGCCCGTCCAGACCACATTGGGTCAGACCACATTGCGTCAGACCTCTGTCGTCCAGACCTCAGTAGTCCAGGTATCTGGCGCTGGCATAGCCGCTTTGTCCCGAAGGCGTCTGGATTTGAAACCACATCCAATCCGTCTCGATACAGGATTTCAGCGCGGCGCTGTCATAGGGGCTGCCGAATTCGGCCTTTTGGCACAAGGCCTTGCAATCCGCATGGCGCGGGTGTCGGAAGTCGCCGCTTGGCGCTCTGGCGACCTGATACTCGCTGCCAAGCGGCAGCTCGGCCAGACGCTGCGCGTCATGGGACATGACCTGCCGCAGCGATGTAAAGTTCTGTACGTTGATGACCCGCGCGCGGCCTGTTGAGGACATGCAGGCATTGTCCGACAGTACGCGCGCCGTTTCACCCGTGCCGCGTGCGGCCTTGAGATCCTTCAGGGTTGTCGAGGCGGGCAGTAAAGCAGCAGCCGGGATAACCGGCCAGCGGCCAGGCGCGCCGGACCCCTGCAAACACGTGTCAGGACCAACCTGCGCCGACAGGTTTTCACGGTAGCCGCAAAGCACCGCCTGCGGGCTGCCCTGATAGCTGCCCCGAAGACCGACTTCGCAGGCGTATGTCATCATGCCGGAAAAATCGACGCGGAACCGTTGCCCGTCGACAAAGCCGTCTTGCCCCTGAACCGCGTCGATCCTGTGGCTGTAGCCATCGGGCTGATAGGGCATTTGATCCTGTTCCAGCCGTGCCGACCAGCCGGTCATGTTCTGACAGGCGTAGACCATGCCCTCGTCCGTCAGGTGCGGCGGGGTGAAGCCGAACAAGGCGATGTCCCACCGACCGGCCTTGTTCACCGTGTCGATTTCGAAAAAATCCTGCCCCTTGTGCTGTAGCATGGCCTCCAGCAGGTCACCGTCCACAAAAGGGCGCGGTGTATCGGGACGGGGACGCGCGGCGAGCGCGAGAAAATTCAGCGTCGCCTCGATGGCAAGGTCAAAGGCGGCCTCGACATCGTCAACACTGTAATCGCGGGTGCGATCCAGCGTCAGATCCGGCTGGTGGAACCCCAGACGCCCGCCCACATGCAGACGGCGGTTGGTGAGGGCGACGGATTCGTGTTGATGCGCCGTCCCGAACATAAAGATAAGGGCACAGGCGGACAGACATTCGGCCCCATCGTCGATGATCGTCCCGATGCGGTTGTCCAGAACGTACCGCGCCAGTTCCAGCCCGCTGGACAGGCTGCCACCGGGACTGTCCAGACAGATCGCGGCCCAGCTGCCATCTTCGAAGTTCGACCACCAGATCGGCATGTCCATCGGCGCGGCGCGCAGTCTGTCGACGTCGCCGGGGGCGATTTCCCCCTCAAGCGTGACGCGGCACAGGCCGGCCTTGCCGGGGGTGATCCGGGCGGCCTGTGCGGTATTCGCAAAAGCCGCCGCGACAAGAAAGCCGACAAGGCAACAGAAAAAACGCATCATCCAAAACCTCTGCCTAGATCACACGGGCGTCCCAGGGAGGCAGGCCGCCCGCGTGGATGTCTTATTCCGCTGCGATCTTGATCACCGGCTCCATATTGGCAAATTCCTCGTCCGAGAGGTGGCACTTGATCTGGTGACCATCGTCCATGATGCGCACCGGCGGCACCTCTTTTTCGCAGAGACCCCCGGCCACCTTGCCCTTCCAGCCGCAACGCGTCTGGAACGGGCAGCCGGGCGGCGGGTTCATCGCAGAGGGAATGTCGCCTTCCAGCACGATGTGCTTTTTCTTGACGCGGGTGTCGGCAATGGGCACCGCCGAGAGCAGCGCCTCTGTATAGGGGTGGTAGGGGGGCGAGAACACCTGATCGGTCGATCCCAGTTCCACCACATGGCCCAGATACATCACCATGACCCGGTCGCTGAGATAGCGGACAATCGACAGGTCGTGGCTGATGAACAGCAAAGTGGTCTTCTGCTCGCGCTGGATTTCCATCAGCAGGTCGGTCACCGCCGCCTGCACCGACACATCCAGCGCCGAGACGGGTTCATCCGCAACCACGATCCGCGCGCCGCCCGCAAAGGCCCGCGCGATGCCGACACGCTGTTTCTGACCGCCCGATAGCTGACGCGGCATCCGCTCGGCAAAGGCGCGCGGCAGTTTCACGAGGTCCAGCAGGCGCAGCATTTCCTCGCGCCGCGCATCGTCGGAATCGCCATGGTCAAAGATTTCCAGCGCCCGCATGATCTGCCGCCCGACCGTCATTGACGGGTTCAGCGTGTCGAACGGGTTCTGGAACACCATCTGCACGTCGGCGATGGTCTTGGTATCGCGCTTTTCGATCGGGGTGCTTTCGATGTTGCGGTTGTCCAGCAGGATTTGCCCGTCGGTCGCCGTCTCCAGTCCCATCAGAACCTTTGCAAAGGTCGACTTGCCGCAGCCGGATTCGCCCACGATGGCCAGCGTCTCGGATTCGCGCGCCTCGAAGCTCAGCGTCTCGTTGGCCTTGACCACCTTCTTTTCGCCGGAACTGCCGAACAGCGCGTTGGCGGCCACCTCGTAGTATTTCTTGAGCTCGTCCATCTTCAGGATCACCTTGCCCGGTTCGGCCTTTTCGGTGGACTTGACGTTCTGCGGCGGTGCGTTCCAATCGATTTCGTCGATGCGCAGACAGCGCGAGTTGTGACGGTCGTTGCCGGGGATCTTTGACATCGGAACGCGGTCGACCGCATCGCAGCGCCCGGCCTCAAAGTAATCGCAGCGCGGGCCAAAGTTGCAGCCGTCCGGGCGTTCATGGGGCAGGGGGAAGTTGCCGGGGATCGCCACCAGCGGGCGCGCGTTCTTGTCCGCTCCGGGCAGCGGGATCGAGCGGAACAGCGCCTGCGTATAAGGATGCTGCATCTCATCGAAGACATCGACGATGCTGCCTGTCTCGACCGCTTCGCCGGAGTACATCACGCAGATCCGGTCACAGGTTTCCAGCACCAGACCAAGGTTGTGGGAGATGAACAGCATCGAGGTGCCGTATTTCTTGCCCAACTCCTTGACCAGTTCGACCACCGCCGCCTCGACGGTCACGTCCAGCGCGGTGGTGGGTTCATCGAGGATCAGCAGCGCCGGTTCCGCCATCAGCGCCAGCGCGATCACGATGCGCTGCTGCTGACCGCCCGATAGCTGATGTGGATAGCTGTCGAGGATACGCTTGGGGTCGGGCAGTTTGACGTCCGTCACCACCTGAAGCGCGCGCTCATAGGCCTCTTCCTTGCCGACGCCCTTGTGGATCATCGGCACTTCCATCAACTGCTGGGCGACCTTCATGGCCGGGTTCAGCGAGGCCATCGGCTCTTGATAGATCATGGCGATCTCAGAGCCGCGTATCCCGCGCAACTCTTCCTGGCTCATCTCGTTCAGGTTGCGGCCCTTGAACTTGATCGAGCCGCCCACGATGCGTCCGTTTTTGCCCAGATCCTGCATCACCCCCAACGCCACGGTGGATTTGCCGCAACCGGATTCGCCGACAAGGCCCACGGCCTCTCCCGGCTGGACCTTGACCGAAAAGTCCATCACCGCCGGGATTTCGCGCAAGCGGGTAAAGAAGGAAATCGAGAGGTTGTCGATCTCCAGGATCGGCCCGTCATAATCGTCTGTCATGTCACAGTGCTCCCTGTAGGAGGGGCCTCGACACGTTTTGCGCGTCTTCTTGGCCCAAATGCTTTCGGGGGTCCGGGGCGGTGCCCCCGGACCAACCGTCATCAGTCACGCAAGCTTTCTTCGCGCAGCCCGTCCGCCAGCAGGTTCAAACCCAGAACCAGCGACAACAGCGACAGCGCGGGTGGCAGGGCAGGGTGCAGGTAGATCGACAGCAGCTTGCGCCCCTCGTTGATCGTTGACCCCCAGTCCGGGCTTTCCGGCGGCAGACCCAGACCGAAGAAGCCCAAGGTCCCCAAAAGGATCGTGGTATAGCCAATGCGCAGGCAGAAATCGACGATCAGCGGCCCGCGCGCGTTGGGCAGGATCTCCCACAGCATGATGTACCACGGGCGTTCGCCACGGGTCTGCGCCGCGGCCACATAGTCGCGCGTCTTGATGTCCATGGTCAGGCCCCGCACGATGCGGAACACTGTGGGCGAGTTGACAAAGACCACCGAGACAAAGACCACCAGAACACCGCCCGGAATGTCAAAGAAATCGAGCGGCCAGAAGGTGATCCTGGACGAGGTCGGATCAGGGTTGTTGATCAGCGACATGTAGATCAGCGCCATCGGGACCAGCACAACCGCAAGGTAGAGATAGTCCTTGCTGGGCTGGGTGCGGTAACGCGAATGGATCAGCACCCCGGCAAAGATCAGCGGAAACAGGAACAGCACCACGGCCATGAACTGCGGCAGCCCCGTCGCCACGATCTCGGGCGTGACCAGCAGGTAAAACAGCAGGATCACCGGGAAGGCGAGGATGAGGTTGGCGACAAAGCTCAGCAAGGTGTCCAGACGCCCGCCGTAGTAGCCCGCGGGCAGGCCCAGCGTGATCCCGACCATAAAGGCAAACAGCGTGGCCAAAGGGGCGATGGCAACGACAATGGTCGACCCGGCGACCACGCGGCTGAAGATATCGCGCGCAAGGTTGTCGCCGCCAAACAGATACCACTGAAAATCAGCCTCTTCAGCGCCACGCAGGGGGGTGCCGGGCACCTTGTTCTTCATCCCCGAAGCCTGACCCAGCGGGTCATGCGTGGCGATCCAGTCGAAGACACCGTAGAAAATCGCCGTATAGACCCAGAACATGACAATGCCGAAACCGATCATCCCGATCATCGAGTCGAACAGCTTGCCATACAGTCCCAGCCGCCGTTTGTAGCAGATGGAGGCGACAAAGGTTGCGATCAGGGCGATCCAGACCGGCAGGAACTGCCGACTGATGCCGCCGATGATGCCCGCGCCGGTGCCAAACAGCGCGCCAAGCAGGATGTAGGCCAGCACCAGCACCAGCAGCGCCAGTCCCAGCCAGTTCACCAGCCTTGCCGACAGTCCAAAGATGCCGCCGGTGGCCATGATCGTGCCGTCGGGGTTGGTCTGGATGCCGGTGTCCGGTTCAAAAAAGGACAGAAGGATCCGCGCCACCACGGCGACCGCGAAGACGGGCACCAGAATGGTCAGGATCGGGTTCAGGATGCTCCCCAGGGAGCCGGTCCAGGTTAAAGGGTCCATGGATGCCTCCTCAGGTGACGCTGATACGCGGGTTCAGATAAACATAGCCGATGTCGGATATGAGCTGTGTCACCAGAACCACGAAGACCGAAACAACCGAGATCGCCAGCAGCATCTCGATGTCGTTGTTGCCCGCCGCGCGGACCAGTTCCCAACCGACGCCTTTGTACTGGAACAGGGTCTCGACGATGACGACGCCGTTTAGCAGCCACGGGAACTGCAACATGATCACCGTGAAGGGCGCGATCAGCGCGTTGCGCAGCGCGTGTTTCATGACGATATTGCCGAAACTCACGCCTTTCAGACGGGCGGTGCGGATGTATTGCGCGGTCATGACCTCGGCCATAGAGGCGCGGGTCATCCGGGCGATATAGCCCATGCCGTAAAGCGCGATGGTCAGCACCGGCAGAAAGAAATTCTCGAACGTCGCGTTGTCCATGGCGCTGGTAGCGGTGCCCTTGAACCATTTCAGGCCCACGGCGGACGATGTGAAGATCGCGATGAACAGAACGCCAGAGACATATTCCGGCGTCGCCGTTGTGGTGATCGAAAAGGTGGACAGGGAGCGGTCCAGCGCCGAGCCTTCGCGCATCCCCGCCAGCACACCGACGATCAGCGCCGAGGGCACCATCAGCAGCATCACGCAGAGCATCAGAAAGCCGGTGTTGCCGATCCGGGTTCCCAGCGCCTCGGCCACGGGTGCCTTGGCCACGGTCGACCAGCCCCATTTGCCTTGCAGGATGCCGCAGAAAGTCGGGGCCTCCGCCGGGTCAGCGCCGGGAAGGATGCAGCGCCCGCGCGCGATGCCATCGCGATTGACGCCGGTCCAGCCGGGATAGACGCCGATCCACTCGGCGTAGTTGCGGAAGATGCGGGCATCGAACCCGGAATTGACCTGCGCCGAGGCCTCTTCAAGGGTGATCTTGTTGGCGCGGTAGTCGGCCAGCATCTGTTCGTCCAGCGGCGAGCGGTAGCCGTTGTTGGACAGCCATGTGGCCACCTCGATATCCGTCATCCGGAAGTTGCCTTCGGATTTCGCGAGCTTTTCCAGGTTTGGATAGAGGTTCGTCATAACGAAGACGATGAACGTCAGGCAAAGGGCGGTCAGTAGCATGACCCCCACGCGCCTGAGAATGAATAGACCCATAAAAGCCCCCGTTGGTGGCTGTGGACCGGTATTGTTCCGGTCGCTTTTTGGTTTTGCAAAGGGCCGCAGGTATCGCGCGGCCTGAGACGAAAAGGGCCGCGCGGTTGTCCGCGCGGCCCTTGGGGAGGCGCCTTGTCAGGCCTTGATCCCGAACTTGTAGATCTGGGGCAAGTCGGCGATGTGCTTGTCCACCCCGACAAGGTTGTCCCTGTGGTGGCGGATGGCGGTGCGCCAGTAGGGCTGAACCGTCACGCCTTCGTCGATCATGATCGCCTGAAGTTTCGCCATCACCGCGCGGCGCGCATCGGCGTCCGCGATGGAGTTGGCCTCTGCCAGCAGCGTATCGAACTCTTCGTTGGCAAACCCGGATTCGTTCCAGGCCGCGCCCGATTTGTAGGCCAGCGCCAGAACCTGTGTGCCCAGCGGGCGGTGGTTCCAGTTGGTCGACGAGAACGGGTACTTGGTCCAGTCGTTCCAGAAGGTCGAACCGGGAAGAACCGTGTGTTTGGCCTTGATGCCGGCATCGTTCAACTGCGCCACCAGAGCGGCGGTGGTGTTGCGGCGCCAGTCGTCGTCGATCGACTGCACCTCATGCTCGAAGTCTTCCATGCCCGCTTCTTTGATCAGCTCAAGCGCCTTGGCCGGATCATAGGGAAGGCGTGTCACCGACGGGTCATGTTCCGGGTGCATGGGACCGACGTGGCAGTTGTCGGCGACGATGCCGTAGCCCGCCATGCCCAGTTCAAGGCAGACGTTGTTGTCGACGGCCATGGCCAGCGCCTGACGGACGCGTTTGTCACCGTAGATTTTGTTGCCGTCGGCGTCTTCGGCCAGCTGGTTGGGACGGATCACAATGGTAAAGCCCGAGGGGATCTCGGAGCGTTCCAGGCCCAGGCTGTCGAAGATGTCGACAAACTCGCCGACCGACTCCCAGTTCATGTCGATCTCTTCGGCCTCGTAGGCGGCGATGAACGCAGCCGGATCTGTGCCGTAGTCGATGAACTCGATGCGGTCGATGTAGCCACCTTTTCCAGCGGCATAGCCCCACCAATCATGGCCTTCATTCCGGACCAGCACACCCTTGACGCCGACTTCGTGGCTTTCGGGTAGCATGAAACCGGTGCCGATCGGGTTAGCCAGCATGTTGTTCGCGTCGTGGCTGCTGTGGACGATGGCGGCAGGATAGTCGGCCATGCCCGGAATCAACGAGATGTCGGGCACGTTTGCCGTCAACTTGACCGTGTGGCTGTCGACAACGGTGATCGCGCCGTCCGAGGCTTTCTTGGTGGTTTCGTCGATCAGCGACCCCATGCGCGCGGCCATCGAGTTGCCCTCGACCTCGCTCTCACACCACATGGCGATGTTGCGGGCCACGTCTTCGGCGGTAAAATCGTCGCCGTTGTTCCACTTGACGCCCTTGCGGACATGCAGCGTAAATTCGGTGGCGTCGTCATTCGCCTCCCAGCTTTCCAGCAGCATCGGCTCAAAGGAACCGTCGCTGTTGTACTCCACCAGATATTCCAGCCAGCCGGCGGTAAAGGTGGCGATCTGGGTCCAGTCGTAGGTGCGCGGATCTTTCAGGGCGCGCACTTCCATTTGATAGCGGATGGTGCCGCCTTGCTGGGCATGCGCCGCCGCTTCGGCGGGGCGCTGAAGGCCGCCAAGCATATAGGCCGCAGCCGAGGTCACGCCAAGCGCGGTTGTGCGTGCAAGGAACTCGCGGCGGTCAAGCAGGCCCTGCTTAAGTTCACGCGCGTACATTTTTGCAGCCGGGTGCACCCGTTGCAGGTTATCCATCGATGTCATTCTTGTCTCCCTGTGACACGTCTTGTTCAGCCGGGGGTCTCATTTCTGGCTCCTGAGCGGGTTTTTGTAATTCACCCTTCGGCCATGCCCCTCGCTGCATGTCATTCCGCACGAGAAGCCTTGCCCCGTCAACGCCCGCTTTCGCCCTTTTGGGGTCCGAAAGCGACATCGACCTTATTCAAAAGCGACATCGCCTGATGTGCAAGTCACTTCCAAGTCACCACTGTCGAATTTTCAAGGGTCTCACCCGGTTATCGTCGGCTTGTCGGGTGTTGGCTCGCCGCGCGCAGGGCGGACGGAGACTGCCCGGTGTGGCTCTGGATGAACCGGGTAAAATAGGCCGGAGAGGTGAACCCCAGCGACCGCGCCACCTCTTTTACCGCCGGCTTGGGGCTTTCCAGCGCAATCCGGGCGGCATGCAATTTGCGCTCTGTCAGGATGTCGGCGGCGGTTTTGCCGCAACAGACCCGACAGACGCGGCTGAGATGGGTCGGCGTGACGTCGAGGGACTCGGCATAGTGTCCCATGACCTGCGGCTTGCGAAAATCCTGCGACACGGCCCGCGCATAGCGCCGCACCAGCCGCTGCGCGGCGCTTTCGGGCGGAGAATCAGCCGTGCCCGCTTGAATCTGGCGCTGCAACCAGACGGCGATCAGGCCAACATGCGCGGACAGCGCCTCTTGCAGCATGGCGCGGTTCTGCATCATTTCGCGGTTCATCGCGTCGATGGTGCCGGTCAGCTCTGCCTGAGCAAGGCTTTCACGCACCCGCAACAACACCGGCGCATGCGGCAGGTAGGGGCTCAGCCCCGAGGGGCTTTGCACCATCAGCGCCTGTGTGCCTTGCTGCATGTCGATGGCAAACAGTGTGCCAGCGGGCACAAACAGCGCATTGTTCACCGAGATTCCGCGACGGATGCCGTTCACCACGACGCGGCCCTGACCCTTTGTCACCCAAAGCACAACGTCGTCTTCGCGGTCGTGCAGCAGCGTGAACTTCCACGGTGCGCCTTGCAGTTCCATCGCGTAAGAGCCGCTGCGCACAGGTCCCTTGGGCTTGGGCGGTGCGGGCGGCATCGGGGTCCTGAGAAAGCCGGGCCGCGACATCAGGCCAGTATCTCTGCGGTCAGTTGGGTCCATTGCCCCATCCGGGCGCGGAACCATGTGCGCTGGCGCTTGGCGAATTGGCGGGTCAGGATCGTGGCGCGCTCGATCGCGCGGTCAAGTGGGATTTCGCCGTCCAGATAGGCCATCAGTTCCGCCGCCCCTATGGCCTTGGCAGAGGGGCGGTCCGGGGTCCATCCGGGGCGATTGGCGCGGGCCTCGTCCAAGGCGCCGCTCTCGATCATCTTGCGGAAACGGCTCTCGATCCGGGGGGTGAGCCAGTCCTTGGGGGCATCGACGACAAAGGCAGCGGCGCGGTCCAGCGGCAACAGCGGCGGCGGCGTCTCATCCTGCCACGCGGCAATTCCGCGTCCGGTGGCGCGCAGCACCTCCCACGCGCGGGCCACACGGGCCGGATTGCGCAGGTCGATGCGGGCGGCGGTCCCGGCGTCCAGGTCCGCCACCATTGCAGCCAGACCGCGCGATGCCAACAGCGCCTCGCCGTCGGCCCGGATCTGTGGCGGAGTGGCGGGGATCCGGGCCAGTCCTTCGGTCAAGGCCGTCAGGTAAAGCCCCGTACCACCGGTGAAAATCGGCCGCTCTGTTCCGGGAAGAAGCGCGGCCACCTCGCGCAGCCAGTCACCCACGCTATAGGTCTGCTCGCCGGGGATATGGCCATATAGCGCATGCGGCGCGCGCGCCTCTTCCTCGGGCGATGGTCGGGCGGTCAGTACGCGCCAGTCGGCAAAGACCTGAATCGCATCGGCGTTGACGATCACGCCGCCCTGCGCCTCGGCGATGGCCAGCGCCAGCGCGGACTTGCCGCTTGCCGTTGGCCCCGCGATCAGCACAGGCCGATCCGGCGCGCAAGAGGCAAGGCATGCCTCGATTGCCGATTTGTCACGCATTGCGCAGCCTGTCCCGGTGTCCCGTGACAGAGCCCGCTGGACCATTGCAGCCCAGGTGGTTTTCCGCCACATATGCGCGCGATCATATCCCCCCCACGACGGAGCGCAACATGACCGAGGCCAGCATCCCGCAAACCACCTACAAGCGTGTCATGTTGAAGATTTCCGGCGAGGCGCTGATGGGCGATCAGGGCTTTGGCCTGCATCCGCCGACCGTGCAGCGCATCGCCCGCGAGGTGAAATCGGTGCAGGAAATGGGCGTCGAGATCTGCATGGTGATCGGCGGCGGCAATATCTTTCGCGGGCTGGCCGGTTCCGCGCAGGGGATGGAACGCACCACTGCCGACTACATGGGCATGCTGGCCACGGTGATGAACGCGCTGGCGATGCAATCGGCGCTGGAAGGTGTCGGCGTCTTCACCCGCGTGATCAGCGCGATCCGCATGGACGAGGTGGCAGAGCCCTACATCCGCCGCCGCGCCGTGCGCCACCTTGAGAAAAAGCGGGTCTGCATCTTTGCCGCCGGCACCGGCAACCCGTATTTCACCACCGACACCGCGGCGGCGTTGCGCGCCAATGAGATGGCCTGCGAGGCGATCATCATGGGCAAGAACGGCACCGACGGGGTTTATGACAGCGACCCACGCACCAATCCCGATGCGAAACGGTACGATCAGGTGACATTTGACGAGGTTTTGTCGAAGAACCTCAAGGTCATGGATGCCTCGGCCATCGCGCTGGCGCGGGACAACGACATGCCGATCATCGTGTTCTCGCTGGATGAGCCGGGCGGGTTTCGCGGTATCCTTGCCGGGCAGGGCACGTATACACGGGTCTGCGAAAAAGCGCCGCGCGCGCAGTTGGACAAGCCCGGACCGGCCCCGGCCTGAGACGCCGCGCTGCCAATCCGACATGTACCGGCGACGCGCGTTCGGCGGCGCCGTTACTCCGCCTGTCTGACAACGACCGGGACCGGACGGCGCCGGGGTGGGCCAAACCCGACTTAGCCCGCCCGGTGCCGTGCCGGAATGTGCGGTAGAAATTTTTCTGTTTTCGCAGCAATCATTTGGTGGCCTGCATAGGTTGCAGGCGATCAGGACCGGGTCGGCACCCCGCTCCGGTCCGGCATGACGGTGCGGTGTCGGCATTTTGGTCTTGTGCCGTTGCACGTGGCGCGACCCGGAAGCCCGCGCCGCACGGTCTGGCCAGCACGGCGATGGCCTGAGCGTCTGTTTATCCCGCCCGCCGTGCGCGCCGCTGACTGCGGGGCGGTGCACCAAAGCGTGCGCGGTAACTGCGGGTAAAGGCAGAGGGGGAGGCAAAGCCCGCAGCCCGCGCGACCTCTTGCACGGATAGTTCGGTTGTCGAGATCAGTTGTGCCGCCCGGTCCAGCCGCAGCCCGGTATAGATTTGTACCGGGGTCAGGCGCAGCGCCTTGCGGCAGCGCAGGCGCAGCTGCTTCGGGCTCAGCTCCAGTTCGGCGGCGACCCGCTCGACCGGAATTGGCGTTTCGATATGCGCGGCCATGATCGCCTGCATCCGGTCCAGCAGGGGATCGACGGCCTGCACCAACCTTTGCTGCGCCCCTGCCTGACCGATGCGACCGTGCGCCAGAGACTCTGCCACCCGCGCGGCCAGCGACGGGCTGTGCGCGCGCGCGATCCAGGCCAGCACCGCATCGCCGGTGGCCATGCCACCCGCCGTGGTCAACCGCTGCCGGTCACAGGAAAACGTGCCCTCTGTCAGGGCGATGTCGTCACAGTCCGGAACCAGATCCGCCAGGGCCGCCTGATCCAGAACCGCCGTACGCCCGGACAGAAAGCCCAGTTTGGCAAGGATCAGGCCACCGCCGTCCAACCCGCCCAGCGTGGCCCCCGTGGCATCGGCGCGGTTGAGAAAGGCGCGCAGGCCCATGGGCAAGCAATTCAGCGGATCCCGCCCCGCACAAAGCAGCACAAGGTCAAACCCCTGCGCGCCATGCCAGTCAGGCTGATCGCCACGCAGGGGCGTACCATCGGCGGCCGCGACCGGCGCGCCCGCCACCGTCCGTGTCTGAAACGTGAAAAGCTGCTGGCCCGCGCAATCGTTCGCCAGATGCAGCACCTCGCGCGCCAGCACATAGGTCAGCATCGGAAAGCCGGGAAAGAGGATCAGGCAAACATGCATACACGACGGACCCATTTGGCGGAACGCCGATGGTTTTGTCACGGCGGGGTTAAGGATCGGTTGCATGGGCCGACCCGCCCGCACCGGCTTCTCTGGTCAAGGATGATTGATCTGCGGTAAAGGTCGGGCTAACCAGTGCTACCCGAGCACAATTGATCAACGAGGGGCCAAGATGTCCGAAGATTTCGAACTCGATACCGCCGATCTGTCGCGCCGCATGGATGGCGCCATGGCTAACCTGCGCACGGAATTTGCGTCGCTGCGCACCGGACGCGCCTCGGCCTCGATGCTGGAGCCGGTTCAGGTGGACGCCTACGGCCAGATGACCCCGATCAATCAGGTCGGCACCGTCAACGTGCCCGAACCGCGCATGGTCACCATCAACGTCTGGGACAAGGGTCTGGTGGGCAAGGTGGAAAAGGCGATCCGCGAATCCGGCCTTGGGATCAACCCGCAGCTTAACGGCACCATCATCATGCTGCCGATCCCCGAGCTGAACGAGGAGCGCCGCCGCGAACTGGGCAAGGTTGCCGGGCAATACGCCGAGCACGCCCGTGTCTCGATCCGCAACGTGCGCCGCGACGGTATGGAGCAGATCAAGAAGGCCAAGAACGACGGCATGAGCGAAGACGACCAGAAACTCTGGGAGTCCGAGGTGCAGGACATGACCGACACCTATATCAAGAAGGTCGACGAGGCGCTTGAGACCAAACAAGCGGAAATCATGCAGGTCTGAGCCACGGGCGACAGGGTGACAGGGCAGCAGGGCGGCACCGGCGAGACGCCGGACCCTTGGTGCCGCTTAAAAAGACGGCATGGCGCGGTGGACCGTTGCCTTGTGGCCGCAAAGGTCCGCTTGCGACGCGCCATCGCCACACTGTCGCCTTTCGCCACCGGCACACAGGGCTTAACCATGTGCCGGTATCGTTGCTTTGGAACGGCGGACATGTTGAATTAAGCGTGTAAATGCCGCGCATTTCGTCTTGGAAGGAAATTTGATGGCCAGACCGATGCTGGACACGATTGGTCCGAAACACGTGGCCATCATCATGGATGGCAACGGACGCTGGGCGACGATGCGCGGGCGGCCGCGTCTTTTCGGGCACCACGCCGGTGCGCGCCGCGTCCGCGAAGTGGTGGAGGCGTGCCCGGATTTCGGCGTCAAGTACCTGACGATATTCGCCTTTTCCACCGAGAACTGGAAGCGCACGCAGGTCGAGGTCGCGGGCCTCATGAGCCTGTTCCGGCGCTACATCATGAAAGAGATGCAGGCCTTTGTGAAAGAAAACGTGCGCGTGCGTTTCATCGGTGATCGCGTTCGACTGGACGCCAAACTGCGCGCCCTGATGGACGAGGCCGAGGATTTCACCAAACATTGCACCGGCGTCAATCTGACGATTGCGTTGAACTACGGCGGTCGCGATGAGGTGGCGCGCGCTGCGCAACGGCTGGCGTTCGATGTGAAAGAGGGCAAGCTTGACCCCTCGGACATCGATCTGGAAACCCTGCCGCGTTACCTTGATACCCATGTCTTGCCCGACCCCGATCTGGTGGTCCGCACCAGCGGAGAGGCGCGGATTTCCAACTTTCTGCTCTGGCAGTCGGCCTACGCGGAATATGAATTTGTCGATACGCTCTGGCCCGACTTCGGGGCCGAGGAACTGGGGCGTCTCTGCGCCAAGTTCGGGCAGCGGGACCGCCGTTTCGGTGCTGTCAAAGCATGAGTGACAAGTGGCGTGACCTGCGCGTTCGCGGCTTGTCCGCGGTTGTCATGCTGGCCGTCGCGGTGGGCGCATTCCTTGCGGGGCCGGGGGCCTTTCAGTTTCTGATCGCGGGTGTGACCGGGGTGATGATCTGGGAAATGTGCAACCTGCTGAAACCCCGCCACCGGGCCTTGCCGGTTGTCGCCGGCGTGGCGGTCACGGCGATGTTCATCTGGATCTTCCGGCTGGGCAGGGCGGATGTGCTGGAAAGCGCTCTGGTGCTCTTGGGCCTGTGCATCTTTTTTGCGCTGCTTGCGGGGCGCGGTTGGTGGATCGGCTTTCTGTATGGCGGCGCGGTCTTGTTATCCGGCCTGTGGCTGGCGGCTTTTGCGGCGCTGCAACCGGGGTTGATCCTGATGCTGTTGGGGATTGTCATCCTGACCGATATCGCCGGGTATTTCGCCGGGCGCGCATTGGGCGGGCCCAAGTTCTGGCCGCGTGTCAGTCCGAAAAAGACATGGTCCGGGATTGTGGCGGGCTGGATTGTGGCGGCGATCCTTGCCGGGAGCCTTGCGGTGAACGCCGGTCTGCCGGTCACGATTGTGCTGACATGGTCGGTGGCGGCGATGTTCCTGTCGCTGGCCTCACAACTGGGGGACATCGCCGAAAGCGCGATCAAGCGTCGGGCGGGCGTCAAGGACGCCTCGGACCTGATTCCGGGTCATGGCGGTTTTCTGGATCGGTTCGATGGCATCGTCGGCGCGGCCACGCTGTTCATGGTCCTGAGTCTGTTGGGGACGCTGTGAGCCGCCGCATTTCTATCTTCGGCGCAACCGGATCGATCGGCCAAAGCACGATTGACCTGATTGCGCGGGACCGCGATGCCTATCGGACCGTTGCACTGACAGGCGGCGCGAACATCGGCCTACTGGCACGGGATGCCCGCGCCTTGGGGGCCGAAATTGCCGTCACCGCGCATCAGGACAGGCTGGAGGATCTGCGCGCCGCTCTTGCGGGTAGCGGAATAGAGGCCGCCGCCGGACGCGCCGCGCTGGTCGAGGCCGCGTCCCGGCCTGCCGATTGGGTCATGTCGGCAATCGTTGGCGCTGCCGGGCTGGAGCCGGGCCTGCGCGCGTTGCAGCAGGGGGCGACGCTGGCGCTGGCCAACAAGGAAAGCATGGTCTGCGCCGGTCCATTGATGCTGCGCACCGCGCGGAAACACGGGGCGCACATCCTGCCGGTAGACAGTGAACATTCGGCGGTTTTTCAGGCCCTGATCGGTGAAGATCTGGCGGCGGTCGAGCGGGTCATCATCACCGCAAGCGGGGGGGCCTTTCGCGACTGGCCGCTGGAGGATCTGGCCCGTGCCACGCCGGAACAGGCGGCCACGCATCCCAATTGGTCCATGGGGCAGCGCATCACCATAGATTCCGCGTCCATGTTCAACAAGGCGCTGGAACTCATTGAGACAAAAGAGTTCTTTGGCCTCGATCCTGCAAAGATCGAAACCGTCGTGCATCCGGAATCAATGATCCACGCGCTGGTGGGGTTCGCGGACGGTGCGCTGATGGCGCATGTCGGCCCGGCGGACATGCGCCATGCCATCGGCTTTGCCCTGCACCACCCGGAACGCCGCGCACTTCCGGTGGAACGGCTGGATCTGGTCAAGCTTGGGCAGTTCACCTTTCGCGCGCCCTGCGAGACGCGCTGGCCCGCGCTGCGTTTGGCGCGCGAGGTCATGATGGCGGGCGGGCTGATGGGCGCGGTTTTCAACGCCGCCAAGGAACGGGCGCTGGATGCCTTCATCGATCACCGGATTTCCTTTCCGGGCATGGCGGGCGTTGTCGAAGAGGTCTTGGCCAGCCTTTCGTCCCATGCGGGTCACAATGACGCCGGGATTACACTTGATATGGTGGCCGAGGCGGACCATCTGGCACGCATAGCGGCCGACGCGGTCATGCAACGAAAAACCTGGTAAGGGGAGCCCGCAGCTTGGACCCGATGACATTCATACCGCAGTTCGGCGGAGCCCTCTGGACCGTGATCTTTTTCGTGGTCGCGCTTTCGGTGATCATCGCGGTGCATGAATACGGGCACTACATCGTCGGCAAGAAATCCGGCATTTTCCCCGAAGTGTTCAGCCTCGGCTTCGGTCCGGTCATCTGGTCGCGCGTCGACCGGGACGGCACCAAATGGCAACTCGCGGCGATTCCCTTTGGGGGCTACGTCAAGTTCCGGGGCGACGCCAATGCCTCTGGCGGCATCGACGAAGAGGCCGTTGAGGGGCTGAGCAAGGACGAGATGCGCAGCACCATGTCCGGCGCGCCGCTCTGGGCGCGCACGGCGACGGTGGCGGCGGGGCCTTTGTTCAACTTTGCCCTGTCGATCCTGATCTTTACCGGCGTCATCATGTTCCGGGGCGAACTGGCCGAACCTTTGACGGTAGGGGATTTGCGCCCGCTTCCTGTGCAGCAGGAACTTCAGTCCGGCGACCGAATCCTTGCCATCGAAGGCAGCCAACTGCCCGATTCCGAAGACCGGGCCGTTTTGGGGGCCTATTTCGACGCGCTGCCGCATCAGCCGACGCTGGACTATACCGTCGACCGCGACGGGCGCGAGATCACCGTAGCCGGGCCTTTTACCTATCCGCCGCTGGCGACACAGATTGCGCCGCGCTCTGCCGCCGGTGATGCCGGTCTGCGCGCCGGTGACGTGATCACCGCCGTGGACGGCGAGGAAATCTATGCCTTTGAGCAACTCAAGGACCGGGTCGAGGGATCAAAGGGCGCGACCCTGCAACTGACCGTTTGGCGCGATGGCGCGGTTCTGGACAAGGAAATGACCCCGCGCCGGGTGGATGAGCCGCAGCCGGGCGGCGGGTTCCAGACCTTTTACCGGATCGGAATCGTCGGTGGCGTTGCCTTTGAACCGGCAACAGAGGCGACGGGAATCGGCTCTGCTCTGGGATCGGGGGTCACGCAGGTGGGCCGGATCATCGAAGGATCCCTGTCGGGCCTGTGGCACATGGCCACCGGGGCGATCAGCACCTGCAACCTGTCGGGGCCGATTGGAATCGCCGAAACCAGCGGCGACATGGCCAGCCAGGGCACGACCAATTTCATCTGGTTCATCGCGGTCCTGTCGACGGCTGTGGGCCTTTTGAACCTGTTCCCGGTCCCTGTGCTGGACGGCGGGCACCTTGTTTTCTTTGCCTATGAGGCCGTGTCGGGCCGTCCGCCCAGCGATCGCGCGCTCAAGGTGCTGATGTCGATCGGGCTGACTGTTGTGCTTTCGTTGATGGTCTTCGCACTTTCCAACGATTTGTTCTGTCCTTGACATAAATTCTCGCGGACAGCGTCAAATTCCTGCCTGAATCATCCGCCATACCAAGGCTGCACTGACGCAACCGAGGACCGATTCCATGCACACGATTCACGCGGGCTACCGCAGCATGAGCTTGCTGGTGACCATTAACTGGGACCGGCTGCTGTATATCTCCACCATCGTCTTCGCCTTGTTTTTCGGGGGATGGCTGGGCCTGATGATGCACTAGTCGCTGTCAGGCGACAGTCGGCCAAATTCGCGCCTTCGGGCTTTTGACAAGCCACCGCATTCCCGATACCTACGACTCCGGGATGTCAAAGTGGATTGCGATGATGGCAAAGGTCATTTCCGCGCGTAAAGCGCAGGGCCGTGCAACGGGTTTTCACGTCGTGAACGCGGGGAGGGCTGTTGCCCTGACCTTCGCCGTCGCGATGGGGGCAGGGGTGGCCACCATCCCTGAAGTTGCCTTCGCGCAAAGCTATGTTTTCAACTCCGTCTCGATCGAAGGCAATCGCCGGGTCGAGCCGGGTACGATTCTGTCCTATGCCGGCATCGCCCGTGGCGATCGCGTTTCGGCGGCGGAACTGAATGATGCCTACCAGAGAATCCTTGGCTCCGGTCTGTTCGAGACCGTCGAGATCATCCCGCAAGGATCGCGTCTGGTCATCCGCGTCGTCGAATATCCGACCATCAACCGCATCGCCTTTGAGGGCAACAAGCGGATCAAGGATGAGGATCTGGCGAAGATCGTGCAGTCGCAGTCGCGCCGCGTGTTCAGCCCGCGTGTGGCCGAGGCCGACGCACAGGCCGTCAGCAAGGCCTATGAGGTGCAGGGCCGTCTGGCGGCGCGTGTTTCGCCCAAGGTCATCCGTCGCAGCGACAACCGCGTCGACCTTGTGTTCGAGGTCTTTGAGGGCGGCGTCGCCGAGGTGGAGCGCATCGGCTTTGTCGGCAACGGGCAATACTCCGACCGGCGTCTGCGCCGCGTGCTGGACACCAAACAGGCGGGCCTGCTGCGCGCTGTGATCCGCAAGGATACCTTCATCGAAGACCGCGTGGAATTCGACAAACAGCTTTTGCGCGACTTCTACGCCTCGCGCGGCTATGTCGATTTCCGCATCACCGGGATCAACGCCGAACTCAGCCAGGAACGGGACGGTTATTTCGTCACCTTCAACGTTGAGGAAGGCCAGCAGTTCAAGGTCGGTGAGGTCTCTGTGACCTCTGATCTGTCAGAGGTCGATGCCGATCTGTTCGCCAGCAGGGTCCGTCTCAAGCGCGGCAAGGTCTATTCGCCCGCTCTGGTCGAGAATGAGATTGCCCGGCTTGAAAAACTGGCGGTGAACGAGGGACTGAACTTTGTCCGCGTTGAACCGCGCGTCACCCGCAACGACCGCGATCTGACGCTGGACATTGAGTTCCAGCTGGTGCGCGGCGAACGCATCTTTATCGAACGCATCGATATCGAGGGGAACACCACAACGCTGGACCGCGTCATCCGCCGCCAGTTCGAGGTGGTCGAGGGCGATCCGTTCAATCCGCGCGCCATCCGCGAAAGCGCCGAACGCATCCGCGCGCTTGGCTTCTTCAACAAGGCGGATGTGGATGCCCGCGAAGGGTCCAGCCCGCAGCAGGTGGTCATTGACGTGGACGTCGAGGAAAAGCCCACCGGCTCGATCAGCTTGGGTGGGTCTTATTCCACGGCGAACGGGATCGGCGTGACATTCGCCTTCTCCGAAAAGAACTTCCTCGGGCGCGGTCAGTCCTTCAGCTTCAAGATCAGCAACGCCGCTGAATCGCAGCAATACGGCCTGCGGTTCGCGGAACCGGGGCTGTTCGGGCGCGATCTGGCTCTGGGGTTCCAGCTGGGCTATTCGGAAACCGATAACCTGAACGCCGTGTTCGACACGGTGACCGGCATCTTCCAGCCGTTCCTCGAATTCCCGGTGGCGGAACAGTCGCGTCTGCAACTGCGGTACACGCTGGATTACGGCCACATTACCGGGGTTGATCAGACCGCCACCGACATCGGCGGCGTCGTCAAGGCCGAAGCGCTCGAAGGTGAGCGGTACGACAGTTCGCTCGGCTACACCTATATCTTTGATTCGCTGGCAAAAGGTCTGGACCCGAACACCCGCTACCGTTTCGAATTCGGACAGGACTTTGCGGGTCTTGGCGGCGACACCACCTTTGTCAGAACCAATGCCAAGGCCATTGCCCAGACCCGTGTCTGGAACGAGGAAGTAACCCTGCGCGCGACGCTGGAAGGTGGGGCGCTGACCTATTCCAAGGGCGACAGCCGGGTGACCGACCGTTTCCTGATCGGGCCGGACATCATGCGCGGCTTTACCTACGGCGGTATCGGCCCGCGTGAAATCGGCGGCAGTGTCGACGACTCGCTGGGCGGTAACTTTTACGCCGTGGCCCGGTTCGAGGCGGAATTCCCGCTGGGCCTGCCCGAAGAATACGGCATCTCCGGCGGCCTGTTCTATGACGTCGGGTCGGTCTGGGGGCTGAGCGACGCGACCAAGGCCAAGGCGACCGGCACGGTTGTCTCCACCGGCTTTGACGCCCGCCATGTCATCGGCTTCTCGATCTTCTGGGACAGCGCGCTTGGCCCGCTTCGTCTGAACTTCTCCGAGCCTCTGGTGAAGAGAAAGTATGACGAAGCGCAGAACTTCAACCTGACGATCTCGACGCAGTTCTGAGGCGGGCGTGCGACTGGCCGTCCGTCTTGCGATCCTGCTGCTGGGCCTTTGGGGCGCGGCAGCAGGCGCTCAGGGGCAGGGCAGCCCCTTTCTGACCGCTGTTCCCAAGACACCGATCCTTGTCATCGAGTTTGAGCGGGTCTTTTCCGAAAGCGCCTTTGGTCTGCGGGTGAACAGCGAGATCGAACAGGCGGGCCGGGCCATCGCCACCGAGAACCGCAGGATCGAGGCCGAACTGACCGAGGAAGAGCGCAGGCTGACCGACCTGCGCCCGACACTGGCCCCCGACGAATTCCGCAAGCTGGCCGATGCCTTTGACGAAAAGGTGCAGCTCTTGCGCGATGAACAGGACGCCAAGGCCCGCGCGCTTGGCGCCCGCACCGAAGAGGCGCGCCGCCGGTTCCTGACCGTCGCCCAGCCGGTGCTTGAGGGTCTGCTGCGCGAGGCCGGCGCGGCCCTGATCCTTGAACGGCGCACGGTGCTGGTGGCGGCGGATGCCATTGATATCACCGACCGCACCATCGCGCGCATCGACGCCCAGATCGGCGACGGCGCGCCCGAAGATCCCGCGCCGGATCCGGCACCCCAGGTGCCGGAGATGCAACCCGACCCGCAAGAGTGAGCCCGCGCTTGCCCCCGCCCGCCGCCGTTGCTAGGGGTTACGCCAAATCTTGAAGGGAGCCCGCCCATGACCGACACGCTTCTCAGCGCGGACATCCAGTTGATCCAGCGCATTCTGCCGCACCGGTATCCGTTCCTTCTGGTCGACCGGGTCGAACAGATCGACGGCACGCAGTCGGCCATCGGGATCAAGAACGTCACCATGAACGAGCCGCATTTTCAGGGCCATTTCCCCGGCCTGCCGATCATGCCCGGCGTGACCATCGTCGAGGCCATGGCCCAGACCGCCGCCGTCATGGTGGGGACCGCGCTGGATATGGCCGACAAAGAGATGAAGGTCTATTTCATGGCCATCGACAAGTGCAAGTTCCGCCGCAAGGTTGTGCCGGGCGATCAGCTCAAGATGCGGCTGACCACCCTGCGTGGCAAACCCGGCGGCAAGGTCTGGAAGTTCAGCGGCGTGGCCGAGGTTGAGGGGGACATGGCCGCCGAGGCGGAGTTCACCGCCATGATGGACCTGCCGTCTTGATCGCGGACACGGTGATCCACCCCGCCGCCGTTGTCGAGGATGGCGCGCAGATTGGTCAAGGCTGCGTGATCGGCCCATTCTGCCACATCGGGCCAGAGGTCGTGCTGCACGACCGGGTCGAACTGAAAAGTCATGTGGTTATCACCGGCAAGACAGAGATCGGCTCTGAAACGGTGATCTTTCCTTTCGCGGTGATCGGGGAAATCCCTCAGGATCTGAAATTCCGGGGTGAAAAGACCAGCCTCGTGATCGGTGAACGCAACCGCATCCGCGAACATGTCACCATGAACACCGGCACTGAGGGCGGCGGCGGCGTGACCCGTGTGGGCAACGACGGGCTGTTCATGGCGGGCTGTCACGTGGCGCATGACGTTCAGGTCGGCAACAACGTGATCCTCGTCAACAATGCCGCGCTCGCGGGGCATTGCGTGATCGAGGATGAGGTCATCATCGGCGGCCTGTCCGGCGTGCATCAATGGGTCCGGATCGGGCGCGGGGCGATCATCGGCGCTGTCACCATGGTCACCAACGACGTGATCCCGCACGGTTTGGTGCAGGGGCCGCGCGGCGTGCTGGACGGTCTGAACCTTGTCGGTCTCAAGCGGCGCGGCGTGGCCCGGTCCGACATCACCGCCCTGCGCGCCGCCTTTCAGATGCTGGCGCAGGGCGAAGGCGCGTTTCAGGACCGCGCGCGGCGGCTGGGTGATGAAACGCAAAGCGATTATGTGCGCGAGATTGTCGATTTCATCCTGGGCGACAGCGACCGCAGTTTCCTGACGCCGGGCTGAGCGGGCGATGCTGGCCTTGATCGCAGGCCGTGGAGCCTTGCCCGCCGCCGTGGCCAAATCCGTTTCCGGCGGCGTCGTGGTCTGCGGTCTTGAACATTGCCCTCCGGACCAGATAGAGGCCGATCACCTGTTTCGGCTTGAGCGGCTTGGCGGCTTGCTGGCATGGCTCAAGGCCCGGAACGTGACGCGGGTCTGTCTCTGCGGTGCCGTAACCCGCCCCGACCTGTCGCTGGCGCGACTGGACCTGCGCACCTTGCCGCTGGTCCCACGTATCCTGCGCGCGTTGCGACACGGGGACGACGGGGCCTTGCGCATTGCCATCGATATCCTTGAAAACGCCGGGTTCGCGGTGCTCGCCGCGCATGATCTGGTGCCCGATCTGTTGCCCGCGGCGGGTGTGCCAACAGTGGCCCAGCCAGACAATGCCGCAGTGCAGGCGGCCGGGATGGGCGACAGCGTTTCGGATCAACAGGCGCGGCGCGATCTGGGGCAGGCCTGCGTCCTCCGAGAAGGGAAACTGATCGCCACAGAAGACGAGGAGGGCACCGATGCCATGTTGCGGGGGCTGGGACCAGAGGCGCGGGGCGGCATGCTGTACAAGGCCCCCAAACCGGGGCAGGAACGCCGTGCCGATTTGCCGGTGATCGGCATCGGGACCGCCGAGGGCGCGATTGCCAGCGATCTTGCAGGGATCGTGATCGAGGCGCGCGGCGTCATGGTTCTGGACTTTGCGCAGGTTGTGGCGCTGCTGGATGCGGCCGGTCTGTACCTCTGGGTCCGCGAAAGGGGGGCGTGATGCGCGTGTTCATCACCGCCGGAGAACCCTCTGGCGACCGCCTTGGCGCAGCCCTGATGGCGGGGCTGAAGGAACTGGTGCCGGATGTCACGTTTCGCGGCATCGGCGGGCCGCTGATGCAGGCCGAAGGGCTGGACAGCCTGTTCGACATGGATGAAATCAGCATCATGGGGATCGGTGAGATCCTAAGGGAATACCGCCATCTCAAGGCGCGCATTCGCCAGACCGCCGACGCGGTGGTGGCTGAACGCCCCGACGTGCTGATCACCGTGGACCTGCCGGAGTTCAGCCTGCGTGTGGCGCGGCTGGTCAAGGCGGTGTCGGACGTGCGCGTGGTGCATTACGTGGCCCCCACTGTCTGGGCATGGCGTCCCAAACGGGCCGAGAAGATGGCCGCGCATGTGGATCAGGTGCTGGCCTTGCTGCCGTTTGAGCCGCCCTATATGGAGGCCGCGGGCATTCCCTGCGATTTCGTCGGGCATCCTGTGGTGATGGAGCCGCAGGCCAGTGCCGAAGACACAGAGGCGTTCCGCCTGCGGCACGGAATTTCAGGCGAGATGGCGTTGATCCTGCCCGGCTCGCGCCGGTCCGAGGTCAGCCGCCTGTTACCGGTCTTTGCGCAGGTTGCGCGGCTGCTGCACAGGGCGCGCCCGGACCTGCAACTGGTCATTCCCGCCGCTGCCCCGGTCGCGGCGACGGTGCGCGCGGCTGTGGCCACATGGCCCGGCGCGCCACTGGTGATCGAGCCTGCTCATGATCCCGGCGGGCTGGAAAAACGCGCGGCCTTTGGCGCGGCGGATGTGGCGCTGGCGGCGTCGGGGACGGTGTCGCTGGAACTGGCGGCGGCGGGCACGCCGATGGTGATCGCCTATGACATGAGCTGGCTCAGCCGCCAGATCATCGGTCGCATGTTGCGAGTGGACAGCGTGACGCTGGTCAGTCTGGTGTCCGAAACCCGCGTGATCCCCGAATTTATCGGGGCCAAGTGCCTGCCCGGTCCCATTGCCAAAGCGGTTACAGGGGTTCTGGACGCGCCGAAGGCGCAACAGGCGGCGATGGATCTGACCATGCAGCGGTTGGGCCGGGGCGGAGAACGCCCCGGTCTGCGCGCCGCCCGCGCGGTGCTGACCCGATTGCCGGGCGGCAAGCCGCTGCACTGATCCGACTCGAATGTGCCACGAAAACGGGCCGGAAACTTGCGTTTCCGGCCCGAAAATCAGTGTCGTGGACAAGGGGAGCTTAGAGCAACCCTTTGACCTTTTCCACAACCGCCTCGGCGGTGATGCCGAAATGCGCATAAAGTTCTTCCGCCGGCGCGGAGGCCCCGAACCCCTGCATGCCGACAAATTCGCCCTTGTCGCGCTTGCCGCGTTCCCCGAACAGCCAGCGGTCCCAGCCAAAACGGACCGCTGCCTCGACGGCGACGCGCACCGGACCACCGGGCAGGACGCGGCGGCGATAGCTTTCGTCTTGCGCCTCGAACAGTTCCCAGCAGGGCATCGACACAACCCGCGTGCCGATCCCTTGGGCCTGCAACAGGTCGCGGGCCGCCAATGCGATTGCCACCTCAGAGCCGGTTGCCATCAGGATCGCCTCGCGCTTGCCCTCTGCGTCGGCGAGCACATAGGCACCTTTTTCCGTCAGGTTGGCGTTCTTGTGTTCCAGCCGGACGGTGGGCAGGCCCTGACGTGTCAGCGACAGAACCGACGGCGTCGCGGTCTGGCGCAGCGCGATTTCCCAGGCCTCGGCGGTTTCGACCGTGTCGGCGGGGCGGAACACCAGCGTGTTCGGCGTCGCGCGCGAGATCGCAAGGTGTTCGACCGGCTGGTGAGTCGGGCCGTCTTCGCCCAGACCGATGGAATCGTGGGTCATCACAAAGACCGTGGGGGCCTTCATCAGCGCCGCCAGCCGCATCGCGGGGCGGGCATAGTCGGTGAAGGCCATGAAGGTGCCGCCATAGGGGCGCACGCCGCCATGCAGCGTCATGCCGTTCATCGCCGAGGCCATGCCGTGCTCGCGGATTCCGTAATAGATGTAACGGCCCTTGCGGTTGTCGGTGTCAAAGACGCCCAGATCGCCGGTCAGCGTGTTGTTCGATCCGGTCAGATCGGCCGAGCCGCCCAGCGTTTCCGGCATCACCGGGTTGATCACTTCCAGCGCCATCTCGGAGGCCTTGCGGGTCGCGACCTTGGGCGCGGTCTCCGAGACCTGCTTTTTCAGCGCCTTGATCACCGCCGACAGCTTTTTCGGGGCCTCACCCGCCATCACGCGGGTGAATTCCTTTTGGCGGCTTTCGCTGGCATCGCCAAAGCGGGTTTCCCACTCGGCACGATCCGCAGCGCCGCGCGATCCGGCCTCTTCCCACCAGGACTTGATCTCGGCGGGGATGTTGAACGGGGCCGAGGACCAGCCCCACGCCGCCTTGGCCGCGTCGTTCTGGTCACCGTTGGTCAGCGCGCCGTGACCCTTGGAGGTGTCCTGCGCCGCATGACCAAGCGCGATATGCGTCTTGCAGGCGATCATCGACGGCTGCGCGGTCTTCTTGGCCTCGGCGATGGCGGCGTCGATGGCCTCCGGGTCGTGGCCGTCGATTTCCTGTACGTGCCAACCGGACGCCTTGAACCGCGCGACCTGATCGGTGCGGTCCGACAGCGACACCTTGCCGTCGATGGTGATGTCGTTGTTGTCCCAGAAGACAATCAGATGTCCCAGCTCATAGCGGCCCGCAAGGCCGATGGCCTCTTGGCTGATGCCCTCCATCAGGCAACCGTCGCCAGCGATCACATAGGTGTGGTGATCGACCAGCTTCTTGCCAAATCGCGCGCGCAGGTTTTCCTCTGCGATGGCGAAGCCAACGGAATTGGCGATGCCCTGACCAAGCGGGCCGGTTGTGGTCTCGATCGCCTTGGCCATGAAGTTTTCCGGGTGACCGGCGGTCTTTGCGCCCATCTGGCGGAAGTTCTTGACCTGCTCCAGCGTGATCTCGGGATCGCCGCACAGGTACAGCAGCGCATACAGCAGCATCGAGCCATGGCCCGCCGACAGGATAAAGCGGTCACGGTCGGCCCATTCGGGCTGTGCGGCGTCGAACTTGAGGTGCTTCGAAAACAGCACGGTGGCGACGTCGGCCATGCCGATAGGCATGCCCGAGTGACCTGAATTGGCGGCCGCGACAGCGTCAAGCGCAAGCGCGCGGATGGCCGTGGCGCGCATCCAGTGATCCGGATTGCGGGTGCGAAGCTCTTGGATATCCACCGGGTTTCGATCCTCTGGCTGGGGGTTTTGCCGCGTCAATAGCAGCCACGCGGCGAAGTGCAAGCAATGCGCCGCGCCCAGCATGAAGGCCGCCGCCTAAGGCCTTGGAAGATAAGGGGGCGCATTTTCCTTTTTCGCTTGTTAAACTTTCCAGAACCCAACGTGTGGCGATTCGGTCCACAGGGAAAAGGCGCTCTGCGGGGGAAAGACCGCAGGGCCGGGCAAGAGGACGAAACAGGGCAGATGAGCCAGATCGAGGACTTGCAGGCGCGTATCACCCGCGCACTGGATCGTATCGGGCAGGGGATCGACGGGCTGAACCTCGACCCTGCATCAGAGGATTTCGCGGCATTGCGCGGACGGGCCGAGGCCGCCGAGCAAGAACTGGCCGAAACGCGAGAGGCCTTTGCCGCATCGCGCGAACAGGCCGAGGCCGATCTTGACGCCGCCGTGTCGGCGGTGCGGGCCGAGGCCGCCGAAGAGGTGGCGCGGATTCAGGCTGAGGCCAGCGCCCGCCTGCAAGCCGAGGCAGACGGGGCGGATACGCCCGAGGTTGCGGAACTGCGGGAGGCGCTCGAAGAAGAGCAGATGGCCAACGCGCAGCTTCAGGAACGTCTGCGATTGCTCAAGGCGCGGATGGCCGAGGCGGACACCGCCAGCGCCGAACCCGCCAAGACGCTGTCGATGGCGGCGCTGGATGCCGAATTGCAAAAGCTGCGTGCCGCGAATGAGGACCTGATGGCCAACAATGCCGCGCTGCGCGAGGCCAACGCGCAGGGCGTGGGCGAGCCGGAATTGATCAATCGCGGCATGGAGGCCGAACTGGAGGCGCTGCGCGCCGCCCGCGCCGCCGAAGCCGCCGAGGCGGGGGCCGTTCTGGACGCGCTGACACCGCTGTTGGCAGAGGCCGCAGAAGAAGGAAGGCCGGGATGAGCCAGATGGAAGTCGAAATCAAGATCGGCGGGCGCAGCTTTGAGGTGGCCTGCCAGCAGGGCGAGGAACAGTATCTCCTCTCCGCTGCGCAGCTTCTGGATACAGAGGCGCAGGTGCTGGTGACCCAGATCGGCCGGATGCCAGAGGCGCGGATGCTGCTGATGGCGGGGTTGATGCTGGCGGACAAGACCGCGGGCCTTGAAGAGCGGCTGCGCGAGACGCAGGACAAACTGAAGGCGGTTGAAGGCGAACTGGCCGAGGTCAAGGCACAGCCAGCGCCCGCGCCGGAAAAGGTCGAGGTGGCGGTGATCCCGGACGATCTGACCGATGCGCTGGCCGAAATCGCCGCCCGCGCCGAGGCGCTGGCCAATACCTTCGACGAGGCACAGGCCGGGTAGCAAGAGGAACGCCCCCCGCTGCAATGGCGGGCGGGGGGAGGGACCACGGGCCTAGCGCGCCAGTTCCCGGCTCAATGCCCGCCCCAGATCGACAAAACGCAGCATGTCGTCGGTGTCGCGCAGCAGGCCGGTCCGGCGCAGCCGCAGCCCCTCACGTCCCCGCGACACCACCGGTTGCATCGCCTCATTCAATCCGGCGCGCGCCTCGATCAGGTCGGCCATGTCGCGGACCGGCGCAAGCGCGTGTTCCTGGCCCGGTGTGGCGAACAGCGTGCCGGGACCCTCACCGGGAACGGCGCGCAGATCCGCCGCCTCTTCGCCCAACCCGCCGGTCATCCGGTTCAGCAGCATCTTTCCGATCATGCCGCCGCCGGTCTTGGCCAGCATTGTCTCAGCCATGGCGGCGGTTTTTTCCGGGATGTCCGGCCCCAGCAGCGCCAGCCCCTCGTCCAGCGCCAACCGGGGTTGGGTGAACTGGGACCAACGGCGCGTACTGCCCCCCTGCGTCCCGCCGGTATGGACATATTGCACCAGTTCCCAGCCCTCGGCGGGGTCTGAAATCACTGTCCGGCTGCCGCGCCCGCCGGAGGACGGGGTGTGGTGATGGGTCCAGCCCCGTTCGGCTGCAAACCGCGCCAACCGCTCGCGGCGTTGCGCGCCGCGCCTCAGGGCCAAGGCGATCAGTCCGGTCCCCAGAAAAGAGGCGAGGATCAGGACAGCGGCAACAAAAATCTCCATGACAAACCTCCGGCACGCAATCGTCGACAAAGAAATGGCGGGCAGGGAAACCTGCCCGCCATCACAATTTTTCCGACGCTTGCGCGCGGGTCAACCGTTGGCTTCGCGGATCTTGTCTGCGGCGTCCTTGTCGTAAGCGACGCCATTGGCCTCGAACAACTGGTCCAGTTCACCGGACAGGGTCATCTCGGTGATGATGTCGCAGCCACCGACAAATTCGCCTTTGACGTAAAGCTGGGGGATGGTCGGCCAGTCGGAGTAGTCCTTGATCCCCTGACGGATTGCATCGTCCGCCAACACGTTCACATCATTGTACTCAACGCCCATGTAGTTGAGCACGCCTGCCACGCGGCTGGAAAAGCCGCATTGTGGCATGGTCTTGTTGCCCTTCATGAAGAGCACGACATCATTGGCCTTTACGGTCTCGTCGATCTGGGTCTTGGCATCGCTCATATCTGTCTCCGTTTCCACGCCCGTCGGCGCATTTGTCTTTGGACCCGCCAAAGACGCGTCCCATGTCTGAGAAATTGCGGCAACCCGCAAAACAAAAGGGTGACCGCATCGTAAATTCCAAAGACCACATGCAGGAGCGCGTTCAGCACCCAGCCTGCGGCCTCGTCCATCAGTCGGGCGCTTTGGTCGTCAGGGCCAACGCGTGCAGCGCGCCGTCGGGGCCGTCCATCTTGCCCTTGAGCGCGCCGTAAACCGCCCGCTGCTGTTGCACGCGGTTCATTCCGCGAAAGCTTTCGTCGATGACAAGGGCCGACATATGGACCCCGTCCTGTCCATCGACAGAGATTTTGGCGTCGGGAAAGGACTGGCGCAGCAGGTCCTCAAGTTCCTTGGCATACATCGGCATGGGGCGGCTCCGCTCGTTTCGGTGTTTCCGACAGAAATAGGGTGTCATCCGGGGGCGTGCAAGCGGGGTGCGCCTGTGATCAGGCCGCCAGTTCGATCCAGACCGGCACATGGTCCGACGGTTTTTCACGGCCTCGGATGGCAGAGTCGATCTGGCAGTCGGTCATCAGGTCGGCGGCGGCAGGGGTCAGCAGCAGGTGATCGATGCGGATACCATTGTTCTTTTCCCACGCGCCGGCCTGATAGTCCCAAAAGCTGTAGTACCCCGGTGCCTGGGTGCGGGCGCGGAACGCCTCGGTAAAGCCAAGGTTCAGGATGCGACGAAAGGCGGCGCGGGTCTGCGGCAGATAAAGCGCGTCCTCTGTCCAGACCTCGGGGCGCGCCGCGTCCTCGGCCTGCGGGATCACGTTGTAGTCCCCGGCCATGAGCGCGGGCATTTCGTCGGCCATCAGGTCGCGCGCGCGGGCCTCCAGCCGGTCCATCCATGCCAGTTTGTAGTCGTATTTGGGGCCGGGAGTCGGGTTGCCGTTGGGCAGGTACAGGCCGCAAATCCGCACCGCCTGCGTGTCGCCCATGACCGTCGCCTCGATCCAGCGCGCCTGTTCGTCGCTGTCGTCGCCGGGCAGACCGCGCCGCACGTCCTCCAGCGGGCGCTTGGACAGGATGGCGACCCCGTTAAAGCTTTTCTGGCCGTGAGTTTCCACGTTGTAACCGCGTTCTTCGAACGGCTCGCGGGGGAAATTCTGGTCGATCGACTTGATTTCCTGACACAGCACCACGTCGGGCTGTGCCTCGTCCAGCCAGTCAAGGACGGCAGGCAGGCGGGCCTTGATGCCGTTGATGTTGAAGGTGGCGATCTTCATGGCGCGTTCTCCTGCCGGTTTGGGGGTCATGGATTGCAGGCAACACGGTTCCGGTCAAGCGCAGCGGAAAAAGGACAGAATTGTATCAGCTTGGTTGAGTTTTGTGACGCTGTTTCAACCTATTGGCGTCTGCGGCGTCACAAAACACGCTCTGGACCATATGTGATTCGGGGGCGATTCGCACAGTTTCGGGTTTGCAAAGCGCCGTTGCGTTGCAAAGTTTGAAACTATCCACAGGAAATTTGTTTCTGTGGATAAGTCGTATTGTGACGGGTTTCGAAACGGCTGCGCGAATCGAAATTGTGGATAAACCTTCTCTTAAACAACCTTAACAAGAATTAACTTTTTTGCAAACAGCTTTTGCGTGCAGATTTCAAGGGCATAGCAGCTCAACCTGGACAAGGAGCGACACCATGACTGCCCTCATCAAGATCCATAGCCCTGAAGAAATCGTTTCCAGCGCGGAAACGAGTGCCTTTGCCGGCGACGCCGTCGAGGCGTTCACCTCGTGGTCTGGCCCGGCCGAAGGCGATCTCTTCGCAGGCGGCTCCGTAGAAGCCTACACATCCTGGTCCGGTCCGACGACCGGCACACGCGAAACGGGCGATGCTGTCGAAGCATTCACCTCCTGGTCGGGTCCTGCAACTGCCGAGATGGATAGGGGTGGCCAGGTCGAGGCCTTCACCTCGTGGTCCGGCCCGGCGGCTGGCGACATTGATCGCGGCGACAATGTTCAGGCCTTCACAAGCTGGTCCGGCCCCGCCGCAGGCGACCGTGACACCGGCGACAATGTCGAGGCGTTCACCTCGTGGTCCGGCCCGGTGACCGGCGACGCCCAGCGTGGCGACAATGTTCAGGCCTTCACCAGCTGGTCCGGCCCCTCTGCAGGCGACCGTGAAACAGGCGACAATGTCGAGGCGTTCACTTCGTGGTCCGGCCCGGTGACCGGCGACGCCCAGCGTGGCGACAACGTGCAAGCCTTCACAAGCTGGTCCGGCCCCGCCGCAGGCGACCGTGAAACAGGCGATAATGTCGAGGCGTTCACCTCGTGGTCCGGCCCGGTGACCGGCAACACCGAAACCGGTGACAGCGTGCAGGCCTTCACCAGCTGGTCCGGCCCGACCCGCGCCTGATCCACAAGACCGATACCCGGGCGGGGCGGGGATGCTCTGCCGCAAAGCAGCAGGAGAGCCCAGCGATGAGCAATATCATCCAACTGACCGTCCCGTCCCGGATACCCCCACTGGAAGCGCGGATCACCGCGCTTCTGGGATCCTTCGCCGACCACCGCCGCACCGGCGATGACGTGTTCTGGCTGAAGGAAAACGCCGAACTGCTGAACATTCTGGAATGCACCGGCCAGAGCGTGGCGCCCGAAGCATTGGCACGGCACGCCGGGTTTTATGCCGACGCGGTGACGCGGCTGGAGTTCTTTCCGCAGTACTATCGCTTTATCCTGTCGCTGGCGCTGGATCTCGAAGATCTCGGGATGCCGGGAAACCAGGCCCAGAGGATGGTGGATTTCGCGGCCCGCGAAGGGCTGGCCGAGGCCGAGATTTCGGATCTGCAACGCGCCGAGGCGCGCCGTCTGATGACACGCCGGGGCATTGATCCGATCCGCGATGAGGGGCTGAACGACCGGCTGCGCGCCTTTTGCGCCCGCACCGCGACCTTTGCGCTGCCGAACAAGAAGGCCGCCTATGAGCTGACCCACATTGTCTATTACCTCTCGGAATATGGTCGCCGCGATCCGGGCCTGCCGGATGAGGCGATCCAAAGCCTGCATTTCGCCGGGCTGACCGCATTTCTGGATCAGAACGCTGACCTTGTGGCCGAGGTCTGCATCGCGCTGCACTATGCCGGTCAGACGCCGCCCGCCGTCTGGACCGCATGGCTGGAGCAGGAGACCGCCGCCTATGGGGTCACTGCCGATCCGGCAGGGTCGATCAATGACGATTACCACGAATATCTGGTGTGCAACTGGCATCAGGCCGTCATCGGCTCGGCACTGTTCCGCAAGCCGGTCTGTGATGAGCGCCTGCGCTTTCAAAGCGGCGCACGTGCCCAGACCGTCCTGCGTGAACTCAGTCAGGCGATCTACGGTCTTGACCAACGCTCGGGCGACTGGGGGCGGATGCGGCCACGGATGGAACCGGCGCTGTCGCCGCAGGCCCGTGACGTGCTGAGCGTCGCCGTCCAGTCGAGCGCGCTGTTCGACGCCTATTTCGAGGGCTTCGCCCGGGCAGGTCGGGCATGAACCGGCTTGTTCTGTCTGGTGCCACGGTGGGGGCGGCGCTGATCCTTGTCTATACCGGCATGATGGCCGCCGCGGACGGGATCACCAAATTCATCGCCGGTGGCTATGCCGCCCCGCAGCTTTTTGTGCTGTCCTCGGCGCTGGTCATGGCCTTTGCTCTGGCCGGGGCCAAGGCGCATGAGGCCGGACCCGGTCTGCGCATCCGGTCCAGAAAGGCGATGGCGATAAGATCGGTGCTGACGGTCATCGCCTCGGTCGCCTTCTTTCAGGCGTTCCGACTGTTGCCCTTTGCCGATGTCTTTCTCTTTATCGGCCTTATCCCCCTGATCGCCGCCGTGTTGTCCGGTCCGGTTCTGGGCGAGACACCGCGCCCCGCCGCATGGGCCGCGCTGGCGCTCGGGGCCGGAGGTATCCTGTTCCTGATGCCCGGCGGTGTTTCGAACGCACAAGCTGGCCATGCCTGGGCGCTGCTGGCCGCTGTCACGGGCTGCGGGTCCATGCTGGCCGCCCGTGTCATCGCCAAGGCGGAACGCGCGCCGCTGGCGCAGGTCTTTTGGCCCAATGCCGCGCTGATGGTGGCCATGGCGGTGGCCCTGCCATTCGTCTGGAAACCCATGACCATGATCGACATGGGCTGGGTCACGGCCTATGCCACCGCGCTGTTCGCGGCCCGCTACGTGGTGGCCGAGGCGCTGCGCCTGTTGCCCGCCTATGTCGCGACGCCGCTGATGAACCTGCAATTTGTCTGGATGGTGGTGATCGGCTTTCTGGCCTTTGGCGAGATCCCGACACTCGGCACATGGGCCGGTGTGATGCTGGTGGTGGGGTCGGGACTGTGGCTGATCCTTGAGGAACACCTTGGCCGCACACGGGTTATCCCTGCCGAGTGATCTTGCGCACCGAAAACATGACAAGGGCGCCCGGATGGGGCGCCCTTGTTGCGTTTTTTGCCGCTGTGGCGATGCGAATGCCCGCTAGGGGTGCAGGTCTCAGATCGAAAACGAGGTCCCGCAGCCGCACGAACTGGTGGCATTCGGGTTTTCGATCACAAACCGCGCGCCGATCAGTTCATCCGAGAAATCGATCACGGCGCCCGACAGAAACGGCAATGAGATCGGATCGACGATCACCTGCTCTGCGCCGCCGGCGATCACCAGATCGTCCTCCGCCGGATCGTCCAGCTTGATCTCGTACTGAAACCCGGAACAGCCGCCGCCTTCGACGGCCACGCGCAGCGCTTTGCCGTCCGTCCCGGCGCCGATCTCGGCAAGGCGCGCAAAGGCGCGGTCCGTTACTTTCGGAGGCAGTTGCATGTTGTTCCCCTTGGAATAACCCTTTGTCGGAACTTAGGCATGGCCGGGCAGAGCTTCAAGCCGTGTCATTTGTCTTCGGAGGGGGGCAGGAGCCGCAGCAACGCGGCGGCGCTGCGGGCACGGCCCACGCCGTCCTTGCCGGTCGACAGGTGAATGGCCAGAACCTCGCCGCTGTCCGGGTCCAGCAGCGGTGCCCCCACCGCGCCGTCACCGAGCCCGCATTTATGTACGACCAAATCAGAGCCTGTTCCGTCAATTGCGGTCACGGCACAGGCGTCGCTCACATAGGTCATGGCCCCGCCTTTTTCATGCACCAGCGCCGCCAGAGGCTGTCCCGGTGCGGGGTCCTGTTCGGACAATGTCAGTACGCGGTCTTCCTCGAACGCTGTCTTTGGGTCGATCAGTTGCAGAAAGCTGACGCCGAACCCCTCGGACCCCATGCGCGGATCGAAATAGAGATAGCGTGTCTCTGCGCCGTCGCCGTCCTTGGCGGTGTAGTCCAGCAAGATGCCGGAAATCAGCGCGGTCGGATAACCGTCCAGCTGCATCTTTCCGGGCACGCATTGCCAAGAGGTGGCCACAATCGTCGGCGCGACGATAAAGCCGGAACAATACCCCGCGCCTTCGCGCAGCAGGATGTCGATCCGACCGACGCCACGGGCCAGCGCGCGGACCTTGTCGTCTTCGGGCAATGAACAGTTCGCGCCGTCGCAGGCAGCGCGGGCAGATGAGGCGAAAGGCAAGGCAAGACCTGCAAGCAGGGCCAGTGTTAACAGTCGCAAAAGGGTGTCCTCCAATAATGTGCATGCAATGGACCAAGGATACCACAAGGCGGGGCATGTGTCTGCCAACGCCAAAGCCCCCGCCCTGTGCAGGGCGGGGGCCAATGTTGCCGCGTCGGGTTATTGCTGGTCGCCGATCCAGTTGGCCAGATCCAGCGTCTGTTGCGCAAACCGGCGTCCGGTCGACAGTTCGTGGCTCAGGTGCAGGCCGACCACCGCGCCGGTTGCGGCGTCAAAGATCGGCGCGCCCAGATCGCCGTAATCGCTCTGGCAGGTGTGCTCAAAGGTCTTGGCGGGCAGGTAGGCCGGATCGGTGGCCACCGCGCCGCAGTGCTGGAACTGCATCGACCCGCCGCGCGGATGTGACAACATGAACAGCGGCGACCGGGGATCGGGGACGGCCTTGCCGACGCGCTGGATGCGGTCCGGGGCAAAGCTGGTATCCGGGGCGGCGATGCGCAGGACGGCAATGCCAGTCTCCCGGCTCGACAGTTCGGTGTCCAGCGTCAGGACATAGCCCTGCGCCGACCACAGCCGCTGATCCGGGAACACGTGGTCAAAGACGATGCGGATTTCCTCGATCGAGTTGGCACCGACGCGCGGGTCCTCAAGGATGCCGGGCACGCAGGCATAGGAGGTTGCCACAACCGTGGGGCCGAACACAAAGCCGGAGCAGAACACCGGACCATAGTCGGTGGTCACACGCAGACGGCCCGTGCCGCGCACGCTGTTGACGATGGAGACCTCATAGGCATCGCCATAGGTCGGGGCGGCGAAGGTGATGTAGGGCATCTCTTCGACCGGTTTGGCATCGGTCGACGTCGCCGGGGCAAGCGGTGCGCCCGTCAGTTGCGGTCCGGGGTTTATGGTCGGCGGCGGCGGTGTCGGCACCGGGCCACGGGTTTGCCGCGGGACCACCGGGTTGGGCGCAAGGATCGGCGGCGCGGGCGGACGGGAGGTGCCGGGGTTGATCAGAGGCAGGGTGATCACGGTGTCAGGCGTCGGCGCGGGCGCCGGCGGGCGGGTTCCGGGGTTGGGTGCCTTGGCGGGCGGTGCGCCGGGGTTGATCAGGGTCGGGTTTTTCGACCGGATGGTGATCGGCTTGTCGTCCTTGTCGGACTTGGCCGTGGGGTCAAGCACAAGGGTTTCAGTGACAGGCTTGATCTTGTCCGTCTCGCTCTGCGCGAGCACAGTCGCGGGCAGGGCAAGGATAATACAGCTGAGGGCGACGCTGCGCAGGGGGCTGAACATGGCTTTCTCCAAGGGTTGAACGCTAAAATACTTGCCCCCAGTCTATCTTTTGCACAGGTCGCCGCATAGTAAGGTTCCCCGGACGTTTTGACGGTGGCCAAAAAGCCAAGTGTCTGAAAACGTTCAAACGGCCTGCGCTGCGCCTGTGGCGCGTTTCGCGGTATCTTGAGCTTCCCGGTGGTCCGACTCGTCCCTTGAGGGCCTGGCAACACCAGCCGCGGCACACACAGAAGGCCGGGGCACGCGGGTCCGACGGCCCGGTCGCTGACCACCACCGACGCAAGTCGTTGTTTTGGCAGGGGGCAACCGCTATGACGGCCACGGAACACGTAATTCGGGACAGAAACCATGCGCGCCATCTTTGCCGCGACACCACTCAGCGCACGCGGTCGCCGCTATCCCGAAGAGGAAAGCGCGCATCGCTCTTGTTTTCAGCGCGATCGCGACCGGATCATTCACTGTTCGGCCTTCCGGCGTCTGAAACACAAGACGCAGGTCTTTGTGGAACATGAGGGCGATTTCTATCGCACCCGGCTGACCCATTCGATCGAGGTGGCGCAGGTCGCGCGCACCATCGCCGGCGCGCTGGGTCTGAACTTTGACCTGACAGAGGCGGTGGCGCTGGCGCATGACCTTGGCCACACGCCCTTTGGCCACACGGGTGAGGACGCGCTGCACGCGCTGATGGCCCCTTATGGTGGGTTCGACCACAACGCCCAGACCCTGCGCATTGTCACCCGGCTGGAGCGGCACTATGCCGAGTTCGACGGGCTCAATCTGACATGGGACACGCTGGAAGGCATCGCCAAGCACAATGGTCCGGTCGTGGGCGACATCCCCTATGCGCTGGCCGAATACAACGCCGAGCATGACCTTGAACTGCACACCCACGCCAGCGCCGAGGCGCAGGTGGCGGCGCTGTCCGACGATGTGGCCTACAACAACCACGATCTGCACGACGGGTTGCGGGCGGGACTCTTTACCGAAGAGGAAATCGCCCATCTGCCCATCGTGCGCGACGCCTATGCCGAGGTCGACGCCAAATACCCCACGACTGACCGCTACCGGCGTCGGCATGAGGCGCTGCGCCGGGTCTTTGGCGCGATGGTGTCCGATCTGATCGAAACCTCACGCGCGCGGCTCGTCGGCACGGGGGCTAACAGCGCGCAGGAGATCCGCGATATCGGGTATCCGGTGATCGGATTTTCCGATGCCTTGTGGGCGGACCTGAAACAGATCCGGTCGTTCCTGTTCAACAACATGTACCGCGCCCCCCACGTGATGGAACAGCGCGCCCGCGTCACGCAGGCGGTGATGGAGTTGTTTCCGATCTATCTGGCCGATCCGACATTGTTGCCGCAGCGCTGGCAGGGCGACGTGGCGCAGGCGGCGAATGAGACGGCGCTGGCGCGACTGGTGGCGGATTATATCGCCGGAATGACGGATCGTTTCGCCTTGCAGCAGCACGCGCGCTACTCTGGGCGGGATGTGCTGGAAGGGCTATGGCCCGGACAGGACGCGGGCGCCTGACGGATCGACGGATCGACGGACCAAGGGCAAGCGGCTAGGCTAAGCCGGGCAGGCAAGACAGGCAAGGCAAGGCAAGGCAAGACAGGCGCGCAGGGCAGGGAGCATACAATGGCAGTTGCAGAGACCGGCGGGCTGGATCCCGTTCTGGCCTTCGGGCTTGTGGGGGCGCTTGGCGTGGGCAGTCAGTGGCTGGCGTGGCGTTTGCGTCTGCCCGCGATTGTGCTGATGTTGGTGGCGGGTCTGGTGATCGGCCCGGTGACGGGCGTTCTCGACCCGGCGGCGCAGTTTGGCGACATGCTGCAACCGATGATCGCGGTGGCGGTGGCCATCATCCTGTTCGAGGGCGGTCTGACGCTTGACCTGCACCGGCTGTCGGATGCGGCCAAAGGCGTGCGGCGGCTGGTTCTGATTGGCGCGCCTTTGGGATGGATGGCGTCGACCTCTGTCCTGCATTGGGTGGCGGGCCTCAGCTGGGAGGCGTCCGCCGTCTTTGGCGGCATCATGATCGTTACCGGGCCCACCGTCATCGCGCCATTGTTGCGGCAGGCGCGCCTGCGCCGTCGCCCCGCCGCGCTGCTGCAATGGGAGGCCATCGTCAACGATCCGGTCGGCGCATTGGCCGCCGTGCTGGCCTTTGAGGTGGTGCTGGTCCTGCGCACCGCCACCGGCGCTGGCCCCGCCACGGTCGAACTGCTGACCGGCATCGCCATGGCCTCGGCGCTTGGCCTTGCGGGCGGATGGGGCATTGTGCGCGCCTTTCGTCAGGCGCTGGTGCCGGAATACATGAAGGTGCCGGTGCTGTTCGTGGTGCTGCTGGCGGTTTTTGGCGTGGCCGACCATGTGTTGCACGAATCCGGTCTGCTGGCCGTCACCATCATGGGGCTGTGGATCGCCAACGCGGGCCTGCCCAGCTTTGCCGAGTTGTACCGCTTCAAGGAACACGCCACGGTTCTGCTGGTCTCGGGCGTCTTTATCCTGCTTGCGGCGGGCATGAGCTTTGAACGTCTCGCTGTGCTGGACTGGCGGGCCGGGGCTTTTGTCCTGTCGGTGATCCTGCTGGCGCGGCCTTTGCCGGTCCTTGCCGCCCTTGCCTTTACCAATGTGGAATGGAAGGAACGCCTGCTGGTGGCGTTCACCGGACCGCGTGGCGTGGTTCTGGTGGCGGTCGCGGGTCTGTTTGGCGAACGTCTGGTGCAGATCGGCGTTGAAGACGCCGACCGGATTGCGCCGCTGGCCTTTGCGCTGGTGGCCGCCACGGTGGTCCTGCACGGCTTTACCCTTGCGCCCATGGCGCGGCTATTGGGGCTGACCGCCTCGCGGCTGCCGGGTGTGCTGATCATGGGCGGGTCGAAATGGGCGGTCGAACTGGGCGCGGCGTTCAAGAAGATGGAACTGCCGGTGATCATCGCCGACCCCAACAACGCCCATCTGCGCAGCGCGCGCGAGGCCGGGATCGACACCTTCTATGGCGACATCCTGTCGGAATCCGCCGAAGAACGGGTTGAATTTGTCGCCTACGAAAAACTTGTCTGCGCCAGTGACAACGACGCCTACAACACGCTGGTCGCCACCGACCTTGCCCCGGAATTCGGGCGCGACAACATCTTTCAGATCAAACGGGTTCGTGACACCTCCAGCCGCCATGTGCTGCCCGCCACACTGGGCGGCAAGGCTTTTGGCGCGGATGAGACCTTTTTTGAGGCAAATGCCGTGATCGCCGCCGGCAGCGAATTCCGGGTCACAAAGCTGACCGAGGAATTCACGCTGGAGGACTGGCGCGCGGCGCAGCCCGAGGCGGTGGCGATGGCCGAACTGGGACCAAACGGCACCCTGCGCCTGCTGGGGCCAGAGGACGAATTGCGCGGCGCGGCGGGGTCCAAGCTGCTTGCCCGCCTGCCCAAACGGGCAGAGCGACGCGCCGCCGAACCAGAGCCCGATGATGATGCGGACAAGGCGGACGTTTGACGCCCCGTGTCAAAGTGATAGAGACCGCCCAACCGCGTTGGAGCCGCTGACATGAACCTGTTTTCCGATATCCGCGCCCTCGTGATCGAGGGCATCGAAGCATTGCAATCCGAGGGCACGCTGCCCGAGGGGTTGAACACCGATCCCGTCACCACGGAACCGCCGCGCGATCCGCTGCACGGCGATATGGCGACAAATGCCGCCATGGTGCTGGCCAAACCCGCCAAGGCCAAGCCGCGCGACATCGCCGAGGCGCTGGCCGCCAAGCTGCGCGCGGATGCCCGTATCGCCTCTGCCGATGTCGCCGGTCCCGGTTTCCTGAACCTGCGGCTGTCGCCCGCGGTCTGGCAGACCCTGCCTGCGGCGATCCTGAAGGACGGCACCGCCTATGGGCGGTCTGCCATGGGTCAGGGCAAAAAGGTCAACGTCGAATACGTTTCGGCCAACCCGACCGGGCCGATGCATGTCGGCCACGCGCGGGGCGCGATCGTGGGGGACGCCATGGCCTCTTTGCTGGCTTATGCGGGCTACGATGTGACGCGCGAATATTACATCAACGATGGCGGCGGTCAGGTCGATACGCTCGCGCGGTCCGTCTACCTGCGCTATCTTGAGGCGCATGACCTCAGCGTCGACTGGCCCGAGGGCAGCTATCCCGGTGACTACCTAATCCCCGTGGGTGAGGCGCTGAAGGACAAGGTCGGCGATGTCTGGCTGGATGCCCCCGAAGAGGACTGGCTGCAAGAGGTGCGCGAGTTCTCCACCGACGCAATGATGGACCTGATCCGGGCCGATCTGGCGGCCCTTGGCGTGCACATGGATCACTTCTTTTCCGAGAAGTCGCTGTACGGCACCGGCAAGATCGAGGCTGCCATCAACAGCCTGAAGGCCAAGGGATTGATCTATCGCGGCGTGCTGGAGCCGCCCAAAGGCAAAAAGCCCGAAGACTGGGAACCGCGCGAGCAGACCTTGTTCAAAAGCACCGAACACGGCGACGATGTGGACCGCCCGATCATGAAATCGGACGGCAACTGGACCTATTTCGCGCCGGACATTGCCTATCACTATGACAAGGTGGAGCGCGGTTTTGATCTGCTCATCGACATCTTTGGTGCCGATCACGGTGGCTATGTCAAACGGATGAAGGCGGCGGTCTCCGCATTGTCCGATGGCCGCGTGCCGCTGGAGATCAAGCTGATCCAGTTGGTCAAGCTGTACAAGAACGGCGAACCGTTCAAGATGTCCAAGCGGGCAGGGACCTTTGTCACGTTGCGCGATCTGGTGGATCTGGTCGGGCCGGATGTGGCCCGGTTCCATATGCTGACCCGTAAAAGCGATGCCGCGCTGGATTTCGATCTCGACAAGGTTGTTGAGCAGTCCAAGGAAAACCCGGTGTTTTACGTGCAATACGCCCATGCGCGGATCTGTTCGGTGCTGCGCAAGGCGGCGGAGGCGGGAGTAGACGTCAGTGACGCAACGCTGGCCGCTGCTGACCTGTCCGGCATGACCCATCCGGCGGAAATCACGCTGGCGGGCAAGTTGGCAGAATGGCCGCGTCTGGTGGAAATTGCCGCCCGCACGCAGGAACCGCACCGGATCGCCACCTACCTCAGCGAACTGGCCGCAGACCTGCACGGGCTGTGGAACCGGGGCAACGATGTGCCCGAACTGCGCTTTGTGCAGGATGATCCTGTTGCAACACAGGCCAAAATTGCGCTGGCACGGTCCGTGGCGGTTGTGATTTCCGCCGGTCTTGGTATCCTTGGCGTGACCCCGGTGGAAGAAATGCGCTGACAAAAGCCGCCTCCGCCGGGTTTTGAGTTGAGCAGCAACGCATCCGGGTGGCAAAGCACTGCCTGGGGGACATGAGGCAGAAATGGCGGATTTCACCTTTGAAGGGGGTCGCCCGGCCCCGCATTCGGGTTCTGGGAACATGGCGTCAATGGCCAACTGGGCCGGGGCGGCCATGTCGTTGGCGCTGGTCGTCGGCATCGCGGTCTGGGGCTATAAGGTTGTGGCGCGGGACGTCAGCGGCGTGCCGGTGGTACAGGCCATGTCCGGCCCGATGCGCGTGGCGCCAGAGGATCCCGGCGGCACGCTGGCCGATCATCAGGGGCTGGCGGTCAACGCGGTTGCCGGTCACGGCGGCGCGGCGGACCCGGTGGACAAGTTGACGCTGGCCCCGCGCGCCGCAGGGCTTCAGGCCGATGATGTGGCTCTGGGCGCAATGGCGCCGGTGGAACAACCGCGCGATGTGTCGCCGACGCTGGCCCGCAACGCCGAAATCGTCGAATTGCCGCCCTCGGGCGCACCGATCCCCGAAAGCGCCGAGCCGAACAGCGCGCTTGCTGCGCTGGCCGATGAGATCGCCGCGCGGGCCAAACCGCTGAGCGCCTTGCCCGAAGGCACCGACGCCGAAGTGGTGACCGCGCTGGCCTCTGCCCTGCCAGAGACGGATCTGGAACAGTTTGACGGACCCGGTCTTGCCCGGTCTCTGCGCCCGCGTCTGCGTCCTGCCGGTCTGGCAAGCGCCCCGCGCACAACACAGGCGGCCGTTGTTGCCGCTGCCGCCGCAGGGCCGGTGACGGAACTGGACCCCGCCACCCTGTCCGCCGGGACCCGGCTGGTGCAGATCGGGGCCTTTGACAGCCCCGACGCGGCGCGTTCGGAATGGCAGCGCCTTGACGGGCGGTTCGGCGACTACCTCGATGACAAAGAGCGGGTGATCCAGAAAGCCTCGTCTGGTGGACGCACCTTTTACCGTCTCCGCGCCCACGGCTTTGAAGACCTTTCCGACGCCCGCCGCTTTTGCGCCGCCTTTGTCGCGCAAAAGGTCGACTGCATTCCGGTTGTGACGCGATGACGGCGTTTGGTGCAGTCATACTTGGCTGTGCTGGCGCGACACTCTCTGATGCGGAAAAATCTCTCTTTGCAGAGACGCGGCCTTTTGGCTTTATCCTGTTCAACCGCAACCTGATGGATGCGGACCAGATCCGAGCGCTTTGCGATAGCTTGCGGGAGGCTGCGGGCCACGATGCGCCGATCTTTATCGACCAAGAGGGGGGGCGCGTGCAGCGCCTGCGCCCACCACTGGCCCGCGACTGGCCCGCGCCGCTGGACGATGCCAATGCCCCAGAGGCTGAGCGCCGCTTTTACCTTCGGGCGCGCCTGATTGCCGATGAGCTGTGCGCGCTCGGCATTGACGGCAACTGTATCCCGACGCTGGATATTGCGCGGCCGGACACCCACGCCGTGCTGCGCAACCGCTGTTATGGCACCGACCGGGACACCGTGATCCGCCATGGCCGCGCCGTGGTGCAGGGCTGCCTTGACGGCGGCGTACTGCCGGTGATGAAACACATGCCCGGTCACGGGCTGGGCACGCTGGACAGCCATCTGGACCTGCCGCGCGTGGCAACGGATCATGCCATGCTCGACGCACAGGACTTCGCTGTCTTTAAGGCTTTTGCCGACCTGCCACTGGCGATGACCGCGCATCTGGTGTTTGAGGACATCGACCCGCGCCCCGCAACGCTGTCGCCGGTGATGAACCGCGTTATGCGGGAGCAAATCGGTTTCGACGGGCTGCTGATGACCGACGATATTTCGATGCAGGCGCTGACCGGCACCGTGCCCGAACGCGGCATCGCCGCGCGCAAGGCGGGCTGTGATGTGATCCTGCATTGCAACGGCGACCTGACAGAGATGCAGTCCCTGTGTGCCGAGGTCGGAGCGATGGACACACAGGCGCAAGCCCGCGCAGAACGTGCCCTGATGGCCCGCACAACCCCCAAGCCGGTTGACATCGCGGCCCTGCGCGCTGAGGCTGACGCCTTCACGGCTTTGGACCCGCACACCGACCCCGCATGAACGACACCCCCGATCTTGTCGACCTTTCGGTTTCCGAACGCCTCGCCGCCGAGGCGCTGGTGGTTGATGTGGATGGGTTCGAGGGACCGCTCGACTTGCTGCTGAACATGGCGCGGACCCAAAAGGTGGACCTGCGCAAGATTTCGATCCTGCAACTGGCGCGGCAATATCTGCGGTTTGTCGAAGAGGCCAAGACGCTGCGGATCGAACTGGCCGCCGACTATCTGGTCATGGCCGCTTGGCTGGCATTTCTGAAATCACGTCTGTTGCTGCCGCCTGACCCCTCCGAAGAGGGGCCATCGGGCGAGGATCTAGCCGCGCATCTGGCCTTTCAACTGGAACGCCTGCAAGCGATGCGCGACGCCGCCGCCCGGTTGATGGCGCGCGATCAACTGGGGCGCGATTTCTTTGGGCGTGGATTGCCGGAACAGGTCGAACAGGTGCGGCAGGTGAAATACACCGCCACATTGTTGGACCTGATGCAGGGCTATGCCCGTATCCGCACCCGCGATGAATTCCGCCCGTTTGTGATGGACCGCGACCGCGTGTTCACCATGGAACAGGCGCTGGAACGGATACGCGGTCTGATCGGATTTGCCGGGGTCTGGACCGACATCCAAAGCTATCTGCCCGAGGGCTGGGCCGAAGACCCGGTGCGCTGGCGGTCCGCCACCGCCGCGACCTTTGCCGCCTCGCTGGAACTGGTCAAAGAGGGCAAGGCAGAGTTGAAACAATCCGGCACGTTCGAGCCCATCATGATGCGCCGTAAGGAGAGGCGGGATGACTGACACCCCCGAGGCCGCGCCCGAAGAAGACCGCGCGCCCCGCGACAGCCTGTTCGAGGCCCCTCCCATCGCGGAACAAGAGCGCATGGTTGAGGCGATCCTCTTTGCCAGCGCCGAGCCGGTGACCGTGAAGGAACTCAACGACCGGATGCCGCACGGCTGCGACGCCGCCGAGGCGCTGGTCTACTTGCGCAAGCGGTATGACGGGCGCGGTGTGCAGGTGGTCCGTGTCGGGGATGCATGGGCGATCCGCACCGCGCCGGACCTTGGGTTTCTGATGCAGCGCGAAACGGTCGAGACGCGTAAACTGTCCCGTGCGGCGGTCGAGACGCTGGCGATCATCGCCTATCACCAGCCGGTCACACGGGCCGAGATCGAGGAAATCCGCGGCGTGTCCGTGTCGCGCGGCACGGTGGATCAATTGCTGGAGATGGAGTGGATCCGCTTTGGCCGCCGCCGCATGACGCCCGGGCGACCGGTGACCTTTGTCGTGACGCAGGGCTTTCTGGACCACTTCGGGCTGGAATCCGCACGCGATCTGCCGGGGCTGGCGGATCTGCGCGCCGCCGGTCTGCTGGAAAGCCGCCCCTCGCCATTGGGCGTGCCGCAGGCGGGTGAGGGCGATGTGGACGCCGAAGAAGGGCTGGAAGAAGGCCAGAGCGAACTGTTCGAGGATTAACCTGCCCGAAAATCGGCACAATTGCTGGTTAATCTGCGTACCAAAACAGGAGATTCGAGCATGAACGTCCAACAGATCGTCAATATGGTTGTGCAGATGGTGCTGCGCAAACTGGTTCACAAAGGCATCGACGCGGGCATTCAGCGCGCGACCGGAGGTGGACAACAGGGCCGCGAGGCGCAGCGCGCCATCCGTCAGGCGCGCCGTGCGGCCCGGATGGGCAACCGTCTCTGACGCGCGGGCCTAGCGACCGCGAAAATGCTTGGACAGTTTCAGGCCCTGACCCTGATAGTTCGACGCGATCCCGGCACCATATAGCTGTGCCGGCACCTGCGACATGCGCTCATAGACCAGTCGCCCGACGATCTGGCCGTGCTCCAGCACAAAGGGGGCCTCGTGACAGCGCACCTCCAGCACGCCGCGCGCGCCTGCGCCGCCTGCGGCGGCATGGCCAAATCCGGGGTCGAAAAAGCCCGCGTAATGCACCCGGAATTCCCCGACCATGGCCAGATAGGGGGCCATTTCGGCGGCATATCCCGGTGGGATATGCACCGCTTCACGGCTGACAAGAATGTAGAACGCGCCGGGATCGAGGATCAGTTGTCCACTGTCCGATCGCAGTTCATCCCAGAATTCCAGCGGGTCATAGGCCCCGATCCGGTCCAGATCGATTACCCCGGTGTGGGGGCGCGCGCGATAGCCGATCAACCCGCCATCCCCCGGTTGCAGGTCGACGGAAAAACCCAGCCCCTCACCGATCACCGGGGCACCGCCGCCGACCAGCGTTTCCGCCTCGTGCAGAGCGTGCAGTTCCGTATCGCTGAGCACCGACCGCCCGCGCCGGAACCGGATCTGGTTCAGGCGCATCCCCGGACGCACCAGAACAGAAAATGAGCGCGGACAAATCTCGGCATAGAGCGGCCCGTCATATCCCGCCGCGATGCGGTCGAACTCCACCCCGCCATCGGTGATCACCCGCGTCAGCAGGTCCAGCCGCCCGGTCGAGCTTTTGGCGTTGGCGATGGCCTGAATGTCCTGGGGCAGGCGAACGCGCTCCATCAGAGGGACCAGATAGACACAGCCCTTTTCCAGCACCGCACCCTCCGCCCCCAAGGCGATCCTGTGCATTTCGAATTCGTCGATACGGTCAGAGACGCTGCGCCCCTGACCGGCCAGAAAGGACGCCCGCACCCGGTAGGCGGTTTGTCCCAGCCGCAGATCAAGGCTCGCCGGTTGCACCTGTCCGTCGACAAACGGCACGTCGGCGGCAATCGCACCCTGCGTGATCAACGCTTCGATCTCTTGGCTGGCCAGAACCCCGGTCATCGCATTCCCCTTGTTTCGCCCGTCTTAGCAAGCGCATGGGATGAGGTGGAGCGCAAAAACGTCGCGCGGCGGGGGCAGGGCAGGCGAAACCGGAACTGCCCGTCCCGCGCGACACATATGGCATCCGGAGTCGGCGCATCGGCAGCGGCAAAGGTGGGCCATGGCAGGGGCACCGGCACGTATGGGTGCCTTGACGTGTCACGTTCCGCAAGGGGGGGCGGTGGCCCGTCCAAGTCGGTTGTTTTGAATGTTAGATGGGTCTGCCCGCCGTCCGGCATTCACGACTGGTGGGCACCTGAGGCACCAGCCAACCCACAGGGACGTTGCATAGAATTGGCTGGGATTGGAAAATTGGTCGGGCTAGCAGGACTCGAACCTGCGACCTTCCGTCCCCCAGACGGACGCGCTACCAGACTGCGCCATAGCCCGACGTGTCGGGGTGGTTTACGCTTTTTTTCGTCAAGAGCAACCCCTCAGAACGAAAAATCCGAGGCTCAGGAAAGCGGTGCAGACAGGCGATCCCGGAGCGCTTCCAGAGCGGGAAGTTGCGCTGCAAGCGCGGCCTTTTGCGCCTCTGAAAGGGAGGACAGTTTTGCGATCTGGCCCAGTGGGCCGATGGCGGGGCGGACAACCGGTTCGGCAACAGGTGGCGGGGTTTCCGAGATGCTGAAATCCGGCAGATCAAGCGGGTTCCGAGCCTTGGATTCGGTTTCCGGGTCGGCAACCACCGCTGGCCCGTCATCTGCCACCGGCGCAGCGGCGGGTATGTCAAACGGCAGTTCCGGGGTGTCGGCGGGCTCACGCTCGGGTGGCGAATCTGACGGCCCAGAGGAGGGTGCGGCGTCGACCTCTGCCTGTGGCAGAGCGGTGTCGATTGCCAATTCGGTGTCCCCGTGATCGCCCGATTCCTCTGGCGTCTCTTTTGCGGCAGGTGACGGCTCTGCTTCCATTTGCTGTGACGCTTCGATTTGTTGCGAGTCGGAACAGTGATGCACCGGCGACTCAGAGACGGCATTGTCCAACGCCTCCGGCATGGGGAGATCCGCCTCTTCCGTCGTGTCGTCTTGGATGTTTTCAAAACCTTCCGCCGCGTCGGCCATCACGGACAAGTCCTGTGCGGCGGGCGCCTCAGGCGCGGTCTGCGGCGGGTCAACGTCGACACTGTCAGGCAGGTCAGGGGCGGCGGGTTCTAATGCATCGGCTTCCTGTTCCGGAGCGTCGCCAACCGTCTGAGGTGTGAGCGTGTCGTCGGCCCGCATCACAACCGCTTCGGACGGGAAGGCCACCACCTCGGCCTCTGTGTCGTGCAACGGCACTTCGGCATAGGGGGCATCCTCAATCAGATCGCTCTGGTCGGCCTCTGCGGACTGCGCCGCCAGAGAGGCGACATGGCGTACGCCCTGTTCACGCAGGACCTTTTGCACACCCTTGATGGTCATGCCATCATCGTGCAGTAACTTCTTGATTCCGCCCAGCAATTCCATGTCGGCCGGGCGATAGTAGCGACGTCCGCCGGCGCGTTTCACGGGTTTGACCTGGCTGAACTTGCTCTCCCAGAAGCGCAGCACATGGGCTGGTGTTTCCAGCCAGTCCGCCACTTCCGAAATGGTCCGAAACGCGTCCCGAGACTTGGGCATCAGCGCCGCCTCAGCGCTTGTTGCCCGCGGCCACGCGGTCTTTCATCAGGTGCGAGGGGCGGAAGGTCAGCACGCGGCGCGGCTGAATCGGGACCTCTTGTCCGGTCTTGGGGTTGCGTCCGACACGGGCCGCCTTTTCCCGGACCGAGAAGGTGCCAAAGGACGAAATCTTGACCTGCTCGCCCGCGACCAGCGAATCCGACATGTGCTGAAGCACCGCTTCGACCAGTTCGGCGCTTTCGTTGCGCGACAGACCGACCTCGCGGAATACCGCCTCACTCAGGTCCATGCGCGTCAGCGTCTTTTCACCCATGATCGTCCCTCCCGATGTTTCTTCTGGATTATTGGGGTGAAAAATCACAAGTCAATATCAATGACTTGCGGCTAGCAATTTATCCTCTCGATCACCGCTAAACTGCAACATGCGTGGACATCCGCCCATGTGCACAGCCCTGCGGTGGCAGTTACCAGCGCAAAACCACCGATCCCCAGGCCAGCCCGCCGCCGATCGCCTCAGTCACCACAAGGTCGCCGCGCTTGATCTGACCCCGCGCCTTGCCGACAGACAGCGCCAGTGGAATCGACGCGGCAGAGGTGTTGCCGTGGTCCTGAACGGTCACGACGACCCGGTCCATTGGCAGTCCCAGCTTTTTCGCCGTCCCGTTGATGATGCGGATATTGGCCTGATGCGGTACCACCCAGTCGATCTCATCGGAGGCGACACCGGCTTTTTCCATCGCGGTTGTGGCTGTGGAGGCCAGTTTTTCCACCGCGTGCCGAAAGACCTCTTTGCCCTGCATCCGCAGGAACCCGGTGTTCTGTTTGCTCACGCCGCCATCGACATAGAGGATGTCGCGGAACCGACCGTCGCTGTGCAGGTCTGTCGACAGGATGCCCCGGTCGGCCTTGGTACCGTCCCCGTCGGCGGCCTCCAGAATCAGCGCCCCGGCACCATCGCCGAACAGCACGCATGTGCCCCGGTCGGTCCAGTCCATGATGCGCGAAAACGTCTCTGCGCCGATCACCAGAATGCGCTTTGCCTGACCGGAGACGATCAGCGCATTGGCATTGGCCAGTGCGTAAATGAACCCGGCGCAGACGGCCTGCACGTCAAAGGCAAACCCTGTGGTCATGCCCAACTCGGCCTGCACCATGGTCGCGGCGGACGGAAATGTCAGGTCGGCGGTCGAGGTGGCGACGATCAGCGCATCCACCGTATCGGCGGTGACACCGGCATCCTGCAATGCGGCATTGGCGGCGCGGGTGGCCAGATCCGAGGTGGTCTGACCCTCGGCGGCAAAATGTCGGCGTTCGATACCTGATCGGCTGCGAATCCAATCGTCACTGGTCTCCAGCGTCGCCTCGAATTCGGCGTTTTCGACGACGCGATCGGGCAGGTAGTGCCCGACGCCGGTGACGACGGCGCGTATGGTCATGATTTCTTGACGTCCTTTTGTGAACCGCCATCCTGCGACGCCTCGGCGGCAGAGGCAACCCGTGCGGCCAGTCTGTCGCCAAAGCCCGAGCGCGCCAGCTCAAACGCCAGCTTTACCGCGGCAGAGACGCCGGTCGCATCGGCCGAGCCGTGGGATTTGACGACTGTTCCGTTCAGGCCAAGGAAGATGCCGCCATTCACCCGTCGCGGATCTATCCGCTTTTGCAGGCGGCGCAACGATGTCAGCGCCAGCAACGAGGCGATGCGCGACAGCGGGGAATAGGCGAATGCCTCGCGCAGCAGATCGCCGATCAAAGAGGCGGTGCCCTCGCCGGTCTTCAGCGCCACGTTGCCGGTGAAGCCGTCGGTGACAATGACATCGCAGCGCTTGCCCGGAATATCGCCGCCTTCGACAAAGCCGACGAATTTGTAGTTTCCGGCGTCTTCCTGGGCGGCGATCAGGTCATGCGCCTCTTTCAGTTCGGCGCGACCCTTGTGTTCTTCGGTGCCGACGTTCAGCAGGCCAACCCGTGGCTTGGTCAGCGCCAGACCGTTGCGGGCATAGGCCGATCCCATCAGCGCGTATTGCAACAGGTCTTCGGCGTCGGCGCGGATATCCGCGCCAACGTCCAGCATCACGTTGAACCCCTGCGGGTTGCGTGACGGCCAGAGAATCGCGATGGCGGGGCGGTTGACGCCGGGCAGCTTGCGCAGGCGGATCATCGACAGTGCCATCAGCGCGCCGGTGTTGCCGCAGCTTACAGCCACGGTCGCCTCACCCGCACGCACCGATTCCAGTGTCGACCACATGGAGGTGCCCTTGCCGTGACGCATCACCTGGCTGGGCTTGTCCTCCATGCTCACGATGCCCTGGGCGTCGCGAATCTGGCATCGTTGATCCAAACCACGACGCCGCGCGACGAGCTTTTCAAGCTCATCCGCGGGACCGTGCAGGATGAAATCCAGTTCGGGATTGATGCGGGCAGACTCGTAGATTCCCGCGATCACAGCCGCCGGGCCCCGGTCGCCGCCCATGGCGTCGACCGAGATCACAATGCGAGACGAGTCGGAGCCTCGGTGGTCCTTCTGGGAAGACATTCAGTAGGCGTCCCGACGGGAAGATGCTCAGGCGGCGTCTTCGTCCAGTTCGATGTCGTCGGTCATCGCAACAACTTCGCGCTCGGCGTAGTGGCCGCAGGACGGGCAGACGTGATGCGGGCGTTTCAGCTCGCCGCAGTTGTCGCATTCATTCGGGTTGGCGCCGGAAAGGGCGTCATGCGCGCGACGGTTGTTGCGGCGCGACTTGGAAACTTTGTTCTGTTGGACAGCCATGTCTCAACCTTTTTTGTCGCCGGGGGGCGGGGCCGCCCGTGGTGTTTCGGATGGGGCCATGCCGCGCAGCCGTGATCGGCTCGCGGCGACATGCGCCTGACGTACTCATGAGCGCGCGAAAATACGCGGTAGCGCCGAATTGGCAAGCGGAATCTCAGCCCTCTTTGTCGTTGTCCTGCATTTTTTCGCGCAAGCCGGCTAGTCCGGCAAATGGCTTGGTCTCTTCGTCGGTTACCGGCACCACGCCATCGGCGGCAAATTGCGCCTCTCCCAATGAAACGCCGTCTTTGCGCGGGTAGGTGGGCAGAGCCAGCGACAGCGCCTCCAGCATGATGGACTCGATGTCGATCTCGTCGCCCAGCACCTCGACGCTGTCGTCGTCGGGGATTTCGGTTTCCGACCCGGCCTCGGGGGCGTCCATCCGCTCGGGTGGCAAGAATTCGCGCACGACGGTCGTGTCGATCCGCGTGGTCACCGGGTCCAGCGTGACGATGCAGGCCTGAACCGCCGTTGCGCCCAGTTTCGCGTCCAGCCGCCAGCCGGATTTGCCCATCGGGGTCAGTTTGCCTTGGAATCGCAGCTTGCGCAGCGCCTCTGCACCCAGTTCGGCGGCGTAGCGCGCGCGCGCGGCTGCGCCGGGCTCCATGTTCACGGGCGTCGATCCGGTCTGACGGAGGCTGGCGACGCGCAGCCGCGCGGCGGTCGAGCGGCCTTCGGAGGGATCGGTGGTCATTGTGACAGCTTTTCCTGTGCTTGAATGGCGGGCATTCCTTATGTAAGCGGGATAGGTGGCAGAAGGGCCCGTGACAAGAGGGGCGTGACATGAACGGATTTGCAGGCAAGGTGAAGGTTTTCGTCGCGGCAGTGATGCTGGTGACGCTGTCGGCGTGCGCCGCGCAGTACCGCACCCACGGTTATCTTCCCTCTGAGGAAGACTTGCAGCAGATCGTTCCCGGTATCGACACCAAGGCCTCTGTTGAGGACCTGATCGGGGTGCCCAACGCCGCGGGCGTGCTGAGCGGGTCGGGCTACTACTATATAGAGACCGAAGTGCGCCACTTTGCCTACCAAAAGCCGAAGGTCGTCGAGCGGACCATCGTCGCCATCACCTTTGATGAGGCGGACGTGGTCAAGAATATCGCCACCTACGGTCTGGAGGATGGCCGCGTCGTGACGCTCAACCGCCGTGTGACCCAGACATCCGATGGCGACATCAACTTTATCCGCAAGCTGTTCGGCAATGTTGGCGGCATCTCGGCGGCGGGTCTGTTCGGCGAGTGATCGCCTCGGCTTTTTCCTGCCGTACAACTGTCATTTGATTGTCACGCGGTTTTGGCATCTCGTCTGACACACGGACGTGCGAGTCGCGCGCCGGGCAGGAGCGGGCGAGATGATCCAGTTGAAACGTGGCCGGTATCGCGCGCGCTTTGCCGACAGTGAGGCCGATGTCATCGCGGCCCAGACCCTGCGTGGCCGCGCCTTTCACGGAGGCGGGCTGGATGCGGATGATTTTGACGCACTCTGTGATCATGTGCTTGTCGAGGAGAACCGCACCGGCGCTTTGGTGTGCTGTTTTCGGTTCCTGCAACTGGCCAGCGGCGGAGAGATCGGGCGCAGCTATTCGGCGCAGTATTATGAGCTTTCCGCGCTCGAATCCTTTGCGGGGCCGATGGTTGAGATGGGCCGCTTTTGCATAGATCCCGATCTGCATGACCCTGACGTTCTGCGGGTCGCTTGGGGGGCGATGACGTCTTATGTCGACGACAGGGGGGTCGAATTGTTGTTCGGCTGCGCCAGCTTTTCAGGCACCGACGCGCGCACCTATTACGATGCCTTTGCCATGCTCAAGGCGCGTCACCTTGCCCCGCGCCGCTGGCTGCCGCGCGTCAAGGCGCCGGATGTCTTTCGCTTTGCCCAGCGTCTGCGACGCAAGCCGGATGCCAAGAAAGCCATGCTGCGGATGCCGCCGCTATTGCGCACCTACCTGATGATGGGCGGCTGGGTGAGCGACCACGCGGTGGTGGATTCGCAGATGAATACACTTCACGTCTTCACCGGGGTCGAAATCGCCGCCATTCCGCCCGCCCGGAAAAAACTGTTGCGCGCGGTGGTGGGCTGAGACCGGGGCGGTGTCGCATGGCGGCTTGACGGCGCGCCCGCGCTTGCCTAGCTGGCCTGCATGGCAACACCTCCTCTTCTTCAGCTCACCGACATATCGCTCACCTTTGGCGGCGATCCTGTTTTCGACAACCTGTCGCTCACCGTCCATCAGGGCGACCGCGTCGCGCTGGTCGGGCGCAACGGGTCCGGCAAATCCACCCTGATGAAGGTCATGGCGGGGCTGGTCGAAGCGGACCGGGGGGACCGCGTGGTGCCGACCGGATCGTCGGTGGGTTACATGGAGCAAGACCCGGATTTGTCCGGGTTCGAGACGTTGGGGGACTTCGCCGCCTCTGAGCTTGCGGCCTCGGAAATGTACCGTGTCGAACGCGCCTCCGAAGGGTTGAAGTTTGACCCCGAGCGTCCTGTCGCCACCGCCTCGGGCGGTGAGCGGCGACGCGCCGCGCTGGCCAAGCTGATGGCCGAAGCACCCGATCTGATGCTGTTGGACGAACCGACCAACCACCTGGATATCGAGGCGATTTCCTGGCTGGAGGACGAGTTGAAGTCCACCCGCAAGGGTTTTGTCCTGATCTCACACGACCGGCGGTTCCTGAGCGAACTTACCCGCGCGACGCTGTGGATCGACCGGGGCGTGGTGCGTCGTCAGGAACAGGGGTTTTCTGCCTTCGAGGCGTGGCGTGACAAGGCATGGGATGAAGAAGACACCCAGCGTCACAAGCTTGATCGCAAGATCAAAGCCGAGGGCCGCTGGGCCGTCGAAGGCATCAGCGCCCGGCGCACCCGCAATCAGGGACGTTTGCGCGCCTTGCAGGATTTGCGCAAGGAACGGTCCTCACAGATTCGCAGGCAAGGGTCTGCGGCGCTGGAACTGACCGCCGGTCCAAAGTCGGGCAAGAAAGTGATAGAGGCCAAGGGCATAACCCATGCATTTGGTGACACCACCATCGTGCGCGGCTTTGATATCACCATCCAGCGCGGTGACCGTGTTGCCTTTGTCGGGCCGAACGGTGTGGGCAAGACGACCCTGATCAAGATCCTCACCGGAGAGCTTGCGCCCGACGAGGGGTCCGTCAAGCTGGGCACCAACCTTGTACCCGCGATTTTTGACCAGAGCCGTGCGCAGTTGGACCCCGATGCCTCTCTTTGGGACAGTCTCACGCAGGATCGTGGGATGCGGGTGTCCGGGTCTTCGGATCAGGTCATGGTGCGGGGTGCGCCGCGTCACGTTGTCGGCTACCTCAAGGATTTCCTCTTTGACGAACGTCAGGCCCGCGCGCCGGTCCGGTCCTTGTCCGGTGGTGAAAAGGCGCGTCTGCTGCTGGCGAAACTGCTGGCGCGGGAATCGAATCTGCTGGTCCTGGACGAACCGACCAACGATCTGGATGTTGAAACGCTGGACCTGTTGCAGGAACTGCTGGACGACTATGACGGCACGGTCATGTTGATCAGCCACGACCGTGATTTTCTCGATCGGGTCGCCACCACCACCGTGGCGATGGAGGGCAGGGGCCGCGCCACTGTCTATGCTGGTGGCTGGTCCGACTATCAGGCACAAAAGCGCGCGGATGCCGCGCCAGAGAAGAAGGCAAGGCAAGCCCCGAAACAGGACAGCGCCGCCCCGGCCACAAAGCCCGAGCCAAAGCCGCTGCTCAGTTTTACCGAGCGCCATCGCTTGGAAGAACTGCCAGAGGTGATTGACCGGTTGACCGCTGAGATTGCCAAGCTGGAGCAGTTCCTTGCCGAGCCGGATCTGTTCACCAAGGCCCCTTTGAAATTCCGGAAGGCGACCGATGCCTTGGTCGAGCGGCAGACCGCGCTGGCCGGGGCGGAGGAAGAGTGGCTGGAACTGGCGGAAAAGGCCGAAGAGGCCTGAGCGCGCCCTAGCGCAATCCCAGCAGGCGCGCCATCACGCTCAGTTCCACCACTGTCATCAGAATACGCGCAACGTGATGCAGGCCGACCAGCGCCGGGTTGGCCGCAAGGCTCAGCGCCACCACCGACATTTCCGCCACGCCGCCCGGTGAAAAGCTGATCAGCAGGTGCAGCCATTCGATGCCGGTGATCTGCCAGAGGATCGCCGACAGCACACCGCCCAGAACCAGCATAAAGACCACCGACACCAGCGCCAGCCACGCGCAGCGGCGAAGCAGCGCAAGGTTGGTGCCCTTGAATCGCATACCAAGGCTGACGCCGATCACAAGTTGCGCGGCGGCGATCAGCCAGATCGGCAGGTGCAGGTCCAGCACGCCGGTTGTGGTGGCCAGCGCCGCCAGAATCATCGGTCCGCTCAACTGGGCCGCAGGCAGCCGGATCAGGCGCGCCAGCCACAGGCCCAGACCGGCCGCAAGGCCGATCAGCACCAGTGCCTGCGGCGCCACCGGCGCGTGTCCCGATGCCGCCGGCAACCCTGCGGCGCTCCCCACCGGGGTGCCCATCCACAACGACAGACAGAGCGGCAACAGGGTGATCACCACGATGATCCGCAGGAACTGTTGCGCGGTCAGAATGCGGATGTCGGCCCCCGCGCCTTCGCCCATGACGATGCTTTCCATCAGCCCGCCGGGCGTCCCCGAATAAAAGGCCGTGGCCCGGTCATAGCCCCCCAGACGGCGGAAAATGAAGGTGTTGCCAAGGTGCGCGCAGATCACAAAGACCACCAGCCCGCCCATTGTCCAGGGCAGTTGCCCGGCCATCGCCAACAGGTCCGCCGTCACTTGGGTGCCGATCATCACCCCGATCAGCGCCACGAATCCGGTCCGGAACGGCAGCGGGAAATCGTAGTCCTTCAGGAACGGCGGCGCCCAGATCAGGATCACCAGCGCAGAGGACAGCAGCCCGCCCAGCATCCATGGCATCGGCACATGCGCCAAGGTCGCGACAAAGCCGCCAAGCGCGCCAAAGGCGATCATCGCGGCGGTCTGCCAGATAAGGCGGAAGGTGGGGAAATCATGCATGTGTGAGTGATATTCCCGCTTGTCGCGCTGTGCAATGCGCCGGGGATTTCCTTTGCTGTCCAAAGGCTCTAGCTCTCGGTCATGGCTGACGCGCGCTTTATCGGCTCTCCCATCTATCGCGGCTCTGTCTACGGGGCGCGGCATCCTCTTTCGATCCAGCGGGTGCCGGCGGTGATCGACCTTGCCCGCGCGCTGGACTGGTTGCCTGTCGCGCGGTATCGCACCTCGCCGCGCGCCAAATCTGCCGCGCTGACGCGGTTTCACACATCCGGCTACGTGGCAGCCTTGCAGGCCGCCGAAGCGGCGCAATCCGTCAGCGATGCCGTGCGCGCGCGGCACGGGCTGGGCACGCTGTCCAACCCGGTCTTTGCCGAGATGTACCGCCGCCCGGCAACGGCTGTGGGCGGCGGGTTGCTGGCCGCCGAACTGGTGGCCGGGGGCGGCGTGGTTCACAACCCCGGCGGTGGCCAGCATCATGGCATGCCGGACCGTGCCGCCGGGTTTTGCTATCTCAATGAGCCGGTCTTGACGATTGAGCGTCTGTTGCAGATGGGGCTGTCTCGCGTCGCCTATGTCGACATTGATGCGCATCACTGTGACGGGGTCGAGGCCGCGTTTGCGGGGCGCGAGGATGTCCGGACAGTCTCTGTCCATGAGGCGCGGCGCTGGCCTTTCACCGGGGCCTTGCAGGATACGGGCGGCGGTGCGGCCTTCAATCTGCCGGTTGCGCGCGGCTTCAACGACACGGAATTCGCGCTCGTGCTGGAGGAGGTGATCCTGCCCGCCGTTGCCGATTTCCGACCCGATGCAATCTATCTGCAATGCGGCGCGGATGCGCTGCTGGAAGACCCGCTGGCCCGCCTGTCCCTGTCGAACCGGTGCCATGTGGCCACAGTGCGCGCCCTGCGTCCACTTGCGCCCCGCATGATTGTCGCGGGCGGCGGCGGTTACAACCCGTGGAGCGTGGCCCGCTGCTGGACCGCCGTCTGGGGCGAGATTGCGGGGGTCGAGATTCCGGACAACTTGCCAGAGGCGGCACGGGCCGTATTGCGCGGGCTGATGTGGCATCGCAAGGGCAGACCCGATCCCGCGCTGTTGACGACGCTTCTGGACGCGCCGCGCGAAGGGCCGGTTTCGGCGGACCTGAAGGCGGACATCGCCCAACTAAAAGCGCGTCTTCGCGCCGTCGTCTGACGCTGCCATCTGAATTGGGAGAGTTGGAGCGGGTAGCGGGAATCGAACCCGCGCGTTCAGCTTGGGAAGCTGACAGGCTACCATTACATCATACCCGCCGCGAGGCGCATCGGTAGCTTAGCCTCGGCGCGTCGTCAAGAACTCTCCGAGCCTGTTCCGCCCGCCGGGGATATGCTCTAGACCTCTGGGAAAATCAGAAAACACCTCGGGAGGAACCTAATCATGACGCTCGCTTTGCCCGCGACGGGCATTTTTGTCGGCCGCGCCTGGCGGCCTGATCGCAACGGTCCAGCGCTGATTGTCCGGCGAGGGGCCGAGGCCGTGGATATCACCTGCCCAGAGGTGCCGACCATGCAGGCGTTGCTGGACCGCGACGATGCGGCCAGTTTCGCCGCTGCGGCACCGGGCGAAAACCTCGGACCGCTGGAGGCGCTGGCCGAGGCGTCAACCGAAGCACCCAATGGTGTGTATCTGCTGGCCCCGTGCGACCTGCAACCGGTCAAGGCCTGCGGCGTGACCTTTGTGTCCTCCATGCTGGAACGGGTGATCGAGGAGCAGGCCAAGGGCGATCCGGCGCGCGCGCTGGCGATCCGTGAACGCTGTACCGCCATTCTGGGCGACAGCCTGCGCGACGTGCAGCCGGGGTCCGACAAGGCGCTGAAACTCAAGGAGGTTCTGATCGCCGATGGCGTCTGGTCGCAGTATCTTGAGGTGGGCATCGGTCCCTATGCCGAGGTGTTCTCCAAGGCGCAGCCGATGGCGGCGGTGGGCTTTGGCGCCAGTGTCGGGCTGCATCCGATTTCCACATGGAACAACCCGGAGCCGGAGATCGTGCTGGCCTGTGACAGCGGCGGGCGGATCAAGGGTGCGACGCTGGGCAACGACGTGAACCTGCGTGACGTCGAGGGGCGCTCGGCGCTGCTGCTGGGGAAGGCGAAGGACAACAACGCGTCTTGCGCGGTCGGGCCGATGCTGCGGCTGTTCGACGACAGCTATGGGCTGGAAGATGTGCGCAACGCGGAACTGACGCTGACCGTGACGGGCACCGATGGCTACGTTCTGAACGGGCGCAGCAGCATGTCCCAGATCAGCCGCGACCCGGAGGATCTGGTGGCGCAGACCTGTGGCGCGCATCACCAGTACCCTGACGGGTTTTTCCTGATGCTGGGCACGCTGTTTGCCCCGACCGAGGACCGCGATGTACCGGGTGAGGGGTTTACCCATAAACTGGGCGATGTGGTCGAAATTTCGGAACCCGCCTTGGGCAGACTGGCCAATACCGTAAGGCTGTCGACCGAATGCCCGCCGTGGACATTTGGCACCAGTGCGCTGATGCGCAATCTGGCGGCGCGCGGGCTGCTTTAGGCAGCCCGGCGCAGGCGGGTCAGACGCGTTTGCGCCGCCGCCGTCCGCCTCGGTCGTCGCCGCCGGTGTTGAAACTGACCTGCGGCAGGTTGACGAGTTTTTTCAACTCCGGAAACGGGTCCGTCGCGTGCGGGATCGCGTTGGCGGCGACGAAATGTTCCTGAAACCGCGGCTCGATGGCGGTTTCGACCTTGGTGATCTCGCGCACCACGCGCTCAATCTCGCGCCGGGCTGCAAGGTTGCACAGCGCGATCCGCGCCCCGGTGCCTGCGGCGTTGCCCGCACTGGTGACCTTGTCCAGCGGTACATCGGGGATCATGCCCAGCACCATGGCGTGCAGCGGTGAGATATGCGCCCCGAATGCACCCGCCAGCACAACGCGGTCCACCTTGTCGACGCCACGCGTGTCCATCAACAGGCGGGCACCGGCATACAGTGCGGATTTTGCCAGTTGGATGGCGCGAATATCGCCTTGGGTGACAGTAATCCGTGGCCCGCCTTCTTCACTGGCATCGTAAACCAGATAGGAATAGGTGCGCCCCTCGGGGAAACAACGATCCGTGCCGGTCTTGTCGGGACCGCCGATCAGGCCGGAGGGGTCCATCAGGCCAGCGGTGCGCAGTTCCGCCACCGCCTCGATGATGCCGGAGCCGCAAATGCCGGTGATGCCCGACGCGGCGGTTTCCTCGGCAAAGCCCTCTTCGTCCGACCACTTTTCGCACCCGATCACGCGGAAACGCGGTTCTTTTGTCACCGGATCTATGCGGATCGCCTCAATCGCGCCGGGGGCGGCGCGCTGGCCGGAACTGATCTGCGCGCCCTCAAAGGCGGGGCCGGTCGGCGAGGAACAGGCCAGCACGCGGGTGGTATCGCCCAGCAGGATCTCGGCATTGGTCCCGACATCAACAATGAGCGCCAAGTCCTTGGATTTTCCCGGTTCCTCGGACAATGCCACGGCGGCGGCGTCGGCCCCCACATGGCCCGCGATGCAGGGCAGGATATAGATTTGCGCGGAGGCGGGCAGGCTCATCAGTTCCAGATCGCGGGCGGTCAGCGTCATCGCGTTCGATGTGGCCAGCGCAAAGGGCGCTTGTCCCAGTTCCACCGGGTCGATGCCCAGCAGCAGGTGGTGCATCACCGGGTTGCAGACAAAGACGGTCTCAAGGATCAGGCTGGGGTCAATCCCGGCTTCGGCGGCGATTTCGCGCGCCAATGTGTCCAGCGCCTCGCGCACCGCGCGGGTCATCTCGACGTCGCCGCCGGGGTTCATCATCGCGTAGGACACGCGGCTCATCAGGTCTTCGCCAAAGCGGATCTGCGGGTTCATGATCCCGGACGAGGCCTTGACCTCGCCGGTTTCCAGATCGGTCAGATGCGCGGCGATGGTGGTCGAGCCGAGGTCGATGGCAAGGCCGAAAATCCCGCCCTCATGCAGGCCGGGCCATGCCGCGACGAGGCGCGGCACGGCGTCGTGATCGTCTTTGTGCAAGGCCACGGTGATTTTCCAACCACCTTTCCGCAGAATAGGTTGCAATTTGGCGAGTGTGGAAAACTCTGTGGATATCTCTGGGATATCCCACTGCGATGCCAGTGCGCGGGCGACGCGTTCCAGATCACCGGTCGGTTCGTGCATGTCGGGTTCCTGAACCTCGACATAGTAAAGCCGCGTGGCCGGGTCCATCTCGATCACGCGGGCCGTGGCGGCCTTGCGTACGACCTGACGGTGGACCTGACTTTCGGGCGGCACGTCGATCACCACGTCGCCCTGCACGGTGGCCTGACATCCCAGACGGCGGCCCGCTTTCAGCCCGCGTTTCTCGTCATAGCGGGCCTCGACCTTGTTCCAGTCCGACAGCGCGTTCTGTTCCACATGAACGCCGTGTTTGGGGAAATCGCCATAAGACGGGGTGATCTGGCATTTTGAGCAGATGCCCCGCCCGCCACAGACTGAATCGAGATCGACGCCCAACTGGCGGGCGGCGGTCAGGACGGGGGTTCCAGCGGGAAAGCGGCCACGCTTGCCGGATGGGGTGAAGATCACGAGGGGGTCTTGCGCCATGTTTCTGCCTCTGTCGGGTGCTGGCCGGGACCATAGCGTCTGTCGCGGGGATGGAAAGGCGGTGCGGCGTCAGAATACCGGTCGAAAACGGCATGGCGCGGGCCGCGGTCTAGCCTTGCTCCAGCCAGCGCAGGATTTCCCCCCGGTTGCCATCCAGATCGGGGGCCGGGCCGCGTGTCGTCGGGTCGGGCGCATCGCTCATCTTGATCGGGTTTCCGGCGGCCTTGTAGGCTTGGCGACCATTCTTATCCAGCACGTCCACCACCATGTTGCGCGCGATGATCTGCGGGTCTTTCAACACTTGCGCCACGTCCTGAATAGGCCCGGTCGGGATGCCGGCGGCGGTCAGCCGCGAGATCCAGTAGGCGCGGGTGTTGTCCAGCGTCACCGCCTCGATCAACCGTTTCAGCAGGCGCGCGTGTTCGCAGCGCGCCGGGTTGGTGGCAAAACGCGGATCGTCCGAGATCGGCAGGTTGAGCGCGATGCACAGCTTTTCAAACAGCCGGTCGTTGCCTGCGGCGATCACAAACAGCCCGTCGCTGGCGTGGAACGTCTCGAACGGGGTGACCGACGGGTGACGCGCGCCGGACGGTCCTGGCGCCTTGCCGGTGACGGTGGTCAGGGCGACGGCGTGTTCAAGGATCGCCAACTGGCTGTCCAGCATCGACACATCGATCTTGCGACCGACTCCGCTGCGGTCACGGTCCAGCAGGGCGGCAAGGATGCCCTGGCTGAGGAACATGCCCGCCACGATATCGCCGATCGACGCGCCGACGCGCACCGGCTCGCGGTTCTTTTCGCCGGTGATCGACATCACGCCGCCGCGCGCCTGCACCACCATGTCATAGGCGGGGCGTTTCGAATCCGGTCCCGTGTGGCCAAAGCCCGACACGGCCCCGTAGACCAGCCGCGGAAAGGCGGCGTGCAGATCCTGCCAGCCATAGCCCAACCGCTCCATCACGCCGGGGCGGAAGTTTTCGACAATCACATCCGCCCGGCCCAACAGACGTTCAAAAATCGCCCGATCCTCATCGCCCTTGAGGTTCAGCGCGATGCTTTTCTTGCCGTGATTGAGCGCCGCGAAATAGGCGGACTTGCCGTCCTTGAAGGGCGGAAAGGTCCGGGTGTCGTCGCCGGTCCGGGGGGCCTCGACCTTGATGATCTGCGCGCCCATGTCGGACAGGGACATGGTGCAGAACGGCCCGGCCAGCACATGCGTCAGGTCGAGGATGACATATCCGGCAAGGGGGGCGGTCATGGGCGGGGTCCAGTTCTGAGTAACGTGAGGCCTCTGACCACACAATCGTGACAGGGCGGTAACGGCAAGGGGTCTGCATCGCGGTCCGCGCCGCTCCGCCGATGATGCGGGTCTGTCGGAGCGATCATGCGACGTTGTGCCGAAACAGAGGGCAGCCGTCTAGGGACGAGGCAATCCGTCGTGACAAACAAAGCCCGGCATGTTCACCAAAAGCTGCGCCGCAAGGATCGACGTGCTGCCTGTCGCGGCATAGTCGGGCGCGACCTCGACAAGGTCGATGCCGACAACGGGGGGCGTCCGGGTGACGAATTGCAGAAGCTCTAGGACCTCGTCGTGCGGAAATCCGCCGTGGCTGGGCGTGCCTGTTCCCGGCGCGCGCAAAGGACAGAAGGCGTCGATGTCGATGGTGACATAGACCGGCGCGCTCTTGGGGGCCCGCATCGAAAGGCACGCCAAGGATGGCGGCATCGGCGTTCAGCGTGGTTCAGTCCGGTTGGAAGGGCGCGTGGGCAAAGGTGCAGATCCCGGTAAAAGGCAGGTTCCGGCGGCCGCTGTCGGCCCGTGGCGCATTGCGCAATCTCCAAGGCTGGGCACAGCCTGTCCGGCGGACATCGCAGCGCCAAATGCGGCGCCATGTCAAGCAGGTTATTACCGTAAAAGTTGATTGATGGACTTTGTTTTCGCCCTTACGTTAGTTAACCTTGCGTCACTTGAAGCCTGCCATGGATTGAGAAGAGGAGACAGGGATGCGTGATTTCGGGGTTAAAGCGGGGTTACTGGCCATGCTGCCACTGGCGGCAGCGGCTCAGGACTATGGCGTGAACATGCCGGCAGACCCGGCACCGGGGGTCGTGTTCCCCACCGCCGAGGATGAGATCAATTCCTGGATCTACGCCGATCCGCAGAATGAGGCAGCGATTCACGCCCATGCCTGGGGCATCTGGGCGGGATTGACCAAGCCGGTCGACGGCGAGGGCGCGCTTGCCCGCGTGACCTATCAGACATGGCTGACCAAGGCGAATATCATCGCGGTCTTTACCGGCAAGGACCCGCAGGACAAGTTCCAGCTGGGCGAATCCTCTCAGATGTTCCGGCACGGGCTGGTGGATGGCTTTTTGGCCAACGCCGCCTCTGAAAAGAAGGACGGCACCGAACCGACGACCAATGCCGCCGGAATTCTTGTGAACACCGATGTACTGGAGAACGTGGCCTACAGCCCGCCGTCGGCGGCGTATCTGCTGGAAACCGGCACCGGCAAACCCGAGGTTCTGGACCGGCTGCTGGCGGATGGCGACAGGGTGCAGTTCCCCGACGATTCCGTGAACGTCAAACCGGTCTACAAGCTGATCACCAACGACCGGCTGACCGATTGGACCGATGCCGACGGCAGAACGCGCAAGCTCTACGCCTTTCCCGCATGGCCGGGCATTCCCGACCTCGCCAACTGGACCCCCGACATGAAAAAGGGCGGCTACCCCGAGACGCTCTGGCAGCAATGCGTTTACGTCGACATGGATCTGAAGGGGCCAACCACCTCGACCGGCGTGGACGTGAACTGCAAAAGTCCGGGTGAGGGCAATATCTATTCGGTCGATGACTTCATTGCCGTTGATCTGAAGAACGCGGGTGCGACCTTTGTCAACAACGCGACGGGCGAGACGCAAGAGATTGGCGGCGATGGCCCGGCGATTGCGCTGCTGGTGGCGATGCACGTCACCTCACGCGAGACGACGCAATGGACATGGCAGACCTTCTGGTGGGAGGCGGATGCCGCGCATCCCAACACCCCCTCCAGCGCAGCCATCGCCGCGGCGCGTCCCGATACGCTGACCACCCAGGCGGCGCATTACGCCATGGCCCCGGCCTATTCGATGCTGGTGCCCGCGCAGCCGCTGGTGGGTGGCAAAAACGTCGGCGCGCTGGTCACCGCCTTCAATCCCTATCTGGAGGCGGGGTTCGGCACGCCGGTCATCTCGATCATGGAGACGGTGCAGACGCCGGACGGCAAGGGCGCGTGGACAACCACGACCACCGACATGGGTATCCAGACCAACTGCATGACCTGCCACGGCCTTGCGGCCTGGGGTGGACGCGGGTCGAACTACGCGGCCAATTTCTATGTGCCGCGTGACTTCTGGGTGTTCGACACGGCGCTGGATGTTGATTTCGCCTGGTCGGTTGAGGCAATCGGGGATGCGATCAAGGCGATGGATGAGAAGAAAGACTGACCTTTTGCGGCTTTGAAACAGGAACAGGCGCTTGCGGGCGCCTGTTTTGCGTTTGGACCTGCGGATCGTGGGTTGTCGAGGCACGGTTTCCAACGCACTCTGCCCGCTGTCAGGTGCCCCGCCACGGGGAGAATCGGGAAGCTGGTGAAACTCCAGCGCGGGCCCGCCGCTGTAACGGGGACGAAACGGACTTGTGCCACTGGGGTTCTCCGGGAAGGTGTGCGTTTCGGCAGATCCCAAGCCAGAAGACCGGCCTGACGACATGGATCGACGCCTGGACCGCGTCTGATCGCTGTCACTTGCGAGGCCATCCATGACCCAACCCGCCATCGCGCCCGAAAGGGCGCGCCAGTTCACCCCGACCGAGCGTCGGGCGCTGTATGATGTCATCAATGCGCGCCGGGACGTGCGCAATGAATTCCTGCCCGACCCGGTGGCCCCCGACATGTTGCGCCGGGTGCTGGAGGCCGCCCATGCCGCGCCCTCTGTCGGGTTCATGCAGCCGTGGAATTTCATCCTGATCCGCGATGCCGCGCGGCGACAGGCGGTGCACCGGGCCTTTGAGGCGGCCAATGCCGAGGCGCAGGCGATGTTTCAGGGCGAAAAGCGCGCCCAATACGCCGCGTTGAAGCTGGAGGGCATCCTGAAAGCCCCGCTGAACATCGCTGTCACCTGCGACCGCGCGCGCGGCGGAAAGGTGGTTCTGGGGCGCACCCACAACCGGGACATGGACCTGTATTCAACGGTTTGCGCGGTGCAGAACCTCTGGCTGGCGGCGCGGGCCGAGGGGCTGGGCGTTGGCTGGGTCAGCATCTTTCGACAAGAGGATATGCGCGGCCTTCTGGATCTGCCGGAAACGGTCGAAGTGGTGGCCTATCTATGTGTCGGACACATCGAAGAGGCCTTTGGCCAGCCGGAATTGCAGGCGCGCGGATGGCGTCGGCGGCTGGCACTGGACAGTCTGATCATGGAGGACCGCTGGCGTGGCGAGGGCCCTGAAACGGACGTGAGGTAACGTGGTGCGCCGCGCGGGCTTTCCTTTCCCCGTCGCCCATGCGATAGGGACGCGCCAACCGATCCCTCCCAAGGAGTGCCCCCATGGAGATTCGCGAGGCTCTGACCTTCGATGACGTTCTGCTTGTTCCCGCGGCCTCAAGCGTGTTGCCGTCCACCGCTGACACGCGCACGCAGGTCACCAAATCCATCGCCCTCAATATCCCGCTGCTGAGTTCCGCAATGGACACGGTCACCGAAAGCCGCATGGCCATCACCATGGCACAGGCGGGCGGCATGGGGGTGATCCACAAAAACCTTGGCATCGAGGTACAGGCCCGCGAAGTGCGCCGGGTCAAACGCTTTGAAAGCGGCATCGTCTACAACCCGGTGACCCTGCGCCCCAACCAGACGTTGGGCGACGCGCGAATGCTGACAGAACGGTACGGCTTTACCGGCTTTCCGGTGATCGACGAAAATCACCGAGTTGTGGGCATCGTCACCAATCGCGACATGCGCTTTGCCGAAAATGACGCGACCACTGTTCAGGCAATGATGACCCGCGACAACCTTGCCATTCTGACCGAACCCGCTGACCGACAGGAAGCCATCAACCTGATGAAGGCGCGGCGCATCGAAAAGCTGTTGGTGACGGATGCGACGGGCAAGCTGACCGGGTTGCTGACCCTGAAAGACACCGAACAGGCGGTGCTGAACCCGACGGCCTGCAAGGACGGGCTGGGGCGGCTGCGGGTGGCGGCGGCAACCGGCGTCGGTGACAGCGGGTACGAACGGTCTCAGGCGCTGGTGGATGCGCAGGTGGACATCATCGTGGTGGACACGGCGCATGGCCATTCGGCGGGCGTGCTGGAAGCTGTCGAACGTGCCAAACTGTTGTCAAATCAGGTGCAGGTGATTGCGGGCAACGTCGCCACCGCCGAGGCGGCCAAGGCGCTGATCGGCGCGGGGGCCGACGCGATCAAGGTGGGGATTGGTCCGGGGTCGATCTGCACCACGCGGATGGTCGCGGGGGTCGGCGTGCCGCAACTGACTGCGATCATGGATTGCGCGCGCGCGGCGGGCGACGTGCCGGTGATCGCCGACGGCGGCATCAAGTTTTCGGGCGACTTCGCCAAGGCCATTGCCGCGGGGGCTAGCTGTGCCATGGTTGGCAGCATGATCGCGGGCACCGATGAAAGTCCGGGTGAGGTGATCCTGTATCAGGGCCGCAGCTACAAGGCCTATCGCGGGATGGGGTCGCTGGGGGCCATGGCGCGCGGATCGGCCGACCGGTATTTCCAGAAGGATGCCGCCAGTGACAAACTGGTGCCCGAAGGGATCGAGGGGCAGGTGCCCTACAAAGGTCCGGCGGGCACGGTGATCCACCAGCTGGTGGGCGGCCTGCGGGCGGCGATGGGCTACACTGGCTGCGCCACGGTCGAAGAGATGCGCCGCAATTGCAATTTTGTGCGGATCACCGGCGCGGGATTGAAGGAAAGCCACGTCCACGACGTGGAAATCACGCGGGAATCGCCGAACTACCGGATCGGGTGATCAGGGACGGCGATGGAGCGGGCTGCATGGGTTGGGGACGGGACTCGGGCCCGTGCCGGTCCCATCGCCCGCCCACCAACCCTTTATTCGGCTCCGGTTGGCAGGGCGCGCCCTTGGCGCGTTCGACGCTTCGGGATTCACCCGCGAACACGCCCGTGCCTGTTCCCCGAAGCCATCCCTCGCCTGATGATGCCTGAGACAACCGGCACCGCCCCGCAAGGGCAAGCCGCGCGATGCGCGGTGCTGCGCACCCTTGCAGGCCGGAGCCAGTCGCCTCTTTTCGGCATCAGCGAGGGATGGCTCCGGGGAACAGACACTTGGGGAGCGGTCTGCGCCGGTGGGGCAGGACAGGCCTGTGTGCCGTTGACAGGCGGGATTAGACCTGGGTCTCAACCTGCTGATTTATTGCAGGATTCAACTGGTTCAGGCGGGTCACTCTTGGTGGATGCCATCGGCGGTAAAGGCGCCGCCCTGATAGACCACATCCGGCGCATCGGCCGGAAACTTGGCTTCCGATTGGTCCAGTTTGCCGCGATAGGCCTCGGAGTTGTCCTGAGGACGCCAGCCCAGCCAGGCAACCTTGGTATTGTCCCACCAGACGCTGTCATTGTCGGAGACCCCGTAGATCACCGGGCACCCCAGATGGGGCACGTCGAAAACCCGTTCGATCAATGAGACAAAATCGCCGTAGGACATCCATGAGGACAGCATCCGGTGCGATTTCGGCTCATCGAAAGAAGAGCCGATCCGCACCACCGCCGTTTCTTGTCCGAACTTGTTCCAATAGGCCGATGCCATCATCTCGCCAAAGACCTTGGAGACACCGTATAGCCCGTCGGGCTGCGGGTAGACCGTATTGTCGATAACCTGATCCTGCCGGTAAAACCCGATGGCGTGGTTGGACGAGGCAAAGACGATGCGCGGCTTGCCGTGTTTGCGGGCCGCTTCGTACAGGTTGTAGACCCCGTCGATATTGGCGTTGCGGATCACCTCCCATGTGCCTTCGATAGATTTTCCGCCGAAATGCACAATGCCGTCACAGCCTTCGACCAATGCCTCGACCGCGGCCTTGTCGCCAAGATCGCAGGGCACGATTTCCTCATGCGGGGCGGCGTCGCCCATGTCCGCGACGTCCGACAGCCGGATCTTGTCCGCCAGATGGGTGAGGCGCGAGCGCAGGGCATGGCCCAGTCCGCCGGCGGCTCCGGTGATCAGGAGGCGGTTCAGCTTGGAGGTCGGGTGCATGGGAAATCCTTTGTGTCTGGTCCGTCAGTTGGCAATGCGGGTTTGGAGAAGGCCCTGCGTACCAAAGTCTGTGATGGCATTGAACCCGTTGGCCTGCGGCTGGTCGGTGCGGGGCGCGCGGCCTTTGCCGGGGTGGTCACGTGGTATGCCGGGAACATCGTAGCAATCGCAGGTGTTGCCGGGCTTGCGGACGTCGTCGGTGACATACATGCCCGGCCCGTGCTTGCACGGTGCAAGGCCGCCCAAAAAACTGTGCCCGCAAGGCCGCAGGTGCCCCCGCGCCGAAAGCGCATTGGCTGTCGACGCGACAGTCTATCGAAATGCCCACGACCCTCTCCCGGCTTTTCGCTCCGCGGCGACCCTAGCCGCTTTCGTTGCTCAGCGCCAAGGGCCAAGCGTTGGCTCTCGTCAAATTGGGTGGGCTGGGCTAGGCAGGTCAGATCTTGCCGCACCGGAGACCCGCCCATGACCCCTGCCGCCCGTGTTCAGGCCGCTATCGAATTGATCGACCAGATTGCCGCTGGCCGTCCGGCGGAAAAGGTGCTGACCACATGGGGCAGGACGTCGCGTTACGCCGGGTCCAAAGACCGGGCGGCGGTGCGCGACCTTGTGTTTGACGCGCTGCGCTGCTGGCGGTCCGCGGCTGTGTTGGGCGGGGGCGAAAGCGGCCGGTCGCGCATGTTGGGGGTGATACGGCAGCGCGGCGAAGACCCCGAAACGATCTTTTCCGGGCAGGGGCATGCTCCGGCAGAATTGAGCGACGCGGAACGAGATGCAGGACGCGCGCCCGACGGAGACGCGGCGTTGGACCTGCCCGATTGGCTGGCGGCGCGGTTTCGCGACAGTCTGGGGGCCGCGACCGAGGCGACAGCGCAGGCGCTGCGCGCGCGGGCCGAGGTGTTCCTGCGGGTCAACAGCCTGCGGGGCACCGTTGATCAAGCCGTCGCTCAGTTGGCCCAAGACGGGATCACGGCAGAGCCTCATCCGTTGTCACCGACCGCCTTGCGGGTGACGGAAGGCGCGCGCGCCATTGCCCGCAGCGATGCCTATCTGTCGGGGGCTGTGGAATTGCAGGACGCGGCCAGTCAGGCGGTGGTGGACCTGCTGCCGCTTGGCTCCGGGTCTTCGGTTCTGGACTATTGCGCCGGTGGTGGCGGCAAGGCGCTGGCGATGGCGGCGCGGCTCGGCGGCGGCCGGGTCGATGCCCATGACGCGGCCCCACGGCGCATGGCGGACCTGCCCGCCCGTGCCCAGCGTGCCGGGGCAAACGTTCGGATCGTTTCAGAGCCACGGGGGGCGTATGATCTGGTGTTCTGCGACGTGCCCTGTTCCGGCAGCGGGGCGTGGCGCCGCGCGCCCGAAGGCAAGTGGCGGCTGACCGCGCCGCAGTTGGCGGATCTTTGCGTCACGCAGGCCGGGATACTGGACCGGGCCGCGCGGCTGGTTGCGCCGGGTGGATGCCTGTCCTACGCCACATGTTCGGTGCTGGCAGAGGAAAACGCCGACCAGATCCGGCGCTTTCTGGAACGCTCACCCGATTGGCGTCTGGAGGTCGCGCGCCAGTTTCTGCCGTCCGACGGCGGCGACGGGTTTTTTGTAGCGGTTCTGCGATCGTAACCCGTCTTGCACTCACAACTTTGACGAGAAATCCTTGGACGGTTAACGTGCTCTTAACGGACTTGGTGAGCATACTCAGAGGCAACGATTCGTGATTTCGGGGGATGGCGTGGAGGCGACAATCGATATTGCGCGCAAGCGTCAGGGCGGAATGTCACCCATATTGGGGGCATCGGCGCTAGTCGTGCTTGCCAGCCTGTCCCTCCTTGTGTCGCAATTCGCCACGGTCCGCACCGTGGAGGTGGTGGCGCTGGCCGCAACCGGGGCGTTCGGGTGTCTGGCTCTGGTCTGGCTGGTGGTTGATCGGATCACCGGCGGTCGACAGCATCGGCGCATCGCGCAATTGGCCGATTTTATCGAGACGGAGCCGGCGTTTTGCTTTCTCACCGATGGTGACGGGGTGGTCTTGTGCACCAACCGGGCCGCGCGTGACCGGTTTGTCGGCAAGAACGAAAGCCGTCTCTCGGCAATGTTGCGGGATGTGTTCGCCAGTTCCGAAGGCATTGTTTACCGGATGCAACAAAAGGCGCTTCGGGACGGGGCGGCGGTGGAGGATGTGACCAGCCATTCGGAAGGCTATCGCATCTATGTCCGGGCGTTCCATGCCGACCTCATGCTCTGGCGGCTGGAGAATGAGTCGCAGCGTGCAGGGGGGCGGACGCGGGCCGATCTGGCGGTGATTTCTCTGGGGCGCAACGGCGCGGTGCTCTACATGAACCCGGTGGCGCGCCAACTGGTGGGACAGCGGGTGAAACGGCTTGACGATATCTTTGCCGATCTGCCCCTGCGTTCCGATGGCGTGCATTGCCTCAAAGGCAGCCATGCCGGACAAAGCGTGCTGGTCCACAGCGCCGATATCGGTGGCGGGCGGCAGGAACTTGTCCTGTCTCCGATCGCCGAAGATGCGGGCCGACAGGACATCATGGGCAGTTTTGACGGGCTTCCGGTGCCGCTTCTCAAGGTTGCGCCGGACGGGGAAGTGGTCCGCGCAAATCCCGAGGCGCGAAGATTGTTGAACCTGGGTCAAGGCAATCCGGGGCATGTGGCCGAACACATGGAGGGGTTGGGCCGCGCCATCAAGGACTGGTTGCAGGAGGCCGCGGACGGTCGTGGTTTGCACCGGTCGGAATTTCTGCGCTTGACCCGCGCGGATCGGGAGGTTTTTGTTCAGGTCACGCTCAACCGTGTGATCGAAGAGGGCGAAACCGCGCTGATCGCCGTTCTGAACGATGCCACCGAACTCAAGACCCTAGAGGCGCAATTTGTCCAAAGCCAGAAAATGCAGGCCATCGGTCAGCTTGCCGGTGGCGTTGCGCATGATTTCAACAACTTGCTGACTGCGATTTCCGGGCATTGCGATCTGCTGCTGCTGCGTCACGATCAGGGCGATCCGGACTATGGCGACCTTGTGCAGATCAATCAGAACGCCAACCGCGCGGCGGCTCTGGTTGGGCAGCTTCTGGCATTTTCGCGCAAGCAGACGATGCAGCCAGAGATCATGGATCTGCGCGACACGCTGTCCGATCTAGCGCATCTGCTCAATCGTCTTGTCGGCGAAAAGGTGCGTTTGACGCTCAAACATGACCCCGTCTTGCCACCGGTCCGCGGCGATCGTCGCCAGCTGGAACAGGTCATGATGAACCTTGTCGTCAATGCGCGTGACGCCATGCCTGATGGCGGCGAAATCGTCGTCGAGACCGAGTCGCGCACCCTGAACGACCCGATGACCCGCGACCGCGCGGTTGTGGCTCCGGGCACCTATGTCTCCGTTCGGGTCACCGATGAGGGCATCGGTATCCCGCAGGACAAGCTGCAAAAGGTATTCGAACCGTTCTTTACCACCAAACGGACCGGCGAAGGCACCGGGCTGGGGTTGTCGACCGTCTATGGCATCGTCAAGCAGACCGGCGGTTTCATCTTTGTCGACAGCGTGGTCGGACAGGGCACCTGTTTTACCCTGTTGTTCCCGGCTTATGAAACGCCACGACAGGTAGCGCCGGTGGCCGTCCAGAAGGATGAGCGCAAGCTGCCGGAACAGGGCTCTGGTGTCGTTCTGCTGGTCGAGGACGAGGCCCCGGTCCGCGCGTTTGCCGCCCGTGCGTTGCGGCTGCGGGGCTACACCGTGATCGAGGCCGAAACCGCCGAGGATGCGCTGAGTACCCTCGATGATGAGGATCTGGCCGTCGATATCTTTGTGACCGATGTGGTGATGCCCGGAATGGACGGGCCGACATGGGTGCGCAAGGCGCGGGAGCGGCGGCCGGATACCCGTGTGGTATTCGTTTCCGGTTATGCCGAGGATGCCTTTGGCGAAGGAAGCGAGGAAATCCCGAATTCGGTGTTCCTGCCCAAGCCGTTTTCGCTGTCGGATCTGACCGAAACCGTGCATCGCCAGTTGAACTGACGGGCCGATGGCCGTTTCTTGACCTTGCGGTGCCGTCCGGGTCGCGCCTCGAACTCCGACAGGCAGCGTCAGCGCGCGCTTTCCCAGATTTCGAAGTCCGCCGCGCATTTTCGTCGCAGCTTCGCTTCGGTCTCGGCGGACAAGGTCACATCCCGGCTGGGGGATACATTTTCCCGCGGCAGGTCGATCCGGGTCTGCAACCGGTCTTCCAGAAAACCGATCAATCCAGCCTGATTTTCGTATTTGAACAGATGTGACACCGCCACGCCATTTGGCCGCGGCTCAACGAATTTCGCCTGACTGCCGACATTTGCATAGGCGGGACGATCTCCCTGAGCATAAGAGTCGCAGAACATGTCGAATGTCACACCCCGTGTCGACGTTGGTTTGCCTTCGAGAAACCCGCGTTGGCGATACCGATACCAAGACCCCAGCCAATCGACGGGTTCACGGATGACCGCCAGCAAGTCCATCTCTCCACCGACTTTTTCGAACATTGGCCGAAAAAAACGATTGTAGCGGTAAACGGGCGCATGTTTCAGTTCCGGCGGTTCGGATACGGCCATCGAAGCCACCGGCGCCAGCGCGCGCGCATAGGCCGATGTGCCCGTCTTGGGCACCGCCAACATCACAAGACGCGCTTTCCAGAACACCAGCATTCAATTTGTTCCTGTTTCGTAAACCTTGCTTTAACCCTCTCTCAGCACAGTGGGAAAGGAAAGATTTGACTTGAAATGTTCACTCTTTGGTCTCATAGGGTTGGGAACAAGAGGTGAACGAAAGCAGCGATTGCCGCGCTCCACGGCATATGGAATAAGGATCGAAACGCATGGCAACGGCAGATCTTCTGAGCATGGATACCAAGAAAAAAGCGGAAAAGCAGAAGGCCCTGGACAGCGCGCTGGCCCAGATCGAACGTCAGTTCGGCAAGGGCTCGATCATGAAGCTTGGGGGCGAGAACGCCATCAAGGATATCGAGTCGACCTCGACCGGCTCTCTGGGGCTTGATATCGCGCTGGGAATCGGCGGTTTGCCCAAAGGGCGGATCATTGAGATTTACGGCCCGGAAAGCTCGGGCAAGACAACGCTGACCCTGCATGTGGTGGCGGAAGAGCAGAAGAAAGGCGGCGTCTGCGCCTTTGTCGACGCAGAACATGCACTCGACCCGCAATATGCGAAAAAACTGGGCGTCGATCTGGACGAATTGTTGATCTCCCAGCCCGATACCGGTGAGCAAGCCCTTGAAATCGTGGACACACTGGTGCGCTCCGGCGCGGTCAGTCTTGTGGTTGTCGACTCGGTCGCGGCGCTGACGCCGAAATCCGAACTCGAAGGCGACATGGGGGACTCGAACGTCGGCGTGCAGGCCCGTCTGATGAGTCAGGCCATGCGCAAGCTGACCGGGTCGATCAGCCGGTCGAACTGCATGGTGATCTTCATCAACCAGATCCGGATGAAAATCGGCGTCATGTTCGGCTCTCCCGAAACGACCACCGGCGGCAACGCGCTGAAGTTCTACTCCTCGGTCCGTCTGGATATTCGCCGCATCGGTGCGATCAAGGACCGCGATGAGGTGGTGGGCAACCAGACCCGCGTCAAGGTGGTCAAGAACAAGGTCGCTCCGCCGTTCAAACAGGTGGAATTCGACATCATGTATGGCGAAGGCATCTCGAAGATGGGCGAGCTGATCGACCTTGGCGTCAAAGCCGGCGTGGTCGAGAAATCCGGGGCCTGGTACAGTTACGGCGATGAACGGATCGGGCAGGGGCGTGAGAACGTCAAGACCTACCTGCGTGAAAACAAACGCGTCGCGCTTGAGATCGAGGACAAGATCCGCGCGGCGCATGGGCTGGAATTCGACATGCCCGAAGACGATCCGGAACTGACCGAGGACTGATCTCTATCTCGATCGGAACAGAGAGGGCGCCACACCGGGCGCCCTTTCTCTTGATCACCCGACAGTCCCGGACGGACCCACACCGGGTCAAGGGGCGGTGGACACCGCCGGATGGCGCGGATACATCTTCGCCGATCACTCGCCCGCGAAGAGGCCCGACATGGCAAGCCTGAACGACATCCGCTCTACCTTTCTGACGTATTTTGAGAAGCAGGGGCATGAGGTTGTGGCCTCCAGCCCGCTGGTGCCGCGCAACGACCCGACGCTGATGTTTGTCAACTCGGGCATGGTGCAGTTCAAGAACCTCTTCACCGGGGTCGAAAAGCGCGATTACAACCGCGCCACCACCTCGCAGAAATGCGTGCGCGCCGGCGGCAAGCACAATGACCTCGACAACGTGGGTTATACTGCGCGCCACCACACCTTTTTTGAGATGCTTGGGAACTTCTCTTTCGGCGATTATTTCAAGACGGATGCCATTCCATTCGCCTGGGAATTGATCACGAAGGAATTCGGCATTGATCCCAAGCGTCTGCTGACCACGGTCTATCACACCGACGACGAGGCGTTCGAGATCTGGAAAAAGGTCGGCGTGCCCGAGGATCGGATCATCCGCATCGCCACCTCTGACAACTTCTGGCAGATGGGGCCGACCGGCCCCTGCGGGCCTTGCACGGAAATCTTCTACGATCATGGCGATCATATCTGGGGCGGACCTCCGGGCAGCCCGGATGAAGATGGCGATCGGTTCATCGAGATCTGGAACGTCGTCTTCATGCAGAACGAGCAGTTTGAGGACGGCTCGATGAAGGCACTGGACATGCAGTCGATCGACACCGGCATGGGGTTGGAGCGGATCGGCGCGCTGTTGCAGGGCAAACACGACAACTATGACACCGACCTGATGCGCAGCCTGATCGAGGCGAGCGCGGATGCGGCCAACGTCGATCCGGACGGGCCGGGCAAGATGCATCACCGCGTCATTGCCGACCACCTGCGGTCGACATCCTTTCTGATCGCCGATGGCGTGATGCCGTCCAATGACGGTCGCGGCTATGTGCTGCGTCGGATCATGCGGCGCGCCATGCGCCACGCGCACCTGTTGGGGGCGCAAGACCCGATGATGTACCGCCTTGTCCCGGCGTTGGTGCGCCAGATGGGGCAGGCTTATCCCGAACTGGGCCGTGCGCAGGCGCTGATCGAGGAAACGCTGAGATCGGAAGAGACCCGGTTCAAGGCGACGCTGGACCGTGGGCTCAAGCTGTTGGACGACGAATTGGCGGGGCTGGACGAAGACGCGCCGCTGCCGGGGGCTGCGGCCTTCAAGCTGTATGACACCTTTGGGTTTCCGCTGGACCTGACGCAGGACGCCTTGCGTGAGAAGAACCGGACCGTGGATGTCGACGGCTTCGATACTGCCATGCAGGAACAGAAAGCACGGGCGCGCGCCGCATGGAGCGGGTCGGGTGAGGCGGCGGATGCCACCGTCTGGTTCGACATTGCCGATTCCCATGGTGCGACTGATTTCCTTGGCTACGACACCGAAACCGCCGAGGGCCAGGTTCTTGCGCTGGTGGTGGACGGCAAGGCGGTCTCGAAACTGGATGCGGGCCAAAGCGGTTGGGTCGTGTTGAACCAGACGCCGTTCTATGGCGAGTCCGGCGGTCAGGTCGGCGACACCGGCTGGCTGCGCCGGTTGGAAAACGAAGATGAGGGCGCGACGGTCACCGACACGCAAAAGATGGCGGGTGGCAAGATCACGGCGCATCATGTGACGGTGGACCGGGGCGCGCTGACCAAAGGCGATGCGCTACAGCTTGAGGTCGATCATGCGCGCCGGTCGGCGATCCGCGCCAACCACTCGGCCACGCACCTGCTGCACGAGGCGCTGCGCGAGGCGCTCGGCGATCACGTCGCACAGCGCGGCTCGCTCAACGCACCGGACCGCCTGCGCTTCGATTTCAGCCACAACAAGGCGTTGAGCGCTGCGGAATTGCAGGCGGTGGAGCGCGATGTAAACGCCTTTATCCGTCAGAACGCCGCTGTCAGCACACGGATCATGACGCCGGACGATGCGCGAGAGATCGGCGCGCAAGCGCTGTTCGGTGAGAAATACGGCGATGAGGTCCGCGTGGTGTCGATGGGCATCCAAAACGGCTCTGGCAAGGGCGCGGAGGGGCAGACCTATTCGATCGAACTGTGTGGCGGCACCCATGTCAGCCAGACCGGCGATATCGGTTTGTTTGTCACGCTGGGCGACAGCGCGTCGAGCGCAGGCGTGCGCCGGATCGAGGCGCTGACAGGTGCTGCGGCCTTGGATTACCTCACGGAGCAGGATCACCGTCTGGCCGAAGTGGCCGGTGCGCTGAAGGCGAGCACGGCGGATGTTCCTGCACGGGTCAAGGCCTTGCTGGACGACCGAAAAAAGCTCGAATCCGAAGTGGCACAACTGCGGCGCGAGCTGGCCATGGCCGGTGGTGCCGGGCAGGGTGGTGGCGCAGAAGTGCGTGAAATCAATGGTGTAAAGCTTGTTTCTCAGGTGCTGAACGGGGTGACGGGCAAAGACCTGCCGCCGCTCATCGACGAGCACAAGGGCCGGATCGGCTCAGGCGCGGTTCTGCTGATCGCCGATGCGGGCGGCAAGGCGGCGGTGGCTGCGGGCGTGACCGATGACCTGAAAGGCAGGCTGTCGGCGGTAGATATCGTCAAGGCCGCTGTGGCCGAATTGGGCGGCAAGGGCGGCGGTGGCCGTCCCGACATGGCGCAGGGCGGTGGTGCCAGCGCCGACAACGCCGATGCTGCAATCAAGGCGGCAGAAGCCGTAATTGGAGGAAAATGAGATGGCCGCACTCTGGATTGCCCATGTGACCGTGACCGACACCGAAGCTTACGGCCAATATGCCGAACTAGCGGGGCCGGCCATTGCTGCTCATGGCGGGACTTTCATCGCCCGTGGCGGGCGCTTTGTGCAACTTGAAGGCAAGGAACGCCCGCGCAATGTGGTTGCCCGGTTCCCCTCGGTCGAGGCGGCGGTGGAATGTTATCAGTCCGACGCCTATCAGGAGGCCCTGAGCCATGCACGCGGCGCGTCCGAGCGTGAACTGATGGTGGTCGAGATCTCCGAGTGAGATCGCTTGCCGACCTGCGCCGGACCTTTGCAGGGCCGGGGCGGCTGGAGTGGATTGGTCTGCGGCCCGAACGCAAAGCACCGCTGGTCGCGGTCGCGCGCGCAGAGATCGGGGCCGCTGGCCTGACCGGCGACCATGGCCGGTCCGGGAAACGCGCGGTGACCGTTATTCAGGCGGAGCACCTGCCGGTCGTAGCGGCGCTGGTGAACCGTCCAGACGTGCCACCCGATGTGCTGCGGCGCAATCTGGTGATCTCGGGCATCAACCTGACAGCGCTTCGGGAATTTGGCCTGCGTATCGGATCTGTCCGGTTGCAGGTCACGGCGCCATGTGCGCCCTGTTCCCGCATGGAGGCGATCCTAGGGCCGGGGGGCTATTCGGCCATGCGCGGGCATGGCGGCTGGTGTTGTTCCGTCGTGCAATCGGGGTCAATCGCCCAAGGTGACGCTGTCGTTGTGGACGCGGACTGAGCGTCGGCACCTTTTTGCCCGGCGCTATGGCATTTGGGCAATCTCCTGCCACAAATTTTTCCCGGTCTTTGGATGATAACTGATTCGTGCGACATTCCGGCCAAACCCTTGTCAGAGGGGTGAAAAATTTCGATCCCGTGAATTGTTCCCGATATAGAAAATATCGTGTCGGTCCGATCGGACTGGACCGTTGCAAAACTATGGCACCTCCACCACAGAATCCCTGATTCCGGCTGGAAAAAGTAGAGTTTGTGGAATTTTGCCGCGCCAAGTCAGGAATTCCTGTCGCGCGGTGGCGATTTTCTTGGCTAGAGTTTGGATACCTTCAATTTTCTTGGGAGAAAGATCATGAAAAAAGTTCTTGTCGGCGCACTTATCGCAGCCGCTTTCGCAGCACCTGCAATGGCATGGGAAGGCAAAGTTGTTGCCTGCTATGACAAGGTCTGGGTTCCGGCCAAATACGGCTACAAACAGCACCTGATCATGGCGGCCCACACCGAGTGGGAATACAAGAACGGCCAGATGATCAAAGTCCACTATCCGGCTGTCTACAAAGAGTCGAAGCACATGGTGAAAGAGGGCTACTACGTGGCCAAGAAAGCGGCCTGCAAGTAATTCACGTACATCGAACAAGAAAGGCGCGGGGTCTGCCACCCCGCGCCTTTTCTGTTTTCAGGCGCCGCACATGCGGCAAGGCCAGAGAACAAAGGCTGCCGTGATCCAGCGGCGCCGCTGATGCGGCACATCCTCTCCTCGGCCCCCCACCTGTCCTCCCCCCGTATCCGGGGGAAGGGAGCATGGGGCCGACCGACCCTGTCAAACCGCCGTCAGCGCCCTTTGCGGCTGCGGTGGGTCAGACCCCACCCCGTGTGGCGCGCTTGCGCTCATGCGGGTCAAGGTGGCGCTTGCGCAGGCGGATCGCGTTGGGCGTCACCTCGACCAGCTCATCGTCGTTGATATAGGCGATGGCCTCTTCCAGCGACAGCGTGATGGGCGTGGTCAGACGCACCGCGTCATCGGTGCCAGAGGCGCGCACGTTGGTCAGCTTCTTGCCTTTGAGCGGGTTCACCTCAAGGTCATTCTCGCGGCTGTGTTCGCCGATGATCATGCCTTGATAAACCTTGGTCTGGGCCCCGATCATCATCCGGCCGCGGTCTTCGAGGTTCCACAGCGCATAGGCCACGGCCTCACCGTCTTCCATCGAGATCAGGACACCGGCGCGACGGCCCGGAATCGGACCTTTGTGCGGGGTCCAGCCGTGAAAGACGCGGTTCAGAACGCCGGTGCCGCGGGTGTCGGTCAGGAATTCGCCGTGATAGCCGATCAACCCGCGCGACGGGACATGCGCGATGATCCGCGTCTTGCCGGCGCCTGCCGGGCGCATTTCCACCAGTTCGCCCTTGCGCACGCCTGTCAGTTTTTCGATTACCGCACCGGAGTATTCGTCATCGACGTCGATGGTGGCCTCTTCGACCGGTTCCAGCGTCTTGCCGTCCGCCTCGCGCAGGATCACCTGCGGGCGCGAGATCGACAGTTCAAAGCCTTCGCGGCGCATGTTTTCGATCAACACGCCCATTTGCAATTCGCCACGGCCCGAGACCTCAAACGCTTCGCCGCCGGGGGTGTCCTTGATACGGATGGCGACGTTGGTTTCGGCCTCCTTGTACAGACGGTCGCGGATCACGCGGGACTGGACCTTTTTGCCGTCACGGCCGGCCAGCGGGCTGTCGTTGATGCCGAAAGTGACGGTGATGGTCGGCGGGTCGATGGGCTGGGCCTCCAGCGGATCTTCGACCGCCAGCGCGCAAAGCGTGTCGGCCACGGTGGCCTTGGTCATGCCTGCAAGGCTGACAATGTCGCCGGCCTCTGCTTCGTCAATGTCCTGTAGGTGCAGACCGCGAAAAGCCTGAATCTTGGTGACGCGGAACTGTTCGATCTTTTGGCCGATACGCGACAGGGCCTGCACGGTCTGTCCCACCTTGACACGACCGGACTCGATGCGGCCGGTCAGCAGGCGACCGACAAAGGGGTCGGCACCCAGCGTTACCGACAACATGCGGAAATCGTCGTCGACATGTTTGACCTGCCGCGGCGCGGGCACATGGTTCACGATCAGGTTGAACAGTGCATCAAGGTTCTTGCGCGGGCCGTCCAGTTCCGCATCGCACCAGCCAGAGCGGCCCGAGGCGTAGAGATGCGGGAAATCAAGCTGGTCCTCGTCCGCGTCGAGGTTCGAGAACAGGTCAAAGACCTCATCCAGCGCGCGATCCGGTTCGGCGTCGGGTTTGTCGACCTTGTTGAGCACCACAATCGGGCGCAGGCCCAGCGCCAGCGCCTTGGAGGTGACGAATTTTGTCTGCGGCATCGGGCCTTCTGCGGCATCGACCAGCAAAACGACGCCATCGACCATCGACAGGATGCGTTCCACCTCGGCCCCGAAATCGGCGTGGCCGGGGGTATCCACGATATTGATGCGCTTGCCCTTCCACTCGACGCTGGTCGCTTTGGCAAGAATGGTGATCCCGCGTTCACGTTCCAGGTCATTGGAATCCATGGCACGTTCGGCCACAGCCTGATTGGCGCGGAAGGCGCCGGATTGTTTCAGCAGCTCGTCCACCAATGTTGTCTTGCCGTGGTCCACGTGGGCGATGATCGCGACGTTGCGCAAATCCATAAGACGTTTCCTTTGTCCGGAGTTGGCGCGGACGTAGCCGGGACGCGGCAAAAAGGCCAGAGCCGTTTTGCCGCAAGCCAGTTGCAAGGGGGGAACAGGTCACGGTCACGAGAGCGCCAGAGGGAACCGGCGGGCTTTGGCCGAGGAACGGGCTGCCTCAGCGGTCTTTGGCCGGTCCGGGAGCCCGGGGGCGAACCGGATGGAACAAGTCGGGGTCTGGCCCGTTGAAAGTGCATGACGGACGGATACATCCCGTCGTGACATGACGCGCTGCCTGAGAGCGGCGTACGGAACCAGAAAAGGAGACAGTCATGAAATCGAGCATTTTTGCCCTTGTCGCAGCGGCGGCAACTCTTGGTGCGGCCCCGGTCCTTGCCGGCAGCCTTGACGACACCCCGGTCGAGGTTGCCCCCATGGCACCCGTTGTGCCCGTGGCGCCCCTCGGCGTTGATTGGACCGGCATTTATGGTGGTCTTTCGCTGGGCAACATGAACGCGCAGGGCGGCGGCACGTCGAACAACGGCACCATCTATGGCCTGCACACCGGCTATGATTATGACTTCGGCAAAGTCGTGGTCGGCGGCGAGTTCGAGTATCAGGCCGGTGACGACTATTCCCTTGGTGGCGTGGACGTGGACAACGTCATGCGGCTCAAAGGGCGGGTCGGCTATGAGATGGGCCAGTCGCTGCTGTACGGCACCGCCGGTGTCGCGCGGATCGACACCGCGCTGGGAGATGCAACCGGTCCCGTCGGCGGTGTCGGCATCGAGTATCGCGTCAGTGACCGGTTCTCGATCGGTGGTGAGGCGCTGGCGCACAGCTTTGACGATGTGGGCGGATCCGGTGCCGACATCGACGCGCAGACATTCTCGCTGCGGGGTTCCTTCCGCTTCTGATGTCCCCTCACGTGTTTGCGGAAGGCACGGTCCCCTCGGAGCAATCGCTCCGGGGGGATTTTTTGTTGAGATGCGGAACCGTCGGGGACGGGTGCCCGTCCTTGTGAAAGGTCGACACCGGCTGGGCCGGTTGCCGGACCGGTGGATTTCAGCGGTGGGCGTGGTGTGGTTTCAGTGTGGTGACGTGTTCGAAAACAGGTGAATGACCAGAATCCCGGTCAGAATAAGCCCCATGCCCAGGATGGCAGGCAGGTCGAGCCGCTGGCCAAAGACCACCACACCAATGGCCGCGATCAGGACAATCCCAAGTCCCGACCAGATCGCATAGGCGATGCCGACCGGGAAATACTTCAGCGCGACGCCCAGCAGGTAAAAGGCCGCGCCGTAGGCAAGGACCACAACAATCGTCGGCCCCACCTTGGAAAATTGCTGACTGGCTTGCAGCGCGGTTGTGCCGATGGTTTCGGCCAGAACAGCGAAAGCGAGGATCAGGTAAGGCATCGAAAACTCCGGGCCACTTGCGAAACGGCGGGCGCGGGATCACCGCTAGCGTGACCCGCGCGCAACCGCAAGCGGCTGGTCCCTGTGATGATTGCAGGCGCAGACGTCGCCGCGCAGCGACAGGCCGCTGTCGCCGGAGCGCCCCGAAACCTTATGGGGATCGGGGGCGGTGGCGTCCTTTGCCCGGCCGGTCTCAGGCGGGCAGATGGATGTTGAACCGCGCCCGGATTGCGGCGTCGGTGGCGGGGTCAAACCGCGCCGGGCTGCGGGAGGCAAGGATGTCATCCTTGCGGGCGGTCGCGTTGACCAGCAGATCGGGCTTTTCCTTTTCTTCCCATTCCTTCGGGGAACTGCGGTTGCCCAGCTTGGGGTAGACGTGGTCGCGTTGCATCCGGCCAAGGGTCGCGTCGGTGCCAAGGTAGTGGCCCGGTCCGTTCAGGCAGACATCGCGCATCTGCTCCAGCGCCAGCGTGTCGTCGTCCACCTCGATCCCGCGCACGCAGCGCAGCGCCTGACCGATCAGGTCGTCGCCCAGGATCAGGCTTTCGTGGCAGAACCCCAGCAAGGAGGCATGCATTCCCGCCGCCTCGTAGACCATGTTCAGGCCCGACAGTCCGGCCATGACGTTGGTGCACATCTGTTCCCATCCCGCCTGCATGTCCGGCAGTTTGGAATCCGAAGCCCCGCCGGTGGCCCCGCCGGGCAGTCCGTAAAATGCGTGCATCTGCGCGCAGCCCGAGGACAGCAGCGCCTGTTCACCCGATCCCACGGTCATGGCCCCTGACCGCAGGTCCAACCCGAACGGCCATGTGCCGAAGATCGCCGGATGGCCCGGTTTCAATGCGTTCACATAGACCACACCGGCAAGGCATTCGGCGACGGCCTGCACGATGGCCCCCGCGATGGTCGAGGGCGCGGTGGCCCCGGCCATCCCGGCGCTCAGCAGGAGGACCGGCATGCCGCCAAGGACGCAGGTCTCCATCGCCTGACAGCTTTCCGTGGCGAATTTCATCGGCGGCACGACGAAACAGTTGGAATTGGATACAAACGGCCGTGCGCGCCATGCCGCCTCGCCACCGGCGATCATGTGCAACAGCTCCAGCCCCTCCGCCACATGTGACGGGTCAGAGAAAGATGTGCCAACGTGCTTGGTGGTGCCCGCGCAGCAGGCGTAGATGGTGTTCAGGTCCATCTCTCGGTTGTCGAGGATGTCGCGCGCCACCATCGGGCGTTGCAGGAAATGGATATTGTCCAGCACATGCGCGATGCGCGCGGCGTCGTGCAGGTCTTGCAGGGTGCTTTCGCGATAGTTACGGCCTGCAACGTCGACCATGTGCACCGCGGCACCCGCGGTGCCGTAGTGGACGCGCTGCCCCGACAGGTCGAGGTCAAAGCGCGGATCGCGGCCACATAGGGACAGGTCACGGCAGGCCTTGGCCAACATGTCCTCGACCAGCGCCGGGGAAAACCTCAGCCGTCCGTCGCCGCCCAGTCTGGCACCGGCGGCGGTGAGCAGTTCGATCCCCGAGGGAGGGGCATCGGCAAGACCGATTTCGTCGAGCGCGCGCAGGGCGGTCGCATGAATCCGCGCGACCTGTGCCTCGGTCAGCGGGCGGAATTTTCCGCCGGTCATGCCGGGACGGACAGGGCGGATGTCATCGGACAGGGAGGACGCGCGGGCGGCAACCCGTGCGGCACGGCCACCACTGCGGCGCGAGAGGGGTGCGGTCATGTTCAGAAGTCCGTTTTTCAGGAATGCAAAGGGCAGATCGGAGGCGGCGGGCCTAGTCCGGCCGACCACGGGCCGCGCGTCCGCGTCGGGCGCCAATCTTGCGCAGGATCAAGGAGATGGTTGCGTATTCCCAGCACATGTCTGGCAGCGTCTCCGACCGCATCGGTCTTGTCTGTGCCGAAAACGACGCCGTGTCGTTTTTGATCCGGCGGCAAAAATGAATTCAATTTTACAGACGGTTAAGGGCGCGTAAATGCGCTGCGCCTAATGTGCGGGAACCCGAATCCAACACCGGAGTAAACGAATGATCCGCGCTTTTCTTCTGTCTGCCGCGCTTGTCGCGACACCCCCGATGGCCATGGCGGTCGAACCCCATGCCGCAATGCAGGCCTATGTTGATACCGAAATCATGAGCTGGGCGCATGACGGCACCATCATCAAGGCGATCACTGCCCAAAACGCCGAAACTGCCGACTACGATGCCATTCGGATCGATGCGCTGGACAAGACATGGCGCTCCGAGGTCGGCACCGGCTCTGACCTGGTCAATGGCGTGCTCAAGAACGCCGCCGCCGATTTCCTGCGCAGCCAGATCGCCGCCAGCGGCGGCATGATCACAGAGGTTTTTGTCATGGACGCGCAGGGTCTGAACGTTGCCGCGTCCGGGGCCACCTCTGACTACTGGCAGGGGGATGAGGCGAAGTTTCAGGAAACCTATCCCAAGGGGGCGGGTGCGGTGCACTTTGGCGACATCGAGTTCGATGAATCCAGTCAGACCTATCAGGCGCAGATTTCCGTCACCATCACCGACCCTGCAAGCGGCGAACCCATCGGTGCGATGACCATCGGAATCGACGCCGAAGCGCTGATGTAAGCACCGCACACCAACGAAACTCAAAAAAACGGGCAAGGAACGCGAGCATGACACAGGACGGCAAGGGGCGGCTTGGGGCCGGGCTCCATTCGGTATTCGTCAGATGTGCGGCGATCATGGCCGTCACCACGATTGTGGTGGCGGGCGTGATTTCGGTCCAGGCGGGGTCTTTGATAAAGGGGCTCGCGGTCAAGGGCGTCGTCGATCAGGCGGCAAAGTCGACCGACCGATATGCAGAGTCGCTGGTCAAACCGATCCGGTTCGGCGTTGTGCCCAAGATAGAAGAAATGACTTCGGCTGCGCTGAGCGCGGCCGGGGCAGACGGAAGCGCCATGGTGGTTCTGGACGCAGAAGGCGCGGTATTGGCCAGCGCCGGTGACGATCCGGCGCTTGTCGATGAGATTTCGGCGATCGCGCGCACGGCCCTGGCAGAGGGAACGCGACAATTGGCGGGCGACGGGTTGATCGTCGCGGAACCTGTGCTGGCCGAACCGGAGGGGCCGGTGATCGGTGCTTTGGTGATGGCGTGGAACGCGGATGCGGCGCTGGCGGATTCCCGGAAGGAAAACAAGCTCATTTTGCTGACGGCGGCGGCGGTTTTTGTTGTCCTGATGGCGGGTACGCTTTTGGTTTTGCAGCGCAGTCTGGGGCGGCCCTTGCGGCAGTTGACCGAAGCGGTCAACCGGGTCTCGCAAGGCGACTATGAGACCGAGGTCGGAATGGCCGGGCGGCGTGACGAGTTCGGTGAAATCGTGGCGCACATGCGGTCGCTGATCGTCGCGCTGCGTGCCGCACGCACCGCCGAGGAGGAGCGAGCCGAGAATATGGAACGGCAGGTCGAAATGGTGCACCATCTGGGTATGGCATTGGACATGCTGGCCGATGGTGTGCTCAACCGCGAGATCGAGGCAGAATTCCCGGAGGAATACGCGGCCTTGCGCGCCAACTACAACCGCGCCATCGCCAGCCTCCGGAAGGTGATCGACGAGGTTTCGGCGAGCGCGGGCAGCTTGCTCGACAATGCCAACCAGATCACCTCTGCCTCAGACGATCTTGCCCGCCGGACGGAAACGCAGGCAGCCACGCTGGAGCAATCGGCGGCGGCGCTGGAGGAACTGTTGAGCAGTGTGACAGCAGCGGCCGAAAATGCCCAAAGCGCCGATGAGCAGGTGCGCCAGACCCGCGACATCGCCGAACGCAATGGCCAGGTGATGCGGTCCGCCATCGAAGCGATGGGCGCAATCGAGAAATCTTCGGATCAGATCAGCGAGATCACCAATGTGATCGACGACATCGCCTTTCAGACCAATCTGCTGGCGCTCAATGCCGGTGTCGAGGCGGCACGGGCAGGGGAATCCGGCAAGGGGTTTGCCGTTGTGGCGACAGAGGTCCGGGGGCTGGCGCAGCGCAGCGCTGCGGCGGCCCAGCAGATCAAGGATCTGATCACCGGCGCCGGTGAACAGGTCACCAGCGGCGTCAAACTGGTCGAGGAGGCTGGTGGCGCACTGGACGATGTGTTGGCCCGTGTTGCCGATGTCTCGAAGATGGTCAGCGGCATAGCAAACAGCGCCGGGGAACAGGCACAGGGTTTGCAGGAAATCAATGTGGGTGTGTCAAACCTTGACCGGGTCACGCAGCAGAACGCGGCCATGGTCGAGGAGGCCACCGCCTCGGCACATATGATGCGGGGCGACGCCAGCGCGCTCAGCGAGACCGTCGGGCGTTTCACCACGCAAAAAGCGGGCTCTGCCGACCGCACGGACCGTGGACCTGCCAAGAAACCGGCGAATAGGGCGGCCTGAGAACACTTGCCTGAGAACGCGTGCCTGAGTCACTGACCTGTCACGCGTGCCAGAAGGGTCGCCGCCCGCTTCTTCGACAGGCTTTCGGGCGGTCGAAAATCCGGCACTTGCCCGCCGTCTTGCGCCGGATCGCCCAAAAACAGGGCATTTGCCGAAAGCTGTCACTTGGGGACGGTATCGACTGGCCGATTGCCGGTCGACCGTGGCAACGGGTTTACATCCCGCTCCGTGAAGGGTTCTGTGGAAGAAGGAAAACGCAACTCGGGACAGACGGGAACAAAATGGCGATTACGGCGAGCATTCGGCACCTCACGCACTATACGTATGACCGTCCGGTCACCCTGTCTCCGCAGATTATCCGTCTTCGCCCTGCGCCTCACAGCCGAACACGGGTGATCAGCCATTCGCTCAAAGTCTCGCCGGAAGACCATTTCGTAAACCATCAGCAGGACATCTACGGCAATTGGCTGGCGCGCTTTGTCTTTCCGGAGCCGGTGACAGAATTCCGGATCGAGGTCGATCTGGTTGCCGACATGACCGTCTACAACCCGTTCGATTTCTTCGTGGACGACGTGGCCCGCGAATGGCCCTTTTCCTACCCCGAGGATATCGCCCCGGATCTTGCGGTTTACCGCAGGGCCGTGCCGATCACCCCCAAGGTCAAGGCATGGGTCGAAAGCGTTCCGCGCAAGAAGCAGGTCACCATCGATTTTCTGGTCGAGTTGAACCGGCAGCTAGAAACCGAAATCGACTATCTGATCCGGATGGAACCCGGTGTGCAGACGCCCGAGGAAACGCTGACCAAAGGCTCTGGCTCGTGCCGTGACACCAGTTGGCTGCTGATCAATATCCTGCGCCATCTTGGTTTTGCGACACGCTTTGTCTCGGGCTACCTGATCCAGTTGAAGCCGGATCTTGAGGCGCTGGATGGCCCCTCGGGCACCGACCATGATTTCACCGATCTGCACGCATGGTGTGAGGTCTATCTGCCCGGCGCGGGCTGGGTCGGCCTTGACCCGACCAGCGGCCTGCTGACCGGCGAAAGCCACATCCCGCTGGCCGCGACCCCGCACTACAGCAACGCGGCCCCCATCGTGGGCGGTTTTGAGGGGCACAAGGACACCAAGACCGAGTTCGACTTTGCGATGGAGGTCAACCGCATTGCGGAACACCCGCGCATCACCAAGCCGTTCTCCGAAGAAAGCTGGGACGCGCTGAATGCGCTGGGGCACAAGGTCGACGAGGAAATCGAGGCGGCGGACATGCGCCTGACCATGGGCGGTGAGCCGACCTTTGTGTCCATCGACGATTTCGAAAGCCCGGAGTGGAACACCGATGCCGTCGGCCCGCAAAAGCGCGATCTGGCAGACCAGTTGATCCGGCGCTTGCATGACAAGTTCGCGCCCGGCGGTTTCCTGCACTACGGGCAGGGCAAATGGTATCCGGGCGAAACCCTGCCGCGCTGGACCTTTTCGCTGTACTGGCGGCACGATGGCAAACCGATCTGGCGCAACAAGGATCTGGTGGCCCGCGAAACCGACAAATCCGCAACTGAGGTCGACGCCGAGCGGTTCATGGTCGGCTTCGCCAAATCATTGGAGATCGGGACGGAATACGTGCAACCCGCCTATGAGGACCCGGCCGTCTGGATCCTCAAGGAGGCGGAATTGCCAGAGAACGTGACGCCCGAGGATTCCCGCCTGAAAGACCCCGAGGCCCGGCAAAGGATCGCGCGGGTGTTTGACCGCGGCTTGGACAAACCCGCCGGGTTTGTGCTGCCGATCCAGCGCTGGCAATCGCGCGCCTTTGGCCGTGGCTGGCGGTCAGAGCGGTGGCGCGCGCGGCGGGGCCACCTGTTCCTGATCCCCGGCGACAGCCCGGTGGGCTTTCGCCTGCCGCTGGGAACGCTGCCCTATGTCAGCCCGTCCAACTATCCCTACGTCTATCCGGCGGACCCCAATGTGCCGGTCGACGAATTGCCGGATTTCCTGGAAATGGACGACAAGCGGCAGGCCGTTTTCGAAGAGCTGCGGCGCATCGCACAGGAAGAGCGCGACACCCTGCCGGAAACCACGCCGGGCCGCGAACAACCCGTGTCCGCCCTGCGCGGGGATGAGCCGTCAGAGGCGCTGCGCGAACAGGCGGTGACGCCGGAGGGGGCCACCGTGCGCACCGCCATCGCGGTGGAGCCGCGCGATGGCAAGCTTTGCCTGTTCATGCCGCCGGTGGAACAGCTGGAGGATTACCTTGAACTGATCTCTGCCGCCGAGGCCACCGCCGAGGCGCTGGCCCTTCCGCTGCACATCGAAGGCTATACACCGCCGCACGATTCCCGCCTGAACGTGATCAAGGTGGCACCGGACCCCGGCGTGATCGAGGTCAACGTGCATCCCGCGTCCAGCTGGAAGGATTGCGTCGACATCACCAGCACGGTCTACGATGAGGCCCGTCAGTGCCGCCTTGGTGCCGACAAGTTCATGATCGACGGCAAACACACCGGCACTGGCGGCGGCAACCACGTGGTCGTGGGCGGCGCGACGCCCATGGACTCGCCATTCCTGCGGCGACCCGACCTGCTGCGCTCACTGATCCTGTACATGCAGCGGCATCCGTCGATGTCCTATCTGTTCTCGGGCACCTTTATCGGGCCGACCAGTCAGGCACCACGGATTGATGAGGCGCGGCACGACACGCTCTATGAGCTTGAAATCGCGATGTCGCAGATCCCCGATCCGGATGAAGGGGGGACGCCACCGCCCTGGCTGGTGGACCGGCTGCTGCGCAACATCCTGATCGACGTGACCGGCAACACCCACCGGGCCGAAATCTGCATCGACAAGCTGTATTCACCGGACGGTCCGACCGGGCGTCTGGGGCTGGTGGAATTCCGCGGCTTCGAGATGCCGCCTGATCCGCGCATGAGCCTTGCGCAGCAGGTGCTGATCCGCGCGCTGCTGGTGCGGCTGTGGAAATCGCCCGTCAAGGGCAAGCCGGTGCGCTGGGGCACCACGCTGCACGACCGGTTCATGTTGCCGGAATTCGTCTGGGCCGATTTCCTTGACGTGCTGCGCGATCTCAAGGAACACGGGTTCGATCTGCGGCCCGAGTGGTATGAGGCGCAGCGTGAATTCCGCTTCCCCTTTGCCGGCGAGATCGAGGCCGATGGCGTTCATCTGGAGGTGCGTCAGGCGCTGGAGCCGTGGCATGTGCTGGGCGAACGCGGCGCAATCGGCGGCACGGTGCGCTATACCGACAGTTCGGTTGAGCGGATGCAGGTGCAACTGACCTCTGCCGATCCGGACCGCTATGTCGTGTGTTGTAACCAACGCAAGGTGCCGATGTCGCAGACCGGCGACAGCGGCCGCCGCGTTGGTGGTGTGCGGTTCAAGGCGTGGCAACCGGCCGAGGCGCTGCACCCGGTCCTGCCGGTGGACGCACCGCTGATCTTTGACATCTTCGACACTTGGTCGGGGCGGGCGATCGGCGGGTGTACCTATCATGTCGCGCATCCGGGCGGACGGAGTTACGACACGTTCCCGGTCAATACCAATGAGGCGGACGCCCGTCGTCTTGCACGGTTCGAGAAATGGGGGCATACCCCGGGGACCTACCAACCGGCTACCGAAAACACGCATCCGGAGTTCCCGATGACGCTCGATCTGCGCCGCGCCCCCTGGATCTGACAATGGTCGACCCCGGCGCCGCTGCACCGGCGCGCAAGGCGCCGCTGGAACATTATCAGCCACCCAAAGGGGTGGCTGATGAATTGTTGCGGCGGGATGGCAGCCTGCGTCCGGCGTGGAAGCCGATGATTGACCATCTGGCCGGGCGTGACCCCGGTCAGGTTGCTCAGGACTTTGCCCGTGGCGATCTCTACCTACAGGATGCGGGCGTCTATTATCGCCAGTACACCGGCGACGAATCCGCCATGCGCAATTGGCCACTCAGCCATATCCCGGTGATCATTGCCGAGTCAGAGTGGCGCGACCTTGCCGCCGGGATCGAACAGCGGGCCGAACTGCTGGAACGCACCATGGCGGACCTGTACGGTCCCGCGGATCTGGTCAAACGTGGCCTGCTGCCGCCGCAATTGGTCGCGCGCAATCCCGAATGGCTGAACCCGATGGTCGGGGTGAAACCGCGCTCGGGTCATTACCTGCATTTCCTTGCCTTCGAGATCGGGCGCTCCCCCGATGGCAGTTGGCTGGTGCTGGGCGACCGGACGCAGGCCCCGTCGGGCAGCGGCTTTGCCCTTGAAAACCGCATGGCGACCCTGCGCGTTTTCCATGAACTTTACCCCGAGGCGAATGTTCAGCGCCTTGCCGGGTTCTTTCGCAGTTTCCGGGATCGGCTGACCCAATTGCGCGGGACAGAGCAGGGGCAGGTGGCGATCCTGACCCCCGGTCAGCACACCGACACCTATTTCGAACACGCCTATATCGCGCGGTATCTGGGGTTCCTCTTGCTGGAATCCGAGGATCTGGTGACGGTGGACGGCAGGCTGATGGTGCGCACGATCAGCGGGCTGGAGCCGGTCAGCGTGCTCTGGCGTCGGCTTGACTCGCGGTTTGCCGACCCGCTGGAACTGGATGAAACCTCGGCGCTTGGCACACCGGGCATGGTCAGCACCCTGCGCTCAGGCTCGGTGACGATGCTGAACTGCCTTGGGTCGGGTGTGCTGGAGGCGCGCGCGCTGATGGCCTTTTTGCCGCGTATCTCCGAGGCGCTGCTGGGAGAGCGGCTGAAGCTGCCCAATATCGCCACATGGTGGTGCGGGCAGGCCAAGGAACGCGCCTATGTCCGCGATAATCTGGAACGGATGATGATTGGCCCGGCATTGTCGACCGATCTGCCGTTTGACTACGACAGCACCACGGCGCTTGGCGGTCGGTTCCGGGACAATGCGCGGGGGCCGGTGCTGGACTGGCTGGAAAAGAACGGCGACTCGCTGGTGGGGCAGGAGGCGGTGACGCTGTCGACGACACCCGCCATGATCGACGGCCAACTGGTCCCACGGCCCATGGTGGTGCGGGTCTTTGCGGCGCGCACGCGCGACGGCTGGACCGTGATGCCGGGGGGGTACGCGCGCATCGGGCGCAATGGCGACCCCACGGCGCTGGCCATGCAAAGCGGCGGATCGGTGGCCGATGTCTGGATTGTCGGTGACCGCCCGGTCGCGCCCGATACCCTGTCAGGCCAACAGCCCGGACCGTTTGTGCGGCGGATGCCCGGACGTCTTCCGGCGCGGGCGGCGGACAACCTGTTCTGGCTGGGCCGCTACGTGGAGCGGGCGGATTTTACCGCGCGGACCCTGCGGGCCTATCACCTGCGGCTGGAGGATCACAGCGGAACCCCGATGCCGGTCTTTGACCAGTTGGGCCGCTTTCTCGAAGGTCGGGGCCTCTATCTGTCGCACCCCATGCCGGAGCTGTTTCTGACGCTGCTGGAAAACGCACGGGGCTGCGCCAGCAAGGTGCGGGACAGGTTCTCGGACGATGGCTGGTACGCACTGGATGAACTGGAGGCCGCGGCGCGCGCCTTGGCCGGTGCGGTCGAGCCGGGCGATGCCACCGGCCGCGCGCTGAGCCAGTTGCTGCGCAAGCTGGCCGGGTTTGCCGGTCTGGTGAATGACAACATGTTCCGGTTCTCGGGCTGGCGCTTTATGTCGATGGGGCGCGCATTGGAACGCGGCGTGCAGATCTCGGACCTGCTGGCGGTCTTTTCCGCCGAGGGCGCGCCTCAGGGCAGTCTTGATGCCGCGCTGGAGATTGGCGACAGCGTGATGACCCACCGCCGCCGTTATTCGGTCGAGACAAACCGCACCACGGTGGTCGACCTGCTGGCACTGGACCCGGAGAACCCTCGATCCGTCATCTATCAGGCGGGGGTGTTGCGCGATCAGCAGGCGAAACTGCCCCGACGCAGCAAGTCCAGCCAGTTGAGCGTTGTGGGTCGCCGCATCCTGCGGGTTCACACCGACCTGAGCGTGGCCACGCCAGAGGATCTGAGCAATGCCGCGCTGGCCAAACTGGCCGACGATTTGCAGGCGGTGTCGGACGCCATTCACAACGAGTACATGGGGTAGGCGATGCTCTACGACGTCACGCTCGCGGTGCGCTATGCCTACAATCTGCCTGCCGCGTCCGCGCGGATGCACCTGCGGATGATGCCGGGCAGCGGTCCGGCGCAGCGGCTGGTGTCCGGTCTTCTGGTGGCCCACCCACAACCGGCCTATCGCCGGGACCGGGTGGATTTCTTTGGCAACGCGTTGACAGAGATCACCTATGATACGCCGCTGGACGCGGTCGATTTTCGCTTTACCGGGCGCATCCGGCGCAATGATCTGCCCAGTGAACTGGACCTGTCCTGCGCCTTGCAGGGGATGCCGCGCGAACTGGCAGAGGTGCCCTCGCTTGCGCCGGAGTCGCCGCATCACTTTATGGCGGCCTCGGACCGCGTGGCCCCGGTGGCCGCGATCAGCGCCTTTGCCCGCAGCCTCACCCGGCTGGACCAACCGGTGCTGAAGGTGGTCGAGGCCATCGCACACGGCTTGCACGAGGAAATCACCTTTGACCCCACCGCGACGGATGTGACCACCGATCCGGCAGAGGCTTTTGCCAATCGGCGCGGCGTCTGTCAGGACATCAGCCATATCATGATCGCCGCCCTGCGCGGGATCGGGGTGCCTGCGGGCTATGTCTCTGGCTTTCTGCGGACGGAACCGCCCGAGGGGCAGGAGCGCCTGGCCGGTGCGGATGCGATGCACGCCTGGGTGCGGGCCTGGTGCGGGCAAGAGATGGGCTGGATCGAGATTGATCCGACCAATGACATGCGTGTGGGTGCCGACCACATCAGCGTGGCGGTGGGCCGCGATTATGCCGACGTGGCACCGGTCAAGGGCTCGCTGCGCAGCTCGGGGCTGCACAGCACACAGCACAGCGTCGATGTCGTCCCGGTGCCCGACAAGGGGCCGACAGAGGACCGCAGCCGCAGCACCTCCATCTGAGCCCGCTCAGGCGATGCTGTCCGCGCCGAATGTCGCCACGTCCTCTGATCCGTCATCCCAACGGGTGACACGTTCGATCAGGGTGCCGCTGTCGTCATAGGTCTCTGTCGCGCTGGTCCATGCATAGGCATCCGCGACATCGGTCAGGACCGCACTGCTGCGCAATCCGTTGACATAGTCGATTTCCATCACGCGCCCGTCGTCATAGGTGTCGATCTGGCTGTCCAGCACGCCCTCTGCATCGTAGGTCCGGGCAATCGACTGCCAGACAAAATCGTCGGCCCCGTCGGTGATCGTCTGCGAGACCATCTGTCCGTTGTCATAGCCGGTCTCGATCTCGCGGCCATCGTCGTAGGTCATCACGCGAGAGACCTTGGCCCCGGTCGTGGTGTCGTAGGTGTCGGCATAACTGGACCAGATCGCCTTGTCGGCGCCATCCGTCATGGACAAGCCGCTGCGCACGCCGCCGGTGTAGGAAATCACCTGAACGCTGCCGTCGTCGAAAATGTTGTTCTGTTCGGTCAGCGCGCCTTCGGCGTCATAGCTGCGGGCGATCGAATGCCATGCGAACTGGTTGCCGCCGTCGGTCACAAGAGAACCCGTCCGCGCGCCCTCGGCATTGTAGAAGATATCGACGACCTTGCCCGTATCCCATGTAAAGCTGTTGACGATCCGGGCCCCGTTTTCGTCGTAAGTGTCGGTGTAGCTGGCCCACGAATAGATATTGGCGGTGTCGGTCATGGTGGTCTGGCTGCGCTGCCCGTCGGCAAAGCTGATTTGCAGGACACGGCCATTGTCATAGGTGTTTGTCTGACTGGCCCATTGGCCCGAGGCGGTAAAGCTGCGGGCGATGCTTTGCCAGTCGTGGCTGTCGGCCACGTCAACCTCTAGGGTTTCTTCGGTCAGGCTGCTGCCGGTTTTGTACAGGCGTACTCTGGTGACCGCGCCGTCGCTTTCGATCGTGCCAAAGGCCCCGTCGGTAAAGCTCAGGGTTTCGACATCGGTCAACATATCGGTGCCGTCGTCACCATCGGTCAGGTCGGTGTCGGTGATCCGCAGCGTGCCATCCCAAATCAGGTCATACCCTTCGGAGGCACCGGTAAAGATTACGGTGTCGTCCCCCGCTCCGCCGTCAATGGTGTCGTCACCTTCGCCGGGTTTCACCGTGTCGGCACCGCCGCCGGTCTGGATATCGTTGTTGGCGGCGTTGCCGGTGATGTGGTCGTCTCCCGACCCGGTGATGGCGTTTTCGATCACCGCCCCGCGGGCGATGCCAAAGTTGCCCACATAGCCATCAAGATCCGACCAAGTGGCGTCGATCAGGCTCAGGCGTTGGTTGTAGACCCGCGTGCCAAGGTCGATCAGGTCGATGCCGGAACTGTCGAAGATCGTGACGGCCTTGCCCGGTTCCAGATCCATCCCGGTGGCGGTCAGGTTGGTGGTGTCGCCATAGATGCTGTTGCCGGTATGGACGTTGGTGGGCGTGCCATAGAGGGTCTGGATGGCCAGAATATCGGCCATTTGCGGCGTGTTGAGATACATCGCCGAGGCGTCGATGTTCGGATTTTCCCATTGGCCGAAATAGGACATGACAGACATCTGCCAACTGTCGTTGGCATACAGCGCCTGACTCTCGAAGTCCGCGCTACCGTTGTAGTTGCCGCCGTGACCGAGGCCTAGCGCGTGGCCGATCTCATGCACAAAGGTCTGATAATAGTAGTCGACATTGTTCTGCCAGCTGACATGCACGTTGACCACGGAATAGGCGATCTGGTTCCAGCCGACGTAGACGGCGGAATAGGCATAGGCACCGCTTTCGGTATCCTGAAAGGTGATGTCCGCGTCGCCGGATGTGGTGATGAACTGTAGGCCCGACACCGCCGTCCAGGAGGCAAGCGCCGCCATCGCGGCCGCCTGACCGATCGGGTCGAGCCCGTCCAGATTGACCGTCAGCGTATCGCCGGCCTGAACGTCGAAGGCACGCCAGTCGCCGCCGCCCGCCTGCCAATAGCCGTGGGTCAGCTGGGCAGCGACCTGGTCCAGTGTATAGACCGGTTTTGAAGACCCGGACGCGCTGCTGCCATCGTCGACAGTGGGCGCGGCGGCCGGGCCGCTCAGGCCATGGAAATCATAGTCAACGGTCTTGGGGTTCAGGCTCTGACAGAGAAAGCACATGGGGCGGGGTCCAGTTCATCAGGTGCGCGCCTCGCCTGGTCTTGGGCAGCGGCGAGACGCGCAGGGGCGAAACCGTCGTGCGAAGGCCCGGCAGAGGGCCCGTCGCGGACGGTTGGTTGTGATCGGGAGCAGACCCGACAGTTGGTGTCATCGTGACGTGCGGCAAGACATCGGAGACCGGGCACAGCGCCACGCAGAGCGCCGGAGGCGCGTCGTGCGAGGGCGGGATAGGCCGTGCGTGATCGGTCACTTCAGAGGTCCTGTAGCAGCGTGGCGAGCAGGTGAACCGGGGGCAAACCGATCCGTTCTTCAGCTTTGGAATGCGAATCCGGGAATGGTTGGGCGGGATATTGTTGAAAGCGCGTCATTGGTGCGGGTTAAGAAACCGTAAACAACGAAAAGACATGAGTGTTTCCGATAGCACCCTGTTCTGTCGGGAGAAATTTTATCTATTCTAGCATAAATTGCGCCGAGTCACGGCGGTGTCAGGCTGGATGCGCTTGCGCCACGCAGGCGGCACGACTAATTTTCGCCCATCTGGAGGAGCGGCTGCGTGCTGGAGTTCTCGCATCATCCGGCGCTTGTGGTGGCGTCCCTTGCGGTGGCGCTCATGGCCGGTTTCAGTGGCCTTGCCATCACCCGTGGCGCCTCTGCGTTGCCGCTGGCGCGGCGCAAGGCGGTGGTGGCGATTTCGGCCGTCGCCTTGGGCGGTGGCATCTGGTCGATGCACTTTGTGGCCATGTTGGGCCTGCAACTGCCGATCCTGTTTTATTACGACGGGCTGGTGACGCTGATCTCGGCGCTGATAGCGATCCTGATGGTGGGGCTGGCCCTGCTGATCCTGCATTTCCATCGGCGCACGCCTGCCAGCCTGACGCTGGCGGGGGCGATTGTCGGGGCCGGGATCGTCGCGATGCATTACGTCGGTATGAGCGGGATGGAACTGTGCCGCCCGGTCTACAGCGTCGGCGGTGTGGTCGTGGCGCTGGTGGCGGCGCTGGCACTCTCGGTCGCCGCGATCTGGGTGGCCTATGGCGAACGGACACGGGGCCACATCCTGCTGGGCACGCTGTTTTTTGGCGTTTCGGTCTTTGTCGTGCATTTCGTTGCCATGGCCGGAACCGGTTTTGTCGGTCTGGGCAGCGGTGGCGGCGCGGGTCCGATCTTGTCGAATGAAATTCTGGCAATGGGGGTGACGCTGTCGTCCTTCGCGATCTGCGGCGCATTCCTGCTGTCCGGTGCCACCTTCTTTCCGGTGAAGGCCGCGGCCCCGGCGGCGGCGGTTGATGCTGTCGCAGTCCCCGAAGAAGTGGTGCCAACAACTGCGCCTGTGGGGGCACGTGTCTCTGTCCCCTTCGAAAAAGACGGGCGCACCCAGTTTCTTGACGCGGGCGCAATCGCTGCGGTGCGCGCGGAGGGGCACTATACGGTGCTGTACTCCGGCAGGGCCAAGCTGTTCTGTCCCTGGTCGATATCCGAGGCGGCGCGGCGATTGGGCCCCGCGGGGCTGATCCGGACCCACCGCAGCTATCTGGTCAACCCTGCCTTCGTCACCGAATTTCGACGGACCAAGGACACCGGTCTGTGCTTTTTCGAGGCGGTCGAGTCCCTGCCCAAGGTGCCGGTGAGCCGCTCGCGCCTGTCAGGTGTGCGGGACGTTCTGGGCATCTGAACATCCGGCCTTTTGTGAGGCCGTTCGCCGGAGACGACAGACGGCGCTCGATCCGGCCTTTGGCCGAAACGTCGCCCCGCCCGCCGTCCCCGGCCAAACCCGGTCCTCGCCGAAGGCGTCGCACCTCGTGCAGGTATTTCGCATTTCGTGCGCGTCACCCTGCATTTCATGGCTCTTTCGTTGGTTCGCGTCCTGCTTCGGGGAACTCTGGAGGCGTGCGGCAGGAGACCGCAGGGAGGACATTCGAAAATGATACCAGCCGGGTTCGAATACCATCGACCGGCCGACGTCGCGTCGGCCATCGGCCTTTTGCAGAGCCATGGGGATGAGGCGCGGGTGGTCGCGGGCGGGCACAGCCTGATCCCGATGATGAAGTTGCGCATGGCGCACCTGTCACATCTGATCGACCTTCAGGACATTGCCGAGCTCAAGGGCATCGAGGTGGGCGCGGGCAGCGTGACCATCGGCGCGATGATCACCCAGAATGAGCTGATCACCCATGCGGGCCTGTCACAGGCCGTCCCGATCCTGCGCGAGGCGGCGCTACAGATTGCCGATCCGCAGGTGCGCTATGTCGGCACCATCGGCGGCAATGTGGCCAACGGCGATCCGGGCAATGACATGCCGGGTCTGATGCAGTGCCTTGATGCTTCTTACGAGGTGGTCGGCCCGGACGGCGCGCGCAGCATCGCGGCGCGGGCGTTCTACGACTCCGCCTATTTCACCGCGCGCAGCGATGAGGAGATCCTGACACGGATCACCCTCCCTCTGCCAGCCGCGGGCACCGGATATGCCTATGAAAAACAAAAGCGCAAGATTGGTGACTATGCCACCGCCGCCGCGGCGGTGCTGGTGGGCCAAGGCGGCGCATCCATTGCCATGACCAATCTGGCGGATACGCCGATCTGGTCGGCAGAGGCGGGTGCGGCTCTGGCCGCCGGGGACAGGGAGGGCGCTGTCAGCGCCGCGCTCGCCGCCATTGATCCGCAGGAGGACATGCGCGGGCCGGTGGAGTTCAAGAAACATGTGGCGGGCATCGTGTTGCGCCGCGCCATCGACCGGGCGCTGACGCGCGTCGCGGGCTGAGGGGGGAACGGTATGAGCAAGATGCATGTAAAGCTGAAGGTGAACGGTGAAGAGGTCGAGGGCCTTGCAGAACCGCGCACGCTTTTGATCCATTTCCTGCGTGAAAACCTCAAGGTGACGGGGCCGCATGTGGGCTGCGAAACCTCGCATTGCGGGGCCTGCACCGTCGATATGAATGGCAAGTCGGTGAAATCCTGCACGGTCTTCGTGGCGCAGGCGCAGGGTTCGGATGTGACCACGGTCGAGGGGTTGGTGAACCCGGATGGCTCACTCTCGGTCCTTCAGGAGATGTTCCGAGAGCATCACGGGTTGCAATGCGGTTTCTGCACGCCGGGGATGATCACCCGTGCGCATCGTCTGTTGCAGGAAAACCCGACGCCGACCGAGGAGGACGTGCGGTTCGGCATGGCGGGCAACCTGTGCCGCTGCACCGGCTATCAGAACATCGTCAAGGCGATCCTTGCGGCCGCTGACATGATGAACGCCCAGAAGGAGGCGGCGGAATGAAAGACGAGGTCGCAACCCCCGAAGAACGCAGCGCTGGCCTTAAAGGCATGGGCTGCTCGCGCAAGCGGGTCGAGGATGTCCGGTTCACGCAAGGAAAGGGCAACTATGTCGACGATATCAAGCTGGACGGGATGCTGTTCGGTGATTTCGTTCGTTCACCTTATGCCCATGCACGCGTCGTCTCGATCAACACCGAAGAGGCGATGAAGGTGCCGGGCGTGCTGGCGGTGCTGACCGCCGCCGATCTGGAGCCGCTGGGCCTGCACTGGATGCCCACGCTGGCGGGTGACAAACAGATGGTGCTGGCCGATGGCAAGGTGTTGTTTCAGGGGCAGGAGGTGGCCTATGTGATCGCCAAGGACCGCTATGCCGCTGCTGACGGCGTCGAGGCGGTTGCGGTCGAATACGATGAACTGCCGGTCCTGACCGATCCGTTCGAGGCGCTGAAATCGGACGTTGTCCTGCGGGAGGATCTGGAGGGCCAGACCGAGGGCGCGCATGGCCCGCGCAAACATCACAACCATATCTTTACATGGGAACAGGGCGACAGGCAGGCGACAGAGGCGGTGCTGGCCGAGGCTGACGTGGTGGCCGAGGAGATGGTGTACTATCACCGCACGCATCCCTGTCCGCTGGAAACCTGCGGCTGTGTCGCCAGCATGGACAAGGTGACGGGCAAGCTGACCCTGCATGGCACCTTTCAGGCTCCGCACGCGATCCGCACGGTGGTTAGCCTGATCTCTGGCATCGCCGAGCACAACATCCGCGTGATTTCGCCCGATATTGGCGGCGGTTTTGGCAACAAGGTTGGCGCCTACGCGGGCTACGTCTGCTCGGTTGTCGCCTCCATTGTCACCGGCAAACCGGTGAAATGGGTCGAGGACCGGATGGACAACCTGATGTCCACCGCCTTTGCCCGCGACTACTGGATGATGGGCAAGATCGCCGCCACCAAGGAGGGCAAGATCACCGGGCTGTGGTGTCACACGACCGCCGATCACGGCGGCTTTGATGCCTGCGCCGACCCGACCAAGTTCCCGGCGGGGTTCATGAACATCTGCACCGGATCCTATGATATCCCGGTGGCCTATCTGGCCGTGGACGGGGTCTATACCAACAAGGCACCGGGGGGCGTGGCCTATCGCTGTTCCTTCCGCGTGACAGAGGCCGCCTATTTCATCGAACGCATGATCGAGGTACTGGCGATCAAGCTGAACATGGACGCGGCGGACCTGCGGCGGATCAACTTTATCCGCAAGGACCAGTTTCCCTATCAGTCGGCGCTGGGGTGGGAGTACGACAGCGGCGACTATCACACCGCCTGGGACAAGGCGCTGGCGGCGGTTGGCTATGACGATCTGCGCAAGGAACAAGCCCAACGGCTGGAGGATTTCAAGGCCGGAAAGACGCGCAAGTTGATGGGGATCGGCCTGACCCATTTCACCGAGATCGTCGGCGCGGGGCCGGTCAAGAACTGCGATATCCTTGGCCTTGGGATGTTCGACAGTTGCGAAATCCGCATCCATCCGACCGGCAGCGCCATCGCGCGGCTGGGCACGATCAGTCAGGGGCAGGGGCACGCGACCACCTTTGCCCAGATCATCGCGTCCGAGATCGGCATTCCGGCGGATGACATCACGCTGGAAGAGGGCGACACCGATACTGCGCCATATGGGCTTGGCACCTACGGGTCCCGCTCGACGCCGGTGGCCGGGGCGGCCACGGCCATGGCGGCGCGCAAGATCCGCGCCAAGGCGCAGATGATCGCCGCCTATCTGCTGGAGGTGCATGACGACGACGTTGAATTTGACGTCGACCGTTTTGTGGTCAAGGGCGCGCCGGATCGCTTCAAGACCATGAAGGAAATCGCCTTTGCCTCATACAATCAGGCCATTCCGGGGTTGGAGCCGGGTCTGGAGGCGGTCAGCTACTACGATCCGCCCAATATGACCTTCCCATTCGGGGCCTACATCTGCGTGATGGAGCTGGACGTGGACACCGGCGAGCATGAGATCCGCAAGTTCTACGCGCTGGACGATTGCGGCACCCGGATCAACCCGATGATCATCGAGGGGCAGGTCCACGGTGGCGCGACCGAAGGCTATGCCATCGCCATGGGACAAGAGATTGCTTACGACGACATGGGCAATCACAAGACCGCAACCTTGATGGACTTCTTCCTGCCGACCTCGTGGGAGACGCCGACCTATGAGACGGACTTTACCGTCACGCCCTCACCGCACCATCCCATCGGGGCCAAGGGGGTGGGCGAAAGCCCGAATGTCGGGTCGGTTCCGGCGTTTTCCAACGCGGTCCACGATGCCTTCCGGCCCTTTGGCCTGACGCAAAGCCATATGCCGCATGACCACTGGCGGGTGTGGCGGATCGCGCGTGATCTGGGGCTGCACGGGTAAAGCGGTGTCGCCGCGCGGGGCGCGGCGATCCACCGGGGGAGGCGCTGCCTCCCCCGGACCCCCTCCGAGGTATTTTACCAGAGAAGAAGATGCGGGCGATGCGTGAGACGGAACTGCGAGAGCGTCTGGCCGCCACCGGCTATGTGGCGGACGAGACCTTGTCTATGGCGCTGCATCTGGCGTTGACGCTGGGCCGTCCGCTGCTGCTGGAAGGGCCCGCCGGTGTCGGCAAGACCGAGATCGCCAAGGCGCTGGCAGAGGTTTTGGCCACGCGGTTGATCCGGTTGCAGTGTTACGAAGGGCTGGATGCGGGCCACGCCATCTATGAATGGAACTATCAGCGGCAGTTGCTGGCGATCCGGGCCGATGGCGCCGATGAGGCGGCATTGTTTTCCGAGACATACCTGCTGAAACGGCCCTTGCTGGAGGCGATCTCGCAAGAGGTGCGGTCGGTGCTGCTGATTGATGAGATCGACAGGGCTGATGAGGAATTCGAGGCCTATCTGCTGGAAATCCTGTCGGACTTTCAGATCACCATCCCGGAACTGGGCACCATCCGCGCCCGCACGCGCCCGGTGGTTGTCCTCACCGCCAATGGCACGCGTGACCTGTCGGACGCATTGCGGCGGCGGTGTCTGTATGCCTATGTCGACTATCCGGACCGGGACACCGAACTGGCAATCCTCGCCCGCCGCGCGCCAGAGGTGGAAACGCGATTGGCGCGGCAGATCATCGGCGTGGTGCAGGCGTTGCGCCGCGAGGATCTGGAGAAATCGCCGGGGATCGCGGAGATGCTGGACTGGGCCGCTGCCTTGTCGGGTCTTGGGATCAACGATCTCAGCGGCAACCCCGCACAGGTACAGGCGACGCTGGTTTGCCTGTTGAAAACCGCCGCCGACCGGGACGCCCTGCCGCCCGAGGTCATGGCGCGCATCGTGGGCAAGGTGGCGTGATGGCGGTCACCCGCTTTCCCGCCCGCGCCGAAGGGCTGGCCGACCGGATGGCCGGGTTTATCGGACATCTGCGGATGAACGGGCTGCGTCTGGGACCGGGGGAGACGGTGGCCGCGCTGGCGGCGCTGTCAGAGGTCACGGCCAGTGACCCGGATCAGGCGCGCCGCGCGCTCAAGGTGCTTTTGGTGCCGGACGCCGAGGGCTGGCGTCGGTTTGATGATCTGTTTGACGGCTATTGGTTCAACGCGGGCAAACAGCGGCAGGGGCAGGCCAATGCGCATGTGCGGGTGCAAAGCGCCAAACCGGCGCTTTGGCAGACGCATCTTGGCGACGATGGTGCGGAACAGGACGGGGATGCAGGCCAGCCCGATGGCGGCGACGGTGAGGCAGAGGGCATCGACGGTCGCCTGATCGCCACGCGGACAGAGGCGCTTAGCCGTCGCGACCTGCGTGAGTTGATGGATGAGGACAGCCTGCGCGCCGCCGAAAGGGCCGCGCGCGATCTGGCGCGTGCGCTCAGGGACCGGCGCTCACGGCGGCGCAGGCAGGCGACACGGGGTCAGGCGCTGGACCTGCGCCGGGTCATTCGCGCCAGCCTTGCGCGCGGGGGCGAACCGCTGGACCTGCCGCGCCGCAGGCGGCCCGACCGTGCGCTGAGGATCGTGGCGCTCTGTGATGTCAGCGGGTCGATGACCACGGTCTCACGGGTGTTTCTGGCCTTTCTCAGGGGGCTGATCGGCACCGACACGCGGGCCGACGCCTATCTGTTTCACACCCGGCTGATGCGCGTCACCGAGGCGCTGCGCGATCATGACACCCTGCGCGCGGCCGGGCGGTTGAGCCTTATGGCCGAGGGGTTTGGCGGGGGCACCGATATCGGCGGCGCGCTGCGGAGTTTCAACGAGGGCTATGCAAGCCGCGCGGTGAATGGCCGGACCGTGGTGATCCTCCTCAGCGATGGCTATTGCACCGGCGCGCCCGAGGCGGTGGCCGAGGGGTTGAGACGTCTGCAACGGCGCGCGCATCGGGTGATCTGGCTCAACCCGCTGAATGGCTGGCAGGACCATGCGCCGGTGGCGCAGGCGATGGCCGCCGCGCTCCCGCATCTGGACGCCTTGCTGCCCGCCAATACGATCGCGGCGCTGGCCGCGCTTGAACCCGAATTTGCCCGGCTTTGACGGAGGACATCATGGACCCATTCGACATCTTCGACACCGTGTCCCGGTTGCGCGCCACGGGGCGGCCTTTTTGCCTTGTGACCGTGGTGCGGACCGAGGCGGCGACCTCGGCGCGGGCCGGGGCGAAGGCGGCCTTGACCGAGGCGGGCGAAGTCATCGGTCATCTGGGCGGGGCCTGCGTGACCCGCGCGGTGCGCGAGGCGGGGCAAGCGGCGCTGGACAGCGGCGCGCCTCGGGTGATCCGGGTAAAGCCATCCGAGACGGTGGTGGCGCTGCGCGACGCGGATGGGGCGGAGGTCTACAAGAGCGGCTGCCCCTCGGGAGGAACGGTGGAGCTGATGATCGAACCCTTTGCAATGCCGCCCTTGATCTGCATCTTTGGCGCGTCGCCCATTGCCCGCGCGGTTGCGGGGCATGGGCTGTTGGCGGGCTACCGCGTCGCCTTGGCCAAGGGGGTGGTCTGCGCGGGGGAGGTGCGGCGTTTTGAGGGCGAGGAGATCGCCGCGCTGGGGCTGGGCCCGAGGGATACCGTGGTGGTGGCCAGTCAGGGGCAACGCGATCTGGCCTGTCTGAAAGCGGCGCTGGACAGCGATGCGGGGCGGGTGGCGATGGTGGCCTCCAGAAAGAAGGCGGGGGTGCTGTGCGAGCGGCTGCTGGCGGCGGGTCTGGACGCCGGGCGGCTGGGGCGATTGAAGGCACCCGCCGGGCTGGATATCGGCGCGGTCGATCCGGCGGAAATTGCCCTGTCGATCCTGGCCGAGATCGTCGCGTGGCGGCGGGCGGCGGGGGCCTGTCCACATGTGGACAGATTGGCGGTTGAATGAAATCAAGGGCTTCCAGAGACGAATTCATCAAGCGTTAGGATTTCGCCGCCCGAAAGCGGCCTCTTTCCACGGGGCCGGAACATGCTCTAGACTCGGCGCAAAGGCTGTTAGTCAGAAAGAGGCCGCGCGGTGTTCGAAATCCTGTCAGACCGCACCTATCGTCACGTCTTTCTTGCGCAGGTGGTGGCCCTGCTGGGCACCGGTCTGGCGACCGTGGCGCTGGGTCTGCTGGCCTTTGATCTGGCGGGCGACGGCGCGGCGATGGTGCTGGGCACGGTCTTTACCGTCAAGATGGTGGCCTATGTGGGCATCGCGCCCGTGGCCGGGGCCTTTGCCGACCGGGTGAACCGGCGCGCGCTGCTGGTGACGCTGGACGTGGTGCGCGCGGGCGCGGCCCTGTGCCTGCCCTTTGTCACCGAAATCTGGCAGGTCTATGCGCTGGTCTTTGTGCTGCAATCGGCCTCTGCCGCCTTTACCCCGACCTTTCAGGCAACCATCCCGGACGTGCTGCCCGAGGAGGCGCGCTATACCCGCGCGCTGTCGCTGTCGCGGCTGGCTTATGATCTGGAAAACATCGCCAGCCCGACGCTGGCGGCGCTGCTGCTGGCGGTGATGAGCTATAACGCGCTGTTTCTGGGCACCGTTGTCGGCTTTCTTGGCTCTGCATTGCTGGTGGTGTCGGTGATGCTGCCCAGCCCCAAGTCAGGCACGCGGCGCGGCATCTATGACCGCACGACGCGGGGGATCCGAATATATCTGGCGACGCCGCGCCTGCGCGGGTTGCTGGCGCTGAACCTTGCCGCTGCGGCGGCGGGGGCGATGGTGCTGGTCAACTCTGTGGTGCTGGTGCGCGGCGATCTGGGGCTGGACGAGGCCGCGCTGGCATGGGTGATGTTTGCCTTTGGGGCCGGGTCCATGACAGCGGCGCTGCTGCTGCCGCGGCTGCTGGACCGGGTTAGGGACCGCCCGGTGATGCTGATCGGGGCGGGGGTAATGGTGCTTGGCCTGCTGGCGCTGGCGGTGGGGATTGCCGCCACCGGCCTGACATGGCCGCTGCTGGCGGCGGTCTGGGTCATGGTCGGGCTGGGCTATTCGGCGGTGCTGACGCCCTCGGGGCGATTGCTGAAACGCTCGGCCCAGCCAGAGGACCGCCCGGCGGTCTTTGCGGCGCAATTCGCGCTGAGCCATGCCTGCTGGCTGCTGACCTATCCGCTGTCGGGGTGGCTGATGACGGCCTATGGCGCGGTGTCCGCGCTGGTGGTGCTGGCGGTTGTGGCGGGCGCGGGCGTTGCACTGGCGCGGCGGGTCTGGCCGGAGGACGAGGCCGGGGCGGTGCCGCACCGGCACGACAACCTGCCGCTGGACGACCCGCATCTGGCGGGCCACCGCGAACATGCGCACCCGCTGGTGATCGACGACCGGCACCCGCATTGGGGCGCGAAGTTCTGACCGCCTGACGGGGCGGAAGGGGGCGGTCGGCTTTGCCGCATCACGCACAGGCGGGCGGAAACGGGTGCCGTCCCGTCAGCGGGGATGCGGTCCGGCTATAGCAAAAATTCATGACCTTCGCAGAGTTTGGAATTGGCCGGTCGGGCCTCGACAGGGCAGACTGAAGGCCATGGAGGAGGGGCTGTGCGATGAGCGATACAAAAACGGCATTGGTGATTTCGGCGCATGCGGCGGATTTTGTCTGGCGCTGCGGCGGGGCGATCGCGCTGCACGCGCAGATGGGCTATGAGGTGACGGTGGCCTGCCTGTCCTTTGGCGAACGCGGTGAAAGCGCGCGCCTGTGGAAGGAAGGCAAGTCGCTGGACGAGGTCAAGGACATCCGCCGCGCCGAGGCCGAGGCGGCGGCAGAGGTGCTTGGCGCGCATGAGCTGGTCTGTTTCGATCTGGGCGACTACCCTTTGCATCTGGAACAGGCGGACAAGTTCGCGCTGGTCGATCTGATCCGGCGGGTGCAGCCGTCCTTCATGATGAGCCACAGCCAGTACGACCCCTACAACACCGACCACATGTATATGACGCAGGTGGCGCTGGAATGTCGGATGATCGCGCAGGCCTGGGGCCACAATCCCGGTGAAAAGGTATTGGGCGCGCCGCAACTCTACCTGTTCGAGCCGCACCAGACCGAGCAGATGGGCTGGAAGCCGGATGTGTTTCTGGACATCACCCCGGTCTGGGAGAAAAAGCGCGCCGCCATGGAATGCATGAACGGGCAGGTGCATCTGTGGGACTATTACACCCGCGTGGCGCAGCAGCGCGCCAACCATTTCAAGCGCAATTCCGGTGGCCAGTCCGGCGGGCGCGACTGCCAGTATGCCGAGGGTTTCCAGTCGGTCTTTCCGCGCACCGTGGACGTTCTTTGAGACATCTCCGGGGGGGAGTGACATGACCACAGCGACCAATCCCAGCTTTGACATCGCCCATCTGGGCCATGTGGAACTGCTGACCGACAGGTTCGATGAGAGTCTGGCCTTTTTCACCGAGGTCTATGGGCTGAAGCTGTCGGCGCGGGAGGGCGACAGCGCCTATCTGCGCGCTTGGGACGATTACGAGTTTCATTCGCTGAAGCTGACCGCTGCGGCGACCACCGGGGTGGGGCATATCGGCTATCGCGCCGCCTCACCCGAGGCGCTGGCGCGGCGGGTGGCGGTGATCGAGGCCAGCGGGTACACGACCCACGGCTGGGTCGAGGGCGATCCGGGCCACGGGCGGGCGTATCGCTTTGAGGACCCGTTTGGCCATGTCTTCGAGATCTACTGGGACACCCGGCGGGCGGAACCGGGCGCGGGCGACGCCCCGGCGCTGAAGAACACCGCCAGCCGGTTCACCGGCGTGCCGCCCCGGCGCATCGACCACCTGAACCTGCTGGCCTCGGATGTTTCGGAATTCCGCCGGTTCATGGAGGTCTGTCTGGGCAGCCGCGTGACCGAGATGATCCAGCTGGACAATGGCCGCATCGGCGGCTGCTGGTTCACCGTCAACAACAAGACCTATGACCTTGCCTGCACCGAAGAACAGGGTGGCGGCATGGGACGGTTGCATCATGTGACCTATGCCACCGACCAGCGCGAGGACATTCTGCGCGCCGCCGATCTGTTCCTTGAGGCCGGGGTGCATATCGAGACCGGGCCGCACAAACACGCCATTCAGGGGACGTTTTTCCTGTATGTCTGGGAGCCTGCGGGCAACCGGGTGGAACTGGCCAATGCCGGGGCGCGGCTGATCCTTGCCCCGGACTGGGAGCCGGTGGTCTGGACCGAAAGCGAACGCAAGCGCGGGCAGGCCTGGGGGCTGAAGACGATCCCGAGTTTCCACACTCATGGGACGCCGCCGGTCGTGGGCGGGTAGGGGGCGCTGCCCCCTCGGCCTTTGGCCTCACCCCCGGGTGTATTTGGGCAGAAAAGAAACACGTAAGGAGCGCAAGATGGCGGTTGTGGTGCGGAACATCGAACGGGCCGATGCGGATGTGATCGCGCGGCTGGGGGCGGCGGGGGTCGCCACCGTGCATGAGGCGATGGGGCGGCGCGGGCTGATGGCCGCTGGTATGCGGCCCATTCAGCGGGATTTCGGGCTGGCCGGGTCGGCGGTGACGATCAGCGCGCCGCCGGGCGACAACTGGATGCTGCATGTGGCGATCGAGCAATTGCAGCCGGGGGATGTATTGGTGCTGGCACCGACGGCGCCCTGTGACATGGGCTATTTCGGCGATCTGCTGGCGACCAGCGCCATGGCGCGCGGCTGTCGTGCCTTGGTGATCAATGCGGGCGTGCGCGACACGCGGGATCTGCGGGCGATGGGGTTTGCGGTCTGGTCGACGGCGGTGTCGGCGCAGGGGACGGTGAAGGCGACGCCGGGGGATGTGAACCTGCCGGTGGTCTGCGCGGGGGCGCATGTCTGTCCCGGCGACGTGGTGGTGGCCGATGACGACGGGGTCTGCGTGGTGCCGCGGCTGGAGGCGGCGGCGGTCATGGAAAAGGCGCAGGCGCGGCTGGATGCGGAAGAGGCCAAGCGGGTGCGGCTGGCCTCGGGCGAGTTGGGGCTGGACATCTACGACATGCGCGGGCGGCTGGCGGCGAAGGGCCTGACCTATGTCTGACGGGCTGCGCGCCATGTGGATGCGGGGCGGGACCTCGAAGGGCGGGTATTTCCTTGCCTCCGACCTGTCAGGGGACGGCGCGGCGCGGGATGCCCTGTTGCTGGGGGTCATGGGCAGTCCCGATCCGCGCCAGATCGACGGTATGGGGGGCGGCGATCCGTTGACCTCGAAGGTGGCGGTGGTCGCGCCCTCCGTGCGGGAGGGGATCGACGTGGATTATCTGTTCCTACAGGTCTTTGTCGACCGGGCCGTGGTGACGGATGCGCAGAACTGCGGCAATATCCTTGCCGGTGTCGGGCCGTTCGCAATTGAGCGCGGGCTGGTGCCCGCGCGCGACGGCGAGACGCCGGTGACCATCTGGATGGAGAACACCGGGCAGGTTGCGGTGGCGCGGGTGCCGACGCCGGGCGGGCGGGTCAGCTATGCGGGCGATGCCCGGATCGACGGGGTGCCGGGCAGGGCGGCGGCGATCCCGATTGCCTTTCGCGACACCGCCGGGTCCAGTTGCGGGGCGCTGTTTCCGACCGGCCAGGTGATGGATGTGATCGAGGGTGCCGAGGTCACGCTGATCGACAACGGGATGCCCTGCGTGGTGTTGCGGGCGGCGGATCTGGGCATTGTGGGCGATGAGGCCCCCGAGGCGCTGGAGGCGCATGAGGGCCTGCGGGCGCGGCTGGAGGCGATCCGGTTGATCGCTGGGCCGATGATGAATCTTGGCGACGTGGCGGAGAAATCCGTGCCCAAGATGACGCTGGTCAGCGCGCCACGGTCGGGCGGGGCGATTGCCACGCGGACCTTTATTCCGCACCGCTGCCACAAGGCGATTGGCGTGCTGGGCGCGGTCAGCGTGGCGACCGCCTGTCTGACGCCAGGGGCGGTGGGACAGGATCTGGCCGTGGTCCCCGAAGGTGCGGCCAAACCGCTGTCCATCGAGCATCCCACCGGAGAGATGACCGTGGTGGGCCATGTGGAGAACGGCGTGGTGACACGCGCCGAGGTGCTGCGCACCGCGCGCAAACTGATGGACGGGACGGTGTTCCCGAGGGAGGAAAATTCATGACCGAGATGACAGCGGGTTATCTGCCGTTTCACGCCGCCCCCAAGGTGCCGGACTATGTGCCGCCTGCGGGGGCTGTGGATGCGCATTGCCATGTCTTTGGGCCGGGGGACGTTTTTGCCTATGCGCCAGAGCGCAAGTACACGCCCTGCGACGCGCCCAAGGAGCAGTTGTTTGCGCTGCGCGATCATCTGGGATTTGCACGCAATGTGATTGTGCAGGCCAGCTGTCATGGCAAGGATAACGCCGCGTTGGTGGATGCGTTGGAGGCGTCGAACGGTATGGCGCGCGGGGTGGCCATCGTTGGCGCGGATGTGACGGATGACGAATTGCGTGCCTTGGACGACGCGGGGGTGCGCGGCGTGCGGTTCAATTTCATCAAGCGGTTGGTCGAGGCCACGCCGCATGCTGTGTTTGAGCGGATCGCCGAAAAGGTGGCGCGGCTGGGCTGGCATATCGTGGTCTATTTCGAGGGGCAGGATCTGGACGAGGTCGCGCCCCTGGTGCGGCGGTTGCCGGGGATTGTCGTGGTCGACCACATGGGGCGACCGGATTTGACCGCGGGCGTCGAGGGCGCGGGGTTCCGCGCGTTTATGGACTTTCTCGCCGAGGATGCGCGGTACTGGGTCAAGGTGTCCTGCCCCGAGCGCCTGACCGTGGCGGGGCCGCCTTATGATGACGTGGTGCCCTTTGCGCGTGCCTTGGTGGAACGGTTCCCGGACCGGGTGCTGTGGGGCACCGACTGGCCGCATCCCAACATGAAAAGCCATGTGCCGGACGATGGCGCGCTGGTCGATGTGATCCCGCGGATCGCGCCGACCGCTGATCTGCAACGCCGGTTGCTGGTGGACAATCCGATGCGGTTGTACTGGCCCGAGGAGGGGGCATGACCGCGCAGGGCCTCCGGGACGGGGTGATCGCCGGTCTGGCGGTCACCATGGTGGTGGCCTGTATCCTGTGGAACCTTGAGGCACCCACGCGGCTGGGTGTGGCGGTGCTGACGCAGCAATACATGGCGCTGCAACTGGGTCTGGCGCTGACCATCGCCTATCTGAACTTTGACTGGCGTGGGAAGGAAAAGGCGCGGGTTGGCTGGATCGACGGGGCCTTGGCGCTGACCGCCTTTGGCGTGTTGATGTATGCCGCATGGGATTTTGTCTGGCTGCTGAAGGAACAGGCCTACCGGCCTTGGCAGATCACGCTTGTCGGCACCGTGGTGGTGATCGCGGTGATGGAGGGCGTGCGGCGGCGCGCGGGCTGGATGCTGTTTTCCATCGTCGGTGTGTTCCTGATCTATGCGCTGTTCGCGGACAAGGTGCCGGGGCGGCTGATCGGCAAGGAACTGTCGCCCGAGCGTCTGGTGCAATACGTCGGCTTTGACCCCAACGCGGTGTTTTCGACGCCGTTGGCGGTGGGCACGATCATCGTTTTGCTGTTCGTGTTTTTCGGCAAGCTGCTGTTTGCCGCCGGGGGCGGGGCGTTTTTCACCGATCTGGCGATGGCGGCCACGGGACGGTCGCGCGGCGGCAGCGCCAAGATCTCTGTCGTTGGCTCGGCGCTGTTCGGGTCGATCTCTGGCAGTGCGGTCTCCAACGTGGTGACAACCGGCGTGGTCACGATCCCGCTGATGCAGCGCGGCGGCTATACCAAACGCGATGCGGGCGCGATTGAGGCGGTTGCCTCGACCGGGGGGCAGTTGACGCCGCCGATCATGGGGGCCGCGGCCTTTCTGATGGCCGAGTTTCTGGACATCTCCTATTTCACTGTCGCGGGGGCGGCGCTGCTGCCTGCGGCGCTGTATTACTTCAGCGTCTTTCTACAGGTGGATCTGATCGCCGGGCGCGACCGGATCGCGCCGACAGAGGTGGACGGGCTGACCGTCCGGCAGGTGCTGCGCGAGGGATGGCATTTTGTCCTGCCGTTCGGGGTGCTGCTGGGGGCGTTGTTCTGGTGGCGGATGGACCCGGCGGATTCGGCGCTGTTGTCGGCGCTGGTGATCGTGCTGGTCAGTTTCCTGCGCAGCTACCGGGGCCAGCGGCTGAGCCTGCACACGCTGTGGCGGACATTCGTCGAGACCGGCACCGGCATGGTCGATCTGATCCTTGTGGTGGCGGCGGCGGGCTTTGTCATCGGGGTGCTGAACATCACCGGGCTGGGCTTTGCGCTGACGCTGGTGCTGGTGGATGCGGTGGGGGCCAATGTGGTGCTGCTGCTGGGAATTTCCGCCGTGATCTGCATCGTGCTGGGCATGGGAATGCCGACCTCTGGCGTCTACGTCCTGCTGGCGGCGCTGGTCGCGCCGTCATTGGTGGAGGCAGGGATCGACCAGATCGCGGCGCATCTGTTCATCCTGTATTTCGGCATGATGTCGATGATCACGCCGCCGGTGGCGCTGGCGGCCTTTGCGGCGGCGACGATCACGCGGGATGACCCGCTGGGCACCGGGCTGGCGGCGATGCGCGTCGGCTGGGCCGCGTTTATCCTGCCGTTTGTCTTTGTCGCCACGCCGGAAATCCTGATGACCGGTCATTGGGCGGCGATTGCGCTGAACCTGTGCCTTGCCATGATCGGCATTGGCGCGGTGACGGCGGGGATCGTCGGCTTTTGGGGCGCGCGCCTGTCGGTGCTGCTGCGGCTGGGCTTTGTCGGGCTGGGGGTTGTCACGCTGCCGCTGGGCTTTTTGCCCGGCGCGGCGGCATGGCACATCCCGGCGGCACTGGCGGTGGCGGCGCTGGCAGGCGTGCTGCTGATCCGGGCGCGTGGAACCAACGAACACAAGAAAACTGAACCAGGGAGGACAATGACATGACATTTCTGAAAGGCATGATGCTGGGGGGCGCGGCGGCGCTGAGCCTGTGCGCCGGAGTGGCCGGGGCGCAGGTGGTCACGGTGGCCAGCGGCGCGCAGGGGTCGCTGGCGTATAACACCGGGCAGGCGGTGGCCAAGGTCGCGAACGAGGCGGGCATCACCGCGCGCACGCAGCCCTTGGTGGGCTACCTGCCGCTGATCCACTCGGGCGAGGTGGATTTCGGGTTCTCCAACGGGGTCGAGGCGGAATACGCCTTTGAGGGCACCGGCAACTATGACCGCGCGCATCCCAATATCCGGCTGGTGGGCACGATGTTCCCGCTGACCACCTCGATCATGGCGCCCTGCGATCTGGGGCTGGAAACGGTGGCCGAGCTGAAGGACAAGGCGGGCGATCTGCGGATTGCCTCTGAATACACCTCCTCCACGATCATCCCGTTTTATATCGCCGGTGGTCTGGCCAATGCGGGCCTCAGCTATGAGGATTTCCAGCAAGTTCCAGTGGCCAGCTTTGTCGCGGGCATCAACGCGCTCGGGGACGGGTTGGTCGACATAGCGCTGGTCAGCCTGAATTCCGGCGCGGGTCAGCAGGCGGCGGTCAAGCTGCAAGGGCGCGGCGGGCTGTGCTACATCTCGCTGGACGATTCCGAGGCCGGGAAAGCCGCCTTCAAGGAGTACCTGCCAGCGGGCAGCATCGTCTCGTTGCCGCAGAACGACAAGATCACCGGCTTGCAGGATGCGGGCGCCAACCTGATGAGCATTCCTTGGGTGCTGCTGACCAATGGCGATGTCAGCGACGACCTTGTCTATCAGATGACCAAAGCGGTGGCCGAGGGCAAGGACGCCCTGAAAGCCAGCTTTGGGGCCTTTGCGCGGGCGGATGCGGCGACGATGGCCCCGGCCTCGGCGGTGCCCTACCACCCCGGCGCGCTGAAATACTTCGAAGAGGCCGGGATCGCGGTCGGCGAATGAGTTTTCCGCGCCGCGCGGAGGGCGATTTCCGCGCGGCGCGCCCCCTTTGAAAGGCAAGAGACATGATGATCGAAGTGACGGCGGCGGACGGACATGTGCTGGATTGCTGGCTGGTTGAGGCGGAGGCCACGCGCCGGGGCGGGATCGTGATCCTGCAAGAGATTTTCGGCGTGACCGACCAACTGAAAGGCGTGGCGGCGCGCTTTGCCAAGGCGGGCTATGACGTGGCCATCCCGGCGCTGTTCGACCGCCAGCAAAAGGGCGCGGTGATCCCCTTTGCGGAGGCCCCGAAGGGGCGCGACCTGATGCTGGCCTCGGATCTGGACACGGTGATGAAAGACGTCGACGCGACGGTGGCGATGCTGGCGGCGCGCGGCGGCAAGGTGGCGGCGCTGGGATTTTGCTGGGGCGGCGGGCTGGCGATCCGCGCAGCGCAGGTGTCGGACGTGGCCTGCGCGGTGCCGTTCTACGGCACCCGGCTGGATGCCTACCAGATCGCGCCCCTGACCGCCCCGGTGCAGGGGCATTGGGGGGCTGAGGACAGCCATGTGCCGCCCGCGATGCTGGACGCGGCGCGGACCTACTGGCCCGAGATGGAGGTGTTCACCTACGACGGGGCGGGCCACGCCTTTGCCAATGACGCGCGGCCTGCGGATTATGTCGCGGCGGCGGCCGATCAGGCCTTTGCCCGCGCAGCAGAGTTCATCGGGCAGCATGTCTGAGGGTCGCATTGCCTTTGTGGGTTTGGGTGAGGCGGCCTCGGCCTTTATCTTAGGCTGGGGGGCCACACGGGCCGGGACGATCCGGGCGTGGGACATCAAGACGGCGTCGCATGAGACGGCGGCCGTCATCGCCAAACGGGCCGACGGGCTGGGCGTGACCGCCTGCGCCAGCGCGGCAGAGGCCTTGGCGGGTGCGGATCTGGTGTTCTCGACGGTGACGGCGGATCAGGCGGTGGCGGCGGCGCAGGACTGCGCGCCGCATCTGGCCCCCGGCGCGCTGTGGTGTGACCTGAACTCTTGCGCGCCCGCCTCCAAACAGCGGGCCGAAGGGATCGTGACGGCGGCGGGCGGGCGGTATCTGGATGTGGCGGTCATGGCGCCGGTTCATCCCAAACGCAATCTGGTGCCCTGCCTGATCTCAGGGCCGCAGGCAGAGGCGGTCGCGCAGTTGCTGACCGCCTTGCCGATGCAGGTGCGGGTGGTGGGCGAGACGGTGGGCCGCGCCTCATCGATCAAGCTGGTCCGCTCGATCATGGTCAAGGGGATGGAGGCGCTGACCGCCGAATGCGTGCTGGCGGCGGTGGCGGCGGGGGTCGAGGATGAGGTGTTCCCCTCTCTCAAGGACGGCCATCCGGGCATAGATGTGCCCGCCCACGCGGCCTATAACTTTGAGCGCAGTCTTGTGCATGGCGCGCGCCGCGCCGCCGAGATGGACGAGGCGGCGCAAATGCTGGGCGACCTCGGCCTGCCCGGCGACATGTCGGCGGCCACGGCGCGGTGGCAGCGCGCGCTGTCCTCCGGCGGGGTGGAGATGCCAGAGGGCGCGACCCCCGATCACGTCTGGTTCGCGCGCGCATACCTGCGTAGGTTTCAGGAGGGCTGAGACGCAGAAAGAGGCGACATGGATTTCACCACACGGCCGGAACTGACCGGAACATTCGGCATGGTCGCCACCACCCACTGGCTGGCCAGTGCGGTGGGGATGAAGCTGCTGGAGGCGGGCGGCAATGCCTTTGACGCGGCGGTGGCGGCGGGCTTTGTGCTGAACGTGGTCGAGCCGCATCTGAACGGCCTGCTGGGCGATATGCCCGCGCTGGTCTGGCCTGCCGGAGACGACGCGCCGCAGATGATCTGCGGGCAGGGCTGCGCGCCTGCCGGGGCGACGGTGGCGCATTACCGCGATCAGGGGCTGGACCTGATCCCCGGTTCCGGCCTGCTGGCGACGGTGATACCGGGGGCCTTTGATGCATGGATGCTGATGCTGCGCGATCACGGGACGATGTCCCTGCGCGAGGTGCTGGAACCGGCGATCCACTATGCCGAGGCCGGGCATCCGATCCTTGCCCGCGCCGCCGGGGTGATCGCGGATCATGCCGGGTTGTTCCGCACCGAATGGCCCACCTCGGCGGCGGTCTGGTTGCCGGGGGACGCGGTGCCGGTGGCGGGCCGCCTGTTCCGCAACCCCGATCTGGCGGGGGTCTGGACGCGGCTTTTGACCGAGGCAGAGGCTGTCACGGGACGCGAGGCGCAGATCGAGGCGGCGCGGCGGGCCTTTGCGCAGGGGTTTGTGGCCGAGGCGGTCGACAATTACATGCGCGATGCCTGCGTGATGGATGGCACCGGCGCGCGCCGCAGCGGGGTGCTGACTGGACAGGATATGGCCGGTTGGACCGCGACCGTCGAACCGGCGGTGCAGGGGGGCTATCACGGCTGGGACATCTGGAAAGGCGGGTTCTGGACGCAGGGACCGGCGCTGTTGCAGTCACTGACCCTGCTGGCGCAGACCGGTATCGGCGACGCCGGACCGCTGGAGGCGGATTTTGTGCATCTGGCGGTGGAGGCGATGAAGCTCGCCTTTGCGGACCGCGAGGCCTATTACGGCGACCCCGCGCAGTTCGACATTCCGGCGGCGCATCTGCTGTCAGAGGACTACGCCCGCGAGCGCGCCGGGCTGATCGGCCCGTGGGCCTCGACAGAGCAGAGACCGGGGCTGGTGCCGGGGTTGGAAAACTTGGCAGAGCGGTTTGTCGCGCGGGCGGCGCGGGCGATCCCTGCGGCCAAGGGGGCCGGTGGCGGAGAGCCGACAATGGCGCATCTGGACAAGCGCGAAGGCGACACCGTGCATCTGGATGTGGTGGACCGCTGGGGCAATATGGTCTCGGCCACGCCCTCTGGCGGCTGGTTGCAGTCGAACCCGGTGGTGCCGGGGCTGGGCGTGCCGCTGAACACCCGCGCGCAGATGTTCTGGCTGGATGAGGGGCTGCCGACGACGCTGGCACCGGGGCGGCGGCCGCGCACGACCTTGACGCCGTCGATGGCGCGGGCCCCGGACGGGACGCGGCTGGCCTTTGGCACGCCGGGGGGCGACAGTCAGGACCAGTGGCAATTGTTCCTGCTGCTGCGGCTGGTGCATCACGGCATGACCCTGCAAGCGGCGATCGACGCGCCGCTGGTGCTGTCGGGGCATTTGCAGTCGAGCTTTTACCCGCGCGGGTCAGAGCCGGGCGCGCTGCTGGTCGAGCCGGGGTTTGCCCCCGGCGCGGTCGAGGCGCTGCGCGGGCGCGGCCACCGGGTCACGCAGGCGGACCCTTGGACCTTGGGGCGGTTGACGGCGGTGGCGCGCGGGGCGGATGGGCTCCTGCGCGCCGGGGCCACGCCGCGCCTGATGCAGGCCTATGCGGCGGGGCGGTAGCCGGGCATCAGCCAAGGGGAGGTCGGTTTTTGGGGGCCTCGCTGCGGCGCGGCTCACTGGATCGCGGCCACCAGATGCGCGCGGTTGCCATTGCTTGCGCGTTTGATGAACCACGATTGACCCAGACGGCGGCAGATGCGGACATTGGTCTTTTCGGCCACGAAGAAGGCCAGAAAGTCCCGTTGCAGATCGAGAGTCAGGAACCAGTCGCCCAGTTCGCTGCACCGCTCGGGGTCGGCCTGTGGCAGTTTGGCGATCTCGTCGGGGGTGAGGTCCTGAAACAGCACGCTGTGAACGCTGGTGCCGTTGCGTGAAACGGGCGTTACGCCGATCCCGTCAGGCGCGCCGTCGACCACAGGCGGATCGGCTTTGGCGACGTCCACCTCAGGCGGGTCGATGTCTGGTGGGTCGATGTCGGGCGGGTCGATGTCGGGCGGGTCGATGTCGGGGGACACGATTTCGGGGGACACGATTTCCGGCGGGTCGTCCTTGGGCACCTCAACGGTGCGGTCGGGGAGGTCAACCGCATCCAGCGCCGCAACCCGGTCGCGGGTTGTGTCCAGCAGATCGCCGGACCCGTCCGGCGGCTCACCCACCTCGGCCCCGCGATTTTTCAGGTCCAGCTCGATCTCGGCGACGGCGATCAGGATGTCGGCCATCAGTTGCTCGGCGGGCGTGATGTCACCGGGCCCGTCCTGAGCGGTGGCCGCCTGCGCCATCAGCAGTCCGGCAAAGGCAATCGGCAGGCAGCGACAAGGGAACATGACAGGGACCTCAAATACCACGGACCTCAAATAGGTCTCTGAAATGTAGACAATCGCGCGGCAAAGGCCAAGTCCCGGCCTGCCCGTGACCGGGTCGCGAAATCCGTACTTTATTGGGCGGGGCGGCCTGTTACCGCAGATGGCCCGATGCCGCGCGCTGGCCGGCGTCAGCCGACCGCGCGGTTGACGCCGGTCGTTCATATGCCCTTTACTGAATGCAGAGCAATGGGCTGAGCGTGGGAGGAAAGCCGTGCCTGATACCCCCAAACCCGGTGTGCCGGAGTTGGGTCCGGTCGATGCGGGCCTGCTGAAAGAGGCGTTGCGGCGCGGCTGGCGCGACTTCAGGCGCGCGCCGGGGTTTGCCCTGCTGTTCGCGCTGGTCTATGTGCTGGGCGGCTGGTTCATGGCCTGGATCACATGGATCACCGGACAAAGCTATTGGCTGGTCTTTGCCGCCATCGGCTTTCCGCTGATCGCGCCCTTTGCGGCGGTGGGGTTTTACGACGTGAGCCGACGGATCGAACAGGGCCGCCCGCTGGACTGGATGCAGATCCTAGGGGTGGTCAAGCGCGAGTCCGGGCGTCAGTTGCCTTGGCTGGGGGCGATCATCCTTGTGGTCTTTCTGTTCTGGTTCTTTCTGGCGCATATGATCTTTGCGCTGTTTCTGGGCCTGTCGACGATGACCAATGTCTCCAGCTCACTGGATATCTATTTCACCGCAAACGGGCTGACGATGCTGGCGGTGGGCACGGCGGTGGGGGCGGTGTTCGCTGCGCTGCTGTACATGATCACTGTGCTGTCGCTGCCGATGCTGCTGGACCGGGAGATCGATTTCGTGACCGGGATGATCACCTCTTTTGCCTACGTGCAGGCGCATCCTGTGCCGATGCTGGGCTGGGCGATCTTTATTGCGGTGGTGACGCTGGTGTCGATGCTGCCGGGGTTTCTGGGGCTGTTCATCTCGCTGCCGCTGCTGGGGCATGCGACGTGGCATCTGTATGACATGGTGGCCTATGGCCAGAGCCATGAGGCCGGGGCCCATGTGGCGGCCTGAGCGCCTTGTCAGGCCTCGCGCCCTTCGGCCTTGAGGCGGGCGTGCAGCCCGGCGGCGCGGGCGTCGCCCAGTTCCAGCGCAAACACATAGGCGTGGGTCAGGTAGAAACAGGCGGCGTCCAGGTCGTTCACCGTTTCAGCCGCCTGCGCGTAAAGGGCCACCAGCGCCGCGCGGTCATCCCGCGCGTGCGCCTCCAGCAACCTGTCGTCGAGCTGTTTCACTCTGCCGCCGTGGCCAAGTCGCGGCAGGCCTGTACCTGCGCGGCCACCCAGTCGTGAAAACAATGGGTCGGGCTGTCCATCGCGGGCGAAAAGCGCCCGCCGTCAAAGCCGCTGGCATGGCGGCCACGCTGCATCCCCTCGACGACAAAGATGTCTTCCTCGAAGACCGTCTTCCACAGTTGCGTGTTGCGCTGGCGCAGGCCGCTGTCGGTCTTGGGTTGCGCGTAGTAAAGGTGGATATGTTCGACCGTCTTGGCCGGACCTTCGGGCAGCAGGACGATGGCAAAGGCGTGGTCGCGGTGGACGCCGAACAGCACGTTCGGATAGACCGCGATGTATTCGGCGGCGGTATCCCATTTGTCAGAGATATCGTCGAAGTCGGGGAACGGATCGCCGTTCTCATTGGTGACCTGACGGTAGACCTCGGTGCCCTGACCGGAAAAGCAGCCCGGCTGTTCGATGTTGTAATGGTCTTCCAGCCGCGAATAAGAGTTCAGGCCGGGATGGACCCAGGGCAGGTGATAGCTCTCACAGTAGTTTTCGACCGCGAGTTTCCAGTTGGTCGCGACCTCCAGCGTGATCATGCTGTCCGATCCGCCGTGATACAGCGGCTTCTCGAATTCGGCCCAGCGGGTCATGACCTCGGCCATGGCCTCTTCAAAGGCGGGGGCATCGCCTGAGACATTGATCCAGACCACATCGCGCCAGATGTGGCTGCGCACCTCGATCAGGCCTAGGGTGGCGCGGTCGATGGCGTCATGGGTGTTGTGTCCGGGGCCGCCGACATGCGGCGTGCTGACAAGGCGGCCATCGGTGCCGTAGCACCACGAATGATAGGGGCAGCGGATCGCGCCCTCGATCTTGCGGGGCTCTTCGACAAGGATCATGCCCCGGTGGCGGCAGATGTTCTGAAAGACCCGCACGGCCCCATCCCGCCCGCGCAACAGCAACAGCGGCATGCCGAGAAAGGTGATCGGCCTGGCATCGCCTTCTTCGGGAACATCGGCGGTGACGGCAAGGCCCGCCCATTGGCGGAACAGCACGGCCTCACGTTCCTCGGCAAAGACATCGGGGTCGATGTAGTGGGCGTTGGGCAGGCCGTTGGCCTGTGCAACGGGGCGGCGGACGCTGGCCAGATCGGTCGGGGGAAGGGTCATCGGGGCGGGCCTTCTGCTGACGTGGGACAGTATCCCGGTTAGACGCAGAAAGCGGACTTGAACCGATCAAACCCGACACAGTTTGTATCACAGCGACCGCAGGCCCGCCGGACCCGGTGTCAAATGAAGGGTTCGGACGGTTTGAGAAGATTGCGCTGATAGCCCAGCAGATCGCTCTCGGCACAAAAGCCGGCGCTGCGGGCGGCGGGCAGCACATGGGCCATGTCCTTGCCCAGATATTCATAGACCAGCCGTTCGACCCGGCGCCCGGCGACGTTCTCGCGCACGGTGCGGGTCACGTATCCGACCCAGAAGTTGTTTTCGAACGACGGGATCCGCGCGAGGAAGTTGAACGAGGTGGTGGTGGCCCCCCGGCGGCTGACAAGGGCGGCGATGCCGTCCTCCTGCGGCATCACCGCGCCGCGGAACTCACGCGTTGCGGGGTCGATGGGTAAACCCTGCTGGCGCATGGCGTCCTTGGCCTCGAACCCCTTGAGGAAGGTGCCGTCGCGGCTGCGGAACACGTAGATCAGCCCGCGCACAAACATGTGCTCATCCAGAAAGCTGCGCCGGGCAAAGCGGTAGAAGCCGCTGGGAAACGCCTCTTCGCTGACCGGGCGCATCGCATTGCCCAGATAGTCCGAGATCGCCGGGTTGTTCAGAATTCCGGCGTCGTTGTTGGTGATCTCCTGAACGGACTCCAGCAGGATGCGGGCGTCGACGTGAAAATACGAACAAATGCGATGCAAAACATCGGGGCGCGGGAAACTTTCCCCGGCAAGGTAGCGGTTGAACTGCGTCCGGTTGATCCCGAGGTCTCGGCACAGCGCGGAAATCGACGGCGCGCGTTGAGACAACTGGCGCAGATTGGCACCAAGCATGCTGCGCAACTCGGCCGGCGCCGGTCCGCGCGTGTTCGAGTTTGTGGCAGACTTTTCCGACATGTTGTCCCAGTCCTGTCTTGTAGCGCCTTTAGGTTGCAGGATTTTCGCGCGATTGTCCCCTGCTACATCACCACTTGATGCTGATTGGCGTCATGTGTGATGCTACTTGGCGGCAAAATTGACTTGTCACGCCACAAAAATCAAGACGAAGACACGGAAAATAACCTATTGCGTCGGAAAGGTTTCGTTCACCTTCATCTTACAAACATCAGTGGGTGTAACATGCAGGATCAGATGCTGGGCGTTGTTTTGTGGGCGGATGTCGATGACCGCAAAGCCGTGATCTGGTGCGAAGATCACGGAAACCTTGCGTATTACACGGCTGCGGAGCAGAGCGTGCACGAGGGGATCGATCTGGATGCGGGCGACCTGATCCAGTTCGATCTGCGAGAGGATCGCGATGTCCGTCGGGCGCGCAATCTGCGCCGTGTGGATGCGGGCTTTGCCCCGACCATCGTGCGTGAGTTGCGCAACCGGGGTCCAAGGGGCAGCAGCACGGCCGACAACGTCGTGAGCTTTCCCGAGGCGCGCCGCGCCGGGTAAGTCGTCTAAGCCGGGTAAGGAAAAGGCAGATCGTTTGGCGCGACACCCATGATCGGGTGTCGCGCCAAATGTTTGTTGTCAGGTGTCAGACGCCGCGCGCCAGGGCCGCGACGCCGGTGCGGGCGACCTCGGCCAGACCAAGCGGGCGCATGAGATCGGCAAAGGCATCAATCTTGTCCGGGGTGCCGGTGAGCTGGAACACAAAGCTTTCCAGCGTCGAATCCACCACATTGGCCCGAAAGATATCCGCAAGGCGCAGCGCTTCGACGCGTTTGTCGCCGGTGCCGTTGACCTTGAACAGCGCCAGTTCCCGTTCGACCGATTTGCCTTCGACCGTGAGGTCATGCACCTCGTGCACGGGCACGATGCGGCCAAGCTGGGCCTTGATCTGTTCGATCACCTGCGGCGTGCCGGTGGTGACGATGGTGATGCGGCTGAGGTGCCCCTGATGGTCGACCTCGGCCACGGTCAGGCTGTCGATGTTGTAGCCACGGCCCGCGAACAGCCCGATGACCCGTGCCAGTACACCCGGTTCGTTCTCTACCAGCACCGCAAGGGTGTGTGTCTCCTGCACATCCGAAAAATTGGGGCGGAGGTTATAGGCAGAGTGCTTGCTCGAACCTTTCTTGATCTTCAGTGCTGACATCGCCGGGCCTTTCTGAGGGGTGCCGACCCGCAAGAGGCGGGCCGCACAGGAAGTTAGCCAAGATTGCAGCCATTGGCCAGCGGCCAGAGCGGCGAAATCGGACAAAGAAAGGGATTTAATCGCATGTCAACGGTTTGCCTCTACGCCGGTGTCATTGCGTTGCGTTTGTTTCCGGAGATCAGGTGCCACTTATGTCCGAGAGGGAAAAAGACGCCAGGATCTGGGCGGATGTCATTCACCTCATGCCGGCATGGACATGGGAGTCGGATGCCGATTACCGGCTGAGCTATGTCAATATCCGCCACTCTGGCCTGCACCTGTCGGCGCAGCAGTTGAACGGGTTGTATATTCTCGATCAGGACACCACCAGCGGCGATGAGGCCGGGCTGGATCGTCTGATGGACGCGCTGCGCGACCAGCGTGAGGTGCGCGGCCTCAGCTATGAACGCATCATGGTGAACGGCACACGTGCGGTGCTGATGGACAGCGCGGTGCCGATCTGGTCCGAAAACGGCGAATTTTCCGGCTATCGCGGGATTACGCTGAACATCAGCGCGGTCATGCGCAAGGCCGATGTGACGGACTCGCTGGTCGCCGGGCTGAACAAACGGACCGCCGTGCTGGAACAAAGCCTGATCGACAAGGCCAATGAACTGTCGGAAACCAACCACCTGCTGACCGAAATCGTTCAGGGCATGGGCGAGGGGCTGCTGGTGACGTCGGGGACACGGCTCGACGATCCCGACAACCGGATCGTACAGGTGAACCCCGCGTATCTCCAGTTGTTCGGCCTGCAACCGGAGGACGTGCCCAACGGCACGCCGGTCCGCGATCACCTTGCCATGCTGGTCCGGAAGAACAAGGCCCCGAACGATCCATCGTCCCACAGCGATGTCCAGCAGGCGCTGTTCGAAGGCCGCAAGGTGCTGATGGAAATCCCCGACTCCGGTCGGAGCTTTCTGATGCAGGCCTCGTCGCGCCCGCCGCTGGGAAACGTGATCGTTCACACCGACATCACCGAGCTGCGCAACCAGAACGCCGAACTGCGCGCCGCGCGGGACGCCGCCAATGTCGCCAATGAGGCGAAGTCGTCATTTCTTGCAAATATGAGCCATGAAATCCGCACCCCGATGAATGGGATCGTGGGTATGGCGGATCTGTTGACCGAAACCGACCTTGGCCCCGAACAGGCCAGTTACGTGGCCACCATCCGGGGGGCGGCGCTGGCGCTGACCTCGCTGATTTCCGACATTCTCGACTTTTCCAAGGTCGAGGCCGGACATCTGGAACTGGAAACGGCGGCGTTCGAGATTTCGGGGCTTGTCGATGAGATCAGCGATCTGTTGTCGCCGCTGGCGGCGCAAAAGGGGCTGTCGCTGAAGTGCATTATTGATGCGGATGTGCCGCAACTGGTCGAGGGGGACGCCCTGCGCATCCGGCAGGTGCTGATGAACCTGATGGGCAATGCGATCAAGTTCACGCTGGCCGGTCAGGTGACCTTGCACCTGTCGCGCAAGACCGCGCGCGGCAATGAAATCCGCTTTACCCTGACCGACAGCGGGATCGGCATCCCCGCGGACCGGCTGGCGGTGATTTTCGATCCCTTCGAACAGGTCCACAAGGGCCACGAACGCCAGTTCGAGGGCACCGGCCTTGGCCTGTCGATCTGCAAGCGGCTGGTGTCTGCCATGGGTGGCACGATTTCCGCCGCCTCGGACGAAGGTCGCGGAACCACGTTTACGGTGGATTTGCCGCTGCCGGCGGTGGCCTTCGGTGCGCCGGACGCCGCGCCGGTCTCGACCGAGGCGATGCGTCTGGACGGGCTTTGTGTTCTGGTGGTCGAGGACAATCGCACCAATCAGGCGGTGGCGCAGAAAATGCTGGAGCGGCGGGGCGCGCAGGTGGTTCTGGCGGACAATGGACGCCGCGCGCTGGAGCTATACGATCCCAACCGCTTTGGCCTTGTGCTTATGGATCTGTCGATGCCCGAGATGAGCGGTCTGGACGCCACCCGCCTGATCCGCGACCGCGAGCGGCAACGCGGCTGGCCGCACCGCCCGATCATCGCCTTGACGGGCAACGCCTTTGACCGGGACCGCGTGGCGGCGTCAGAGGCGGGCATGGACGGTTTTCTGAGCAAACCTGTGCGCCGCGATGCGCTGTTGCTGACTATTGCCACCCATATCAACGCGGCGTCTGACCGGGCGGCGGCCTCGTGAGGGCGCGGTCTCAGAACCCCAGCAAACGGGGCGAGGCGACGGCGCGCACCGCGTAAAACACCGCGACCGGACCAATCAATCCCGCCATCGTGCCAAGGGCCAGATGCAGCGCCGCATCGTCGGTGAATTTGAACAGAACAATGCGCGTGGCGGCGGTGAACAGCGTGTGCGCCAGATAGATCGGCATCGAAAGCTGGCCCAGCCGCACCAGCAGCCGCCCCAATGCGCCAAAGCGGGCGTTCAGCATCACGATCATGCCAAGCGACAGCACCGCGGCAACAATCTGAAACGCCAGAACGCTGTCGGGCAGGCCAAAGCTGATGATCTGGACCACGGCAAAGACCGTCAGCGCCTTGAGCCCGGCGGAGGTGCCAGAGGGCAGGGGCCCCGCCCGCGCCAGCCAGACACCCAGACAGAACAGCCCCAGATGCAGCGCGGCGTTCACCGTCAGCGGACCCAGCGGCAATCCGGGCAGCGACACGACCGCCGCAGCCCCAACAGCCAGCACAAGCCAGACCCACGTAGGACGCGCCCGCGCGCCGGGCACGGCGATCAAGAGGGCCAGCATCTGGATCAGGAACAGCGCCCAGAGAAACCACAGGTGATCCCGTGGCGGCAGCGGCCAGCCAATCAGATCGGACAGCGCCTCGGGGGTGTTGATGGCGCCACCCGCAAGATAGCGGAACCCGGCAAAGATGTAGGTCCACAGCAGCAGCGGCCAGAGCAGGCGCAACGCCTTGTCGCGCACACCGCGCCACAGCGGCTTTCGTCGTGCGGATGCCTCGAACGTGACGCCCGACAGCAGAAAGAACAGCGGCATGTGAAAGTTGTAGATCAGCTTTTCGACCGTATGGAAAAGCCTGTCGGCGGGCAAAAGCCCTGCCGCCTGCGCCCCCAGCCACGCATGGCCGAAGACAACCAGTATGATGCCCAGCCCCTTGGCCCGGTCCAGCCACACCACCCGGCCCGCCGGGGCGGACCGGGTGAGCGGCGAGGTGGTCACACGAGCACCGCGCCCTTGGAGCCGATGGCGTCCTTGGTCGAGGCATCGCCCAGCAACATCTTGTTGTGCGGCGCGCCCGAGGGGATCATCGGGAAGCAGTTTTCATGCTTTTCGACGAGGCAGTCGAAAATCACCGGACCGTCGTAGTCCAGCATTTCCATGATCGCATCGTCCAGATCGGCGGGATCCTTGCAAAGGATGCCCTTGGCGCCAAACGCCTCGGCCAGCTTGACAAAATCGGGCAGCGCCTCGGACCAGGATTGCGAATAGCGTTCGCCGTGCAGCAGTTCCTGCCACTGGCGCACCATGCCCAGACGCTCGTTGTTGAGGATGAACTGCTTGACCGGCAGACGGTACTGCACCGCGGTGCCCATCTCCTGCATGTTCATCAGCCACGAGGCCTCACCGGCGACGTTGATCACCAGCGAGTCCGGGTGCGCGATCTGCACGCCGATCGACGCGGGTGTGCCGTAGCCCATGGTGCCCAGCCCGCCGGAGGTCATCCAGCGGTTGGGATCCTCAAAGCCAAGATACTGCGCGGCCCACATCTGGTGCTGACCGACCTCGGTGCAGATATAGCGGTCACGGTCCTTGGTCAGCGCCTCAAGCCGGGCCAGCGCGTGCTGCGGCCTGATGGTGCCTTCGGAGGGCTTGTACTTCAGGCAGTCGACCTTTTTCCATTCCTCGATCTGCTTCCACCAGCGGGCAATCGCCTCACGGTTGACCTTGCGGCCGCGCGCTTTCCAGAGGTTCAGCACATCTTCGAGGACGTGGGCCACGTCGCCGACAACCGGGTAGTCGGTCTTGACCACCTTGTTGATCGACGACGGATCAATATCGATATGCGCCTTGCGCGAATGCGGGCTGAAGGCGTCAAGGCGGCCCGTGATGCGGTCGTCAAACCGCGCGCCGACGTTGATCATCAGATCGCAGCCATGCATCACCAGATTGGCCTCATACAGACCGTGCATGCCGAGCATGCCCAGCCAGTTCTTGCCGGAGGCCGGGTAGGCACCCAGCCCCATCAGCGTCGAGGTGACCGGAAAGCCCGTCGCCTCGACGATTTCGCGCAAAAGCTGGCTGGCGGCGGGGCCGGAATTGATGACGCCGCCACCGGTGTAGAACACCGGGCGTTCGGCCATCTCGATCGCCTCGACCAGATGTTCGATCATCTGCATGTCGCCCTTGACCTGCGGCTGATAGTGGCTGGTCGCGGCCTTGGGGATGCCCTGATATTGCGAGCTGGCGAACTGGACATCCTTGGGAATGTCCACAAGCACCGGACCGGGACGGCCCGAGGTGGCGACGTGGAACGCCTCATGGATGGTGGACGACAGCCGCGCGGTGTCCTTCACCAGCCAGTTGTGCTTGGTGCAGGGGCGGGTGATGCCAACGGTATCGGCCTCCTGAAAGGCGTCCGAGCCGATCATGAAGGTCGGAACCTGTCCGGTCAGCACGATAATCGGGATCGAGTCCATCAACGCATCGGTCAGCCCGGTCACCGCGTTGGTGGCACCGGGGCCAGAGGTCACAAGAACGACACCGGGTTTGCCGGTGGAGCGGGCATAGCCCTCTGCCGCGTGCACCGCGCCCTGTTCATGGCGAACAAGGATATGGCGGATGTCGTTTTGCTGAAACACCTCATCGTAAATCGGTAGTACAGCGCCGCCAGGGTAGCCGAATACCGTGTCCACGCCCTGGTCCTTGAGGGCCTGAACCACCATTTTCGCTCCGGTCATCTGACGTGTCATCGCATGTTCTCCGTTCACGACACTGAAATTCTGCGCACAAAAAAGCCCCCGAGGTTCATTCCGGGGGCGCATGGGGTCCTAGTAGGGATTCCGTTACCGGCCCATGCGCCTTACTCCTACAATTACCACTAGCGTGGTCATGCCCGAGGCTCCCTTGCATTGCGCGGGGACATTATGGCGCGAGGAACTAGGCGTCAACCTGTGAAGTGGGAGAAAGCAAATTTCGTTTGCATGCGGGCGGGCTTTATTAATGTTGCCGGGCTGGGTGATTTTCGCTCAGGGGGGTGGGTCATGCATATTTGATGTGCATTCATGCGCATATTGTCGATTGCCGCAGGGTGTGCCGGTCTGGCATGAGTGAACCCAACAGTTCATTCTCTGGGAGACCGCCCATGCTCCGGTCCGGGACGATCCGAAATTTCTCTTTGTTCAAGGCCGCTTCGCTGGCCGTGCTCATCTTTGCGGCGGGCATCCTTCAGGGCTGCGGGTCTGTCGCCACGGGGGGTGTCGATGTCACGCGGGCCCCGGTTGACTGGGTTCCCTAGGGGTTTTGCAACAATCGCGCGCGGCATCGTGAGTTGTTCGGAGACGGAACTTCCGCGATGCTGTGCATGAGTTCACAGGAGACGAGGAGATCGTCATGCCGAAAAATGTATTTTACCGCGATTTCACCATCTGCAAGGCCGTGGCACTTGTGGCGTTGATGGGCCTCGCCGTCGCTCTGGGTGGGGTGCCCAAGTCGTCGACAGCCTATGCCGGGGCAGAGTTGCCGGCGGCAGAGGTCATTCCCGCCATGGTTTACAAGGCGTGGGAAGATTGTGTTCCGGTGGGGCCGATCGTCGACCTGTGACAGACCTGTGACCCGGCGACGCGCCTCTCATTTCAGAAGTTCGCGCCGGTTCCCTGCAAGACACCGTGTTCCAGCGCATAGCGCATCAGTTCGGCGGTGCTGCTGACGCCCAGTTTGCGGCGGATGTTCTTGCGGTGGGTTTCCACCGTACGGACCGAGATATCCAGCGCCTCGGCCACCTGCTTGTTCGATTTGCCCTGCGCCAGTTGCAGCAACACCATCTGTTCGCGGTTGGTCAGTTGCTCGCGTTCCTGCCCGGACGGGGTCAATGCGCCCTCCGCGCCGGGACACAGATAGCGGTCGCCCGCCATCACCGTGTCGATGGCGCGCTTGATCTCATCGGTCGGCACATCCTTGAGCACATAGCCCCGCGCGCCGTGGCTGAGCGCGGTGGTGATATATTCGCGTGAGTCGTGCATCGACAGCACCAGAATGCGCGTCTCGGGCCGCAGTTCCAGGATCATTTCCGTCGCGGACAGCCCGCCCAGCCCCGGCATGTTCAGGTCCATCAGGATGACATCGGGCGACAGTTCGACCAGCCGGTCAATCATGGTCTGCCCATCCGACAGAGTGGCAAGCACGGTGACGTCCTCATAGCTTTCGAGGATGGCCTCGATGCCTTCGGCGACCATCGGGTGATCATCGACAACGACGACGCGGGTGGGACGAGGGTTCATGCGCGGACCTTGGGTTGGGTGACGGTGCCATCTTCGGGGGGCAACAGGTGGCTGAGCGGCACCTGTGCCTCGATAATGGTCCCGTCGCGAGAGGACAAGATACGCAGCGTGCCGCCAAGCTGGTCCATCCGTTCCTGCATGTTGCGCAATCCGATGCCGGGAGAGGGCGTGCGCAGGCCGCGCAGCCCGATGCCATCATCGGCCACCTTCAGCGTGGCACCGGCGCGATGGCCGCGCAGGTCAATGCTGACACGGGTGGCGCTGGCATGCCGTTCGACATTGGTCAGCGCCTCTTGCGCGATGCGGTAGAGGGCGATCTTGGCGTCCTGATCCAGACGGTTGCGAAAGACGACGGTCGAAAATTCGGTTTCGATCCCGGTGCGGGTGCTGAAATCCTCGGCCAGTGTCTTGATCGCGGGGCCAAGGCCCAGATCGTCCAGCACGCCGGGGCGCAGATCGCGGCTGATGCGACGCACCTCTTGAATCGCCAGCCCGAGGTTCTCGGTGCCTTTGGCCAGCGTGTCCACGGCCCGAGGATCGCCCGAGGCGACGCGGCGGCGGGCGACATCCAGCGCGTAGCGCACGCCGACAAGGATCTGGCTGATGCCGTCGTGCAACTCGCGCGCGACGCGGCCGCGCTCTTCTTCCTGGGTGTCCAGCACCCGCTGGGTCAGTTCCCGCAGCTTGGCATCGGCCAGCCGCCGTTCCCGGATGTTCAGCACAAGGCCGGAGGCAAAGACCACCAGAAGCGCCGCAAAGGTGATTGCGCCGATATACAGAAAAGTGCGCCGCACCTTGGCCTCAACCTCGGCGCGGGCCGCCGCGACGCTGGCCAGCACATCGTCGATAAAGACGCCTGTGCCCACCGTCCAGCGCCAGCTTGGAAAGGAGGTGACATAGGTGATCATGCGGGCCTCTTCGCCGGTCGAGGGCTTGGGCCAGAGGTGTTCGACATATCCCGCGCCCTGACGGGCGGTCTCGATGAAGTCGCGCACCACGTAGGTGCCTTCGCTGTCGGTCAGATCCCAGTGATTGCCGTTGATCAATTCGGTCTGGCGCGGTGACACAAGGTTCTGGCCCTCGTAGTCGTAGACAAAGAAAAACCCCTCTTCGCCATAGATCATTGCGGCGAGGATCTGCATGACCTGTTGCTTGGCCGCCTCGTCGTCGGGGGCGGCGGAGCCGTAGATGAAATAGAACCCGTTGCGCGCCTGCGTGACATAATTGTGCAGTTCGCGTTTCTTGGTTTCCAGCATCTGCGATTCCAGCTGGCGGATTTCCTGCTCGGCCATCTCGCGCGATTGTTCGGCCACCAATAGCGCGATGGCCGAAACGGCGATGACCAAGGGGGCCGCCGCCAAAAGAAACAGCTTTTGGCGGTAGGACGGTCGAAAACGCTGGAGGATGGTGCGCATGACCGCAGAAAAGCAGAGTGCCAGGGCGAAGAAAAGGCCTCAGCCGCGTGTGGCCAGCCCCGTCAACATCGCGGCCATCGCGACAATGTGGATCAGCACGATGGCCCGGTCGCGCCACGCCATGCCAACCGCGAGCCAGCCAAGCAGGCCAACCGCGAAAAAGGGCAGGGCCCATGTGGTGAAGCCAAAGCCGGTGGCGGTGTATCCGCCGATCTGGGCGATGGACGCGCCCCATTTGATGGTGTCGATCATCGCTCCGGCCTGACGGGGCGCGGATGGCGCCAGCGTCCGTGTTGTATCGCCTGCACAGGCAGTTGCCATTTCCGCTACAGTCATTTCAAAACCCCGGTTTTGCGTGTTTCCCGCATGAATTATGCGGCATACAGGGGGTCGAACAGGCCAGAACGACTGCTATGACTCGATAGGAAAACTATTGGCTGAACGATTGCCTCCGCTGAATGCCCTGCGCGCCTTCGAGGCGGCGGGGCGGCATCTGAGCTTTGCCTCGGCGGCGCAGGAGTTGCGTGTCACGCAGGGGGCCGTGGCGCAGCATGTGCGCGGGATGGAGGCGCGGCTGGGCCTGCGGCTGTTTGAACGGCACGCGCGTGGGTTGCGCCTGACCGAGGACGGGCGGCGCTACCACGACCAGATCGCACGGGCCTTTCGCCTGATGGAAAGCGCCACGCGCGACCTGCGCCCAAGCGCCCGCAGCGTGACCATATCGGTGACACCGTCGTTTGCGTCGAAATGGCTGATCCCGAACATGCCGGATTTTACCGCCCATCACCCGGACATCGATCTGCGTGTCCTTGCGACAGAGGCGCTGTCACAGTTTCATGCGGATGGGGTGGATATTGCCGTGCGCTACGGGGTGCCAAGGTCAGCGGCGGGGCTGGAGATGCGCAGGCTGTTTGCCGGTGAGGCAATCGCCGTCTGCGCCCCCGACCTGCCCGGTGAGGGGATCTCCGGGCGGGTCCTGCTGCACCATGCGCTGGACATCTGGCCCGAGTTTCTGGACGCGGTCATGGGGCAGGCCAGACCCGATCACCTGCCGGGGCCGCGCTTTAGCCAGATCACGCTGGCCATAGAGGCCGCCCTTGCGGGACAGGGCGTGGCGCTGGCCAGCCGGTTCCTCGTGGCGCGTGACATGCGGCTGGGGCGGTTGGTGCAAGCGGTGCCGGGGAGTCTGACCTCTGCCCAATGCTACGTCGCGCTTTGCCCGCGCGAGGATCTGGCCGACCCGGCACGGCGCACGGTCTTTGACTGGCTCTGCGCGGCGGCGGAAAACGAATCGTGCGCCCAGCAGTGACGCGGGCGCGGACCCGAGCAGGCGGCCCGGATCGGAATTTGCGGCCCGGTTGGTCAAATTTTCTCTCCACCTCCGTAGCACTGGGTATTTCTTTGCGCGAAAGGCCGCCCTAGGGTGCATCCACTAAAAATCGATCCGCGCGGGGTGGGGAGCCTTGCGCAGAACAAAAAACTGGGAGGTTTTCTATGGATCGCCGTTCTTTCCTTCGTAACTCGACTCTGGGTGCCGGTGCCGCCGCCGCAGCATCGACTCTGGCCGCGCCGGCCTATGCTCAGGGCAAGCGGACCCTGACCATGGTCACCTCGTGGCCGCGCGGCTTTGCCGTTCTGGACGACGCCGCCAGCTATCTGGAGCAGATGGTCGGTGAAATGTCCGACGGCATGCTGACCATCGACAAGAAAGCGCCGGGTGAGCTGGTGGGTGCGCTGGAAGTGTTCGACGCCGTGTCGTCGGGACAGGCGGACATGTACCACTCCGCCGACTACTACTTTATCAACAACCACCCCGGTTATGCCTATTTCACCGCTGTTCCCTTTGGCGGCACCGCGCAGGAAGTCACCAACTGGTACTACCATGGCGGCGGCGAAGAACTGCATGACGAACTGGGCCTGATCTTCAACATGAAGGGTCTGCTGGCGGGCAACTCCGGGTCGCAGTCCGGTGGCTGGTTCCGCAACGAGATCACCTCGGCGGACGATTTCAACGGTCTCAAGTTCCGGATGCCCGGTCTGGGCGGCAAGGTGCTGGGCGAACTGGGCGCATCGGTGCAGAACATTCCCGGCGGCGAATTGTATCAGGCGCTGTCGTCTGGTGCTCTGGACGGTCTGGAGTGGGTTGGCCCGATGGCGGATGAGCGCGCCGGCTTCCAGGAAGTGGCCAAGATCTACTACACCGCCGGTTTCCATGAGCCGGGCTCGGCGCTGGCCGCCAACGTCAACCTTGACGTGTGGAACGACCTGACCGCGCAGCAGCAGCACATCCTGCGCTATGCCTCGATGGCGACCACGCATTATCAGCTGGCCGAAACCCTTGCGAACAACGGAGCCGCGCTGGCGCGTCTGCAATCGCAGGGCGTCAAGACGCTTCAGTTCCCGAACGACGTCTGGGATGCCTTCGGCGCCGCGTCCAAGAAGGTCATGGACGAGAACATGGGCGACGAACTGTTCGCCAAGATCCGCAATTCGTTCGAGACCAGCATGGCCAACTCGGCAAGCTGGATCGGCAAGTCGGATGCGTTCTACGTCGAACAGCGCGTGCGCGTTCTGGGCGGCTGATCGGTCAGCTTTGAAAGCCGAAGCCCTCGCGCGTGACGCGGGGGCTTCTTTTCGTGCTACGTTTGGTGCCGATCAATCTGGGCCGGACGAATCCTGCGGGGTGTGGGGGGACAAATGGAAGAGACAGGGCCTGTCGGTTTCGGGCAATTCATGGGTGCGTTGGGGGATGGGATCGTCTGGATCCTGCAAAACCTCGCCATGGCGTTTTACAATCTGGGATATGCGGTGACGCATTCCGCCGACTGGCTGGGCTGGCTGAGCGGCATGGAAACGCTGGAAGCCAAGCAATCGATGATGCGCCTTGTCTACTACGGCGCATCGGTCGAGTTCTTCTTTGTGGCTTTCGTCTTTTTCCTGATGATCTTTGTGTTCGGGGTCTGGAAGAACAGCTTTCTCTGGGGGGTCGTCCGGGTGTTGGAAGGCTTTGCCAACACCATTGGCCGCTTTGCCGCCTGGGCCGGTTTGCTGATGGTGCTGCAACAGGTGGTCATCGTCTTTCTGCAACGGATCTTCACCCGGCCCGACATCGTCTTCGGCTTTGGCATCCCGCTGCAATTCGACATCTCCTGGTATGCCGAAGAACTCAAGCTTTACAATGCGATGGTGGTTGCACTGTGCCTGACCTACACCTTTGTTCAGGGCGGCCACGTGCGGGTTGACCTTGTCTATGCGGCGGTGTCGCACCGCGCCAAGCGGGTGATCGACATGTTCGGCTCGCTCTTCTTCATGCTGCCGATGGCGGTGCTGATCTGGATGTTCACATGGACCTTCATGTGGCGGTCGCTGATTGTGCCGCCGGTGAACGCCACCGATCAACTGGACCGGCTGGTGCTCAAGGCCCGCGCGCTGCGCTGGAACGTCGAGACCATCGGCTTTTCGCCCAACGGGTTCAACGGCTACTTTCTGTTCAAGATCCTGATGCTGGTCATGATCGGCATGATCTTTGTCCACGCATGGGCCTTTTTCTACCGCTCGTACCTTGAGTGGATCGAAGGACCCGAAAGCGACGGCAAATATCTGGACAAAGACGTGATCGAACAGGGCGAAGAGCCCTACGATCACGCAGAATTCTAAAGGGGCAGTGGGATAATGCTATTCGGACTGGACGGCGTCGAGATCGGCCTGATCATCGTCTTTCTCGCGCTCTTTTCGGCGATCCTTTCGGGGTTCCCGGTGGCCTTTGCCATCGGTGGCGCAGGGGTCATCTCTTTCGGTATCATCGCCGCGCTGGACAGCGCAGGCATTCTCATTCACCAGGCCATCGACAGTTCGTCAGAACCTTATGCGGCTCTGATTGCCTCTGGCGTGCCGGAAAAGGCGATCTCGATCTTCCGGTATCCTGACCTGCCACGCGTGGCGGCGGATTCGATCTTTCCCGCCGGGGATTACGAAGGCGCGATGAAACGCGTCATCGCGGGGATCACCAACCGGATCAACGAACGCGTGATCGCGGGGCAGTCCATCGAGACGCTGCTGGCGGTGCTGATGTTTGTCCTGATGGGCATCGTGCTGGAACGCTCGAAGATCGCCAACGATCTTTTGACCACCATGGCGCGGGTCTTTGGCCCGCTGCCCGGCGGTCTGGCCGTGTCGATTGTGGTTGTGGGGGCCTTTCTGGCCGCCTCGACCGGGATCGTCGGCGCGACTGTGGTGACGATGGGCCTGCTCGCGCTGCCGACGATGCTGCGTAACAACTACGCGCCGGAACTGGCGACGGGTGTGATCGCGGCCTCTGGGACGCTGGGGCAGATCATCCCGCCGTCGATTGTCATCGTCCTTCTGGGAACGCTGGCTGGGGATCTCTACTCGGCGGCACAGGAATCGCGGGCCCAGCTTGCGGGGTGTTCCGACGCGCTGACCTATCTGGGCAGTCCGGCGGTCGTCTCTGTCGGCACGTTGTTTCAGGCGGCCTTGTTGCCGGGTATCCTGCTGGCGGTGCTCTACGCGCTTTATGCCTTCGGCTATGCCATGCTGAACCCGTCCAAGGCACCTGCCGTGGCCATGGCAGAGGCACACGGTGAGCCGGTCACACGCGGTGAGGCCTTTACATGGTACGTGGGGGTGCCGGTGGCGCTGATCGCGGGTGTCATGCTGCTGGCGCAGGTCGGTCTGGTCGGGACGCAGTCGACGCAGGTCAACAGTTTTACCGATACCGGCGACTCCGCATCCTTGCGCACCAATGTGTCGGACCAGTGCAAGGCGTCGATGATCGACCTGCATGGCCAAAAGGCATGGGACAGGGCGGTGGCCGAACAGGCGGAAATCGACGCCGGGGGTGGGGCGCAGACAAGCACCCGCCTCAGCGCCGAAGAGATCACCACGCTGCGGGCGGACACCATTGCCAATGCGGCACCTGTGGGCACCGGCATCGCCATCCTCGCCATCGTCTTTGGCCTGATCCTGTCGGTGGCGCGCGGTGTGTCGCCCTCGGCCAATCCGCTGCCGTTGCAGATCGGCGCGGCTGGGATCGTGCTGGGGCTGCTGGTCGATGTCTTCCTGCTGTCTCCGACCACCTCGTCGCTGACGACGGTGATCCTCATGGCGCTGCCTTGGGCGATCACCATCTACGGGTGCTTCTACGCCATGGGCCGCTTGTCCAAGAACGAGCTTTTGCGCGTGGTCTTTCCGCCGCTGGTTCTGATCGTGGCGGTGCTGGGGTCGATCCTTGGCGGCATCACCAACCCGACGCCCGCCGCGGCGCTGGGGGCGGCGGGGGCCATCATGCTGGCCGCCTACCGCAAGCTGTCAGAAGAAGACCGGAGCCCCAAGATTGTCATCTGGTCGACGCTGGCCGTTGTCCTGATGATCCTGACGGGCATCAACTTTGACCTGCGCATCAACACCGAAAATGTCTCATTCGAGACATGGGTGGCGTTCTTCTTCGCCTATGTCTGCTGGTTGTATGCGCTCTTTGGTCTGCTGTTCAGCTGCTGGGTCCTGTTCCGGTCCGGGGTGTTGACGCCAGCGGTGCGGGAGACGGCCAAGGTGACCTCGATGGTGTTCACCATCTTGATCGCCTCGCAACTGCTGAACCTTGTGGTGATTTCATTCGGGGGTGAGGAATACATCCAGCAGTTCCTGCGCAGCTTCGACGATCCGCGCACGGCCTTTATCATCGTGATGATCATCCTGTTTATCCTCGGCTTTGTTCTGGATTTCCTTGAGATCATCTACATCGTGGTGCCGATCGTGGGGCCGGTGATCTACGGCGCGCATTTCGACCCGAAATGGGTGACGATCATGATCGCGGTCAACCTGCAAACCTCGTTCCTGACGCCGCCCTTCGGCTTTGCGCTGTTCTACCTGCGCGGCGTTGCGCCCAAGGAAGTCACCACCGGCCATATCTACCGTGGCGTGATTCCCTTTGTCCTGATTCAGGTTCTGGGTCTGGCGATCCTTGCGCTGTTTCCGGGGATCGTGACGATTGTGCCAGCGCTTCTGGGCCGCTGATCCGGGGCATTTTCCAGAGAAAACCGAAATGGGCAGGCGTCACAGCCTGCCCTTTTTCTTTCGGGGGAATGGAAACCTCAGGAGGTCCGGTCCGATTCGACCATCAGTTCCAGTGAGTTCAGACGTTTCTCCAACTCGGCCGCGAGGATAAAGGCCGAGGTCGCGGCGGTCGTGCCGGTGTCCCGCGCCAGAACATAGCCGAGATGCTCGACCACGGCGACGACAAAGCCCCGCGCTTGTCCGACCTGACGGTCCGGTTCAAGCGACTCGATGCTGGCAAGAAAGGCCGGCAAGTATTCTTCTGGTTGCGTCATTTGCCCCGACTATCCAGTTGTCCATGGGATGTGGAGGGCAAATTTGACCTTCCGGTCAACTTTTTTGCGATCAGGTCGTTGAGGACACAAGTATTCCGCTAGGGGAGCGCGCCGACGTGCCCGGAACGACAAGGGCCAGCAGACCCGCCGAACCGGCAAGTGTCGCTTCAGCCGCGCGTATCAGGAAAGGAGATGTTTGCAACCTGTTCGGCGATTGGATCGGTCGAGAGCGGATGCATTTCGGCATTGAAATCGCTGGCATTCTCAAGCCGTTCCCAACCGTCGCGGCGGTAGATCTCCAGCGCGTTGAATTCAGCCTTGTAGCCCATCTTGTCGCTGCCCGGCACCCAATAGCCAAGATAGACATAGGGCAGACCGGCCTCACGCGCGATTTCGATATGGTCGAGAATCATCCACTTTCCCAATGAGTTGCGGGCAAGGTCCGGCTCATAGAAGGAATAGACCATCGACAATCCGTCATCCAGCATGTCGGTCAGGCAGGTGGCGATCAGCGCACCGCTGTCGCGATCAAGGTATTCGATCACGCGACTGCGGATCGGGGTCTCTTCGACCATGGCGGCAAATTCGAACACGTCCATATCCGCCATGCCGCCATCCGCGTGGCGAGTGTCGAGATAGCGGCGGAACAGGTCGTATTGTTCCTCTGTCGCCCAGGGACTGGTGGCGCGCCGTTCCAGATGGGCGTTGCGCCGCATCACTCGGCGCTGGTTGCGCGAGGGTTGAAACCGGGTCACGTCGATCCGGGCCGACAGACAGGCGGCACAATCCGCGCAGGACGGCCGGTACAGCACGTTTTGCGAGCGGCGAAAGCCCTGTTTCGACAGGGAGTCGTTCAACTTTTGCGACGTGTCGCCTTGCAAGGCCGTGAACAGTTTCCTCTCCATCCGGCCTTCCAGATAGGGGCAGGGCTGGGGCGCGGTGACGTAGAACTGTGGAGCTAGCGGCAGCGAGTGGCGCATCGGACCTAAATACCTCGGCAATTTAATGAAAAGGTAACAATGATCCCGGCCAGCGCCAAGTCCTACAACGCCAAAGACCCCGCACCGGCGGGGCCTTTCCTATTACGTGGTAAACGGTGTGATTATGCGGCAAAATACGTCGAATTCCAAAGGTCTGTTGCCTCAGACGCGACGATTGAGGGCGACAGTCCCCAGAACCATGTCGTGCAGGCCCTGACCGCGTTCGTTGACGAACATCAGCACGATGGAGGCAAGTTGCAGAATCACCGTTGTGGAAATCAGCGTATAGCCCAGCGTGTGCAGAAAGGCCTCACCGCCATCCAGCCGCACGCCAAAGGCGTTGCGGAATTCGATCGACATCAGCCGCATCCCCGGTGTCGAAGACCCGCCCGCGATGAACATCCAGCGATAGAGAAAGCCGATGACAAGGAACATCAGCGGCAGGATGAACAGTCCGACGATGGAAAACACCGAGATCGGCAGGGTGATCAGTGCGATGAGCACGGTGTCGACCACCCAGGCCAGACCGCGCTTGACGGTCACGCCATCGTAAAAGGCGGCCTGACGTTCGGGATCGGGCAGGTGGGACATAGGCTCGGAATACATTGATGGCTCCTGGCAGAAAAGAGGATGGCGCCCCCGGATCGGGGGGCGCCGGCACGGTCAGGCGTCTTCGGCGGCCTCGGCATCGGCTGCGGTCCGGGCGCGGCGGGCGCGGTCGTCCATGAACTGGTCGAACTCGGTCTTGTCCTTGGCTTCGCGCAGACGCTCAAGAAATTCCTGAAAGGCTTCTTGCTCGGATTCGAGGCGGCGCAGCGTTTCGGTCTTGTAGGCGTCGAAGGCGCTGTTGCCCGAGGGTTTCATCGCCGCCCAAGCCGCCTTGCGGCCTTCGTGGTGACGTCCGTGGGTGCGGCAGGATTTCGAAAACATGCGTTTGCTCCAGATCATATAGGCAAGAAGGGCAAGGCCAACAGGCCAGAAGAAGACGAACCCGAGAACCATGGCCGCGATCCAGGCACCTTTGCCCTTGTGATCCAGCCATGCCTCGGCCCGTGTAAGCCAGCCGGCGTTGGCAGGCAGGTGGGTCGTATATGCGGCGGTGGTCATGTCTCTCTCCGTTCGGTATGTGATGTGAATGCCTTTCACATTGAAACAGATCGGGATTGGCTGCGCGGCTTTCAAGGGCGGATGTGAAGGTATTTTACATTTTTCGTGATCGTGCTTTGTTTTCAATCTGTTGCGCAGGTGGGGGCGCTGCCCCCGTCGCCCTGCGGGCGACTCCCCCGGGTGTATTTTCACAGAGAAGAAGCCGCGGATCGGGGTCAGAGCGTGAAATCGGCCTCTGTGGCTCCGGTCAGGCGGGGCAGATCCCTTGGATCCAGCGCCACCACATGCCGGGGTGTTCCGGCGGCGGCCCAAACCTTGTCAAAACCCATCAGGCGCGGGTCCAGCCAGGCCCGGATCGGGGTCAGATGGCCAACCGGAGAGACCCCGCCAATGGCGAACCCGGTCTGTGCGCGGATCAGCCCGGCGTCCGCCTTGCCAAGGGGTTCCCCGGCGAGCGCGGTGGCCTTGTCGGCGCAGACCCTGTTGCCCCCGGCGGTCAGGAACAGCACCGCCGCGTTGCTGGTCTCGGCGCGAAAGATGATCGACTTGACGATCTGGTCGAGCGTACAGCCGACGCTGTCGGCGGCCTCTTGCGCGGTGCGGGCCTGACCCACCTCGCGGAGGTCCGGGACCAGTCCGGCGGCGTCAAGGGCGGCGCGGACGCGTTTCAGGCTCTTGCTCATCGGGGTCTCCGGTCGGGCGGTTTGGGCGCAGAGTGCGACAGCGGCGCTGGCTCCGCAAGGCAGTTGCACTTGGGCGCGAATGGTGGCCATCTGCGGGCATGACGCTGGAAAACCGTATGACCCGTAGCCCGCGCGCCTTTGATCCCGATCACGGGCGTGAGGCGCTGGAAGCCTGTCCCTGGGCCTCTGGACGTCTGGCCGATCTGATCGTGGGCACCGGCGGATCGAGCCCCTATCTGCGCGGGCTGATCCTGAGGGAAACAGAATGGCTTGAAGCGGCGGTCGCCGATCCGGAGGCGGCGGTGGCCGCGCTGTGCGCCGATCTGGAAACGGTCGCGCCGGGTGGGATTGGCGATGCCCTGCGTCAGGCGAAGCGGCGTGTCGCGTTATTGATCGCGCTGTGCGACCTGTCTGGGGCCTGGGAGCTGGAACAGGTGACCGGCACGCTGACGGAGTTTGCCGATCTGGCCGTCTCTTTGGCGCTGCGCGCGGCCATTGCCCCGCTGATCACCCGCGGCAAACTGCCGGGCATGGGCGAGGATGACATTGCCAGTGCGGGCGGCATGGTGGCGCTGGCAATGGGCAAGATGGGGGCCGGAGAGCTGAACTATTCGTCGGACATCGACCTGATCTGTCTGTTTGACGAGACCCGTTATGACCCGGACGACTACCACGAGGCGCGGTCCACGCTTGTGCGGGCCACGCGCAAGATGGCCGCGACCCTGAACGATCTGACGGGGGAGGGCTATGTCTTTCGCACCGATCTGCGGCTGCGGCCCGATCCGTCGGTGACCCCTGTCTGCATGGCGATGGAAGCGGCGGAGCGCTATTACGAAAGCGTCGGGCGCACGTGGGAGCGGGCCGCCTATATCAAGGCGCGGCCCTCGGCGGGGGATCTGGCGGCGGGGGCGCGGTTCCTGACGTCATTGACGCCGTTTGTCTGGCGCAAGCATCTGGATTTTGCCGCCATTCAGGACGCCCATGACATGCGGCTGCGGATCCGCGAGCACAAAGGCTTTCACGGGGCGATCACCTTGTCCGGCCACAACATGAAGTTGGGCCGGGGCGGTATTCGCGAGATCGAATTCTTCACGCAGACGCGGCAGTTGATCGCTGGCGGGCGCGATCCGGAGCTGCGGGTGCGCGGCACCGTCGAGGGGCTGACGTGTCTGGCGGCAAAGGGCTGGATTCCGCAGGATGTGGCCGGAAAGCTGGCCGAACATTATCGCGCCCATCGGGAGGTCGAACACCGGATTCAGATGGTCGGCGACGCGCAAACCCACGATTTGCCCAAGTCCCCGGAGGGCATGCAGCGGCTGGCCTGCCTGATGGGCCGGGATCTGCACGAGGTCGAGCGCGATCTTCGCGCGCGGCTGACCGAGGTGCACGACCTGACCGAAGGGTTCTTTGCCCCTGACACGCGCGGGTCAAAAGCCACGCCCGAAGCCTTTGCCGACAGTCCTTTGCCGTCGCGCTGGCACAGTTATCCCTGCCTGCGGTCGCAGCGCGCCGTGCAGATATTCAAGCGTCTGCGCCCGGAGATCCTGCGCCGCCTGTCCGAGGCCGCGCGTCCGGATGAGGCGCTGGCCGCCTTTGACAGCTTTCTGCGCGGGTTGCCTGCGGGGGTACAACTTTTCTCGCTGTTCGACGCCAATCCGCAACTGATCGATCTGCTGGTCGACATTGTCGGCACTTCGCCCGATCTGGCCCGTTACCTGTCCCGAAACGCCAGCGTTTTCGACGCGGTGATCGCGGGGGATTTCTTTAGCCCCTGGCCGGGGGGGGACGCGTTGCGGGTGGCGCTGCTGGAGCATCTGGACCAGGCCGGGGACTATGAACTGAAGCTGGACGCCGCGCGGCGGTGGGCCAAGGACTGGCATTTCCGGATCGGGGTGCATCTGTTGCGGGGACTGATAGGTCCAGAGGAGGCGGGCAAGGCCTATGCCGATCTGGCCGGGGCGGTTCTGGCCGGAATCTGGCCGCAGGTGCAGACGATGTTCGCCGTCAAACACGGCCCCCCGCCGGGGCGCGGCGCGGTGGTTCTGGGGATGGGATCGCTGGGGGCGCGGCGGCAGCATGCGCGCTCTGATCTGGATGTGATCGTGATTTACGACGCGGAAGGGGTGGACGCCTCGGAGGGGCGCAAACCTCTGGCAAGCCGCACCTATTACGCGCGCCTGACGCAGGCGCTGATCACCGCGATGACCGCGCCCATGGCCGAGGGCAAACTGTACGAGATCGACATGCGGCTGCGTCCTTCGGGCAATCAGGGGCCGGTGGCGACCTCATGGGCCTCATACCAGAGCTATCAGCGTGAAGAGGCCTGGGCCTGGGAGCACCTCGCGCTGACCCGCGCGCGGGTGGTCGCGGGGCCTGCGGAACTGGCCGAAGACGTCGAGGCGCTGCGCCGCGAAGTGATTGCAAGGCCCCGTGACGCCGGTGCGTTGCGCACCTCGGTGGCCGAGATGCGCGCCCGTATCGCCGCCGCCAAGGCGACGGGCGGGCCGCTGGACGCCAAGATCGGTGCCGGGCGGTTGCAGGATATCGAGCTTTACGCGCAAACCTGCGCCTTGATCGCGGGACGCCCCTTGCGCGAGGCCCCGCGTGCGTTGCGGCTGGCCGACTGGTTGCCGGAACCGGACCGCAAGGTGCTGGTCGACGCCTATGAGCTGTTCTGGACGTTGCAGATCGGCGCGCGGCTGGTCAGCGACGAGGCGCTTGACCCCGACAGGCTTGGCACCGGCGGATGCGCCTTTTTGCTGCGGGTGGCGGGCGCGTCGGATATGGTTGCGCTGCGGTCGGATCTGGAGGCGAAAGCCGCCCGCGCCGCAGAGATCATCGACGGCGATCTGCCACAAACGGAGGGTGAGAGATGACAAAAGGCGACACGATCGACGCCAAGGGCCTGATGGCCGATGCCTATGCCATCGAGGGGATCACCGCCGAAGAATGCCGGTCGATCTTTCTGGATTGGGCACTGTCGCTGCCGGACGGTGCGGACATGCAGGCGTTGATCGGCACGATGCTGGCCCGCCACGGCGCGGCGGCGGACCACCCGATGACGCAGGTTCTGCGCGAGGGGCTGGAAACGACGGGCAAGCCGCGCCGTCGGGGGGGCTGGAAATCGCGGCCCCGCCCGGACATGGGCGAAAGCTGAGCCTTAGCTGCGCGGCAGGGCCGCTGCGGTGCGGGCCAGTTCGGTGATCCCGGCCCAGTCGCCCGCAGCCACCAGATCCTTGGGCGCGACCCAGCTGCCGCCGACGCACAGCGTGTTCGACAGGGCAAGATAGGCAGGCGCGTTTGCCGGGCTGACGCCGCCGGTGGGGCAGAACCGCACCTGCGGGATCGGACCGCCGATGGATTTCAGCGCGGGCACGCCGCCATTGGCCTCGGCGGGAAAGAACTTTTGCACCGTATAGCCGCGCTCCAGCAGGCGCATCGCCTCTGTCGAGGTGGCAATGCCGGGCAGCAGCGGCAGATCTGCGGCCTCACAGGCGTCCAGCAGGATATCGGTCGCCCCCGGCGACACCCCGAATTTCGCGCCTGCGGCCTTGGCGGCGGCCACGTCCTCGGGGGTCAGCAAGGTGCCCGCGCCGACGATGCCGCCCTCGACCTGCGCCATTTCGCGGATCGCATCCAGTGCGGCAGGGGTGCGCAACGTCACTTCCAGCACCGGCAGGCCACCGGCGACCAGCGCCTCGGCCAAGGCGCGCGCCTTGGAGGCGTCGTCGATCACAAGAACCGGGATCACGGGGGCAAGGCGGCACAGCGCCTCGTTGCTTTGGCTGGCGTCCTGTGGGGTCATCAATGGGGTCTCACTCTGGCAGGGGGATTTTGGGTATTTGGGCAAAGAAGAAGCGGCAAGTCACACCACCACAGCAGCCCCGTTGGAGGCAAGGCCAACATTCGCGCGGAACGCCGCGAACAACTCGCGTCCGACGCCGTGACCGTTGTCTGTCAGGTCAGCCACAACCGGCTCACGGCTGTCGAAATCCGGGGCCAGCGTTTCCAGCGTGCCTTTCACGGCGTCGACGCGGATGATGTCCCCGTCACGCAGGCGCGCCAGCGGGCCGCCGTTGGCCGCCTCGGGCGAGATGTGGATCGCGGCGGGCACCTTGCCGGACGCACCGGACATGCGGCCATCGGTGACCAGCGCCACCTTCAGCCCGCGATCCTGCAAGACGGCAAGCGTGGGGACAAGGCCGTGCAGTTCCGGCATGCCGTTGGATTTTGGCCCTTGAAAGCGCACGACGACCACGGTGTCAGAGGTGAACTCACCCGCCTTGAACGCCGCCTTGACGCTGTCCTGATCCTGAAAGACGCGGGCCGGGGCCTCGATCACGTGGCGCTCGGGCGCGACGGCGGAGACCTTGATCATGCCGTGGCCAAGGTTGCCGTGCAGTTGCTTCAGACCGCCGGTGGACTGGAACGGGGCGCGCGCGGGGCGCAGGATCTTGTCGTTCTGGCTGTCGCGGGGGCCGTCGCGATAGGTGATCTCCCCCCCGGTCAGGACCGGTTCGCGGGTGTAGAGCGACAGGCCGTCCCCGGCGACGGTCTTGACATCGTCGTGCAGCAGGCCCGCGTCCAGCAGGCTGCCGATCATGTACTGCAAGCCGCCCGCCGCGTGGAAATGGTTCACGTCCGCCAGACCGTTGGGATAGACCTTGGCCATCAGCGGCGTGGCCGAACTGATCTCATCAAAATCCTCAAGCTCCAGCGCGACACCGGCGGCGCGCGCCATGGCGGGCAGGTGCAGCACAAGGTTGGTCGACCCGCCGGTGGCCATCAGCCCGACGATCCCGTTCACAAAGGCCTTGGCATCGAGGATGTCACAGACCGGGCGATAGGCATTGCCAAGCGCCGTGATCGACAGCGCGTGTTTCGCGGCCTCCACGGTCAGCGCCTCCCGCAGGGGGGTGCCGGGGTTGATGAACGAAGTGCCGGGCAGGTGCAGGCCCATGAACTCCATCAACATCTGGTTGGAATTGGCGGTGCCGTAAAAAGTGCAGGTGCCCGCGCCGTGGTATGAGGCCATCTCGGCCTCCATCAGCTTGTCCCGGCCCACTTCGCCGCTGGCAAACTGTTGGCGCACCTTGGCTTTCTGGTCGTTGGGCAGGCCCGAGGTCATCGGACCGGCGGGAATGAACAGGCCGGGGATATAGCCAAAGGTGGCGGCGGCGATCACCAGACCCGGCACGATCTTGTCGCAGACGCCCAGGTAGACGGCGGCGTCAAAGACGTTGTGGCTGAGCGCGACCCCGGCGGCCAGCGCGATCACGTCGCGCGAAAACAGCGACAGTTCCATGCCGACCTGGCCCTGGGTGACGCCGTCACACATGGCGGGCACGCCGCCCGCGACCTGCGCGGTGCCGCCCGCCGCGCGCGCCGCCTCGCGGATCACTTGCGGATAGGTCTCAAACGGCTGGTGCGCCGAGAGCATATCATTGTAGGCGGTCACGATCCCAAGGTTCGGGGCCCGACCACCGGCCAAGGCGCCCTTGTCGTCGCCCATGGCGGCATAGGCATGGGCCTGATTGCCGCAGGTCAGGTGCGCGCGGCGCGGGCCTTCGTCGGCGGCGCGGCGCATCCGGTCCAGATAAGTGGCGCGCATCTGCTCTGAGCGGGCTTCGATGCGGGCGGTGACACGGGCGATTGTGGCGTCAAGCGGCATTCGGGTCTCCCTTGGGGATCTGCGTGGGCTTGGAGGTGCCTTTCCCTTACGCCAGTTAGCGCTAACGGTAAAGGGCCAATGACCTCCTGCGCGGATTCTGCGCAGGGTGCACAGGAGGAAACGCACCAACGCTTTCCACGGTTCCCGAAGCAGGCTAATCGGAGGACATGACAGATATAGACACATCGCAAGGCCGCCCTGTGCTGCGCCTGAAACCCAAAGCCAATGCACGCGCGATCCGTCGCGGCGCGCCATGGGTCTTTGACAATGAACTCGTGATGGACCGGCGCAGCAAGGCGCTGACACCCGGCAGCATCGCCACGCTGGAGGACGCAGAGCGCACGCCGCTGGCGACGGTCGCGGTCAACCCCGCCTCGCGCATCGTCGGGCGGGTGCTGGACCGCGATCCGGCCGCAGAGATCGACGAGGCGTGGTTCACCACACGCCTGCAAAAGGCGCTGTCGCTGCGTGAAAGCATCTACGACGCGCCGTTCTACCGACTGGTCCACGCCGAGGGCGACGGGCTGCCGGGTGTGGTGATCGACCGTTTCGGCGATACCTGTGTGCTGCAACCCAATGCGGTTTGGGCGGAAACCCACCTTGAGTCGTTGACCAAGGCGCTGGTCGCCGTGACCGGCGTAAGCAACGTGCTCAAGAACGCCTCTGGCCGTGGCCGCACGCTGGAAGGGCTGGACGATGTGGACGCCGTGCTGCACGGCGCGGCCCCCGAAGGCCCGCTGCCGGTCCAGATGAACGGCGCCACCTACATGGCCGATCTCACCGGCGGTCAGAAGACCGGCCTGTTTTACGACCAGCGCGACAATCAGGGTTTTGTCGCCCGCCTTGCAGGCGGCAAGAGCGTGCTGGACGTATTCACCCATGTGGGCGGCTTTGGCCTTGCCGCGCTGGCCGGTGGGGCGACCGATGCGCTGGCGGTGGACGGCTCGGCCCCCGCGCTGGCGCTTGCCGTCGAGGGGGCGGCTGCCATGGGTGCGGCTGACCGGTTCGAGACCCGCCAGGGCGATGCCTTTGCCGTGATGGATGCGCTGGTGGCAGAGGACGCAAAGTTCGACGTGGTCATCTGCGACCCGCCCGCCTTTGCGCCGAACAAACCGGCGCTGGACAAGGGGTTGCGCGCGTATGAACGTGTGGCGCGGCTTGCCGCGACGCTGGTGGCGGAGGACGGCTATCTGGTGCTGTGCTCCTGTTCCCATGCCGCCGATCTGAACAGCTTTACCGGGGCCTGCCTGCGCGGCATCGGCCGGTCGGGCCGGTGGGCGCAACTGATCCACACGGGCGCTGCCGGTCCGGACCATCCGCTTTTGCCGCAACTGGCTGAATCGGGTTACCTCAAGGCGCTGGTTTTCCGCCTGTGAAGGTGCTGCTGGATACATGTGTGCTGTATCCGACGGTGATGCGTGAGGTCCTGTTGGGGGCTGCGGGGCAGGGGCTGTACACGCCGCTCTGGTCCGCGCGCATCCTTGAGGAATGGGCGCGGGCGGCCCGCAAGCTGGGACCGCAGGGTGAGGCGCAGGCGCGCGGAGAGGTCGCCCTGACCCGCGCCGCTTGGCCCAAGGCCGAGGTCACGTGGAAGCCCTCACTGGAGGGGCGTTTGTGGCTGCCGGACGACAATGACGTGCATGTTCTGGCCGCCGCGGTGTCCGGCAACGCAGATGTGATCATAACCGTCAACGCCAAGGATTTTCCAAGGAATGTCCTTGCCGAAGAAGGCCTTAGCCGCGCCGATCCCGATGCTTTCCTGCTGGGTCTCTGGCAGGCGCAGCCCGACAGGATGGCGCAGGTCGGAGAGGCCGTGCGCGTGCAGGCCGAGGCGCTGTCCGGGCAACTCTGGACGGTGCGCGACCTGATGAAAAAGGCGCGTCTGCCGCGACTGGGCAAGGCGCTGGCGGGCTAGGGTTGCAGGGGCAGGCCGGGCGCTTTATCTCTCGCCAAATCCGATGAAATCCGTCGGAGACCGGAAAGGACCGCCCGTGCAGCCGCCCCGCCTTGAGATCCGCAATATCATCCGCCGCTATGACGGCAAACCGGTGGTCGACAATGTGTCGCTGGCGATCCAGCCGGGCAATGTGACCTGCCTTCTGGGGCCGTCGGGCTGCGGCAAATCCACCACGTTGCGGATCATCGCAGGCGTCGAGATGCAGGATGCGGGCAGCATCTTTGTCGACGGAAACCTGATCTGCGACACCGTGTTCCGGGTGCCGCCCGAACGGCGGTCAGTCGGGTTGATGTTTCAGGATTTCGCGCTTTTTCCGCACCTTAGCGTCGGAGAGAACGTCGCCTTTGGGCTCAAGGGACCGGGGCCGGAGAAGAAAGCCCGCGCCCGAGAGTTTCTGGACCGGGTCGGGCTGGAACATTTCATCGACGGCTTTCCGCACGAACTGTCGGGCGGTGAGCAGCAGCGCGTGGCGCTGGCCCGCGCGCTGGCCCCGAAACCGCGTGTCATGCTGATGGATGAGCCGTTTTCCGGCCTCGACAACCGGCTGCGTGACGGCATCCGGGATGAGACGCTGGAACTGCTCAAGGAAGAGGGCACCTCTGTCCTGCTGGTCACGCATGAACCCGAAGAGGCCATGCGGATGGCCGATGAAATTGCCCTGATGCGCAAGGGGCATATCGTCCAGATGGGCGCGCCGTACAATATCTACAACTCTCCGGCGGACCGTGAGGCGGTGGCCTTTTTCAGCGATATCAATACGATACGCGGCAAGGTTCAAGGGGCGTTGGTGGCAACCCCCTTTGGTCAGTTCTTTGCGCCGGGCTTTGCCGATGGCACCGCGGTCGAGATCGTCTTTCGTCCGCAACATGTCAGCATTGACTTTGACCGCGCCGGCAAGGGGCCCAGCCCCTCGGCGCGGACGGGGGCGCCGGCGCGCGGTGTGGTGGAGCGGGCGCGCTTTATGGGATCGGAAAGCCTTGTGGAGTTCCGCATGGATCACGATCGGCAAAAGCTGCGCGCGACGGTGCCGAATGTCTTTCTGCCCAAACCCGGCACGCCGATGTGGCTGAGCATCCGGCGTGACCGCTGTTTTGTTTTCCCGGCACATTAGGTTTATCCACAGCGACTTGTGGATAACACCTCACCCGGCGCGCGAAGACAGGCAATGGGTCAGGACAAACACCCGGATCGACGAGGCCAGACCGACCTCGGGATCGCGGCTTACATCAATTTCCGACGCCAAAGCATTGATTGTCTTGTTTTTCTCGCGGGCGATGCGCCGGAATTCCTGCCAGAACAGATCCTCCAGCGAGACCGAGGTGCGGTGCCCCTTGAGGGTCAGGGAATGTTTGACCGGACGCCCGTTCATTCGGTTTCATGCCCGTCCAGATCGCGGTTCGCCTTATCGGCGCGGGCCTTGGCAAGGTCCTTTTGCGCCTTGCTCAGACCATGTTGCGCGGCCTTGGCATCGCCGTCGCGACGTTTGTCGTCGCGGGCCTGCTGTTTGCGGAAACGGTTGAGATTCACGACCTTCGACATGGCCAAATTCTAGCGCAAATCGACAGGCACAATCCATGCACAAATGATGCACACCCCATGCGCATGATATGCGCGCCCCGGAGCGGTGGCCCCGGAGCGACCGGTCAGGCAACAGAGGGCTGGCGGGGGCGCAGATACCAGTACCAGAGGCGGTAGGCCTCAAGCGCCGCAAGCGGTGCAAAGTGAACCAGCGCCGCTGCCGGATGGCCCCAGCATGCAGCGCGGCCCAGTGCACCAATGTCAGCACCGCCGCCGCGTAGGTCCAGCGCTGAAGCTGTTTCCAGCCCTTGCCCATGGTGCGGACAAAAAAATCCATCGAGGTGACAGCCAGCGGAATGAAGATCGCAAAGGCCAGCCAGCCGGTCCAGATGTACAGCCGTGGCAGCTCATCTACGATCCGTTCGAAGCTGGCTTTGTCGATGACGTAAAACAGGGTGTGCGCGGCGGCGTAGGCAAAGGCCGCCACGCCAAAATAACGCCGGTTCCTTTTCAGCCAGCGCGGCCCGCGCCAGCCTTTGAACAGCAGGGTCAGCGGTGCGGCCAACATGGCGACGATCATGAACCGCGCGGCAAATTCGCCGGTCGGATGGACAAGGATGTGATAAATGCGGGGATTGGTGGTGCTGGCAAGGTCATAGGTCATGCCAAAGGCGGGCAGGGCGAGGACCAGCCAAAGCCAGTAGGGGGACAATCGGGGCATTGGAACGCTCTTTTGTTTGTGTCGCCGGGGTGACACGGCGGGCAGAGCGGGTTCCGTCGCAAATTTCCGTTCAGGATAAAGAAAAGGCGCCGGATCGAAAACCGGCGCCCTGACTGTGTGTGTCTTGAAATGCCGCCCTGACGGCGTTGACGCCAGTGATCAGTCCTTGGGGCCGATCATCTGTTCCGGGCGCACAACAGCATCAAAGGTGGCCTCATCGACAAAGCCCAACGCAATCGCCTCTTGCTTCAGGGTGGTGCCGTTCTTATGCGCGGTCTTGGCGACCTTGGTGGCGTTGTCATAACCGATGGTGGGCGCCAGCGCCGTCACCAGCATCAACGATTCTTTCATCAGCTTGTCGATGCGCGGCTCATTCGCCTTGATCCCGTTCAGCATCCGCAGCGTAAAGCTGTCGGCGGCATCCCCCAGAAGCTGGATGGATTGCAACAGGTTATAGCTCATCATCGGGTTGTAGACATTGAGTTCAAAGTGCCCCTGAGAGCCTGCAAACTTGATCGCCGCGTCATTGCCCATGACATGCGCCGCCACCTGTGTCAGCGCCTCTGCCTGTGTCGGGTTGACCTTGCCCGGCATGATCGACGAGCCCGGTTCGTTTTCCGGCAGGATCAATTCGCCCAGCCCAGAGCGCGGGCCGGAGCCAAGGAACCGGATGTCGCTGGCGATCTTGTAGCAGGAACCGGCGATCGTCGCCAAAGCGCCCGAGAGGAAGACCATGGCGTCATGGGCGGCCAGCGCCTCGAATTTATTGGGGGCGGTGACAAAGGGCAGGCCGGTGATATCGGCCATGTGGGCGGCCACGGCCTCGGACCAGCCGGGGGCGGTGTTCAGCCCGGTGCCGACGGCGGTGCCGCCCTGCGCCAATTCGTAAATACCGGGCATCGCCGCCTCAACCCGTTTCAGCCCCTGACGGATCTGGTGGGCGTAGCCGGAAAACTCCTGACCCAAAGTCAGCGGGGTTGCATCCTGGGTATGGGTGCGACCGATCTTGATGATGTCCTTGAACTCGGCCGATTTTGCCTCCAGCCCCTCGGCCAGTTTGGTCAGGCCGGGCACCAGCACGTCGCGCACCATCATGGCGGTGGCGATGTGCATCGCGGTGGGGAAGGTGTCGTTGGAGGACTGGCCCATGTTGCAATGGTCGTTCGGGTGCACCGGGTTTTTCGATCCGATCACTCCACCCAGCAGTTCAATGGCGCGGTTGGCGATGACCTCGTTCGAGTTCATGTTGGACTGGGTGCCGGACCCGGTCTGCCAGACCACCAGCGGAAAGTTGTCGTCGAACTTGCCCGCGATGACCTCACCGGCGGCCTGGATCACCGCGTCGGCGATCTTGGCATCCATCTTGCCGGTGGCCTTGTTCTGCATGGCGCAGGCCTGCTTGATCACCCCCAGCGCGCGCACGATGGCGACGGGCTGTTTTTCCCAGCCGATGGGAAAGTTCATGATCGACCGCTGGGTCTGCGCGCCCCAGTACTTGTCTGCGGGGACTTCGAGCGGGCCAAAGCTGTCGGATTCGGTGCGGGTCGCGGTCATGGAAGGTGGCTCCTGAACTATGTTGCGCCACGGCCTAGCCGATGCCCCGGCAAAGGGCAATTCTGGTGGCGCAATCAGCCCGAAATGCGTGTCAGCGAGGGCAGTTTGATCCGGAAACAGGTGCCGCCCTCCGGCCGCAGGCTGGCCGAAAGACATCCACCGCGGGTGGTGATCAGACGCCGGATGCCCAGCAGGCCAAAACCGGTGCCGTATTCGAATCCCTTGCCGTCGAGAAATTGCAGGTCCGTGGCGGGCAGACCGGGGCCATTGTCGGTCACGCGGATGGCCAGCCCCTCTGCCGTGTCTTCCAGCGCGATCTTGAGCCTGATCCTGCCCTTGTCGCGATGCTTTATCGCGTTGTCCACAAGGTTGCGCAGGATGATCTGAAGGGCCACGCGATCGGTCGAAATCCGTGCCCGTTCCGCGGAGAGGTCGTGTTTGTGCAAAGGGTCGAGCACGGTAAAGATGTCGCGGGCCATGGCCCGCAGGTCGAAGGTCTCGACACAGCTGACGGCGTTGTTGGCCTCGGAGAAATTCAGCACCTCCGAGATCAAAGCCTGCGCCTTGAGGCTGACATCCTCCATCATCGCGGCGATTTTGCGGGCCTCGACGGCGCTGTCGGGCAATTCCTCCTGAATGAGGCCGGTGAGGCCGGACATGCGGCGCATGGGCGCGCGCAGATCGTGCGCGGCGAAGGCAAGGTATTGTTCCATCTCGACGCGGGCGCGTTCGATCAGGGCCATCGCCTCCAGCCGGTTTTGTTCGGCGGCGCGCTGGTCGGACAGGATCACCGAAGACCCCACGATCGCCTCCACCTCGCCCCGCGCATTCCGGACCGGGGCCAGGGTTGTGCGGACCTCACACAGCTTGTCGTCGAGATCCAGCACCAGATCGTATTCCATCTGGCTGTCGGACCGCATCACCTCACAGTGACGCTGATAGGCCTCTTCCCCCAGTTCGGATTGAAAGATGTCGCGGGCGGTCTTGCCGATCACCTGATCGCGACTGCGACCGCCGAGTTTTTCGGCTGTGCGGTTCCAGAAGACATAAATCGGCTCTCCGTCGATCGGGCGCAGAGCAAATACGGCCTGAGGCACGTAATCCAGAATGTCGAAGCTTAATGGCTCCATCGTGCGCCTCAATACCGACCAAGGGAATTCGGCAAAGGCTACGGCGTTAAAGTTGACGAAAGGTTCACTTGCGGAAACGGTCGAGGCTGACAACCTCGGCGTCGTGGTGTTCCGCGTGGTCGGCGCGGTCGGTATCGCGGCCCGGACCGTCCGGTGGCGTGGGATCGTCGCCGTCGTCGTCATCCTCGTCCTGACTCTCGAAGCGCAGTCCGAATTCCACCGACGGATCGACAAATGTCTTGATCGCGTCATAGGGGATATACAGCCGCTCGGGCGCGTCGCCGAAGTTCAGCGTGACGGAAAACCCGTCGTCGGTCACGTCAAGATTGTCGTACCAGTGCTGCATCACCACCGTCATTTCATCGGGGTAGCGGTCCGACAGCCAGTCGGCCAGTTCGGCGTCCGGATGCCCGGTGTCGAAGGTGATGAAGAAATGATGGTCGCCCGGCAGCCCGTCGCGCTGCACGTCCTCGAGAACCTGCTGGATCAGGCCACGCATAGCGCGGTGCATGAGCTTGCCGTAATCGATGCCTTCGGACATATGGGGATCCTTCTGAGCGTCCCCCCACCATATTGCTTTTGGCAGAGAGTAAAAGGGGCGAAAGGGGTGAAAATCATGGCAGCGACAAAGCCCAGCCCGACGCGGCGCAGGTCAAAAGAGTGAGCGGAACGCCGCGTTTGGCCCCCAAGAGCAGCAGCGCGGCAAGCGCGATCAGCGGCAACACGTCCCGGCGCAGCGTGGCCGGTTCCGGCACGGCAAAACCGATGGGGCCCAGCGCGATCGGGGTCAGCGCGGCAAACAGCACATGCAGCGCAAACCACAGCGACAGGTTGAGGATCACGCCGACCACGGCGGCGGTGATTGCGGCCAGCGCCGATTGCAGGCGCGGCCGGGCCAGCAGGTTGTCGACATAGGGCGCGCCCGCGAAAATCCACAGGAAACAGGGCACAAAGGTCATCCAGAGCGTCAGCACCCCCGCCGCCAGCGCCAGCCATGGCCCGCCTTGCGCGTGGCCCGCCAGTTGCCCGACAAACTGCGTCACAAGGATCAGCGGACCGGGGGTGGTTTCGGCCAGTCCCAGCGCGTCGACCATTTGTGTGGCGTCCAGCCAGCCGCGCGTCTCGACCACCTCCTGCGCCATGTAGGCCAGCACCGCATAGGCACCGCCAAAGGTGACAACCGCCAGCTTGGCGAAAAAGGCGGCGAGGTCGAACAGCAGTTGCTGCCCGGTAATCCAGAGGACCGGCAGCGGCGCCAGCCAGAGCGCGGCCCAGAGGCCAAGAGTGGCGGGACGGGTCTTGCGCCCCGTTGGCTCTGGCGGGGTGTCATGCGCGGGCGTGCCCCGCGTCGCGCCCCAAAGCGCGGCCAGCCCGATGATCAGCGGAAACGGCAGGCCAAGCGCGAAGATGCCGAGAAAGGACAGGCTCGCCACGATGTAGTCCGGCGCGCCTTTCAACGCTTTGGCCGAAAGCCGGACAAGCGCCTGCGCGACAATGACCACCACGCAGGCCTTGACCCCCAGCAACAGCGCCTCTGTCTCTGGCCGGGCGCCGAACTCTGCGTACAGCAGGGCCAGCAAGGCGATCACCACGGCCCCCGGCAGCACAAACAGCCCGCCCGCGATCAGCCCGCCCGCAACCCCGCGCAGCCGCCACCCGGCATAGGTGGCCAGTTGCATCGCCTCCGGTCCAGGCAGCAACATGCAAAAGCTGAGCGCGCGCAGGAATTGCTGGTCCGACAGCCAAGGGCGGTCCTCGACCAGTTCGCGGTGCATCAGCGCGATCTGCGCGGCGGGCCCCCCGAAGGACAACACCCCGATGCGGCCAAAGACATGGGCAAGCGTGGAAAGCGGTGTCATCGGGCCTACGCTTTGCTGAGAAGGGCACCGCCCCTGTGTGGCAGGCAAGGCCGCCGGGTCAAGCCCGCCTGCGGGATTGATTTGCGCCGCGACCGGGGTAGGCTGCCGTTAGGGAAGTCAAAAGGGGGCAGGGCATGACGGCACCGATCCGGAAAATCACCATCGTCGGAGGCGGCACCGCGGGCTGGCTGGCCGCCTCGCTGCTCAACAGCCTGTTGCGCGAGAAACGCCCGCCCGAGGATGCGGTCGAGATCACGCTGATCGAATCGCCCAACATCCCGACGGTCGGCGTCGGCGAGGCGACGGTGCCCAACATGCCGCGCACCCTGTCCGATTGCGGGATCTCGGAGGCCGAGTTCTTTCGCTGCTGCAATGCCTCTTTCAAGCTGGGGGTGCTGTTCGATCACTGGAACGTGGACGCGGACGGGCAGCCCGTGTCGTATGTCAATCCGTTTGACGCGCCGCCGCCGCTGAACGGTGCGCCGCTGGCCGCATATTACCTGAAGTATGGCGCCGGAGACCTTGATTTTGTTCATCTCTTTTCGCCTTGCCTTGACCTGCGGGATGAATTGCGCGGGCCGCGCCCGTTCCGCGCCGGAGAGTTCGCCAAAGGCACCGGGTTCGCCTATCATCTGGACGCCGGAAAATTCGCGGCGCTGCTGCGCGACACCTGCGTCGCGCGCGGTGTGGTGCATGTCTTTGACAATCTGGAGGAGGTGGAACTGGACGAGACCGGCAAGGTCGCGGCGCTGCATCTGGAAAAGGGCGGGCGGCACGGGGTCGAACTGGTTCTGGACTGCACCGGCTTTCGCGGGTTGATCATCAACAAGGCCCTGGGCAGCGAATTCATCAGCTATTCCAAGTACCTCGCCAATGATCGTGCGATGGCGGTGCAGGTGCCGCACCTGAGCGACGACATCGAGCCGATGACCCGCTCGACCGCGCTGGGAGCCGGTTGGACATGGCGGGTGCCGTTGTTCAACCGGGTCGGCACCGGCTATGTCTTCTCCAGCGCGCACCGCACCGATGAGCAGGCCCGCGATGAGCTGATGTCCTGGGTCGGCCCGGCGGGTGAGGGGCTGGAGCCGCGCGTGATTCCGATGCGGATTGGTCGCAACCGCGAAAACTGGGTCAAGAACTGCGTCGCGGTGGGCCTGTCCGGGGGCTTTATCGAGCCGCTGGAATCGACCGCGATCCACATGATCGACATGGCCGTGCGGGCGCTGATCACCTATTTCCCGGACACCGGCTATGCCGATCCGCTGCGCCACCGCTACAACCGCCAGATGGAACGGCTGTACGATGAGGTGCGCGATTTCATCTGCCTGCACTATGCGTTGGGGAACCGCACCGACAGCCAATACTGGATCGACGCGCGTGAGGAACTGGCGGTGTCGGACACACTGGCCGAAAATCTGGCGCTGTGGCGTCACGCGCTGCCGCAGCCCGGCGATCTGGACTCGGCCGTGTTGTTTTCGGCGCAGGTGTATCAGGCGGTCCTGCTGGGCAAGCGGGTTTATGACATGGGCTACAAGGCCGAGAATTTCGCCGCCGGATACGCGCTGGATGAGGACCGCTGGTGGGAGTTCGTGGCGCAACGGCGGGCGCGCTACGCGGAGTTCGCAAGCCGCGCGGCCAATCACCGGCATCTGCTCCGCGAGATCCGGGGCGAGCTGATGGGACGCGAACGGCGCGCCGTGGAACGCGGCGAGGCGGTGAATGTGCCGCGCGCCGCACCGGATCTGGCCGAAAGCAGCATCTTGTAGTGAAAATGGGGGGGGTAAAGTGCAGGCTTCTGTTGCCAGGTGCCTGCGAACCCCGCCTTACGCTGCTAGGCGCAAGGGCTTAGATTTCGGTATTTCTAACAGCTTACGCTGCGAGAGCCACCGGAGCACGATTGTTGTTGGCAATTGTACTTTGTGAACCGATAACGGTGGTATCTCACCGGGACAAAGCCACATCTTTACGCGTTCGTCGATCCTATTTCGTCCCCAAGATCCCCCAACAAGGGATATATGGTGGAGACGCCGGGTACCGCCCCCGGGTCCGATCCGTTTATTACATGCGCGTTTATGCCCATAGTTCCCGAGGGAACAGATTGAATATAGGCAGGTCTTGCGCCGTTGCAAAGGGGTATTCGGCGGAATCGCCGTCAACGCAGGGTCGACAGGTATTTGGCGGTGAAGCGGCGGTATCCATTCTCTGTCACGGCCAGATGCGGTGCCATATGGGCGTGCAGCGCGGGCAGTTGGTGAAACGGCACCGCCGGAAAGCTGTGGTGTTCGGCGTGATACGGCATGTTCCACGCCAGCCAGCGCACAAGCCGGTTGGTAAAGGTGGTGCGGCTGTTTTCCAGCATATTGGCGACAAAGGCGCAGCGCCCGTGTTCGGCCAGCAGATACACCCTGAGAAAGGGTTGCCCCAGCAGCAGCGGGATCAGCCAGACCCACAGCAGCGCGGTGCTGCCCGCGATGAGGCTGAGCAGGAGCAGGCATGCGTAGAGACCAAGCAACCGCCGCGCCTCGCGGGTGAGATCCGTGCGGCGGGCCGTGGGCACATAGGCGGCGTCGCCCTGTCCGGTAGCATTCCGTATCAGCGTGCGGGCATGGCCGGTCCAGACCGGAAGGCCCGAGACATGGTGCAGCCAGCCGCGCAGGGCCTCGGGCTTGGGCTCGGCCAATTCCGGATCTTTGCCGGGGATCTGCGTGTGGCGGTGATGGGCAAGGTGAAACCAGCGAAACCAGACCGGCGGCAGGAACAGCAGCGCTCCGCAGAGCAGCCCCGCCGCGCGGTTAAGCCAGCGGGTGCGAAAGGGCGTGTCATGCACCGTTTCGTGCAGCAGCGTGAACAGGAACACCAGCAGGATGCCTTGAGGCAGCATGAGCACCGGCCAGAACGGGACGCGGGCAAGGATCAGCGCACCGATGACAATGATCGCGCCAAGGTGGCTGGCCAGATGCCAAAGCCCCGGCGCGTCGCGGGTTTCCGTCAGTTGGGCGCGGGTGTCGGCGGGCAGTCTGGCAAGGACGGCTTTGTGATCCATCGGGCCTACATGTCCAGCAGACTATCGCCGGGCAGGCGCAGCGGCTGGAGGCTCAGTTGCTGGCCGCCAAGTTCGCGAAAGGCGCGTTGGCGGCAGGTCAGGACGATGATCTGCATGTCGCCCGCTTGCCGGTGCAGGGCGTCGAACATCCGCTCGATCCGGTCGTCGTCGGTGTAGACCAGCGCATCGTCGAGGATCACCGGCGCGGCGCGCCCGTCCTGCGCCAAGAGCCGGGCAAAGGCGAGGCGGACCAGCAGGGCCAGTTGTTCCTGCGTGCCGCCAGAGAGGATGTCGACCGGTTCTTCGCGCCCGTCGCGGATCAGATGGCGCGGCAGCAGGTCGGAATCGTCCCAATCCAGTTGCGCCTCTGGCCAAAGCAGTTGAAGAAGTGGCCGCAAGGTATTGGCAACAGGCGTGAAATACCGGTCACGTGCGGCGATCCTCGCGGCCTCCAGCGCGGTGGCAAGACGTTGCAGGACAGCAACCTCGCGGGTCATGCGGGCAAGGTCGGCCTCGGCGGCGGTCAGATCCTGCAACAGCTCCTCCAGCCGTTCCTCGACCGCGCCATCGGCATTGCGGCGCACCCGTTCGTCCAGCCGCGCAAGATCCATGTTCAGGCGCGAGATAGTGTCATCCGCCGCGCGGTCCGCCGATTGTGCACGCGCCAGCGCGGCTTTGGTGTTTTCGAGGTCGGGCGCGGCGGCCTTGGCCTGCGTGCAGGCGGTTTCGGCCTCTGTCAGCGCGGTTTCGGCCTGCGCCAGTTCGGCGGTAAGGGCCGCGTCCGAAATCGGCTCGATCCGCGACAGCGCGGCCTCGGCGCGGGTCAGGCGGTCCTCGGCGGCCTGCGCTGCGGCCTGCGCGCGGGCGGCCTCCTGCCGGGCCGCATCTAGCCTGTCGCGCGCGGTTTCCAGCGCGGTTTCGGCCGTGATCCGGTCGGCGCCGCATTTGGCGCGGGTGGCGTTGGCCTCGTCGAGCGCGGGCGCATCGCCGGCGTCATCCGCCAACGGCGCGGGCAGCGCGGCAAGCGCATCGTGCAGCGCGTCCAGCCCCTTGGGCGCATGCGCCTTGAGCGCGGAGGTCGCCTCGGACAGCCTGCGTTCAGCCTGCGCGCGGGCGTCGGCCTGCGCGCGGGCGGTCTCGATCGTGTCGACGGCCAGCCTGCGCAGCGCGCCGGTCAGCGCCTCGCTGGCGGCATCGACGCTGCCATCCTCGCCTTTGCCGCCGGGGGTGAACCGGATCTGCCCGATGCCGTCTATTTCCAGATCCGTGGTGGCGATCAGCGGCAAGGAGGTGGCGTCGGGCAGGGCGGTGCCGTCCCGCCGGATGTGGCCCTGATGACCGGGGGCATAGCGGAGTTCCAGCCGCGCGGCGCTGGCGGCTTGCAAGGCGCGCGCCTGTTCCAAGGCGGCGGCCATGCGTTCAAGGGTCTTGAGGTCATCGGCGGTGGGGCCGGTTGCGGCGGCGGCGCGCGCCGCGTCGGCGGTCTCACGCAGGGCTTCAGCCTTGGACAGGCGGTCTGTCAACTCTGCGCGCTGCCGGGCGGTGTCCTGCGCGCGCTCGGCGCGTTGGGCGGCGTGCAGGCGCTGTTCCGCCTCGGCCAAGGCGGCGCGGGTGGCGGTCAGAGTCTCGCGCGCGGCCTGCGCCAGATCCTGAGCGTCCGTCTGCGCCTTGTCCGTCGTCGCGCGCGCTGCGCGGGCGGCTTGCGCCTGCGTGCTGGCCTCAGCCTGTTCTGCGCGCGCCTCTGCCTGCGCGCGTTTGCGGGTCAGCAGCCCGTCCCGCCGCAGCCGCGCGGTATCGGCGGCGCGGGTCAGAGTGTCGACCTGCGCCGCGTGCCGTTCCGCTGCGGCAAACGCGGCGGTGGCCTCTGTCAGGCGGGATTTGCGGCGCTCCGCGGCCTCGGGGTCGGTCAGTTCCGCCAGTTCCGCGCGGGCGCGTTTGCGCGCCGACAGGTCGTCTTGCAGGGCGGCGACGGTCTGGGCCATCTCTTCGTGCTGGGCACGCAGCCCCTCGGCCCGGTCCTGCGCGGCTTTCCACGGGCCGCCGGTGCGCGGACGCCCGGTGGCGGTGGCGTAATTGTCCAGTTCCGCCCGACAGCGTTTCAACGCCGCATCCATACGCTGGCCGCCGGTCATGGCCTCGACCTCGCCGGTGACGGAGGACAGCAGGTCGCGGCGCACCTCGCGGGCGGCCTCGCTTTCCCGTTTGCTGCCGTCATCCAGCGCGGTCAGCCCCTGACGCACCCAGAGCAGGCCCGCCGGGCCACCCGCGTCGGTCGCGGCAAGGCGGGCAATCCATGCCTCGGCCTCATCGGCCTGCGCGATCAGGCGGCCATCGCGGTGCACCGTGGCCCGCGGCTTGGAGATCCAGCGTTTGGCGAGGGTGAACAGCCCGCCATCGGTTTCGACCTCGGCCAGCACCTCGGGCGCGCCGCCCGCATGGGGTTGCAGCGCCTTGATCTCTTTCGGGCGGCCGCCATGGGCGGTGAAAAACAGCGCCTGCAAGCCGTCGAACAGCGTGGATTTGCCCTGTTCATTCGGGGCGGCAAGGACGTTCAGCCCGTCGCTGAGGCCGGAGAGTTCGACTGGCGAGGTGAACCGGCGAAGGTTGTGGACGGCGACGCGGCGCAGCTTCATGAGGTGGGTTCCGTCACATAGGCATAAAGCCGCGCCAGCGCCTCTGCCGCGATGCCGCGATCCTCGGCAGAGCGGGTTGTATCCTCTGCTTCTGTCTTGAGGTCTTCGGCGGCTTGGCGCAGCGCGCCCGCGTGGTCGATGGCCTCCATGTCGACGGTGTCGAGCAGCGCGCCAAGGCGGTCTGTGACCAGTTCAAAATGGGCGAAGTCCGGGGCGGCGGCATGGGCGGCGCGTTCCAGTTCGGCGCGCTGCGCAAGGCTGGCCCAGCCGATCGCCCTGACCCGCATCAGCACGTCGCGCCTGCCAGTCTCCGGCAGGAGGCCTGTCAGCGCCTCCGGCGTGTCCAGTCCCGCCTGAACCGGCAGTTCCGTTTCCGTCCAGTGGAACTGGCCGGTTTCGATCTCGTCCACACGGGGGGCGGCACCGGGGCCGTCGATGGTCACCGCAAGGCAAACGCCGCGTCGCCCGTGCTTGAACCGATCCTGTTCCGGCGTGCCGGGGTAATGCGTGCGCGGGCCGATGGTCAGCCGCCCGTGCCAGTCGCCAAGCGCGAGATAGTCCAGCCGCGCGCTTTCCGCCCGGTTGGGCGGGATATGCGCGCCGGTGTCCTCGAAATCGGTCACGCCGCCATGGGCAAGGCCGATCCGCAGAGCGCCCTCGGGCGCGGGCAGGGCCGCCAGACCATCGGTCAGATCGCGCCCCGGCGCACGGTGCGTCACCGGAGCAGGCAACAGGCAGGCGCTGTCGTCCAGCATCACGGGCGTGGCGGTGGTCAGCGCGTGGACGTTGGCCGGGGCCTCTGCCATCAGCCGCTCCCACAGCGGTTCGGCATTGCGCAGGTTGTCATGGTTGCCGGGCAGCAGCCACCAATGGATTGCGGCATCCTCACCCATCGCGGTGAGTGCCTGCCGCAGCACATGGGCCGAGGGCGTGGCGGTGTCAAAGGTATCGCCTGCCAGCAGGATATGCGCCGCGCCATGACGGCGCGCGGCCTCTGCCAGCCGGGTGATGACGCCGTGGCGCGCCTCCATCAACCGGCCGCGAATGTTGCCATCCTGCGGTTCCGGGATATTGGCGAAACGTCGGCCAAGGTGGAGGTCGGAGGAATGGATAAATCGGATGGGGGGCATGCGAAACAGTCTCTTTGCCGCCACTCTTTCAGGGCAGCGGGCAGAGTGCAATGGACGTAACAAGGGAGGGCGGTTTACAGCGGCGCGGCACGGCCATCGGCGCGCGCAAGGACCACGCGGGTCAGATCCGATAGAACGCCGCCGCCGTGCCGCCGAAAATGCGCGCCCGCGCGTCCTGCGCCAGATGCGCCGTCAATCGCTCTGCCATGGCGTGCCAATCAGCATATTCGCAGCGCAACCGCGCCACCGGCCAGTCCGAGCCCCACATGACCCGCTCAGGCCCAAAGGCCGCGATCACGTGGTCGGTGTAGCGCTTCAGCAGCGACTCTGCGGGCATGTCATCCGCCTCGGTCACGAGGCCCGACAGCTTGCAGAACGCAGCGGTGCCCTCGGCCAGCCGGGTCATGCCCTCTGCCCAGGCGTCGAAATGCGCCTCTGACGGGTCGCGCAATTGCGGTTTCAGGCAATGGTCCAGCACCGCGCGCAATTCCGGATAGCGCCGCAGGAGCGTCAGAAAATTCGCCTGATGGCGCGTAAAACCGAGGCAATCAAAGGTCAGGTCCAGATCAATCAACGCCTCATAGGCCCATTGCACATCCGGCCTCAGCATCCAGTCGACGTCCGGGATGTCCTGAATCATCGGCCGCACGCCCACGCATTTCGGATGCCGGGCGAGGCGTTCCAGCGTGGCTTTCTGAGCGCGATCCTCGAAATCGATCCAGCCGACAACCGCCGCCACATGCGGGGTGCTGTCCGCGATGCCCAACAGGTATTCGGTTTCCGCAACCGAGGGCGCGGCCTGCACCAGAACACTCCGGGTGACGCCGGTGGCCTGCAACGCCGGGGCCAGATCCGCGGCGGTGTAGGGGCGGCTCAGGATCGGGTCGTCATCGGGCATCCAGCCATAATCGCCCCGCGCGGGATTCCAGAAATGGTGGTGGGCGTCGATCCGGGTCATGTCGGCTTCCGTTCAGAAAACAAGACGGCGGTCTGTGCGCGGCACGTCCCGGATCGTCGTCCGGTCCGGATGGCCGGGACGTGGCGGCTGGGCGATGCTGTGCGTCGTTCCCGACTGCATCGCAGCCTCGATCGCGCGCAGGATGGCCACGTCGGCCAGACCTTCGCCGCCGTCATTCTCCGGGCCTGTACCGCTCTGGATGCAATCCGAAAAATAGGCCGTCTGCGCGCCGAAATGGTCGCAATCGGGCGCGGTAAAGGCCGATTGTTCGACACCTTCGGCCCGGTGGCGCAGCCCGATATGGCTCTCGAACCGAAAGGCCGGGTCGACAATCAGCGTCCCCTTGGTGCCCATCACCGTATAACTGTCCTGCTCGTCCGTGCCAAAACTGACCACAAATTGCGCCAGCCTGCCGCGCGGAAAGCGCAGGGTCACGGCAACGCTTTCCGCAACCTCCGAGAATCGCGGGTCATTGTCCCCGTTGGACCCCATGGCGCTCACCTCGACCGGTTCGTCGCCAAACACATGGCGCGCGGCGTTGAGACAATAGACACCAATGTCCTGCAACGGGCCGCCCCAGTGTTCCGCCCGCAAACGGTGATTGCCTGCGGCGGTCTGAATGCCAAAGACCGAACTGAAAACCCGCGGATCGCCGATATCGCCGCGCCGGATGCGGTCCAGCACCTCGACGGTGCCCGGCTCATGGTGCAGCCGGTAGGCAGTCATCAGCAGCGCGCCCGAGGCCGCGGACGCGTCGATCATCGCCTGACATTCGGCCTGGGTCAGGGCAAGGGGCTTTTCCACCAACGCGTGTTTGCCCGCTTTCAACGCCCGAATGGTGTAGTCCGCGTGCATCGAGTTCGGCAGCGCGATGTAGACCGCGTCGATCCGGTCCGAGGCCAGCAGGGCATCGTAGCCGTCATAGCCGACCACCTCGGGGACATCGTGAAACGCGGCCAGCTTTCCGGCGGCCTCGGCGTTGCCGCTGACAATGGCGGTGATCCGGGAATTGCCGGTCTGCGCCACCGCCGGCATAAAGGCGATCTGCGAGATCCAGCCCGCGCCGACCACGGCGTATCGCACCTTGTCCATCCAACCAGCCCCTTTCTGTCGTTTCTTCTCTGTAAAAATCCCCCGGGGGGCGCCCGAAGGGCGGCGGGGGCAGCGCCCCCAAGCCAACGGCGGCGCCGGGGCGCCGCCGTCACAGGTCACGCGGTGTCGATCACTTCACGCAGGTGTCGACGTTGTCGTTGTTGCAGATGTCGAGGCCAGTATAGATCGGGTCCTCGACGTCCTTGCCCTCGACGATGTCCTTGAGGATGTACATCGCCTTGTAGCCCATCTCGTAGGGGCGCTGGCCGACCAGACCGTTGCCCAGACCGTCCTTGGTCTGCGCCAGCTGCATCGGCAGCGTGTCGGCGACCACGATGGTCAGCTCACCGGCGTCCATCTTGGCCTTATACGGCTCGGCGGCGTTGCGATAGGCATTGTCGAACCACTGGGTAAAGGCACCGGTCGACAGGAACGCCGTCAGGTCCGGGTTGGCGGCCAGAATGTCGGTCATGCCCTGCACGGCGACGTTGCCGTCATCGTTGGTGATCAGCGGGCAACCGGCGATTTCGGTCCAGCCGTTGTCACCGTCCAGCGGGCGGCCCGGAGGATCGCCAAGGTCCATGCCGGCCAGCGTCTCACGCGCGCCCAGCAGGCGTTCGTTGTGGTTGGCCGCCGCCGCACCGCCGGTTTGCAGGCAGACGGTGCCGCCATCGGGATGACGCGCCATCACCAGCTCTGCGAGGTGCACGCCGATGTTGTAGTTGTTGGTGCCCACATAGGTGGTGCGCAGGGCGAGATCCTCGGGCAGCAGGTCCGAGTCCCATGTCATGACGGGAATACCGGCATCCATCGCGCCCTTCAGCACCTTGGCCATGGCCGGTGCGTTGGAGGGGGCCACCGCGATCCCGTCGACACCTTTGGTGATCAGGTCCTGAACGATCTGGATCTGCTCCAGTTCGGTGTGCTCACCGGGGCCGATGTATTCGCAGGTCACGTCCGCCAGCTCTTCCTGCGCGGCGTAACAGCCGTCGCGGGCCAGATCGAAGAACGGGTTGTTCATCGCCTTGGGCACCAGCGCAAAGGTGTAACCGCCGTGGCTTTCGGCAAAGGCCGGTGCGGCCAGTGCGCCCAGCAGCGCGGTTGCGGTCAGTAGTTTCTTCATGAATTTTCCTCCCGTTGTCATGAAGTTGGGGGCCATTATTTGCCCCCGCGATTGCGGAGTTGTTCCAGCAAAACAGCAAGGATGAGGAACAAGCCGACAAAGAATTGCTGCCAGAGCGCCGGGATTCCGGCCAGCAGCAGCGAGTTGCGGATCAGTTCGACCAGCGCGGCCCCGATCGGCGCGCCAAGCGCATAGACCACGCCGCCCATCAGGTTGGCCCCGCCGATCACGCTGGCCGCGATGACGTTCAGCTCATAGGTGGCGCCCATGCCGTTGGTGGCAGACCCGGTGTAGCCGATGAACATGAAGGCCGCGATGCCGGTGCACATGGAACAGACCATGTAGACAGAGACGATCACCCGTTCGACCGGGATGCCCGACAGCTTGGCCGCGTGGGCGTTGCCGCCGATGGCGATGACCCAGCGGCCCCATTCGGAATACTTCCAGACCCAGAGGAAAAACAGCGTCATGGCGGTCAGCACCCAGACGACATTGGGCACACCCAGCATGCTGCCGCCGCCGATCCATTCAAAGGTGTCTTGTCCGGGGCCGAATTCATAGATCATCTTGTTGTTGGAGATCACCATGGCGATGGACCGTGCCATGGCCAGCATCCCCAGCGTGACCACAAAGGGAGCCAGCCGGACATAGGCGATCAGCACCCCGTTGATGAACCCCACCAGAGCGGCCGTGCCGATGCAGACAAGAAAGCCGACGCCGACGCTCCATTCCGCATTCAGCACTAGGGCAAGGTTGATGCCGCACAGGCCCAGCAGAGATCCGACCGACAGGTCGATCCCGGCGGTGCAGATCACCGCCGACATCCCCAGCGCCATGATGCCGAAGAAGGCCATGTTGCGGGTAATGTTGAACATATTGCGTTCGGTAAGGAAGGCGTCAGAGACAAAGGTCATCACTACGCCGATGGCAAAGATCGCTACGAAGACCCAGAACGGCTGGGTCCGCAGGATCGCCCCAATACTGGAGACCTCCTGCCGGAGCGTGATGCTTTCGTCGATGGCGGCGTGATCGACCGTGGGCGTCTGCGCGGTCTGGTCGTGGGCGTCTTGCGGGGTCTGGGTATTGTCGGTCATGCTGCCTGGATCGCTCCGATGATGAGGCCGGTCACTTCTTCCGGGCTGGTATCGTTGATCTTCTTGTCGGCGACCTTGGTTCCGCGCCGCAGCACGGCAACCCGGTCGCAAACCTCAAAGACGTCGGGCATCCGGTGGCTGACCAGAATGACCGCGTGGCCCTGATCCTTGAGCCGCTTGATGAGGTTCAGCACCTCGGCGACCTGCCGGACCGAGATGGCGGCGGTGGGTTCGTCCATCAGCACCAGTTTCGGTTCGGACAGGCGGGTGCGGGCGATCGCCACCGCCTGCCGCTGTCCGCCGGACATCTGTTTGACCAGATCGCGGGGGCGGGTTTCGGATTTCAGTTCGCCGAACAGTTCGCCAGCGCGGGTGTTCATCGCCTGATGGTCCAGCTTGCGGAACGGCCAGATCCCCTTTTTGATCTCTCGGCCCAGAAAGACATTGGCCCCGGCGGTCAGGTTGTCGCACAGCGCCAGATCCTGATAGACGATCTCGATCCCATTTTCGCGCGCGTCGATGGGGCGTGTGAAATGAACCCGCTTGTCCTCGATCAGGATTTCGCCCGTTGTCGGGGGAAAATTGCCGGCGATGATCTTCATCAGCGTCGATTTTCCCGCACCGTTGTCGCCCATCAGGCCAACCGCTTCGCCCGGCTCCAGCTTTAGGTCGACCCCGTTAAGCGCGTGGATTGCGCCGAAACTCTTGGTGACGTGTCTGAGCTCCATCAAGCTCATGGGCAACTCCCTTTCATCCCTCGTCCTTGGGCATCCCGAAGGATGCGCCAGGACAGACAAACACATACCCAGACACGGAAAACACCGCATCATGGGACCCGCGCCTGTATCGGCGCCCCGGTATGTCGATTTGCAAGGGCCGCCTTTTGCGGCGGCCTCCTCCCTTATTGTGTGCCAGAGTATGCCCAGTTACCGCTAAACACAAAGCCTCTAGACCCGGAAAAAATGATGTGAATAACATCAAAATTCGGAAAGCAGGCCAATGTGGCCGTGACCACGGGGGGAGGCCGGTGACGTGACCACGTCAGATCGCAAAGCAGGTTGGAAAGGCCCGACAATTCAACAGGTCGCCGAGGTGTCCGGGGTCGGCCCCGCCACCGTGGACCGGGTGCTGAACAACCGCCCCGGTGTGCGCGAACAAACGCGCCAGCGGGTGCGCATCGCGTTTGAGAAATTGCGGCAGGAAACCTCGGACGCCAAGCCGCTGCGCATCGCGTTGCACTGTGAATCCGGCGACAGTTTTAACGGTGAGGTCAGGTCCGCCATCCGGGCCCTGCACCGGAGCGAGCCGGGGGTGGTTGTGAGCAGCGCCTTTACCATGACCAATGAACTGGACGCCAATGTTTTTGCCGCAAGCTTGCTGGAAGACGGCGGTCGGACCGACGGCAGCGTTGTGGTCGCGCGCGAGCACCCGGCGATCAACAGCGCAATCCGGCAATTGCGGCGGGCGGGAAAGCCGGTGGTCTGCCTGACCAGCGATCTGCCCAGCTCGCGCCGGAATACCTATGTCGGCAATGACCAGCACGCGGCGGGCGGCGTGGCGGCGCAGGTGATCGGGCGGTCGTTGCCAAAGGCAAGCTTGCGTATCCTGCTGATCATGAGCGCCGCCTTCCGCAGCCAGAAAGATCGCGAAATGGGATTCCGCCGGGTCCTGCGCGCCAGCTTTCCCCACTTGCGGATCGAGGAGCGCCTGTTTTCCGATGACAGCCCGGAAACCACCCGCCAGCAGCTTGCCGATTACTTTGATCTCAACGGGGTGCCGCCGGCGATCTACAACGTCGCCGGGGCCAACCGGGGGGTGGCGCAGGCGCTGGAGGACACCGGGCGCGCCGAGGATACCATCCTTGTGGGGCACGAATTGACACCGGTGTCGCGCCGATTGTTGCAGGCAGGCACAATGGATTTCATTGTTTCGCATGATCTGGAAGCGGAACTGACGCAGGCGGTGCGCTGGATCGGCGCATTCCTCGAAGGGGTGACAAGCGAGCCGGACCCGACCCAGATCCTGCTTCATACCCGGTACAACTGCGGCGCCTGACACCCGGACTCGGATGGGGCCAAGGTGGCCGGGACCATGGGTTGCGGGAGGTGCCAAGGGGCACCGCTATCGGTCGGCGCAACCGGGGATCGGGGTGCTGGGGCCACCGCAGGCCATCACCGTCATGCAAAGGGACGCGCACCAGCGCGGCCCTTTATTTGTGGTTCGGGTTCAGATGTTACCGCAGATCTTCGGGCAGCAGGTCGTCGGGCATGTTCTGGTAGCAGACCGGTCGCAGGAAGCGGCGGATGGCCATGGTGCCGACGGAGGTTGCGCCAAAGTTGGTCGAGGCCGGGTAGGGGCCGCCGTGGACCAT
>NZ_JBLXFB010000002.1:0-344785 GCF_048262615.1 Antarctobacter sp.
CCAAGCTGCCGACCGGCGAGATCGAGGTCTATGTCCGTGATCTGGAAGTGCTGGGCGCAGCGGACGAACTGCCGCTGATCGTCTTCGGCGATCAGGAATACCCCGAGGAAACCCGCCTGAAGTACCGCTATCTGGACCTGCGCCGCGAGGCGATGCAGAAATCCATGACGCTGCGGTCGGATGTCGTTGCCTCGATCCGTCGCCGGATGTGGGACAAAGAGTTCCGCGAGTACCAGACGCCGATCATCACCGCGTCCAGCCCCGAGGGCGCGCGCGACTTCCTTGTGCCGTCGCGCCTGCATCCGGGCAAGTTCTACGCGCTGCCGCAGGCGCCGCAGCAGTTCAAGCAGTTGATCATGGTCTCGGGCTTTGACAAGTATTTCCAGATCGCGCCCTGCTTCCGCGACGAGGACCCGCGCGCCGACCGCTCGCCGACCGATTTCTACCAGTTGGACGTCGAGATGAGCTTTGTCACCCAGCAGGACGTGTTCGACACCGTTTCGCCGGTGATCGCGGGCATCTTCGAAGAGTTCGGCGGCGGCAAGGCTGTGGACGCGCCCGAAAGCTGGCCGCAGATCCCCTATGCCGAGGCGGCGCTGAAATACGGCACCGACAAGCCCGACCTGCGCAACCCGATCGAGATGCAGGTTGTGTCCGAGCATTTCGCAGGCTCCGGTTTCGCGATCTTCGCCAAGCTGCTGGAGCAGGACGGCACCGAGATCCGCGCCATTCCCGCCCCCGGTGGCGGGTCGCGCAAGTTCTGTGACCGCATGAACGCGTGGGCGCAGAAGGAGGGGCTGCCTGGGATGGGCTACATCTTTTGGCGTGATCAGGGCGAGGGCATCGAGGCCGCTGGCCCGCTGGCGAAAAACATCGGCCCGGAGCGGACCGAGGCGATCCGCCAGCAGCTGGACCTTGGTGTCGGCGACGCCGCGTTTTTCCTTGGCGGCAAACCGGCGGCGTTCCAGCGGGTGGCGGGCAAGGCGCGGGATGTGCTGGGCACCGAACTGAAGCTGACCGACGAGAACCGCTTTGCCTTTGCGTGGATCGTGGATTTCCCGATCTACGAAAAGGACGAGGAAACCGGCGAAATCGACTTTGAGCACAACCCGTTTTCCATGCCGCAGGGCGGGATGGCGGCGCTGGAGGCCGATCCGCTGGCGGTCAAAGGCTTTCAGTACGATCTGGCCTGCAACGGCTATGAGCTGGTGTCCGGCGCGATCCGCAACCACAAGCCCGAGGTGATGCTGAAGGCGTTCGAGATTGCCGGTTACGGTGCCGATGAGGTCAAATCGCGCTTTGGCGCGCTGTTCAACGCGTTCCACTACGGCGCGCCGCCGCACGGTGGCTGCGCTGCGGGCATCGACCGGATCGTGATGCTGCTGGCGGGCACGTCGAACATCCGCGAGGTCATCATGTTCCCGATGAACCAGCGCGCCGAAGACCTGATGATGAGCGCGCCCTCCGATCCGTCCTCGGAGCAGCTTATGGAACTGGGCCTGCGCGTCATTCCGCAGGACTGACCGCGACCCAAGGCACCTTTCCGCCGACCCGGCGGTCACACTGCCGTGCGGGGCCATGCATCTTTGCCCCGCATCCTCTACACTGACGGCAACAGTGTTGAGGCAGCCCCATGTTCGATCCCGTACTTGCCGATATCCGGTTTGGGTGCGGTCGATCCCCCCGGATCGCCGCCCCCGACAGCGTTGCGGCGCTGCTGGCCGGGCTGACCGCGCCCGACAGCGCCGCCGCCGCGCACCCCATCGAAACCTACGAGACGTTTCTGGCCACCCGCCTGTCGCCGACTTTTGCGCTGGGCCGGATTCGCAATCAGGAAAAGGGCACGCCGCAGGCGGACGCGGCGCATCGCGGCATCATCAAGATCACCCAGACCGGGCGCACCGCGCGGGTCGGCTGGCTGGTGTCCCACGTGGCACGGCGGATCACCAGCGACACCCCCCTGCGCGAGCGGCTTGAAAGCTTTTGGGCCGATCATTTCACCGCGCGCGGCAAGGCCAACGTGATGCAGGTGTCGACCTCGCCCTATATCGAATCGGCCATCCGTCCGCATCTGGCCGGGCGGTTCGAGGACATGCTGATCGCCGCCGCCACCCATCCCCTGATGCTGCACTATCTGGACCAACAGGCCTCGGCCGGGCCAAACTCGCCACAGGCCCAGCGCCATCCCGGCAAAGTCGGCATGAATGAGAATCTCGCACGGGAACTGCTGGAACTGCACACGCTGGGCGTGAACGGGCCCTACTCACAGGATGACGTTCGACAATTGGCGGAACTGCTGACCGGGCTGACCTTTACCCCCGATGCGGGCACCGTGTTTCGCACGGCCCTGGCCGAACCGGGGGCGGAGACGGTGCTGGGCCGCTCCTATGGCGGCGGGCCAGCCGTGGTGGAGGACATCCACGCCGCGCTGCGCGATCTGGCCCGCCATCCGGCCACCGCGGATCATATCGCGCACAAGCTGGCGGTACATTTCGTGCGCGACACCCCCGATCCGGCGCTGGTCACGGCCATGGCCGGGGTCTGGCGCGAGACCGGCGGCGACCTGCCAGAGGTGTACCGCGCCATGCTGGACCATCCCGCCGCATGGGACCCGGCCCCCGGCAATGCCAAGATGCCGCTGGATTATATCGCCTCGGCCTGCCGCGCGCTGGATGTGCCGCCCAAGGCGCTGGCCACCCGCGCGCAGATGTTGCTGATGGAGCCGCTGCGCCTGATGGGGCAGGTCTGGCAAGAGCCGCCGGGGCCGGACGGGCTGCCGGAGGCGGATGAGGCATGGATCACGCCGCAGGGGCTGGCCGCGCGGCTGCAATGGGGATTTACCCTGCCGCAACTGATGCTGGACGCCCTGCCCGACCCGCGCGATTTCGTCGAGACCGCGCTGGGCGCGCGCGCGCCCGCAGAGGTGCGTTTCGCCGCCAGTGCCGCCGAGACCCGCGCCGACGGGATCGGTGTGGTGCTGGCCTCCCCCGCGTTTCAGAGGATGTAGAGCATGGACAGACGGAGATTCCTGACCCGCAGCGCCGCGCTGGGCTGTTCCCTGGCCGCCAGCCCGCTGGTCACGCCGGTCAGCTTTGCCGCGACGCCGGGCGATCACCGGCTGGTGGTGATCATTCTGCGCGGCGGCATGGACGGGCTGGATGCGGTCAGCCCCTACGGCGACCCGGATTTCGCCGCGCTGGGACGGCCCGCGCTGGATCTGGACGGCGGCGGGGCGATTGATCTGGACGGGCGGTTTGCCATGCACGGCGCGCTGGCGCCGCTGACCCCGCTGTGGCAGGCCGGCGCGCTGGCCTTTGCCCATGCGGTGTCGATCCCCTATCGCGACAAGCGCAGCCATTTCGACGGGCAGGACCTGCTGGAGGCGGGGGTTGCCGCCTCTGACGCGCCGCTGCCGGGGGATGGCTGGCTGAACCGGCTGGTGCAGCGGATGCCGGATGCCACCGCCGAGACCGCCTATGCCATCGGCGGCGAGCCGCTGCGCATCCTGCAAGGCCCGGCGCAGGTGAACCGCTGGACCCCGGAGGCCGACCTGCGGCTGTCGCCGCAGGCGATCCTGCTGACCCGGCGGGTGATGCAGTCCGACCCGGCGATGGCGGCGGCGCTGGACACCGCCATGGCCCTTGCCGGGGGCGATGGCGACGGTGTGGAATTTACCGGCGGCATGGGCGACATGATGGCCGCCATGCGGGACGACATGATGAGCGGCAAGGACCGTCGGAGGCCCGGCGCGGCGCTGGCGCGCTTTGCCGGTGAGCAGTTGCGTGGCGCGGCGCGGATCGCCTGTTATTCGCTGACCGGATGGGACACGCACAAGGCGCAGGCCCGCAGCCTGCCGCGCGCGTTGACGCAACTGGCGCAGTCGATCACCACGCTGAAAGAGACGTTGGGAGCCGCGGCCTGGGGCCAGACAACCGTGGTTGCGGTGACAGAGTTTGGCCGCACCGCGCGCTGGAACGGCACCGGCGGCACCGATCACGGCTCTGGCGGGGTGATGGTGCTGGCGGGCGGCGCGCTGCGCGGCGGGCGGGTGATCACCGACTGGCCGGGACTGGACGAGGCGGCGCTGTACAAGCGCCGCGATGTCATGCCGACGCGCGACCTGCGGGCGCATCTGGCGTGGCTGTTGCGCGGTCTTTACGGGGTCGAGCGTACCGCGCTGGAAGCCACGATCTTTCCCGGTCTGGACATGGGCGAAGATCCGGGGCTATTGCTGTAACGGCGGATCAGATCGCCATGCGGTCGGCCACCCGGTCCTGCACCAGCGCAGAGACGCGGGCGAGGTTGGACGTGACCGGCTGCCCGGCGGCGCGGGCATCGGCCAGATCCTCTGCCGCCTTTTGCAGCACGCCGTCCCCGGCGCTGCGGGCCACCCCGGCAAGAAACTGTGTCAGGTAGGTCAGATTGCGCTCATCGGCCCGCACGACCGAGAGCACGTCAGCGGCATGGGCCATATCATCGCGGTAGGCCAGCGGATCGGGCAGGACAGGTTCATCGCAGACAAGGCGCGGGCCGGTTGGCCGCCGTTCGATCGGCAGGGCGCTGAGGATCGCGTTCTGGAAGGCGACAACAGAGGACACCGGTTTGGGCAGGAACCCGTCCGCCCCGGCGGCAATGGCCACCTCTTCGGCAAAGCTGTCGCCGCTGGTGCCAAGGATCACATCGACGCGCGGACAGGCGACGCCGAGTTCGGCGATCAGTTCGGCCCCGGACCCGTCCGGCAGGCCAAGGTCGATGACCACGACGCTGGGGCGGTAGACCTGCAAATGGCGCCGGGCCGATTTCAGGCAATCCGCCCGGCGGATGCGCGCGCCCGAGCGCAGGCAGAGCAGGCGCATGGCGTCGCAGGAATATCGGCTGTCCTCGACCACGAGGATCGTCAGCCCCAACAGGGGTCGCGTCGCGGTGGGACGCAGATGCGGCGAAAGCTTTTTTGTGTCGTCCATGGCAGGCGCTCCTTTACGAGTCGCTCACCAGATTGGCGTGACACGGTGAACAAGCGGTTAAGGGTCGCACCGTCTTGTCCGGTGGTGGCCTTAGCGCCATAACCTCTGGCAACCCTTGCCATGGAGTAATTGAGATGATCGGACGCCTGAATCACGTGGCCATCGCCGTGCCCGACCTTGACGCCGCCGCAGCGCAGTATCGCACCGCTCTGGGGGCCAAGGTGGGCGCACCGCAGGACGAACCGGACCATGGGGTGACGGTGATCTTCATCGAACTGCCCAACACCAAGATCGAGCTGCTGTATCCGCTGGGAGAGAACTCTCCGATCAACGGGTTTCTGGAAAAGAACCCCTCGGGCGGGATTCACCATGTCTGCTATGAGGTCGATGACATCATTGCCGCGCGTGATCACCTGAAGGAAACCGGCGCGCGGGTGCTGGGCACCGGCGAGCCGAAGATTGGCGCACATGGCAAGCCGGTGCTGTTCCTGCACCCGAAGGATTTCAACGGCTGCCTTGTCGAGCTGGAGCAGGTCTGATGGGCATTACCTCGGGGATCGTGCTGTATGCGGTGATCTGGTTCATGACCTTTCTGGTCGCGATCCCGATCCGGCTGAAGACGCAGGGCGACGTGGGCGAGGTGGTGCCCGGCACCCATGCCGGCAGCCCCGAGGTTCATAACCTCAAGCGCAAGGCATGGATCACCACCGCAATTGCGGCGGTGATCTGGGCCGTCGTCGCCTCGATCATCATCTTCGAGGTAATCACGGTGCGCGACATCGACGGCTGGATGTTCAACCGGATGGACGGCACGTCGCACGTCAAGTGAGGCGCGGGGCGCGTCCTGCCGAGCACCCGTCATCGGACGGACCGCCCGGTTGCTGCGGTCGCCGCCCAAGGGGGTATTTGGACAGAGAAGAAACCTCAGGGGTCAGCGCCCGGAGGTCACCCGGTGAAACACATGGGTGAAGGCGGCGGCGCCCAAGACCGGCACCAGCAGGTTGACGACCGGGATGGTCAGCGGCACGGCCATGATCACCCCGGTGGCCCAGATCGCGGCGACGTGGCGGCGGCGCAGCCTGCGCGCCTCGGCGCGGCCCACCCGGCGCATGGCGGCGAGGGTGAAATATTCCCGCCCCAGCAGGAACCCGTTAAGCGCCCAGAAGATGAACGGCGCAAGCGGGGCAAAGAGCAGGTAGACCACAAGCGCCAGCAGGTTGGCCACGATCAGCGTACCCAGAAACCCCAGCGAATCGCGCAGCCCGTCGGCAAGGCTGACCGGGGCAGCGGGGCCGAGGCCGGGGTAGTGGCGGTCCTCGACCGCCTGCGCGACCTCTTCGAGAAACAGCGAGGTGATGGCCGAGGCGACCGGGATCATCAGGAAGGCCGAGAACACCAGCATCACCGGCACAGAGGCCCAGCTGGCGGCATCGTCCAGCCAGGACACATTGCCGATCCACGGCAGGCTAGGATTGTCGCCGATCAGCCAGCCGACCGCCTGAAAAACCACGAAGATCGCCGCGATCAGCGCCGCAAGGGTGATGCCGATCCCGCGGAGCAGCACGCCGCGAAAGCGCGGGTCCGGCAGTTGCGCGATGGCCCGCGACACCGCGTCGAAGATCATTCCGAAACCCATGTGGTGATGGCCGCGATATCCGGGCGCGGGCGTTCGGGCGGAGCCGACCCCTCTGTGCCGATATGGATCAGGCCCGCGATTTTCTCATGCGGGGCCAGACCCAGCGCGCCTTCGACAAAGCCGCGGTCATGGCTGGCCCAGCCCGACAGCCAGTTCGCCCCCCAGCCAGAGGCCAGCGCCGCGTTCAGCAGCGCCAGACAGGCGGCCCCGGCGGAATAGGTCTGTTCCAGCGCCGGGATCTTGGGGCTGTCCACCTGCACCTCGACCACCGCCACGGCCAGCGGGCTGCGGTCATAGGCATCGCGCGCCTTGGCGATGTCCTCGGCGCTTTTGCCCAGCCGTTCGCCGCAGGCCGCGACCTCACCCGCCAGCCGCCGCAGCGCGCCCTCGCGCAGCACGATAAAGCGCCACGGCTCCAGCTTGCCATGGTCGGGGGTGCGCGCCGCCGCCGTCAGCAGCGGCATCAGCGCCGCGTCGTCCGGGGCGGGGCCGGTCAGTGTCTTGGCAGGGCGTGAGCGGCGGCTGAGCAGAAACTCCATCGCGGCGGGATTTGGGGTGGGCATGGCGTCTCCTTCGGTCACTGGCGTGATATGTCAGGCCACGCGGCGCGGGATTCAACCGCTTTTGTTGCGCATCGCCACACAGCCTGTATGCGGAGGGCCATGAAACGGCCCGATCTGAGCGACCTCGCCCTCCCCGGAACCACATTGGCCGTGCGCGTCACGCCCAAGGCGGCGCGCAACGCCGTCCTGCGGGACGACACCGGGCTGCGCGTAACCGTGACCACCGTGCCAGAGGGCGGCAAGGCCAACGCGGCGGTGATCAAGCTGCTGGCCAAGGCGCTGGGTGTCCCGAAAAGCCGGTTGGAGCTGGTGCGCGGCGACACCTCACGCGACAAGCTGTTCCGGATCGCGGAGTAACGCGGTCAGTCGCCCCGGCGGTAGACCCCTTCGGGCATGCTGACGGCGGCGACAAGGTCGTGCATCTGGGAAATCGACAGGGTGATCTTTTCCACCCGGTCGGTGCGCGGGTCGTATTGTTCGACCGTCACGCATTCCTCAAAGCTGGAGATGACAACGTCCTCTTTCAGAGGCGCTTTGCCCTCATCCACAAGGGTCACAACGGTGGCGTCGAAATCGTGCTCTACACTGAACATATGCGCAGCTTATCGCGACCCGGCGGGGCCGGAAACCGAATTCTGACGGCGCGTGCGGCGCAGGTGCATCCGGTAGAGCATTGGGCCCACCAAGTGATCATACAGCGCCACGGTCAGTTGCCGCAGGCCCGGTCGCCGCACCAGCCATGCCAGCCAGCGCAGGCGCGGCATCTGATCCCAGAGCGCGACAAAGGCAGGCATCCCGCTGAGCAACACACCGTCATGGATCACATGAAACCTCCGCGCCGCCGCGTCCTCTGTCAGCCCGTGATCCATATGACCTGTGGCGGAGAGGCCGCAATAGGTGATCTTTGCCCCCGCGCGCGGGGTCATGCAGCGATAGCCGTCGACCTCACGCGAGCAGATCGGGCAGGTGTCGTTGTAGAGGACGGTGAGCTTTTCAGGCATGTTCTGGACTTAGGGCACCGGCGCAACACCGCCAAGTGAACGTGACCGTCTGGCGCAGGGAGCGAATGCAGCCTAGGTATTCCTTGCACTCCTCGCTGTCTGGACCGTTCATGTATCGCCTGACCCTGCTTTTCGCCTTTGCGCTGCTCTCGGCCTGCGCGCCGATGTCTCTGCCGACCCCTGCGCCCTCTGTCGCCGGAGGATCGGAGGCGCAGTTGCGCGCCAATCGCGCCGCCCGGCAATTTGTCGAGGTTGTCCAGACGGTCGAACCGGTGGCGGAACGCGAGTGCCGCAAGCGCACCACGGGGCTGAACTGCGATTTTCAGATTGTCGTCGACGACCGGCCCAATCTGGCGCCCAACGCCTTTCAGACATTGGACCGCTATGGGCGGCCGATTCTGGCCTTCAACATCGGCATGATCAATTCGGTCCGCAACGCCGACGAACTGGCCTTTGTCATGGGGCACGAGGCGGCGCATCACATTCAGGATCATCTGGCCAAGACCCGCGAAAGCGCCACCATCGGCGCGGTGGTCTTTGCCGGGATCGCCGCCATCAGCGGGGCCGAGGCCGAGGCGGTGCGCAATGCCGAACAGCTGGGGGCCGCCGTGGGCGCGCGCACCTATTCCAAGGAGTTTGAGCTGGAAGCCGACCAGTTGGGCACCATCATCGCCTATCGCGCGGGGTTTGACCCGGTGAACGGCGCGGCTTTCTTTGCCCGCATCCCTGATCCGGGCAACAGGTTCCTTGGCAGCCATCCGCCCAATGCCGCCCGCCTGCAAATCGTGGCTGACACCGCCAAGGCGCTGGCGGCGCAATAGGCCCGCTGACGCCACGTTGACCTGTATCAAGGCAGCCCAAGCCCCGAGCCGTCATCCTGCCCCTATCGGATCAGGACCAAGGGGACGGACTCATGCAAAGTCAGACCACACTCAAACGGCACGCGGCGCTGGTCGATGAAATGGCACAGGCCCGCGGCGTCGATCTTGAAGAGCAGATGCTGCGCGGCAGGCTGACGTTCTCGGAACTGGAGGACGCGGTGCTGCGCTGTACCGCCTGCACCTCTGCCGATGCCTGTGAACACTGGCTGGAAACCCGGACGGAACCGGCTCTGGATGGGCCGGCGTACTGTCGCAACGCGGCCCTGTTTCGCGCCATGGAGCAGGGGTGATCCATGACCGGTTCACGCCCACCCGCCCCGCAGCCCCTTGGCGATGAGGTCGAGCATTACTGGCTTGTGCAACGGATGGCCAAGGCCACCGGCGTGGACCTTGTGCGCGCCGTCGAAGACGGATTGCTGACGCAGGATGGCTGGGCGCGGATCGTGTCCCGGTGCCGTGGCTGCACATGGGCCGATGGCTGTGGCCACTGGCTGGACGCCCCGGTCGAGGGCGACCGGCCGCTGCCGGACCTCTGCATCAACCGCAAACGGCTTGCCGCGTTGAAGGACGCGATGCAAGATCCTGCGCCCTAGGAGAGACGTGATGCCCCTGACGCTTGGCGATCCCGCCCGGCATTGCTTCATGACGCGCGGCGTCGCGTGGGTCAGGGGCCTGAACCTGAACGCGGCGATGCGGACCGGCAGTCTTGCGCCCGACGCCTATGCGGACATGGTCATCCGTTGCCGGGGATGCGCCCTTGTCGCGGCCTGTGAGAACTGGCTGGCCGGACAGACTGCCCTGTCCCCGTCGCCGCCGCCGGGCTGCTGTAACGGCGCGACCCTGACGGACCTGAAGCGGCACGTCTGAAACCTGTCAGGCAAGGCGATTTTTGAGTGGGCTCAGGTGGTCCGGGTGCCGGGCAGCCGTTGTCCGGCTGCCCTGCGGGATCAGTGCGGGATCAGTGCGGGCGCAGGTTCTGGGCCGATTCCTTGATCGCGTCATACTGCCCCGAGGGACGGAAGCGCCAGAGATAGTCAGGCAGAACCGCAGCCGCAGCAGTGGGCGTCATGCCCAGATCGGCAAAGCCCTTGGCCTCTGCCGAGACCACGTTGTCATGGCGCAGGCTGCGGACCTGATCGGCGGTAATCTGCGCCGGAACCAGTCCCAGTGAGATACTTTGCACCAGATCCGACACCGACCCGATCACGGATGCCGCAAAGAAGGGGATGTTCAGGATCAGGCGACGGCGGCGGATCACCTCCAGCATCAACTGCATCAATGCGCGGAAGGTCATGACCTCCGGGCCGCCCAGTTCATAGATGCCGGACTGCGCCGTTCCCAGCACGCCCTTGACGGCGGCAAGCGCCACATCATCCACGTAGACCGGCTGGAATTTGGTGTCCGCCCCGACGACCGGCAGAACCGGCCCCAGACGGGTCATCCCGGCGAAGCGGTTGAAAAACTGATCCTCGGGGCCGAAAATCACCGATGGACGCAGGATGACGGCCTGCGGAAAGTTTTGCAGAACGCCCTCTTCGCCGTTGCCCTTGCTCTGGGCGTACAGGCTGGCGCCTTCGGTATCGGCACCGATGGCCGAAATATGCACCAACCGGCCGACACCTTCCTCTGTGGCGAGGCGGGCGATTCGTTCCGCGCCCTCATTCTGGACCGCGTCGAAGTTGTTCTTGCCGGATTTGTCGAAAGTACCGACGCAGTTCACCACCGCATCCGCGCCCTGCATCACGCTGCGGACGCTGTCATCGTCGCGGATGTTGCAGAAAACCGGCTCTACCTGGCCGACAACGCCGTAGGGGCGCACAAAGATCGCCTCATTGGGGCGTCGGACAGCGACGCGCACGCGCCACCCCTCCTTGGCCATGCGGCGGGCGATATAACGCCCGACGAATCCCGAGCCGCCGTAGATGGTGACGAGTTTGGACATGGGGGGCTCTCCTGTAGCCAAGCTTGCGGTGCAGGAATACCGGGCCAAAGCCGCCCCGGCAAGGCGCCCGTTTGCCGCGCGAAAAATCTTTGAAAAACCGCGTTGACACCCCGCGCAGGCAAGCGTAAACGCCGTCGTCACGCACCTGAGCCCAGGTGGCGGAATGGTAGACGCGCTGGCTTCAGGTGCCAGTGGCCGCAAGGCCGTGGAGGTTCGAGTCCTCTCCTGGGCACCAACTTTTCGAATACCCCACTGGAAATCTTTGACTACGTCTCTGGATCTCGCGATTTCCAGGACCAGTGCACGCGTGGGACATCGCGCAGAACCAAGCCGTTGCCGTCGCAACCACAGACGGACGGGGATGTTTCCTAAAAAACCACGTGCCGAAGGCTTAAAAGGTCAACCTCTACCGGACAGCCCAGCGCCCCGGTTAATCGGCCCTACCGCGAGGGTATGGATCTTGGCGGGGGCCGGCGGCCGCCCTTGGCTCAGAATGGCCGCCAAGGCGCTGCGCGGCGACCTGTCCAATCGCGATGCCGTTGTCGATGCCGCCGCGCGCAATGGCCAGCCAAGGGCTATCTGCCGAACCCGGCTGAATACGGCAGCCACGTGGCCAGCCCCGGCACGGCAATCAGCACCGCAAGCCCGATCAGCATCAGGAAAACGTAAGGGGCCGCGCCGCGAACCACCTGCCCCAAAGAGGCATCCGTTATCCCCTTGATGACGAAGAGGTTCATTCCCACGGGCGGTGTGATCATGGCCAGTTCGAGGTTGATCATCAAAAGGACGCCGTACCAGATCAGGTCGATGTCCAGCAGATGCATGGTCGGCAACAGGATCGGGGTCGTGATCAGGATGATGGCGATGGATTCAAGGAACATGCCCATGACAAAGATCAGGGCCATGACTATCAGGATGAAGACCAGCGGGGATAGCCCCATGGCCGCCACCGCTTCGGTCACGCCGACGGGCAGGCGGATGATGGTGATGGCATGCCCGAACATGGCCGCGCCCGCGATGATCATGAAGACCATCATCGAGGTGCGCATGGTCTGATAGGCGCAGTCCCACAGCACGGTCAGCGGCAAGGACCGATAGACCACCAAGGCCACGACCAGCGCATAGAGACAGCCAAATGCGGCTGCTTCGGACGCGGTGAATATCCCGGCGTAGATCCCGCCCATCACCAGCGGCGGGGCGAGGACGGCCCAGATCGACTTGCGCATCGCGCGGGCCACCTTTGGCCAGCCCGCCCAGTCTGCCTGACTGCGGTCTCCGGCGTGGATCATGCAGTATAGCGAAAAGATCACCGCCAGCAGGAGGCCGGGCACAATGCCCGCAAGGAACAGCGCGCCGATGCTGGCCTCGGATACAATGGCATAAAGGATCATCGGCCCAGACGGCGGGATCAGGATGCCCAGAGTGCCGCCAGCGGCGATCACCCCAAGAGCATCGCGTTCAGGATAGCCAAAGCGTTTCATTTGCGGGATCGCACTGGACCCGATGGACAGCGCCGTCGCCACGGAGGAGCCCGAAATCGCGGCAAAGATGGTACAGGACAAGACGGTTGCGACCCCAAGACCGCCTCTGACATGGCCGATGACCGTGTGGGCCATCTCATAGAGATCGTCGATAATCCGCGCCTTGATCATGATCTGCGCCATGAACACGAACAGCGGGATCGTTGTCAGAACCGGCTTGTTCAGGTGGGCATAGACGGTATCGGCCACCGGCCCGATGTGCCCTTCGAACAGCAGCAGGATCGCGGTTGCCGTCAGGCCAAGCGCCGCGAAGATCGGCATACCTGTCAGCAGCAGCAGGATCAGCCCCGCAAAGACCAGAAAGATTGTCATGTCTCTTGCCCTGTCAATGTTTGCAGAAACCGGGCCACGGCGACCAGACCCAGCATCCCCGCCGCGACCAGCAAGGGGAGCTGCGGTAACCAGGATTCGATTTCGATATTGCCGGAGGTGAAGGAGCCGAACATGCGGGCAAAGGCGATCGCCTCCCACGTGCTGAGAAACAGCACCACCGCCAGAACCAGCACCGCCAGATCGGCGAACAGGCGCTGCGCCTTGCCGGCCTTGCCGCGCAGCTTGCCGCTGAGAAGGTCAATGGCGATGTGATCGCCGCGACGATAGGCTTCGGCGGCGCCGAAACTGACCAAGGCGACCAGCAACCAGCCGGTCACTTCGTCATACCAGAGCGGCGCCATGCTGAGGACGTAACGCATGAAGACGGCGTAGATCGTGATGGCAAAAGCCCCGAGGATCAGCGTCGCCGACAGTGCGCCACAGGTCCATGACAGGGCCCCCGCGATCCGGCCAAGAACGGAGGCGGCCCGCGCCGCCCCCTGTGGAACACTGCCCGACATTACGACCCGCTGCGCAGCTGGTCGATCAGGTCCAGCAAGGTCTGGCTGTCCGGATCATCGTCGTTGAAGCGGCTGTCAAAGGCGGGGCGCATCACCGCCGACATCGCCGCATTCTCTTCGGCGGTGGCGACATGGACCTGCACGCCCTTTGCCTTCAGGTCGTCGGGGGCAGAGGCCATGCCCGCCTCTGCGGCATCCACCGCCCAGACCGCGGCCTTGGCCCCGGCCTCGTCCAGCGCGGCTTTTGCGGTGTCGGACAAACCGGCGTAGAAAGCAGGGTTCACGTAGCCGTGGAAAAAGACCGAGATGACAGGCGAGACCACGAAATGGTCCTGCACCTCGAAATATTTGCGCGATACGGCGGCGTCGGAGCCGGTCAATGCGCCGTCCAGAATGCCGGTCGCCAAGGCCTGATAGACCTCAGAGCCGGGCAAGGCGGTGGGGGCGGCCCCCAAAGCGGCAAGGCCCGCGTCAAAGGCCGGGGTCAACCCGCGCACCTTCAACCCCTCGAAATCGGCGGGGGTCGTCAGGAATTTTCCGTTCGAGGTGAACACCGAACTGTTTGTCTGGAACAGCCAGACGACGTTTTCGACCCCTTTGGCACGCAGTTTGTCCTCAAGGAAGTTGGCCGCGTCGGAGCCGTCCCAATTGCGCCAAATGGCAAGATCGGAAAACGCATAGGGCGCGGTGGTGACGGTCATGATCGGCAGGGTCTTGCCCCATTGGAACTGCACCGAAAACGCGCACTCGATGTCGCCCTTGGCCGTCGAGACGATGTTTTCCTTGGCGCCAACCAGACTGTCCGCGCCAAAGATCTGAACGTCGATTTCGCCGTTGGACAGGGTTTCCACCTCGGTCGCCCACCGGTCGATGACCTTGGACACGGCATGCGCGGGCGGCAATTGGTGGCTGCACCGCATTTCCGTAGCCGCCCCGGCGGCCCCGGCAAGCGACAGGCCAAGCGTCAGGCCAAGCGCGGTGCCCATCAGGGCTTTGGTCAAATGTGTCATGGTTCTCCTCCCAGAGTTCTGTGTGTTGCGGGCCTGCGTCACGCAGCCCAGTCGATGTTTGGCGCTCCGGCCTCGGCCAAGGCGCCGTGCAGAGTTTCACCGGGCATTTCGGCGGCCAGTATGTCGCGGACGCCGACCAGCGCCGTGAGGTCGATACCGGTGGTCAAACCCATGGTTTCCGCAAGAAAGACAAGGTCTTCGAACACCACGTTGCCGCTGGCCCCCGGTGCAAAGGGACAGCCGCCCAGCCCGGCAAGCGCACCGTCCAGCACCCTGCACCCCGCATCCAAAGCCGCCGCTGCGTTTGCGATCCCCATACCGCGCGTGTCATGCAGATGGACGGTGTATGGGCGGTCCCCGCACAGGCTGTTCAAGGCGTCGCACATGGCCGAGATCTGCCGCGGGCCGGCGTAACCCACCGTGTCAGCGACGCCGACCACGTCTGCCCCCGCGTCCAGGCAGGCCTCGGCCAGTCGCAGCACCTCGGTTTGCGCCACCGCGCCGGAGATGGAACAGCCAAAGGCCATGGCGATTCCGGCGTTGACCAACGGGCCGTCCGGACCTGCGGCCTCGCGCGCCGAGGCTACCAGTGCCACGGCCTCGTCGCGCGACCGGCGCATGTTGGCGCGGCTGTGATCCTCGGTGGCCGAAACCACGCAGATGACCTCGTCGACCTTGGTCTGCATCGCATCGGACAAGGCGCGTTCATTCAGCGTCAGGGCAGAGGAAAACGCCTTGGGCAAAGTCGCTACCTCTTCGATCAGGTCGCGGATGTCTGCGAATTGCGGCATCCGGCTGGCCGGCAGGAACGACCCGATCTCAAAGTGGCGGACCCCGGCGGCGTATTCGCGGTGCAGCCAGTCCCGTTTCGCCTGCGTCGACGGGAACTGCCGGACCAGTTGCAGGCCGTCACGCAGCCCGACTTCGCGCAGCGTCACCCGGTCTTCCGGATAGATATGCATCGTCCGGTTCATTCCGCCGCGTCCCTGATACCGGTCGCCCTGCGGATCGCGTCACGGCCAAGGCCCAGCGCGGACAGGACCGTTTCCGAGTCGTCGCCGACCCCCGCGATGTCGACTTGTCCGCCTTGCAAAGGCACGCCGTCCACCTCCAGAGGCAGACCGGGGGCGCGAAAGTCACCGCCCTCGGGCAGGGAAGACGTCAACAACCCGCCGGGCCGCGTTACATGGGGGTCGTCATACATCTGTGCCGGCCGCGCGATGGGTGAGAAGGGAATGCCCGCCGCCTCGAACCCGGTCAGAAGATCCGCCGCCGTTTTGCGGGCAATCGCCGCCGCAATGATCGGAAGCGTCCAGTCACGCGCCTCGATCTGGTCAGGTCGCGTTTGCAGGCGCGGATCGTTGCGCAGCTCGGCCAAGTCCAGCACCTCGCACAGCTTGGTCCATTGACCCTCTGTCACCGCACCGACAAAAATCGGCTGACCCTCGACGGTTTCAAAGATGTCGTAGACCGGCCACGAAAACACCCGTTCGGGCATCGGCGGCGCCTCGGTGCCTTCAATGTCGAACTGCACCATGTGCTGCGCGACCAGCAACAGGCAGTTTTCGAACAGACCGGCCCGGATGCTGTGCCCTTTCCCGTCCTTTTGCCGCTGTAGCAGAGCCGCAAGGACACCAAAGGCCGCAAACAGCCCGCCCATGATGTCATTGGCCGACGACCCGATCCGCAAGGGCCGACCGCTGGGACCGGTCATGTAGGCCATGCCGGTCATCATCTGGACAACCTCATCCATGGCGGTGCGGTTTTCATACGGTCCGTGCAGGAACCCCTTGCACGACGCGACCACCAGAGACGGATATTTTTGCCGCAACACTTCCGGGGCAAACCCCATTTTCGCCAGCGAACTGTCGCGGAAGTTCTCAACGAACACGTCCGCCGTCGACAGCAATTGGTCCAAGGCGTCGCGCCCGGCATCCGCTTTCAGATCCAGCGTGATCGACCGTTTGCCACGGTTGAAGGTCGGGAAAAACCCGCGCCCCATCCCGGTCAGGTGGCGGGTCTTGTCGCCCTCGGGCGGTTCGACCTTGATGACCTCGGCCCCCAGAAACCCCAGGAACATGCCGCACGACGGCCCCATGATCATGTGGCTCATCTCGACCACGCGAATACCGTCAAGCGGTCTCAGTCCCGGTTGCATAAGCGGCCTCCTCTGTTGCGGACGACCCTATTGCCCCTTGGTCCATTCTGGAATTACAGTGTTTTCAAGTAATCTTTCTAAAAAACAGAAAGCATGGCATGGACTCCCGTCAGCTTCGGTATTTCACCGCCGTGTATGAGACGGGGTCGCTCAGTCAGGCGTCTGAGCGTTTGAACATCGCGGTTTCGGCGCTCAGCCATCATATCGCCAACCTCGAAGCCAACCTGTCGACCGCCCTGTTCACACGACGGGCGCGCGGCATGACCCCGACCGCCGCCGGAGAGCGGCTGTACGATCACGCGCGCGCCATCCTGCGCGCGATGCAGGCCGCCGAGGCCGATATCCGCAACGAATCCCGCGCCGTGGTCGGCGACGTGTCCGTTGGCATGGCCTATTCGGCGGTCAAGGCCATCGGCGTGCCGCTGATGAAGTCGGTTATGGCGGATTATCCCGGCTTGCGCCTGTCCATCACCGAAAGCCTGTCAGGGGCGACGCTTTTGCACCTGATGGAATCGGAGGTGGACATCGCGGTGCTCTTTAACCCCCCCAACGACCCGCGCCTGCGGTTGCAGCCGATTCTCGAAGAGCGCATGTTGTGTGTTGGCCAGCCCGGTATCATCGGTGCAACAGATGACCCGATTGCGTTCGAAGACATGTTGGATCTGCCCTTGATCATCCTGCGGCAAGGCCTGTCCGCGCGGGCGTTGCTGGACGACACCACGATGTTGAAACAGGTCGAAAACCGGGCGCAGCTGCAACTCAACTCTGTTCAGGGCATTCTGGGTGCATTGGCCGAAGGCCTGGGCTGCGCCATCGGCACCCATTTGTTTGCGCGGGAACTGATCGACAGCGGTCAGTTGCATTCGCGCCCGATCATCTCGCCCGCGTTGAACCGGACGCTGTTCCTGTGCGAGCTTGCGGACCGCAATGCGACCTACGCGCTTGAAGCGGTTCGCCATCTAATATTGCGCCTTGTCCTGGCGACGGTGAACGAGGGCAACTGGGACGCGCGCATCACGCTGTCCGACAAGGGGCATGACCGCCGATAAGGCGCGGCCAAAGTGGTGTCAGCCCTTCAGAAACGCGTTCCGGTCGACAAGGAACTTGTCCGACAACGGCAGGCTGGCCGCGCCCAGCGCGCGCGCATCCCGGCCAATGCTGCCTTCCCTGAGCTCTGGCACCTCGATGCCCGCCACCCGGATTTCATTCAGGCGCCGCGCAGTTCGAGAGACCAGCGCAGCGCGCACCGGGTCCGGCAGCCATCCGTCGATCACCACACATTCGAAATCGATCAGGCAGGAGGAGGACAGGATGGCATATGCGAAGCCTTCAGCGGCGCGCGACATCCATGTATCCAGAACGCCTTCGGGCAGATCCCATTGCGACGGGTCGTCCCAGATCATGCCGCTGTCGCCCCCCGCCTCGATCACCAGCCGTTCCAGAGTGTGGATCGAGGCCACATCGACCAGTTGGCGGACCTTTGTCCCCTTGATGCCAATCGGGATCGACGCCACGGCGGCGGCGTTGCCGCTGCGCCCGGTGAACACCGTGTTGTCGATGACCAGACCGCCGCCGACAAAAAAGCCGATGAAGAAATACAGGAAATCCCGTGGCTTGTTCTGGTCGCCAAAAACCAGTTCGGCCCCGCAGGCCGCAGAGCCGTCGTTGCGCAGGTAAACCGGAAAGTCCCATGCCTCGGCCAGTTCGTCCGCGAATTTCCGGTCGCGCCATGCCTCCATCTCGGTGGCGGGGAGGCCAAGCGGTTTCGCCCAATCCCAGAGCCTGAACGGCGTCGCGATCCCCAATCCGGCAACGCGGGCGCGGTGCTCCGGCGACAGTTGGTCAAGCAGTTGCGCAATTGCGCCGTTTGCGAATTTCACCACGCTGTCGGGGGTGGGATAGCGATGGGACAGATGAACGCGGCCTTCCACATGGCCACTGAAATCGGTCAGCAACAGGTCCAGCGACCGGCGCCCCACCTTCAGGCCCAGAAAAAACGCCCCCGCCTTGGCGAGGCTCATCGGAACCGAGGGCTGACCCACCTTGCCACGTACCGGTTCGCCCTTTTTCAGCAGGCCCTCTTTTTCGAGGGCACGCATGATCACGGACACGGTCTGTGCCGACAGACCGGTCAGCCGGGCGATCTCTGCCTTGGGGAGCGGGCCATATTGCCGGACCAGCGACAGGACCAGCCGTTCATTATGCGCCCGAACACCGCTTTGATTAGAGCCGCGCACGCTGTCTGACGGCAGATTGGCCGGATCACCGCCTTTCTGAGTGCTGTCCATGTCGTTCCTCCCAGACGCTTTGATGTCACGCGCCTTCTATAGGCAGATTTCTCTTTTCGACGCCTCATGTCAATAATAAATAAATCGGAGTGATTTATGTTGACAAGAGCAGGCCGAATCGGGTTTCTAGACGTCGAAGGGTCGGAATTCATCCTGGCTCTTGGGTCCGCTAGAACTGCCGCGTTGGACCCCGCGGATTTTGGGAGGATACCATGAAAAAGTTTCTGACTGGCACGGCCATTGCTCTGACCGCCGCCGCACTGTCGACGGGTGCCAACGCCGCCGGCCATTCGTTCAGCGCGTGCCTGATCACCAAGACGGACACAAACCCCTTCTTCGTCAAGATGAAAGAAGGCGCGACCGCCAAGGCCGAAGAGCTGGGCATCGAACTGAAATCCTTTGCGGGTAAGGTCGATGGCGACCACGAAACTCAGGTTCAGGCCATCGAAACCTGCATCGCGGACGGCGCCAAAGGCATCCTGCTGACCGCCTCCGACACCTCGTCGATCGTTCCCGCCGTCCAGCAGGCGCGCGACGCGGGCATCCTTGTCATCGCACTGGACACGCCGCTGGAGCCCATCGACGCGGCAGATGCCACTTTTGCCACCGACAACTTCCTCGCCGGTGAGCTGATCGGCAAATGGGCCGCAGGCAAGCTGGGCGATGCCGCCGCCGACGCCAAGATCGGCATGCTGGATCTGGCCGTGTCGCAACCCTCCGTCGGCGTTCTGCGCGATCAGGGTTTCTTGCAGGGCTTCGGCATTGATCTGGGCGACCCGAACAAGTGGGGCGACGAAACCGACCCGCGCATTATCGGCAACGACGTGACCCAGGGCAACGAAGAAGGCGGCCGCCGCGCGATGGAGAACCTGCTGGCGCAGGACCCCATGATCAACGTGGTCTACACCATCAACGAACCCGCCGCTGCCGGTGCCTATGAGGCGCTCAAGTCCATCGGTCGCGAAAACGACGTTCTGATCGTTTCGGTCGACGGCGGCTGCCCCGGCATCAAGAACGTGGCCGACGGTGTGATCGGCGCGACCTCGCAGCAGTACCCGCTGCTCATGGCGTCGCTGGGCATCGAAGCCATCAAGAAATGGGCCGACGAAGGCGTCAAGCCGGAGCCGACCGAGGGCAAAGCCTTCACCGACACAGGCGTGGCTCTGGTCACCGATCAGCCGGTCGACGGCGTCGACTCGATCAGTGTCCAGGAAGGCACCGACCGCTGCTGGGGCTGACCCCGAAGGCCTGAAAAATCTGAAGGGGCGGGCGCCGCCCCTTCACTATGGACGCGCGAACACCTTGTCGCTTAGGCTGAACCAAGTCGCGCATCAGAACGCACCCACATCAACCGGGAGGATCCCACATGACCGAGTCTGCCTCGAAGGGGCAGGACTACGAATCGTCGTTGTCCGCGGCCACCAATCAGGTTGCCGAGTTCGAAAAGCCGCAAGGCTTTGTTCATAAGCTGCAAAACGCTTTGCACACGAACCCCGCGCTTGTCCCGCTCATCGTTCTGGTCCTGTCGATCATTGTCTTCGGTCTGCTACTGGGATCTAAATTCTTCTCACCTTTTGCGCTGACATTGATCCTGCAACAGGTTCAGATTGTCGGCATCGTGGCCGCCGCCCAATCGCTGGTGATCCTGACCGCAGGCATCGACCTGTCGGTTGGCGCCATCATGGTCATGAGTTCCGTCGTGATGGGCCAGTTCACCTTCCGCTATGGCATACCGCCGTTCATTTCCGTGATGTGCGGCCTGGCCGTGGGCACCGCCATCGGGACGGTCAACGGCCTGCTGGTCACGCGGATGAAACTGCCGCCCTTCATCGTGACGCTGGGCATGTGGCAGATCGTTCTGGCCGCCAACTTCCTCTATTCGGCCAACGAAACCATCCGGTCGCAGGAAATCGAGCAGAACGCCGCGATCCTGCAATTCTTCGGGACGACGCTGCAAATCGGCAGCGCGCGGCTGACCTATGGCATCATCTTCATGCTGCTGCTGTTCGCCGTCCTGACCTATGCGCTGACACAGACGGCATGGGGCCGACATGTCTATGCGGTGGGTGACGACAAGGAAGCGGCAGAGCTTTCGGGGATGGAAGCGAACAAGGTTCTTGTGTCGGTCTACGCCCTGTCCGGTCTGATCTGCGCCTTTGCCGGTTGGGCCCTGATCGGGCGCATCGGATCGGTTTCACCGACCTCCGGTCAGCTTGCGAACATCGAATCCATCACCGCCGTGGTGATCGGGGGCATCTCTCTGTTCGGTGGGCGCGGCTCTGTTCTGGGGTCTCTTTTCGGGGCGCTGATTGTCGGCGTGTTCACCTTGGGTCTGCGCCTGATGGGGGCGGACGCGCAATGGACCTACCTGCTGATTGGCGTGCTCATCATCGCGGCGGTCTCTGTCGATCAATGGATCAGAAAGGTTTCGGGATAATGTCTGTGCAACCCATCGTTCAAGGCCGCGGTATCGTGAAGCGCTATGGCCACGTGACCGCCATCGACCACTCGGACTTTGACCTGTACCCCGGTGAGGTTCTGGCCGTGATCGGCGACAACGGCGCGGGCAAATCCTCGATCGTCAAGGCAATCTGCGGCGCGGTGCAAGCCGACGAAGGCGAAATCAAGATCGAGGGCAAGCCGGTGCATTTCACCTCGCCGCTGCAAGCCCGCGAAATGGGGATCGAGATCGTCTATCAACAGCTTGCGCTGTCTCCGTCCCTGTCCATCGCCGACAACATGTTCGCCGGGCGCGAACTGCGCAAACCCGGCTTCATGGGCAAGGTCTTTCGCCAGCTCGACAAGAAGGCGATGGAGAAATTCGCCCGCGACAAGCTGACCGAACTGGGCCTGATGACCGTCCAGTCGATCAATCAGGCGGTCGAAACCCTGTCGGGCGGTCAGCGTCAGGGCGTGGCCGTGGCCCGCGCCGCCGCCTTTGCCAACAAGTTCATCATCATGGATGAGCCGACGGCCGCACTCGGCGTCAAGGAAAGCCGCCGGGTGCTGGAACTGATCCAGGACGTCCGCGCCAAGGGCATTCCGATCATCCTGATCAGCCACAACATGCCGCATGTCTTCGAGGTGGCGGACCGTGTCCACATCCACCGTCTGGGCAAGCGGCACGCGGTGGTCGACCCGGCCAAGATCTCGATGTCGGACGCGGTCGCGATCATGACCGGCGCAATGGAACCGCCGCCGATCGAAGAGCAACAGCTCGCACCCAAGGCCGCGGCCTAAAGCAGCAAAGGCTGCCCCCTCTGGACAGGTGGGGCAGCCGCCCACTGGCACCCGCTTGCAACAGCGGTTGCACGGGTTACAGTAAACTGAAGTCGGGTCTGGCTTTTGGTTGACTTTTACCGTTAGCGATAACATGCGCGGCCCGATCAGCGGGAGGACCGGTCGGCGGCGCGCGCCACGCGGCCCGATAGACAGGACAGGACCGATCCAATGAAAGACGCAATCCTCGCGCATCTGCGCTACTCGCTCGGCAAGGATGCCGAACACGCCTCCCTTTACGACTGGCGCATGGCGCTGTCGCTCAGCCTGCGCGACCGCATGGTGGATTCGTGGTATCAAAGCACCCGAGCCAGCTATGTCGGGCACAAAAAGCGGGTCTACTACCTTTCGATGGAGTTTCTCATCGGTCGGTTGGTCGAAGACGTCGCCGCCAACATCGGCTTGACCGACGAAGCGCGCGCCGCGGTGACGGAACTGGGTCAGGACTATGACGCCCTGGTTCATGATGAACCCGACGCCGCGCTGGGCAATGGTGGCCTTGGCCGACTGGCGGCCTGTTTCATGGACAGCCTTGCCACGCTGGGCATCCCGGCGATGGGCTATGGCATTCGCTATGAGCACGGGTTGTTTGAGCAGGATTTCGTCGAAGGCCAGCAGATCGAAAAGCCAGAGACGTGGTTGCAGCAGCGCCATGCCTGGGAATTCGAGCGCCCCGAAGTCAGCTACAAGGTCGGCTTTGGCGGGCATGTTCATCACCATGAAGGCAAGGCCAAATGGCAACCGCATGAGACGGTGATCGCCACCGCCTTTGACACGCCGGTCGTCGGCTGGCAGGGCCGCTGGGGCAACACGCTGCGGCTATGGTCGGCGCGGCCGCAAAAGGAATTCGACCTCGCCAGTTTTAACCGCGGCGACTACCTTGCCGCCAGCCGGTCCGAGGCGCTGGCCCGCACCATCTGCCGTGTCCTCTATCCGGACGACACCACCGAAAGCGGCAAGGAACTGCGCCTCAAGCAAGAGTATTTCTTTACCGCCGCGTCGATTCACGACCTTCTGCGCCGGTTCTTCATCGATCATGACGACATCCGCGCCCTGCCCGATGCCGCCGCGATCCAGTTGAACGACACCCACCCCGCCATTGCAGGGCCGGAACTGGTCCGCATCCTTGTCGATATCCACGGGCTGGACATGGCAGAGGCCATCGACCTCGCCCGTCGCTGCCTTGGCTACACCAACCACACCCTGCTGCCCGAGGCGCTGGAACGCTGGCCCGAATGGCTGCTGGGCCGCGTGCTGCCCCGTCATCTGGAAATCATCCGGTCGATCGAGGACAGCCAGCAGGCACAGTTCCCGGACAGCCCGCGCATCCTTGACCACGGCAACGTCAACATGGGTGAGCTTGCGTTTATCATGGCGCACAAGGTCAACGGCGTCTCGGCGCTGCACACCGACCTTGTGAAATCGACGGTCTTTGCCGATCTGCACCGCATCCACCCGACGCGCATCGTGAACCAGACCAACGGCATCACACCGCGCCGCTGGCTGTATGAATGCAACCCCGCCCTGTCGAACCTCATCACCCGTGAGATCGGCGATACTTGGCCTGCGGATCTGGATCAACTTGGCCGCCTGCGGAGCCGCAGCGGCGATCAGGGATTCTTGCAGGAATTCATGGCCGCCAAGCGGGTCAACAAGGAACGCCTGTCGAACTGGGTGCAGGACCACTGCGGGATCGCGATTGACCCCGATGCCATGTTCGACGTCCAGATCAAGCGTATCCACGAGTACAAGCGCCAGTTGATGAACATTCTGGAGACCATCGCGCTCTGGAATGAAATGCACGCCAACCCGAACGGCAACTGGACACCGCGGGTCAAGATCTTTGGTGGCAAGGCGGCCCCCGGCTATCACGTCGCCAAACAGATCATCCGCCTGATCAACGACGTCGCCGGTGTGCTCAACAACGACCCGGTGACAAAAGATCTGCTCAAGATCGTCTATCCGCCCAACTACAACGTCACGATGGCAGAGATGCTGATCCCTGCCGCCGACCTGTCAGAGCAGATTTCCACCGCCGGCAAAGAGGCCTCTGGCACCGGCAACATGAAATTCGCCCTGAACGGCGCGCTGACCATCGGCACGCTGGACGGCGCCAATGTCGAAATCCGCGAACATGTGGGGGCGGAGAACTTCTTTCTGTTCGGCCTGAACGCCGCAGAGGTGACGGAACGGCGCAGCCACCACGGCTATGCCCGCGCCGCCATCGAACAAAGCCCGCGCCTGCAAAAGGTTCTGGCCCAGATCGCCGAGGGCCGTTTCTCGCCCGAGGAACCGGGCCGCTATCACGGGATCGTCGGCAATCTCTGGGATCACGACCACTTCCTCGTGTCCTGCGACTTTGACACCTACTTCGACACCCAGCGCCGCGCCGACGAGGCCTTTACGCATCCGTCGACCTGGGCGGCCATGGCGCTGACAAATACCGCCAGCGTCGGCTGGTTCTCGTCGGACCGGACGATACGCGGCTACGCGCGCGACATCTGGAATGTCGGCAGCGCAATTGACGGCGAACTGGAGCAGAGCGCATGACAGCCCCCCTTGATCATTCGACCGCACGGCAAATCGTCGAAGGCCGCCACGGCGACCCTTTTTCGGTTCTGGGACAGCATACGCTGCCCGATGGCACCCAATCCGTAAGGGTCTTTCGCCCAAACGTGGACTTGGTTGAGGTGCTGGCCAGCGGCAGCGACATGGTCTTGGGGACACTCAGCCCGGTCGACGGGGCACCGGACCTGTACGAAGGCATCCTGCCCGGCGTCGTCGGGCGCTACGACTATCGCCTGCGCCTGTCGAACGCCGACGCGACGTGGGAAGAGGAAGACGCCTACGCCTATGGCCCGATTCTGGGCGAGATGGACGAATACCTGCTGGGCGAAGGTACGCATGGCCAGTTGTGGCGCGCGCTTGGGGCGCATCTGACCGGGTTTGGCGGCGCTCCGGGAGTGCATTTCGCGGTCTGGGCCCCCAATGCCTCCCGCGTGTCCGTGGTTGGCACCTTCAACGACTGGGACGGGCGACGCCATGCGATGCGCCGCCGTGGCGACACCGGCATCTGGGAGATTTTTGTGCCCGGCGTGGCCGAAGGCGCGGTCTACAAATACGAACTTCTGGATTCCGGCGGACAGCTTTTGCCGCTCAAGGCCGACCCGGTCGGGTTCGGGTCAGAGGTGCCGCCGCTGACCGCCTCCGTGGTGCGCGACCTGACTCAATACGGATGGCAGGACCACGCCTGGATGGCGACCCGCTGGCAGAAACACCGTATCGACCAACCCGTCTCGATCTACGAGGTCCATCTGGAAAGCTGGCGGCGTGTGCCAGAAGACGACAACCGCTCACTCACTTACACCGAAATGGCAGAGCAACTGGTCAGTTACGCCGCCGACATGGGCTTTACCCATATTGAACTGACGCCGGTCTCTGAGCATCCCTTTGGCGGATCGTGGGGCTATCAACCTGTCGGACTGTATGCGCCAACCTCGCGGTTTGGGTCGCCGGACGATTTCCGCGCATTGGTCGAGGCAACGCATGACGCGGGTCTTGGCCTGATCATCGACTGGGTGCCCGGCCATTTCCCGACTGACGCGCATGGACTGGCCCGCTTTGACGGCACCGCCCTGTATGAACACAGCGACCCCAAGGAAGGGTACCACCCGGACTGGAACACGCTGGTCTACAACTATGGCCGCTCCGAGGTGTCGAATTTCCTGATCGCCAATGCGCGCTACTGGCTGGAAGAGTTCCACATCGACGGTCTGCGCGTCGATGCGGTGGCCTCGATGCTGTACCGCGATTATTCCCGCAAGGACGGCGAATGGGTGCCCAACGAACATGGCGGCCGCGAGAACCTGGAGGCGATCTCATTCCTGCAACGCATGAATGAGCAGGTCTATGGCATGCATCCCGACGTGATGACGCTGGCCGAGGAAAGCACCGCCTTTCCCGGTGTCAGCGCTCCGACATCCCACGGCGGGCTTGGCTTTGGGTTCAAGTGGAACATGGGGTGGATGAACGACACCCTGCGGTACATGTCCGAGGACCCGATCAACCGCAAATATCACCACGACAAGATGACATTCGGCCTGCACTACGCGTTCTCGGAAAACTTTGTGCTGCCGATCAGCCATGACGAGGTCGTTCACGGCAAGGGGTCGTTGTTGGGGCGGATGCCGGGGGACGACTGGCAGCGGTTTGCCAACCTGCGCGCCTATTTCGGTTTCATGTTCGGGCATCCGGGCAAAAAGCTGTTGTTCATGGGCTGCGAATTCGCCCAGCCCGAAGAATGGAACCACAACCAGAGCCTTGACTGGCATCTTCTGGACCACGCGCCGCACAAGGGGATGCAAAACCTTGTGCGCGATCTGAACGGGCTCTACCGCGAGACCCCCGCGCTGTACCAGTTGGACAGCAAGGCCGAAGGCTTTCGCTGGATAGATGGCGGCAACGCGGCGGATTCGATCTTTGTCTGGGTCCGCACCGGCGAGGATGGCTCTGAGCCGGTCCTTGTGGTGTCGAATTTCACCCCCGTCACGCGCACCGACTACCGGATCGGGGTGCCCGCTGCCGGTCATTGGCAGGAACGCCTGAACACCGACGCGCCGATCTACGGCGGCAGCGGCCAAGTCAACGGGGGCGGCGTGACCGCAGATCCCGTGACGTCGCACGGCTGCGCCCATTCGATTGAGATCACCGTACCGCCGCTGGCGACGGTATTTTTCAAACTGTCCGGAGAACATTGACCGGACGACTGATCACGGGGGAGGATCACATGCAGAACGACAGGTTCACGCTGGCCCAGCAAACCATGGCCTATGTGCTTGCGGGCGGTCGCGGGTCGCGGCTGAAGGAGATGACCGATATCCGCGCCAAACCGGCGGTCTATTTCGGCGGCAAGACACGCATCATCGACTTTGCCCTTTCCAACGCGGTCAACTCGGGCATCCGGCGGATCGGCGTGGCGACCCAGTACAAGGCGCACAGCCTGATCCGTCACCTGCAACGCGGCTGGTCCTTTTTCCGGGCGGAACGGAACGAGGGGCTGGATATCCTGCCCGCCTCACAGCAACTGGACGAAGAGAACTGGTACAAGGGGACTGCCGACGCGGTCACCCAGAACATCTCGATCATTCGGGGATACGGTCCGAAATACATCCTGATTCTGGCAGGGGATCATATCTACAAACAAGATTACTCGTTCATGATCGAACAGCATGTCAGGTCGGGCGCAAAAGTGACCGTGGGCTGTATCGAGGTGCCGCGCGAAGAGGCCAAGGGCTTTGGCGTCATGGCGGTGGACGATACCGACAAGATCCTCGACTTTGTCGAAAAACCGGCAGAGCCGCCCACCATGCCGGGCGATCCGACCCGGTCGCTGGCGTCGATGGGCATCTATGTCTTCGAGACGGCGTTTCTGTGTGATCTGCTGGAAGCCGATGCCAAGAACCCGGATTCCAGCCATGATTTCGGCAAGGACATCATCCCCGGACTGGTGGCCACGGGGGACGCGGTGGCGCATCCCTTTGGCCGCTCCTGCGTCATGTCCGGGCTGGAAAAGAAACCCTACTGGCGCGATGTCGGTACGCTGGACGCCTATTGGCAGGCCAACATCGACCTGACCGATTTTGAGCCGGAACTGGACATCTACGCCACCAACTGGCCGATCTGGACCTATTCCGAACTGACCGCCCCCGCCAAGTTCATCCACAACGAAGAAGGCCGCCGCGGACAAGCGGTGTCGTCGATGGTGTCGGGTGGCTGCATCATTTCCGGTTCGTCGCTGGAACGCTGTCTGATGTTCACCGGGGTCAAGACACATTCCTATGCCCAACTTGAGGGCGTTGTCGCCCTGCCCTACGCCGAGGTCGGCCGCCACGCCAACATCAAGAACGCCATCATCGACCGTGGCGTGAAAATCCCCGAGGGGCTTATCGTGGGGGAGGACGCGGAACTGGACGCCAAGCGGTTCCGCCGCACCGAAAACGGCATCTGCCTGATCACCAACGAGATGATCCACAAGCTGGAGTTGTGACATGAAGGTGCTGATGGTCACCTCGGAGTGCGCGCCTTTCATCAAGACTGGCGGGCTGGCCGATGTTGCGGGCGCTCTGCCGGGCGCGCTGGCGGCGCTGGGGGTTGAGGTCAAGACCGTCCTGCCCGCCTACCCGGACCTGTTTCCGCTGCTGGCGCAAGGCAAAGAGGTGGCCAGCTTTGGCGATCTTCCGGGCGGTCCGGGGCGGCTGGTCGAGGTCACGGCAGAGGGCGTGACCCTGTTGTTGCTGGACGCGCCGCAACTGTTCGACCGACCGGGCGCGCCCTATACCGGGCCTGACGGCAAGGACTGGCTGGACAATCACGCCCGGTTTGCGGCCTTGTCGCAGGCCGCCGCCCGGATCAGCTTTGACGGGCTGTCGGGCTGGGTGCCGGACATTGTGCATGCGCACGACTGGCAGGCCGGCCTGACGCCTGTCTATCTCAAACAGGACGGGCGCAGGCCCCCCGCGTCGGTCATCACGATCCACAACATCGCCTTTCAGGGCCGCTTCGGGCCGCATGTCATGGGCGACCTGCAACTGAGCAGCGACTGGTTCCATCCCGACGGGCTGGAATACTACGGCGATGTCAGCTTTCTGAAAGCCGCGCTGGTCTATGCCGACCGCATCTCGACGGTCAGCCCGACCTATGCGCAAGAGATCCTCACACCGAAGTTTGGAATGGGGCTGGAAGGCGTGCTCAACAATCGCGCGGGCGATGTGTCGGGCATTCTGAACGGGATCGATCTGGACGTCTGGAACCCGATGACCGACCCGGCGCTGGCCGCGACCTACGGCCCGCAAACGCTGGACACCAAGGCCAAGAACCGCGCCGAGGTGGCCCGCCGCCTGACCCTTGACCCCGATCACGACGGCCCGCTGTTCTGCGTCGTCAGTCGGCTGACCCTGCAAAAAGGGCTGGATGCGCTGGCTGGGGTCTTGCCCCGGCTGGTCGAATCGGGCGGGCAACTGGCATTGCTGGGGTCGGGCGATCCGATACTGGAGCAGGCGTTCCAGCAGGCCGCCAAGCGGTTTCCCGGCAAGGTCGGTGTGCACATCGGCTATGACGAAGCGTTTTCTCACCTGATTCAGGCCGGGTCAGACGCCATCCTGATTCCGTCGCGGTTTGAACCCTGCGGGCTGACCCAGCTTTACGGTCTGCGCTACGGTACCCTGCCGGTGGTTGCGCGGACGGGCGGTTTGGCCGATACGGTTGTGGATGCCAACCACGCGGCGCTCTCTGCCGGGGTGGCCACGGGGTTCGTGTTCGACGACGTGTCAGTCGCCGGGATCGACACGGTTTTGGGACGGGTCTTTGATGCCTACGGGGACCGCGCGCTGTGGCGCAAGATGCAGGTGTCCGCGATGCGCCAACAGGTGGGCTGGGAAGAGTCCGCCCGTCAATATGTCCAGATGTACGAGACGCTGATTGCATGACCTCGAAGGCCCCCGGTCCTCATGAAATCCTGTCAGGACGGCCAACCCCTCTGGGCGCGGTCTTTGACGGCGAAGGTACAAATTTCGCGCTCTTTTCCGATCATGCGCATCAGGTCGACCTCTGCCTGTTTTCCAATGACGGGGCCGAGGAAATCCAGCGCCTGACGCTGCCTGAACGCAGCGGAGAGGTCTGGCACGGATATGTGCCCGGCCTGCGTCCCGGCACCCTTTACGGCTACCGGGTGCATGGCCCCTTCGCGCCCGAACGTGGCCACCGGTTCAACCCCAACAAGCTGTTGCTTGATCCCTATGCGCGCATTCTGCACGGCAAATTCACCACCCATCCCGCTACCTTCGGGTATTCGGTCGGCACCAGCGAGGCCGACCTGTCGCTCAGCACCGCCGACAGCGCGCCGCATGTCCCCAAGGCCGTGGTCTGGGACCCCGCCGATTTTCCTCCAGACGCCAAGGGATTGCAGCGCGGTTGGGACGGCACCCTGATCTATGAGGCCCATGTCAAGGGCAGTACGATCCGCCACCCCGACGTGCCCAATGACCTCCGCGGCACTTACGAAGGGCTGGCCTCGCAGCCGATGCTGGACCATCTGGCACGACTGGGTGTCACCTCGGTGGAACTGTTGCCGGTTCAGGCGATCCGCTCGGAGAATGCGCTGACCGCACGCGGGCTGGTGAACCATTGGGGCTACAACACCGCCGGTTTCTTTGCGCCCGAGCCGCGCTACCTTGGCCCCGCCGGTGTGGCCGGGTTCCGCGCCATGGTCGAACGGTTTCACGCCGCCGGCATCGAGGTGATCCTGGACGTGGTCTACAACCATTCGGCAGAGGGCGACCACCTTGGCCCGACCTTTTGCTTTCGCGGGCTCGACAATGCCTCTTACTACCGGCTGGTCGAAGGTCAGCCGCGTTTCTATGTGAATGACACCGGCACCGGCAACACGTTGAACGTACAGCATCCTTTTGTGCTGCGGATGATTCTGGACAGCCTGCGGTTCTGGGTCGAATGTATGGGTGTCGACGGTTTCCGCTTTGATCTTGCCACCACGATCGGACGCGAAAAACACGGCTTTGACCGGCATGGCGGGTTCATGGATGCGCTGCGACAGGACCCGGTCCTGAGTCAGGTCAAGCTGATCGCCGAACCTTGGGATCTTGGCCCCGGCGGCTATCGCCTTGGGCAGTTTCCGCCGGAATTCGCCGAATGGAACGACCGCTTTCGCGACACGCTGCGCCGGTTCTGGCGCGGAGACGGCCATGCGGCGCAGGATCTTGGGTCGGCCCTGCTGGGCACCGCCGACCTGTTCGACACCCGTGGGCGGCGGGCGTGGTCCTCTGTCAACTTTGCCGCCGCGCATGACGGTTTCACGCTGGCCGATGTCACCTCTTACGCGCTGCGCCACAACGAGGCCAACGGCGAGGGCAACCGCGACGGCCATCACGCCAACCATTCCGACAACCTCGGCACCGAGGGAGAGACGGACGACCCCGATATCCTCGCCGCCCGCCAACAGCGTCGGCGCAACATGCTGGCCACCGTTCTGCTGTCGCAGGGAACGCCGATGATCCTGGCCGGGGACGAAGGCGGCAACAGCCAGAGCGGCAACAACAATGCCTATTGTCAGGACAATGAGATCAGCTGGCTGGACTGGGACACGATGGACGCGGAGCTGATCGGCTTTACGGCGGCCCTGTCGCGGTTTCGCAAGGCACATGGCGCGCTGCGCCAGTCGCGGTTCCTGCACGGGGTCGAACGCAAGGACGGCAAGCCCGATGTCGAGTGGCGCGCCTTTGACGGCAGCGCGCTGAACTGGCGCGACCCCGGCCTGTCCAGCCTGTGCCTGCTGCTGCGCGGTTGTGCCGAAAGCCCGGCAGGCTGCGCCGATGCCGAAGAAGTCTTGCTGGCCTTCAACCGCGAGGGCACGGCGCAGTCGCTTGAACTGCCCACGCCAGAGGCGGGCACATGGCGGCGCGAGATCGACACCTCGACAGCAGAGCAGACCCCGACAGAGATCACCGAGGCGACCGTGACGGTCGCTGCGTTCAGTGTCGCGGGCTTTGTCCGCTTTCCGGAGAGCACGCCATGACCGCCGCCGATGACGATCTGCGCCAATTGGCACAGGCCTACGGAGTTCACTTGGGATTTCACGACCTGCAAGGGGTGGAACATGGCGCGTCGCCGGAAACGCTGCGGGCGTTGCTGGGGGGTATGGGGGTCGACGCAACGACCCCCGCCGCCGTGACAGAGGCGCTGGCCAAAACCCGCGCGCATCGGGATGAGGCGCATCTGCCCGCAGAAATCATCGCAACGGCCGGCACGCGCGTGACCCTGCCGGTCACCGCGCCCTGTGACTGGCTGGTGCTGGATGAAACCGGGGCCGAGGTGATGGCCGGGCGCGCCGACCAAACCATCGACATGGAGCCGCTGCCGGTCGGGTATTTCACATTGCACGCCGCCACACCGGAGCGCCGGACCGAATCGCTGGTCCTGTCCGCCCCGCACCATGCGCCGACCGTGCCGGATGTGACAGGACGCGCCAAAGGTTGGGGCGTTTGCGGGACGCTGTACGGCTTGCGGTCCGGACACAACGGCGGCTTGGGCAGCTATGCCGATCTGCCCGCCGCCCTGCGTGCGCTGGCCAAAAGCGGGGCGCAGTTCTTTGGCCTGAACCCGATCCATGCGCTTGGCTGGGCGGCTGATGAGATGATCAGCCCCTATTCACCGACGCACCGGGGCTTTTTCAGCACCGACCACATCGCACCCCGCGCCGGGCTGGGCCCGACGCCCAAGGGCGATCTTGTCGATTACCCGACCTTTCGGCGCAGACAGCGCAGCGCGCTGCGGGCCGAATATGCCGGGTTCGACGCCGCGCCCGCGCCGGACCGCAAGGCCTTTCAGGTGTACCGCGCCCAAGGTGGCCCGGTGCTGGATACCTTTGCGCAATATGAGGCGCTTAGTGCCCTCCACGGCGAAGATTTCCGCAAGTGGCCCAAAGCGTTGCAAAGACCCGGCGCCGAAGCGGCGCGGGCCGCGTCCGGCGACGTGGGCTTTCACCAGTGGCTGCAATGGCGGGCCGAAACTCAGATCGACGCCGCGCAGGCTGCGGCCTTGGGGGCCGGAATGGGTTTTGGCCTTTACCTTGATCTTGCCGTGGGCGCGCGCCCCGGCGGGGCCGAGGTCTGGATGCACCGCGATACCATCGCCCAAGGCGTCACCATTGGTGCGCCGCCCGATCACCTGAACCCCGAAGGCCAGTCGTGGAACCTTGCCGCGCACGCGCCGGCACGGTTGCGGGCCGCGCAATACCGCCCCCTGCGCGCCATGCTGCGCAAGCTGATGGCCAAGGCGGGTCTCCTGCGGGTGGATCACGCCCTTGGCCTGCTGCGCAGCTTTTGGATTCCCGACGACGGCAGCCCCGGCGGCTATGTCTCACAGCCCTTCGACAGCCTGCTGGCCGTCATCGCGATCGAGGCGGCGCAGGCGCGCTGTGTCGTGGTCGGTGAGGATCTGGGCCTTGTGCCCGACGGCTTCCGCGAAAAGCTGAACGGCGCGGGGCTGCTCAGCTACGCGGTCTGGCAATATGAGACACCCGGCGACGGGCAACTGTGCCCGCCGCGCGATCTGCGGCCCTTTGCGTTGGCCTGTTTCGGCACCCATGACACACCCACGCTCAAGGGGTTCTGGTACGGGCAGGACATCGCGTGGTGGCAGCGCATGGGCTGGCTGTCGGGTGGAGAAACCCGCGCCCGGCACGACCTGCGCGCGCGCCAGCGTCAGGGGCTGCGCGCCCTGTGCTCCCTGCCGCCCTTGGCCACGCCCGAGACCATCGCCGAAGCCGTGCAGGCGCAGCTTTGCACCGCGCCGTCCGCATTGGTGGCGCTGCAACTGGACGACCTGCTGGGCGGGCTGGAGGCGCAGAACCTGCCCGGAACAATCGACCAGCACCCCAACTGGCGCCGCCGTCTTCCCGTGACTGTCGAACGCCTGTCAGAGGCGTTGCCCCAGGACCGCATCCGCGCTTTCATGCCCGCAGACCGCAGTGCCGATCAGAAAGGACCGACCAAATGACGCCCATCACGCGCCCCCTGACGCCCTTCGAAGGGCAAAAGCCCGGCACCTCTGGTCTGCGCAAAAAGACCCGTGTTTTCATGCAGGAAGGTTATCTTGAGGCCTTTGTGCAGTCGACGTTCAACGCCATTGGCGGGGTCGCCGGAAAGACCTTTGTGGTCGGCGGCGACGGACGGTTTTTCAACGCCGAGGCAATCCAGACCATTCTGCGCATGGCGGCGGCTCAGGGGGCTGCGCGCTGTATCGTTGGCCAGAACGGGCTGCTGTCCACGCCTGCCGCCTCGAATCTGATCCGCCAGCGCAAGGCGGATGGCGGATTGATCCTGTCGGCCAGCCACAATCCCGGCGGGATCGACGCGGATTTCGGGCTGAAATACAACATCTCGAACGGCGGTCCTGCCCCTGAGAGCGTGACGGCGGCGATGTTCGAACAGACCCAGTCGGTGTCGGACTACACCACGCTGGACAGCGCCGATCTGGACCTGTCGGCTCTGGGTGAGGTGGCCTTGGGCGGCATGACGGTCGAGATCGTCGACCCGGTGGCGGACTATGCCGCGCTCATGCGGGAACTATTTGATTTCAAGGCGATTTCCGATCTGATCGCAGGCGGCTTTACCCTGCGGTTCGACGCCATGCACGCGGTCACCGGCCCCTATGCCAAGGCGATCCTCGAAGGGATGCTGGGCGCGCCCGAAGGGACGGTGATGAACGGCACGCCGTCGGTGGATTTCGGCAAGGGACACCCGGACCCGAACCCGATCTGGGCGAAACCGCTGGTCGATCTGGTGATGTCAGAGGATGGACCGGACTTTGCCGCCGCCTCGGACGGGGACGGCGACCGCAACATGATTCTGGGCAAAGGCGTCTACGTGACCCCCTCTGACAGCCTTGCGGTGCTGGCGGCAAACGCGCATCTGGCCCCCGGCTACAAACGCGGACTGGCGGGCGTGGCGCGGTCGATGCCGACCAGCCGCGCAGCGGACCGGGTGGCGGAAAAGCTGGGCATCGCCAGCTTTGAGACGCCGACGGGATGGAAGTTCTTTGGCAACCTTCTGGATGCGGGCAAAGCGACGCTGTGCGGGGAGGAAAGCGCCGGCACAGGCAGCGACCACGTGCGCGAGAAAGACGGGCTTTGGGCGGTGATCCTGTGGCTTAACATATTGGCGGAACGCAAGATTTCCGTGAAGGCGATCCTGAAGGACCATTGGCAGACCTACGGCCGCGACTATTATTCCCGGCATGATTACGAGGCCGTCGATACCGCCGCCGCAGAGGCGATGATGGCGGATATGAACGCCCGTCTGGGCGATCTGCCCGGAACAGAGGTGGGCAATCCGCCCAAGACCATCGCCGCCGCCGATCAGTTTTCCTACACCGATCCGGTGGATGGATCGGTCAGCAACAATCAGGGTCTGCGGCTGCTGTTTGCCGATGACAGCCGCGCGGTGATGCGCCTGTCCGGCACCGGCACAGAGGGTGCAACGGTCCGGGTTTATCTGGAACGCTATGAACCCGCGGACGGCGATCTGGAGGGCGAGACTCAGGCCGCGCTGGTCGATCTGGCCAAGGCCGTGAACGCGCTGACAGGTCTGTCGGAACGCACCGGGCGGGACGCGCCGGATGTGATGACCTGACAGGCCGAAATCGCCATGCACACCGCATGCACAGACCATGCACAAACCATGCATACGGTTTGCGCATGGACGTGGTGTCGCGAATCCGCTTGCGTCCGGTCCCATGCTCGCCTATACGCCCTTCAACAGCGGCGCGTCAGGGTCTGACCCTGGCGCCCATCGTGCTTTCGACAACGGGCCGCTGGCCCGTTTTTTTGTGCCCGAAAGGCAAGAGACCAATGAACGAGCTGATCGCCAAGACCGGCATGGATCGCCGACTGGCCGAGATCGTCCAACCGGTGATCGAGGACATGGGATTCGAGCTGGTGCGCATCCGCCTGATGGGCGGACAGACGCCCACGTTGCAGATCATGGCCGAACGTCCCGAGGGCGGGATCGAGGTTGATGAGTGCGGCGAGATTTCGACCGCTGTCAGTGCGGTGATGGATGTCGAGGACCCGATCCTTGACGCCTACACGCTGGAGGTGTCCAGCCCCGGCATCGACCGTCCGCTGACCCGCCTGAAGGATTTCGACACCTACGAAGGCTATGAGGCCAAGCTGGAAACCACCGAGATGATCGACGGGCGCAAACGCTTTCGCGGCGTGCTGGCCGGGGTCGAGGGCAACGAGGTGCTGGTCAATCTGGACGAAGGCACCGTGGGACTGGAATTCGACTGGCTCACCGACGCCAAACTGGTCCTGACCGATGAGCTGATCCGTGAGATGCTGAAGGCGCGCAAAAACGCGGCCGCGCTGGACGAACAGAAATTCGATGAAATCGAGACCGAGGCCGATGTGTCTCGCGAGGAGGACTAAGACCCATGGCAATCACCTCTGCAAACCAGCTCGAACTCCTACAAACCGCCGAGGCGGTGGCGCGCGAGAAGATGATCGACCCCGGTCTGGTCGTCGAAGCGATGGAAGAGAGCCTCGCCCGCGCGGCAAAGTCCCGCTACGGCGCGGAGATGGACATCCGTGTCAGCATCGACCGCCGCACGGGCAAGGCGACCTTTACCCGCGTGCGCACCGTCGTCGAGGAAGAAGAGCTTGAGAACTATCAGGCCGAACTGACCGTCGAGCAGGCCAAGCAGTACATGGCCGACCCGCAGATCGGTGACGTCTATTCCGAAGAGGTGCCGCCGGTGGAACTGGGCCGAATCGCGGCGCAGTCGGCCAAGCAGGTGATTCTGCAAAAGGTCCGCGAAGCGGAGCGGGATCGCCAGTTCGAGGAATTTCAGGACCGCGCCGGCACCATCATCAACGGTGTCGTCAAGCGTGAGGAATACGGCAACGTCATCGTCGACGTGGGCCGTGGCGAGGCGATTCTGCGCCGCAACGAAAAGATCGGTCGCGAATCGTATCGCCCCGGCGACCGCATCCGCTGCTACATCAAGGACGTGCGCCGCGAGGCCCGTGGCCCGCAGATCTTCCTGTCGCGCACCGACCCGCAGTTCATGGCCGAACTGTTCAAGATGGAAGTGCCGGAAATCTATGACGGCATCATCGAGATCAAGGCCGTTGCCCGCGACCCCGGTTCGCGCGCCAAGATCGGCGTTGTGTCCTATGACAGCGGCATCGACCCGGTTGGCGCCTGCGTCGGTATGCGCGGCAGCCGTGTGCAGGCCGTGGTGAACGAGTTGCAGGGCGAAAAGATCGACATCATCCCGTGGAACGAGGACATGCCGACCTTCCTTGTGAACGCGCTGCAACCGGCCGAGGTGTCCAAGGTTGTTCTGGACGAAGACGCCGAGCGGATCGAGGTTGTGGTCCCCGATGAGCAGCTTTCGCTGGCCATCGGCCGTCGCGGTCAGAACGTGCGTCTGGCGTCGCAGCTGACCGGGCTGGACATCGACATCATGACCGAAGAGGAAGAATCGAAGCGCCGTCAGGCCGAGTTCGAACTGCGCACCAAGCTGTTCATGGACGCGCTGGACGTCGACGAATTCTTTGCGCAACTGCTGGTTTCCGAAGGCTTTACCAACCTCGAAGAGGTGGCCTATGTCGAGTTGGACGAACTGCTGGTGATCGATGGTGTCGACGAAGGCACCGCCGAAGAATTGCAGACCCGTGCCCGCGAGAACCTTGAAGAACTGGCGCGCAAGGCGCTGGAACGCGCCCGCGAACTGGGTGTGGACGACAGCCTTGTGAACTTTGAGGGTCTGACGCCGCAGATGCTGGAGGCGTTGGCCGAGGACGGCATCAAGACGCTTGAGGATTTCGCCACCTGCGCGGACTGGGAACTGGCGGGCGGCTGGACCACCGAGGGCGGCAAGCGCGTCAAGGACGACGGCCTGCTGGAGAAATTCGAGGTCGACCTCGAAGAGGCGCAGACCATGGTGATGACCGCGCGCGTCCTGCTGGGCTGGGTCGATCCGACCGAGCTGGAGGCCGAAGAGGCCGATGCGGAGACGGACGCAGACCTGACCGACGACGAAGACGCGCAGGAGGCGTGACACCAGCATGACGCGGGGCGGACAGGCCAAGGATCATTCGGACGGACCGGAACGAAAGTGCATCGTTTCGGGCGAAGTTCAGCCCAAGGATGGGCTGATCCGCTTTGTGCTGGGTCCTGACGGTCGCATGGTGCCGGATCTGGCTGGTAAATTGCCGGGACGCGGCCTATATGTAGCCGCCAACCGCGCGGCTATAGAAAAGGCCGTTGCGAAGGGGCTGTTCAGCCGGGCCATGAAACAGCCCGTGAAAGCCCCGGATGGGTTGGCCGATCTGATCGAGCAAATGCTGGTGAAACGGGTTGTGGACCTGATCTCGCTGGCGCGGAAATCGGGCGAGGCCGTCTCGGGCTATGAGAAGGTCAAGTCCTGGCTGCAATCCGAAGAGGCCCGGGTCCTGATCCAGGCGGAAGACGGATCTGGCCGCGGAAAGTCGAAACTGTCGACGCCATACGGTGGCAACTATATTGGCTGGCTGACGGCAGATGAACTGGGCATGGCCTTTGGCCGACAAACTGTGATACACGCCGCGCTTGGCTCTGGCGGTCTTGTGCCGCGTATTGTAGAGGAAGCCCAACGCTTGAAGGGTGTACGCGTCGTGTCAGACGCGGATCGCGGTGGCAGGGGCCACCGGAAAGGATGAAGAAACTTCATGAGCGATAACGACGGTAAAAAGACATTGGGTGTGCGTGGCGGGGCCCGTTCGGGCAGCGTGAAGCAGAGCTTCAGCCACGGGCGCACAAAGAACGTCGTGGTGGAGACCAAGCGCAAGCGGGTGGTCGTGCCCAAACCCGGCGCCGGTGGCGCTGCGGGCGGCGGTAAGGGCGGTCCGGTTGGCGGGTCGGGCGGCAAACGCCCGGCGGGCATCTCTGATGCCGAGATGGAGCGTCGCCTGAAGGCGCTGCAAGCGGCCAAGGCGCGCGAATCCGAAGAAGCCGCCAAGCGCGAAGCGCAGGAAAAGGAACGCGCCGAAGAGCGCGAGCGGATGCGCGCCGAAAAGGAACTCAAAGAGCGCGAACAGCGCGAGGCCGAAGAGCGCGCCAAAGCCAAGGCCGAAGCCGAGGAACGCGCCAAGCGTGAGGCCGAGGACGCCGCCAAGGCGGCCGCCGTGGCCGCCGCAGCGCCCGCGCCCAAGGCGGATGAGTCCGCCCGTGCCAAACCCTCGAAGGGGGAGGCCCCGCGCCGCGCCCCGGAACGTGACGACCAGAACCGCAACCGCGGTCGCGGTCGCGACGACGGTGGCCGCCGCTCTGGCAAGCTGACGCTGAATCAGGCGCTGACCGGCGGCGAAGGCGGTCGGCAAAAGTCGATGGCGGCCATGAAGCGCAAGCAGGAACGCGCCCGGCAAAAGGCCATGGGCGGCGTTCAGCAGCGTGAAAAGGTTGTCCGCGAGGTCAAACTGCCCGAGGCGATCACGGTGGCCGAACTGGCCAACCGGATGGCCGAACGGGTGGGGGACGTTGTGAAATCCCTGATGAACGCAGGGATCATGGCGACGCAGAACCAGTCGATTGATGCGGATACAGCGGAACTGGTGATCGAGGAATTCGGCCACCGCGTGACCCGCGTGTCGGATGCCGACGTCGAGGACGTGATCAAAGAGGTCGAGGACAAACCCGAAGATCTCGTTGGCCGTCCGCCGGTCATCACGATCATGGGTCACGTCGACCACGGCAAAACCTCGCTGCTGGACGCGATCCGCAACGCCAAAGTGACTGCGGGTGAGGCCGGTGGCATCACCCAGCATATCGGTGCCTATCAGGTGACAACCGACAACGGCGCGGTGCTGTCCTTCCTCGATACGCCGGGCCACGCGGCCTTTACCTCGATGCGCTCTCGTGGTGCGCAGGTGACGGACATCGTGGTGCTGGTGGTTGCGGCGGATGACGCCGTGATGCCGCAGACCATCGAGGCAATCAACCACGCCAAGGCCGCCAAGGTGCCGATGATCGTGGCGATCAACAAGGTGGACAAGCCCAGTGCGAACCCCACCAAGGTCCGCACGGACCTGTTGCAACACGAGGTCATCGTCGAGGAACTCTCGGGCGACGTGCAGGATGTCGAGGTTTCCGCCGTCACCGGTCAGGGCCTTGATGAACTGCTGGAGGCCATCGCGCTTCAGGCCGAGATCCTTGAACTGAAAGCCAACCCCGACCGCGCCGCCGAAGGTGCCGTGATCGAGGCGCAGCTGGACGTGGGTCGCGGCCCTGTGGCCACGGTTCTGGTGCAGAACGGCACGCTGAAGCAGGGGGACATCTTTGTTGTCGGTGAGCAGTTCGGCAAGGTCCGCGCGCTGATCAACGACAAGGGCGACCGTGTCAAAGAGGCCGGTCCGTCGGTTCCGGTCGAGGTTCTTGGCCTCAACGGCACCCCCGAGGCGGGCGACGTACTGAATGTCGTCGCAACCGAGGCGCAGGCGCGTGAGATCGCGGAATACCGTGCGAATCTGGCCAAGGAAAAGCGGGCGGCGGCAGGTGCTGCAACCACGCTGGACCAGTTGATGCAAAAGGCCAAGGAAGACGAGAACGTCTCCGAGCTGCCGATTGTCGTCAAGGCCGACGTGCAAGGCTCCGCCGAGGCCATCGTTCAGGCGATGGAAAAGATCGGCAACGACGAGGTCCGCGTGCGGGTGATCCACTACGGTGTGGGCGCCATCACCGAAACCGACGTCGGTCTGGCCGAAGCCTCGGGTTGCCCGGTGATCGGCTTCAACGTGCGGGCCAATGCCCCGGCACGGAACAGCGCCAACCAGAAAGGCGTGGAGATCCGCTACTATTCGGTGATCTACGATCTTGTGGACGATGTGAAAGCGGCGGCTTCGGGCCTGCTGTCGAACGAAATCCGCGAGAACTTTATCGGTTACGCCAAGATCAAGGAAGTCTTCAAGGTGTCGAACGTCGGCAAGGTTGCTGGCTGTCTTGTCACCGAGGGCATCGCCCGCCGGTCCGCCGGTGTGCGCCTGCTGCGCGACGACGTGGTGATCCACGAAGGCACGCTGAAGACGCTCAAACGCTTCAAGGACGAGGTTGCCGAGGTGCAGTCCGGTCAGGAATGCGGCATGGCCTTCGAGAACTACGATGATATCCGTCCCGACGACGTCATCGAGATCTTTGAGCGGCAGGAGATCGAGCGCTCGCTCTCCTGATCCCTCGCGAAAGACGGAACAGGAAAAAGGCCGGTGCGCTGCACCGGCCTTTTTTCGTGGCGAGATCCGGGACCACCGGCGACGTTGGCGACCCGGTCACGTCAGGCCCGGTCACGTCAGTCCTTATCACGTCAGTCCTTATCACGTCAGACCGGCGTCATGCCTGCCCTGAAACCGGCGGGCCGGGGCCATTGGTGAGCCCGGCGCGGGGCATGCAGGCCATGGCCCGATCCGTTCGCACGTGGCGGTCAGGCCGGTTTTCCGACAAACACGGTATTGCCGACACGGACCGAAATGCGCCCGTCCGGAAAGGTTTTTTCCACCAGTCCCTGAACGGAAACACAACTGCCGATCACAATCGTCTTGAGCATTTTCAACCCCCGAATGTCTCATTTCCGCAAAGCTTAGTGCCCCGATGGAAACAATTCCACAGCTCCCGACCTCAAAAATGACGGAATTCCGGTCACTTTTCGGGCAATCTCGCTGTAATTTTGGGCGATTGACCGCTTGGCCGCAGTTTTACCGGACATCGCGGCGCAGGACTGTTGCCTAAAGCCAGTCTCGCAGAATCGGAATCAACGGAATATCGGCGGGCGGCATCGGATAACTGCGCAAGTCCTGCGCCCGCACCCATTTGAGCGCCTGCCCCTCTTTCGACTGCACAATGCCACCCCATTTGCGGCAGGCAAACAGCGGCATCAGCAGGTGGAAATCGTTATAGGTGTGTGACGCAAAACTCAGCGGCGCCAGACAACTGGACCAGGTCTCGATCCCCAGTTCCTCGTGCACTTCGCGGATCAGCGCCGCCTCCGGGGTTTCCCCCGGTTCGACCTTGCCGCCGGGAAACTCCCAGAGGCCCGCCATGCTCTTGCCCTCGGGGCGTTGCGCCAGAAGGACCCGGCCATCCGGGTCGATGAGCGCCACGGCGGAAACGAGGATGATCTTCATGGATGTGCTCCCGGCGGGCGAGAGACGATTTTTCGACGAAAAATCGCCCCCGCCTTGGCCCCTGTCAGGACCGGTAGTCGGCGTTGATCTGGATGTAGCCGTGAGTCAGGTCGCAGGTCCAGACGGTGGCCTGCCCCTGCCCCAACCCGATATCGACGAGGATTTCGATTTCGGGGCGTTTGAAATAGGCGGCCCCGTCCTCTTCACGATAGCTTTCCGCGACCCAGCCTTTTTCCGCCACCAAAAGCTCGCCAAAGCTGATCGACAGCGTGTCGCGGTCAGCGGCGGCACCGGATTTGCCCACCGCCATGACGATGCGGCCCCAGTTGGGGTCTTCACCGGCCAACGCGGTCTTGACCAGCGGTGAATTGGCGATCGACAGCGCGTGGGTGCGGGCATCGTCTTCGGAGGCCGCGCCGGTGACGTGGACGGTGACAAATTTCGTCGCCCCCTCGCCGTCGCGCACCACCTGATGCGCAAGGTCCAGCATGACGCCATACAGCGCCTGAGTGAATTCAGCGTTCCAAGCCACGTCGACGCCGGAGGCCCCGGTGGCCGCCATCAGCAGCGTGTCCGAGGTCGAGGTGTCGCTGTCCACGGTGATGTTGTTGAAAGTCTTGGCGTTGAGTTCCGACACCAGCGCCTGAAGATCGGCGCGCGCAATCTTGGCGTCGGTGAAGATGTAGACCAGCATCGTCGCCATGTCGGGCGCGATCATGCCGGACCCCTTGGCGATTCCGGCGATCTTGACCGGCTTGCCGTCCACCTCAATCTGCGCCGTCGCAGCCTTGGGGAAGGTGTCGGTGGTCATGATCGCGCGGGCCGCATCCGGCAGTGTCGCGGCGTCCAGCTTGCCGGTCAGTTCCGCAAGCTTGGCGGTGATGCGGTCATGCGGCAGGCGTTCGCCGATCACCCCGGTCGAGGAGGTGAACACGCGGGTCGCAGGCAGGCCGGTCTGTTCGGCGACCGCCTCGCAGATGGCCGCGACAGAGCCCTCACCGGCGCGGCCGGTGAAGGCATTGGAATTGCCAGAGTTGACGATGATGGCCGCCCCGGCACTGCTGTCAGTCCCGATTTTGGCCTGACAATCCAGCACGTTGGCGGACCGCGTGGCGGAGCGGGTAAAGACCCCGGCCACCACGCTGCCCGGATCGAGCAGCGCCAGCATCACATCCGGGCGGCCCTTGTAGCGGACACCGGCCTCGGCGATGGCAAACCGTGCGCCCCCGATGACCGGGAGCGCGGGAAATTCGGCGGGGGCAAGCGGTGACCGGGGGGGCATCTGGTCAGTCCGCCAACAGGCCGAGGTTGTTGAGGATCGAGGTGTCGATCTCCTTGTAGTCGAGGCGCGTCACATCGCCACCCTCGACCAGATCCTTGATGTAGGCCTGCACGGCCTCCTGCTTGATCTGCTGTTCAAGCTGCGCGCGGACCTCTTCGAGCGGCGGCGCATCGACGGCGCGGGTCTCATTCAGCTTGATGACGTGCCAGCCAAAGCGGGTCTGCACCGGCGCGGACAGGTCGCCCGGCTCCATGGTGACAACCGCCTCTTCGAAGGCCGCGACCATGCGGCCCTTGCCGAACCAGCCCAGCAAACCGCCGTTGGGGCCGGTCGGGCCGGTGGAATTGGCGCGGGCGAGTTCGGCGAAATCGGCGCCGCCTTCCAGTTCCGCGACCAGTTCCTTGGCCTTTTCCTCGGTCTCGACCAGAATGTGCGAGGCGTTGTATTCCACGCCCTGCACGGCATCGACATAACCGGTCTTGTAGGCCTCGGCGATGGCCTCCTCACTGACGGCTCCGTCGGCGATGGTCTGCATCGCCTCTGCGGCCATCAGTTCCCGCTTTTCGTTGTCCAGCGCCAGAGCGACCCGGTAGGTTTCCTCGGCCTTGTCGGACTGCGACAGCGCCTCGTACTGGATCAAGCGTTCCAGCAGGCCCTCCCACAGTTCCGTGGTCGGCGCGCCCTTGAACCGTTCCGGCAGCGAGGCGCGGGCCATCAGCATATGGCCAAAGGTGATGTCCGTGCCGTTGACCGTGGCGACCACGGTATCGACGGTGATTTCGGCGGGCGTATCCTGGGCCTGCACCGGAAATGCGACGCACAGCGCAACGGCTGCGGCGGAGAGTTTCATGAGGGTTTTCGACATCGGTAGTTCCTCTTGATCGGTGCCGCGTCCCTGGGCGGCGTTGACACTGTTCGGCCGTCCCCTTACATGCCCGAAAGGCTCTGCGAGGCCGGTCTTTTCGTTCCGTCATATGGCTCATGTGCGAGGCGGGCAAGCAGATGCCGCACTTGACGCTGGAAACAGGTACATCAGACCATGCTCGGAAAAATCGCGCGTAAGGTATTCGGCTCCCCGAATGACCGTAAGATCAAAGCGGTCCGCCCGCTGGTGGAAAAGATCAACGCGCTGGAGCCGGAGTTCGCAGCCCTGGACGACGCCGGGCTGATCGCCAAGACACAGGAATTCAGAGAGCGGATCGAAAAGGGCGAGCGGCTGGACGATCTCCTGCCGGAGGCCTTTGCCAACTGCCGTGAGGGTGCCCGGCGCGCCTTGGGCCTGCGCGCCTTTGACGTGCAGCTTATGGGCGGGATCTTTCTGCATCAGGGCAATATCGCCGAGATGAAGACCGGCGAGGGCAAGACGCTGGTGGCGACCTTCCCGGCCTATCTCAACGCGCTGACCGGCAAGGGCGTGCATATCGTCACGGTGAACGACTACCTCGCCAAGCGCGACGCCGAGTGGATGAGCAACGTCTATGGCGCGCTTGGCCTGACGACCGGCGTGATCTATCCGCGCCAGCCCGACGATGAAAAGCAGCAGGCCTATGCCTGCGACATCACCTATGCCACCAACAACGAGCTGGGCTTTGACTATCTGCGCGACAACATGAAGTCCGAGTTGAACCAGATATTCCAGCGCAACCATTTCTTTGCCGTCGTCGACGAGGTCGATTCGATCCTGATCGACGAGGCGCGGACGCCGCTGATCATTTCCGGCCCGTCGCAGGACCGGTCGGAACTGTATGTCGCCGTCGACAAGCTGATCCCGGCGCTGACCGAAGAGCACTATACCGTCGACGAAAAGACGCGGAACGTCACCTTTACCGACGAGGGCAACGAGTTTCTGGAAGAGCAGCTGCGCGGACGCGGCCTGCTGGAAGAGGGGCAGAGCCTGTACGATCCGGAAAGCACCACCATCGTGCACCACGTCAATCAGGCGATCCGGGCGCACAAGCTGTTCATCAAGGACAAGGATTACATCGTCCGCGACAGCGAAGTGATGCTGATCGACGAGTTCACCGGCCGGATGATGGCGGGCCGCCGCTTGTCGGACGGTCTGCATCAGGCGATCGAGGCCAAGGAAGGCTGTGACATCCAGCCCGAGAATGTGACGCTGGCCAGCGTGACCTTCCAGAACTATTTCCGCCTGTATGACCGGCTGTCGGGCATGACCGGCACCGCCGCCACCGAGGCCGAGGAATTCGGCGAGATCTACGGTCTGGGTGTGGTCGAAGTGCCGACCAACGTGCCGATTTCGCGGATCGACGAGGACGACGCCGTCTATCGCACCGGCACCGAGAAATACGCCGCCATCGTCGAGGAAATCCGCAAGGCGCACGACAAGGGCCAGCCGGTTCTGGTCGGCACCACCTCTATCGAAAAATCCGAGATGCTGAGCCAGTTGCTCACGCAGGCCGGTCTGAAACACAACGTCCTGAACGCGCGCCAGCACGAGCAGGAGGCGCAGATCATCGCCGACGCGGGCAAGCTGGGCGCGGTGACCATCGCCACCAACATGGCCGGTCGCGGCACCGACATCAAACTGGGCGGCAACGTCGAGTTCAAGGTGATGGAGGCCATCACCGCCAATCCCGACCGCCATCCCGATGAAATCCGGTCCGAGATCGAAGAACAGCACAAGAGCGACGAACAGGCGGTCAAGGACGCGGGCGGCCTGTTTGTTCTGGCCACCGAACGGCACGAAAGCCGCCGCATCGACAACCAGTTGCGCGGCCGCTCCGGCCGTCAGGGCGACCCCGGCCGGTCGTCATTCTTCCTCAGCCTCGAAGACGACCTGATGCGCATTTTCGGCTCTGAGCGGCTGGAAAAGGTGCTGTCGGGTCTGGGCATGAAAGAGGGCGAAGCCATTGTTCACCCCTGGGTGAACAAGTCGCTTGAACGCGCGCAGGCCAAGGTCGAGGGCCGCAATTTTGACATCCGCAAACAGTTGTTGAAATTCGACGACGTGATGAACGACCAGCGCAAGGTGATCTTCAGCCAGCGCCGCGAGATCATGGAGTCCGCCGACGTCAGCGAGATCACCACGGACATGCGCCATGAGGTGATCGACGATCTGGTCGACATCTATGCGCCGCCCAAGGCCTATGCCGACCAGTGGGACATGCCGGGGCTCTATGCCGCCGCCATGGAAAAGCTGGATCTCGACCTGCCGATCATCGGCTGGGCCGATGAGGATGGCGTGGATCAGGAAGTGCTGCGCGAACGGCTTGCCGAGGCCAGCGACAAGCTGATGGCCGAAAAGACCGAGGCTTTTGGCCCCAAGACCATGCGCCAGATCGAAAAGCAGGTGCTGTTGCAGGCCATCGACGGCAAGTGGCGCGACCACCTGCTGACGCTGGAACACCTGCGGTCGGTTGTGGGCTTTCGCGGCTACGCCCAGCGTGATCCGCTGAACGAATACAAGAACGAATCCTTCCAACTGTTCGAGAACATGCTCGACAGCCTGCGTGAGACGGTCACCGAACAGCTCAGCAGGGTGCGCCCGATGTCCGAAGAGGAACAAAAGGCGATGGTCGAGGAAATGCGCCGTCAGCAGGAAGAGATGCAGCGCAACCTGCAACAGGCCGCCGCCGCCGCCGCCCCGGCGGGTGAGGCGGTTGCGCCAGAGGGTGCCGCCGCCGAAGAGTTCGACGAAAACAACCCGGAAACCTGGGGCGATCCCGGTCGCAATGACGCCTGCCCCTGCGGATCGGGCAAGAAGTTCAAGCATTGCCACGGTCGGCTGACCTGACCAGAGCGCGGTGCAAGACGGGCTGAACAGCGCGGCGCGGGCCAAAGGCCCTGCGTCGCGTTTTGCGTATCCCCGCCGCGGATTGGCCCAAATGACTCCCCGGATGCGCCCCACGCGCGCCATGTTTCCTGTGCAGTTTACGACCCAAGCTTTTCGCAACAGGAGTCCGTCATGGCCCGGCTAACCAGCTACATTCTCGGAAGCGCGACGCTGGTCTGCGCGCTTGGGACCGGCTACGTCATGCAATACGGGTTTGGCCTGCCGCAATCGAACGCACGACCGGCGGCGGACGTTCAACTGGAATTGTCGTCGATCACGCCGACCTCCTCGGCCCTTGTGGTTCCGCTGCTGCCGGCGGAACAGCCGATGGCAGAGCCGCTGCCCGACACCCCGGTCGAGGTCAAGGCCGCCTTTGAAACCGATGTGCCAGAGACGCAACTGCCCGAATCCCCCGAGGAAACCGGCTTTGCCTGCGACATCACCATGACCGCAGAGCCGATTGCGGGTGCTCTGGTCGATCTGGCGCTGTCCGCCCCCTGCCATGCCAGCGAGCGGGTGACGCTGCACCATCAGGGCATGATGTTCAGCGACGTGATGCAACCCGACGGCACGCTGTCGGTCGACATTCCGGCGCTTGCCGAACAGGCGATCTTTATCGCCTCCTTCGCGGGCGGCGACGGCGCGATGGCGACAACAGAGGTCAGTTCGCTGCTGTTTTACGACCGTGTGGCGGTCCAGTGGAAAGGCGAGGCAGGGCTGCAACTGCACGCACGCGAATTTGCCGCCGAATATTTCAGCGAAGGCCATATCTGGGCCGCAAGCGCCGGCAACCTGACCGCCGCCGCAAAGGGCGAAGGCGGGTTCCTGACCCGTCTGGGCCAGATGGACGCACCCGAAGCCCTTGTCGTCGAAGTCTATTCCTTCCCCTCGGGGACGGCCCGGCGCAGCGGCGAAGTCCTGCTGTCGGTCGAGGCCGAAGTAACGGCCAAGAACTGCGGCGCGGCTGTCGAGGCGCAGACGCTGCAAATCCTCGGCGGCGGCCCGCTGCGCACCCACGATCTGACTCTGGATATGCCCTCCTGCGACGCGGTCGGTGACTTTCTTGTGTTGAAAAACCTCGTCGAAGACCTGACTATCGCCATAAGATAAAAGCGGGTGACGGGGATTTTATGTGGAATGGGCGTGCGGCGGTTTTCGCCGCACTTTTCTTTGCGGTGCAGGCCGGTTTCGCCTTTGCACAGGACGTCACGCTGAAATCACGTGACGGAACGATCTCGCTCAGCGGGACGCTTTTGGGATTTGACGGCGAATTCTACCGGATCGAGACGCGGTTCGGCGAATTGACCGTGGACGGGTCCGGGGTGTCCTGCACCGGCGTCGGCTGCCCCTCGCTGACAGGCTATGTGGCACGGGTGACAATCTCGGGCTCGGCCACGCTGGGCCGCGTCCTGATGCCCGCACTGATCGAGGGCTTTGCCCTGCGCAACGGGCTGGAGGCCATGCGCACCGCCGGTCCCGATGGCGACCCGGTCTATGCCCTGCGTGAGGCCGGTGGCGGGCCGCTGGTGGGCGAGTTCACCTTTCGTGTCACCAACACCGACACCGGCTTTGCCGATCTGGTCGCCGACGAGGCGGATATCGTCATGGCGCTGCGCGAAATCCGCGCCGACGAAGTGACCGCCGCCAAAAACGCCGGGTTAGGCGACCTGACCCAGCCCAACCGCTCGCGGGTTCTGGCGCTGGATGCCATGGTGCCCATCGTGTCCTCGCACAATCCTGTCGGGTCGCTGTCCATCGTCCAACTGGTCGACATCCTGTCCGGTCGGATCGACAACTGGACGGCGCTTGGCGGCCCGGATGCGCCCATCACCGTGCATCTGCGCGACGACGGATCGGGCATGGTGCAGGGGCTGCAGGACCGTCTGCTGCGCCCTGCCCGGCAGAGCCTTGTCGATGGCGCGGTGCGGCATGACAGCAACCCCGACCTCATTCGCGCGATGGCGCATGACCCTTTCGGGCTGGGCATGGCGAGCTATTCGGAGATCGGCAACACCAAACCGCTTGTGATGACCGGCCCCTGCGGGTTCCGGCTGCGCGCGGCCCGGCGCAGCATCAAGACCGAGGATTATCCGCTGACCGCGCCGATGTTCCTCTATGTCCCGGCGCGGCGTCTGCCTCGGCTGGCGCGCGAATTTCTGGCCTATACCCACAGCCCGCCCGCACAAATCGTGATCCGCCGTGCCGGGTTCGTCGATCAGTCCCCCGAAGAGATCGCCGTCGATCTTCAGGGCGACCGGCTGGCAAACGCGGTGGCCGTCGCCGAGGGGCCAGAAGGGTTGGCCGCCTTGCAGGGCATGGTCAAGGCGCTGGCCCCGCTGCGACGCCTGACAGTGACCTTTCGGTTCGAGGCGGGCTCTGCCCGGCTGGATGCACAGTCGCGGTCCAACGTTCTGGCGCTGGCGCGGGCGATGGAGGCGGGCCTTTATGATGGGCGGCGGCTGGTGTTTGTCGGGTTCTCCGACGGGGTTGGCCCTGCCTCGGCGAATCTCGATATCGCGGACCGGCGGGCCGAGGCCGTGCGCGAGGCGGTGCAGGCCGCCGCCGAGACCGCCGATCTGGACCGGATCGACATCGCTGTCGAGGCCTTTGGCGAGGCGTTGCCGATGGCCTGCGACGACAGCGCATGGGGACGGCAGGTGAACCGCCGGGTCGAGGTCTGGGTGCAGTAGCCGTCCTACAGCAGACCTTCGGAGCGGAAGCTCAGCTCTTGTGATTTGCCGATGACAAGGTGGTCATGCAGGGTGATCCCCAGCGCCTCCGCGGCCATCTGGATCTGCGCCGTCATGTCGATATCCGCCTGACTGGGTGTCGGATCCCCCGAGGGGTGATTGTGCACGAGGATAATTGCCGAGGCGTTCACCTCCAGCGCGCGTTTGACCACCTCACGCGGGTAGACCGGGACATGATCCACCGTGCCGCGCGCCTGCGCCTCATCGGCGATCAGCACGTTCTTGCGGTCCAGAAACAGGATGCGGAACTGTTCGGTGTCGCGGTGCGCCATGGTGGTCTGGCAATAGTCCAGCAGCGCGTCCCAACTGCTGAGCACATGCTTGCCCAGAATACGGCTTTGCGCCAGCCGGTGTGCGGCGGCCTCAATGATCTTGAGTTCGGTCAGAACCGCGTCTCCGACGCCTTTGACCTCACGCAGGCGGTGTTGCGGGGCAGAGAGCACGCCGTTGAAATCCCCGAAGGTTTCCAGCAGGTGACGCGCCAGCGGTTTGACGTCGCGCCGCGGGATGGCCCGGAACAGCACCAGTTCCAGCATTTCGTAATCCGGCAAGGCATCCGCCCCGCCGATCAGGAACCGTTCGCGCAGGCGCGCGCGGTGGTCGCGGATATAGGACGGCAGTTTTTCCGTGCCCGGCGCAGCAGGGCGCGCCGCCTCATCCAGATCGAAGAGGGCGGCTTGTGAGTCGGAAAAATGCGGGCCACGTGTCATGGTGACATCGTGGCCCGTCATGGTGAACAGCAGGTTAACGTGGGATCGGGCGGATGACCCGGCGCTTCGCCCGTAAATTGACCCAACCCTCCGCTGGAGGTTTCGCCCGCGCCAAGAGGCGCAGGGTCACCCGATCACCCCTTCATCGAGTCCCAGAAGCTTTTGACCGAGCGGAAGAAGCTCGAACTTTCCGGGTTGTTGTCCTCGGCCAGCGATTCGAACTCACGCAGGAGTTCCTTTTGCTTCGAGGTCAGGTTGACCGGCGTTTCGACCGCCAGTTCGATGAACATGTCGCCCGTCGCGCCGCCACGCAGCGCGGGCATGCCCTTGTTGCGCAGGCGCATCTGGCGGCCAGACTGGCTGCCCGAGGGGATCTTGACCCGGCTGCGGCCGCCGTCGATGGTCGGCACCTCAATGTCACCACCCAGCGCCGCAACGGTCATCGAGACCGGCACACGACAGTGCAGTTCCGCGCCGTCGCGTTCAAAGATCTTGTGCGGCTCGACCTCGATAAAGATATACAGATCGCCCGGAGGCCCGCCGCGCATCCCGGCCTCGCCCTCACCGGCAAGCCGGATGCGGGTGCCGGTCTCGACCCCTGCGGGGATGTTCACCGACAGCGCGCGTTCCTTCTGCACACGGCCTGCGCCGCTACAGACGTTACAGGGGTTCTTGATGATCTGACCGAGGCCCGAACAGGTCGGGCAGGTCCGTTCCACCGTAAAGAAACCCTGCGTCGCGCGCACCTTGCCCAGCCCGGAACAGGTCGGACAGGTTGTCGGTTCCGCCCCGCCTTCCGCGCCCGATCCGTGGCACTCGTCGCATTGAACAGAGGTCGGCACCTTGATGGTCTTTTGCAGACCGTTAAAGGCATCCTCCAGCGAAACGCGCAGGTTATACCGCAGGTCGGCCCCGCGCGACGCACGCTGGCGTCCGCCCTGCCGTCCGCCCATGAAATCGCCGAACAGATCGTCGAACACATCGGAAAAGGCGCTGGCGAAATCACCGTTGCCGCCCATGCCGCCGCCGCCATGGCGCGGGCCGCCGCCCATGCCGCCCTCAAAGGCCGCATGGCCAAACCGGTCATAGGCCGCCTTCTTTTCGGCGTCCTTCAGAACCTCATAGGCTTCGTTCACTTCCTTGAACTGCGCTTCGGCCTCTGGCTTGTCAGCGTTCCGGTCGGGGTGCAGTTCTTTGGCTTTCGCGCGATAGGCTTTCTTGAGCTCATCCGCCGAGGCGCCGCGCGAGAGGCCGAGCACTTCATAAAAGTCACGTTTGGACATGGCTGTCCTCCTCATTGCGGAACGTCAAAGGCCGGCCCGGTGTCCGGACCGGCCCCAGATTGGTTCCGAGGGCGCTGGCCTCAGGCCCGCTTGTTGTCGTCGAGATCCTCAAAGTCCGCGTCGACGATGTCATCGTCGCCCGCCGGACCCGACGATGCATCGGCCCCATGCGGTTCGTCGCTGCCTTCGTCGGCCTGCGCCTTGTAGATCGCCTCACCCAGCTTCATCGCGGCTTCGGTCACGTTCTGGATGCCACCCTTGAGCTTGTCAGCAGACACATCGTCCTTTTCAAGGTCGTCCCGCAGCGCGGCCAAGGCCAGTTCGATCGCCTCGACAGTCGACGGATCGACCTTTTCGCCGTGCTCTTCGATCGATTTTTCGGTCGAATGGATAAGGCTTTCGGCCTGGTTCTTGGCCTCGACAAGTTCCTTGCGGGCCTTGTCGCCTTCGGCGTTCTCTTCGGCTTCTTTGACCATGCGGTCGATGTCGTCGTCCGACAAACCGCCCGAGGCCTGGATCGTGATCTGCTGTTCCTTGCCGGTTGCCTTGTCCTTGGCGCCCACCGACACGATGCCGTTGGCGTCGATGTCAAAGGTCACTTCGATCTGCGGCATGCCGCGCGGCGAGGGCGGGATGTCCTCAAGGTTGAACTGGCCCAACATCTTGTTGTCGGCGGCCATCTCACGTTCGCCCTGGAAGACGCGGATCGTCACGGCCGACTGGTTGTCTTCGGCGGTCGAAAAGACCTGAGACTTCTTGGTCGGGATCGTGGTGTTGCGGTCGATCAGGCGGGTGAACACGCCACCCAGCGTTTCGATGCCCAGCGACAGCGGGGTCACGTCCAGCAGCACGACATCCTTGACGTCACCCTGAAGGACACCGGCCTGAATGGCGGCCCCCATGGCAACCACTTCGTCCGGGTTCACACCCTTGTGCGGCTCCTTGCCAAAGAATTTGGTCACTTCTTCCATGACTTTCGGCATCCGGGTCTGACCACCGACAAGGACAACCTCATCGATCTCATCCTTGGAGATACCGGCATCCTTCAGCGCGGCCTGACACGGCTTGATCGAGGCCTTGATCAGATCGCCGACAAGGCTTTCCAGCTTGGCACGGGTCAGTTTCATGACCATGTGCAGCGGCTGACCGTTTGCGCCCATCGAGATGAACGGCTGGTTGATTTCCGTCTGCGTGGCCGAGGACAGTTCGATCTTGGCCTTTTCAGCCGCCTCTTTCAGACGCTGAAGCGCCATTTTGTCCTTGGTCAGGTCGACCGAATGCTCTTTTTTGAACTCGGTCGCCAGATAGTTGACGATCCGCATGTCAAAGTCTTCGCCACCCAGAAAGGTGTCGCCGTTGGTCGATTTGACCTCAAACAGACCATCGTCGATTTCGAGGATGGTCACGTCGAAGGTGCCGCCGCCGAGGTCATAGACCGCGATGGTCTTGGCGTCTTTCTTGTCGAGACCGTAGGCCAGCGCAGCGGCGGTCGGCTCGTTGATGATACGCAGCACTTCAAGTCCGGCGATCTTGCCGGCGTCCTTGGTGGCCTGACGCTGGGCGTCGTTGAAGTAGGCCGGAACGGTGATGACCGCCTGCGTCACTTCCTCACCAAGATAGCTCTCGGCGGTTTCCTTCATCTTTTGCAGCGTGAAGGCAGAGACCTGCGAGGGCGAGTATTTCTCACCACGGATCTCGACCCATGCGTCACCGTTGCCGCCGTCGACGATCTTGTAAGGAACGATGTCCTTATCCTTGGTGACTTCGCCGTCGGTCACGCGGCGACCGATCAGTCGCTTGACCGCAAAGACGGTATTCTCGGGGTTGGTCACAGCCTGACGCTTGGCCGGCTGGCCGACCAGTCGCTCATCTTCGGTGAAGGCGACAATGGATGGGGTGGTGCGCGCACCTTCGGCGTTTTCGATCACGCGTGCCTGGCTGCCGTCCATGATGGCGACGCAGGAGTTCGTCGTGCCGAGGTCAATACCGATCACTTTTCCCATGTTTCGATCCCTTTCATTCTCAAGGCGATATCACGAGGCAACAGACCCGTTACGGCATCCAGCCCCGAAGGATTGTCGCCGGACGCTCCGCAAAGGGCGTGCCCGGCGTTCGGAGGACATATAAGGAGGGGTCCTTGAGGCTGCAAGCGTCGTGATGGCGGCAATTCTCGGGTTTTCTGTCTCTGGCCGCTTGGCATCTACAGGGCAATCCTTGACAACCGCCTTATGACGGCACCGATCACGCAAAAAGGCTTTGTCATCCACCCCGGATTTCTGGACCGCACGGCGCAGGAGGCACTGGTGGCGCGGCTGCGCGCGGTGCTGGCCACGGTCCCGCTGTTCACGCCGCGCACCAGACGCGGGCCGATGTCGGTGCGGATGAGCGCGGCGGGGACGTTTGGCTGGATCAGTGACACGCGCGGCTATCGTTATGACACGCAGCACCCGGACGGAATCGCCTGGCCTGCCATACCGGACGAGGTGTCGGCGATCTGGCAGGCGGTGTCGGGCTGCGCCCGCGCGCCCGAGTGCTGTTTGATCAACTGGTACGGTGAGGGGGCACGGATGGGCCTGCACCGCGATGAGGACGAGGCCGACCTCACCTGCCCGGTGGTGTCGGTGTCGCTGGGCGATGACGGGCTGTTCCGCATGGGCAACGTCGCGCGCGGCGGGCGGACGGACTCGATCTGGCTGAAATCCGGCGACGTGGTGGTGATGGGCGGCGCGGCGCGGCTGGCGCATCATGGCGTGGACCGCATCCGGTTCGGATCATCGACATTGCTGCCGAACGGTGGCCGCATCAACCTGACACTGCGGGTGGTGACATGAGCGGGAAAGCCGCTTCGAAGCGGCTTGGGTCAAGCGGTTTGAAAACCGCTTGCCGAACGCGGTTTCAACCGCGTTGATCAAGGCTCTTCGAAGAGCCTTGGACCCGGCCGGACCCTTGCCCCTACTCGGACAGGTGGCAGCAGCCGGACAGCACATAGCCCTCTGGCCCGGTCACGATGACCGTGGCATCAAACCCGTATTCATTGTCGGACATGCCGTTGTCGCAATAGCTCCGGGCCACCACAACCGACAGGTCACGCGCGCCATCCGCCCCTTGCAGAACCCATTTCTCCAGCGGGTTATACGCCCGCTGCAAGAGGCCGACGGTAAAGATATCGCCAAACTCGTAATTGACCGGCGTCTTGACCGTGGCGCTTTGGCCCTGCCGGATGTCGATGTCCCAGAACGGCTCTGTCCCGCCGCAGATCAGGCGCGGCGCATTGCCGATACCGCCATCCACGCGCGGCGCAAGATACCGCATCGAGGTCCAGCCCACAGTCTCGGGGACATTGACCAGACCCCAGTTGCCTTCGACCCGAATCACCTCGACCGCGCGGGCGTCATGGGCCAGCTCCCCGACAACCGGATGACTGGCCCCCGGACCCGCGCGCACGTTCAGCACGTCATCGGCAGCCACGCCCGCCACATCGTGCAGGCGCGGATACTCGCTTTGGGCCGCGGCGGCGGTGCCGAGCAGCAGCACAGCGCACAGACAGCGCAACACCCCCGCCACCCCGATCATTTCATGTCGAGAGAGCAGCAGCCGGTATAGACCTGCGTGTCATACCCGCCGATCACCACCGAGCCGGAAAAGCCAAAGACATAATCCGACATCCCGTCCGAACATTGCGTGTGGTTCAGCACCAGAGCGACGTTCTCCCCCAGTTTGCTGCCCAGCAGCGCATGTGGCGCGTCGCGGCTGATCGCCGTCACCAGTTCGCCCACCTTGAACGCCTTGTCGTCATCGTCCGGGCGGGTGAATGTCAGGTTTTCGCCCACCACGGTCGCGCTCCAGAACGGTTCGGTCCCAAAGCATTTGTACTGATAGCCGGCGGGCAGTTCGGTGCCCTCCTGTCGTTCCATCGAGTCCAGCGGCACCCAGCCCGACAGGCCCTCGACGTTCACGCGGCCCCAGCCGTCGTCCTCTTCGACAACTTCCACATGTTTGGCGTCGAATCCCAGCGCACCGATCACGGTGCCGTTTTCCGTGGGGCGTGTGCGCATGTTCAGAACATCGCCCTCGTCAACGCCGGTGACATGGTAAAGCGCGGGGAATTCCTGCGCCGAAGCCGCCCCTGCGAGGCAAATCAGTAGTGCTGCAAATTTATTCATTTCACTCTTCTCACTCTTCCCTAAATCCGCCGGAAAACCGCGGGGAGAGCGGGCGCGTCAGCGGCGCGCACTCCACGAGGCCGAGGCGTGCTTGCGGGTGTAGAACTCACCCATGAGACCAATCATCACCAGAATGATACTCAGATAAAAAGCATATTCCCAGTCGGAATTCCGGGGGTTGTAATCCACAAAAGCGTATCCCCGCGACTGGTCGATGGTGTGGAACAGGGGATTCCAGTCGAACATGACCAGCATGGAACTGGGCAGCGTGTTGGCAACGAACATCTTGCCCGAGGCGATCATGTTGGCACGCTGGTACACCGTCGAGATGATGCTGACAGGCGTGGGAAACCACGGCTTGACCGCAAGAAAGACCAGCCCGATGGCGGCACCGGAAAACCACGACAGGATGACCATGGCCAGACAGCCGATGGGGTCGTGAATGTCCTCCATCACGAAGGGATTGAAGGCCACGTCGTAGACAAACAGAATCGCCACCAGCGACAGGATCTGGATATACAGCGTCGACACCATGGCTGAGATGATGGCGATGGCGGTGTTCATCGGCGCGTGCTGCATCATCGGGCTGGCCGGCCCCTCGGACGAGGACACCGCGCCTAGTGTCTTGGTATGGGTCATGAACAGGAACACGCCGGTCATGATGTAGACCATGAAATCGCCCCGCAGCGCGGCGCTGCGCATCCCGAGGATCTGGAACATGAAATAGAAGGCGAGGACAAAAATGATTGTCTGCAACATGTTCATGAAGATCGCCATGAAGGCGTTGCCATGGGTCTTGCGTACCGAACGGACCGAATTGTGGTAGATCAGCTCAAGGATATAGACGAAGGATTCCAGCCGGGACCGGGGTCGAGTAACCTGAAACATGCTGCCTGCTCCGGATGCGTGCCCGCGACAGGCCGCACACTTGCTGTTCTTGTTGTCCGGCACCATAAGGCGCGCGAGCTTTCAAATCAATAAATCCGCGCAGGCCGCGCGTGTTGGAGCGTTGCAATGAATTATTCCGAACTGACCACCGTGATGCGCCGTCTGGCTCTGGAAGCCGGAGAGAAGATCATGGAGATTTACAACTCCGACGATTTCGAGGTCATGGTCAAATCCGACGACAGCCCCGTCACCGTTGCCGATCAGGCCGCCGATGCGCTGATCTCGGAGGGGCTGCGCGCGGCATTTCCGGATGCGGCGCTGGTGACAGAAGAGCAGGCCGACAGTCATGACGTCACCGCCATGACCTTTCTGATTGTCGATCCGCTGGACGGCACCAAGGAATTCATCAAGCGGCGCGGCGATTTCACCGTCAACATCGCGCTGGTCGAGGACGGCGTGCCGACGCGGGGCGTGGTCTACGCCCCCGCCAAGGGCCGCATGTTCTACACCGACAGCGTCGGCAAATCGGTCGAAGAGACCGGTCCCTTTGACCTTGAAACCCCCGGTGAAACCACGCCGATCAAGGTCACCGATCCGGACAATTCCGCGCTGATGGTCGTGGCGTCGAAATCGCACCGCGATCAGGCCACCGACGATTACATCGCCAAATATGACGTCAAGGACATGACCAGCGCGGGGTCGTCGCTGAAGTTCTGTCTTGTCGCCACCGGCGAGGCCGATCTGTATCCGCGCCTTGGCCGCACGATGGAATGGGACACCGCCGCCGGACACGCGGTGCTGCATGGCGCGGGCGGTCGCGTGGTGCGCTTTGACGATCACACCGCGCTGGCCTATGGCAAGGAAGGCTTCGCCAACCCCTTCTTCATCGCCTACGCTCCGGGTGTGGATCTGAAACAAGGCTGAGCCCGCCCATGACCCCGCCGGTCAGCATCGTCATCGTCAGCCGGGACCGCCCGGCGGCCCTGATGCGATGCCTGACCGGGGTGGCGCAACTGGACTACGCGCCCTTTGAGGTCATCGTCGTCGCCTGCCCCGCCGGGGCCGACACGGCACTGGCGCGGCCCGATGCCGCCACCATCAAGCTGATCCGCTACGATGAGGCCAATATCTCGGTCGCGCGCAACCTTGGCATTGCCGCCTCGGCCGGTGAGATCGTGGCCTTTATCGACGATGACGCGGTGCCGGAACCGCTGTGGTTGCGGCACCTGACCGGGCCGTTCAGCGATCCGCAGATTGCTTGCGCGGGCGGCTATGTGATCGGGCGCAACGGCATTTCCTTTCAGTGGACCGCGCGCAGCGTCGACCGGACCGGCACGGCGCATCCCTTGGCCCTGACCGGTGACGCGCCTGTGGTTCCGGCACCGCCCAAGGGGCACGCGGTCAAGACCGAAGGCACCAACATGGCCGTGCGGCGTACGGTGCTGGCCGCGCTCGGCGGCTTTGACCCGGCGTTCCGCTTTTATCTGGATGAGACCGATCTGAACCTGCGGCTGGCTGCTGCGGGCCACCACACCGCGCTGGTGCCGCTGGCGCAGGTGCATCACGGTTTCGCCGAAAGCCCGCGCCGCAACCGCGACCGCAGCCCGCGCGACCTGACGGAAATCGCCGCCTCTCAGATGGTTTTCCTGCGCAAACATTGCCCGGAGCCGGACCGCGACACCGCATGGCGCGCCTTTGAGGCCGGGCAGCGCGCGCGCCTGTTGCGGTTCCTGCAACGCGGCCCATTGGACCCGCTGGATGTGGCGCGGCTAATGCGCGGATTGCGACGGGGGGCCAAGGACGGCATCGCCCGCGCCTTTGGCGCGACCCCGGCCCTGCCCGCGCCGCAACAGCGGTTTCTTCCGTACCCCGGACGCCCGGACGCCCCGCGCCTGCGGCTGGGCGGCAGACCATGGCAGGCCGCCCGCCTGCGCGCCAAGGCCGCAGAGGCCGCATCGGACGGCGCCATCGTCAGCCTGTTTCTCTTTGCCCCCAGCGCCCGACGCCACCGGGTAGCGTTCACCTCCGAAGGGATATGGCAGCAATCCGGCGGGCTTTTTGGGCAAAGCCTCCGGAACGGTCCCGCGATCCGCATGCGGCGCTTTTCTTCTCGCCTCTCATCAGAGATTATGCGAGTGCAGAAAGTGCGCGGATAGTGCGCCTCTGCGGGTCACGCACCCGTCACGACGACATATTGGGAACACAACTTTACCTAAGTTTTTTGCCATCCCGTACGATAAGGCCACCACAAAAGGCGGCCGAACGGGCCAAGCGGCAAGAACAGATGGAGACTTAAATGACAAAGAAGGTCACCAAGGCGATCTTTCCTGTGGCAGGGCTTGGCACCCGTTTTCTTCCAGCCACCAAATCCGTTCCAAAGGAGATCATGACGCTGGTCGATCGCCCATTGGTGCAATACGCAATTGATGAGGCCCGCGCCGCCGGGATTGAAGAATTCATTTTTGTCACCTCGCGCGGCAAAGGCGCGCTGGAGGATTATTTCGACGTCGCCCCCCAACTGGAAGAAGAACTGCGCAACAAGGGCAAGGATCAACTGCTGGATATCCTCCGGAACACCAATATGGACAGCGGCGAGATTGCCTATATTCGCCAGCACAAGGCGCTGGGCCTTGGCCATGCCATCTGGTGCGCGCGCCGCCTGATCGGGAATGAGCCTTTTGCCGTCATGCTGCCGGACGACGTGATTGCCGCCGAAAAACCCTGTCTGCAACAGATGGTCGAGGCCTATGAGCACACCGGCGGCTGCATGGTCGCCGCGATGGAGGTGCCGCAGGACCGTGTCAGCGCCTATGGCGTGCTCGACGTTTCCGAGGACATGGGCCACATGGTCAAGGTGCAGGGCATGGTCGAAAAGCCGCCCGCGGATCAGGCCCCGTCGAACCTTGCGGTGATCGGCCGCTATATCCTCAGCCCGGATGTCCTCAAACATCTGGAAAATCCCCAGACCGGCGCCGGTGGCGAGATCCAGTTGACCGACGCCATCGCCAAGGAAATCGACGCCAGCGGCGTCTATGGCTACCGCTTCAACGGCCAGAGGTTCGACTGCGGGTCCAAGGCCGGTTTCCTACAGGCCACCGTGGCCTTCGGTCTGGCGCGCGACGATCTCAAGGAGGATCTTGGGGCCTATCTCGATGAACTGGCCGTGACCCGCAAGGCAGCGGAATAAGGGCCGTGTCGCATGTTCTGGTCACGGGCGGCGCGGGCTATATCGGCAGCCACGCCTGCAAGGCGCTGCGGGCGGCGGGCTTTACGCCCGTCACCTATGACAACCTGTCCACCGGCTGGCAGGACGCGGTCAAATTCGGCCCGTTCGAACGCGGAGCCCTGTCAGACCGCGCCCGTCTGGATGAGGTCTTTGCCAAGTGGCAGCCGGTGGCGGTCATGCATTTCGCCGCCCTCAGTCAAGTGGGTGAGGCGATGGCCAAGCCCGGCCTCTACTGGCGCAACAACGTCGAAGGCTCATTGACCCTGATCGAGGCCGCCTGCGCTGCGGGCTGCCTCGACTTCGTGTTCTCCTCGACCTGCGCCACCTACGGTGAGCATGACAATGTCGTGCTGGACGAAAACACCCCGCAAGTGCCGCTGAACGCCTATGGCGCCTCCAAGCGCGCGGTGGAAAACATCCTGCGCGATTTCGGCGCCTCGCACGGTCTGAAATCGGTGATCTTTCGCTATTTCAACGTCGCGGGCGCCGACCCCGAGGGCGAGGTGGGCGAACATCACCGCCCGGAAACCCATCTGATCCCGGTCATGCTGGAGGCGATTGACGGCAAACGCCCCGGCCTGACGGTGCATGGCACCGACTATGACACCGATGACGGCACCTGCATCCGCGACTATGTGCATGTGATGGATCTGGTGGACGCGCATGTGCTGGGCTTGAAATGGCTTCAGGACAGCAAGGGCAGCCGGGTCTTCAACCTTGGCACCGGGCGCGGCTTTTCCGTGCGTGAGGTGATCGAGGCGGCGGGCCATGTCACCAATCTGGCGGTGCCCTGCACCGATGGCCCGCGCCGCGCCGGGGATGCCACCAAACTGGTCTCCGGCTCGACCCGCGCAAGCGAGGAACTGGGATGGCAGCCGCAGCGCTCGACCATGCCGCAGATGATCGCCGATGCGTGGCGCTGGCACAATAATGGACATTACGAAACGTAACCGCCTGCTGGACCTGACCCGGCTGACCAGCCGGGCGGGCCGTCCTTTGACCGGGGTCGACCGGGTCGAATTTGCCTATCTGTCCCATATGTTGCGACACGGGCCGTTGTGGGGGCTGGTACGGACCTCGCTTGGGTACGTGCTGCTGGACGTCGCCGGCTGCGCCGCGTTTCGCGACAAGGTGCTGTCGCAGGACTGGGGACCGGCGGACCGGCTGTCGCGGATCAAGCGCGGGCTTGACCCAATGCGCGCGCGGGCCGAGGCCGACCTGCGCAGGCTCTGCGTCGCGCGATGCCTGCCGCTGCGCCTGTCGGCCATGCTGCGCCGCCATCTGCCCAGCGGCCTGACCTATGTGAACACCGGCCACACCAACCTGACCGACCGAGTGCTTTCGGCGCTGCGCGGCCTCGACGCGCGCGTTTCGGTCTTTGTCCACGACACCATCCCGCTGGACCTGCCGCAGTACCAGCGCCCCGGCACGGTCGAACGGTTCCGCCATTTCCTGATGCGGACGGCACGCCACGCCGATCTGATCCTGTGCAACTCGCACCAGACAGAGGACGATCTTGCGCGCCATCTGGCCCCGGACCGCGTGCCGCCCATGATCTCGGCCCCGCTGGGTCTGGACCTTTGCCAGCCGACAAAGGCCCCGCAGGGGCCGTGGACCGCCCCCTATTTCGTCACCCTCGGCACCATAGAGCCGCGCAAGAACCATGCTCTGCTGCTGGATCTGTGGGACGACATCCCCGAGGCCCACCTGCTGATCTGCGGCAGCCGCGGCTGGGAAAATCACGCCGTTTTTGAGCGCCTCGATGCCCGCCCGCCCCGCGTTCATGAACTGCCCGGACTGGACGACGGACAGGTCGCCGCCCTGTTGCAGGGGTCCGCCGGATTGCTCTTTCCCAGCCTCGCCGAGGGCTATGGCCTGCCCCCGGTCGAGGCTGCGGCGCTGAACGTGCCGGTTCTGGTAAACGATCTGCCGATATATCGCGAGGTTCTGGGCGACATTCCCGTTTACGCAAATGTTTCCGACCGCTATCTTTGGCGCAAAGAAATCAACCGGATGGCTGCGGACCACCTGTCAGGTCAGACCCGCGCGGAACAGGCCCCGCGCTTTGCGCCTCCCTCATGGAAGGCGCATTTCAAGGCGGTCTTAACCCTGACCTGATAGCCGACACCCGGAACAGGCGCTGACACGGCGCGCGGCAAGAGGCAACGCTTTGGGCGCATGGCAGGCATACCGACTCAGGATGCAGCGGAAACGCTGGCGCATCCGCGCATTCCGCAAACGGCGTGAATTGCGTCCGGTTGCCAACCGTACCGATCTGATCCGCCCATCGGACGTGCTGCTGTTTTCGACCCAGCGTAACGAAGGCATCCGCCTGCCCTATTTCCTGCGTTATTATCGCAATATGGGCGTGAACCACTTTTTCTTTGTCGATAACGACAGCACGGATGGTTCGCTCAATTACCTTGCGGACCAGCCCGACGTTTCGGTCTGGACCACGCGGGCGAGCTATAAACGCGCGCGGTTTGGCGTCGACTGGCTGAACTGGCTGCTGATGCAACACGCGCACGGCCATTGGGCGCTGACCGTCGACCCGGATGAATTCTTTTTGTATCCGTTCTGCGACACCCGCCCGCTCAGCGCGCTGACCGACTGGCTGGATGCCTCTTCGATCAAATCCTTCTCGGCCATGTTGCTGGACATGTACCCCAAGGGGCGGATCGACCTGCACCCCTATCGCCCCGGTCAGGACCCGCTGGAAATTGCCAGCTGGTTCGACGCGGGCAATTATTCGATCCAGCGCAATCCGCAATTCGGCAACCTGTGGATTCAGGGCGGGCCGCGCGCGCGGGTGTTCTTTGCCGACAAGCCCAAGCTTGCGCCAGCCCTGAACAAGGTGCCGCTGGTGAAATGGGACCGCCGCTATGCCTATGTATCGTCCACCCACAACCTGCTGCCGCGCGGGCTGAATCAGGTCTATGACGAATGGGGCGGCGAAAAGGCCAGCGGCATCCTTTTACACACCAAGTTCCTGTCGACCTTCACCGAAAAAGCCGAAGAAGAACTGAGCCGCAGCCAGCACTACGGGGCCAGCCGCGAATACATCGCCTATGCAGAGGCGGTGAAGGACAACCCGGACCTGTGGTGCAAATGGTCCGAGAAATACATCAACTGGCGCCAGCTTGAGATCCTTGGCCTGATGTCGAAAGGCAACTGGGCATGAGCGTGGGGGTCGTCATGCTGGTCCACACCGCCTTTGACCGCGCCGAACAGGCCGCCCGGCACTGGGCACACGGCGGCTGTCCGGTGGTGATCCATGTCGACGAAAAGGTAACCAAGGACCGTTTCCGGGCCTTCAGACAGACGCTTGCCGATCTGCCCGATGTGCTGTTTTCCAAACGCCACCGCTGCGAATGGGGGACTTGGGGATTGGTCGCCGCCAGTCAGGACGCGTCAGAACTGATGCTGGAGCGTTTTCCCGATGTGCGCCACGTCTACCTGTCGTCCGGGTCCTGTCTGCCGCTGCGTCCGGTGGCGGAGCTGCGCGACTATCTTGCCGACCGCCCGCGCACCGATTTCATCGAAAGCGCGACAACCGCCGATGTGCCGTGGACCGTGGGCGGGCTGGACCATGAACGCTTTACCCTGCAATTCCCGTTCTCATGGCGCAAACACCGCTATCTGTTCGATAAATTCGTCGATCTGCAACGCGCCGTTGGCTATGCCCGCCGTATCCCCGCCGGGCTGACGCCACATATGGGCAGCCAATGGTGGTGCCTGACGCGCCAAACCCTGTCCGCCATCCTCAAAGACCCGGAACGCCCGCGCCACGACCGCTATTTCCGCCACGTCTGGATTCCGGACGAAAGCTATTTCCAGACCCTTGCGCGGCTCTATTCGACCCAGATCGAAAGCCGCTCGTTGACCCTGTCAAAGTTCGACTTTCAGGGCAAACCGCACATCTTCTATGACGATCACCTGCAACTCCTGCGCCGGTCGGACTGCTTTGTCGCGCGCAAGATATGGCCACGCGCCAATCGCCTCTATGAGGCGTTCCTGACCGATCCCAACAGCGCCCAGCAACGGCAGGAACCGAACCCGGGCAAGATCGACCGCATCTTTGCCAAGGCGGTGGACCGCCGGACCCGGGGCCGCCCGGGCCTGTACATGCAAAGCCGGTTCCCGCGCCTTGGCTGGGAAAACGGGGTGACGGCCGGGAAATACTCTGTTTTTCAGGGCTTTGCCGACTTGTTCCTTGGGTTTGAGGCGTGGCTGGCCAAATCCACCGGGGCGCAGGTTCACGGCCATCTCTATGCCCCCGACCGGGCCGAATTTGCGGGGCGCGAAACGGTTGTCGCCGGGGCCTTGTCGAACAATGCGCTGTTACGCGATGAGAACCCCAAGGCGTTTCTGACAAACCTTCTCTGGAACACGCGCGGTGAGCGGCAGTGCTTTCAATACGGACCATCGGATAACCCGGCCGTGCTGCGCCACATGACGCTGGACCCGAATGCCCAAATCAGCGTGATCTCTGGGGCCTGGGCGGTGCCGCTCTATCAATCCAAGGCGGACTTCGCGGAAATCCGGGCAGAGGCCGCGCGCCTGCAACGGATAGAGGCCACGATGCTGGACGAATTGCGCAGGCCCGACACCAAGGCGCGCATCCGGACATGGACGATGGCCGATTTCATCGAGGCCCCGATGGAGCCGCTGCAAACGCTGATCGACGAGATCGGGCAAAAGAACGCCCGCCGTCTGGCCGAAGCGCCGCGCATGGTGGACCTGACCGGTTTTGGCCAGTTCCTGCAAGACCTCAAGAATCAGGGAATGCACCCCTATCTGATGGGCGATTTCCCGGTGGACCCGGTTCCGCACAACCGCCCCGGCACAACCCGAAAACCTTACCTCGTCAGGAAATGATCCTCCATGTCCCAGCCCTTCGATTGTTTCGTGATCTTTGCCGAGATGCGGACCGGGTCGAATTTCCTAGAGGCGAACCTGAATGCCTTTGACGGGCTGACCTGCCACGGTGAGGCATTCAACCCGCATTTCATCGGCTATCCGAACACCGACCATATCCTTGATGTCACGCTGGAAGAGCGTGACCTTAATCCCGCCGTCCTGCTGGACCGCATTCGCAGCGGCACGCCAGAGGGGCTGGGCGGGTTTCGCTATTTTCACGACCACGACCCCCGCGTGCTGGAACCGCTGCTAGAGAACCCGCGCGTGGCCAAGATCGTGCTGACCCGGAACCCGGTCGACAGCTATGTCAGCAAAAAGATCGCCCAGGCGACCGGCCAGTGGAAACTGACCAACGTCAAGCGGCGCAAGGATGCGCAGGCGCGGTTTGACGCGGCGGAATTCGAGGCGCATCTGGCCGCCCTTCAGGACTTTCAGGTGACTCTGCTGCGTGCGCTGCAAACCAGCGGGCAAACCGCCTTTTACGTCGCTTATGAGGATCTACAGGATCTCGCCGTCATGAACGGGCTGGCGCAATGGCTGGGGATTCCGGCGCGGCTGGACAGCCTGAACACCGCGCTGAAACGGCAGAACCCGCAACCGGCGGCGGAAAAGGTCGAAAACTACGCCGAGATGTCCGCCTCTCTGGCGCGGCTGGATCGGTTCAACCTGTCGCGCACGCCGAATTTTGAACCCCGGCGCGGCCCGGTGGTCCCTACCTATGTGGCCGCGCAGGAGACGCCGCTGCTGTACATGCCGATCCGGTCGGGGCCGGAACGGGCGGTCCGTCACTGGCTGGCCGCGCTGGACGGTGTCAAACCGGGCAAGCTGTCTGACAAGTTCACCCAAGGGTCATTGCGCGGCTGGAAACGCGACCGCCCCGGCCACCGCAGCTTTACCGTGATCCGGCACCCGCTGGCGCGCGCGCATGATGCCTTTTGCTCCAAGATCCTGACCACGGAAAAGGGCAGTTTTCCGGGCATCCGCAAGGTACTGCGCCGCGCCCACAGCTTTCCCATCCCGGAGGGAGAGCCGGGGGCCGATTATGACGTGAATGCCCACCGTGAGGCCTTTACCGCGTGGCTGTCGTGGGTCCGGGCCAACCTCAACGGCCAGACCGCGCTGCGTGTCGATGGCCACTGGGCCACGCAGGCCCAGTGCCTTGAGGGGATGGCCGAATTCACCCTGCCGGACATGATCGTCCGTGAGGAAGAGATGGAGGCATACCTGCCCGCCCTCGCCCTACAGGTCGGGCACCAGAACCCGCCCGACCCCGTCGCCGTCCCCAACAGCGCGCCGTTTTCGCTGGCCGAAATCTACGACAACCAGATCGAGGCGCTGGGGCGCGAGGCCTATCAGCGCGATTACGTGATGTTCGGCTTCGACGACTGGGCCTAAGCTACCCGCCGCCCCGTTCGACAAAATCCGGCCCGTCAAAGGTCCGGACCGGTGCGCCGCGCTGCACCTGATGATGCAACCAATGCGCCTGCCCGTCGCGGGTGGCCTGCGCTTCGGCGGCATCGGCATCGGCCAGCGCCTGAAGGCGCGCCAACGCCAGCCGCCGGTTCTGATGTTGCGAGCGTTCGTCCCGCACCACCACCGCATAATCCCCCCAGCGCGCGCGGATCGCGCTGGAGGTCTTGTTCTGGTGCTGGCCACCCGGACCGCCGGCGCGGATCGCAACCATCTCGACCGCGCGCGGGTCGATCGCCGCACCGCCCGCCGCATCCGGCAGGCGGAACACCTGCACAAACCAGCTTTTGCGCCTGTGTTTGGGTCGCAGCGTGCTGGCACAGCGCCACAGCAGCGCGCCGTGCCAGCGCGTGGCCAGTTCACCGGCGCGCCGCCCCGACAGCACCGCCACCGCAGAGACCGGCCCGTGACGGCCCGCGCGGCAGACCAGATCCAGCGCAACACCCCGCTCTGCCGCCTCTTGCGACATGCGCGCCAGCACATGGCCAACGGCCTGCTGGCACTCTCCGGGGCCATTCCCGCTGGAGATCAACAGCGTCGTCATCCCCGGCCTCCCTTGCTGGTCTTGAAGGTGAGCAACGGCGCAAAGGCCGCCACCGCATGGGCAAGGCCAAAGGCTTCGAGATCGCGCAGCACGGCACCCGCATCCTTGTAGGCACTGCCCGCCTCTTCGATCAGCAGATCGCGGTCGGCACAGATCACCCGCCCGCCAAAGCGGGTCTTGCGCATCGCCTCCAGTTCCGATTTCACCCGCCGGATGCGCCCGTGCATTGCCGCGCGGTCATACCGCCGCCCGGCCCCGTGCGAGACAGAGCCCAGCGCCTCTGGCGGGCCTTCCGGCACCGCCATCAGATAGCTGAGGCTGTCGCGCGATCCGGCCAGCGGGGCCAACCCCCGGTCCGGGGCAGCGGCCCCCTTGCGGTGCAGCCAGCCATCGGGCCGCCGTTCCAGATGGTTGTGCGGCGCGTCGCAGATCAGCCGCGCCTCACAGCGCAGCGCCTCTGCCGCCCGCCCGGCGATCAGCGCCCGGTTCACCCGCGCCCAGACCTGCGCCGCGTCGTGCAAGGCCACATAGGCCTCCGCCGCGTCGCTGCCCGGCAAAAAGCCCTCGGCCCAGGTGTCACTGATGCCGGTGAACACACCCGCGCCCTGCCCGCGCGACCCGGTATGGACCAGCAGGCAGAGGTCGCCCGCCTGCAACCCCAAACCGGAGGCCGTGGCGGCATCCGCGATCTTGTCGACCACCTGCACCTCGCAGAAATGGTTGCCGCCACCCAGCGTGCCCAGCCCGCAAACATCCAGTTGCACGGCGCGGGTGCCGGACAGCGCGGCGGCCCCGGTGTCGGCGTCCACGCCTGTCTCAAGCGCCTCCAGCCGACGCGCGGCCTTGTCCAGCTTCAGCTTGCGGCGCGGCAGATCCAGCCGGAACAGCGCCATGCCACAGCCGATGTCCGGGCCGATGAGTTGCGGGTAAATCCGGTCGGCCAGAAACGCCCCGCCCACCGGGCCAAAGCGGCCCGGATGCAGGTCGGGAAAGCCCGCCACGGCGCGCATGCCGGGCCAGCCCGCAACCTCACGCAATTGATCGACCGCCCGGCCTTCGATCCAGGCGTCGTCAGAATAGAATTCAGCGACACGCACCGGTGTCTGAATGGGAAAATTGCCCATAGCTCCGTCTTTCTCATGCAGAGATGAGCGGCCGAAAGGCCGCAAGACGGATCGTCAGATGGGCTGGAAAAGCGCCCCGCAGGGCGGAACGGTCAGCGGCCCCGACGATCCGAGGAAATGGCGTCAATATGAATAGCGGTCATCTGCGGCCCTCCTCTGATATCGGGTGTGACTGTTATCGGGTGTGACTGTGTGGCGGATGGATACCCCGCTGGCGCCGGGACGCCAACGGGGGAATTCCAGACCTGTGGGGCGCTGTGGCCCCGATGCCTCAGGCGGCCTTTTCGGCCTCGGCGGCGGTCAGGATGGTATACAGCGTGGCCGGCACCGGATTCGCCCGCAGCTTGGCGCACAGACCGGGGTTGCGCAGGCTGCGCGACACAAGGGCCAGCGCCTTGAGATGTTCAACCCCGGCCTCTTCCGGCGCGAACAGCCCAAAGACGATATCCACCGGCTGCCGATCGACCGAGTCAAAGTCGATGGGCCGTTCCAGCAGGATGAAAACCCCGGTCACCGCGTCCACCCCGTTGATCCGCGCATGCGGCAGCGCGACACCGTGGCCGACACCTGTCGGCCCCAAAGCCTCACGCTCCATCAACGCCTCAAGGATACGCGGCGCGCTGAGGCCATAGGCGCTTTCAGCAAGGTCAGAGACATCATGCAACAGGCGTTTCTTGCTGGAGGTCGCGGATACGACTTTCACAGCAGTCGGCTTGATGAGATCGACAAACTTCATGGGTCTTGCCTGTGTCTGAGGCGCATTCGTCGCGCGGATCGGGGTCCGGTGGGGTGATCCTTATGGATCGATCCAGCCGATGTTGCCATCATCCCGCCGGTATACGACGTTCACGCCATCCTTCTTTTCGTTTCGGAACACAAGGACCGGCGCACCTGCCAGTTCCATCTGCATCACGGCCTCCCCAACCGACAGCGACGGGATCTGTGTTTGCATCTCCGCCACGATCATCGGCTGAAGCGTCTCGGGCTCGTTGTCCCCCGAATCCGCTTCGGTGGCGAGGATATACGAGGCTGCCCCAAAATGTTCAACCGGGTCGGGCCGGTCCTTGTGATGGTCCTTCAACCGGCGCTTGTACCGGCGGAGCTGTTTGTCCATTTTTTCGGCGCAGGACTCGAACGCCGCATAAATTTCAGTCGCACTTCCCTTTGCGGCCGCGTTCAGCCCGCTCGACAGGTGAACGATCGCTTCGCAATGATATTCATGAGCCGCCTTCGAGAAAACCACCGTCGCGTCGGTCGGGCGCTGACCGTACTTGTCCAGCACGCTGCCCAGTTCGGTTGTGACATGCACCTGAAGTGCCTCGCCGATGTCGATGTGTTTTCCCGTGATCTGATAGCGCATCATTTGTCCTTTTCTTATGCACCCGAACGCCGACACGGGGACCGGGCCCCGCCGCGACGTCACAGGTTCAGGGAAGGCGCATTGCCGCGGAATGCGTGCAGAGAGCCTCGGAACCGAGGAGCCCGCAAAGTCGCCATGCCGCGTTACAAAGCACCATAGTGATATTTGACTTGGAAACCGCCGGTGCTGTCAATGGAAACCGCTACGGGAAACCACGACATCTGGCGACAAAGTGTTGCTGACCACCTTTGTCTGCACCCACAGACGCTTAGGGTCAGCATCCTTCGGTTCTAACCAAAGCGAAAGTTTTCGCCCAGATAGACCCGGCGCACGTTTTCATTCTGGACAACTTCCTCTGGTGTGCCGGACATCAGTACCTGACCGTCGTGCAGGATATAGGCGCGGTCGACGATCTCCAGCGTTTCGCGGACGTTGTGATCGGTGATCAGCACGCCGATGCCCCGCGTCTTGAGATCGGACACAAGGTGGCGGATGTCGCCCACGCTGATCGGATCGACCCCGGCAAAAGGTTCATCCAGCAGCAGATACTTGGGGTTGGCCGCAAGACAGCGCGCGATCTCGACCCGCCGCCGCTCACCGCCCGACAGGGCCAGCGCCGGGGCGCGGCGCAGGTGTTCAATCGAAAATTCGCCCAGCAGTTCCTCCAGACGTTCCCGGCGGCGGTGGACGTTCTTTTCGGCGATATCCAGCACCGCGCCGATGTTGTCCTCGACACTCAACCCGCGAAAGATCGACATTTCCTGCGGCAGATAGCCGATGCCAAGACGCGCGCGGCGGTACATCGGCAGAAAGGTCGCGTCGTGCCCGTCAATCAGGACTTGCCCGCCTTCGGGATTCACCAGCCCCGCAATCGCGTAAAACGACGTCGTCTTGCCCGATCCGTTTGGCCCCAGCAACGCCGCCACTTCGCCGCGATCCACCCGCAGACTCACGTCGCGGATCACCACCCGTTTGCGATAGCTCTTGCGCAGGTGCTTGACCCGAAGGCCGCTGTCGCCCTCGGTCACGCTCAGGTCAGGACGCGCCACTACGGTTGCCCCTGCGGTGCGGTGCCGTCCGGGCTTTGCTGCAACACGGTGCGCACGCGGCCCGTCATCTGCGCGGTGCCGTCTCTCAGGTCGACAACCATGCGCTCCGCCGTCAGGGCGCTGGGGCCCTGCGTCAACAGGACGTTGCCCGACATGATGACCTTGCCACCCTCGATGTCGTAATCGGCGCGCTGCGCCTCTGCCGCCTCAGAGCCGCTGACCAGCGTCACGCCGCCGGTGGCCTCCATGCGTTTGATCCGCCCGGCCTGCTGGGCATAGACCACCAGCACCCGTGGCGCGGCAAGCCGCATCTGGCCCTGCGCGATCAACACATTGCCGGTATAAAGCGCGGTGCCGTCCGACTGGTTCACCCGCAGCGCGTCGGCGGTCACCTCGACCGGGGCGCTGGTATCCTGCTGCAATCCGCCGAACGCCACCTCCGCCCCTTGTGCGGCAACGCCCAGCGGCGCGAGGGACAACAGGACGGCGACAGACAGACAACGGATCATTCGGCAGCACTTTCTTGTTCTGGCGGTTGATATACCAGCTTTACGCCGCCGGAAAACATCAATTGCACCGCGCCGTCGTCGCCGTCCGGGGCAATCCGCAGATGTCCCGCCTCAAAACGGCCCAGCGGCCCGTCCCCCTGCACGGGTCCAAGGCTCTCGGCCTCGATCCGGTCAAGGCTGGACACCAGCCCCTCGGTCCGCAGCACATACCCCTGCGAGCTTTCGATCCGCACCCCGCCCTGCATCATCGCCTGCCCGTCGCCGTCGTTCAGCGTGGCCTCGACGGCATCCACAAGGATCTCGCTGCCATCCGACAGCCGCATCCGCGCGGCAAGGTCATCGGCGCGGATCTGGCCGCCGTCCAAGGGCCGCACGCTTTTGGCGGTCACGCTCAGCACGTCGCCCCGTGGCGTCGTTCCGGCGAAAAACGGCGCGCTGACCCGTTCGTCGGCGGCGCTTTTTTGCAACTCCTCGACAAAGGGGATGTTCTGCAACGGCTCCGTCGACCGCGACAGCAGAAACAGCGTCGACAGCATGGCAAGGGCGGCAAGCGGCAGCAGGATCTTCAGCCAGGCGATCACCCGTGAATACAGTCCGTCGCCCCGTCTCATGGCCTACCCCGGCTCAGGCGTGTGCAAAGATGTCGGTGTCCGGCCATCCCTCAAGGTCAAGGATCGCGCGGGTCGGCAGAAAGCCGAAACAGGACTGCGCGATCTCAAGCCGTCCTTCACGCTCCAGCATCCCGTTCAGTGCGGTGCGCAGGCGGTGCAGGTACAGCACGTCAGAGGCGGCATAGTCCTGTTGCGCATCGGTCAGCTCGGCCGCGCCCCAGTCGCTGGACTGCTGTTGCTTGGAGATGTCGACGCTCAGCAGTTCCTGTGTCAGCGCCTTCAGCCCGTGCCGGTCGGTATAGGTCCGGACCAGACGGCTGGCGATCTTGGTGCAATAGACCGGTGCCGCCAGCGCGCCAAAGGCATGATACATGGCCGCGATGTCGAACCGCCCGAAATGAAACAGCTTCAGCACCTCCGGGTCGGTCAGCAGCCGCGCGAGGTTCGGCGCTTCGGTCTGGCCCTTGGCGACCTGCACCAGATGCGCGTTGCCGTCGCCCCCCGACAGTTGCACGAGGCACAGCCGGTCCCGGTGCGGGTTCAGGCCCATGGTCTCACAGTCGATGGCCACCACCGGCCCAAGATCCAGATCGTCCGGCAAATCGCCCTGATACAGATAATTCGTCACGATCCGCCCTTTTTTGCCGCGCCTGCTTTCCGGCCCGACATATCCGCGCCCCCGCCCGCTTTCAACTCTGCCCTGCGCCGCCGTCTGGCCACAATTTGCGGGTTGATGGCCAAAATGCGGCATATCAGCGGCGACATTGGGCGAATCGGTGACACGATCATGACCCGATTCGGGCGGGATTATGACCACTCGCTCGCGTTTTACTCACTTTTGAAACATTCCGTGAACTGAGCAATTCCCCTTAGGATTGTCGTGGCGTCGATCTCTCCCTGACAGCATTCCGTAAGGTCATCCCGCCGCCGCATTGGGCGTCAATGTGCGATTCTGCGCTCGAAACAGAGGGCCGACCAAGCGGACTCTTGCCGGTTATTGTTTCCGACGCTCAATCCAGCCCATTCATGCGCGGGGAACCGCCGATGTAATCGAACCGCCTTCAGACATTGTTTTGCGATTTATTAAGAACTGTCCCTGAACCGGAAACAATTTTCGAAATGTTTTGGGAGAATTGTTTCACGACTCCTGACCGCGCCAAGGCCGCCGCGCGGCGGTCGGACCCCGCTGTCCGACTCTCAAAAACGCGCACATCCGGCACAGGCCAAACCCAATCCGTCGCGGTCCCGCCGCGCCGACGGCACGTCGTGCAACCTTCGCCTGTCGCGCGATTTTCACCTTTAAGTTGTGCGCCGTCACGCTCATTGACGGAGCCACCCCAAGCGCGCCATAACCTGTTTGACGAATGCGTCCGCCTCATTTTGGACCCATTCTGTTTAACACGGCACTTGGGGGTTGGTGCTTCCACTTTGGGGGTATCTGGTTAAGTTTGCGGCGGTATCTGCGACATAAGATCCAGTGACATTGTTCCGGGCTTCGGCCCATCCGCCTTCCGGGGGGACACGCGAATTGCGTGCCATGGCGTAGCTATGTCCTGATCTCAAGACGCATCGGCGCGCTTATCCATGCTCTCGTCAACGCATGACGTCAGGAGGTCATCGTGACAATGCATCTGCGCCAGCCGCTGCCATCGGCTCGGATTGAAAAGCTGATCACAGAGGCCCTAACCGTCCGCTCCGGGCCAACCCTGTATCGTGACCTGTTCAAACGCACCCTGGACATCGCCATGGTGCTTGTCGCGGCGCTGCCCACCCTGCTGATCGTCGGTCTTGTGGCTTTGATCATCGCCCGTGACGGGCATTCGCCGTTCTATTTCCAGAAACGGCTGGGCCGCAACGGGCGCAGCTTCAACATCTGGAAATTGCGCAGCATGGTGCCGGACGCCGACACGCGGCTGAACGACTATCTGGCTGTCAACCCGGCGGCGCGCGCCGAATGGGATCGCACCCAGAAACTGCGCCACGACCCGCGGATCACCCGCATCGGGCGGCTGATCCGGAAGACCTCGATTGATGAACTGCCGCAATTGTTCAACGTGCTCAAGGGCGACATGTCGCTGGTCGGCCCGCGCCCGATGATGCCCTGCCAGCGGGATATCTATCCCGGCACCGCCTATTACGCCATGCGTCCGGGGATCACCGGCTATTGGCAGGTGTCGGTGCGCAACGAAAGCTCGTTTGCCCAGCGCGCCGGGTTCGACACTGCCTATCTGGAACAGCTTTCGCTGCTCAACGACCTGCGGGTGCTGTTCAAGACCGTGCGCGTGGTGCTGCGCGGCACCGGCTGCTAGGCAGCGCCCCTCCGGCCCACCTCGGTTCAGTGTTCGACGGTCGCGACCATACATTGCCGCCCGTCCGGTCCGCGCACCCACATGTCCTGCCCGCACCGGCACAGCGTCGCCGCCTCGTCATGCATCAGGGGCGCGGTGGCGCGGAACGTGAAGGCACGCACCGGCGCTGCGTCCTCGGCCATCAGCAGCAGCCCCTGCGCCAACAGCGGGCCATGCACCACCAGCCCGCCGTAGCCTTCGACCGCGCGCGCATAGTCAATGTCATAGTGAATGCGGTGGCCGTTGAAGGTCAGCGCCGAATAGCGAAACAGCAGCGTCGTGGAAAACGCCATCGCGCGGCGGGTTTCTTCGTCGTTGCGGGCCATGGGCGGGATCGGGGCCTCCGCCTCTGGCGCTGCGTCTTCGCGGTAGACCAGATCCTGCCGTTCGGTCAGGCAAAGCTGCCCGCCCTGCCAGATCTCATGCGCCAGCGTGACAAAGCCCAGCGGCCCGCTGCGCCCCTGTTTCAGCGTCACATCCGCCACCCGAGAGCGTTTCTCCGCCATATGGCCCGCGCGCAACCGGGCGTGGAAATGCAGCGCCCCACCGGCCCACATGCGCCGGGGCAGGCCAAGATCCGGGATCAGCCCGGTGCCCACCCTGGGGTGCCCGTCGCGGCCCAGCAGGCCGGGCGGCTGTGCCTCCCAGAAATAGATCTGGTGAAAGAACGGCGGCAGGGCATCGCCCGCGTCCACCCCCCGCCCCAGACCCAGCGCAACCGCCAGCGCATTTGCCCGGTCCGGGTCCATTACATCGGTTTGACGACTCTCGGCCTGCACGCCAGTCTGCATGGGCTTCTCCTGTGACTTGCGCGGGTTATTCCAGCCCCGCCGCCCGCCGTCCAGTCGCGCGATTATCCGGGTCTGAGCGCGGCTCAGCCCGCCATCCGCCGCACATCGGCGCGCAATTCGTCCATCAGCTCTTGCAGCAACCCCCGCGCCTGATCGTCGTTCAGGCGGCCATCGTCATCGAACCGCTTGCGGCTTTGCGCCAGCATGACCTCGGGGCCGGTCAGCAGACGCGGCCGGAACGGGTTCAGGCACAGACGCGCCATGTTTTGCGCCCGCTCGCCGCCGGCACGGCCCGCCGCCGCCGACATCAGCGCCACGGGCTTGTCCCGCCACGGCTTGTCCTCGGTGCGTGAAATCCAGTCGAGCGCGTTTTTCAGAACCCCCGACAGGCCCTTGTTGTACTCCGGCGTCACCACCAGCACCGCATCCGCCGCCGCGATCCGGTCAGCGGCCTGTTGCACCGCCGCCGGGATGCCCTCGGCGTCCTGCAAGTCCTGATCGTAGAGGGGAAACCGCAGGTCGATCTCGGCGAAACTCTTTGGCGCGAACAGGCGGGCGGCCTCGAACATCAGTTTTCGGTTGCTCGACTCGGCGCGCAGCGATCCGCACAGGCCCACCAGTGTCATGTCACTCATCGGTTGTCTCCGTTCTGGTTTACCCCGACCTACAATAAAAAAGCGCCGCGACAAGGCGCGGCGCTTTGATTTGCGAGTGCGGGTCTTCGTTTGGCCCGGTCGATCCACTCAGCCGTTGGGCAGGATCACGATCTCGACCCGGCGGTTCTGGGCCTTGCCCTCGGCGGTCAAGTTCGACGCGATCGGCTGATCCTCACCGCGCCCGATGACAGAGATGCGGCTGCGCGGCACGCCTTCGGACAGCAGCACATTGGCCACCGCCTGCGCGCGACGCTGCGACAGGTCCTGATTGTAGGCCGCCGTGCCGTCGCTGTCGGTGTGACCGATCACCTGCGAGGTGGTGTTCGGGTACGCCAGCAGCGACTGACCCACATCGCGCAGATCCGACACCAGCGTCGAGCGCAGTTGCGCGCTGTCGGTGGCGAACAGGATGTCCTGCGGCATGGTGACGATCAGACGGTCGCCGGTGTTGCGGATCGTCGCGCTGTCGCCCAGTTGCTGACGCAGCTCAGCCTCTTGCTTGTCCAGCTGGTTGCCGATGGCGGCCCCGACACCGGCCCCGACCAGCGCCCCGGCCACGGTGGCGCGGTTGCGTTCACCGACATCGCTGCCGCCCGCAAGACGGCCTGCGACGGCCCCGCCCAACGCACCGAGCAAGGCGCCCTGCTTGGCTTTTTTGTTGGGGTCGTTGTCGCTGACCATCGGGCCGGTGGTGCAGGCGCTGAGGCCGATAACGGCCACGACGGAAAGAAGAATGGGGGATTTCGCCCGGATCATGATGAGCCTCTTTTGATGTTTGCCCCGATTGCTTGGGGTCTTTCACTGCCGATATGCAATAACATCCGCCAAACGCCCAGCCTTGTCACCGGGAAAATCGGCAAAGCTCCGCCCATGACCTCACGACATTTCTGTTTCGCGCGCGAAACATGCCGCGTTTACCGATACTTAACCCTTCAAGCCTCCAGCCGCGCCGCTTCCCATGCAAGGATCGCCCGCTTGACCGGAATCCCCCAGTGATAGCCGCCCAGCCCGCCCGATTTGCGCAGCGCCCGGTGGCAGGGGATCAGGTAGCTGATCGGGTTGCGCCCCACCGCCGTGCCGACGGCGCGCACCGCCTTGGGATGATCGATGGCCTGCGCGATCTCCGAATAGGTGGTGACATGGCCCGAGGGGATCTGCATCAGGGCCTCCCAGACCTTGATCTGAAACGGCGCGCCAATCATGTACAGCGGCACCGGCCCCTCTGCCTTGACGCCAAAGGCGGCCTGCACCCAAGGGCGCAGCCGGTCCGGGGCCTCGACAAACTCTGCCTTGGGCCAGCGGCTCACCAGATCCTGCATCGCCGCCGCTTCGGTGGTTTCCGCCGAAAAGGCGATGCCGCACAGCCCCTTGTCAGTGCCCATGACCAGCGCCGGACCAAAGGGGCTGTCAAAGCGGCCCCAATAGATTATCTGACCCTCCCCGGCGCGGGCATAGTCGCCGGGGCTCATCGCCTCCCAGCGCACAAACAGGTCATGCAGCCGCCCGCCGCCGGACAGCCCGGTGGCCAGCGCCGTCTCCAGCGTGGTAAAGCGATTGGCCAGCAGCGCCTTGGCGTGGCCCAGCGTCAGATATTGCTGATACCGCTTGGGCGAAACCCCGGCCCATTGGCTGAACAGCCGCTGAAAATGCGCCGCACTCATGCCCATCTCTGCCGCGATCTGGTCCAGCGTCGCCTGCGGGCCCAGCCGGTCGACAACCTGAATGGCGCGGCCCATGACCTGAAAATGATAACTGTCGGTTTTGTCGTCGGGCATCGTCGGTCTCCTTGGGTCCAGTCATAACTTGGCCGGACGGCGCGGACGATCCGATTATTGCGCATAGACGCCCCCCCGGCCGCGCGCGCGCCTCTTTCGGGGGTATTTGGACAGAGAAGAAGCCGGCGCGCGGGGCTTGCGGCAGCGGCGCGTTCTGGGCATTAGGACGGTCATGGCCAAGCAGCTTGACTATCACACGATCCGCGAGATCTTTGACCGCTTTCAGGCGTCGGAACCCGAACCCAAGGGTGAGTTGAACCACACCAACGCCTATACGCTGGTGGTGGCGGTGGCGTTGTCGGCACAGGCCACCGACGCCGGTGTCAACAAGGCCACCGAAAAGCTGTTCCAGATCGCCGACACGCCCGCCAGGATGCTGGCCCTTGGCGAAGAGGGTGTGATCGAGCACATCAAGACCATCGGCCTGTTCCGCAACAAGGCCAGGAACGTCATCAAGATGGCGCGCATCCTTGTGGACGACTACGGCGGCGAGGTGCCCAATTCCCGCGCCGCACTGGAAAGCCTGCCGGGCGTCGGCCGCAAGACCGCCAATGTGGTGCTGAACATGTGGTGGCGCTATCCGGCGCAGGCGGTGGACACCCATATCTTTCGCATCGGCAACCGCACCGGCATCTGTCCGGGCAAGGATGTCGTCGCCGTGGAACGCGCGATCGAGGACAATATCCCGGTCGATTTCCAGCAGCACGCCCATCACTGGCTGATCCTGCACGGGCGCTATATCTGCGTGGCGCGCAAACCCAAGTGCAAGGCCTGCCTCATCAACGACCTCTGCCCCTTCGAGGAAAAGACAGTATGAAAAAGTATCAGGTTGTCGGTATCGGCAACGCCATCGTCGACGTTCTGACCCGCTCCGAGGATACCTTCCTTGATCACATGGGCATCCAGAAAGGCATCATGCAACTGGTCGAACGGGACCGGGCCGAGACGCTGTACGGCGCGATGGAAAGCCGGATCGAGGCACCGGGCGGATCGGTCGCCAACACGCTGGCCGGGATCGGCAACCTTGGCCTGCGCACCGCCTTTATCGGACGGGTGCATGACGACGCTTTGGGCCGGTTCTATGCCGACGCCATGGCCAAGGACGGCACCGATTTCGTCAACCCGCCTGTCGCGGGCGGCGAGTTGCCCACCTCGCGCAGCATGATCTTTGTCTCGCCCGATGGCGAGCGTTCAATGAACACCTATCTGGGTATTTCCGCCGAACTGGGCACCGACGACGTGTCCGAGGACGTGGCGGGCGAGGCCGAAATCCTGTTCCTTGAGGGCTATCTGTTTGACAAGGACAAGGGCAAAGAGGCGTTTCTGAAGGCCGCGCGCGCCTGCAAGGCCGCAGGCGGCAAGCCCGGCATCGCCATCTCTGACCCGTTCTGCGTCGAACGTCACCGCGCCGATTTCCTGACCCTGATCGAGAACGAGATGGATTTTGTCATCGGCAATGAGGCCGAGATCCGCTCGCTGTATCAGAACGATGACCTTGAGGCCGATCTGCGCGCCGTGGGTGCGATCTGCCCGCTGGTGGTCTGCACCCGGTCCGGCGACGGCGTGTCCGTCCTGCGTGAGGGCACGCGCGTCGACGTCGGAGTCGAAAAGATCGTGCCGGTGGATGCCACCGGCGCGGGCGACCAGTTCGCCGCCGGGTTCCTCTATGGTCTCGCCATCGGCGCGGACATGGAACTGGCCGCGCGCATGGGCAGCGTTGCGGCGCGTGAGGTCATCAGCCACATGGGCCCGCGCCCGGAGGCCAACCTGCAAGACCTGTTCCGGGCACAGGGGCTGATCTAGGGCCACAGGGCGCAGACCGCCGACCGCCGCGCAGGCGGTCGGTTTTCACCTTGATTTCACCTTGATTTCATGGCGATTTCACGGCGCATTCACGCTATCCCCGTTCCGATCCGACCGCCCCGGCGCTAGCCTTGCAGGGTGCGGTGGTCGGTCCGGAGCGGTTCATGACGCGTTACATCCTTCTGCGCGACAAGGCCCGAAACTGGCGCCGCCCCTCGGTGCCGCTGGCCAGCGGCATCGCCCCCGAAGACCCGGACGCCGCCGCCCGACCGCAGATCGAGGTCGCCGACCTGTCGCCACGGGAACTGCGCGAGGCCGCCGGGGACCGCACGCTGCTGACCATCCAGCCCACGATGCCGACGCGGTTGATCTCCCCCGAACCGATGGACGAACTGCGCGCCGCCGATGCGGTGCCCGGCTGGGGTCTGCGCGCGACGGGGGCGGATAGCACGCCGGTCAGCGGTGCGGGTGTGCGGGTCGCCCTTCTCGATACCGGCATAGAGGCGCGGCACCCCGCCTTTGCCGGGGTCACGGTCAAGGCGCGCGATTTTGCCGGCACTGGCATTGCCGATGCCAATGGCCATGGCACCCATATCGCCGCCACGGTTCTGGGGCGCGATCTGGGCGGCAGGCGGATCGGCGTGGCGCGCGGCGTCACCGATCTGCTGGTCGGCAAGGCGCTGGCCGACAACGGCCATGGGCGCTCTGAGGATTTCCTGCGCGCGGTGCTTTGGGCCTTGCGCGGCAAGGCCGACATCATCGGTTTTGCGCTGGCTTTCGACACGCCCGCGCAGATAGAGACGTTGATCGGCGAAGGCTATCCGGCGGCGCAGGCGACCATGGCCGCCGTGCATGCCTATCGCGGCAACCTGCGGATTTGCGAGATGCTGTTGCAGATGATCGGTCGCGGTCAGGTGCCGCTGTTACTGGGGGCGGTGGGCAATGACTGCCTGCGCACCATCGCCCCGGAGTTTGAAACCGGCCCCTCTGCCCCGGCCTGCGCCGCGGGCGTAATGGCCATCGGGGCCTGCGGTCCCGATGAGGACGGGCTGTCCCCCGCCCCGTTCACCAATGCCGGTGCCGCGCTGGTGGCCCCCGGCGTCGGCATCATCTCAGCCGGGCTGGGGGGCGGGCTGCGCACGCTGAACGGCAGTTCGATGGGGCTGGCCCATGCGGTTGGGATTGCCGCGCTCTGGGTCGAAACGATGCGCCGTGACGGCGCGGCGGTGACGGCGCAGACACTGGCCGGAAAACTGATCCGCACCGCCACGCAGGACCCGCTCAGCCCGCGTGCCTCCTACATCGATTGCGGGCGCGGTCTGGTGCGGGCCCCGCCGGAGCCGCCGGGCTGACCGCGGCTAGTGCGCCTCGGCCCAATTGGCGCCCTGACCGGCATCCACCACCAGCGGCACGTCCAGTTTCAGCACCGGCTCACAGGCACCTTCCATGATCCCGCGCGCGACGCCGATCAGGTCGTCCACCGCGCCCTTCTCGACCTCGAACAGCAGTTCATCGTGGACCTGCAACAGCATCTTGGCGGGCAGCCCCTTGATCGCCTCAGGCATGCGGATCATCGCGCGCCGGATGATATCGGCGGCGGTGCCCTGAATCGGCGCGTTGATCGCGGCGCGTTTGGCAAAGCCCGCGCGCGGCCCCTTGGCGGCGATCTCGGGCGTGTGGATCTGCCGCCCGAACAGCGTCTCCACCCGCTTGTGTTCCTTGGCGAACTCGACCGTCGCGTCCATATAGGACCGAATACCGGGGAACCGCTCAAAGTACCGGTCAATGAACCCCTGCGCCTCGGCCCGCGGAATCCGCAGGTTGCGCGCCAGACCGAACCCCGAAATCCCGTAAATCACACCAAAGTTGATCGCCTTGGCCTGCCGCCGGATGTCCGGCGTCATCTCATCCAAAGGCACGTTGAACATCTCGGACGCTGTCATCGCGTGAATGTCCTGCCCCTCGCGGAACGCCTGTTTCAGCGCGTCGATATCGGCCATCTGCGCCAGAATCCGCAACTCGATCTGGCTGTAGTCCAGCGACACCAGCACATGCCCCTCGGGCGCGATGAACGCCGTGCGGATGCGCCGCCCTTCCTCTGACCGCACCGGAATGTTCTGCAAGTTCGGATCGTTGGAGGCCAGCCGCCCGGTGTTCGCCCCGGCGATGGAATAGGAGGTGTGCACCCGCCCGGTGTCCGGGTTGATGTGTTCCTGAAGCGCGTCCGTGTAGGTCGATTTCAGCTTGGACACCTGCCGCCAGTCCAGCACCCGGCGCGGCAGTTCATGTTCGGTCGCCAGATCCTCCAGCACATCCGCGCCGGTGGAGTATTTGCCGTTCTTGCCGCGCTTGCCGCCCTCAAGGCTCATCTTGTCAAACAGGATATCGCCCAGTTGCGCCGGAGAGCCGACGTTGAACGTTTCCCCCGCCAACCCGTGAATCTCTTCTTCCAGCTGCGCCATCTTCTGGGCAAAGACGCTGGACATCCGCGACAGCACGTTGCGATCCACCTTGATGCCGGTCATCTCCATCTGCGCCAGCACCGGCACCAGCGGGCGCTCCAGCCCCTCATACACCCGCGTCACGCGGGCCACATGCAGTTGCGGCTTGAACACCCGCGCCAGCCGCAGGGTCACATCCGCATCCTCGGCCGCATAGCGCGTCGCCTTGTCGATGGGCACCTTGTCAAAGGTGATCTGGCTCTTGCCGCTGCCAATGATCTCCTTGATCGGGATCGGCGTGTGGCTCAGGTAACGCTCGGCCAGCGTGTCCATGCCGTGATTGTGCAGGCCGGAATTCATCGCGTAGGACATCAGCATGGTGTCATCTATCGGCGCGATCTGCACCCCGTAGCGCGCCATGACCTTGGCGTCGTACTTCATGTTCTGGCCGATCTTCATCACCGCCGGGTCCTCCAGCAGCGGCTTCAGCGCGGCCAGCGCATCGTCCAGCGGAATCTGCCCCTCGGCCAGTTCATCCGACCCGAACAGCCCCTCACCGGACTCGGCCCGGTGCAGCAGCGGGATGTAACAGGCCTGCCCCGGATCAATACACAATGAGATCCCCACCAGATCGCAGGTCATCTCATTCAGGCCCGTCGTTTCGGTGTCGAACGCCAGAGTGCCGCGCTCCTGCGCGCGGTCGATCCATTTTTGCAAAGCCGCCAGATCGCCGACCGTTTCATAGCGGTCGGGGTCGATGGCGGGCCAATCCGGGTCTTCGTTGCGCGGATTTGCCCCCTCGGGCGTGGTGTCGGGCATCACCGGCGCCGCAACGCCCAGACCATCGGCAATCCGCTTGGTCAGGGTGCGGAACTCCATCTCTGACAGGAAGCCCAGCAGATCCTCCGGCACCGGGTCGCGCACCTCAAGATCGTCCAGCGTAAAGGGCAGGTCCATGCCCTCATCCAGTTGCACCAGCTTTTTCGACAGTTCGATCTGGTCGCGCTTTTCGATCAGGGTCTGGCGGCGCTTGGGCTGCTTGATCTCTTCGGCGCGGTCCAGCAATTCCTCAAGCGATCCGAATTCGTTGATCAACAACGCCGCCGTCTTGATCCCGATGCCCGGCGCGCCCGGCACGTTGTCGACGGAATCCCCGGCCAAGGCCTGCACATCCACCACCCGTTCCGGGCCGACGCCAAATTTTTCCATCACCCCGTCGCGGTCGATGCGCTTGTTCTTCATCGGGTCCAGCATTTCCACGCCGTCGCCCACAAGCTGCATCAGATCCTTGTCTGACGACAGGATCGTCACCCGACCACCGGCCTCACGCGCGCGGCAGGCCAGCGTGGCCATGATGTCGTCGGCCTCAAAGCCTTCGATCTCTTTGCAGGCAATGTTGAACGCCTCGGTCGCGCGGCGGGTCAGCGGAATCTGCGGGCGCAGATCCTCTGGCATCGCCTCACGGTTGGCCTTGTACAAATCGTACATGTCGTTGCGGAAGGTGTGGCTGCCCTTGTCAAAGATCACCGCCACATGGGTCGGCGCATCGGGGCCGGTGTTGCCCTCGACATAGCGGTGCAGCATGTTGCAAAAGCCCGAAACCGCCCCGATGGGCAGCCCGTCGGATTTGCGCGTCAGCGGCGGCAGCGCGTGGAAGGCGCGAAAGATATAGGCCGATCCGTCGATCAGATGCAGGTGGCATCCCTTGCCGAAAGTGCTGGCCATCTCCGGCCCCCCTCATGTCGCGATGTTTTCCCAGATGTGCCATGAACAGCGTTGGGGTGCCAGCCGCCGAATGTGCCGCCGACGCCGATACCGGGCAAAGCCGCTGTAAAGCGGCTTGCAAGCGCGTTGCAACGCGCTTGGTCAACGATTTTGGAAAATCGTTGCAACGCCCTTTTTCAAGGGCGTTTGGCCCCGGTCAGTTCGCCGCCACCACGACGCCCGGCATGGCGGCGCACAAAAACACCGCCACGAAGAACACGATAGAGGCGGCCACCACCATGGAATGCCAGATGGTGTTGTGAAACCGCAGCCGCGAGGCCAGCAGAAACGGCGTCCCGGCGGAATACAGCACCCCGCCCACAACCATCAGAACGGTCACCGACAGCGGCAGCGCGCCCATCAGGTCGCGCCCGCCGATCACCACGGCCCAGCCCGAGGCAAGGCACATGGCCACCGCCACCCCGGTGGGCAACCGCCGGTTCAGCAGCGTCACCGCCGCAGCCCCCGCCGCCGCGCCCCAGATCGCCGTCAACAGGCCCCAGCTTGTGCCGGTCAGCAGCGCAAAAGGCGTATAGGTGCCCGCGATTTTCAGATGGATGGCCGACATGTCGATGCGTCGGAACAGGTCCGACAGATGCGGCCGCCCGACGTGGTTGTACAGCAAGGAAGCGGTCAGCATCACGATCAGCGTCGCGCCGTAGATGGACACGCCGACAATCCCGGCGGCATCGCCGCGCCAGACCGCCGTCAGGGTGATCAGCACCGGCACCGCGCCCAGCGCCAGAACCAGTGCCGCCAGATGCACAATCATGTCACTGGTCAGTTCCGCCGCGCTGTAATCGCGCGGCGGGGCGGTGATGGGTACGGGCGGTGAGTGCGTTTGGTCGCTCATATCATCAGGGTATAGCAGCAGGCTGTCATTTCAACAGCCTGCCACGAAACGGTAAGCAAGTCGTGACCATGCGTGCACAGGGGCCCCTTGCGGCGGTCAAACAGGGGGCCCCGCGCGGGTCCACGGGCTGGTCAACGGGCGGGTCAAAAGGTTACCGATAGGTAAAACCGCCTCTGTAACCCATTGATTTTTCTAGCGCTCAAAGCTGCCCACATGTGGACAGCCCTAATGCGCGGGCTTGATAAAGGTGCCGTTGCGCAGGTCTTTCATCGCCTGTTGCAGCTCTGCTTGCGTGTTCATCACGATCGGCCCGTGCCATGCCACCGGCTCTTGAATGGGCCGCCCCGCCACCAGCAGGAACCGCACCCCTTCCGGGCCCGCCGTCACCTTGACCTCATCCCCGTTGCCGAATTTCACCAGCGTCCGGTTGCCGGACAGGTCACGGATGTTCACCTCCTGCCCGCCAAACTCCTTCTCGACGCGCACCCCCATCGGGTCCGACGCCTCGGCAAAGCGCCCGGCCCCGGCAAAGACATAGGCAAAGGCATTGGCCCGCGTGTCCACCGGCAGCACCTTGGTCACGCCCGGCGGCACCGAGACGTCCAGATACAAAGGATCGGCGGCGATCCCGTCCACCGGCCCGCGCTTGCCCCAGAAATTTCCGGTGATGATCTTCACCCGCGTGCCGTCATCCTCCACGATCACCGGAATATCCGCGCCCTGAATGTCTTGATAGCGCGGCCCGGTCATCTTCAGCGAAGACGGCAGGTTCGCCCACAGCTGAAAGCCATGCATCTGCCCGGCGGCATTCCCACGCGGCATCTCCTGATGCAGGATGCCCGACCCGGCGGTCATCCACTGCACCGATCCCGCCCCCAGCACCCCCTCATTGCCCAGCGAATCTCCGTGGCTCACCTCTCCCTCAAGGACATAGGTGATCGTCTCGATCCCGCGATGCGGATGCCACGGAAACCCCCGCGCATATTTCGCCGGGTCGTCGTTGCGGAAATCATCCATCATCAGGAAGGGATCGGTCTCGCCCGGATCGCCAAAGCCAAAGACCCGGTGCAAATGCACGCCCGCCCCCTCCATCGTGGGCTGCGCGTGCGACTGTGATCTGACTGGTCGAAACGTCATGGCAAACTCCTGTTCACGTTTGCCAAGAGATAGAGCGTCCCATGCCCGCGCCCAAGCACCATCGCCGCACAGCCATGGTGCGCGCTGTCACATTTTCACCAAAGGGAGGTCCGTCAGACCTTGCCTTCGAAATCCGCGTGCACGTATTTCGCGTCGCAATAGGGGCATTCGACATAGCCAGCCTCATGCGGGATCTGCAACCAGACCCGCGGATGCCCAAGGGCGCCCTCGCCACCGTCACAGGCAATGCGATAGCTCTCGACAATCTTCGTCTCGGGCGCTTGGGTCGTCATCTGGTTCCCTTTCGAGATGCTCTGGCCTATCTGCCTTATGACCAATGCAGCTAAAGGGGGCAAGATGTCGGACAGCAGACAGGGCGACGCAGCAATCCGCATCGAGGGGCTGACCAAAACCTATGCAGGCGGCAAACAGGCGCTGAAGGGGATCGACCTGACCGTGCCCGCCGGATCGGTCTTTGGCCTGCTCGGCCCCAACGGCGCGGGCAAGTCGACGCTGATCAACATCCTCGCAGGGCTGGTGATCAAGACCGGCGGCAAGGTGCAGATCTGGGGCTGGGATCAGGACCGCAACCCACGGCAAAGCCGCGCAGCCATCGGCGTCATGCCGCAGGAACTGAACCTCGACCCGTTCTTCAGCCCGCGCGACGCGCTGGAGGTGCAGGCCGGGCTCTATGGCGTCCCCAAGGCACAGCGCCGCTCGGACGAGATCCTCGCGATGGTCGGCCTGACCGACAAGGCCAGCGCCTATGCCCGCACGCTGTCAGGCGGCATGCGCCGACGTCTGCTGCTGGCCAAGGCGCTGGTGCATTCACCGCAGGTGCTGGTGCTGGACGAACCCACCGCCGGGGTCGATATCGAGCTGCGCCAGATGCTGTGGCAGAACGTCCGCAAACTCAACCGCGAACGCGGCATGACCATCATCCTCACCACCCACTACCTCGAAGAGGCCGAAGAGATGTGCGATGAGATCGCCATCATCAACCACGGCGAAAAGGTGGCGCAGGACAGCACGGCCAACCTGCTGGGCCGCCTCGATGCGCGCACCATGGTGATCCAGCCCGACGCCACCCCCGATACCCTGCCCGACGCCCCGGGAATCGAAACCACAACCCGCCCGGACGGCAGCCTCGCGCTGACCTACCGCTCGACCCGGACAAGCGCCGAAGACGTGCTCGCCGCCGTGCAGGCAGCCGGCATCCGCATCCGCGACCTGCGCACCGAGGAACCGGATCTGGAGGATGTCTTTCTCGCCCTGACCCGCAGCACCACGGCCTGACCGCGGAAAAACAGCCTTTCGCGTTTCTTCTCTGGTCAAATACCCCGATACACCCGACCTGCGACGGGACATCCCCGGCGGGGCGTCACCCCGCCACAATCGCCGCGCCCGCAGGCCAAAGGCCGCAGGGCAAGACACCCTGCGCGCCGCAAGGCGCTCAATCGGATTACGCTTTTTCCAGCATCCGGCCCAGCGGGCGGCCCGACAGGATATGCACATGCAGGTGCGGCACTTCCTGAACGCCGGTCACCCCGGCGTTGGCGATCAGGCGAAAGCCGTCCGCCTCCAGACCCTCCATCTTGCAGACCTCACCGACAGTGCGGGTGAAATCGAGGATTTCGGCGTCCGAGGCCTCTTGCGCGAAATGATCGTAGCAGACGTAGGGCCCCTTGGGGATCACCAGCACATGTACCGGAGCCTGCGGATAGATATCGCGAAACGCCAGTGTATGCTCGGTTTCCAGCACCGTCTTGTTGGGGATGTCCCCGGTCAGGATTTTCGCAAAGATGTTTTTGGGGTCGTAAGTATAGGCCATGCCGCACCGCTCCGAGCTGATCTGCGCCGCACCCCTCGCGTCGGGGCGGGCTTCGCCCGAGGCATAGCCTGTGCGGCGCGAAACGCCACCGGAATCGTGGGCGGCGGCCTGTCTTTCAGTCGGCAAAAAGATGATCGAGCGACACGATGTCCTGCGCCACGGCGGCGGGCACGGACAGGAACTGCGCAACCGCCAGCGCATGGGCCTCGCGCGGGTCGGCCTCGCGCAGGCTGGAGTGGTTGTCGAACTTGGCGTCGCGGATGCGGTCGCTTTCATGCAGCAGGTCGTTGCGCACCGTCGGCAACAACCGCGCCAGCGTGTCCGCCGGCGTGCGGTCCCCCGCAAGCCCGGACCGCATGGCGTGTCCGACAAGGTAGTCGTCCGAGAAATGGCATTCGATTTCCAGCATCCGGCTTTGTGCCCGGTCGCGGGCGAAGTCCTCCAGCAGGTCAAGGCTGCCGGGGTCCAGACAGATCACCAGCCGGTCGGTTTCATAGTAGTCATACAGCATCCGCATCAGCGCGCGCCGGTGGCGGTGGCGTTTGCCCATGGTCGACTGGATTCCCCCCAGATCGGGCAACGGACAGCTGTCCTCATTGAACAGGTACTCGATGCAGGGGATATTGGTCATCTGCCGGATGCGGTCGGTCAGGCGCTTGGCCACGTGCCATTTCTTGCAGATCACGATCAGCAATTCGCGTTCACGCCCCAACGAGCTTTCGGTCTCCCAGAACCGCGGCGAAAACCGCCGCCCGGTCCGACCCCGCTCGGTCAGGAAACCGAACAGCGACCGCCCCTCATTCGAAATGCGGAATTTCGCCTTTTCGGCGGCGTAGAGGACACCCAAACGGCGGCGCAACTCAGACGCCTCCGGGCTGATCTTGCGGGCAAACAGGTAGTCCTGACTCAGCAGCAGGTCGTAGTGGTCGTTGTAGAAATTCACCGGCATCCCGTAGTCGGTGAACAGAAGGAAGGTCAGCGTGCGGCTCTCGATCTCCGGACCGGGGACCAGATGGCGCACCAGCGTCTGAAAAAACGTCTCATCGGGGATCCAGGTCGAGGCGAAGAAGCGCACCACATCGCGGCGCTTTTTCACGAAATCAAGGATCGCCTCGATGGTGCGGCGGCGCAGGCACCACCACTGGCTGCCCACCATCACCTCTATGTCGTCGGGGATCGCGCGCGTCAGGCCCAGCCGTTTCTGCACCTCGAACATCGCGTAAAAGCGGCGTTTCTGCGTGCGTTCGTTGAACCAGTGGCGATACACCAGCCGTTCTTCGCGCCAGCCGGTCTTGATCCAGTCCGAATTGAAGTAATCGAAGCTTTCGACATAGTCGCATTCGCGCCGGTCCAGAAAGCTGTGCGCGTATTCCGCCGATTTGATCGCCATGCAATCGCCTGACAGCATGTAGAAATGGGTGGCGCGCGGAAAGGCGTCCACCGCCGCCTCGACCGCGTTCAGGGTCGCCTGCACTAGGCTCCATTCGCCCCAGCCGCATTTGATCCGCTTGGCGAAGACCACGTTCGGGTTGTCCTTCAGCGCGTTGCGGATGCGGCCGAACCCCGCTGACCCGGCGCGGGCATCGAAATGGATCGAGATATAATCACCCACGGCGGTCAGGCTCTGCGCCTGCTTGATGATGGCGTCAGGGTCCTTGTGGCACAGCAGGATGAAGGCAATTTTTGCCATTGTTGTGTTCAATCGCCCCAATTTAGCCTGATTGTTTATGTTGATAGTGGTGAAGACCTGTTGAATAAACCTGCTTTGCCGGGAAATTTTCCCCGTCTCACCGGCAGCGGGGACCAAAAGGGGAGTGTAAATGGGATTTCCCGGCACCTGGATGACCGAAAGTGAAAGCGTTGTGTACCGTGTGGTGCCGAAATGCGCCTGTTCGACGATCGGGCAGATTCTCTATTATTCCGACCACGGCGCGTTTTTCGACGGCGACATTCACGACGCGCAGCAGGGTCTGCACAAATGGGCGCTGGAACCCAGCCAACCCATCATCACCGCCAACGTCAAGACGCGCTCTGCCTATGCGTTTACCTGCGTGCGCAACCCCTACACCCGCATCCTCTCCAGCTTTTTCGACAAGATCTGCGGCATCCAGCGCAACGGCAAACGCTATCGCGGCAACCTTGTCCCGCTGTTGATCCAGAAATACGGGATCGAGGTGGGGGATGCCCCGGATTTCGAGTTTGACCAGATCCGCAGCTTTCGCCGGTTCCTGCTGTTCGCCCGCGACACCATCCGCTGGCGCCGCCCGATGGAGCCGGACATTCACTGGTCCGGCATGTCCGGCCATGTCGGCACCTTCATCGTCAACGGCGGTCGCTACAACAAGATCGTCTGGACAGAGGCCTTTGACGCGGGAATGCAAGAGGTGCTGGGCAACATCCAGACGCCACACCCTGTCGACCTGTCCGCCATTCCCCGTTTCAACGAATCCGAAGGTCACGGACCGAAACGCGCGCATCCGGTCGAGGACTACTTTGACGACATGTCGATGCACCTGATCAAGGAAATGTACGGGCGGGATTTCGACCTGTTCAAATACGATTTCGACAATCCGGGCAACAAACAGCCCATCGGCGAGATCGATCTGGACGAGGTGCACGCCAAGCTGGGCGACTGACAGCCTCAAGGACCACGTGCGACGGTCCCCATAACATTTCCCGAAAATAAATCTTTGCGGGACATCCTGCGTTCGTTGCGGCCACCAAGGGGAGTCCCTTGCGGCGGACGGAAAGCAAAGGGTGTTCCATGGCCACATATACCATCGTCAGCAGTTCCAAGCAGGTGCTCGACCCCGGCGAGATCCACGCCGGAACGACGATGACCCCGGCTGAGGGCGATGTCTTCATCATCTCTTCGGATGCGGACGGGAACGTCAATTTCAGCTCGACCAGCAGCACGCCGACGAACTTCACCATTCAGGTCGACGACAGCAACGCCAATTCTTTCCAGATCAACGTCGGCAACGGTTTGACCCCCAAGGTTGTGGTTGCCGACAACGTGAACATGTCCAATGTCGATTTTGCCGCGTCCCACTCCAACCCGGTGACGCTGGTTGCGGGCAACGGCGTGACCATGGGCAAATTCGACGGGTCCGAGTTCAACGACGTCATCCGGCTGGGCGACGATTTCACCGCAACCGGCGACTGGAACATGCATGGCGGCAACGACTCTTTCGTTGCCGGAGACAACGCCGATTTTACCGCCAGCAAGCTCAAGGGCGGCGCGGGCAACGACACCATCAAGTTCGGTAAAGGTGCCCGGTTCAGCGAGATCGACGCCGAATCGGGCAACGACCGGATCACACTGGACGACAACGCATCCGGCGAAAAGATCGTCGGCGGCAGCGGCAACGACAACTTCTGGATCGGCGCGCAGTCCCGGATCACCAAGGTGGACGGCGGCGCCGGCGATGACACCCTGACCACGCAGACCGGCAGGATGAGCACCACAAATGTCGAGCGGCACGATGTGATCTGCTTTGCCGAAGGCACGCGCATCGCCACCCCCGTCGGGTGGGTGCCGGTGGAAAAGCTGCGCCCCGGCGCGGCGGTTTTCAGCCGCGATCATGGCACCGTGCCGTTGCGCTGGACCGGCGTGGATGTGGTATCGGCACAGACGCTGCGGCAAAACCGCAAGCTGCGCCCGATCCGGATCACCGCCGGGGCGCTGGGTCCCGGCATCCCGCAACGCGATCTGGTGGTTTCGCCGCAGCACCGCATCCTTGTGGCCTCCGCCATCGCGATGCGGCTTTACGGGGCGCCCGAGATCCTTGTTCCCGCCAACAAGCTGCTCCCTTTGCCCGGTGTGCGCCGTGAACCCGCGCGCAAGGGCACACGTTATTATCACCTTTTGTTCGACCGGCATGAGGTCATTTTGGCCGAACATGCCGCCGCCGAAAGCCTGCTTGTGACCCCCGCCAGTCTTGGCGCGTGCCCGCTCGGCGTTCGGGAGGAAATCCGCGCCGCGCTGCGCGGGCAGCTTGGCGCAATCGCACCCGCGCGCCCGATCATTCAGCGGAAACAGGCGTTGCGCGACCTGTTCAAGCGGCACCGGAAAAACGGCAAGCCGTTCCAGACGATTTCGCACTCCGGTCCCCTTGCGGTCCTGAACCGGTCCGCAAACCCCTGTTCATCCACAGCGGTTCCCGACGTTGCATCCTTTTCCATGCCCTTCAGGCAGGCAATTCCCCGGACGGGATGACCGGAAAGAACTGACCGCCCGACCAGACCCCGAACCATCCGTCATGGTGCGCACCCAGATCGACCAGCCGGTAAAAGCTTTTGCGGTCGATCAGTGCCTCCAGATTGGCCCGCACCAGCACATAGGGCGACGGCTCTCCGGTCTCGGGATCGCGGACCACCCGGATCGGGTGATCCGGACCGGCGGCGGCAAAATCGCCGACATGGGTCTCAAAGGTCAGGGTTTGCGACTCACCCTCCCCCTCTGCTTCGAAGTCCACGGCCACAAACGGTGCGTCCTCGACGGTAATTCCGACCTTCTCGACCGGTGTGACCAGAAAATAATCGTCACCGTCCTTGCGCAGGATCGATGAGAAAAGTCGCACCAGCCCGAATCTGCCGATTGGCGTGCCAAGGTAGAACCAGGTGCCATCGCGGGCGATCCGCATGTCCAGATCGCCGCAAAAGGGCGGATTCCACTTGTGAACGGGCGGCAGTCCCTTGCCTTTTCCAGCTGCGCGCGCCGAGGCTGCAAGGCCCTCTGCCGATGGGGTCACGAGATTTTGTCCACTCATAGTTTTTGCCATTCTCCTCGCAGTAGATACATAGTTACCCAAAGAGATAGCATGAAGTGGAGAGATGACATGTCCGATCACGCCGGTTCGACCGAGGATCTGGTCGCCGAGATCGAGGCGCTGGAAGACAAGCTGGCCCGCGCCAAGCAGTCGATCACCGCGCGCTTTATCGGTCAGGAACGGGTCGTTGACCTGACCCTCTCCGCCCTGCTGTGTGGTGGTCACGCCCTGCTGATCGGCCTGCCGGGCCTTGGCAAGACGCGGCTTGTGGAAACGCTGTCGACGGTGATGGGCCTGAACGGCAATCGCGTGCAGTTCACGCCGGATCTGATGCCTGCCGATATTCTGGGCTCTGAGGTGCTGGAAACCGGCAATGACGGCACCCGCACCTTCAAATTCATTCAAGGCCCGATATTTTGCCAGCTTCTGATGGCGGATGAGATCAACCGCGCCTCGCCCCGGACGCAATCGGCGCTGTTGCAGGCGATGCAGGAAAAGCAGGTCACGGTGGCCGGCCAGACCCGCACGCTGGAGGCCCCGTTCCACGTGCTCGCCACCCAGAACCCGATCGAACAGGAAGGCACCTATCCGCTGCCCGAGGCGCAGCTGGACCGCTTTCTGGTGCAGATCGACGTGGCCTATCCCGACCGCGCGACAGAGCGCGACATCCTGCTGGCCACCACCGGCACCGAAGAGGCGCAATCGCATGGCGTCTTTACCGGGCCGGAACTGATCGCCGCGCAGCACCTGCTGCGGCGGATGCCGGTGGGCGACGCCGTGGTCGAGATGATCCTTGATCTTGTCCGCGCGTTCCGCCCGGATGATCCCTCTGCGCCCGAACGGGTCAGGGACATCGTCGCATGGGGCCCCGGCCCGCGCGCGGCGCAGGCGCTGATGCTGACTGTACGGGCCCGCGCCCTGTTGCAGGGGCGTCTGGCCCCCTCGCCCGAGGATGTGCTGAACATGGCCAAACCCGTTCTGGTGCACCGGATGGCGCTGTCCTTCTCGGCCCGCGCGCGGGGTGAGGATCTGGGCACGCTGATTGATGAGGTTGCCGCAGGTCTGCGTCCGTCCGAGGCCGCAGCGTGACGGCCACCGTCGCCCATCTGCGCACCCGTGCGCAGGAAGAAGCCGGACGCTTTCCCGCGCTGCTGGCCCGTGCCGAACACTTGGCGGGCACCGTCCTTTTGGGCGAACACGGGCGGCGGCGCTCTGGTCTGGGTGACGATTTCTGGCAGTACCGCCCGCTTCAGGCGGGCGACAGCTATCGCTCTATCGACTGGCGGCGTTCGGCCCGAGGCGATGAGCAATTTGTCCGGGAACGCGAATGGCAGATCGCGCAAAGCGTGCAGATCTGGGTCGATCCCGGTGCCTCTATGCGCTTTTCCAGCCACAAGAACCTGCCGACCAAGGCGGACCGCGCGCGGCTGGTGGCGCTGGCCGCCTCGATTCTGCTGATCCGGGGCGGAGAGCGTGTCGGCCTGACCGGCTGGCGCCTGCCGCCCCGGCGTGGCGATTTGCAGACCCTGCGACTGGCCGAGATGTTCGCCGAAGACGGCGAAGACGATTACGCCGCCCCCGAGGCGCGCGGCATGTTGCCCAACGCCAAGGCACTGTTTGTGTCGGATTTCCTCAGCGATGTAGAACCGGTCGAGGCGGCGCTGACCAAGGCGGCGGATCGGGGCGTGCGCGGCGTGTTGTTGCAGGTTCTGGACCCCACCGAAGAGGCGTTTCCCTTTGACGGGCGCACCATCTTTGAAAGCGTGAACAAGACAATGCGCCATGAAACGCTGAAGGCGGGCGACCTGCGAGAGACCTATCTGCAACGGTTGGCAGAGCGGAAGGCGCGGCTGGACGCGATCTGTCGCGTGACCGGCTGGCAGCATTTCACCCATCACACGGACCAGACCGCGCAATCGGCCCTTCTGTGGGTTTACCGCGCGCTGGACGGGAGCCAAGGATGACCCTTTTCGGCCTGATCGGTTTCACGACGCCATGGCTCTTGCTGGGGCTGCTTGCCCTGCCGATCCTCTGGATCATCCTGCGGGCGGTGCCGCCCGCGCCGATCCGGCGGATGTTTCCCGGTGTGGTGCTGCTGCTGGGCCTCAAGGATGAGGAACAGGTCACCGACCGCACGCCGTGGTGGCTGCTCTTGCTGCGGATGCTGGCGGTGGCGGCGGTGATCATCGGGCTGGCCGGTCCGGTCCTGAACCCCGACAACGATGGCGAGGTTGCGGGCGATGCGCCGCTGCTGGTCCTGATGGATGCCAGCTGGGCCTCTGCCGCCGACTGGCGCGGGCGGATGATCGCGCTGGACGGGCTGCTGGCAGAGGCTGGGCGCGATACGCGCCCCGTGGCGCTGATGCGGCTGACGGACCCGACGCCGGTGCAATTTCTCAGCGCCGATGTCTTGCGCACCCGCCTGTCGGGCATTCAGCCAGAGCCGTGGCAGCCCGACGCCGAAAGCACGGAACGCGCCATCGGCTTCTTGCCCGAAACGCGCTTTGACACCTACTGGATGTCCGACGCGCTGGACCGCGAAGGCCGCGCACCGCTGCTGGCCGCCTTGGAATCCAAAGGCCGTGTGACGGTGTTCGAGGCCCCCCGCACGCTGTACGCGCTGGAACCGGCGCAGGTGTCAGAGGGCAATCTGCTGATCACCGCCCGCCGCCTGCGCGATGGCGGCACCACCGAGGTCACGCTGGCGGGACATGGCAAAGACCCGGCGGGCAATCCGGCGGTGCTGACCCGCAATACGCTGAGTTTTGAGGCCGGGATGCTGGAGACAACGACCGAAATCGCCCTGCCGGCCGAGCTGCGCGCCCGCATCGAGCGGTTCGAGATCGAAGGCACCCGCAGCGCCGGGGCCGTCACCCTGCCCGACGATAGCCTGCGCCGCCGTGAGGTCGCCTTGATCGCGGGCAGCACCGACCGTGAGGGGCTGGAGCTGCTGTCGCCGCTGCACTACCTGCAAAAGGCACTGGTTCCCACCGCCGACCTGCTGGACGGGGCCTTGCTGGACATCCTGCCCGCCAACCCGGACGTGATCATCCTTGCCGATGTGGCGACCCTGTCGGCGGCTGAGGAAGACGCCGTTCTGGAATGGCTGGACAAGGGCGGGATGCTGTTGCGGTTTGCCGGGCCGCGCCTTGCCGCGTCGGACATCAGCCGCGACCGCGAAGACCCGTTGATGCCGGTGCGCCTGCGCGCCGGGGGCCGCACCGTGGGCGGCGCGATGAGCTGGGGAGAGCCGAAATCGCTGGCCCCCTTCCCCGCAGAAAGCCCGTTCTTCGGGCTGGCCGTGCCCTCGGACGTCACCGTCAACAGTCAGGTCATGGCACAGCCCGACCCGACACTGGCCTCCCGCGTGGCGGCGCAACTGTCAGATGGCACCCCGCTGGTCACGCGCAAGGCCGTGGGGCAAGGGCAGATCGTCCTGTTCCACGTCACCGCCAACGCCGAATGGTCGACCCTGCCGCTGTCGGGCCTGTTTGTGCAGATGCTGGAACGGCTGGCGGTCTCCTCTGCCGCCGCACAGCCAGAGATCGAGGATATGGAAGGCACCGTCTGGCAGCCGATCCGCGTGCTGGACGCCTTTGGCCGCCCGCGTGAGGCCGGAACCCTGCCCGGCGTCGATGGTCCCGACCTGATCGGGTCGCCGCTAGGCCCCGATCTGCGGCCCGGTGTCTATCAGGGCGAGGATCGCAGCCTTGCCCGCAACGTGGTGACGGCGGACACCGACCTGACCCCGATGGTCTGGCCCGAACGCATCCCGGTGCAGGGCATCGCCCGCCCGCAGGAGAAACCCTTGGCCGGTTGGCTGCTGGCCGGGGCGATTGCGCTGCTGCTGGCCGATGTGATCGCCTCACTGGCGCTGTCGGGTCGCCTGCGCGGCGCGGTGTCGGCGAGTGTTGTTCTTGTGGCGCTGATGTTGCTGCCGCAGGACGGACAGGCGCAAACCGCCGAGGAACGCGCCGCCATCGCCGCCACATCCGAGGTGGTTCTGGCCTATGTGATCACCGGCGATGACACGGTCGACGACCTGTCCCTTGCCGGGCTGCGCGGCCTGTCGGAGACGCTGTATTTCCGCACATCGGTCGAACCGAACACGCCTGTCGGTGTGAACCTCGAAACCGATGAACTGGCCTTTTACCCGATGATCTACTGGCCGATCACCGCCAGCCAGCCGACACCCTCGCGCGAAGCCTATGCCAAGCTGAACACCTATCTGCGCACGGGCGGCATGATCGTTTTCGACACCCGCGACGCCGATATCGCCGGGTTCGGCGCGGCCACCCCGGAAGGCCGCAAGCTGCAACAACTGGCCGCCCCGCTGGACATCCCGCCGCTGGAGCCGGTGCCAGAGGACCACGTCCTGACCCGCACCTTTTACCTGTTGCAGGATTTTCCCGGCCGCTACGTCGGGCGTGAGGTCTGGGTCGAGGCCGCGCCGCCGGATGCCGAACTGATCGAGGGCATGCCGTTTCGCGACCTCAACGACAACGTGACGCCGGTGGTGATCGGCGGCAACGACTGGGCCTCCGCATGGGCGATGGACGAACGCGGCAACCCGCTGGTCCCGCTTGGCAGCGGCTTTACCGGCGAACGCCAGCGTGAGATCGCCTACCGCTTTGGCGTGAACCTTGTGATGCATGTGCTGACCGGCAACTACAAATCCGACCAGGTCCATGTCCCCGCCCTTCTTGACCGCCTGGGTCAATAAAACTGGGCCAATAAGCGAGAGCAGAGATGAACGGACAGATCGTATTCGACCCGCTGCTGCCCTGGGCGGTGATCGCCGTGCTGGCGGCGCTGGCGCTGCTCGGCACCGGGCTGGCGCTGTGGCGCGGGCTGTCGGGCTGGGCGCTGCGCTTTCTGGCCGGTGTCGTGCTGGTCGGCGCGCTGGCGCAACCGTCTTACCAGATCGAGGACCGCGCGCCTTTGGCGGATATCGTGTTGATGCTGGTGGATGAAACCGCGTCGCAGATGCTGGCCGAACGGGCGCAGATCACGGCAGAGGCCGCCGACACGATGGAGGCGCGCCTGCTGGCCCGCCCCAACACAGAGGTGCGGCGCATCCCTGTCCGCGACGGCGAAGGCGACGCCGGGACGCTTTTGATGACGGCGCTGTCGAATGCCTTGGCCGAGGAACCGCGCGGACGCATCGCGGGTGTCGTCCTGTTGTCCGATGGCCGTCTGCATGACCTTGAACGCGCCCCCGACCTGCCCGCGCCGATGCATCTGCTGATGACCGGGCTTGAACAGGACTGGGACCGGCGGCTGATCGTGCGCAATGCCCCTGCCTTTGCGATCCTTGGCGAAGAGGTCGCACTGACCCTGCGGATCGAGGATGATGGCGCATCGCCGGGGGATGCGGGCACGCAGATCCTGATCTCGATCGATGGCGCGGCACCTGACGCCTACACGGTCCCGATTGGCGAGGATCTGACCCTGCCGATCACCCTGCCCCACGGCGGGTTGAACGTGATCGAGTTTACCGTGCCAGAGGCCGAGGGCGAGTTAACCGACCGCAACAACAAGGCCTTGGTGCAGATCAATGGCGTGCGCGACCGGCTGCGGGTGTTGCTTGTGTCTGGTGAGCCGCATGCGGGCGGGCGGACGTGGCGGAACCTGCTGAAGTCTGACTCCAGCGTCGATCTGGTGCATTTCACCATCCTGCGGCCGCCGGAAAAGCAGGACGGTGTGCCGGTCAATGAACTGTCGCTGATCGCCTTCCCGACGCGAGAGCTGTTTCTGGAAAAGATCAACGATTTCGACCTGATCATCTTTGACCGCTACAAGCGGCGTGGCATCCTGCCTGCGATCTACCTCGATAACGTGCGCAATTATGTCGAGCAGGGCGGCGCAGTGCTGGTCGCGGCGGGGCCGGATTTTGCCTCGGCGGATTCGATCTATCGCTCGCCGCTGGCGGATATCCTGCCCGCAGAGCCGACGGCGCGCGTGGTGGATCAGGGCTATCGCCCTGCCGTCACCGAGCTTGGCCTGCGCCATCCGGTGACCTCTGGCCTGCAAGGGGCGGAGACTTGGGGCCGCTGGCTGCGGCAGATCGAGGTGGAGCCGATCAAGGGCGATGTGGTCATGTCCGGCGTGGATGAGCGGCCCTTGCTGGTGCTGGACCGTGTGGGCGAGGGGCGCGTGGCGCTGCTGGCCTCGGATCAGGCGTGGCTGTGGAATCGCGGCTATGAGGGCGGCGGGCCGCAATTGGACCTGCTGCGGCGGCTGGCGCACTGGATGATGAAGGAGCCGGAACTGGAGGAAGAGGCGCTGTGGGCCGAGCCTGCGGGACAGAGCATGCGGATCATCCGGCGGACGCTGAATGAATTTGTCGGCTCTGTGACGGTGGTCACGCCCTCGGGCGATGAAGTGCAGGTGCCGTTGGAAGAGGTCAGTCCGGGGCGCTATGAGGCGATTTACGACGGGCCAGAGATCGGGCTGTACCGGCTGGAAGAAAACGCGCTGTCCGCCGTTGTGGGCCTTGGCCCTTCTGCGCCGCGAGAGTTCATTCAGACCATAGCCAGCGGGGCCGCTTTGACGCCGATGATCGAGGGTCTGCGCGGCGGGGTGATGCGGCTGGAAGAGGGGTTACCCTCAATCCGTGAGGTGCGGGCCGGGCGGCCTGCGGCGGGGCGGGGGTGGATCGGGCTGACCCCGCGCGAGGCCTATCAGACGCTGGATGTGCGGCAGACGCCTTTGGCCCCGGAATGGCTGGTCCTGCTGCTGGCGGCGGGGTTGATCGTGGGGGCCTGGCTGCGTGAGGGGCGGAGCTAGGGGCCCAGGTTGAGACGGTGCCGGGCTGAAGCCCGGCCTACGGCTCGATAGGGATTTGGTCGTATGGGTTTTGCGGTGTCCACACGTGGACAGCTTACCGGTCACGGAATATCAATGGGTTACAGAGACGGTTTTACCAATCGTTAGGAAATGACCCCCAAAGCACGAGGGGGGTGCGGCGGGGTGAACCCCGCCCTACGGCAAGTTCAGAACCTGCGTTTCCTCGGACCAGCCATCGACCAGACAGCGGGCGCGGATGCGCACCTCTGTTGTCCCTGCGGGGATGCGAATGCCCGATTGCGACCGGGTGAACGGCTGTTCGGTTTCATGCGGGTGCGCCAACACGCGGGTGGCCAGCACCGTGCCATCGGGCAGTTCCACCCGCCAGCCATCGGCATAGTGATCCCAGCCGGTGTCCGGGTGGCGCAGGGTGACGGACACGCGCCAACTGTCGCCGCTGGGCTGGGCGGTGGCCCCTTTGATTACCGGAGCTTCGGCATGGAGCGGGGCCGCAAGCAGCAGCAGGGGAATCAGGACACGCATATCGGCAGGCTATCAGACCGCCCCGCCGGACGGGAACACGAAGCGCGGAGCAGGCGGTGCGGTCAGCGCTCAAACCTCGGCTTATCCCCCGGTTCCAGCAGGACCGCCCGCGACTGTGAGGCAAATTCACGCCGCAGGATCACCGCCAGCGTGACCAGCGTTGTCAGCATCAGCACAATCGGCCCCAACAGCCAGCCCGCCGCGGCGATGCCGAAATAGACCGAGCGCAGCCCGCGATTGTAGCTGCGCCCGCCGGTGACGTTGATCTCACCGGCCTTGCGGGCGCGGACGCGGGTTGCGGGGTCTGTGGCATCCTCGGAGACCGCCGCCATCAGCACCGAGGTGTAGCCGAACAGCCGGTGCGCCCAGACGAATTTCAAGAAGGCATTGGCCGCGAAGAGCAGCATCAGCATCAGCTTGATCTCGAACACCACCACCGGGTCGACGCTGGGCGACAGATCCTGCGCCACGCCGCGCAACTGGTCGGCATTGCCCAGCAGGGCAAAGCCGCCGCCGATGGCGATCATGCTGGCCGAGGCGAAAAAGGCGGTGCCCTGCCGCAGGCTGGCCACGATCTGCGAATCGAAGATGCGCGGCTGGCGGGTGATAAAGACCTCCATCCACGCGCGCCGGTAGTCGGCCATCAGAACTGAGGTCGAGGGGCGGCTTTTCGGCGGGTTTTCAATCAGGCGGGTGGCCCCGGCCCATGACAGCGCCAGCAGGATCAGGGCCGCCACGTCCCACAGGGTAAACCCGGCGCTGAGGGTCGCCCAGTCCATCAGAAGGGTTTGACCACGACGACCCAGAGGATCGCGATGACGCCGATCACACTGACCTCGTTGAAGATGCGCAGGAACATGTCGCTTTCGCGGAAGGTGCCGTGTTTTGCCCGCGCCACCAGACGCCCGGTCCAGACGTAATGCCCCGCCAGCAGCGCCACGAGCGCGATCTTGACGTGGGTCCAGACCGGAAAGCCCCAGTCCCATGCCAGCCACAGCCCGGTGACGACCGCGATCACGCCCAGACCGGCGGAAAAGCGGTACAGCCGATAGGTGAGATCGCCCAATGGGCCGTTTTCGCCCAGCCGAGTATGTTCACGCTTCCAGTAGATCAGCGCGCGCGGTACGGCAAAGATGGAGGTCATCCAGCCCATGACGCACAGGAGATGTATGATCTTGACCCAATTCATGTCCGCACCTGACCCTTTAGGCGATAAAATGGCAAGATGCCGCGCCGTTGCCAGTGGATTCGCGGTGGTGTGACCGGCGTTTTGGTTATATCTTCTTACCAATCGACCCGTATCGCCGCGTGCAGAGGAGAAAACCCCATGCAGATGCCAGAGCCGAACAAGGCCGTTCTTGCCCGCAAGGACCGGATTGTCGAGAGGCTGCGGACTGTGCTGCCCGCCGACCGGGTGATTGCCGATGAGGCCGAAACGCGCGCCTATGAATGCGACGCGCTGACCGCCTATCGCTGTCCGCCTTTGGCGGCTGTGCTGCCGTCCTCGACCGAGGAAGTGTCGGCGGTGCTGAAGGTCTGCCATGAGGAGGGCGTGCCGGTGGTGCCGCGCGGGTCGGGGACATCGCTAGCGGGGGGCGCGCTGCCGACGGCGGATTCGGTGATTCTGGGTGTGGCGCGGATGAACGCGGTGCTGGAGGTCGATTACGCCGACCGCATCATCCGGGTGCAGACCGGGCGCACCAACCTAAGCGTGACCGGCGCGGTGGAGGAAGACGATTTCTTTTACGCGCCCGACCCGTCCTCGCAACTGGCCTGCGCCATCGCGGGCAATATCGCGATGAATTCCGGCGGCGCGCATTGCCTGAAATACGGCGTGACGACCAACAACCTGCTGGGGGTGACCATGGTGCAGATGGACGGCACCGTGGTCGAGATCGGCGGCGCGCATCTGGACGCCGGGGGGCTGGACCTCTTGGGGCTGATCTGCGGATCAGAGGGCCAGTTGGGCGTGGTGACAGAGGCGACGCTGCGCATCCTGCGCAAGCCCGAGGGAGCGCGGCCGGTGCTGATGGGGTTCGATTCCAACGAGGTGGCGGGGGCTTGTGTGTCCGACATCATCAAGGCCGGTGTCCTGCCGGTGGCGATCGAGTTCATGGACCGGCCCTGCATCCGCGCCACCGAGGAATTTGCGCAGGCGGGCTATCCGGACTGTGAGGCGCTGCTGATTGTCGAGGTCGAGGGCAGCCCGGAGGAGATCGACGAGCAACTGGGCAAGATCCTTGCCATCGCGCGGCGGCACGATCCGGTGGAACTGCGCGAGGCCAAGGATGCGGATGAGGCGGGACGGATCTGGCTGGGCCGCAAATCGGCCTTTGGCGCGATGGGAAACATCAACGATTACATGTGTCTGGACGGCACGATCCCGGTGAACGAACTGCCCTATGTGCTGAAACGGATCGGCGAGATGTCCAAGGAGTTCGGGCTGGACGTGGCCAATGTGTTCCACGCGGGCGACGGCAATATGCACCCGCTGATCCTGTTCGACGCCAACAAGCCCGGCGATCTGGAACTGTGCGAGGCCTTTGGCGCGGAGATCCTGAAGCTCTGTGTCGAGGTGGGCGGCTGCCTGACCGGCGAGCACGGCGTGGGTATCGAAAAGCGCGACCTGATGGTGGATCAATACGCCACGGCGGATCTGGAGGCGCAGATGGCGGTGAAGGATGTGTTTGATCCCGATTGGCTGCTGAACCCGGCCAAGGTGTTCCCCTTGGCCTCGTCCGAGGGGCGGCGCGTTCTGCGGATGGCGGCGGAATGAGAGACGATTTTTCTGCGAAAAATCGATGGGGGCGTTGCCCCCGTCGCCCGAGGGCGACTCCCCCGGAGTATTTGACCAGAGAAGAAGCCAGGAGCGTGGCGCATGAGACCTGAGAGCGAAGCGGAACTGGCGGAGATGATTGCCGGGGCGGCGGAGCCGTTCCATATCCGGGGTGGCGGGACGCGGGCGATTGGGCTGACGACGGCCCCGCAGGTGCTGGAGACCGGCGGGCTGACGGGGATCACCCTGTATGAGCCGGGTGCCTTGACGCTGGTGGCGCGGGCGGGGACGCCTTTGGTCGAGATCGAGGCGGCCTTGGCCGCCGAGGGGCAGCGGCTGGCGTTTGAGCCGATGGACCATCGCGGTTTGTTGGGCACGGCGGGTGTGCCGACGATTGGCGGCGTTGTGGCCGCCAATGTGAGCGGGCCGCGCCGGGTGCAGGCGGGGGCGTGCCGGGATTTCATGCTGGGGGTGCGGTTTGTCGATGGCACCGGGCAGGTGGTGAAGAACGGCGGGCGGGTGATGAAGAACGTCACCGGCTATGATCTGGTCAAGCTGATGAGCGGTTCGTGGGGCACTTTGGGTGTATTGACGGAGGTCAGTCTGAAGGTGTTGCCGCAGCCCGAGACCTCTGCCTGCGTGATGATCGACGGGTTGAGCGAGGCAGCGGCGCAGGAGGTGATGAGCCGTGCTGTGACCTCTCCGTTCGAGATCACCGGGGCGGCCCATGCGCCGGGGGGTCCGGGGGATCAGCCGTTGACGGTGTTGCGGATCGAGGGGTTTGCCGGGTCGGTCAGCTATCGTTTGGGGCGCTTGCGGGAGATGTTTTCGGATCATGCGGTGCGGGTCGAGACGGATGCGCACCGCGTGGCCGCGCTGTGGCGCTGGGTCCGTGACGTGGAGATGATGCAGGGCACCGGGGGCGATGTCTGGAGGCTGTCGGTGCGGCCAAGCGCGGCTCCTGGGCTGGTGGCCGATCTGCGGGCGCGGCATGACATTCACCGTGTCCTGTACGATTGGGCCGGGGGGTTGATCTGGGTCGAATGCGCGTCGGGGACGGACCTGCGCCCCGAGGGGCTGAGCGGGCACGCCACGCTGATCCGCGCGGCGGAAGAGACCCGGCTGACCCTGCCGGTGTTTCAGCCCGAACCGCCCGCCGTTGCCGCCCTGACGCAGGGCATTCGCGCGCGCTTTGACCCCAAGGGGGTGCTGAACCCCGGACTCATGGCCTGATGGGGCATCCCGCGCTCATCGGTTTTGTCGTGGCTTTTGTGGCCGGTCCGCTGCTGGTGGCGGCGCTGTTGCGCCTGCCCGCCACGCTGGCGGTCTTGGTGGCGCTGTCTCTGGCGGTGATCTGCACGGCGGCGCTGGCGGTTGTGCTGCAAAGCCGCAGCCCGCTGGGCGCGCTGATGTCCTTTTGGGTCGGCTGGGTTGTGGCGGTGGCCATGGTGGCGCAGGCGCTGCGCCGCCACTTGCCCGGACGCTCTGCCCGGCGATTGATCTTGTTGGGGGCGCTGATGGCCGCCCCCCTCCCCTGGTTCGGCCTTGCCACGGCCCAAATGATGGACTGACATGCAGACGCATTTTACCGAAGAGCAACTGAAAGACGCGGGCACCGCGCGCGCCAACCAGATCCTGCGCAGTTGTGTGCATTGCGGGTTCTGCACCGCGACCTGCCCGACCTATCAGGTTCTTGGCGATGAGTTGGACAGCCCGCGCGGGCGTATCTACCTGATCAAGGACATGCTGGAAAATGAGCGGGTGCCCGACGAACGCACGGTCAAGCATATCGACCGCTGCCTGTCCTGTCTGGCCTGTATGACCACTTGCCCGTCGGGGGTGCATTACATGCATCTGGTCGACCATGCGCGGGAATACATCGAAAAACACTATGACCGGCCGTGGCACGACAAGGCGCTGCGCTGGATGCTGGCCAAGATCCTGCCCTATCCGGGGCGGTTCCGGCTGGCGCTGCTGGGGGCGAAGATCGGCAAGCCGTTGCGCCGGTTCATCCCCGATGTGCGGCTGCGCGCCATGCTGGACATGGCACCGGACACCATTCCGCCGGTCAGCCGCAATGACGACCCGCAATGCTTTGCGCCCAAGGCCGAGAAAAAGATGCGCGTCGCGCTGATGACGGGTTGTGCGCAAAAAGCGCTGAACACCGACATCAACGATGCCACGATCCGCCTGCTGACGCGGCTGGGTTGTGAGGTGGTGGTGGCCAAGGGGGCGGGCTGTTGCGGCGCGCTGACCCACCACATGGGCAAGACCGATGAGAGCCACGCAAGTGCCGCCAAAAACATCCGCGCATGGACGGCGGAAATGGCCGGTGAGGGGCTGGACGCCATCGTGATCAACACCAGCGGCTGCGGCACCACGGTCAAGGATTATGGCCACATGTTTGCCCAAGACCCGCTGGCCGGGGATGCCGCGAAGGTGGCGGGCATGGCGATGGACATCAGCGAGGTGCTGTCGCGGCTGGAGATCCCCGCAGGCGCGCCCAAGGGGCTGCGCGTGGCCTATCACGCGGCCTGTTCGCTGCAACACGGGCAAAAGGTGAAGAGCGCCCCCAAGGACCTGCTGAAGCGCGCCGGGTTCGAGGTGGTCGAGCCTGCCGACAGCCATCTGTGCTGTGGCAGTGCGGGCACCTACAACCTGATGCAGCCGGAGATTTCCAAGCAGTTGAAGGCGCGCAAGGTGCAGACCCTTGAGGCGAAAAAGCCCGATGTGATCGCCGCCGGAAACATCGGTTGCATGATGCAGATCGGCGGCGGCACAGAGGTGCCGGTGGTGCATACGGTCGAATTGCTGGACTGGGCGACGGGAGGGCCCAAGCCGCGATCGTTGACGTGACAAGAACAGACTGTCTTTGCGGCGGAATTGCCTCATTTTTGCCAAGATGCCGTGAGAATTTTATACGCAAAGGTATAGGGATTTCGCGTGCGGCTCTTTTTGGTTGTTTTTCTCTGGCTGCTGGGCACCTCGGCGGGGGCACAGGGCCTTTTCAGAATGGACTCGGCTCAGGACGGTCGCGGGTGGGAGGCGGTCGGTCGGATCGAGATTGCCGGAACCTCTTTTTGCACCGGCGCGCTGATCGGCCCGCGTCTGGTGGTGACGGCGGCGCATTGCCTGTTTGACCCGGAAACCGGCGCGCGGGTGCCGGTGGACCAGATGCAGTTCCTTGCCGGATGGCGCAACGGGCGGGCGGCGGCCTATCGGCGCGTGCGCAAGGCGGTGCCGCACCCGGCGTTTGCCTATGGCCACGAGGCGGATGCGGACCGGGTGCGTCACGATCTGGCGCTGATCGAGCTGCAACACCCGATCCGCAACACCACCATCACCCCCTTTGACACCGACATCGGCCCCGAACAGGGCGATGCCGTTGGCGTGGTCTCCTACGCGCATGACCGGTCCGAGGCGCCGTCGTTGCAGGAGACCTGCCCGGTGCTGGCGCATCAGGACGGGATGCTGGTGCTGTCCTGCACAGTGGATTTCGGCGCATCGGGATCACCGGTGTTCCGCCTTGGTCCGGACGGGCGGCCCCGGATTGTCTCTGTCGTCTCGTCCAAGGCGCAGGCCAATGGCGCGCCGGTGGCGCTGGCCACGCGGTTGCAGGGCCCGCTGGACGATCTGCGCGACGCGCTGTCCGCCGACCGCGACCCCGGTGCCGGGCTGGACCGGCTGGCCGCGGGGGCGCGGCGCGACACCGGCGCCAAGTTTGTGCGCCCATGAGACGGCTGGCGGTATGGCTCCTGATGGTGCTGGCCGCCCCGGCGGCGGCGCAGACCGCCTTTGACGTGATGGACCGGCGCGGTGAACTGCTAGGCTGGGAGGCGGTCGGGCGGGTCGACACCGGGCGCAGTTTCTGCACCGGGACGCTGATCGCGCGGGATCTGGTGCTGACCGCCGCGCATTGCGTGTTTGACCGCGACGGCACCGAGGTTCCGGCAGAGCGGCTGCGGTTTCGCGCTGGCTATCACCGGGGCACCGAGATTGCCGCGCGAGGGGTCCGGCGCTTTGTGGTGGCCGAGGGGTATCGCGGCGGCGGCGGGCGGCAGTTGAGCGGTCGGATGATCGCAAGGGACGTGGCGCTGCTGCAACTGGACCGCGACATTCACGCCGCCGAGGCGGACCCGCTGGTTGTGCATGATGTCCCTGTCGCGGGTAGCGCCGTCAGCGTGGTGTCCTATGGCGAGGGGCGCGCCGATGTGCTGTCGCGGCAGCGGCGCTGTGACCTGACCAACCAGATGGCGGGCGGGGTGCTGGAGTTCGACTGCGACGTGACCTTTGGCTCTTCGGGATCGCCAGTGCTGGCCAAGGTGGACGGGCGGCTGCGCATCCTGTCGGTGATTTCGGCCATCGCCCCCAACCCGTCGGGGGAACAGCGCGCCTATGGCATGGTGCTGCCCGACCACGTAGCCCGGCTGCGCAGCCGTCTGCGCCGCGAAGAGGCCCAGCCGCAGGCCGGGACCGGCGCGCGGCGGGTGCGTGTGGGCGAGCGCAGCGGCACCGGCGCGCGTTTTGTTCGGCCCTGAGGGTCTTGAAACCGCGCCCACGCTTTCCAAATTCAATGTCATCGGGACGCCTGCAACAGGGTTCCGGTTGATCAGGCGCCTGTCCCGGACGGGAAGGCGCACAGACCCAAGGTATCGCTCAACGGAGGATTCCATGCGACATTACGATTTTGCCCCGCTCTACCGTGCGACTGTCGGTTTTGACCAGATGGCCGACATGCTGGACCGCGTTCTTGCCACTGAGACCGCGCAGCCGGGCTATCCCCCCTACAACATCGAAAAGACCGCCGACGACGCCTATCGCATCTCGATTGCGGTGGCCGGTTTTGCCGAGGATGAGCTGTTCGTCGAGGTAAAGGAACAGGCGCTGGTCGTCTCTGCCCGCAAGGCTGAGAACGGCGATGAGGCCAAGGCGTTCCTGCATCGCGGCATCGCCACCCGTGCGTTTGAGCGCCGCTTCCACCTTGCCGATCATGTGCGGGTGCAGGGTGCGGTGCATGAGAACGGCATGCTGCACATCGACCTCAAGCGCGAGATCCCCGAGGCGCTGAAACCGCGCCGGATCGCCATTGCGCGCCCGCAGGCCGCCGTGGCGGTGCAAAAGGATGTGGTTGACGCCGAAACCGTCAACTGACGCCTTGCCGCGCTTTTGGGCGCGCAAGACACAAGACGCCAAGGCCCCGGAATTTCCGGGGCCTTTTTGCATGAGCGATTGACTTTGACCGCCGGTTCCCCATGCATTCCCGTATGGATTGGCGCTCTGTTACCTTTGACTGGAACCGCGCGCGGGCCTTCCTTGTCACAGCCGAGGAAGGCTCGTTGTCGGCGGCGGCGCGGGCCTTGGGCATGACCCAGCCGACGCTGGGCCGTCAGGTGACGGCGCTGGAAGAAGAATTGGGACTGATCCTGTTCGAACGTGTCGGGCGCGGGTTGGTCCTGACGCAGGCAGGCACCCAATTGATGAGCCACGTTCGCGCCATGGGTGAGGCGGCGGTGGGTGTCTCACTGGCGGCCTCCGGTCAGGCGCAGGCCGCATCGGGCCATGTGGCGGTCACCGCCTCGGAAATCTATTCAAGCTGGCTGTTGCCACAGATCGCCCGCCGTCTGCGCGAGGTCGCGCCCGGCATCACGCTGGAGGTGGTTGCCTCGAACGAAATCCGCGACCTCAAGCGCCGTGAGGCCGATATCGCCATCCGCAATGCCCGCCCCGAGGAACCGGACCTGATCGCCAAGATGGTGGGTGAGGATGAAGGCACGTTTTACGCCTCCTCCGACTATCTGTCCCGGTTTGGTCCGATCACCGGACCCGCGGATCTGGCGCGCGCCGCGTTCATCGGTTTCAAGGACAATGAGGATTTTGCCGAGGCGCTGCGCAAACGCGGCATCCCGGTGACGCCTGCGAGTTTCCCGGTGCTGGCCTCTTCACATGCGGTGCATTGGGACATGGCCCGCGCCGGGATCGGGCTGGGCACGGTGCCTTGTGGTCTGGGCGATGCCGCCCCGGACATGCAACGCGTTCTGCCCGATGTCAGCTTTCGCTATCCCGTCTGGCTGGTGGCGCACCGCGAATTGCGGACCAGCCCACGGGTGCGCATCGTCTGGGAATTGCTGGCCGAAACATTGCCCGGCTTGTTGCGGCAGCCACAGTAACCGGCCGCGGCAACGGGCCAAGGCAACGGGACGTCCTTTGCCGTCGGCGCGGGCGCCGCAGGTTGCTGGGGGCGTGGCGCAGGCCCGGCCCCCAGCGGCCCGGTCAGCCCAGCAGGAACTCGGCGGCGCGTTCACCGATGATGACGGTCGGGGCCATGGTGTTGCCGGTGGTGGCGCGCGGCATCACCGAGGCGTCGGCAATCGTCAGACCGGCCACACCGTGAACCGCAAGGCTTGCATCCACCACGGACATGGCGTCGGTGCCCATCTTGCAGGTACAGCTTTGGTGGAAATAGGTGCCGGCGGCGTTTTTGGCGAACTCCTGCAACTCGGCGGGCGACAGGATACCGGGCATGACCTCGCGTTTCACGAAATCCTTCATCGCCTCGGAATTGCCGATTTCGCGGCACAGCTCGATCGAGCGGACCACCGCCGTGAGGTCGTCGGGATGGGACAGGAACCCCGCATCGACCCGCGCCTGTGCCATGGGGTCGCTGGACTCCAGATAGACGCGGCCCCGGCTTTTCGGACGGACAAGGCCGGGCGACAGGGTCCATGCCCCGGCGGGCGGCGCATAGGCCGGGCCGGTGACCTCAGTCGCATACGGCACCTCGATCTGAAAGGGCTGCATGTCGGGGCCATCCAGCGCGCTGTCGCTTTTCCAGAAAAACGTCGCCTCGGCCAAGCTGTTGCGCGGCGGCTGCGGCTCTTTGTATTCCCAGATGCAGCCCGCGACCAGAACGTGATCCTGAAAGTTCTCGCCGACGCCGGGCAGGTCGACAAGGGTGTCGACCCCGATACGATCCAGTTCCGCCTGCGGCCCGATCCCCGAAAGCATCAGGATCTTGGGCGTGTTGATGGCCCCTGCCGCCAGCACAACATGGCCCGCGCGCACCGATTGCATTTGTCCCTCACGGACAAAGTTCACGCCCTTGGCGGTTGTGCCTTCGAGGATCAGGCTGGTGGCCTCGGCCCCGGTCAGCAGGGTGATGTTGTCCTGTTTCAGCACCGGATACAGGTAACTTTGCGGGATATTGACCCGGCGTCCCTCGCGGATACGCACATTGGCCAGCGCGGCACCGCCTTCGCGTTCCATCATGACACCGTTCATGTCGGCATAAGCGGGGATGCCGACGCTTTCGCAGGCGGTCAACATCGCCGGGGCGATCGGGTTCGGGTCCTGCACCTGCTCGACCCAGAGCCGCCCGCCGGTGCCGCGACGGGCCTCGTCCGGGGTGCCCTGCCAGTCCTCGATCCGCTTGTAGATCTCCAGCACCGAGTCGTAGTTCCAGCCGTCGTCGCCGGCCTCGGCGGCCCACATGTCGAAGTCGTTCTTGTGGCCGCGCGCCCAGATCTGCACGTTGATCGAAGAGCCGCCGCCGACAACCTTGCCCATCGGCAGGATCAACTGTCGGCTGTTCACGCTGTCGGCGGCATCGGCGGTGTGGCCCCAGTCGCGTTCGCCGCGCAGGTTGGTGGGCCACATGGCGGGGTTCAGCACCGCCTCGACCTGATCGGTCTGCCCGGCCTCCAGCACCAGCACAGAGGCCCCGCTTTCGGCCAGACGCCCGGCCACGGTGGCGCCGCCGGTGCCCGACCCGACAACCACGTAGTCATAGCTGTCGGCCAGAGTCCGCGCGTTGTACAACTGGGTGATTGCGGCGTCGCCGCCCTCTTGCGCCATGGCGCTGACGGCACTCATCGAGGCCCCGGTGGCAAGCGCCAACTGCATGAAACGCCGACGACCGATGCGACCGCGATAAAGCGCGGCTTCCAGCGCATTGAGAATATCCCCCGCGGCAAGCGGGTTAGGGGTTTTTGTGAACATGATCTCTCCTCCCAGAGGTGCCGTGGCTGCGGCCGATAATGCACTATTGTGCATCTCATCCACAAGAGTTGCAGCACAAAGGGCTTGAGGCAAGCTTTCTGTGAGCCACTATGCACCAAAGTGCCGGTCTGTCCGAAAAGGGGCGGCCGGGCGGAGGCGCGTTTAAAACGCAAAACCGCCCCGTGGTGTCCCACGGGGCGGGTGTCACTTGCGGTCAGGATGGTCTAGAGCCTGAACATCCAGAACAAGGTTTCGCCCGAGCTGTCGTCGACGCCGTCATTGTCGGTGGAGACCCAGACGGTGCCGTCCTCGAAGATGGCCAGACCTTCGACCTTGTCCACGACATAGCCGCCGTAGGATTTCAGGTCGGGGATCAGGTCACGCACCTCTTCCTTGGTGACCACGGGCAGGTCGGCGCCCAGCGCGGCGGGGGTCATGTCGGTCATGGGGATGCGGTAGATCTTTTTCGTCACCGCATTGGCACCGATCTGGTTGTCCCGTTCGATCACGTAGACAAAATCGCCATGCGCCACGATTTCCGACAGGCCGACCCAGCCCTTGGCCGGTTCCGCCTTGGGGTAGAGGACCGCGCCCCATTCCTGTGTCTCGATGTTGTACGACACCAGTTTGACGTGATTTGCCGGGTCGTCCTGCCATTCACGTTGAACGGCCATCCAGAGGGTGTCACCGACCTTGGTGATGCCCTCGAACCCGAATCGTTTTTCGACGGCGGTCAGCTCTGCCGGGATCATGATCTCGGCGGAATTGGTCTTGATCAGCCCGTCTTTGGTGACGTGATAGAGGGCGTGCGGGATGCCGCGTTCGGTGCGGCCCTCGGAGGCGACCCAGAAGCCGCCGTTGCCGTCCAGCGTGATGCCTTCGAGGTCCAGCTTTTGCGCCGGGTCGCCGTTGGCGCGGTGGATCACGATGGCGTCGACGATGCGGGCCGGGGTCTGCGTGGTGTCGATCTTGAAGATCGTCGGCTGGAAACCGTAAAAGCTGTCGTTCACGGCCCAGACGATGCCGTCCTTATCGGCCACCATGCCAGAGATGGCACCCCAGCCGATCAGGCGGTCGGCCCCTGCGGAGGTCAGTGTCGGGTACATCGCGTCGGCATTCTGGTATTCGAAGATCATGACATGGGCACGCACGCCGCCGTCCTCGATCAGGTCGGTCTCATTGGCGGAGACCAGCAGATTGCGCGCGGGGATGGCGACATAGCCTTCGGGTCCGATGCCCGAGGGCAGGATTTGTTTCAGGACCGGGGCGGCGGGGTCGGTGACGTCATAGACGCCCACGGCAGAGCCGCGTTCGGAGCCGACAAACACCAGTGGGGTGCCGTCGAACACGGCGGTTTCGATGGATTCGGGCTCGACGCCTTTGGCGTCAGAGCGTTTGTCCGGGTAGTGGCCGATCTGGATCAGCGCGTGCTCAAACGAGGCACCGGATTCGTAGGTGACGGTGCCGTCCTTGTTGAAGATGGTCCAGCCGCGCGAGCCGCCGTCCATGTCGCCCTCGTTGGCGATGGCGAAATGCGTGTCGTCGATCCATTTGACGGCGTCGGGTTCGCGTTTGCGGCCCTTTTGCGATGTGTCGAAGTTCAGCGCGCCGCGTTCGTCCAGCGTGTCGATCTTGTCGAGGTCCACGGCACCGGCGGAGAAGTGGTTGAGGATCGACCCGTCGGCGGCAACCACCACAAGGTGGTTGTTTTCCTGCATCGTCACGATGGTTTCGCCCAGCGCGTTGATGTCGACGAACTCGGGCTCGGGGTCTTCGGGGGCGATGTCGGCAAGGCCGGTCATCTCGACCTTGATCAGGTCGTCACAGGTCAGCGCGCCGTCGGTGATGTCGCCGATGACAAGGAACCCGGCAGGCAATTGGCCGACGCGGCCGTCGCCGAGGTCTTCGTCACGCTCGTTCTCGATGGCAATGGAGATGCGGGTGCCGTCCTTGGACACCGCGACCGAATCCGGCTGGCCGCCGAGGTCGCAGGTGGCGGTGATGTCGCCGGTCAGCACGTCGACCACGGCAAGGTGGCCCGAGGGGGCGGTGTAGCTGGCGGAGGTGTTTACGCCGACAAAGGCGGTGCTGCCGACGATGCCGACGGAGGTCGGCTCACCCTTCAGCGCCACGTTGCCCAGCGGGGCCGGGTTGGCGGGGTCGGTGATGTCGATGCGGCCCAGAGCGCCCAGCGGGCTGTCGGTGTAGACCAGCGTCATGCCGTCTGCGGTCGCGGCGATGATCTCGGCCGAGGTTTCGCGCGCGCTGTCTTCGCCATCCGCCATGTTCAGGTAGGTCGCGAACGAGGCGATGCGGTTGAAGTTCTTGTCTGCCATCGCGGTGCCGGCGGTCAGAGCCAGCGCCGAGGTCAGGCAAAGGGTGCGGAAAAGCATGGGGTCCCCCCGTTTGTGAATACTCGGGGCAGTGACGCCGGGAGGTAACAGGGGCGTGACGGAGATATGACGGAAAGGTTAAAAGGTGGCGGGAGGGATGAGGCCCCGGGTCAAGCCCGGGGCGCGCGGGTCACTTTTTCAGGCTCTCGGTCAGGCGCATCAGGGTGATCGCCTCCTGGCGGTAGCCGAAGGGGTCATCGCCCTTGGAGGCCTGCGCCAGTGCGATGGCGTCGCCCATGCTCCAGTCGCCGATCAGGTCGGAGCCGCGCAGGATCTGGCCAAAACCGGCGATGGCCAGCGCCCAGTTGCCTTCGGCCAGCGGGGCTGCATCGGCGTTGATCGGGGTTTCGATCAGCTTGCTGGTGTCTTCACCCGGCGTCTTGTAGCGCAGGCGCAGAAAGCCCAGTTCGCCGGTTTCATCGGTCACTGGCTGGGCGTCGCCAGCGGCATAGCGCAGCGGGTCGGTCATGCGGGCAGGAGACCCCACCGGTGTGATCGCGTAGATCGCCGTCACCTGATGGCCTGCGCCGATCTCACCGGCGTCGACCTTGTCGTTGTTGAAATCCTCACGCTTCAGCGCGCGGGTTTCATAACCGATCAGGCGGTATTCGGCGACGAGGGCCGGGTTCCATTCGACCTGAATCTTGACGTCATTGGCGATGGGCACCAGTGCGCCGGTCAACTGGTCCACCAGCACCTTTTGCGCCTCGGCCAGCGTGTCGATGTAGCTGGCAATCCCGTTGCCGGTCTGCGCCAGCGCCTGCATGGTGGCGTCGTCCAGATTGCCACGGCCAAAGCCGAGAACGGACAGATAGGTGCCCTCATCGCGCTTGTCGGCAATGAAATCCTTGAGCGCGTCGGGATCGCTGATGCCGACGTTGAAATCGCCATCGGTGGCAAGGATCACGCGGGAAACCGCATCCTCTTCGCCATCCTTGGCCATCTTGGCGGCGGTGGCATAGGCCTGTTGCAGACCGGCCTGCCCGGCGGTCGACCCACCCGCGTGCATCGACTCTAGTGCTGCAAGGATCGTGTCGCGCTCTGTCGCCTTGGTCGGCTCCAGCGCAAGGCCCGCGCTGCCCGCGTAGGTCACGATGGCGATGGTGTCGTTTTCCCCCAGTTGGCCCAGCATCAGCCGGAAACTCTGCTTCAGAAGCGGCAGCTTGGTCGGGTTGTTCATCGAGCCAGAGGTGTCGATCAGGAACACAAGGTTCATCGGCGGACGTTCATCCGGCAACATGCCTTGCAGGCCGATGTGGACGATCTGCGTCCCGTCCACCCACGGGCTGTCCGACACGCCAACATGGGTGGCAAAGGGCGCGTCACCCTCGGGCGCGGGGTAGTCGTAGGAGAAATAGTTCACCATCTCCTCGATCCGCACAGCGCCTTCGGGCGGCAGCATGCCCCGGCTGAGAGAGTTGCGGATCATCGACCACGACGCGGTGTCCACGTCGATGGAAAAGGTCGAGACCGGGGCCTCTGCCGTGACCTTGATCGGGTTGTCCTCTGCGTCGGGGAAGGCCTCTGTGTCGGGGTCGGGGCGGACGATTTGATCGGGGACGGGGATCGGCAGGGGCCGGGTTGCAGGCATGCCGCCCTCAAAGTTGAACACCCCGGTTTCAAGGCTGACCGACGGGGCCGCCCCCGGTGAGGCGGGCGCCGGGGCGCGCATACGCGATGCCCCGGCTGGCGCCATGGGCTGCGGCGACGGCGCAGCCATCGGACGCCCGACCTTGGCCGCACCGGGATCGGCGGCGCGTCTGTTCATCACAACCGGCGCATCAAAGGCAAGGTCCAGCGTTTCCTCCAGCGCTTCGGGCTCCACCGGGGTCTGTGCGGGGGCAACGACAACACGGTCGTCAGCTTTGACGTCAGGTTTGGCGACGGGTTCGACGACGGGCTTGGCGTCCGGCTTGCTGACCGGGATCACGTCAATCTCGGGCGGTTGGCTGTTCTGCAATACAGGGATTAACGCCACCATGGCGACGGCGGCAATGGCCGTGGTTGCGGTCAGAAGTCCGCGGTTTGAAATCTTGGCAAACATCAGTTTGGCTCCTCTGAAAATGCCCGCCTTTTCGGTGGGCTCAGAGGTCTGACGCGCCAGATCAGCCGTTTCTTGGGCGCGGTCGAAATTTTTCATCGCCAGCGCGATGGCGGCGGCACGTTTATCCGGATCGGGGCCCGGCAGGCCCGCGTCGAATGCGCGCTTGAGATCGTCCAGATCGTCGCTCATGCCTCGGCCTCCTGCATCGCCTTCAGTTTCTTCTTGGCCTCCGAGATCCGCCAGCTGACGGTCCCCTCGGACACCTCAAGGATCTGCGCCGCCTCTGCATGGGTCACCCCATCCAGAACCAGCGCCACGGTTTCGCGCAGATCGACCGTGAGACGTTTCATCGCCTCCATCAACCAGTCGATCCGCTCTGCCGTCTCCGAGATTTCGGCCCGGCGCGCCAGTTCCCAGTCACCCCAGCCATCGGCGGCGCGGGCATGGGTGCTGTGGCGCCGGAACCGGTCCCGGGCAGCATTCACCGTGATGCGATAGAGCCATGTGGTCAGCTTGGCCTCTCCCCGATAGCTTTGCAGCTTGGCGGGCAGGGCGGCGCAGATGTCCTGCGCCAGATCCTCGGCCTCTGTCCGGCTGCCGGTGAGTTTTACCGCATAACCATAGACACGGTCGTAAACCCGGCCCACCAGCAGGGCAAAGGCCTGCCGGTCACCACTCGCTGCCGCGCGGGCAAGGGATTCGTCGCTGACTTCCATGCGCATCACATGAGTGAGACGCAGCCCATGGCGCAATCCTTGGATACCTTACCAGGTTTTTTTGACCTCGCCCCGCCTGTGGGTCGCTGGCGGGACGCAAAAGTTATTTTGTGGGTATTTTTCCCAGAGAAGAAGCCAGGGCGCTTTCGCGTGTTTCTTCTCTGGGACAAATACCCAAAGCGACGCCGCCGGGCGCGGCTCAGTCGGACAACAGCCGCGCCACCATCTCGCTGTCCGGGTCTGCAAGTGCGTCGATCACATCGAAATGATGTTTGTCCGCCTCCACCACCAGCCCGCACTCCCAGACCCTGGACAGTTTGCGCGCCTGATCCAGCAAGGCGGGGCGTTCATCGGCCCCGACCCAGACCGTCACCGGACAGGCAGGCGGCGGCGAGAAAATCGGGCTTTCGGCCCGTGCCTCTGCCGCGTCGATGCGCAGATCGGCATTCATTTCGGTTTGCATCAGGGGCCGCAGGTCCGACAGCGGCGAGATCGGCAGGATATGGGCCAGCCGCGCGGCCACCTCCGGCTCCAGCGCCGCTGCCATGCGCGCCACCAGGTGCCCGCCCGCCGAATGGCCCGTCAGCCGCACCGGCCCCGGTATTTCTGATGCCGCCACCGTCACCGCATTGGCGACCTGCCGGGTGATGTCGGAAATGCGCACCCTTGGACAAAGGTCATAAGACGGCATCGCCACCGCCCAGCCTTGCACCCGCGCGCCTTCGGCCAGATGCGACCAGCTGGAGCGATCAAACCGCAGCCAATAGCCACCGTGGACAAAGACCACCAACCCTTTGGGGCGTGCATCCGGAAGGAACAAATCCAGCGCGCAGCGCGTTCCATGACCGTACATCAGCCCAAGACGCGCCCGCCCCGCGACCGACAGCCGCTTGCGATAGGTTCCGGCGGTGGCGGCCCAGCGCGGGGGATAGGCGTCACCATCCGGGATATGGGCCCCAATGGCGTATGCGTCTGTGAGGTCCATCACTTTCTCCATTTTGGCCCTATACTTCCATTGCAACGGGTGTTTTGCCTTGGGCAAGACCTGGACGGAGGAATTTTCAAATGCGTGACGATGCGACCAATCTCAAGAGCCTTCTGAAGGATCCCGGCTTGTTGGAGCCGCGGGCCTACGTCAACGGCACATGGCTGAACGGCGATGCCACTTTTGACGTCACCAACCCGGCCCGTGGCGATGTGATCGCCGAGGTCGCGGACCTGAGCCGTGAGGAGGTGGCGCGCGCCGTTGACGCCGCCTATGCCGCGCAAAAGGACTGGGCCAAATGGACCGGCAAGGAGCGCGCCGCCGTCCTGCGCACATGGTTCGAGCTGATGATGGAACATCAGGACGACCTTGCCACCATCATGACCGCCGAACAGGGCAAACCGCTGGCCGAGGCCAAGGGTGAAATCGCCTATGGGGCCAGCTATATCGAATTCTTCGGCGAAGAGGCCAAGCGCATTTACGGTGAGACGATCCCCGGCCACCAGCGCGACAAGCGCATCACCGTCCTGAAGCAGCCCATCGGCGTCGCGGCCAGCATCACGCCGTGGAACTTTCCCAACGCCATGATCACCCGCAAGGCCGCCCCGGCGCTGGCGGCGGGCTGTGCCTTTGTCGGGCGCCCGGCGGCGGAAACCCCGCTGTCGGCGACGGCGCTGGCGGTGCTGGCGGACCGGGCGGGCATCCCGGCGGGGGTGTTCAACATCGTGACCTCGTCACGCTCCTCGGAGGTGGGCAAGGAGTTCTGCGAAAACCCCAAGGTCCGCAAGCTGACCTTCACCGGCTCGACCGAGGTGGGGCGCATCCTGCTGCGTCAGGCCGCGGATCAGGTGATGAAATGCTCGATGGAACTGGGCGGCAACGCGCCCTTTATCGTGTTTGACGACGCCGATCTGGATGCCGCCGTTCAGGGCGCGATCCAGTGCAAGTTCCGCAACAACGGCCAGACCTGCGTCTGCGCCAACCGGATCTACGTGCAGGACGGAATTTATGACGCCTTCGCCGAGAAACTCGCCGCCGCCGTGAGCAAGCTCAAGGTTGGCGACGGACTGGACGCGGGCATCGATCTGGGGCCGCTGATCAATCAGAGCGCTGTCGACAAGGTGCGCGAACATATCGCCGATGTCACCTCGCATGGCGGCACCCTGCTGTGCGGCGGAGAGGTGCAGGAGGGCACCTTTATCACCCCCGCGATCCTGACCGGCGTCACGCAGGACATGAAGGTCGCGCAAGAGGAAACCTTCGGACCGATGGCGCCGCTGTTCCGGTTCAAGGATGAGGACGAGGTGATCGGGATGGCCAATGACACCATCTTTGGCCTTGCGTCCTATTTCTATGCCCGCGACCTCAGCCGCGTCTACAAAGTGGCCGAGGCGCTGGAATACGGCATCGTCGGGGTCAACACCGGCATCATCTCGTCAGAGGTCGCGCCCTTTGGTGGCGTCAAGCAGTCCGGCCTTGGCCGCGAAGGCAGTCACCACGGCATCGAAGACTACCTTGAGATGAAATACATCTGCATGAGCGTGTGATGACCAGCCTCCTCGCGCCCGACAGCGGCCCGTCGCAACACGATCTTGCGGCCTGGCGCGAGGACGCCCGCCGGGGCGAAGGATCGCCCTGGCTCAAGGCGGCGCAGGCCGATGCGCTGGCCCGCTATGCGCTGAAATTCGGCGAAGGCGTCCACATGATGGAGGCCATCGCCCCCCGCTTCCGGGAACCGCCCCGTGACGTGTCCTGGGAAATCCTGGGCGACGATCCCGAAGGCGCCAACTGGGACGACCACCGCGATCCTCAACGGGCCTATGCACTCTTGCAACGGAAACTGGGCTCGGCGCGCCGGGACGGGGCGGTTCTGCACTACAAGATCTGGCTCAGGACAGCAGGCAGCTAGACCCGCCGCCCGGCGACCGACAAATCTTCTCTTCTTTTCAATTTCTTCTGTCTGAAAATATCCCGGGGAGCGCGAGGGGCTGGCCTCTCGCTCCTGAAAACGACACAGGCGCGCCGCTGACAGACTTGCACCCGCGCCCGCATCACGACACTCTGCGCGCGGGCCGGCGATGGCGTCGCCACTATTGTGCCTCCAATTCCGTCCTGAACGCCGGGATCTAACTTTGCCAGCGCGGCGAGGGAAGATTTGCCGCGCCTCAGGAGGATCATCATGGAACGTCCGCAATTCCACCGCTTTCATCAGGGCCAGCGCGTGCTGCCTTTTGCGCCTGAAGAATATGACGCCCGGCTGGGCGGCCTGCGTCAGGCCATGGCGCAATCGGGGCTGGACGCGGTTGTGCTGACCTCGATGCACAACATCGCCTATTACTCCGGTTTTCTCTACTGCGCCTTCGGGCGACCCTATGCCCTCGTCGTGACGCCCACCGGCAGCGTGACGATCAGCGCGGGCATCGACGCCGCGCAGCCGTGGCGGCGCGGGCACGGGGATAACATCACCTACACCGATTGGGAGCGGAACAATTACTGGCGGGCGATTGCCTCTGTCACCGGCCCGGACAAGGCGCTGGGGTATGAGGCCGATCACATGACACTGGCGCAAAAGGCGCTGCTGGACGATTTCCTGCGCCCCACCCGCGCCATCGACGTGGCCCCGGCCACCATGCGCCAGCGGATGCACAAATCCGCCGCCGAGATCGACCTGATCCGCCACGGCGCGCAGGTGGCCGATGTGGGGGGCTATGCGATCCGCGAGGCGATCCGCCCTGGCGCGCGGGAAATCGACGTGGCCATGGCGGGCCGCGACGCGATGGAACTGGAAATCGCCAAACGCTTTCCCGATGCGGAATACCGCGACACATGGGTCTGGTTCCAGTCCGGCATCAACACCGACGGCGCCCATAATCCGGTCACATCACGCCAATTGCAGCGCGGCGATATCCTGAGCCTCAACACCTTCCCGATGATTTCCGGCTATTACACCGCGCTGGAACGCACGCTGTTTGTGCAAGAGGTCGATGACGCCAGCCGCGCCATCTGGGAGGCCAACGTGGCTGCCCATGAATACGGCATGAGCCTGCTGAAACCGGGCGTCTCCTGCGCCGGGGTGACAGAGCAGATCAACACCTTTTTCGCGGAACGTGACCTGCTGCAATATCGCACCTTCGGCTATGGTCACTCCTTCGGCGTGCTGTCGCACTACTACGGGCGGGAGGCCGGTCTGGAACTGCGCGAGGATATCGACACGGTGCTGGAACCGGGCATGGTGATCAGCATGGAACCGATGCTGACGATCCCCGAGGGGCAACCGGGGGCCGGTGGCTACCGCGAACATGACATTCTGGTCATTACCGAAGACGGCAACGAAAACATCACCGGCTACCCCTACGGGCCAGAGTTCAACGTGGTCGGCTAGGTCCGCCACCGTCGGCGCGGGTGGGTGTAGGGTGGGTTTTCAACCCACCGCCACCGGGCGCGCCGACAACCGCCCAACGTTACAGCCCGAAATTCGCCATTTCGGCGAAATCCATCGCCTCCAGCAAGGGGCGCGTCTTGTCCGGGTCGCCTTCGGTCTGGACAAGGATGCGGTTGGCGACCAGCGCCATCATCTGCTTGTCCTGAATGGCGAATTTCTGGCGCTGGATGCGCTCTGTCTTCATGCCCATGACGGCGGCATTGGCGATCATGCCGGACATGCTCATCACCATCGGATTGTCCGCCAACAGGGTGATCTTGACCCGTTCGCCGCCCGCGTCGGTATAAGTCGCTTCTGCGCCGACACCGCCGCCCATCATCGCCAGCCCGGTGTTCATCTCGGTGTTGACCGCGCGGGTCCAGCCGTCGGGGGCCTCGGGCAGATAGCTGCCAAGGCTGGCGGTCTTCATCTCCAGCAGCGCGCGGCGCGCCATGTCCAGCTCATCAAGAGCGTATTGGATGTCGCCATCCCGATAGGCCTTGAGCGCGGAGTCCATCAGGTCGGTTACATCGTCGGCCTGCGCTGGCAGGGCCAGCGTGGACAACATCAGAACGGCTAGAATGCGGGTCACGGAAATCTCCCTGTTTCGAATGTCTGTGGCCATCCTGTCAGACCCATCCGCGTCTAGGCAAGGTCGGGTTTTCCCCGCGCCGTTGCACTGGCGGCCATCAATCCCCATGATTCAGGACATGATCGCAGATCTCCTATTGCCCGCCTTTGGCCTGATGCTGCTGGCCGTCCTTGTGGCCCGCGGGGTCGAGGTCTTGGTGCCGGAAACGCTGGCGGGCCTTGCCATGATGGCGGCGGTCTCGGCGCTGCTGTGCTGGGGACTGGCCTCGGCCGGGTTTGCCCTGCTGTATGTGCAAGAGGACGCGCGGGTTCTGACGCTGCTGGCGGATGCGCCCACCGCCTCTGCGGGGCATTTCCTGCGGCTGGGAGGCCGTGCCGCGCTGATCTGGGCGCCGATCCTGCTGCTGGTGGTCAGCACCGCGCCGCGCCGCTGGAAAACCGCCGTTTGGTGACCTGTCTGCGCCAGTCCGGCACGCGCGGCGGGTCCGGGCGCATTCCCCGTTGATTTTTGCCGCCACCCGTATCACGTCACATACAGGAGGTGGGGCATGTTCGCACTGGCGCGGTTCCTGATCATGGCGGCGGTCGTGCTTACGGTGGTCTATGGATCGCTGTGGTTCTACCTGCGGTCGCGGCGGCGCGATCTGCTGGAAATCGACTGGGCCGCCGACCCGTCCGAGACCCGCAGTCTGGACGATTACGTGCGCGACGGTCTGGAAGACCACGACAAGCGGCGGCATCGGATGCTTGTGCTGCTGGTCTACATCGTGCCTCTTTGCCTTGTGACCCTCATCGTGTATCTGACCAACTTCAACTAAGAGGCGCGGCACGCATGAAATATGTGAAATGGACCCTGATCGTTCTGTTCTGGACGCTTGTGGCGGGGTTTTTGCACTACACGCTGCCGCAACATGACGTGGTGCGGATCACCGATACCTATGAAACCCGCGTGAATCCCGGTGAGAACCGCTGGTTCTGGACACAGGCAGATACCGGCGACGATCCTCTGGCCCCGCGCGACGTGTTCTTTATCCAGACCCGGCGCGCCAACGATTCGATCATGGTCTATCGGAACGAGGACACCGGATGGGGCTGGCCGCCCTATTTCAAGTTCGACACCTCGAACCTGCAAGCCGAGGCGGCGGACCTGCGGTCGACCTCGGACAATCCGAAATGGGCGGTCATCCGGCACTATGGCTGGCGCAACGAATTTATCTCGATCTACCCCAACGCGGTGTCGATCCGCGCGGTGGACGGGCCGGACGTGACAATCATCCCGTGGCTGAACATCATCCTTCTGGGTACGCTTGTGGCGCTGTTCTGGGCGCTGCGGGTACGCTGGCGGCGGTTCTGGTCCAACCGGGTGGACCCGGTGCTGGAATCGGCGGGTGACAAGCTGGATGAGGGCGGCGACCGCATCAAGGGGCTGTTCGGACGGTCGAAATAACCCCGTCAGCGTTTGCCGTAATACAGGCCGACCACATGTTCGGCCTGTGCAAAGAACAGCCAGCGCGACACCAGCACGCCCGCCACATGGGACAGCACCGCGACCACGGCCAGCAGATGCCCGAAGGGCAGCAGCAACAGGATTGCCGGCAGGACCGCCATCAGGACCAGCGCGATCAGGCGCAGCTTTTGCCCGTGCTTGCGCCCGACGACAAAGACCATCTCGCGCAGCAGGTAGTTGGAGCCGGTGTGCGGTGGTTCAAACGCGCGGACCTTGCCGATGTGGCCGAGGCCGGTGGCGGTCTCGATGCTGGTGCCGGAGTCCGCCAACCGCCGGTCGCCCGCCAGCCACCAGCCCGCCTGCGCCAGTGCGGCCAGACCGATCAGCACAAGGCCGGTGGTGACACGCCCCGACACCAGCGCCCCGCCCCCCAGCGCGTAGAGTTGGAACAGCACCGGCGTCGACCAGTGGTGCCAGCGCGGTACGGTCTTGAGCTGGGTATAAATCATCGAGGTTGTGAAAACGGTGGCCAGACAGAGCGCCGCGCCCAGCCAGCCCAAAACGATGATTTGCAGGCCGAAGAACACCAGCAGTGCGGCGTAAATGCCCATGACGGTCAGCGCCGCCAAGGCCATCCACGCCTCACGCGACAGCCAGCTTGACCGCCACTGGGTAAACGCCTTGAGCGCGCGTTCCGGGCGGCCAAGGTGCAGGGCAGAGGCCATCAGCCCACCCACCGCCAGCAGGTAGCCGATGGCGAAAAAGGCAAAAGCGACCCAGCCGGTGGGCGCGGTCGGGTCAATCCCCAGCCAGAACAGCAGGCCTAGCCCGAGACCCGACAAGGTGGTGAAGGCGATGATGGACGGCGCCGGGTGCATCAGAGTTTCTCCAGCGTCTTGTCGATCCAGGCGAGAAAGCCTTTGGGTTCCTCGGCCACGGGTTCGAGGAAGGGGGCCAGCACATCGACCTCTCCCTGCCATGTGTCCTTGGGGCGCGGCGGCAGGTATTTGTTGACGGGCTTGGTGCCCTGTTCGGGCATCAGGTCCATACCGCCGCGTTCGGCGACCAACTGGCTGACGGCGCTGTCGGGGTCGCCCAGATCACCGAAATGCCGCGCGCCCGCCGGGCAGGTGCGCACGCAGGCCGGGGTGCGGTCCACCTCTGGCAGGTTTTCGTTGTAGATGCGGTCGACGCAGAGGGTGCATTTCTTCATGACGCCAGCGGCCAGATCCAGTTCCCGCGCGCCATAGGGGCAGGCCCACGCACATAAACCGCAGCCGATGCAATCGGTCTCATTCACCAAAACGATGCCGTCCTCTGTGCGCTTGTAGCTGGCCCCGGTCGGGCAGACGGTGACGCAGGGCGCGTCCTCACAGTGCAGGCAGGATTTGGGGAAGTGGATCAGTTGGGCGGGGGTATCCTGCGGCTGGACCTCATAGCTGTGGACGCGGTTGAGGAAGGTGCCCGAGGGGTCGGCCCCGTAGGGGTCCTGATCCGACAGGGGCGCGCCGTAGTTTTCGGTGTTCCAGCCTTTGCAGGAGATCACGCAGGCATGACACCCGACGCAGGTATCCAGATCGATCACAAGGCCGAGTTTGCGGTCGGTGGTTTCGGGAAGGTTGGTCATCGCGTGCCCCCGGTGATCCAGCGGAGCCGCTGACGCGGCACAGGTTTTGGTGTGAGGGGGCGCTGCCCCCGTCTCCCTGCGGTCGACTCCCCCGAGATATTTCTGGACAGAAGAAACATCAGGACGGTGTCTTCCATGCCAGTTGGTCCGGGCCTTGGCCGACGGGCGAGGTGAGCGCGTCGAAGGCGGGTTGCGCCTCTGCCGGAGGGGCGGTTTTTTCGATGCGGACGCGCAGGTCGAACCAGGCGGCCTGCCCGGTGACCGGATCGGAATTGGACCACCTGAGCCCGTCGCCTTTGGGTGGCAGCAATTCATGGATAATGTGATTGAGCAGGAAGCCTTTGGTCGCCTCAGGCGCGTCTGGTTTCAGTGCCCATGCGCCTTTGCGTTTGCCGATGGCGTTCCATGTCCAGATCGTGTCGGGGTTGAGGGCGGCCATTTCCGCCACCGGCACGGTGATGGTCCCATGTGGCGAGGTGATGCGCGCCCAGTCGCCGTCTTGCAGGGCGTGGTCGCGCATCAGCCGTGTGGGCAGGTACATCGGGTTGCGCCCGTGCAACTGCCGCAGCCAAGCGTTCTGACCGCCCCAACTGTGGTACATGGCCATCGGGCGCTGGGTGAGCGCGTGGATGGGGTAGCTGTCCGGGTCGTCGGTATCTGGCGCGTACCAGATTGGCAACGGGTCGAGTTTGTGGGCGATTTGCGCGCGCAGGTGTTCCGGGGGCAGGATGTCGCCCTTGCCCTCACCGGCGCGCTGGAACCGGCGCAGGGGTTCGACGTATAGCTGGAAGATATAGGGCGTGGCGGCATCGAAGAGGCCGGTGTGCACCGCCCAGTCCTGATAGGCCATGTTCCACGGTTTGTAATAGCTGGCCTCGGTCGGGATATGGATCGCGTTGAAGCCGCCGTTTGCGATATAGCTGTCGATCTGCGCCGCGTTGGGCGCGCCGCGTCCATGGGTCAGGCCCGTGTCTGACAGGCGCCAGCCTGCAAGGGGGCCGATGCCCGGTTTGCGTTCGTGGTTTATGATGTAGTCGGCGTAGTCGGCATATTTTGGCGCGCCGATCTCATCAACCATGCCGGGCAGGCCAAGCCGCGCGCCGAGGTCCAGCATGACAGACTGAAAGCCGCGCACGTCGCGGTCCGGTTCCACCACCGGCCAGCGGATTGCATCGGCGGCGGCGTCGGGTTCCGAGATCGGGCGGTCCAGCAGCGAGATACAGTCGTGCCGTTCCAGATAAGTGGAATCGGGCAGGATCAGGTCAGCGTAAGCAACCATTTCCGAGGAATAGGCGTCCGAGTAGATGATGTTGGGGATGACGTAATCGCCGTTCTCATCCGTGTCGGTCAGCATCTCCATCACGCCGCTGGAGTTCATTGAGGAATTCCACGCCATGTTCGCCATATAGAGAAACAGCGTGTCGATCTTGTAGGGGTCCCCGGCATGGGCGTTGGAGATCACCATATGCATCAGCCCGTGCGCGGACATGGGGTTTTCCCAAGTAAACGCCTTGTCGATGCGCAGCGGGGTGCCGTCGGCGTCCAACGCCAGATCCTGTGGTCCCTGCGGATAGCCAAGGTGCGGGCCGTTCAGCGGCTTGCCGGGGGTCGCCTTGGCGTGCGGGCGGGGGTGTGCCTCTGCCGGTTTTGGGTAGGGTGGCTTGAAGCGCATCCCGCCCGGCGTTTCGACCGCCCCCAGAAGGATTTGCAGCACATGCAGCGCGCGCGCCGTCTGGAACCCGTTGGCATGGGCCGAGATGCCGCGCATGGCGTGGATCGCCACCGGGCGTCCGATCATCGTCTCATGCCGTTCGCCGCGGAAATCGGTCCAAGGGCGGTCGAGGGTGATTGCCTCGTCAAAGGCGACGCGGGCCAGTTCCGCCGCAAGCGCATGGATGCGGTCGGGCGTCAGGCCGCAGCGGTCTGCCACCGCCTCGGGGGCGTAGTCTTCCGTCAGATAGCGGTCTGCGATCCGGTGCATGACAGAGGTATGGGTGATCCCGGCCCGGCGGATGTGGCCGGTGAGGTCGGGGCGCACACCGGGTGTGTCCCATGCCACCAGCTTGCCCGTCCGGCGGTCGATCACCTGCGGTTTGCCATCCTCATCGCGCAGGAACAGGCCGAAGTCCGGTGATTTCGGATCGCTGTTCAGCAGCACCGGGGCATTGGTGAACTGCGCGAGGTAATCGAGGTCGATCTTGCCCGCCTTCAGCAGGCAGTGGATCAGCGACAGGATCAACAGCCCGTCGGTGCCCGGCGTTATCCCGATCCAGTCGTCCGCGACCGCGTTATAGCCGGAGCGGATCGGATTCACGCCGACGATCTTGGCCCCGCGTTCTTTGAGCCGTCCAATGCCCATCTTGATCGGGTTGCTGTCGTGATCCTCGGCCACGCCGAACAGCAGGAACAGCTTGGCGTGCTCCCAGTCGGGAGAGCCGAACTCCCAGAACGCGCCGCCCATGGTGTAGATGCCCGCCGTGGCCATATTGACCGAGCAAAAGCCGCCGTGCGCGGCAAAGTTCGGCGTGCCGTATGCCTGTGCCCACCAGCCGGTGAAGCTCTGCGATTGGTCGCGTCCAGTGAAGAAGGCCAGCTTTTCCGGGGCGGTTTCGCGCAGCGGTTTCAGCCATGAGACAGCGGTTTCCAGCGCCTCGTCCCAGCTGATTTCCTCAAACTCACCCGATCCGCGCGGTCCGACCCGGCGCAAGGGTGCGCGCAGACGCGAGGGCGCGTTGTGCTGCATGATGCCTGCGCTGCCCTTGGCACAGAGCACACCCTTGTTGATCGGGTGGTCGCGGTTGCCCTCGATATAGGCGACCTTGCCGCCCTTCATGTGCACGTTGATGCCGCAGCGGCAGGCGCACATGTAGCAGGTGGTCTTGCGGATCTCGTCCGACACCTTGGGTGATGTGTCAACCTTAGGCTGCGCCATGTCCGCTCTCATCTCCCCTCTCGCCGGGCACCGGGCTGCCGCGCACCGGATCATACATCATTCGTATATCAATTCCGCCGATCTGCAAGTATCGCCCGATCCGTTTCGGTTTCTGCAAAAAACCAAAGTCATTTTCCCAAATAGGGCGGAAATCCGGGTATTTGGTGCGCCTGCCCGATCTGCTTGATCATTGCCCCATTGGTCCGCCACTCTCTCCCGAACCGGGAGAGGAAGAGGACCGCGCATGGGAATTCTGGAGCGGGTGTATGTACGGGCAAAGGCACGGCGCGCCCGCGTGGTGTTTCCCGAGATGGCAGAGCCGCGCGTGGCAGAGGCCTGTGCACGCCTCAAGGCCGACGGACTGGCCGAGCCGGTCGGGTTGATCGCCCCGACAGAGGCGATGGTTGCCGCGCTGGTCGAGGGGCGCGGCCTGAAAGAACCGGTGGCGCGGCGGATGCTGGAGCGGCCGCTGTACCGCGCCGCCGCCATGGTCGCGGTGGGAGAGGCAGAGGCCATGGTGGCCGGGGCCGACGCGCCCACGCGGCGGGTGATCGAGGCGGCCGCCATCGGCATCGGTCTGGCGGAGGGGGTCACGCTGCCGTCGTCGTTTTTCCTGATGATCCTGCCGGATGGGCGCGAATTGGTCTTTGCCGATTGCGCGGTGAACGTGTCCCCGAATGCTGCCGGGCTGGCCGCCATTGCGCGCGCGTCAGAGACCACGGCCAAGGCGCTACTGGGCCGGGCGCAAGTCGCCTTACTGTCGTTTTCCACCGGCACCAGCGGCGCGGGCGACAGCGTCGACCGGGTGCGCCGGGCGGCAGAGGTCACGGGCTTTGCCGGACCATTGCAGGCGGATGCGGCGTTGAATCCGGTGATTGCCGCAAAAAAGGGGTTGGGCGCGGGGGATGCCAATGTGCTGGTCTTCCCGGACCTCGATTCAGGCAATATCGCGTACAAGTTGACGCAGGAACTGGCCGGGGCGCAGGCGTTGGGGCCGATCCTGCAAGGCTTCCGTCGCCCGGTCTGCGACCTGTCGCGCGGCACCACGGTCGATGATATTGTCGCCGCCACGGCGGTCACGTTGGCGCTGGGCTGAACGGTCATGCCGTGACCACCAGAGCGCGCGCGGCCCGCGCAATCACGCGTTCCTCTTCGGCGGGCAGCACCCAAGCCGTGACTGGCGCGCCGTCGTCGTGCAGGCGCGGGGCGTGCCGCGCGTTTTTTGCCGCGTCGTAGCGCGCACCGGCCCATGCCAGCCCATCGAGAATACCCGCGCGGATCGTGGCCGAGTTCTCGCCAATCCCACCGGTGAAGACGACTGCATCCAGCCCCTGCATCGCGGCGATCAGGCTGCCGGCATGGCGACGCGCCCAATAGATGAAATGGTCGATGGCAAACCGGCTGGCGGGGTCGTCACGGGCCTCTAGCGTGCGCATATCGGATACCCCGCCCGACAGACCCGCCAACCCGGACCCGTGGTCCAGCACGTGCCGCGCACCGTCTATGCCGCGTTCTTCGGCCAGCCGCAGCACCACATTGGGGTCGATGCTGCCGCATCGTGTGCCCATGGTCAGCCCGTCAGTGGGCGAATAGCCCATCGTCGTTGCCACGCTGTGCCCGCCTTGAATGGCGCAGGCCGAGGCCCCGTTGCCAAGGTGAAAGGCCAGCACGCGGTCGGGCAGTTCACCGGCAAGCGTTTCCAGCCGCTCGACCAGACCGGCATAGCTGAGCCCGTGAAACCCGTAGCGTCGCAGGCCGTTGTCGGCCAGTTCCTGCGGCAAGGCATAGCGCAGCGCAACCTCTGGGTTGGTCGCGTGAAATCCGGTGTCGAAACAGGCCACCTGCGGCAGATCGGGGGCCAAGGCGGCCAGCGCATCCATGGCGGCAAGGTGATGAGGATTGTGCAAAGGGGCCAGTGGCGTGCACAGGGCAATCTCGTCCCGGACCTGCGGCGTGATCCGCACCGGCTGTGTCAAGCGCGGACCGCCATGCACGACGCGGTGCCCCACCACGCGCAGGTTGGCCAGCAGCACCCCCTGCGCGTCCAGCGCGCCCAGCAGCGCCGCCAGAGCCGCGCGATGGTCGCAGGCCGCCACCTCCCTGCGCACCGCACCAAGGCGCAACTGAGCCTGCGACCCCAACCCCTCGACCCCGCCGCGCAACACCTCGCGCAGCGTGCCATCAAAGACCGCGCATTTGATCGATGACGACCCGACGTTCAGGACAAGGACGTCACCACTCGTCGGGTCACGCATGGATTATTCCGCAGCCTTTGCAGGCTGTTGCGGAACCATATCAGCGGCATTGATGCCCGCGACAGAGACCGGTTTCTTCATCGCGTCGCGGCGGAACGGTTCACCCAGTTCCTGATTGATCATCGCCTCGATCAGGGTGGTTGTGCCGTGTTCCATCTGGTCCTTGATCGCGGTGTTCAGCGCCTCGGTCAACTCGTCCATCGTGCGCGCAACGACACCTTTCAACCCGCAGGCCTTGGCGATCCCGGCATAGCTGACCTGCTCATCCAGTTCGGTGCCGACAAAGTTGTCGTCGAACCAGAGGGTCGAGTTCCGCTTTTCCGCACCCCACTGGTAGTTGCGGAACACCACTTGCGTGATCGCGGGCCAGTCACCGCGCCCGATGGCGGTCAGTTCGTTTACCGCGATGCCGAATGCGCCGTCCCCGGCAAAGCCCACCACCGGCACATCCGGGCAACCGATCTTGGCCCCGACGATGGACGGCAAGCCATAGCCACAGGGGCCGAACAGGCCGGGCGCAAGGTACTTGCGCCCCTCGTCAAACGACGGATAGGCGTTGCCGATGGCGCAGTTGTTGCCAATGTCGGAACTGATGATCGCCTCGCGTGGCAGCGCGCTCTGGATCGCACGCCATGCCATGCGGGGGCTCATCCAATCCGGTTTGTCGGCGCGGGCGCGCTGGTTCCATGTGGTGCCCGGATCGTCGTCCTCATGGGTCATTTCGGTCAGTTGCTGCGCCCAGCGCGACTTGGTCTCTGAGATTTTCGCCTTGCGTGCTGCGCGGCCCTCGTCACCCGCCGTGTCGGACAGTTGGCCAAGGATGCCGCGCGCCACCTTGGCCGCGTCCCCAACGATCCCGACGCTGACCTTCTTGGTCAGGCCGATGCGGTCGGGGTTGATGTCGACCTGAATGACCTTGGCGTTCGCGGGCCAGTACTCCATGCCATAGCCCGGCAGCGTCGAGAACGGGTTGAGGCGGGTGCCAAGGGCCAGCACCACGTCGGCGTCCTTGATCAACTCCATCGCCGCCTTGGAGCCGTTGTAACCCAGCGGCCCGGCAAACAGCGGGTGCCCGCCGGGAAAGGCGTCATTGTGCTGGTAACCGACGCAGACCGGCGCATCCAGCCGTTCGGCCAGCGCCATCGATGCGGCGATCCCGCCCGCCGACAGCACCACGCCCGCGCCGTTCAGGATCACCGGGTTCTTTGCGTCGGACAGCAGCGCCGCCGCCTGCGCGACAGAGTTCTCACCGCCGGAGGAGCGTTCAAAGTCGATCGGCTCGGGGATTTCGATGTCGATCACCTGCGTCCAGAAATCGCGGGGGATGTTCAACTGCGCCGGACCGCTGGCGCGCTTGGCCTGTGCGATCACGCGGGTCAGCACCTCGGCCACGCGGGTCGGGTCACGGACCTCTTCCTGATAGGCGACCATGTCCTCGAACAGTTTCATCTGCTCGACCTCTTGGAAACCGCCCTGCCCGATGGTCTTGTTCGCGGCCTGCGGCGTGACCAACAGCAGCGGCGTATGGTTCCAGAAGGCGGTTTTGACGGCGGTGACGAAATTGGTGATACCGGGGCCGTTCTGGGCGATCATCATCGACATCTTGCCGGTGGCGCGGGTGTAGCCGTCGGACATCATCCCGGCGCTGCCCTCATGGGCGCAGTCCCAGAACTTGATCCCCGCCTGCGGAAACAGATCGGAAATCGGCATCATGGCAGAGCCGATGATCCCGAACGCATGTTCGATCCCGTGGCGCTGCAGCACCTTCACAAAGGCTTCTTCGGTGGTCATTCTCATAGGCCGCGTTCCCCAAGCAAAGGCGCCGGCCATCAGCGCCGACGGTTTTGGGGCAATCTACCGGCGGCATACGCCGCCGGATAGGGCCAGTTGAAAGGGCCGGTTAAGGCCAGGGCGGGTTTACAGCCGCGACAGCAGTTCGGACTTCTTAGCCGCGAACTCATCCTCGCTGAGAATGCCCATGTCCCGCAGGCTGCCCAGCTTTTCCAGCGCGGCAAAAATCTGGTCCGAATTTCCGCCCTGCTGCGCCGGGGCCGGGCTTTGCTCCACCCGCATCGGCTCTGGCTGCTGGATGGGCTCCGGTTCGACAAAGGTCGGTTCGGGCTGGGTGGTGAACGATGGCTCGGGCGTTGATGCACCAGAGTTTTGCCCGGAAACTATCGGCAACTGGTTCAGGTAGACGGTGCCAAACTGGCTGGTAAAGGTCCAGCTGGCGTCACCCGATTGTTGCTGACCCACGCCACCGATCAGGTGATCGCCGGTGTCATAAACCGTGACCTGACCGTTCAGGTTCACGGCCAGACGCCGCGACTGCGGAAAAATCGCGTAGCTGAGGTTGTTCTGCGAGCCTTGCGAAGACGGCTGACCCAGATCGGACGGCCACCACGAACCAAAGCTGCCACCGGAGAAGGTCATCGACGCGCCGCCCTGCTGCTGGCCCTGCCAATTGCCCTGCGGCTGGGGTTTAGGCGCGTAAAACGAACCCTGAAAATAGGCGTTGGCGATCTCGCCACACAGGTTGTTGACGGTGTTTTTCAGCCCGTTGTTGAACATGTCGCCGACCATGGTCATGCCACCGGACTGCCATTGCCCCATGCCGCCCAGTTCGGGAATGTTGAACTGCGCCTGCGAACCGCCGCCGCGCGACACGGCGTCCATCATGGATTGAACGGCGTCAGGGCTGAGGCCATAGTTCTGGCTCAGGCGGGATTGCACGGCAGCGCCGTGGTCAGTGAGGGGGGACATGTCGGGCTCCGGCCGATTCTCGGCATCAAAAGGGTTCGCTGCGCCGTAGCATGACCACGGTGAAAGGGCCACCCGCGCCCATCTACAGCGCCGTCCAGACCCCGATTCCGCCGACAAGGACCAGACTGACCGCCCAGAGAACGTCCAGATTGAACCAGCCGCGGGTCAGGAACTTCAGCCCGACCCAGTGGTAAATCGCCAGCGCCAACACCCCGCCCGCGACGGCCATCGCCGCTGTATGTGCCAACGCCACGGCCAGCGCGGTGCCCGCGTGCGTGGCCATCAACTCGGTCGCGGCCACATGTCCGGCGTCCATCGTGTCCAGATCACACAGACCCAGATAGATCGGCACCAGCATCAGCCCCGCGCCATGCGCCAGCGCCGCCAGAAACGACCAAAGCGCCAGCCGCCCCGGCGGAACGCGGGCCAGCATCCGGGGATGCCGCCGGTTGATCAGCAGATAGACGCCCATCGCCATGACCAGAAGCCCCGCACCGATGCGGATCTCACGTTCCCACGTCACCAGCGACACCATCGCCGTGAACGGCAGCAGGATCGCGGCCATCGCCACAAAATGCCCCGCCGCCAACAGGCCCAGCGCCCGCCACAACGCTGTTGGCTTGCGCTCCATCAGTGCGGCGGACACCGCCAGCGGCCAGCCCATCCCCGGATTCACCCCGTGATAGACCCCGGCCAGCAGCACCGCCCCCCACAGCGCGAGGTCCGGGGGGATCATGTCCGGTATCCCGGAGTGTCCGCGCCCCGTGCCTGACCCGAGGCTTTGTGCCAGCGACAAGAAGGCCCCGGCTCAGGCCCGGGGCGCGTGTCTTTTCTGCTCAAACGTTGGGATAGCAGAAACTGTCGGTCGAACAGTCGCCGCCTTCCAGCCGGATCTGGTGGCTGCGATAGCCCTTGGGGAAGTCGACGCAGAAGTTTTCGTCCAGCGTCAGCCCGCCGTTTTCCCCCACATGCGCCATGACCATCGCCGCGCCACGGTCTCCGGGATAGAACTGGTCGTCCCATGTGGAATACAGCGAGTTGGTCCAGTACACGCGTTTGCCGTCGCGGCTGATCTCGACCATTTGCGGACCATAGCCAAAGGGCTTGCCGCTGGGATGCGGGGTCTTGCGGACGATGCCGCCAATCTCGACCTTGCCGGCCAATTTGGGGTTCATCGGGTCCGACACATCGTATTGGTGCATTTCCCCCTGTCCCCAGCACGCGACATAGAGGAACCGGTCGTCCAGACTCAGGTCGATGTCCGTCACCAGTGCAGGCACCGCGCCGAACCCCTTCAGCAGATCGGGCAAATCGTCGGCATCCGCAGGCTGCGGGTCGATGGTGATGGTTTTCTTGGCCTCAAAGGTGCCATCGTCCTTTTGCCACCATGTAAAGATCGCGCCTTGCAGGTTGGTGGTGTCCACCACCACGCCGCAAAAGCCGTGTTTCTTGGCCGGATCATGGGCGGGGCGGATTTCCAGCGCCATCTGGTGATTTTCACCCAGGTCGATGGTCTGCACGTTCTTGCGCTGGCGCAGGTTCCAGAAGTGGATCGAATGGCCGTATTTGTTGGACAACAGGTCCTCGGCGACGATGCCGTTTTCGAACTGCGGCGGCAGGCCCCATTCGCTGCTGACCATGTAGTCGCGCGGCAGGTTCCACCAGAAATCATAGTGCTTGTCCTGCTTGCCGCGATCCATCTCATAGCGGCCGAGGATCTCGAAGGTCTCGCAGTCGAGGATGAAGATGCCCGGAGGGCCGTCGGTGCCGTCCTTGCCGCCGCCGCCCAGAGTGCTGACATAAATCCCCTCGGGGCCGCAGTGGATCGTGTGCGGGCGCGAATAGCCGGTCTTGGCAAAAACCTCTTCGGGTTCGATGATCTTGTGGATCTTGGCCTTCAGCGGCTCCTTGACGTCGATGATGTAGATCCGGCTGGACCGGATGCCGGGAATGATCAGATAGCGCCGTTCCAGAAAGGCGTGACCGGTCAGCGGCGACAGCGCCGAGGAACAGGCGTTCCAGCCGAAGTGGTGAAACTCATCCCCCTTGTAGGGCATCATCAGGGTATGGAGAATCTGGCCGTAACTGTCCGAGGACGGGTCCACGTCGACAACCGCCAGCCCATCGGGCTGTGAGAAGTCGGGACTGAGCATCAGCGTAAAGGCCAGCGTTTCGACCGGGGCCTCCATCGCCATTTTTGCTGTCGGATGGAATGTCGGGTCGGGTTTGAAAGATTGATTCATCTCGTTTCTCCTCCCAGAAAAAAACGAATTGCCGCCAAGGGCCGAATTTGCAGAACGGATTTGTGCGAACACAGCATCAGTAGGCACGGGCATTTCCGCTCCGTCAACCGCAGACTGCGACGCCGCGTCGCAGCATGCAGGACAACGCCGACGGCGCTGTTTTCAGGCGGCCGAGGCCGACAGCCCCGCGCGCTTATGCGCAACCGCATCGCGCAGCAAACCGGCGGTTGTCCGCCCCCAGGCGTCCCAGTTCAGGCGCGTCTCAAATTCCTCACGTGCGGACTGGCTGAGGCGGGCATAGGCCTCCGGGTTGTCGAGATAGTGGAGGATTGTCTGCGCAAAGTCGGTCGCTTTGGCCCCGAGCGGCAAGGCATGTCCGGTGAGTCCATCGCGGACCGGCACGCCGCCGACCCGCAGGCAGAGCGCGGGCAACCCGTACGCCGCCGCCTCGCAGAAGGCGAAACCGTAGGATTCGAACGAAGGCATCACCATGAAATGCGCCTCTGCCAGAGCGGCATCGAACAGCGCCAGTTCGGCGGGCACCGCCTTGTTCAGATGCGGATGCACGGTGACATATGCATTGCGATGACACTCGGGCGGCTGACAGCCGATCACCGTCAACCGGGCGTCCACGCCTTGCGCGCGCAGGGCCATCATCGTGTCAAACGCCTCTGGCCCGCCCTTGGCGAACCAGTCCCGCCCGATCACCAGCAGGCGGACCGGCGCGCCGCGCCGCAGCGCGGTCGGCATGGGCGGCGGCGGGGCCGCGATATTCGCCCCCCAAGGCACCAGATGGCTGCGCCCCGCATCAATGCCATAGCGCGCGTCCACCGCGTCTTTCAGCCAGAGCGACGGCCACAACAACAGGTCCGCCTGCGCCAGCGCCGCCCGCTCTCGTCGCTCGACCCAATTGTCCAGCAGGTGGCCCAATGCAAAGCGCCGCTTGTGCGCCTGCCCCACCTCCGACAGGCGATAGACGGTCTGCGTCGCGTCCGAGGTAAAGGCCGTGACCATGGTGCCGGGCGTTTGCACCCCGGCCAGCGCATGCAACGCATAGGCCCCGAACAGGACATCGTACCCGCCGCGCCGCAGCTCTGCCTCGACCTTGCGGGTGATCACCCCGCGCAGCGCGTAATGTGCCCGCCACCGCGCCCGCAGGTTGACCGCCTCTGGCATCGCTTGGATCAACCGCCGAACAGGTTCGGCCAGCGCCCAGGTCTGCGGCAGGATCGTCACTTCACCCGCGTGTCGGCGCAGCGCGTCAAAGATCCGCGCGTTGCCGCCAGAGTACAGGGTCCGGTCCAGCGGGGACATGTCACACAGATAGGCAATGCGAAGCGGTTCCAGACTCATTCCTTCTCCCGGTTGTTCGGGTTTGCCCCGACATGGTAACACAAACCGGCAATTTTGCGGCCAAGCCTCGACCTTTCCGGGTTAACGTCCTCCGGTAGCGCGCCGCCACCGATTTCACGGTTTTGCTGCAATGCAGCCGCGACTTTGCCATTGCCGATTGATAGGACAAACGGACCCGGCGCCCCCGCGCGCCCCAAACGCAAAGCGACCATGCCCAACCAGATCGCCTTCCTTGCACTGGCGGCAAGCCCGATCTTCGTGGCCGTGATGATGTCGCGGCTGTCGGTGGAGCGTGCCTTCATCTGGTCGATGATGCTGTGCTATCTGTTCCTGCCCGAACCGCCCGCCGTCTTTGATTTTCCGATGATGCCGCCGCTGGACAAGCACAATATCCCGGCGCTGATGGTCTTTGCCATACTCATGACGCGGCGCGCGCCCACTGGCTCTTTGCTGCCGGATTCCGTTCTGGGCAAGGTCCTTGTGCTGACCTTTGTCTTTTCGCCGATCATGACGGTGATCAACAATGGTGAGCCGGTCTTTTTCGGCCTCGTCGGCCTGCCCGCGCTGGGTCTGAAGGATGCGGCAGCCCTGGTGCTGGAACAATTCCTACAGGTCCTGCCGTTCCTGCTGGCGCGCCAGCACCTTGCCACCGGCGGCGCGCAGAAAGAGCTTTTGCGCGCGCTGATGATCGGCGGGCTGGTCTACGCCCCCCTCATGATGATCGAGATCCGGCTGTCACCGCAGCTGAACAACTGGGTCTACGGTTATTTTCAGCACTACTTTGCCCAGACAATCCGCTTTGGCGGTTATCGCCCGATCGTGTTTTTGTACCACGGCATCTGGGTCGCCTTTTTCTTGATGACTTCTGTCGTCTCGGCCTATGCGCTCTGGCGCTGGCACAAGGGCGGCGGCCGGATCAAGCTGCTGGGCGCGGCGCTCTTTCTCACGCTGATCCTTGTCTTGGCCAAATCACTGGGATCTTTGATCTTTGTGGTGCTTCTGGTGCCGCTGGTGGTGGTGATGACTCCACGCACGCAGGTGCGCATCGCGGTGTTGATCGGCGCGGTGGCGCTGGCCTATCCGCTGCTCAAGGGGGCCGATCTGGTGCCGCAGGAACGGATGCTGGAACAAGCCGCCAAGATCGACCCGGACCGCGCCGGGTCCCTGCGCTTTCGCTTTCAGAACGAGGACAGGCTGCTGGAGCGGGCCTATATCAAGCCGGTCTTCGGCTGGGGCAGCTGGGGGCGCAACCACATCCTTGACCCCTATAGCGGCGCCATCCTGACCGTGACGGACGGGTTCTGGATCATCTCCATCGGCACCTATGGCTGGATCGGGTTTCTTGCCCAGTTCGGAACCCTGCTGTTGCCTCTGGCCTTGATCTGGCGGGCGATGGGGCACCACCGAAACGACGCGATTTCCCCGTTTGTCGGGCCGATGTCCCTGCTGCTGGCCATCAACGTCAGCGACATGATCCCCAATGCCACGCTGACCCCGCTCACATGGCTGCTGGCCGGGGCGCTGACCGGCTATGCCGAGAAACTCCGTCAGGCCGCGCCGACCCGTCGCCATGGCCATGCCACCCACACCGCCGGGGTTCGGCGGCGCACGGTGATGTAGAAAGGCTGTTCATGACCCAAAGGCTTCGCGTGCTTCTGGTGGCGGATGAGTGCAACCCCGAATGGCCGTCCCTGCCCATCGTCGGCTACAAATACGCGCTGGAAATCGCCAAGCTGGCGGATGTGACCGTCGCCACCCATGTGCGCAACCGCGAGAACATCGAAAAGGCCGCGCCGGGCATCCCCTTTGTCTATATCGACAACGAATGGATCGCCTCGCCGATGTACCGGCTGGCCCGGTTGATCCGGGGCGGCGATGAGGTCGGATGGTCGACCTCGATGATCTTCAACTATCTGCCTTATCTGGCCTTCGAACACGGGGTCTGGCGGCAGTTTCGCAACCCGCTGACGTCGGGCGGGTTTGACATCGTGCACCGGATCACGCCGATGTCGCCGACGCTGCCCAGTTGGCTGGCGCACAAGGTGCCGCAGCCCTTTGTGATCGGGCCGCTGAACGGCAACCTTGACTGGCCGCGCGCCTTTGCCGCCGAACAGGCGCGCGAAAAGGAAGGGTTGCGCAAGCTGCGCAATTTCTACCGCTATCTGCCCTATGCCCGCAGCACCTATGATGACGCCGCCGCCGTGCTCTGCGCCTTTTCCCACACCCGCGCCGACCTGCCGAGGGTCGAGGACGCGCGCATCGTCTCCTTTCCCGAGATCGGGTTTGACCCGGCCATCTTTCATGCAAAAGGGACCGCCCCGGCGGGCAGTCGTGGCGAGGGGCGGTTGAACTTTCTCTACGCCGGTCGCCTTGTTCCCTACAAACTGCCCGAATTGCCGCTGCGCGCCTTTGCGGCCTCGGACACCCTGCGCCGCCATCACCTGCACATCGCGGGCGACGGACCGGAACGCCCAAGGATGGAGGCGTTGATCGCCGAACACGGGTTACAGGATTGCGTGACGATGCACGGTCGCAAATCGCAGGCCGAGGTCGCCGAGATGATGCGCGCCTCTGACGCCTTTGTCTTTCCCTCGATCCGCGAACTGGGCGCGGGCGTGGTGATCGAGGCGATGGCCTGCGGCTGTCAGGTCATCGTCGCCAACTACGGGGCACCGGGGGATCTGGCCGCCGAAGGACGCGGCGCGCGGGTCGACATGGCGAGGTTCGACGCCATGGTCGAAGGTTTCCGCCTCGAGATGGAGGCCTGCGTCGAGACACCGGCCAACGTGGCCCAAACCGCCGCACGGGCAAAGACCTATGCCGACGACTATTTCCCATGGGCGCGCAAAGGCGAAAAGACGCTTGCCGTGTATGGCGCGCTGCTCTCTGGCGCGCCGCTGACCGGGTTGGGCTATTGACGGCGTTCACGACGGCACGCCTTACGGTTCGCCCGTGGGAGATGGCTCTGGACAACGCCGACACACGCGGCGCGCTGGAGGCGCATCTCAAATCGCTGTTGACGCCCGCTGTGCTGGAACACCTGCCGCCTGGCTTTGGCCCGGAATGCGGCCCGCAGGGCATGGCCCAATGGATCGACGTTCGCCGCGAAAAGGCGCAGGTCAGCCTAATAGAACAAGACGCGGAGCTGATCGGCCTCCTCTTTCTCTTTGCACCCGAAGGCGAAGAGGCGCGGCACCTTGGCTACTTGCTGGGTGAGGCGTATTGGGGACAGGGCTATGCCTCTGAACTGGTCCAGGGCCTCGTCGCACATTTGCGCACCGGCCCGCCGCTATCTCTGCACGCCGGTGTGACGGTCGATAACCCGGCTTCAGCCCGCGTGTTGTTCAAGGCCGGTTTCAGCGAAGATCAGCCGGACACGCAGGACGGCATGCGCAGGTTCACGCTTGCGCCATACAAAGGTGTCCACCCCAAGTGCTGATGCGCCCCGGACTTCGAATTCACCCGCCCGAAATCACCCGCGCCGGAACCCCGGCCACGGTGGCCCCGGCGGGCACATCCCGCGTCACAACCGCATTGGCACCGATCACCGCATGGTCACCCACCGTCAGCGGCCCGATCAGCTTGGCCCCCGCGCCAATGTCCACATGCCCGCCCAGCACCACCGGCCCGGCCAATGTGACCTGATGAAAGATCATGCAGTTCACGCCGATCTTCGCGTCCGGATGTACGATGATCCCGGTCGGATGGGTCAGCCGCAGCCCGCCGCCGATGTCGGTCGTCAGGTGCAGTTCGCTCTGGCACATCAGCGACCAGAACCAATGGTTCAGCACCCAGTAGCGCGCCATGATCCGGCCCGGCACCCCGCGCGCCCGGCACGCCTGATAGCGACGCACCGCTCGGATCATCTTTTTGCCCGGTTCCCAGAAACGCTCGACCCGCTCCCGCGACCAGTCTGGCACCTGTGCCGATATGCCCGTTTCCGCCATGTCCGCACCAAAGCCTGTGATCTGCCATATTCCTGCCCTGAAATGCGGTATCCTAAGGGATATGGCAACACTCTGAGCGCAGACTGCCCCACGGCAGACCGCCGGACATCTCCGGAGAACCCGGAAGGACAGAAATGACGCTCGCGCCCGACGGACGAGGACACAGCCTGTCATGAGCGCACAGGCGCATACCCCGCCCCCTTACAGGGGCGATATCGACGGGCTGCGCGCTGTCGCCGTGTTGTCCGTGGTGCTCTACCATTTCGGCCTGCCGCTTTTGGGTGGGTTCGTCGGCGTCGATATCTTCTTTGTCATCTCCGGCTTCCTGATCGGCGGCATCCTCTGGCGCGAATACGATGCCACGGGCCGCATCAACCTGCGGACTTTCTACATCCGCCGGTTCCGCCGCCTCGCGCCCGCCTTTTTCACCATGCTGCTGGTCACAACCGCCTTTGGCTGGGTGATCCTGCTGCCGTTCGAGTTTCGGGAATACGGCAAGGCGGTGATCGCCTCGACGGTCTACCTGTCCAACGTGCTGTTTTTTCGTCAGGCGGGGTATTTCGATACCGCGTCCGAGGACAAACCGCTGCTGCACACATGGTCGCTGGCCGTGGAAGAGCAGTTTTACATCTTCCTGCCGCTGCTGCTGATCCTGCTGGCGCGCTGGCGCTGGGGGCTGATCGGCACGCTGGTGGCCTGTTGGGCGGCCTCACTGGTCGCCTGCGTTCTGCTGACACCGGTGTCACATACCGCGACCTTCTTCCTGTTCCCTTTCCGCGCGTGGGAGCTGTTGTCCGGCGTCCTGTTGGCGATCTGGGGACATCAACGGGGTGGCAAGTGGCGCGGCCACCCGGCGCTGTCATCGGTCGGGATCGTCATGGTCGGCGCGTCGATCTGGTTTACCCCGGCGGGGCCATTGTTCCCCGGTCTGCTGGCGGTGCCGCCGGTTCTGGGAACGCTCTTGCTGTTGTCGTCCGGTACGGGTGCAAATCCGGTCAACCGCATGCTGACCATGCCGGTGATGCGGTTTTTCGGGCTGATGTCCTATTCGCTCTACCTCTGGCACTGGCCGGTCTTCACACTGGCCACTTCGCTGCGCGGAGAAATGGGCCTGCCGGAATCGCTGGTCTGGATGGCGCTGTCGGTCGGTCTGGGCTGGCTGTCGTGGCGATTTGTCGAACAGCCCGTGCGCCACAGCCGCCGCCTGACCGGACGGGCGGTGTTTGGCGGGATGGCGCTGGCCTCGATATCCGCTTTGGCCGTGGGGTACGCCCTATTTGCCCGCGACGGGCTGCCAGAACGCTTTGGCACGCAGGCGCGGGTGCATATCGCCGCCTCCGGCGACTTCCTTCAGGACTGGAGCCGGTGCCGCATCGCCGACAGCGGACCGCTTGACGGGTTGGAGGTCTGTCCGATCGGACCGGACGGCCCGCCGCGCCTGCTGGTCTGGGGCGACAGCCATGTGCGCGCGATGAAAGAGGGGCTGGATGTCGCCGCGCATGAGGCAGGGGTGCCCGCGATCCTGATCTGGCGCGCGGGATGTGCGCCGCTGTTTGGCCTGCGCAAGGTCGAAAGCGCCGCCACCCCGGCGCAGGATACCGCCTGCACCCAAGCCAACAAACAGATCCGGCAGGCGCTGCCCGCGCTCGACGGTCTTCAGTCCGTGCTGCTGATCGGTCGGTGGAGCTATTATGCCACCGGCGAGGGGGTCGGCCTGAATGCCGATGACCGGATTGCCCTGTTTCCCACGGATCGCCCCGCCTCGACCGATACGCTGCAACCGCAACTGCTGGCCGAGGCCGCGCGCGCCACGGTCGAGGAACTGGGTCAGCACATTCCCCGCGTGTTCGTGCTGCGCCAACCTCCGGAAATTCCGTTTTACAACAGCCGCTTCGCCGCGCGAGAGGCAGCCCATGCCGATCTGCCGCTCGCCGCGCCCGGTCAGACCCAAGACACCGTTCCGGCGGCGGCCATCGTGCTGCGCGCAATCCTGTCCGACGCGCCTTGGCTGCCGTTGGCCACGGCGGGCAGGATCACGTTTCTGGACACATGGCCCTATTTCTGCACGGATGGGCTGTGTTCCGCTGTCCAGCAAGGGCAGGGGCAGTATTTTGACAACAACCACCTGACCAACAGCGCCGCCATCCGCATCCGCGAGGTGTTGGGCCCGATCTTTACGCCGCTGGCGGGTGAGGTTTCCATGAACGGGGCCTCTGACGGATGACCTCGGTCTTTGACACGCATTGGGATGCCATCGTCATCGGCGCGGGCATGGGCGGCGGTACGCTGGGCCGCGCGCTGGCCGAGGCCGGACAAAAGGTGCTGTTTGTCGAAAAAGGCGCGCCGGGCCTGCGCAGCGAACGCAACGGCCTGACAGAGGTGTTTGTGCCAGAGGCGCGCGCCGCCCGTGGCCTGTGGCCCGACCCGCTGCATGTCACGCTCGACGGGGTGCAGACCAGCTTTTTCGCGCCTCTGGGCAGCGGGCCGGGCGGCAGTTCGGTGTTTTATGCCGCCACGCTGGAACGCCCGGAACGGCACGATCTGGACGACCTGCCCGGACAACCCCATCCGACCGGCGGCTGGCCGGTGGGCTATGACGCCATGGCACCGTGGTACGACAGGGCCGCCCTGCAATTCCGCGTCCACGGCACCGCCGATCCGCTGTCGCCCGAGCCCTCGATGCCGCTGGAGACCCCGCCACCCCTGCACCGGGCCGAGGCCGCGCTGACCGACAGCCTGCGCGCGGCGGGCCTGCATCCCTATCGCACCCATACCGGCATCGCCCATATCGAGGGGTGTGAGAACTGTCTTGGCCGCAAATGCCCCAAGGTCTGCAAGATGGATGGCCGCTCTGCCGGGGTGGAACCGGCGCTGGCGACGGGCAATGCGCATTTGCTCACCAGCGCGGTTGTCACCCGCCTGCACACGTCGGAAAACCGCATCACCCATGCCGAGGTGCGGATTGATGGCGAAACCCGGCAGTTGCGGGCGCATCGATTCATTCTGGCCGCCGGGGCGCTGCATTCGCCGCGCCTGCTGCTGGCCTCTGCGTCTGAGGACTGGCCCAAAGGGCTGGCCAATCGGTCCAGCATGGTCGGGGGCAACCTGATGCTGCATGTCGATGAACGCTTTGCCCTCTGGCTCAAGCGCGGCACGCCGGACAGCGGCGCGACCAAGGCGATTTCCTTCCGCGACTTTTACCACCGTGAGGACATGCGGCTGGGATCGGTGCAGGCCATGGGCATCCGCGCCTCGTATGGCGAGATGGTGCATTTTCTCAACCGGATGTTCGACCTGCGCGGGCAGCCGCGCCTGCGCGCGCTGTCGCGGCCCATGGCGGGCGTTGCGCAGGTTCTGCTGGGTCATGCGCATCTGTTCGTCGGGTTGATGGAGGATTTTCCCTACGCCCAAAACCGCGTGCTGTTCGATCCGGCGCAGCCAGAGAAACTCTCCGTCACCTACACCCTGACGGATGAATTGCGCGCCCGTCGCCGCGCCTTTCGCAAGGCGTTGAGGCATGGGTTGCGCGGGCACCGGCACATGTTCCTGTCGATGACGCCGGAATTGAACTGGGGTCATCCCTGCGGCACGCTGCGGTTCGGGCATGATCCGGCGACATCGGTCACGCGCGCAGACGGGCGGGCGCATGACGTGTCCAACCTCTGGGTCGCGGATGCCAGTTTCATGCCGACCTCCATGGGAGTGAACCCCAGCCTGACCATCGCCGCCAACGCCCTGCGCGTGGCGGACCAGATCCTGAAAGATGGCACATGACGCAAATCACGCCAAAGGACGGCTTTGCCGTGGTCACAGGGGCCGGGTCCGGCCTTGGCCGCGCATTGGCGCAGCAACTGTGCGCAGAGAGGTTCACCGTGGTCGGCACCGGACGCCGGGCCGAGGCGCTGGAGGAAACCGCCGCGCTGTGCGGGGGCCGTTTTGACGCGGTGCCGCTGGACGTGTCCGATTTCGACGCCGTGACAGCGGGCTTTGCCGGAATGACGCGCCGCCACGGACCGCTTGCGCTGCTGGTCAACAACGCCGCCGTCTATCCCAAACGCGATGTGCTCGATGAGACGCCGGACCGCTTTTGGCACAGCCTGAAAATCAACCTTGGAGGGGTCTACGCCTGTTCCTGGGCGGCTTTGCAGGACATGGCCCCGCGCGGCACGGGCCGTATCCTGAACGTCGCCAGTTATGCCGACTTTGCGCCCCTGCCCGCCTCGGCGGCCTATTCGGTGTCAAAAGGCGCGCAGCGCATCCTGACGCGCGCACTGATCGCCGATTTGTTTGACCGCTTTCCCGGCATCGTGATCAGTGACTGGCTTCCCGGCGCGCTGGCGACGGGCATGGGCATTCCCGATGGCCTGCCACCCGAAGTGGCCGCACGTTGGGGTGTGAAACTGGCCCTGATGCGCGACGCGGGCCTGAACGGCACCATTTTTGAGCGTGACATGGAACTGCTGCCGCCGCGCGGCCTCAAGTCAAAGCTGAAGGATGCCCTGCTGTTGCGCCGCCCCAAACCGCGCCGCCTGTAATCACCCCTGTGATCAGTCGCGCCGGTCGCGCAGCCGCAACAACAGCGACCGCAGCGCCAAACCGGGAAGGACAAGGGCGCATTTGGCATATCGCCCGGCCAGCCGCCTTGGGTCCAGCATCATGCGCCACAGCCACTCCATCGCGATACGGCGCACCCAGTTGGGCGCGCGCTGCTGCGTCCCGGCAAAGAAATCCAACCCCGCCCCGATCGAGGCAAAGCCGATATCCGGCGTGATCCTGCGCCCGGTGGCGGCAAAGCTTTCCTGTTTGGGCGCGCCCAGCGCCACGAAACACAGCCGCGCGCCAGAGGCTGCAATCTTGCGCAGCATGTCCTGCGCCTCTGGCCCGGCAGGATCAAACCCCATCGGCGGGGCGATCTGACAGACCACCTCCAGATCGCGCACCTCACGCTCCAGATACTCTGCCGCTGCCGCCAGAACGGGCGCTTGCGAGCCAAACAGCGCCACAGTAACCCCTTGGGCCGCCGCAAGCCGCGCCAGCGGCAGTATCGCCTCTGAACCGGGGATCAAAGAGACGGGCCGCCCCGCCAGCCGCGACATCCAGACGATAGGATAACCATCGGCCACCACGAAATCCTGCGCCGCATAGATTTCGCGAAACGCCTCTGATCCGTGCAGCTTGACGATATGATCCAGATTGATCGTTGCCAGCGCAAAGCCGCTGCGCCGGGCAAACCGTTCACGCACGCGGGCCTCAAGCACGGCCCAGGTCGGCACGTTCACGGTGATCGTGTCATCGCCTATTCGAAAATCCATGTGAACACCTTGCCCCCCTTTCCGCCATAGCGTGAAACCAACACCCTTTCAGTGCCCTTTACAGCACACATCGCAAGTTTCGAAACGACTGGTGCCGCGCTGCCGCAATTTCGCGGTCCACGTCGAATTCCGGCCATGATTTCCTGCTAGGGATCGGGGAACCAAAGGTGGGCCATGGGTGGCACAGTGAAACCGATCAACGCACAGGCAGCGGCCGGGGCGGGCACAGGCGCGGCAGGACAGATTGTTCTGCTGGGCTGCGGCTTTGTCGCGGACCTGTACATGCGCGCGTTGCAGGCCATGCCGGGGATCGGGGTTGCAGGCGTCTGGGACAGCGATGCCGCGCGGCTTGCCGCCTTTTGCAGCCATTGGAATGTTCCCGCCCGCGACGGGCTGCAATCGCTGCTGGCGCAGGCCCCCGATGCGCTGGTCCTGAACCTGACCAACCCCGCCGCCCATTTCGAGACCTCAAAAGCCTGTCTTGAGGCGGGGCGGCACGTCTATTCGGAAAAACCGCTGGCGCTGACGCTGGACGACGCCAAGACCCTGCACGCGCTGGCGGCGGACAAGGGGCTGATCCTTGCCTCCGCCCCTTGTTCGGCGCTGGGCGAGGCGGCGCAGACCCTTGGACACGCCTTGCGCAGCGGCATCGCGGGCACGCCCCGCCTGATCTATGCCGAGCTTGACGACGGGTTTATCCCGCAGGCGGCCTATGACAAATGGCTGACGGAGTCCGGCGCGCCCTGGCCCTATGAGGATGAATTCCGCGTCGGCTGTACGCTGGAACACGCGGGCTATTACCTGACATGGCTGATCTCATGGTTCGGGCCGGTGCGCACGGTTGTTGCCGCCTCGGCAGAGACGATCCCCGACAAGACGGGCACCGGCCCCTTTGCGCCGGATTTCTCTACCGCCACACTGTTTTTCGAAACAGGTCCGGTGACCCGTCTGACCTGTTCCATCGTGGCCCCGCACGATCACGGCATCCGCATCGTCGGGGACAAGGGCGTGCTGAGTTGCAAGGCCGCGTGGGACAACGCCGCCAAGGTCCGCTTTGCCCGTCGGATCACCCTGCGCCGCCGGTTGATGGAACACCCGTTTCCGCGAACGATCCGCCTGAAACAGCCCACCCATCCAAAGGTCAAACGCTGGGGGGCGGCGGCGATGAATTTCATGCTTGGCCCGGCCGAGGTGCTGGAGGCGCTGCGTGACGGCCGCCCTTGCCGGATGTCGAACGATTTTGCCCTGCACCTGACAGAGGTGACACTGGCGATCCAGAACGCGGGCGAGACCGGCGGCGCGCAGCGTATGACCACCACATGTGGTCCGATGGAGCCGATGCCATGGGCGAAGTGAAACCGGAGCCATATGAAGCTGGCGAAGTGAAACCGGAGCATGTGCCATGGGCGATGTAACCCGCATCCTGATCACCGGGGCCAATGGCTTTGTCGGCAGCGCCTGCGTGGCCGAGGCACGCGCGCGCGGAATAGAGGTGACGGCACTGTACCGCCGTGCACCCGTGGCAGAGTGGGCCTCGGACCCCGGCATCCACCCCTTGCAGGCCGACCTGTCCGACCCCGCCACAGCGGCGGTGCTGGGCAATGCCATGTCCGGAGTGCAGGCGGTGATCCACGCCGCCGCGCACCTTGGGGGCGACGCGGCCAGCCACGCGCAGGACACGCTGCGCGGCACACAAACCCTGCTGGATGCAATGACCAGCGGCGGCGCGCGGTTGGTCCTTGTCTCCTCCATCGCGGTTTATGACACGATGCAGGTGGCCCCCGGCGCGGCGCTGATTGAAACCGCGCCGCTGGAAGACGCGGACCACGCCCGCGATGGCTATGCCGCCGCCAAGCTGCGACAGGAACAGATGTGCCGCGCCGCGGGACTGCCGCTGTGGATATTGCGGCCGGGCGCGGTCTGGGGTCCGGGGCGGACATGGCACGCGCTGCTGGGGTTCCGGGCCTCCAGACTGCATGTCCAGATCAATTCCGAGGGCGAACTGCCCCTGACCCATGTGACCCACACTGCTTGGGCGCTGGTCAAGGCGGCAACCCGCGCGCCGCACGGCACGCCGGTCCTGAACGTGCTGGACGATGACCGCCCCACCCGCGCCCGTTTTCTGCGCGCCCACAGGCGGATGACCGGCTGGCCAAAGCTGAGCCTGCCCATTCCCTACGCGGTCTGGATCACCCTTGTCCGCCTGCTAAAACCGCTGTCCGCAAACCTCCCCGGTCTGTGTCGCGAACCTGTTGTCCGCGCCCGCCTGATGCCGCTGACATGGCCCAACACGGCGCTGCGCAGCACGCTGGGCGGTGAGGATACCGACACGTTTGAGGGCATGCTCACCCGCTCATTGGGGGGCCCCCAATGATCCTGCCGAAACTGGCCTATTTGACTGGCGAATACCCCCGCGCCTCTGACACCTTTATTCAGCGTGAGGTCGCCGCCCTGCGCGCTCTGGGCCATGAGGTAAAGACCTGTTCGATCCGCACCACCGGCGCGGAACACCTTGTCGGCCCGGAACAGCGCGCCGAACATGCCAACACCTTCAAGGTGCTGGAGGCCGCCAAACGTCCCGCGACCCTGATCCGCGCCCACCTGCGGTGGATGCGCAAGCCGCGGCGCTATCTGAGCGCCCTGAAACTGGCATGGACCACGGCCCCGAAGGGCCTCAGGGGACGGCTGTACAACCTGATCTATTTCCTTGAGGCCGGGGTGCTGGCGGCGCATCTGGTCGACAATGAGGTCGACCACCTGCACAACCACATTGCCAAGGCGTCCTGTACGGTTGCCATGCTGGCCAGTGAACTGGCGGACGTCCCCTTCAGCTTTACCATCCACGGGCCGGACATCTTCTTTGAGCCGCACCACTGGCGGATCGACGAAAAGGCCGCGCGCGCCGCGTTTGTCGCCTGCATCAGCGATTTCTGCCGATCACAACTGATGTGTTTCGCCGATCAGGCGCATTGGCACCGCTTTCACATCGTTCATTGCGGGGTAGAGCCTGACCGCTACACACCCGCCGACCACGAGACAGAGAAATGGGTGACAGAGCTGGTCTTTGTCGGGCGTCTGGCGGGCGTCAAGGGCGTGCCGCTGCTGCTGGACGCCATGCGCCGCTTGTTGCAGCCGCCCGTCACCGACGACCCCCAACGCGCCTTTGACGACCCGCCCGCCATACACCTGACCATCGTCGGCGACGGCCCGGACCGCGCCGCGCTGGAACAACAGGCAGAGGGGCTGCCAGTCACCTTCACCGGCTACCGCAGCCAGTCCGAGGTGGCCGAAATCCTGTCAAAGGCCGATCTCTTTGTCCTGCCCAGCTTTGCCGAGGGGCTGCCCGTCGTGTTGATGGAGGCGATGGCCGCCGGGGTGCCGGTGATCACCACCCGCATCGCCGGGGTGCCGGAACTGGTGACCCACGGCCACAACGGTTTGCTGGTGCCGCCGGGCAATGCAACGGCCCTGCGCGCCGCGATCGAAACACTGGTGAGCGACCCCGACCTGCGAAGCAAAATGGGCGCGGCCGGGCGGGAAACCGTAAAGGCCGATTTCGACATCGCAACCGAGGCAAAGAAACTGTCATGGTTGTTTGAGGAATACACCGCAGGACTGCAACCCCGGTGGACACGGCTATGACCGGCACACCCGTCGATGTTGTCCTGATCGGGCGCAATGAGGGCGCAAGGCTGGTGGCGGCGCTGGACTCTGTGCAGGGGCGGGCGCGGCAGGTGGTCTATGTCGACTCCGGCTCTACCGATGACAGCGTCGCCGCGGCCCGCAAGAGCGGCGCAATGGTGGTCGAACTGGACATGTCCATCCCGTTTACCGCCGCACGCGCGCGCAACGCCGGATTTGACGCTCTGGACGACCCGCAGATCGTGCAGTTTCTGGATGGCGATTGCAGCCTTGTGCCCGGCTATCTGGATGCGGCCCGCGCCCATCTGGAGGCGCACCCGGACCTGGGGATGGTGACCGGATGGCGCGCGGAAATCCATCCCGAGGTCAGCGTCTATAACGTGCTGTGTGACTGGGAATGGCATCGCCCCGCCGGTCTCATCCTCGCCTGCGGCGGCGACATGATGGTGCGCGCAGAGGCATGGGCCGGAATCGGCGGCATGAACCCGCAGGTCATCGCCGCCGAGGACGATGAATTTTGCACCCGCCTGCGCAAGGCCGGGTGGCAGTTGGAGCGCCTGCCGCTGGACATGTCACGCCATGACGCCGCCATGCTGCGTTTTGGCCAGTGGTGGCGGCGCGCGGTACGTACCGGGCATGGCTTTGCGCAGGTCGGGCACCTGCACCCGGAGTATTTTCGCAGCGAACGCCGCCGCGTGCTGCTCTTTGGTCTTGTCCTGCCGATACTGTTCCTGTGCGGCCTGATTGTCACACCGCTGCTGAGCCTTGCGGTTGTGGCGCTTTACGTCGTCAGTCACCTGCGGTCGATCCGGGCGCTGCGCGACGATGGGCTGTCGCGGGACCGTGCCCGCAAACTTGCCGTCCTTTTGTCCCTGTCCAAATTCCCGAACCTGATCGGCATGGCGAAATTCCACGCCCGACGCCTCTCTGGCGCCGACATGCGCATTATCGAATATAAATGAGGTCTTAGAGATGCCCACCCCCATTCGCGTCGGTCTGATCGGGGCCGGATACATCGCCGACTGGCACGCCGAGGCGCTAAAGGCCACACCCGGAGTCCAGATCACCGCCGTCTGCGATCTGAACGATTCCGCCGCCCGCGCCCTTGCCGATCCGCTTGGCGCGAGGGTGTTCACAACTGTGCAGCAGTTGATCGATTCGAAGGCCTGCGACGCTGTCCATATCTTGACACCCCCAAATATACATAAGGATATCGCGACTCAGTGCCTTGTGGATGGATTGCACGTGCTTGTGGAAAAGCCTGTGGCTGAATCCGGAGACGAGGCCGCCGAAATCCTTGCCGCAGCCGACTCCGCGGGCCGCCGATTCCACCCCGGTCACAACTTTCTGGGCCTCCCGTCCTACGAACGGATGAAGGCCGCGATGCTGGCCGGCGACTATGGCCGCATCTCCAGCGCCGAGATCACATGGGCGCTGCCCTTGTCGCCTTTGCGCTCCGGTCCGTTCAATCTGTGGCTGCTGCGCCAGCCGAAAAACCTGTTGCTGGAGCTGGGACCGCATCTGGTCGCCTTTGCCCATGACCTGTTTGGCGAGGTGGAGATCCTGCACGCGCAGGCCGCGCATCCCGTCGCCCTGCCGGGGGACGATCCGCGCCCGCAAAGCTTTCGCATCCTCGCCCGCGCGGGCCATGTCGAGATCACCTTTGCCATCGCCATGGTCGAGACGGTCGACGACAGGTCCGTCAGCTTGCGCGGGTCCTCTGCCCGCGCGCGGCTGGACTATGCGCAGGACGTGCTGGTGGTGGAACGTGAGAACGCCGCCGATCTGGTGGCGAACCCGCTGAAGAAACAGCTGGAACTGTCGCGCCAGCACCGGCGCGTGGGCCTGTCCAACGCCCTGACCCAGTTGAGATCGCTGAACACCCTGAACCCCTATGGACGCAGCTTTCGCGGCATGAACGCGGCCATCTACGGCGCGCTGGCCAATGGCGGGCCGCAGGACCCCCGGTTCTCCGGCCAAAGTGCCGTTGCTGTCATGCGCACCATTGACGCGATGATTGCGAAACTGCCTGCCGAGGTGCTGCAAACCGCCGCCCCCGCCGTGCAGACACGCGCTCCGAAACCGACCGCTCTGGTCATCGGCGGCACCGGGTTCATTGGGCGGGCGCTGACCCGGCGGCTGGTGGCGGACGGGCGCGACGTGCGCGTGCTGTCACGGGGCAAATCCGGCCCCTTCCCCGACCTGCCCGACAATGTGGAAACGGTCAGCGCCTCGCTCCATGATCTCGACGCGCTGACTGCGGCGATGCAGGGCATCGAGGTGGTGTTCAACCTTGCCAAGTCGCTGGACGACACATGGGCCGACTGCCTGAAAAACGACGTCGGCGTGGCGCTGCGCATCGCCATGGCCGCTGAGCAGGCGGGCGTGAAACGGCTGATCTACACAGGCACCATCGCCAGCTATGACATGTCCGATCCGAATGTTCAGATCACCGAGGACACCGGCTTTGCCGAGGATATGACCGACCGCAACCTCTATGCCCGGTCCAAGGCAGAATGCGAGCGCAAGCTGATGGAACTGCACCGCAGCCGTGGTCTGCCGCTGGTCATCGCGCGACCGGGCATCGTCGTCGGCCATGGCGGCCCGCTGCAACACTGGGGCATCGGGCGCTGGCACGGCGCGGGGGCGGTGCGGATCTGGGGTCACGGGCGCAACATCCTGCCCTTTGTGCTGATCGACGACGTGGTCGACGGTCTGGTGCGCATGATCGACGCGCCAGTGGTCGGGCAAAGCTTTAACCTTGTGGGCGAACCGATGCTGTCGGCGCGTGGGTATTTCAACGCCATCCACGAGGCGCTGGGCGCGAAAATCCGCGTTGTTCCCGGTAATCTGAACGCATTTTATGCCTCGGACGCGGTGAAATACCTTCTGAAGAAATACGCCCTGCGCAAACCGGGCGTCATCCGACCGTCGCGGGCCGACTGGCAAAGCCGGGCGCATTTCTCACCCTTCGTGAACAGCCTCCCCAAGCAGGTACTCGGCTGGCAACCGGAGCCCGACAAACAGCGCTTTGTTGAAAACGCGATCACAAAGGCCAATCTCTTTGGTTTCTAGGGCACGGCGGCGACAGCCCGTGCATTTGGTGAACAATACTGGAAAATCCACCTTATTCTGGTCAAATTTGGCTGGTTTAAAGGCCGCAACGTCAGGGTCCATTCGGGACTTTCGACTGTGTTGATAGGGTCGGATCGGGTCATGAACCGGGACAAGAGAACAGGTCGGTCAGCGACGTGGGGCGGCGGCGCGGACTGGTATGTCGCGGAGCAAAGGGCATGAACATGATGGACAGCCCCAAATTCAGGCGCAAACGCACCTCGGCCTCCGCCCCACGTCCGGCGGCTGACTCGCCGTTGCCTGTCCCTCCCCTCGAAGACGCGGCGCAAGAGGTTGCGCGGGTTCGCGAAGCAGCGGCAGAGCAGGCCCGCGCCGAGGCAGAGGCGCTTCGCATCGCCGAGGCTGCCGCATTGGCCAAGGCCGAGGAAAAAGCACGCCGCAAAGCGGACCTTGAGGAACGCGCACGGGCCGAGGCCCTGCGCCGGGTCAAGGCGGCGCGTGCGCAACGTGAGGCCGACGCCGCCAAAGCCCGCGAAGATGCCGAACGGCAAGAGGCCGAAGAGGTCCGCCTCCGTCAAGAGGCCGCAGAGGCGGCCCGACATGCCGAGGCACAACGTCTGGAGGCCGACAAACGCATGGCGGAAGCGGCGGCCAGACGTGAACAAGCCAAGCGCCACGCCGCAGAGCGCGCCGAAGCCGCCCGGCGCGAGGCCGATAAGAAACGCCGCGCCGAAGAGGCCGACGCCGCCAGAATTGCCGATGAACAGAACCGCGCTGCCGAGGCAGAGAACGCGCGCATTGCCGAAGCGGCGCGTCAGGCCGAAGAAACCCGTCAGGCCGAACAGCGCCGCATCGAGGCCGAGGCACGCGCCGCCGAAGCGCGCCGCTTGGAAGAGCAGCGCCGCGCCGAAGAGGCGGCCCGCCGCAAGGCCGAGGCCGCCGTTCCCGTGTTGCCGCTGACCGACATGGTTCCCGTCACGCGCCAACCGGACCCTCCTGCTGCCACCACGACTCCCGCGGAAAAGCCCGTCGAGGATGTCGATACCGCTTGGGCCGCGCTGCCCGAATTGACCGTCGAAACGGCGCATCTTGCGCGCAACCGGATCATCACCGCCTCGCGTGAGGACCCGGCCCACGGCGCATTTGACGTCTTGCGCACCCGGTTGTTGCAGGCGCTGTCTGAAAACGGCTGGCGGCGTGTCGCGATCACCTCGCCCGGCAAGGACTGCGGCAAGACGTTTACCGCCGCCAACCTTGCGATCAGCCTGTCACGGCAGGAAAACTGCCGCACGCTCTTGATGGATCTGGATATGCGCCGCCCTAGCCTGCACAAGGTTCTGGGCATTGATGAACCGGGATCTGTGGGCGACATGCTGCGCGGGATAACCCCGCCAGAGGTGCATTTGCGCCGCATGGGCCGCAACCCGGTCAACGCCGGGCGCAACATCGCCTTTGCGCTGAATGACCGCGCCGAGCCCTATGCCTCGGAACTGTTGCAGGACCCGCGCAGCATCGAGACGCTGCGCGCCATCGAGGATCACTATGCCCCGGATGTGGTGCTGTTCGATCTGCCGCCCGCGCTGTTCTACGACGATGTGATCGCCGCCCGTCCACTGTTCGACGGTGTGCTTCTGGTGATCGGCGGCGGCCTGACAACCGAAAGCGAAGTCTCGGAGGTGGAGCGCCGTCTGGGCGACTCGATGCCGATACTGGGCATGGTGTTGAACAAGGCCGAAGGCACCGACATCGGCCGGTACACCTACTGAGCCGGTCGCGTTCGAGACCCGCTCAGCGGCGAAGTCAGTGGCGAATTGCGCGGGGCAGGAACCGCTCGGCGAAGCCAGCCAGCACTGGTGAGCGTTCCCAGATCAGCCGCAGCCCCAGCCCGGCAAGGGCAAAGATCGCCAGCAGCTTGGCCATCAGTTTCAGTCCGCCACGGCTGCGATCCTGACGGGTCGCGACCACCGGAATTGCCACCACCGGCTGAATGCCCAGCACCCGTTCCATTTGGGCTGCCGTGCGGATCACCGGGTTCATCGTCTCGGCCAGAAAGGCGGCCGCAAGTCCGGCCAGCAGGCTGGCAACCCCGCCCATCAAGGCCAGTTTCTTGCGGCTGCGCGAAACCGAGAATTCCGGCGGCAGGGCTGTCTCCAGCGCCTCGAACCGGTCGGTCGCCTGACGGTCCTCCAGCATCTGACCCAGCTCCGCCTCGGCCTTGCGCCGGGTGATCACCTCATACTGCTCTTGCAGCTTGGTCATTTCGCGTTCCAGCCGATTGAACTCTCGCTCGACCTCTGGCGCGCCCTGAATCAGCGTCTCGATCTCAGTGATACGTGAGGCGATCAGCGCCTTTTGCTCCTGCAAGGCCCCAATCTGCCGCCGCCGCACATCATCCCGCGTCCGGTCGCTGGAGGTTTCGATGGTCAGGATCTGTTGGTCCAGATCCAGATCGGTGGCCCGCAACGTGGCAAGCTGCGTGCGCAGGTCCGCCACACCAGAGGGCAGTTGTTCGGCATTGTTGCGCTTGAACTCGGCAATGCGGCCTTCCAGCGCCTCGATCTCTGCCCCGACGCGCAGGTCTTCGGCGGCGAAAAAGTCAAAAGTGTCGCGTGCGCGGCTGACGCTGCGCGTGCGCGACTGGTCAATCACAAGCTGCATCAGATCGTTGGCCACATCCGCCGCCTTTTGCGGATCGTCCAGTTGCACGGTGATCATCAGACCCGAGGGCGCGTTGCCGCCCGGAGCAAAGGTCTGCGCCTGACTGACAAGTTGCTGAATGCGCACGGCGTCGCGCATCCATCCCACACGCTCTGTCATGGTCATCGCCGGATTGTCGGCAAACAGGGTGTGTTTTTCCATCACCCGCACAAGGTTGTCGCGCGCCATCAGCCGTTGCTCGATCAGCCGGATACGGCGGGCGGCGTCGGTGTTGGTGGCCAGCGCCCCGGCCAGTTGGTCCGGCACCTGCGCGTCCTCGATCTGCACAACGGCTGTGGCCTCATAGACCTTGGACTGGCCCAGCGCGTAATACAGCGAGGCAAGGCACCCCAGAAAAGTCACCACAAGGATCAAAAGCGCCCGACGCCGAAGCGCCGCGAAAACTTCGCCAATCGACTGAAACTGCGTCATATCAAATCTCCCGCAAAACCGCCCCCGGCGCGGAGACGACACATCGGACCCCTCGGGCAACCAGCGCCATCTTCTGGCCTCAATCTAACGAAGTTGCCTAAATTTTGCCACGTGCTTGCCGCGTAAATGCTGGAAACAATGCGTGTCCCAGTTGCGAACCAAGGACATATTTTTGCCTTATTCTCAGCAGGATACAGGTGTGCACCGGGCAATTGTGGCAAGTTTGCGGCTTACAGGGGGAGGGGGCGCACCGGTGAGGCACTAAGCGACAGGATCAACCCGCCGCCGACCGCCTGCCGCATCGGCAAATCGGTACGCGATTCGGGCGGAATTGCGGCGACTTCTGGGTGGTCGGTGAACCGCGCGCGGCCCTCGGTCAGGTCGACCGCCAACCCGTGAAACCCAAAGACATGGCTCGCCAAGGGGTAATGCGCCTTGTAGGCGGCTTCCTTGGCGGAAAACAATCGCTTGGCAAGGGCCGGGCGGGCGGACTTTGGCAGCGGTGCCAGTTCTTCGGGCAGGCAAATCTCGGGGATCAGGTCTGCGGCCAAAGGCGCGTCGCCTTCGACGTCTATGCCAAGGCTGAGAAAATCCTGCACCCGCGCCACAACCGCAAGGCACAGCCCCTGCGCGTGGCTGATGCTGCCGACGATTCCATCGGGCCAGATCGGCGCTCGGTCCGCCCCCATCGGGATCGGCGCGCGGTCCAGACCCAGACGCGCCATGGCCCGGCGGGCTGCCAGACGCCCGCCGGCGAACTCTGCCACGCGGGCGGGGCGCGCGCGGGTCATCGCGGCGGCTTCTTCGGGGAAAAGGTCCTCTTCGCCAATGTCCGCCACGCCCCAAGCCATCGCTCGGGGCGGACCGATCCGGCGGATCAACAGATCAAGCTGCGCGGCCCGCATCACGTCAGGCCCTGCGCCGTGCGCGCATTTCGCGGCGGCGCGCCATGGCATCGCTGCGGGACTGGGCGCGGGTGGAGGGCTCAACAGGGGCCGCCACGGCAGGGACCGTCGCCACCGGCCCATCGACCAGCGCGGCGACCCGCCCAGCCAGATCCGCCAGCACCGGGAAGCGGAAGATATCGGTGATCGACAGTTTCGCCGCCCCCAGTTCTTCGCGGATCGCGCGGTGCGCCTGAACGGCCAGCAGCGAATGCCCGCCAAGGTCAAAGAAATTGTCGCGCCCGGTGGCGCTGACCCCCAGCGTGCGTTGCCAGATTGCGGCAATCGCGGCCTCGACCTGTTGCGCACCCCCGGTGCCCGCGGATGCGACCACCGGAACAGCCACGGGGTCCACCTGCACCGCTTGCGGCGCAGGCAGCGCCTTGCGGTCCACCTTTTTGTTGGGGGTCAGCGGGAAGGCGTCCAGATGCACAAACCGCCCCGGCACCATGAACCCCGGCAGATCACGCGCCATTGCGGATTTGAGCGCCGCCTCTGGCTGCACCGCGCCGGTGTAGTACCCCACCAGCCGCACGTCGCCCGGCACATCCTCGCGCGCGATCACCACACCCTGCACAACGCCCGCAAGCGCCCCAAGGCAGGCTTCGATCTCGCCCAGTTCGATCCGGTGGCCGCGCAGTTTGACCTGATGATCCACCCGGCCCACAAAGTCGATCGCCCCGTCCACGCGCCGCCGCACCAGATCGCCGGTGCTGTACATCCGGCCCGGATGGAACGGGTTGTCGGTGAATTTATCTGCCGTCAGGTCCGGGCGCTGCCAATAGCCGCGCGTGACACCCTGACCGCCGATCCACAACTCGCCTTCTTGCCCCACGCCGACCGGTTGCCGGTCCGCGTCCAGAACGTAAAGCTGCTGGTTCGCCAGCGGCATCCCGATGTTGACCACCGCCTCACCCGGTGCGGCCCGCGTGCAGGACGACCAGATCGTCGTTTCTGTCGGGCCATACATGTTGGTCACGGTGGCGTCAGTGATCCGGGCAAAATCCTCGACCAAGGCACCGGGCAGCGGCTCTCCTCCTAGGTACACATGGTGTACACCCTTCAGCGCAAAGCGGGCCTCGTCGTTCATCGCGATCATGCGCGCCATCGACGGCGTGCATTGCAGATGCGTCACCCCGTGACGGACAATCTGCGCCGCGATGCTGAAATCGTCCTGCGCCAGCTCCGGTGCGCCACTGGTCTGGGAAACCACCTCGGCCAAGGGCCGCAGTCCGGCCATGACCGTTTCCCGGTCGATGCCATAGTCAATCAGGCAGGCGATTTCCGTTACACCGATGGCCTGCACGTCTTCGGTTCGCTTCAGTGCGTCCTCAACCGTACCGAACAGCCCGCTGTCGTTGAAATACCGCTCAAACGCGAAGTCGAGGATGGCCTCCAGCTCATCCGGCTCCAGCCCGTCCAGTTGCAGGTCAAAGGCGTTCGAGGCACCCTCGGGCCGTTTGAACGCTGGAAAGGCCCAGGCGTATTGCTTGATCAGTCCGGCGGCAGAGCGCAGGTAGTCCTTCATCGGTTCGCGGGCGATTTCGCGGGCGTGGTCGCGGCTGTCGCTCAGGAAGGTGTGCAGCATCAGGGTGACAGTGAAATCGGCCGGATCATGGCCCGCCTCACGCAGCGCGGCGTGGTACAGCTTGATCTTCTCGCCAACCTCTTCGACCGTCTGGCCCAGCAGGTGGGTCAGCACGTTGCACCCGGCGCTGCCTGCCTCTTGCCACGTCTTGGGGTTGCCAGCGGTCGTGACCCAAACGGGCAGTTCCCTGGACACCGGGCGCGGCTGTGTCACCACCTCATGCAAGGTGCCATCCTGACGGGGGAACGCAACCGCCTCGCCGCGCCACAGCTTTCGCACGATCTCAAGGTCGCGCATCATGGCGGGCTTATTCTCGGGCGGGGTGTTTTCGGGGCGCAGGACAAAATCGTCCGGCTGCCAGCCGCTGGCAATCGCCATGCCCGCGCGCCCGTTTGTCAGGTTGTCGATCACCGCCCATTCCTCGGCGATGCGCGCCGGGTGGTGCAGCGGTGCAACCACGGACCCGCCCCGAACGCCGATGTTCTTGGTCACGCCAGCCACCGCCGCGCCGGTCACCGAGGGGTTTGGATAGGGGCCACCAAAGGCGTGAAAGTGCCTCTCAGGTGTCCAGACCGCGACAAAGCCGTTCTCATCGGCAAATTGCGCGCCCTCCAGCAGCAGTGCATATTTGTCGCGCCCCGCGCCGTCGTCATTGCCCCAGTAATACAGCGAGAATTCCATACCGTTGCCGCTCGGCATCGGCCCGTTGGAAATCAGGCCCCGGTCCTCATCGCCCGTCAGCACCACGGTCAGCCCGCGCGCGGTGGTCCAGAACAGTTCCAGCACAGAAATATCGAACGACAGCGAGGTCACCGCCAGCCACGTCCCGCCATCGTGCGGAATATGGGCGTCCATCCCGGTGTAAAAATTGCAGACATTGCGATGCTCGACCATCACGCCCTTGGGCTTGCCGGTCGATCCGCTGGTATAGATCAGGTAGGCAAGGTCTTCGGGGTCGCTGGTGTCGGGCAGGTTTTCGTCTGGCTGGGCTGTCAGGCGCGGCTCTGCGTCCAGCACCAGCAGTTGCGCATCATGGCGCGGCAGCGCGGGGTCCACCGCCGCCTGCGTCACGATCACCGACGCGCCGCTGTCCTCGACAAAATGCTGCAAGCGGTCCGCCGGATAGCTGGGGTCCATCGGCAGATAGGCCCCACCGGCCTTGAGGATTGCCAGCGCGCCGACCATCAGATCGACCGAGCGGCGACAGCACAGGCCCACCACCTGCCCCTTTGTCACACCCATGTCCCGCAGCAGATGCGCGGCACGGTTGGCGCGGGCGTTCAACTCGGCGTAGGTGAGGCTCTGGTTCTCAAAGATCAGCGCCACAGCCTCGGGGGTCATCGCCACTTGGCGTTCAAAGGCGCGGTGCATGGTCTGGGCTTGGTCATGCTCGACCGCCGTGGCGTTCCAACGGTTCAGAACCATGTCCCGTTCATCGTCCGGCAGTATCTGTTCCGGCGCGACGGCCATCAGTTCCAGCCGCGCGGCCAAAAGTTCCGCCATCGCGGGCGACAGCGGCCCGGTGTCATAGCTGAACTGCACGTCCTCGCCAAAGATCACCGTCACCACGGTTCCCGGCACATGACCGGCCCCGTCCACGGCCACGCCGATCTGAGGCACCTCGGGCCAGGTCAACTCTGGTGCGCGCACAAAGAGATCCGCCGCCACCGGCATCGGCGCGGACAGCGGTGCCCAAGGCAGGGTCAATCCGCGAGAGGCCATTTTTGCCAGCGTGCCATCGGCCCATGCAAGGTCGGCCCCCTGCCCCGCCAACCGCTCTGCCCAGCGCGCGACCAAAGCGATTCCGTCATCGCCACGCGGCAGATGCAGCGTGCGTGATTGAAGCGCGCATTCCCCCGCCTGTACCCCGGATAGTTCGATGGGGTGCAGCGCCGCCATGGCGGCGCGCATCCGTCGTTCATGCTTGGCAACCTTGGCTATCTCCGCGTCGATCAGTGCGCGGGTGTCGGCATCTGGCAGGTCCAACACCTCGCCCGTGGCCGCGATCTGATCCGCAGCCACCGGCGCGCCGCAGATGCGCGTCAGCCCCGACAGCACCAGCGCGTGTGCGCCGCAGGCGACCGTCAGGTGATCCGCGCCAACCTCCAAAACTGCGCCGGACGCGGCGTGCGCCTCTGTCAGGCGCGCATGGCCGACCCGCCAGACGGCCCCCCGCGCGGAGATCTTTGCCGCGCACAGCGGGTTCCAATAGGGTCCGTGATCCAGCGCACGCACCAGACGCTCCAACTCAACCGCCGGACAGGTGAAATCCAGCAGCCCAGACCCCGATGGTCGCTTGGCCAAGGCATGATAACTGCGCAGCGTCAGGTCCTGTTTCACCCGGCGCAAGTGACCGCTTTCCAGTTGATCCAGCAGCGCCGGAAACGACTCCATCGCCGCCTCATAGGCCTTGGTGTTCAGGGTCAGCGCGGTGTCCTGCGCCGTCACGTCGAACCCGACCTGTTCCAGAATGTCGCCCTCATCGACGCCGCCCTCGATCAGGTGCCAGGTGACGCCGTGCCGTGCCTCTCCGTCGATCAGCGCCCAGACCGGGGCATTCAACCCGGCGTGGCGCGGCAGGGGTCCGTCGTGGAAATTCACTGCACCCTTGGCGGGCAGCGCCAGCACATCACCGGGAATGATCGACAGGTTCGCGATGGACAAAAGCCAGTCAAAGCCACCCGGCAGCCGCGCCGCCAGTTCGCGCCCCGGTGCCTCGACCCGCAGGCCTGCGCCCTCGGCCCAGAGACGCACATCGGCGCTGTCGGTCACAACCGCAAGGATGGTGTTGCCACGGGCGCGCGCCATCTCGGCGCATTGCACCAGCAGCGATTCATTGCCCCAGACGACGCAGGAAAATCCCATCTTGCTTACTCCGCTTCCAGTTCAGCCGCGACCCGCACCGCCTGTGGGGCCGCTTTGCGCTTTCCCGGCGGGGGCCGGAACAGTGCCTTGATGTCATGTACCAGCAAATCACGCAGAAAATGCGGCGGGTCCGCCGGTGCCTTGCCTTGCAGCAAGACCCGCAGCCGCCAGAACGCCCCGCCAAGCGCGTGCATCAGGGTCGCCAAGACGGCATAGGCCCGACCGTGATTCTTGGAGAAATAGTGCCAGCGGCTGTCCAGCCAGAACCCCGGAATGCGCGTCCATTTCTTCATGCCGGTTGAGACCGACCCGATGTGAGCCACCGCGCTTTCGCGCACATAATGCGTCTCGAACCCCGCCCGCGCAGCACGCAGGCAGAGGTCCGTTTCCTCAAAATAGAGGAAAAAGCCTTCATCAAAGAGGCCGATCCGGTCCAGCACGTCCTGCCGCATCATGATCGACGCGCCCGCCAGCCAATCGACCCGCTGAGTCGCCTCCGGCACGCCGATGGGCACCGATTTGCCCTTTAGCAGGCGTGACACCGGGCCGAACCGCATTGCCCCCTCAAGTTCCGACCAGATCGACGGGAACCGGAACGCCGTCACATGCGCGTCGCCCTCTTCGCCGTGGATATAGCTGCCCGCAAAGGCCGCCTCTGGGTGGGTTTCCAGATGGTCATGCAACCGCCGGATCGCATCGGGCGCGGGAAAGGCATCGGAGTTGAGCAGGTAGACATAATCCGGCGCGCTTCCGTCTGCCATCGTCGCCCGAATGCCGACATTGTTGCCCGCGCCGAACCCGCCGTTTTCCCCCGATTGCACCACCCGGATCGGTGCGCCCTGCGCCCAATCCTCGGACGCCACGGCCTGCCTGATCCGCTGATACGAGCCATCACCAGAGGCGTTGTCGACGATCACCAGTTCCGCATCCATCCCGTCCATCGCACGCAGCGCGGCGCGAACCGACCGCAGCGTCATCTCTGCGGTCTTGTAGTTCAGCGATACCACCAGAACCCGCGCCATCGCCGTCACTCCGCCGCGTGGCTGGGAAAGGCCACCACTTCGCCATTGCCGCTGGACGCGGCCTCTGCGCCCTCAATCGCCTCACGCATGAGCGCGGCCAGCACCCGCACGTTCGGCTCCAGCACCATGCTGTCATGGTCGCCGGGCACCTCATGCACCTCGACCCCCGGCACCATCCGGCCCCAGTCGTTGTCATGGGTCACGTAGGTCCGTTCCGAGTTCACCAGCGCACCGTTCGAGACCGTCCATTTGCCCACCAGCGGCGGACGGCACAGCACCACGCGCCCATCCCAAGGCCGCAGGGTGTACCCTGCGATGGCACGGTAGAACGCCGCCTCGATCTCGGCGTTGTGGAAACCGAGTTCGGGTCCGGTGGCCGCGATCTGCCGCCGTTTGGCGATCTCCCATTTGATGCGGTTCTTCAGCCAGATGAAGGGATACAGCGGCCCCGTTTCGCGCGCCTGATGCCATTGGATGATCAGCCGGTCGCGCCGGGACAAAGCCCGCCGCTGCGGCAATGGCGTGTCCAGCAAGACCACAAGCGAGACCTCTTCGCCCATAACCTCTAGCTGGCGGGCGACCTCATAGGCGGTGATGCCCCCGCCAGAGAACCCGCCCAGCATGTAGGGGCCCTGCGGCTGCACCTGCCGCATTTCGGCAATGTAGTCGCGCGCCGCCTCTTCGATGCTGTCGTGCGGGGCCTCGCCGCCATACAAGCCACGCGCCTGAAGACCGTAAAACGGCCGGTCTGCGCCCAACAGATGCGCGAGATGACGCAGGTTCAGCACGTTGCCAAACATCCCCGCGATCAGGAAGAATGGCCGCCGCGCGCCACCGTCGCCGTCATGCATCGGCACAAGATGGGTAAAGCGCCGCTCTGGCACCGGTTGCGCGCCCGGTTCTGCGGTCACGGGGCCAATCTGCGCCTCGATCAGGGACGCGCAAGTGCGGATGGTCGGGGCCTCGAACAGGACAGAGATCGGGAAATCAACGCGGAACGCCTTTTTCACCATCGCAAACAGGCGCACCGCAATCAGAGAGTGCCCGCCAAGGTCAAAAAAGCTGTCTTCCGCCCCGACGTTCTGCACGCCCAAGAGATCCTCCCAGAAACCGGCCAGCCGCTGTTCTATCTCCCCCTCGGGGGCGACATAGTCGCTGTCCAGTTGCGGCCGGTCAAAGGTCTGCCCGCCTGTCGCCTCGGCGACAGAGGCCGCCGCCTGCCGCGTCAACGCGTCCAGATCCATCGACGACACCACCACCTGCCGCGCGCCCAGCGCCAGAGCGCGATGAAAGGCCTCAACCCCTTCGTCGGGCAGGATGCCCTGGCTCAGGTTATGGGCCAGACGCTCTTCGGCGGCGGACAGGGGATGCGGTTTGTCGGTGTCATCCAGTTCCAGTTCGGCAGCCGTCAGTGGCGGGGCGGCCTTCAGCACATTCGCCGTGGCCAGTTTGCGGATGGTAAAGCCCGTGACCTCGACAAGCACCTGTCCTGCGGCGTCGCACAGCGTGATGTCAAAGCTCGCCGTCTCACGGTCGGCGCGGTTTTCGGCGGCATTGCGGACCCAGGACACAACGCGATCCGGCAGCGCCCCATGTACCCGCACGAGACCATAGCGCACCGGCACCCACAGATGCGTCGGCTGATAACCTTCGATCAGCTCCATCGCCCATCCGGTGGCTATATCCATCAGCGCCGGATGCAGCGGAGTCTCGGGCGCAGAGGCATTCGCGGGCAGCGACAGATCGGCAATCCCTTCCCCCTTTCCCAGCGCGCGGGCATCCAGCACCTTCCAGCTGCCACCAAACGCCAGATGCACCTCTTGGGCCGAGGTCAGCTTGGCCCCGTTGCCGTCCACATGGGCCGGGCATCGCGCCCGGATCGCATCCAGATCCAGCCGCGCGGGCCGCGCCATCGGCATCAGCGACAGCGCGCCCTGCGCCGTCAGGGCAAAGCCGTGGCGACCATTCAGCGTGGCATCCGCCAGCACGTCAAAACCATAGCCCTCGTCAGAGCGCGTCAGCCGTAGCCGCACATCCCGCGCGCCACCCTCGGCCACGCGCAGGGGGCGCAGGAAGGACAGGTCGCGGATCTCGAACGGGCCGCTTTCGCCATGCGCGCGCAGCGCCTGCGCCGCAAGCGACAGATAGCCGGTGCCCGGCAACAGCGCATCGCCCGCCTTGGTGCGGTGCTGGTCGATGAACCAGTCGTCGGTGGAATAGCGCGCGCCAAAGATGCGGTTGCCGTGGTCGTCAAATGTGGCCTCTGCCAACATCTCCTGCACCACCGGGGTCACCGGCGGTTTCGGCAGGTCGCCAGTGCGCGCGGCAACCGCCTCGGCGGCCATGCCGACCTCGTTCCAGATCCCCCAGTTGATCGCCACAACCCGTGTCTTGCCGGTGCGGGCACGGGCAAAGGCGTTCAGGAATTCATTGGCGGCCACGTAGTCCACCTGTCCGGCAGGGGCCGTAACGGTGGAGGAGGAACTGAACAATGCCATCCACTCCAGGGCGCCATCGGGGAACACCTCTGCCAATACCTGCGCGCCGTGGATCTTGGGCGTAAAGACATCCTCGACACTGGCGGGCGTCTTGGACAACAAGGGCGCATCGTCGATGACACCCGCGCCGTGGATCACGCCGGTGATCGGGCCGCACCGGTCCTCGACCGCGCGCCGCACCTGCTGCATCTGTCCAAGGTTGCAGACGTCTGCCGCCAGAACCATGACCTCGGCCCCGGCCGCTTCCAGGGCCTGAACCGATTTGATCCGCCGTGCCATCCGGTCCTGCGGCGCATGGCGGCGCAGGTAGTCGGGCCATTCCGAACGGTCAGGCAGCGTTTTGCGGGCCAAAAGGACCAGCTTTGCGCCCTGCATGGCAAAGTCCCGCGCCAATGTCAGCCCGATACCGCCAAACCCGCCGGTGATCAGGATGACCCCGCCGTTTGCTGTGGCCGGCACCTCTGGCAGGGCGACGGGTTTCATCGCGCATTCAAACCGCCGGTCCCCGCGAAGCGCCGCGATCCGGTCGCCGGGGTCACTCAGCAGTTCCTCCAGCACGCGCGATGAAAACGCATCCATCGCGCCCTCGCGCGCCGCCTGCGCCTTGGCCCGCGTCCACAGGGACGCCTCGACCGGACCGGGCAGAACAACGTCCAGCGTCGAGACGCTCACCCCCGGCAGTTCGCGCGGGATCACCCGCGCCGGTCCCGCGATGGTCGCCTTTTCGGGATAGGGCAGGGGTTCATCCCGCAACTGCGCGGCCCCATTGGTGACAACCGTCAGGTGCAGCGGACGTGGCAGTCCCTCAGCCTCCAACGCCTGTGCAAGGAACATCAGGGCATAGAACCCCTGCTCCTGCACCCGGTGGAAAAAGGAGGAACCGGGGCGGTGCCCCTCCCCCTCTGTCAGCAGCCAGAAATGGCCGATCCGGGTGGGGACAATGCCGCGCGCAACAAGGTCCTGCAACAACAGGTCATAGCCTTCGCGCCCGCGTTCGGGTGCCAGCACATAGCCCTCACCCCTGCGCGCAAAAGCATCGCCGGGGCGCACCTCGACCACCGTGTGAGCAGCCCCGCGCAACCGCGCCGCCGCGCGTTTCGCCACACCGGCCTCATCCATGAACATCAGCCAGACCTGAGGCGCGGCGTCGTCCAGACCCTCCACCACATCAACCTCGACCGGGGCGGACCGGGGCCGCCAGACCGACTGCCAGCCCCATTCGGACAGGTCGTCATTGCGCATCAGGAAACTGGGCGCGCTGTCTGTCGCGGCCTTGCCCGGCGCGATGAAATACGGGCTGCGCTGAAAGGCATAGGTCGGCAGAACCACGCGATTGCGCCGCGCGTCGCCCCAGATCTGATCCCAATCGATCTGCACGCCCAGCGCGGACAGCCGCCCCAGCACCTCAAACATATGCCGGTCGTCGGCGATCTCTTCATCGGGATGGCGCAGCGACGACAGCACCTGATTGCCGGAAACATCAGCGTGCTGCCGCGCCAGAGAGGACAACGCCTTGCCCGGCCCGACCTCAAGGAAGACCCGGTTTTCCGTGGCCAAGGCCCCGACGCAATCGGCGAACAGCACCGTGCCGCGCAGGTGCGCCACCCAATAGTCGGGGTCCGTCGCCTGTTCCGCTGTCATCACCGCGCCAGTGCGGTTCGATGTCAGGGGAAGGTGCGGCGCGTGCAGGTCTATCGACCGGAGGTACTGGCCGAATTCGGCAAGGATCGGCTCCAGCATCCGGCTATGCGCCGCGATGTCGATCCCGATCCGGGTGCAGTGCACCTCGCGCCGCTCCAACTCTGCCTGCAAGACATCCAGCGCCGCCTGCGGGCCAGAGGCCACCGACAGGTCTGGCCCGTTCACCGCCCCCAGATCCAGCTCATCGCCCAGCAAGGGCCGCAGGTCATCCGCTGGCAAACCGACCGACAGCATCCCGCCCGGAGGCACCGTGTCGAACAGACGTCCGCGCAGATACACCAAGCCGATGCAATCCTCAAAGCCGATCACACCCGCCACGCAGGCGGCGGTGTTCTCGCCCATCGAATGCCCGGTCAACGCGGCGGGCTGAATGCCCCAGCTCATCCACAACTGCGCCAGCGCATATTCGCAAATCATGATCAGCGGCAGTTGCAGCGACGGCGTTAAAAGGGCTGCATCCGCCGCCGCCTCGGCCCCGCGCTCGGGCAGCCAGAGGGCGCGAACCCCCGGCTTCTTCTTTGCTGAAATACCCCCTTCGACCGTGCCGCCAGAGATCCGCTCAAGGTGATCCAGCCCCCGGTCCATCCATTCGGCAAAGACCGGCTCTGTCTCATACAGATCGCGCGCCATGCCCGCGTACTGCGCGCCGCCACCGGGAAACATGAAGACAACCTCGGGCCGGTCCAGCGCAACGTGGTCGAACACCCGCCGCGCCTCGGCCCCGTCCAGCAGGCGCGCCGCCTCTGTGTGCGACCCCGCCACGACGACACGGCGTTTTTCAAACGCGCGCCGTCCTTCTTTCAGGGTCCATGCGACATCCGCCAGATCCTGTTCCGGGTGCGCCCGCAGGTGCGCGGCCAACCGCTCGGCATTGCCATCCAGCGCCGGTTTGCTGCGCGCAGAGACCGTCAGGATCTGGAACGGCCAGTCCGACTCGGCGCTGGACGCGCGCTCTGGCGCCTCTTCGAGAACCACATGCGCGTTGGTCCCGCCCACGCCCAAAGAGTTCACCCCGGCCCGGCGCGGATGGTCGCTGCGGGGCCAGTCGCGCAGCCGGTCGTTCACCGCAAAGGGAGAGCCGTCAAAGTCGATGGCCGGGTTCGGTGCTTCATACCCCAATGACGGCGGCATCTGGCGGTTGTGCAGGGCAAGCGAGGCCTTGATCAGCGAGGCGACACCCGCCGCCGTATCCAGATGGCCGATATTGGTCTTGACCGACCCGATGCGGCAATGGCCGACGGCGGTGCTAGTCTCGGCAAAGGCCTGGGTTAGCGCGGCCACCTCGATCGGGTCACCCAGATAGGTGCCGGTGCCGTGACATTCGACATAATCGACGGTGTCCGCCGTCACGCCCGCAATCGCCTGCGCCTCTGCCACGGCGATGGCCTGCCCCTCGACGCTGGGCGCGAGGTATCCGGCCTTTTGCGCGCCGTCGTTGTTGACCGCGCTGCCCTTGATGACGGCCCAGATGTGATCGCCATCGGCCATGGCGTCCGCCAGCCGCCGCAGCACCACAACCCCCGCGCCGGACCCGAACACCGTGCCTTCGGCGCGATGGTCAAAGGCGTGGCATTGGCCGTCCGGCGACAGGATTTCATTCTCTTTGTAGAGATACCCGCGCCCCTGCGGCAGTTCGATGGTCACACCACCCGCAATCGCCATGTCGCATTCGCCGTTCAGCAGCGCCTGCGCGGCATAATGCGTTGCGACCAGCGAGGTGGAACAGGCGGTTTGCAGGTTGATCGACGGCCCGTGCAAATCCAGCACATGGCTCAGCCGCGTGGTCATGAAATCCTTGTCGTTGCCGGTGTGGCGCAACAGGAACATGCCGGTATTCTCAACCAGATCGGGGTTCGAGCAGACGTTGAAATAAAAATACGACCCCATCCCGCAACCGGCAAACACACCGACCTGCCCGTCAAAGCTGTCGGGCACATGACCGGCGTTTTCCAGCGCCTCCCACGCGCATTCCAGAAACTGCCGGTGCTGCGGGTCCATGATCGCCGCCTCTTTGGGAGAGAACCCAAAGAACTCGGCATCGAAGTGGTCAAAATCCTCCAGCGGGGCAGCGAAAGGCACGTAGTCGCGATGTCGCATCAGGCCGGGGTCTTCGCCCGCCGCGCGCAGATCGTCCTCGCTCAGACGCCGGATCGACGACACGCCGTCGCGCAGATGCCGCCAGTAGGCCGCGATATCCGCAGCCCCCGGCAAATGCGCCGCCATCCCCACGATGGCGATATCGTTTTCACCAATGCGGGCTTCGTCATCGGTCATCTCTGACTCCGAATGCGTTTGCGCCGCCACCCACCGTCACATTTGCCCGGAGATTGCGGCAATTTTTAGGTGTTTTCGCCCGTTTCTGCCCCAATTGGGACAAGGTATGAGGATATTCATCCAGACGTCCGGACAATCTGTCTATCCTTTCGGAATTGTTTCCAAACGGGGAATTTTGGGCCTAACCGCCCTGTTGGGACAAGCGCAGAATCGGCTCCCAGTTCAGCCAGATCGCCAGCGCGGTCAGTCCCAGACCTACCCCGGCAAACAGCGCATCGTGCAGCCCGTCCCATGCCCCCATGCGCCGGGCCAGCCAGACGACCACCGGATAGGCCAGCGTAAAGGCCACGGCCTGACCGATCAACGCGCCGATCAATCCTGCGATCTGCAATCCGATCAGAACACATCCGACCATCAGAACGGCCCGCGCAAAAGCCAGATAGAAATACCGCCGCGAATCCCCCGCCGCGAGCGCCGCCTGATCATAGGTCATCACGATCAGCATCGGGATCTGCGCACAGGCCAGCACCACGGCCACCGCCCCGGCCTGCGCATAGCGGGCATCATACAGCGCCTCGACCAGCCAGACTCCCAGCAGTGCAAAGACCGCCACAAACCCGATCAACAGGGCAGACACCGCAAACCGCATCTTGCGCAGCTTCAGGAAATTGTCGCGGCTCTGGGTCGGCGGCGTCTCACGGTAGACGGGGATCAGGATCTTATGCGTCACCAGATTGCCCAGCATCAGCGGAAAAGACGCCCAGAAGAACCCGATGTTGTAGACGCCAAAGGCATCCAGCGCGATGAACTTGCCAATCAGCATCTTGTCGGCCTGGGTAAAGAAGAACCCGCAGACCGTGGCCAGAAACACCCATTTGCCAAAGCCGATCAACTCTTTCGCAGCCGCCTTTTCCCAATGCAGGCGGTTGCCCGGACCGGGCAGAAAACGCCAGTTCAGCGCGACCTCTATCAGGGCGCCGATCACGCCAGAGACCACAAGCGCCCAGACCGACCCCCACCACCACGCCAGAAGGACGGCGGCCACGACACCGGCCATCTGCGTCCCGATGTCGAGGATCGTCACCCGGCCCAGCATCAGATGCCGGTTGGCGGTGATCATCCGGGTCGGGCGAAAGCCGGTGATCAGCAAGGTCAGCGCCGAAACCGGCAGGATCTGCGTGAGCAGGGGCTGGTCGTAAATCAGCGCCATCGGCCATGCCAACCCGCAGGCCACCAGCCACAACCCGACGCCGCGAAATGCCTGAATGGTCCAGGCGGTGTCGAGGAACCTTTGGTCGTCGCCGCGTTTGGATTGCATGATCGACGGGGTCACACCGACGTCGGAAAACTGTCCCAGACCCATCAGGAACACCATGACCAGCGCCATCAGGCCAAAGGCCTCTGGGAACAGCAGGCGGGTCAGGATCAGGTTGGAGGCCAGCCGCAGCACTTGGCCAAACCCGAAACTGCCCATCGTAAGCAGGGATGAGCGCATGGCGCGCGCAGTGATCGACCCACCTCGGAGCGCGGCAAGAGAGGTCATCGCCCACGGCTCCAATCCTGTTGACGGCGCGGCGTCAGTCTTACCGCCAGCGCAACGCCCGAGTAGACGAGAAAACCCAGCGGGTCGGCCAAGGCAAGACGCAGCTTGCGGCGCAACGGAAAGTCCGGCTTGTCATCGTTGCGCATCAGGTCCGGGTAGAGCGCGGCAATTTCATCGACGCCCGCGTTCTGCCGCCGCCGCACCTTGATCAGATTGCGCGCCCCTTCGGCAATCGGCCAGCGATAGCTGGCGGGCACCCCAATGCGTTCTTCGGGGCGAAAGTGCAGACGGACATAGATGTCGTCCGAAATGATCTTGGGGAAGCGGTCCCAGCGCGCGCGGCCCGCCGCGTTCACGGCAAACAGGCCACATCCCGGCACTACGTCGCGCATGAAGGGCACCCGCCGCCAAATCCGCGCATAGGCGCGGCTGACCGGGGTTGCGGCCGCGATCTCGACCTGACCGCTGGCATAACGCGGGGTCGGCACAGCCAGCGCCTTGGCCAATTGCGCCAGCAGGTCGGGCGTCACCGTCACATCGGCGTCCAGATAGACGCGGGTCGCCGCCCGCGCCGCCGCATCCCCGGCGTTCAGGGCACCGGGCTTGCCACCTTCCGCCCGGTCGATCACCTGTAGATGCCAGCCCCGTTCGGCGGCGTGTCCGGCGTAGGACCGCGCCACCGATGCGGTGTCATCCTTGCAGCCATTGGCCACCACGATCACCTCGACAGGGCCAGAGTCGCGAGAGGCCAGTAACGCCTCTAGGCAGCCACCGATCAGCGCCGCCTCGTTGCTGGCTGGCACAATCACACAGAGCGCCGCGCCACGCGAATGATAGTCTTGATCCATATCTCTTGCCCACACCCGTACCCATGCGGCCACACCTTGAAAAAATACACCATGCCCCGCACTGGAAACTGCTCTGGAACTGTGGCCAAAGCGTGGAATCACTTAGGTTTGTAAGAGACCAACGCCCCAGCGGCGGTGCGGCTGCCATCTCAAGGACTAACAGGTGACGCAAGGCTTGCGTATCGGGTATATCGTCCCGCAATTCCCGGGACAGACACATATTTTCTTCTGGCGCGAAATTCAGGCGCTGGAAGCGATGGGTCATGAGGTTCACGTTTTTTCGACCCGCAAACCCCCGCGCAAGCTGATTTCACATGACTGGTCGAATGAGGCGATTGCCCGGACCACCTATCTGGGCAAGGTCGATCCGATCCCCGCCGCCATCGCACTGGGCAAGATGTCGGCCAAGGGCCTGCCGCTGTGGATGCTGCGCGAGGGGCCCGGTTTCGCCAAGGACGCGCTAGTCACGCTGGCCGCCGCCGAACGGCTGCGGCAAGAGGCGGCGGCGCGCGGACTGGACCACATCCACGCCCATTCCTGCGGCCGTGCGGCGCTGATCGCCACCTTTTGCCACCTCATGGGCGGGCCGACCTATTCGCTGACCCTGCACGGACCGCTGTCGGATTACGGACCCGGTCAGCGGGTCAAGTGGCGGCATGCCAGCTTTGCCACCATCATCACCCGCAAGATCCTGAACGAGATCGAGCAGAGCATTGCCGGCTATCTGCCGGACCGCCGCGTGATCCGACCGATGGGGGTCGATACAGAGGCGCTCAAACGGTCCGCGCCCTATGTGCCGCCCGAACATGGCCGCCCGATCCGCCTGTTCAGCTGCGGGCGGCTGAACGTGGTCAAGGGCCATCAGGATCTAATGGCCGCCACCCGGCAATTGCTGGATCAGGGCGTCGACGTGCGGTTGGAAATCGCCGGAGAGGACGACGCAGGCGGCACCGGCTATCGCGCGGAACTAGAGGACACGCTGAAACGGCTGCGCCTTCAGGATCACGTGAAATTGCTGGGCGCAATCGACGCGGGCGCGGTCAAGGCCAAGCTGGAAGAGGCGCATCTGTTTGTGCTGGCCTCATGGCATGAGCCGCTGGGCGTCGCCTATATGGAGGCGATGGCAATGGGGGTGCCGACCATCGGCACCGACGCGGGCGGCGTGGCCGAACTGATCACCGACGGCTCTACCGGCTATCTGGTCGAGCCGAAGAACCCCGGCCAACTGACCCGCACGATCCGTTCGCTGGTGAACGATCCGGACGCCCTGCTGCGCCTGTCCGAGGCAGGCCGCGCGCATGTGGTCGAGAATTTCCGCGCCTCGCTGGGGGCCGAGGTACTGGTCGAGGAAATCGAGCGTCTGAAGGACCGTGGCCCGGACGCCTGAGCCCGCGCCGCCCCCCGCCCGTCAAACCCCGGTCAAAGCCCCTCGGTCGGGATCTCTAGCGCTGGGGCGTCCGCAAAGATCAGCCCCTCTATCCCGGTCATCCGCACCGTGCCATCCGGCCCGGTGGCCACCAGACGACCGTTGTCTTGCGTGATTTCATAGGCGTCCCGCGCTCCGGGCAGCACCGCCACATCCCGGCCCGGTCCACCGACCAGCACATCCGCGCCGCCGCCAGAGACCAGCACGTCGTCGCCATCGCCGGTAACGATGTAATCCTCCTGCGGCGTACCCTCGACGCGGCCCGCGCCATCCAGCACCCGGATACCGTTATCAAAGGCCTGCGCCTCTCGCCGTTCCCACCCGTTCGGGCCGGAGGCGTTGAAGGCCATCAGCATGTCCCAGCGGGGGTTCTCATCCTCCAGATACCGCTTGGCCCCCCAACTGCCCCACATGGTCGCCGGGGCCACGTCCACAAAGGCGTTGAACAACACGCCCCCTGCATCGACCCATCCGGCCAACAACTGCTCATACAGCTTGGCCATCTCGGGCGTGTAGCTGAACGCGTTGAAGAAATGGGTCAGCCGTTCATCGTTGACCCGCGCGCCGTGGCCGACAAGATGCGTGCCGCCTTCGTACATGATCAGGCGCAGATTGTTCTTGCGCGCCACACCCGCATGATAGGGAAAGACCTCTGTCACGATCTGCCGCACCGATCCGTCCGACAGCGCCTGCGCCACCGGGGCAATCGCCCCGTCAAACCGCCGCTCACGGACGTATTCGCGCAGGGCGACGCGCTGTAACCCCTCTGCCTCTCCAGCCTCGCGGGCCATCTTTTCGGCGGTGTCCAGCCAGCCGTCCATCCGCTGTGCCATCTCGACGCCGCCGATCTCATAGCCGAAATAGCCGGTCACGGCGTAGGCATCGAAACTGTCCACCGGCATACGCCCCAGTTCCAGAAAGGCCAGCGGCGCTTGCAGGATCTGCTGTTCCAGTCCGGGCCAGCCCGTGTGGGTCGAGACCACCCGCACCAGCCGGTCCGATGCATCACCAAAAACCTCTGTCCAGATGTCCATGATCTGCGCCGACCGCAGGCCATAGAACTGGGTCCAGCCCTCTCCGGTTGCGCCCCAGCGCGCGTCTGCCTGCTGGCGCACCCATGTGGCCTGCGGAAAGCCGAGGTTCCAGACCTCGTTCGAGAATTCCACATAGGCCTTCAGCCGTGGGTCAAGATCGCGTTCCACCACCTCGGCGAATTGCCGGATATAGGTATCATCGACAAGGTGGGGCATGTTGAACCACGGGTCCGCGCCAATCACGTTGGCCAGCCGCACCATGACCTCGACCGGGACACCCCATTCGGACCAACTGGCGGTTTGCATGGTCGGGCGCGCGTCCCAGCCTGTCACCGGAGAGCCGTTGGTGATCATCCAGTCCATGAACCGCAGCACGCGCATATCCTCGATCCGGTCGAGGAAATCGGGGTTGAACAAGGCCCCCGCCTGATACAGCGCCTGATGTTCCTCGCGCAGGATCACGATGTTGCGGATCGGGTCCTTGGTGTCGATGCCGGTGATCGACAACGCCACCAGCCCCTCGCCCGGTTCATAGGAAAAGGTGATGCGGCCATTCTCACGCCGTACCCGTTTGGCCCGTCCGACAAGACGAATGCGCGCGTTGCCGTCATAGGTCAGCACATAGTCGCCGCGCAGCGATTCCGCCTCGACCGGCTGGTTGGTCAGGATCACGGTTTCCAGCGCATCGACCCCTTCGGGCATCCGCAACGGCCAGTCGTTTTCATCCAGATCGCCGCGTGCGCGCAGCTCTTCCGTCCGCACAGCGCCCCATGTGTCACCAACGTTGCCAACCCACCCCCGAGACGACTTCATCAGGTCAAGGAAGGGATGCTGCGTCGACCAGTCGGAAATGCCGTTCAGCCCCATGGCCAGCGCGGGGATACCTTCGGGCCTGATCCCACTGGGCGGCAGAGACACCGGCTGACGCTCTGGCAACGCGGGGGCGACGGGGGGTTCGGGGTCCGCCGCCGGGGCCCGCGCCTCACGCTGCGGGACTGCCTGCCAGATCGCCTTGGCCAGCGCGCCATAGTTTTCCACCACATCCGGATGCAGCGTGGCGGGCGGGGTGAACGCTGCGGGCGGCGGGGCCTCATAGACCCACGCATAGGTGACCATGGCCGCCAGCATGTACAGCGTCGGCGTGCCGTGCGGCGCGTTGTCGGTATACAGCGCCTGCGGCGGCACGTTTTCCAGCAGGCCGCCCTCGGCGAAGAACCCTGCAAGGATCGAGGCCACCGGGATCAGGTTAACCTGCGTGTCGGACCGCGTGACGGCCAGCACGTTCAGCAAATCGCGATACCACTGATGGTATTCCCCCGCGTTGTAGGCGTGAAACGCCTGTGTCTCTTGCGCGGTGGGGGGAAAGGTCGCGACGATGCCGTCCATCGTCGACCAGCCCTCATAGATGAACAGACGAGAGGCGGGGCTGTTCGCGCCGACCCAGTCAAACAGCCGCTGCAATGCGCCCAGCGGGCTTTCGCCGGTCGGATTCTCTCCCTCATAGGGCACGTCGGGCAGTTGGTACTGGATGAAGTTGCCCGGTGCCACGATCACCGCGTCAAAGCGACCGTCGCGGAAACTGCCCTGTCCGGGCGACCACGCGCCGGACACGCCGGGAAACCCCCAGTTCGCCGTTGGCGGCAACCCGTCGGCGAAGTTGCGCAGGAACCCCCATTGGCCGTCCAGCGCAAGGCTGCGCCCATCGGCCTTGGCCATCTCGTTCATCCAGTGCGGAACATTGGTCAGATCGGAGGTCTCGCTGAGGTGGTGCACCAGCGAATTGCCAAAGACGTAAACGCGCGCCTCATCCCGCTCTGCCGCCGATCCGACACCCGCCCAAAGCGCCATCAGCGCCATCAGGATCCGTTTCATGCCCCTGCCCCGATTTTTTATGCCTCGGGGTCAGTATGCCCGATGTTCCCGGCAGAGCAAATGGGGCGCAGCGCGCCCCATTCCGGAACAACGGACCTATTGGTCTGAGGCGTCCTCATAGGTGCAGTAGGTGCACAGTTCATCCGCGCAATAGCCCGGAATGCAGGCTGGTCCCTTGTAGCCCGACGGGGCATCGCCGACGCAGAGGTATTCCGCCGTAAAGGTGGCGCCATCGCAGGTGCCGGCTTCCAGACAGCTTGTCCCGGTTCCGGTTGAAAACTGCCACAGCGCGCGGGTGGTATAGATGCCGCTGGGGTCACAGGTGGCGGTATAGTTCTGCGTCACCGATTTCGACAATGCGCTGGTATAGGCAAAGGACCCCGCATAGCCCACCGCAACCGAGGCCGACGCCTTGATCCCGGTCCCAAGGATGGTCAGACCCGCCTCCATCGACTCGGTGACGGTGACGCTCCATTGCTGGGTTGTGGTCCAGCTGTTGGTGCGCTCTGTCCCGACCGAAATCTGGTGGCTGATCGGACAGTTGAGACCGTCACAAGAGATCACCTTTTGCCAGCGGCCCACGGTGTTGACCGAAACCGGGGTTTGCGCCTGATAGTAACACCGCTTGTTGCTGTGGATGGGATCGACACCGAAAAAGGTGTTGTCGCAGGGGTATGTGTTGCCCGTGTGGTGAATAAAGCGGATGTCGTACCGTTTGTCCGCGCCGTAGCGTGCCATGACAACGTCGCCGACATTCATCTGGCAGTCCCGGCCCTCGGTCGCGCATTCGACAATGTCGCCGTCGTTCAGGGTATAGGCCCCGCCCATCTGACAGGTCTTGTCCGTACCCTTGGCCGGGTCAAAGCCGAAATAACTGTTGGTGCAGGCCAGCTTTTGCCGGTCGGACCCTTCGATCAGGGTGTAGATCCACTTGCCATCGGCACCGTAGCGGACCCAGCGGAATTCGCCGTTGGGGTTGGTGAAATCCTTGCCTTCATCCGCAACCTTGGAAAAGGATTCCGCTTCGGGCACGCCGAACAGGTTTTCAAGGATAAAGGCACACTCCTTGTCCGTCCCTTTCGATGGGTCGCCCCAGAAGTTCTTGCACGGCACCTTCTCGACGCCTTTGGTCACGAAAAAGGTGAAATCCTCGCTGATGCCATAGCGCACGATCACAAGGTCATTGGTGCCCGGAGCACAGTCCTTTCCTTCTTTTGCGCAATTCACCCATTGCTCGGCTTCGACGGCGGCATATTGCGTGACCCGGTCGCCATAGACCGGCTGCGCCAGCACCGGCGAGGCCGCGCACAGGGCTGTAATCAAGACAAGAATACGTTTCATGGTCGTCAGGGCCTCCTGCCCATTAGAATCAACTCTAGCGTGTTTTATGGTAGTAAGATTCTCATTTTTGGTAATGCTTGATTTCTACTTTAAAGATATTTTTATATCTCTCGAATCGCCCCAAAGGTGCGCAACCCGGTCTTGGTCATTTCGTGCAAAAGGTGGGTTTTCATTTGGAAAACGCGGCGTATAGTGACGCCCATGATCGTTGACCTCCATAACACCCGTTTGACCCGCCTTCCGGCGGCGGTCGCGTATGGTGCCGATCTACTGCTAACTCGCCTCTGAGCGTGGCCCCCTCGGCGCGCGTGCTCAGAGGAGATGTGTGACGCGCCGGACCCTGCCCCACGCACCCGAGTTGGATACCTTCGATGACAGACACACTGGCCCCCGCACTGGCCGTCATTCGGTCCGCTTACGGCGGGCCATCCATCCGTGACCGCAGGTTGACCCACCCCCATTTTCAGGACGCCCAGGCGTCCCGCCCGCATAGCTGAGGAAAGACCATGAGCACCGACAAGGACGTTTCGCCAGAGGCGAACAGCAACATCTCGCCAGAGGCGAACAAGGATAAAGTCGTCATCTTCGACACCACCCTTCGCGACGGCGAACAGTCGCCCGGCGCAACCATGACCCATGCCGAAAAGATCGAGATTGCCGAGCTGCTCGACGATATGGGCGTCGATATCATCGAGGCCGGTTTCCCTATTGCCTCCGAGGGCGATTTCCGCGCCGTTTCCGAGATCGCGGAACGGTCGAAGGACGCGGTGATCTGCGGACTTGCCCGCGCGCAATTGCCCGACATCGACCGCTGCTGGGAAGCCGTGAAAAAGGCAGCGCAGCCGCGCATTCACACCTTTATCGGCACCTCGCCGCTGCACCGCGCCATTCCGAACCTTTCCATGGACGAAATGGCCGAGCGTATCGAACAGACCGTCACGCACGCGCGCAACCTGTGTGACAACGTGCAGTGGTCACCGATGGACGCCACCCGGACCGAATGGGACTACCTCTGCCGCGTGGTGGAAATCGCCATCAAGGCGGGCGCCACCACCATCAACATTCCCGATACCGTGGGCTACACCGCGCCGGTCGAAAGCGCCGACCTGATCCGCCGGTTGATTGAAACGGTGCCCGGCGCCGATGAGGTGGTCTTTGCCACCCATTGCCACAATGACCTTGGCATGGCGACGGCGAACGCGCTGGCCGCTGTCGCAGGTGGTGCCCGCCAGATCGAATGCACCATCAACGGCCTTGGCGAGCGCGCCGGCAACACCGCGCTTGAAGAGGTGGTGATGGCGTTGAAGGTGCGCGGCGATATCATGCCCTGGTACACCGGCATCGACACCAAGAAGATCATGCATATCTCGCGCCGCGTCTCCACCGTGTCGGGCTTTCCGGTGCAGTTCAACAAGGCCATCGTGGGCAAGAACGCCTTTGCGCACGAAAGCGGCATCCACCAGGACGGCATGCTCAAGAACGCCGAGACGTTCGAGATCATGCGCCCCGAGGATGTGGGCATCGCGGGCACGTCCTTGCCGCTTGGCAAACACTCGGGCCGCGCGGCCTTGCGGGCCAAGCTCAAGGACCTTGGCGTTGAGGTCGGGGACAACCAGCTCAAGGATATCTTTGTCCGGTTCAAGGATCTCGCCGACCGCAAGAAAGAGGTGTTCGACGACGATATCCTTGCCCTTGTGACCGCCACCACCGACGGCCCCGAGGCATTGCAACTGGTCAATCTCCGCGTCGTTTGCGGCACCGGCGGCCCCGCCGAGGCGCAGATCGAGATGGAGATCGAAGGCAAGGACCTGTCGGCCACCTGTGAGGGCGACGGCCCGGTCGATGCCTCGTTCAAGGCGGTGCGCGAACTGTTCCCGAACAAGGCCCGCCTGCAATTGTATCAGGTCCACGCCGTGACCGAAGGCACCGACGCGCAGGCGACGGTCTCCGTACGGCTGGAAGAGGACGGCATGATCGCCACCGGGCAATCGGCGGATACCGACACGGTCGTTGCCTCTGTGCTTGCCTATATTCAGGCGCTCAACCGGCTGATCGTGCGCCGCAACCGCGTCGGCCCCGGCGCGGACGCGCGTGAGATCAGCTACAAGGACGTGTGATGTCGTGGCCGTCGGGGTGCGCCCCCGGCGGCCTACTCAGCTTTTCTTGACGAACTTCGTCAGGATCACGATGCGCTGCCCCTCAACCCGGCCAGAGATGTGTTCGGCATTGTCCGCCTCAAGGCTGATCTTGCGCACGGCGGTGCCCTGCTTGGCGGTAAAGCCCGCGCCCTTGACCGGCAGCGCCTTGATCAGGGTTACGGTGTCGCCGTTCTGCAAAACCGTTCCGTTGCTGTCCCGATGGACGATTTCATCGCCCGTGGGCAGGCCCGCCTGCGCCCATTCCAGAACCTCCGGTTCCAGATAGGCGATCTCCAGCAGGTCATTCGCCCAGACCGCGTTCAGCCGCTTTAGCAACCGCCACGCTAGAACCTGCGCGGCGGGCTCCGGGCTCCAGATCGCGTCGTTCAGGCATTGCCAGTGCGGGTTGTCCTGCGGGCCCTCAGCGACACCCCCGGCGCAGGTCGCGCACAGCGCGACCTCGATATCCTTGGGCGCGACCGCCAGTGGCGCGGCGTCCTCCGCCTTGCACAAAGCGCATTGGGTCATGGCCGGGTCTCCTTGTTGTCCCGCGCCTTGCAGACAGCGCGAGACCCGCGCTGTCCATGCGTCGAAACGCGCCTTAATCGCCCAGCGCGATGCCCTCACGCCGGGGATCGGCCCCGCCTTGCAGTCCCTCCGGTCCGACAGCAATCGCGTGCAGCCCCGAGGTCAGATCCCGCACGCTGACCTCAAACCCCAGCGCCTCCAACGGGCCTTTCAGGGCCGCCAGATCGGTGCCCTCTTCCAGATCGAAGGTGCCAAACCGGTTCAGCCCGTGCGGCATGGCCACGGCCTGCTGCACATCCATACCCCAGTCGAGATGGGCCACAATCGCCTGCGCGACATAGCCAATGATCCGCGACCCTCCCGGGGAGCCGATCACCAGCACCGGAGCACCGTCCCTGCGGACAATGGTGGGAGCCATCGACGACCGGGGACGTTTGCCCGGCGCCACCGCATTGGCAATCGGCACGCCGTCCGCATGTGAGCGGAAAGAGAAATCCGTCAGTTCGTTGTTCAGCAGAAAGCCGTTGGTCATGAGACGAGAACCAAATCCGTTCTCGATGGTCGTCGTCATCGAGAGCGCGTTGCCATATTGGTCCACGATCGAGATATGCGAGGTCGACGGCAGTTCGATGCTTTCGTCATCGGCCCAGAGCATCGCGTGATCCCACGCGGGCATCCCCGGCGCCACCTCTGGCAAGGCATCGTCACCCGCCAGCAGTTTGGCGCGCTCAGCCAGATAGGCCGGATCGACCAGACCGCGCGTCGGCATCGGGACAAAATCGCTGTCGGCCATATAGCGGCCCCGGTCCGCAAAGGCGAGCCGCGAGGCATCGCCGATCCTCCGCCATGTGTCGGCATCGCCCGGATCGCCCGGTGCGGAGGCATCCAGCATCCCAAGGATCTGCCCCACGGTCAGCGCGCCCGACGATGGCGGCCCCATGCCACAGACCTCATGGCCCCGGAACGGCGCGCACACCGCCGGGCGTTCCTTGACCTCATAGGCCGCCAGATCGCGCAGGGTCATGACGCCGGGATTCGCTGTAAACCCCTGCACCGTGTTGACGATATCCTGCGCAATGGGGCCTGCGTAGATCGCCGCCGCGCCATCCGCCGCCATCGCCCGCATCACCTCCGCATAGGCGGGGTTGGTCAGCATCGTCCCTTCGGCTATGGGCGCGCCGCCGGGGTAGAAATACGCCTTGGTCGGGCCGTGACGGCCCAGCCGGTCGGCATCGCCTGCCACCAATCCGGCAAGACGCGGCGACACGGCAAAACCGCCTTCGGCAAGCCGCGTGGCGGGATCGAACAGATCCGCCCAGTCGGCCTTGCCCCACTTGTCATGCGCGGCCTGCAACAGCGCGGGCGTGCCCGGCACCCCGACAGAGCGACCGCCCACCACCGCATCCCAGAACTTCAGCGGATTGCCCTCGGCGTCCTGAAACAGACGCGGCGTCGCGGCCAGCGGCGCGGTTTCGCGCCCGTCCAGCGTGGTGATCTCTCCGGTCGCCCCATCGTGCCAGACAAGGAACGCCCCGCCGCCCATGCCGGAACTTTGCGGCTCGACCAATCCCAGCACGGTCTGCACGGCGATCAACGCATCTGCCGCCGACCCGCCAGAGCGCAGCACCTCGGCCCCGGCCTGAACCGCGTGGGGATTGGCGGCGGCCACGATCCAGTTTTCGCCCATCACCGGCTGGCCCGCGCCCTTGCTGGCCAATGCATCGCCAACCTGCGCAGAAATCGCGGCGAATCCACGGTCTGAAACCGCCTGTTCCGGATCAACGGCATCGGCGGCCTGCTGGGCAACACCCGCAGACCCCAACAGCCCCGCGACGGCAAATGACATGAGAAAACGCATGGTACGAACCCCTCCCTTAAAGCACGAGTATATGCCCAGTCTTACATCTCAGCCGCGAATCTCAAGGGCAGGTTTCCGACCGGCGCGGCCAGACACAAAATAGTCACCAGAAAATCTCCACGCATTGCGCTTTCCGGACTATACTGCGGTGCAGCAAACCCCGGCAAAAGCCAGGATTTGCTGCATTTGATAAATGATTAGAGTGTACCGGTGCCCCTTGACCTGACGTTCTTTCCACAATGGAAATTCGTGCATGTCGACTACGTTGGCCAGGCAACGGTCGGCGATATCGTGCGCGGCTATTCCGACATGATGGCCCACCCGGAGGCGGGCCAACTCCGCTTTGCGATCAATGACATGCGCGGGCTGGAAGGTCTGAACGTGTTCTACGATGGCATGATGCACATGGCCACCACCGTGTCCTCGGACGCGGCGCAGCGACCCGAGCCATTGGCGTTGGCAATTGTCGCCCATCAACGCAACATGATGCCTATCCTGACCGATTATTGCGCGCGGGTGGCGCGCGCCGGGACCGCCCGCTGCGGGCTGTTTTCGGACATCCCGGCGGCGGTGGACTGGCTTGGTCTCTCGCACGCCGTGCTGGACCTGCGCCGGCCCGGAGGGCGGCGCATTGCCGACCCGCTGTCGTCGCAGTCTTCCACGCTCAAAGCATTGCGGGAACCACCTGATCCGGCGGACGGTGGCCATCGTCAAAGGTCTTGATATTGATGATGACCTTTTCGCCCATCTCGACCCGGCCCTCCTGCGTGGCCGACCCCATGTGCGGCAGCATCACCACGTTGGGCATGTTGCGCAGTTCAGGATTGCCGGCCAACCCGTGTTCGTAGACATCCAGACCGGCACCGGCCAGTTGCCCCGCTTTCAGCATCCGCGTCAGGGCGTTTTCGTCGATCACCTCGCCGCGTGAGGTGTTCACGATCACCGCGCTGGGTTTCATCAGTTGCAGGCGACGGGCGTTGAGCAGGTGATAGGTGCTGGGCGTCGAGGGACAGTTGACGCTGATCACGTCCATCCGCGCGACCATCTGGTCAAGGCTTTCCCAGTAGGTGGCCTGCAACGCCTCTTCGATCTCGGGGCGCAGGCGGTGGCGATTGTGGTAATGCACCTGCATTCCAAAGGCAGCGGCGCGGCGCGCCACGGCCTGACCGATGCGACCCATGCCGAGAATACCCAGACGGCGGCCGCCCAGACGTCCTCCCAGCAAAGCGGTGGGGGCCCAGCCTTGCCAGCTGCCCTCCTGCATGACCTTCAGGCCCTCCTGAATGCGGCGGGTCACCCCCAGCATCAGCGCCATGACCATGTCGGCGGTGTCTTCGGTCACGACACCCGGCGTGTTGGACACCAAAATCCCGCGCGACCGCGCCGTGGCGACATCAATGTGGTCGAACCCCGCGCCGAAATTTGCGATCAGTTTGAGCTTGTCACCGGCCTGCCCGATCAGACCGGCGTCGATCCGGTCGGTGACCGTGGAGACAAGGACATCCGCCTCCTGCATGGCGTCCACAAGCTCACCCCGCGTCATCGGGCGGTCATCTTCGCGCAGTTTGGCGTCGAACAACTCTGTTAGCCGCGTCTCGACGACTTCGGGCAAGCGTCGCGTCACGACAACACTCAGACGTTTTGATGGCATACAGCCTCTCCCAAACTTCCCCACCGGGGTCCTCGGGCGGTAGACTGCGTCAGGAAAGGACGGGGCACAAGAACCCCGCCGGAAAAACTGAGCAGGATCAGAGACCATGTTCAAGAAAGCGATCGCCCTGGCGATGGCGTTTACCCTGTGCGCCGTGCCTTTGGCCGCGGCACAGGACAAGGGCCCCGTGACAAAGCTGCCGTTGCCGCGCTTCGTCTCGTTGAAGGCGTCCGAGGGCAACGTGCGGCGCGGGCCGTCGCTGACGCATCGGATCGACTGGGTCTACAAGCGGCGGTCGATGCCGCTGGAGATCACCGCCGAACATGGCCACTGGCGGCGCGTGCGGGACCGCGACGGGGCTGGCGGATGGGTGCATTACTCGCTGCTGTCGGGCTCAAGGACGGTCATCGTCGAGCAGGACATGCTGAGCCTGTATCAGCGGCAGGACCCGGACAGCCCGGTGGTGGCGCGGCTGGAACTGGGGGTGATCGCGCGGCTGGGCGATTGCGGCCCGGACTGGTGCAAGCTGACGGCGGCGGGCTACAAGGGATGGGCCGACAAGACCGCCCTTTGGGGGGTCAAGCCGGACGAAATCCGCGAGTGATTTGTGGCTGTCCACGCGTGGACAGCAAGCCGCCCCAATAAAATCAATGGCTTACAGAGACGTTTTTAGGACTTGTTAAGGTTTGGCGTTTTGGGGTTTGCGTGACGTTCGGCGCAAACTGGTGTTCCGGGCAGGTCTGGGACAGCGGCGGTGTTTGCGGCGTGGGTTGCATGAGGTCCCGGGTCAGGCCCGGGACGGCGACGGTCTGGAGTGTGGGCTACGCGGCCTCGTGCAGGAGGATCGCCGCCTCTGACGACGACAGGTTGCGCCGCGCGTAGGCACCGTAGGATTGCGGGTTGCCGGCCACGCCGGGCAGGGTCTGCAACAGGCGGGTGCGGTCGTCACTGTCCATCGAGGACAGCGCCGCATTGGCGGGATGAAAGCTTTCGGTTTCGACGCCATCGGCAAAGAGCACCTCATGCCGGGGCAGCAGGAGGTGGACATAGGTCACTTCCTTTATGTCCATGTCCTGCACGATGCCCTGCCCGTCCACCAGATCGCGCGCCGCCACCAGCACCTCTGGCGTGTTGAACAGCGCCCGCGCCGGGGCACCGCGCACCACCATGCGGTGTTCCGGCGACACAAGGATATCGCAATTCGGCTGGCCCAGCCCCAGCGCCCCGGCGCGCAGCCGGATCGGGCGCAGCGAGGGCATGGCAAAGAGCCGCGCGCCCGACATGCGCCTGCTGCCGATCCAGCACACCGGCTGTGCGCCGCTGTCCTTGGTCTGCACCAGATCGCCCTCACGCAGCAACCCGACCGGCACCTGCCCGTCCGGGGTGAGGATACGGGTGCGCGGTGTAAAGCAAATGACCGCGCCACCGGGATCGGCGGGCGCCTCAAGCGGCTCTACCGACCGGGCGTGATGGACCACCCAGAGGTCGATCCCGGACGGCGGCACCTCATCGAGGAACATCAGCAAAGGCGGCACATGCTGCCCGACAGGGATCAGGGTCACGGTGTAGCCCTTGCGCCCATCGGTCACGACAAAACAGGAATCGCCATGCGGCGTGCCGCTGTCGTCCAAAGCGGAGGAAGCGGGCCGTCCGCGGGTTTCATACTCCAGCGCCGCGCCCACCAGACGCCGCACCATACGCGCCGCGCGCGGACGGATGTTTGCATCGCCACTCTCATTGCCCAGTTGCAGGACCGACGCGGGACCATCTACCCGCACCGGCTCTCCGGTCCAGGACCACGCGGCCCCGACCTTCAGTGCCGGAAGAGGCGCGTCCTGCGCCCCGTCGATTTCCGTCTGTGCCCACGAGATGACGAACGTGCCACGATAGCCCGTTGCCATACCTGTTTGCCTGCCTCAGTCGTTTTTTTATTAACAATCAGGGTACAGGGCGAAAACCATTTCTCAAAGCGGAACTGGGCAAGGGCGGGGGGCTTCCGCAGGGGAAGAGCGCGCTTATGTGGCCGGAACGCAACGATTTCTTATCCCAATGGGTAGGCAGCCGGTCGGTTGGCGGGCCGGTTGGCAGGCTGCTGACCAATTGCGCCGCGTGATTGCCCGGCCCCCCGGACAGCCCAAGCGCCCCCCGTCAGACGCAAAACGCCGCCCCGGAAGGCGGCGTTGGATTGACTGCGGAGCGTGGCGCGCCTTAACCCGACAGACCCACGCGGCCAATGCTTTCGTAGGCGGTAAAGCCCGCCGCCGCCGCGTCCGAGGCGGCGTAGATGTTGCGCAGGTCGGCCAGTTTCGCCTGCGCCATGGACCCGGCGAGGCGCGACAGGTCCAGCGCGCGGAATTCGTTCCATTCGGTCAGGATCACCAGCAGGTCTGCGCCCTCGGCGGCGGTGTAGGGGTCGTCTTCCCACGCGACGCCGGGCAGCAGGTGTTCGCCCTCGCGGCGGCCCTGCGGATCGACAACGCGGACCGAGGCCCCGCCGCCCACCAGCGCGGGCACGATGGTCAGCGACGGCGCGTCGCGCATGTCATCGGTGTTGGGTTTGAAGGTCACGCCCAGCACGGCGATGGTCTTGCCGTTAAAGCCGCCGTCGCAGAGATCGGCCAGCTTGTCGATCATGCGGCGTTTGACGTCCTCATTGACCTTGATGACCGTCTCGACAATCGAGACGGGGGCCGCGTGTTCCTGTCCGATACGGGCCAGCGCCTTGGTATCTTTCGGGAAACACGACCCGCCGTAACCGGGACCGGCGTGCAGGAATTTATTGCCGATGCGGCCGTCCATCCCCATCCCCTTGGAGACGGATTTCACATCCGCGCCGACCTTTTCGCACAGGGCGGCGATTTCATTGATAAAGGTGATCTTGGTCGCCAGAAACGCGTTGGCGGCGTATTTGATCATCTCGGCGGATTCCAGATCGGTGGTGACAATCGGGAAATCGCGCAGGTACAGCGGGCGGTAGATGTCGGACATGACCTGTGCGGCGCGGTCGGATTCGACGCCGACAACCACGCGGTCCGGTTTCATGAAATCGTCGATTGCCGCGCCTTCGCGCAGGAATTCGGGGTTTGAGGCGACATCGAAATCAAGGCCGGGATTGGCGGCGGAGATCACTGCCTTGACCTTGCGGTTGGTGCCGACGGGGACGGTCGATTTGGTCACGACGACAACGTAATCCCTGGCCGCCCTGGCGATTTCCTCGGCCGCGGCCATCACATAGGTCAGGTCGGCGTGGCCGTCACCGCGCCGGGTGGGTGTGCCGACGGCGATGAACACCGCCTCTGCGCCGTCGATGGCGGATGCCAGATCCAGCGTAAAGGACAGGCGGCCCGCCTCGACGTTCTTGTGCATCAGGACATCAAGGCCGGGCTCGTAGATCGGCACCTCGCCGCGTTCCAGCATCTCGATCTTGCGCGGGTCTTTGTCGACGCAGACAACTTCGTGCCCGAAATCCGAAAAACAAACTCCGGAGACAAGGCCGACATAGCCCGTTCCGATCATGGCAATTTTCATGGTGGCGATCCCTCGACCGGTCTATATGGCGGTGTCATGGGGCGGCGCGGGGGCAAATGTCAACGCGGGCGCGCGCATCGCGGCGGAGTGTTGCGCGATTGGACAAGCCCCGGCAGAGCCGTTAAAGCACGCAGGCCAGTGAAAGCCGAGCAGACACCCATGACAGACAGCCCTTCCGAGGTCGCGCGCGCCGTCCTTGCCACCGAAAGCGCCGCATTGGCGCGGCTGGGCGACGAACTGCCCGCCAGCTTTGACGATGTGGTGGCGCGGCTGTTGCGGGTGCAGGGCCGGGTGATCGTGTCCGGCATGGGCAAATCCGGCCACGTCGCCAACAAGATCGCCGCCACCTTTGCGTCGACCGGCACACCCGCGCAGGGGGTGCATCCGGGCGAGGCGAGCCACGGCGATCTGGGTATGATCACGCCGGCGGATGCGGTGATCCTGATCTCGAACTCGGGCGAGACGCGGGAACTGGCGGACATGATCGCCCATTGCGCGCGGTTCTCGATCCCGCTGGTGGCGATGACCAAGGGCGCGGACAGCACCTTGGCGCGCGCTGCCGATTTTGTGCTGCTGATGCCCGACGCGCCGGAGGCCTGCGCCATCGGCATGGCGCCGACGACCTCGACGACGATGGCGATGGCGCTGGGCGACGCGCTGGCGGTGGCGATGATGCAGCATCGCGGCTTTGACCGGACCAGTTTCGCCGCCTTCCACCCCGGCGGGACGCTGGGCGCGCAACTGTTGCGGGTGTCCGCCGTGATGCACCGGGGTGAGGAACTGCCGCTGGTGCAGGCGGAGACGCCGATGTCCGAATGCCTGCTGGTGATGAGCCAGAAGGGGTTCGGTGTCGCCGCGCTGGTCGAGGATGAGAGGCTGATCGGCATCATCACCGACGGCGACCTGCGCCGGAACATGGAGGGGCTGATGGACCGCCGTGCGGGGCAGGTGGCCACGCGCGGACCGTTGGTCACCGCCCCCGACACCCTGTTGATCGAGGCTTTGGGCATCATGAACACGACGAAACGCACGGTCCTGCTGGTGACCGACGGCGACCGGCTGGTCGGGCTGCTGCACATCCACGACGCGCTGCGGGCAGGTGTGGCATGAGCGCGGTCATCTTCATCCCCGCGCGCTATGCCTCGACCCGGTATCCGGGCAAGCCGCTGGTTGAACTCAAGGGTGCCACGGGTGAGGCCAAATCGCTGATCCAGCGCAGTTGGGACGCGGCGAAGGCGGTCAGGGGGGCGGATGCGGTCTATGTGCTGACCGACGATGCGCGCATCGCCGAGGCGGCGCGCGGCTTTGGCGCGGATGTGCTGATGACGTCGGAGAACGCGCGCAACGGCACCGAACGCTGTGCCGAGGGTGTAGCGCAACTGGCCACCGCCCCCGACTGTGTGGTGAACCTGCAAGGCGACGCGCCGCTGACGCCCGCGTGGTTCGTCGAGGCTCTGATTGAACGGATGGCCGACCCGGCGGTGCGGATGGCCACGCCGATCCTGCGGTGCGATACCGAGACGCTGACCAATTTTGTGACAGACCGCCAGAATGGCCGCGTTGGCGGCACCACCGCCGTGGCCCGCGCCGATGGCACCGCGCTGTATTTCTCCAAGGAAGTGCTGCCCTTCGTCGGCTCGCTGGAGACCCCGCCCGAGGTCTGGCACCATGTGGGTGTCTATGCCTATCGCCCCGCGGCGCTGGAGGCCTATATGTCATGGCCCGAAGGGCCGCTGGAAAAGGCCGAGGGGCTGGAACAGCTGCGGTTCCTCGAAAACGGCGTGCCGGTGACCTGTGTTCCGGTCGAGGGCAAGGGCCGGGTATTCTGGGAACTCAACAACCCCGTAGACGTGGCGCGCATCGAAGGCGTGCTGGCAAAGGAAGGCATCGCATGACGGACGTTTCAATCGGGGACTATACCGTCTCCAACGCCGCCCCTTTCACCCTGATCGCCGGTCCCTGCCAGATCGAGAGCATGGATCACGCGCGGATGCTGGCCGAACGGATCGCCGCGGCGGCAGAGGCCGCAGGCGTGAACTGGATCTTCAAGGCCAGCTACGACAAGGCCAACCGCTCATCCCTGTCGGGCAAGCGCGGCATCGGCATGGAAGAGGGTCTGCGCGTCCTGTCCACCATCCGGGCGGAATTCGGCGTGCCGGTGCTGACCGATGTGCACGCGCCCGACCAATGCGCCACGGTCGCGTCGGCGGTGGACGTGCTGCAAATCCCGGCCTTTCTGTCGCGCCAGACCGATCTGCTGCTGGCGGCGGGTGAGACCGGGGCCGCCATCAACGTCAAGAAGGGGCAGTTTCTGGCCCCTTGGGACATGGTGAACGTGGTGGACAAGATCGCCTCGACCGGGAACAAAAAGATCATGCTCTGTGAGCGCGGCACATCGTTTGGCTACAATATGCTGGTGTCGGACATGCGGTCGCTGCCGATCATGGCAGAGACCGGCTATCCGGTGGTGTTTGATGCGACCCATTCGGTGCAACTGCCCGGCGGTCAGGGGACATCGACGGGCGGGCAGCGGCAGTTTGTCGAACCGCTGGCCCGTGCGGCGCTGGCGGTGGGCTGTGCCGCTGTGTTTATCGAAACGCATGAGGACCCAGACAACGCGCCCAGCGACGGGCCGAACATGGTGCCGGTCGATGATCTGGCCCGTCTGCTGACGGGTTTGGCGGCGGTGGATGCGCTGACGAAGGCGGGCTGATCGCGGCGACGCCCGGTTGATTGGGGTATTTTGACAGAGAAGAAGCCGCAGGGAGTCGCCCCGGCGGCTTTTTCAGTTTTTGCGGCTCAGGCGCTGAGTGTTGCGCCCAGTTTGCCTAGGTAGGTGTCCACCAGCGCGGCGGCGGTGTCCCGCGATCCGGCCTCTGCGTAGCAGCGGAATTCCGGCGCGTTGCCCGAGGGGCGCAGGTGGACCACGTCGCCGTTTTCGAAGGTGACGCGCAGCCCGTCGGTTGTGTCCAGCGCGGATTCCGGGCCGGTGGCGGCGAAAAAGGCCGCGCGGGCGGCGGCATCCTCGGTCAGGTTGGCGATGAACGCCTTGGAGGTTTCCGTGGCGATGCCCTGAATGCGGTCGGCGGCGGTAAAGCGCGGCGGCAGCGCGTCCAGCAGCGCCGACAGCGGTTGCCCGGCGGCGCGGGCGGCGGCCAGCGGCGCGAGGATCGGCAGCAGGCAATCACGGGTCATCAGCGGGGCGAGTTTTCCAGTGGGTGCCTGGGCGGTGAAGCCGAGCAGGAAGCCGCCGTTCGCCTCATAGCCCACGACACGGGCGGCGGGGTCGGCCTGCAACGCCTCCTCCATCGCGGCAATCACAAAAGGGGAGCCGATTTTGGTGCGGGTGATCTGCGCAAAGTCAAAGGCGCCCTCGACGTCGATCATGGTGTTGGAGGAGACCGGCGTGCAGATCACCTGCGCCCCCAGTGAGGCGGCGGTGACAGCGCCGAGAACGTCGCCCGGCACGACGCGCTGCGCGTCGTCTACCAGCATCGGGCGGTCGGCGTCGCCGTCGGTGGAGATCAGCACCTGCAGGTCGTGTTCGGCGAACCATCCGGCGAAGAGTTTCTTGGTGTCCGGGTCGAGCGCCTCTGTATCCACCGGGATGAAGGTGTCAGAGCGGGCGATGGCGATGGCGGTGCCGCCCAACGCCTGCACCACGTCCATCATGATGTCGCGCGCGACGGAACTGTGCTGGTAGACGCCGACGCGCAGCCCTTGCAGGGCCTGCGCGCCGTAGGCGTCCGTGTAGCGGGCGACATAGGCGGCGCGGGCGTCGGCCTGTGTCAGGCTGCCTTGTGCGGCGTCGGGGGCGGTTTGGCCAAGCGCGCCGTTGATGCGTGTCTCATCCTCTTTGGAAATCTCGCCGGTGGGGACATAGAATTTCAGCCCGTTGCGGTCAGCGGGGATGTGGCTGCCGGTGACCATGACCGCCGCCGCGCCCGCGTTCAGCGAGGACAGCGCCAGCGCGGGTGTCGGGACCGCGCCGCAATCCACCGCTTTGAGACCCGCCGCGCGGATGGCGTCGATCACCCAGCCCGCGATCTGCGGCGACGAGGGGCGCAGGTCGCGGCCCACATGCACCGCGCCGCCATGGGGGCAGGCATTGAGAAAGGCGGTCACGTAGTCGTGAACCAATGCCTCTGTCAGGTCCACAACCAGACCGCGCAGGCCGCTGGTGCCGAATTTGGGGGCCATGTTTCTAATCCCTGTCTCTGAATGCCTTGAACGCCCCGGCGGGCGCGCGGTTCTTTTCCCGTCTCTGGTCACGGAAGGCAAGAGCGGGTTCCGTCGCGCCGGGGGACGGCCTATTCTTTGGCGATGAAACGCGCATTTGCCATGGTTGTTCTGTGTCTGGCCACCTCGGTCGGGGCTGCGCCCTATGCCGAACATCAGGCGCGGCGGCCGGATCTGTTCGATCCGGCGACGGGCTATCGGATCGGGCGGCAGCGCGCGCCGACGCCGGAGGATATTCCCGCGCCAGCGGTTCTGGTGTCGCCGGAGGAGGCGCGCGCCTTGCTGGCGGCGGGGGCCGTGGCGCTGGATGTGTTCGGCGCGCAGCAGTCGCGGTTCGATGAGTTGGATGGCACATGGCTGGTGTCGCAGCGGCGGCTGAGCCTGCCGGGCGCGACCTGGCTGCCGGAGGTGGGGCGCGGGCAGTTGAGCGCGGTCATGCAACGCTATCTGGCAGAGGGGCTGGTGCAGGTGACGGGCGGCGACAGGGCGCAGCCTTTGGTTGTGTACTGCGTCGCCGATTGCTGGATGAGCTGGAACGCCGCGCAGCGGATCAGTGCGATGGGGTATACGCGCGTTTACTGGTTCCGGCTGGGCACCGATGGCTGGCTGGACATCGGCGGGGTGTTGGAGCCGGTCGACCCCGTGCCGGTCAACGTGGATTAAAGCGAGTCGCGTTCAATTGGCTTCATTCGAGGGGCTGACTGCCGTCAAACGCGACACGCTCTAGTTGCCGCGCGGCAGTTCCTCACGCTCAACCCCCGGAAAGAGATGGGCGACAGAGCGTTGGTATTCCTGCGGCTGCGCGCCCATGGTGGCGAACCGGTCGGGCAGCGGGGTTTCCATCAGTTCGACCATGTCCAGACCCGATTGCGCGCCGTTCCGCAGGGTGGCCTCTAGCCAGTGCAGGTAGTCGCGGGTCTGGGTGAGCGCGGCCCCGGTGGGGTCGGCGGGGCCGTGGCCGGGGAGGATAAGCGCGGGTTTTTGGGCCTCCAGCGCCTCCAGTGACGCGGTCCAGCGCGGCAGGTCGGCGCTGGGCGTGGTCGGCGCGCGGTCGTGGAACACCAGATCGCCCGCGATCAGCGTGCCGGTTCGGCGGTCGAGCAGGGCAAGGTCCGCCTCCGTATGGCCACCCAGCGGCAGGGCAAGGAAATCGCGCCCGTCCAGACGCAGGTCGCCACCCGCGATCACATCTGACGGCGGCACCACCTCTGTGCCGCGCATCCAGTCGCCCAGCAGGCGGTACATATTGTCGGCAAAGCCGTCGCCGTCGCGCAGCGCCGCCTGCCGCGTCTCGCCCAGCGCAAGGATCGGGGTGTCCGCAAAGACCTGATTGCCAAAGAAGTGATCCGGGTGGTGATGCGTGTTCACCACCGCAGAAATCCCGCGAATGTCGAGGTTGCGGGCGAGTGTCACCAGCGCCTCGCCATAGCGGCGCGACGATCCGGTATCGATCAGGATCAGCCCGCTGTCACCCTTGATCAGGGTGATGTTCACAATCGCGCCGCCGTTCTGCATCGAGAAATAGTCGGTCGCGCCCTCGACCATCCAGATGCCATCGGCGAGCGGCTTGGTGGTAAGGTCATAGGACAGGCGGGCTTGCGCAAAGGCGCGTGGGGCCAATGGCAGAGTGGTCAGTGCGCCCAGAACCGCGCGACGGGTCAGCATCAGTTCAGGTCGCCTTCGCTCAGGACACCGCGGATGCGGTTGCCGTTGTTGTCCCGCCCCACCACCTTGACCGAGGCGGGCAGCGCGCCCTTGGCAAAGTAAAAGGTAAAGGCCGGGTCCTCATTCACCGGTTCGGCCAGTTCCAGCCGCGCCAGTTGGGTGCCGTCGTCGCGCTGCAACGACAGATCCTCGATAATGAAAACCGGGATGCCATCCGCCAGCCCCGTGTCCATCGGGTGATCCACGATCAGGCGGGCGCGCCCCGCAGCGGACCAGAGCCGCCCATGAACCTCACCCAGCTTTTCCTCCCAGTCGTCGGAGGCGTAGGCGTGGGAGGGCGCGGTGCAGCCGCCCCCCGCCGCGTCGATATAGATCGAGCCCACATGCCATGTGCCGGACCGCGTCTCGACGCTGGCGCGGATGGCGGTGGCCTGATCAATCTTGAACCGCAGCGCCAGCTTCGGCTCTGCCTGATCGGGGTAATAGGTCAGGATATGCGGGATCGGGCCGTAATCGGCGCTGATCACGATACGCTTGACGTCGGGAATGGCGGTGGCGTCGACCAGCAGGGGGACATTCAAGCTATCCTCGGCGGAGGCGGGCGCGCGCAGCACCACGCGGTCGTCAAAGCGGATGTCGGCGGGGTCGCCCAACAGGCCCTTCTGGTGATAATCCCACATGCCCGACTGCATCGGATCGCTCAGCGGGGTTTGCGGGTCGTCCAGCGCCAGCGCCGCACTGGCGGCCAGTGCCGAGAGCGCAAAAATCGTTGAGCGAAGAAACATGGCGGACCCTCCCCGTCTTGCCAGTTTGCCGGTCAGGCTACCACGCGGGCCGCGTGGTTTCACCGCGCCTATGGTCGTAGACGCGCAGGACACCCCCGGCGGCATCGGACCCGCGCGCCGGGGTTTCGCCAATGGGACCATGGTCGTAATTGGGTGGCTGGCGGGCGGGCCATAGGCTTTGCCACATGCGATGTGTCCTTGTCCTGCTGGCGGCTTGCCTGATCCATTTTGCGGGCCTTGTGCGGGCCGAAACGCTGAGCCGCGACGCCTTGGCCGCGCGGGTCATACCGCCGTTCATTCTGGGCGCGCCGGTGAACGACAAAGGCGTCTGGACGCTGGAGAATGCGGGCGGGATCACCGCGGGCTATGTCTTTGAAACCGAACCGCTGGCCCCCCTGCCCGGCTTTTCCGGCGCGCCAATAAACGTGCTGGTGATGCTGGACCTTGAGGGGCGGTTCATGGATGTCCAACTGGTCAGCCATAACGAGCCGATCTTTGTCTCGGGCCTTGGTCAGGCGGCGTTTGAGGCGTTCTTTACCCAGTATCGGGGCCATTCCATCGCCGCGCCGATGGTGGTGGGCACGCCCTATGGCGACAGCGGCGGCACCGGCGCGCTGGTCTATCTTGACGGTGTGACCAAGGCGACCGCCAGCGTGCGGATCGCGCATGAATCGATTTTGGCCGCGACCTTGCAGGTGGCGCGGGAAAAGATGCGCGGCGTGTCGGTACAGCCGCCCGCCTATCCCGATCCATCGGTGGATGAGGTGCTGACATGGGACGATCTGGTGGCGCAGGGGTTGGCGACGCGGCATCTGGTGCGCAATGCCCAGATCGAGGCAGAGTTTGCCGGGACGCTGTGGGAGGATGACGACCCGGCGGCCAAGGAGGATCCGCAGGGGGCCTATCTGGATCTGTGGATCGTGGACCTTGGCCCGCCGTCGATTGCGCGGGCGGTTCTGGACGAGGCGTCCTTTGCCGAGGTGCAGGAGTTTCTGACGATCTCGACCTTTGATGAGCCGATCCTGCTGATCGAAGCGGGGCGGCACGGGCTGATCACAGAGGATTTCGTGCGCAACACCTCGCCCGATCTGCTGACCGCCGAACAATTTGGCCTGCCGGTTGCGCTGCGCGATAGTGACCTGCTGTTTTCCTTGCGCGACGACCTGCCAGAGGCGGTGCGGGACGGGGTTTCGATGATCCTGCGCACCGACCGGCGGTTGGGGTTTGACCCGACAGAACCCTGGACGCTGCATGTGGAGGCGGTGCGCAAGCACGGCTCTTTCATGCCGCAGGTGGGCAGCGTTGCTCTGTCTTCGACACAGGCCACTGACGCCCGGTTTTTTGCCCGCGCCGAGGCACCGCGCACCCTGCCGCCGTGGCGGGCAGCGCTGCGCGAACGGCAAACGGATCTGATTGTGCTGGGCCTTGGTCTGGCGGTGTTGTTGCCGGGGCTTTTGGTGTGGCAGTCGTCGTTGGCCGGGCTGCGATATTTTACGCCTGTGAGGTTGGCGGTGCTGGCGATCATGACCGGCTTCGTCGGCTGGTGGGGACAGGGGCAATTGTCCATCGTGACGGTGATCGGGGTGATCCGTGCCGCTTGGGAAGGGGGCAGTTATGCCTTTCTGCTCTATGATCCGTTTTCGCTACTGGTCTGGGGCGCGGCGATCCTTGGCTTTGTCCTGTGGGGGCGGGCGCTGTTCTGCGGCTGGCTATGTCCCTTTGGTGCCATGCAAGAGTTTGCGCATCATCTGGGGCGGTTGCTGCGCCTGCCGCAGATCGAGGTATCGGCGCGGTGGGATGCGCGTCTGAAGCTGGTGAAATACGGCGTGTTGGCGGGGCTGGTGGCGTTGGTCTTTGTGGCACCCGGCGCGCTGGACAAGGCGGCAGAGGTGGAGCCGTTCAAGACCGCCGTGACCACGTTTTTTGTCCGTGAATGGTATTATGTCGCCTATGCGGTGGGGTTGCTGCTGTTGTCTGCGGTGCTGTTCAAAGGGTTCTGTCGCTACATCTGCCCACTGGGGGCGCTGATGGCGCTGGGCGGGTTGCTGCGCGGGCGGGACTGGATCGCGCGGCGGGCCGAGTGCGGCAGCCCCTGCCAGCTTTGCTCTGTGCGCTGCAAGTATCAGGCGATCCCCAAATCGGGCCCGAAGGTGGGCAAGATCGACTATGGCGAATGCTTTGGCTGCCTTGATTGCGTGACGATCCACGACGACCCGGCGCAATGCGTGCCGCTGGTTTTGCAGGCGCGTGACAGGCGGCGGGCGGCATGAACAGGCGGCGGTTCCTGACGGTGTGCGCGGCCTTGGCGATGCCCTCTGCGGTCTCCGCCCGGACCGCAGAGCAGCAATGGACCGGCCGCGCGCTGGGCGCGCAGGCGCGGATCACCCTGCGCGGACCAGAGGCGGCGGTGGCGCAAACCTTGGCCGACTGCGTGGCGCTGATACGCGGGATCGAACAGGAGATGAGCCTGTTCGATCCGGCCTCGGCGCTGGTGCGGCTGAACCGCGAGGGGGTGCTGCGCGACCCGCCTGACCGCTTGGTTCGACTGCTGGGCACGGTGGGGCGGATACATCGGCTGACCGGCGGGCGGTTCGATCCGACGGTGCAGCCGCTGTGGCGCGCCCTGGCGCTGGGCGGCGACATCGACGCGGCGCGGCGGGCCATCGGCTGGGACCACGTCAGGGTAAACGCCGGGCACATTACGCTGGCGCAGGGGCAGGCACTGACATTGAACGGAATTGCGCAGGGGTTTGCGACGGATCTTGTGGCCGACCTGTTGAAGGCGCGCGGATTCGAGACCGCGCTGGTGGCGGTTGGCGAGATGCGGGCGCTGGGCGGACCGTGGCGCGTGGGTGTGTCGGACCCGGCGCAGGGCGTGATCGGCACGGTGGCCCTTACCGGGGGCGCGGTGGCCACCTCCAGCCCCTCGGCGCTGATGCTGGGAGACGGGGGCCATATCCTGAACCCTTTGGCGTCCGGGCGGCCTTTGTGGACAACTGTCAGCGTGCAGGCGGACACCGCGACGTTGGCGGACGGGCTGTCTACGGCGCTGGTGTTTGGGCAGACCGATGAGATTCGGCGCATCCGGGCCGCGATGCCCGGCGTCCGGGGTGTCACGCTGGTCGATGCAGAGGGCAACCTGAGATCGGTCTAGCGGGCGTCGTGGGCAAGCATGACGCCAATTTCCCCGAACGGAAAAGACCCCCGGCGGTGGGCCGGGGGTCTTAATGCTTACACAAAAGCCGCTTAGCTTGCAGCGGCGACCGCGCGTTTGGTCATCACGCCGACAAGATGGGCGCGATACGCGCCGGTGCCGTGCAGATCAGAGATCATGCCATCGGCGGGGACCGACAGACCGGCGACCGCGTCGGGCGAGAAGTTGGACGACAGCGCCGCTTCGGCCTCTGTCCAGCGGAAGACTCCGTTTTCCGACGCGCCCGTTACCGCAACCCGCACACCATCGGCGTATTTCGCCACAAAGACAGCCGTCAGCGCAAACCGCGAGGCGGGCTGTTCGAACTTGGCGTAGCCCGCCGCCTCGGGGACCGGGAAACGGACCGAGGTGATGATCTCACCCTCTTCCAGCGCGGTGGTGAACATGCCCTGAAAGAAATCGTCCGCCGCAATCTCACGCGTGTTGGTGACGATTGTCGCGCCCGAGCCCAGCGCCGCCGCCGGGTAACAGGCCGAGGGGTCGTTGTTGGCAAGGCTGCCACCGATGGTGCCGCGATTGCGGACCGCCGGATCGCCGATGCCACCGGCAAGCTTTGCCAGACCGGGGTAGATCGAGGCCGCCTCTGCCGCGACGGTGGCGTGGTTGGTGCCGCCGCCGATGGCAAGGTCGCCGCTGTCTTCGCGGCAAACGCCCTGCATTTCCGCGATGCCGGTCAGGCTGACCAGCACCGACGGGCTGGCCAGACGCTGTTTCAGCGTCGGAATCAGGGTCTGGCCGCCGGACAGGGCCTGCGCCTCATCCTGCGCCAGAGCGGAAACCGCGTCGGCCACGCTGGTTGGCCGTACCATGTCGAATGAATACATCTTTTATCCTCCTGTTGCGTCCCCCGGCCCGTCACGCGGGCCGGGGGTGGGGATTATCCGTTGATCGCGGCCCAGACCCGCGAGGGCGAGACGGGCATATCGATATGGGTTACGTTATGACCGCCCGATTGCAGCGCGTCGATAACCGCGTTCACAACTGTCGGCGGCGACCCGATGGCACCGGCCTCACCACAGCCCTTCACACCCAGCGGGTTGTGCGTGCAGGGGGTCTGGCAAGAGTGATCCACCTTGTAGTTGGCCATATCCGGCAGATTGTCGGCGCGCGGCATGGCGTAATCCATGTAGGACGCGCTCAGCAACTGGCCGTTCTCATCGTAGATGCAACTTTCCAGCAGCGCCTGACCGATCCCCTGCGCGATGCCGCCATGCACCTGACCTTCGACGATCATCGGGTTGATGACGTTGCCGAAATCGTCCGCCGAGACGAACTTTTCAATCGTGACTTCGCCGGTTTCCGGGTCAACCTCGACCTCGCAGGCATAGGCACCTGCGGGGTAGGTGAAGTTCGCCGGATCGTAGAAGGCGGTTTCCTCAAGGCCCGGTTCGATGTCCTCAAGCGGGTAGTTGTGCGGCACGTAGGCCGCCAGCGTCACATCCCCCCAAGCCACGGATTTGTCGGTGCCCGCAACCGAGAACTGACCGTCTTTCAGCTCGATGTCGGCCTCGGAGGCTTCCATCAGGTGAGCGGCGATCTTCTTGGCCTTGTTGATGATCTTCTCGGTGGCCCGAACCATGGCCGAGCCGCAGACCGCGATGGAGCGCGAGCCGTAGGTGCCCATGCCGAAGGGGATCTTCGAGGTGTCGCCATGCACGATGTCGATCATCGATTCGTCGATGCCCAGCATCTCTGCCACAACCTGCGGAAAGGCCGTTTCATGGCCCTGACCGTGGCTGTGCGCGCCGACCATCACCGAGATAGAGCCGGTGGCGTTCACCCGGACGGTGGCGGCGTCATAGAGACCGGCCCGCGCGCCCAACTGCCCGACAAGGTTCGACGGCGCGATGCCGCAGGCCTCGATGAAGCAGTTGATGCCCAGGCCACGGAGCTTGCCCTTGGCCTCGGATTCGGCGCGGCGGGCGGGGAAGCCTGCGACGTCGATCATCTCTTCCATCTTGTCCATCGTCGCGACGTAGTCACCGGTGTCGTATTCGACGGCAACCGGGGTCGCGTAGGGGAAGGAGGTGATGAAGTTCTGGCGGCGCAGCTTGATCGGGTCGGCGCCCAGTTCGCGCGCGGCCTTGTCGATCAGGCGTTCCAGCGAATAGGTCGCCTCGGGGCGGCCTGCGCCACGGTAGGCGTCCACCGGCACGGTGTTGGTAAAGACGGCCTTTACGTTCACCTGCACCGCCGGGGTACGGTAGTTGCCCGCCATCAGCGTGCCATGCAGCCATGTCGGCGTGCAGGAGGCGAAGGTCGACAGATAGGCCCCCATGTTGGCGTAGGTGTCCGTGCGCAGACCGATAAAGTTGTTGTCCGCGTCCAGCGCCAGTTCGATCTTGGTCACATGGTCACGACCATGTGCGTCGGACATGAACGCCTCTGACCGGCTCGACGTCCATTTCACCGCGCGGTTGATCTGACGCGCCGCAAAGGTGCAGAACGCCTCTTCGGCATAGTGAAAGATCTTGGTGCCGAAACCGCCGCCCACATCCGGGGCCACGACGCGCAGCTTGTGCTCGGGGATGCCCAGAACAAACGCGCCCATCAGCAGCCGGATCACATGCGGGTTCTGCGAGGTGGTATACAGCGTGCTTTCGTCATTGGCGCGGGCATAATCGCCCACCGCCACGCGCGGTTCCATCGGGTTGGCGACAAGGCGGTTGTTCACCAGTTCCAGCGAGGTGATATGCGCGGCCTCGGCAAAGGCCTTGTCGGTGGTTTCGGTGTCGGTGCCGAACTGCCAGTCATAGCAGAGGTTGTCGCTGAGATCGTCATGCACGCGCGGCGCGCCCTCGGCCAGTGCGGCCTTCATGTCGACGGCGGCGGGCAGTTCCTCGATGTCCAGTTCGATGGCCTCGGCGGCATCGCGCGCCTGTTCCAGACTGTCGGCGACAACGGCGGCGATCGGGTCGCCCACATGCCGAACCTTGCCCTGCGCCAGAACCGGGTGCGGCGGTTCCTTCATCGGGTCGCCGTTCTTGTCGGTGACCAGCCAGCCGCAGGGCAGACCGCCCACGGCCTCAAAATCCGCACCGGTGAAGATGCGCACAACGCCGGGCATGGCCGCCGCAGCCGCCGTGTCGATGTTGTTGATACGCCCATGTGCCACGTCGGAACGCAGGAAATAGACGTAGGCCTGACCGTGGACGTTGATGTCGTCGGTATAATTACCGGCGCCCGTCAGAAAGCGGACGTCTTCGCGTCGCTTCGTGCTTGCGCCAATGCCATGATCTTTCGGCATGTGGATTCCTCCCAAATGTCGGTGGGTTGGAAACCCACCCTACGGAAATGTCGCGGGCAGAACCTGTTTCCGCCCCCGTATCAGATCACTCTGCGGCGATGGCCGAAACGTCCTGCCCGCTGGCTGCCAGGATCGCCTTGACGATGTTGTGGTAGCCGGTGCAGCGGCAGATGTTGCCTTCGAGGTAGTCGCGCACCTCTGTCTCTGTCGGCTTGGGGTTTGCCTTGAGCAGCGAGGCCGCCGCCATCACCATGCCGGGCGTGCAAAAGCCGCATTGCAGGCCGTGGTGGTCCTGAAACGCCTGCTGGATCACGTTCAGCGTGCCGTCCGCGCCGGCCTGCCCCTCGATCGTCGACACCTCGGCACCGTCGGCCTCGGCGGCGAACATGGTGCAGGCTTTGACGAGCGAGCCGTTCACATGGATGTTGCACGCGCCGCACTGCGAAGTGTCACAGCCCACGTGGGTGCCGGTCAGCCGCAGTTCGTCGCGCAGGAAATCGGTCATCAGGGTATTGCCCTTGACCGACTTGGTGACGGCTTTGCCGTTCACCTTCATCGTTACTTCTGCCATCGCTATCCTCCCTGGATAAATCTTGTCTGGGGTAACTGGATCGTGCCGGTATCAGCCCTTAACGAGCCGCTTGAACCAGCCTTTCTTGTGATTATCGTCGCCATCCGGTGCCGCGCCTTCTTCGCCCTCGACAGGCGGCTCCAGCGCGTTCTGGAAATTGGTAAAGAACTGGTCGGCCATCTTCTTGGCGAACCCGTCGATGATGCGGCTGCCAAGCTGCGCCAGCTTGCCGCCGACCTTGGCCTCGACATCATAGGTCAGCAGGGTGCCACCGTTTTCGGTTTCCGCGAGGTCGACCTTGGCCCCGCCCTTGGCGAATCCCGCCGCCCCGCCTTTGCCCTCACCCGACAGGGTGACGGAATTGGGCGCATCCATCGCTGACATGGTCACCTGCCCCTTGAAGGTCGCCTTCACCGGGCCGACCTTTTGCACCACCGTGGCCTCAAAGCCCTCTTCGGCAGAGCCGGTCATCTCGGTACACCCCGGCACGCAGGACTTGAGCACCTCGGGGTCGAGAATCGCTGCCCATACGACGTCGCGGGGGGCCGCGATCTCGCGGCTGTCATTCATTTGCATCTCTCAACCCTCTTCATTCTGAAAGGCGCCAGACGGCAGCCCGTTCCTGATCCCTGCCCGGCATACTCAACGCTCAGGCGGCGTGAAACTCAACCCGTAGCTTTCGAAAATCGCCGCAATACGGCCATCGGAAAGCGCGGCATAGATGGCATCGTCCACCGCATAGGCCAGCGGACGATACCGAAAATTGACCCCCAGACCGATGGTCCAGTTGCCCACCGAAAACCCCGGCAGAGACGGCTGGTGAACGGCCAGAGCATCGGTCAAACCATACTCCAACTGCGCCTTCGGTCCCATGGCGGCCTTGACCTCACCCGCCGCCAGCGCCGCCATGGCCTGCGCCATGGTCGGAAACCGCCGGATGTTGGCCTTGAGCTGCCCGCCCGCAAGCGAGGTCAGGTAGAAATCGGCAATCGAATCGTTTTCGACCGCGACGGTATCGAACCGAAAGTAGGCCGGCACCGGCTTGTCCTCGGGGTAGGCCGCCTTGCTGTAGGCAATGGCGATGCCCTCTGTCTGGTACTGGCCGGTAAAGACCACCTGCTCGACCCGGCAGGTAAAGGCGCTGTCATAGGGCACGCGCAGCATCACGTTGGACACCGCCCCGCCCACAACCGGCCCTTTCCACAGGGTGTTGCGCAGGTCGGCATCCAGATTTTCCCCCGCCGCGACAAACCTGAACCGCGCCGTGATCCCCAAGTCCTCGGCAATCAGTTTGCCGATCTCGATGTCGATGCCACGCGGCTGCCCGCCGTCCTCAAAGGAATAGGGCGGATAGTCGTCAAAAACCGCGAACTCGATCCAGCCGCGCTCAAGGATGACATCCAGATCCTGCCCGACGATGTCGCGGCTGGCGTTCTGCGGCTTGGGCTGCGGCGTCCAGTCCTCGCAGCGCGCATCCACCGTGGTCGCCAACCCGGCCACAAGGCCAAGCGCAAGGACAACAGGACGGAAAATGCGCGCCACATCCATGATCAGTGCGCCGCCGACAGGCCGATGGTCAGCGCCTCTGCGGCCTTGCGATAGCCGTCGCCGGTGCCGTCGATGGCAACCACCGCGCGCGAGGCGGCGCTGTCGGCCACCGGCGCGCCGCTGAGCGTCTCGATGCTCTCGGCGATCTCGGTCAGCTTGGCGGTCATGCCGTCGGGATCGGCCCCTTCGGGATTTTCCGCCCAGTCCGCCAGCTGATCGCGCAGGTCCTTCAGGTCCGGCGTCAGTTCGGCCATCTGTTCATCGTCGGGGCGGGCCTCGACATAGGTGCGGATCGCCCAAGCGGCTTTCTGGCCCAGCAACTCGCCAAAGGCGGGCATCTTGGTCACGCCGTTCTGGGTATAGCCGGTGCGGAACCGCTCCATGAACCATTCATCGCCGTATTCCTCGGCCTCAAGAAACCGCAGGTCGGGGGCCAGCCCGCCCGAGATCACCTCAAGCCCATGGCACCGCGCGCAGTTCTGGTTGTAGCCGGAGGCGCCGATTTCGATCGCGGTCCGATAGACCTCGGCGTCCATGGCGCGAAACGGGTTCTCGGTCAGCCATTCCTCACCCACGTCAGGCAGGGCATCGGTGTTGACGGGCTGCGGGGCCACGTCTCCGTGCGACAGGGCCACGGTGGCACCCATCAACAGGGACAGGGTCAGGGCGGTTGTCTTGCGGATCATTTACGGTCTCCTCCACGATGCGGTTGCCCTGTTGATAAAAGCGCGCCCGGCATCGCGGCTATTGGACCTAAGTCCAAATGCCTGCGGAACCGCGACCAAGGTCTTATTCCGCCCGCCCCGCCGGTGCCTACTCTGGCCGCAACGGGAGGAGTCCAAGACATGTTTCTGCGCGCGGCACTGGCCCTCTGCCTGACCGCCTCGACCGCAATGGCCGAGGTGTCGGTGGTGATTCACTACCTGCGGCAAGAGATCGACCACCCCCCCGTCCTGTCGAATCTCGACCCGGTCCCGGAGGATCTGGGCCTGCGGGGCGCGGAACTGGGGATGCAGGGCAACGCCACCACCGGACGCTTTCTGGGCCAGACCTATACCCTGGAGGTCACAAGCGTGCCGCCCGGCGGCGATCTGGCGGCGGCGGCGCGCGCCGCCCTGGCGCAGACCGACCTGATCGTGCTGGACGCCCCGGCCGAGGCCGCGCTGTCAGTGGCCGACCTTCCCGAGGCGGCCAACGCGCTGATCTTCAACGCCGCAGCGGCGGACGACCGGCTGCGCGGGCCCGACTGTCGCGGCAACCTGCTGCACAGCCTGCCCAGCAACGCCATGCGCACCGATGCGCTGGTGCAGTTCCTCGTCACCCGGCGCTGGGACGACCTTGCGCTGATCGCGGGCACCCACCCGGACGACACCGCCTTTGCCGGGGCGCTGCGCGACAGCCTGACCAAGTTCGGCCTGCGGCTGCGGTCGGAAAAGACATGGGCCTTCGACGCCGACATGCGCCGCACCGCGTCACAAGAGGTGCCGCTGTTCACCCAGGATCTGCGCGACCACGACATCCTGCTGATCGCCGATGAGATCCACGATTTCGGCCGCTACATCGCCTACAACACATGGGATCCGCGCCCGGTCGCCGGGTCCGAGGGTCTGGTGCCGGTGGCATGGGCGCAGGTGGTGGAGCAATGGGGCGCTGCGCAGCTTCAATCGCGCTTTGTCAGGCTTGCGGGCCGCCCGATGCAATCCCGCGACTATGCCGCATGGGCCGCCGTGCGCAGCATCGGAGAGGCGGTCACCCGCACCAATTCCAACGACACCGCCACCCTGCGCGGCTTCCTTCTGGGCCCCGATTTCGAACTGGCGGGCTTCAAGGGCCGGCCGATGTCCTACCGCAACTGGAACGGCCAGTTGCGCCAACCCATCCCGCTGGTCACCGACCGCGCGCTGGTGGCGCAGGCCCCGCTGGACGGCTTCCTGCACCAGACAAACGAACTCGACACGCTTGGGCAGGACCGCCCCGATTCCGCCTGCACGGCCTTTGGAAACTGAGGACACCCCATGTTTCTTCTCTGTAAAAATACCCCAAAATCCCTCCTCGCCACGGGCCTTGCCGCCTGCCTTCTGGGCGCATCCGCGCAGGCCGAGGAAATCTGGATCTCCAACGAAAAGGACGACACCATCAGCGTGATCGACGTGGCCACGCTGGAGGTGATACGCACCTTGCCCACCGGCGAACGTCCGCGCGGCATCGTCTTCAGCCACGATCACAGCGTGCTGTATATCTGCGCCTCGGACAGCGACACGGTGCAGGTCATGGACCCGGTCAGCGGCGAGATCCTGCGTGACCTGCCCTCGGGCGAGGACCCGGAACAATTTGTCCTGCATCCCGACAACCGCCACCTTTACATCGCCAATGAGGATGACGCGATCACCACAGTGGTCGATGTGGTGACCGGCACCGTCGTCGCCCAGATCGACGTCGGGATCGAGCCGGAGGGCATGGCCGTCTCGCCCGATGGCCGCTACGTGATCACCACCTCCGAGACGACCAACATGGCGCATTGGATCGACACGCGGACGCAGGAACTGGTCGCCAACACGCTGGTCGATTCGCGCCCCCGTCATGCGGAATTCACCAAGGACGGCAGCGAGCTTTGGGTCTCTGCCGAGATCGGCGGCACGCTGTCGGTCTTCGATGTCGAGAGCAAGGACAAGACCGCGACTATCGAATTCGCCGTCAAGGGCGTCCACCCGGACCGGGTGCAGCCGGTGGGGTTTGAGTTCACCAGCGACGAAAAAACCGCCTTTGTCGCCCTTGGCCCGGCCAATCACGTGGCCGTGGTCAATGCCGAAACCTATGAGGTCGAGGAATATATCCTTGTCGGGCGGCGGGTCTGGCACATGGCCTTTAACACCGACAAAACGCTGCTGTTCACCACCAATGGTGTCTCCGGCGACGTGACGGTGATCGACGTGGCGAAACGGCAGGCGATCAAGACCATCAAGGTCGGGCGCTTTCCATGGGGCGCGGCGCTGCGCCCCTGACGCGGTCGGGCGCCGCGAATACGACCAAAGCACCGGATGGCTTTTGCCCGTCAAACCCACAGGATCGCGGCACAGGACACCGGATTCGCGCGCCCACTGGAGACCTGACATGAAAACCACCATCCTGCTGACCGCCGCCCTGTTGGCCGGTCCGGCCTGTGCCGACACCTTTGCCGATATCAAGATCACCGCCGGAAAGACCCTGTTCGACGCCGAATGCCGCCGCTGCCATGCGGTGGAGTCCGACCACGCCTCTTATGGTCCGCCGCTGGAAAACGTGATTGGCCGCGCTGCGGGCAGCTATGAGGGCTACGACTATTCCATCGCGCTGGAGGCCAGCGGCATCGTCTGGACCCCGGCCGCGCTGCGGGCGTGGATGGAGGACAATTCTGGCTTTATGCCCGGCACCAAGATGCGCCACGTGGGGATCGAAGACCGCACCGTACAGGATTTCATCCTTGCCTATCTCGGCAGCCTCACCACGCAAGATAACTCTGCAATTTCAGAGTGATACACCCCGGCGGCTGTTGCCCCGGACAGACCGGCCCGATGCGGTTTTGCCGCGTCGGGCCATGTTGTCTTGGCGCGGGACGCACCGCACAGCACGGCGATTCCCGGCCCCTGTCGCGGCCTTGCCGAATGGACCGTTGTCAACCGCGCTTCAGTCTTACGACCATGGTGCAATACCTCTGACCGCGGCTTGACTGAATACTACAGGCGGCGCCCGCGTAAGGCCGCCAAGCATCCACGTCGCCCCGAGCGATGAAGGGAGGGAACCTCATGAATCGATTCATTCTGGCAGCCGCTGCCAGTATCCTGCTGACTGGCACCGCCGCCACGGCACAAGTGTCCGAAACCGATCTGGCCGATGATCAGGCGATCACCACCCAGGTCACGACCAACGGAATGGGCCGCCATCTTCAGCGCTACAGCCCGCTGGAAACGCTGAACAAGGACAACGTCAAGTTCTTGCAGGCCGCATGGGCCTTCAGCTTTGGCGGCGAAAAGCAGCGCGGGCAGGAAGCCCAGCCGCTGATCTATGACGGCGTGATGTATGTCACCGGGTCCTATTCGCGCATCTATGCGATTGACCTGATGACCGGCAAGGAACTGTGGCAATACGACGCCCGCCTGCCCGAAGGCATCCTGCCCTGCTGTGACGTGGTCAACCGGGGCGCTGCGATCTATGGCGACATGGTCATCTTCGGCACGCTGGACGCCCGGATCGTCGCGCTGAACAAGGACACCGGCAATGTGGTCTGGCGCGACAAGATCGCCGACTACAAGGCGGGCTATTCCTATACCGCCGCGCCGCTGATCGTGGACGGGCTGGTGATCACCGGCAACTCTGGCGGTGAATTCGGCATCGTCGGTACCGTGCAGGCGCGCGACGTGATGACCGGCGAAATGGTCTGGGAACGCCCCGTGATCGAGGGCCACATGGGCACGCTGAACGGCGAGCCGTCGACCATGACCGGTGAGCTGAACGCCACCTGGCCGGGCGACATGTGGAAGAACGGCGGCGGGGCCACATGGCTGGGCGGCTCGTATGACGAGCGCACCGATACGCTGATCTTTGGCGCGGGCAACCCGGCGCCGTGGAACTCATGGCTGCGTGATGCGGGTCAGGACAACACCGGCAAGGGCGACAACCTTTATGCCGCCAGCCGCATCGGGATCGACCCCAAGACCGGCGAGATCAAGTGGCACTTCCAGACCACCCCGCGCGAAGGCTGGGACTATGACGGCGTGAACGAAGTGGTCGCCTACAACGACCGCGACGGCAACATGCGTCTGGCCACCGCCGACCGGAACGGGTTCTTCTACGTTCTGAACGCGGAGGACGGCGCGTTTGTGTCGGCCACGCCTTTCGTCAAGGATATCACATGGGCCAGCGGCATCGACGAGACCGGTCGCCCGATCTTTAACGAAGACAACCGCCCCGGCGATCCGACCGCCGCCGCCGATGGCAAAAAGGGTGAAGTTATCTTTGCCTCGCCGTCCTTCCTTGGCGGCAAGAACTGGATGCCGATGGCGTTCAGCCAGAAGACCGGCAACTTCTACGTGCCCTCGAACGAATGGGGCATGGACATCTGGAATGAGCCGATCACCTACAAGAAGGGCGCGGCCTACCTGGGTGCTGGATTTACCATCAAGCCGAACTATGAGGATCACATCGGGTCGCTCAAGGCCATCGACCCGGACACCGGCAATCTGGTGTGGGAATACAAGAACGACGCGCCTTTGTGGGGCGGCGTGATGACCACCGCGGGCGGTCTGGTGTTCTTCGGCACCCCCGAGGGTGACTTTGTCGCGCTGGACGACGAGACCGGTGAGACGCTGTGGTCGTTCCAGACCGGCTCCGGCATCGTCGGTCAGCCCGTCACATGGGAGATGGAAGGCGAGCAGTATGTCTCGATCGTCTCCGGCTGGGGCGGCGCGGTTCCGCTCTGGGGCGGCGAAGTGGCCAAGAAGGTGAACTACCTCAACCAAGGTGGCACCGTCTGGACCTTCAAGCTGCCCAAGCAACTGGCCAGCATGAAGTGATCCCGACCGGATCGTGAACAGAGAAAGGGCGTCCTGCGGGGCGCCCTTTTTCGGTGTTCACCTGCCCTGCGGGGCCCGGCGGGTTTGGCGCTGATTCCGGGGGTCAGCGCGGCGTCATAGCCTGACCGAACCAAGGTAAGCCTTTGATGTAAAGGACATAAAAGAAGGGCGCGAACACGACTGTCGTCGCGCCGCGCCCGGTTATCTACGTCGCTTTTTAAGCCTCAGAAATCCAGATTTTCGACCGCAAGCGCGTTTTGCTGGATGAACTCGCGGCGGGGTTCCACCACGTCGCCCATGAGCTTGGTGAACAGATCGTCCGCCCCGGCCATGTCGTCGATGGTGACCTGCAACAGCGTCCGGGCGTCCGGGTCCAGCGTGGTTTCCCACAACTGGCCGGGGTTCATCTCTCCCAGACCTTTGTAGCGTTGCAGGGACAGGCCTTTTTCGCCCTCCTCAAGGATTGCCTTGAGCAGTTCCAGAGGTCCGTGAACCAGTTGCCGCCGGTCCTTGCGTTCCAGCATGGAGGGCGCGGCGTAGACATGTTGCAGGCTCTCGGTAAAGGTGCCGGTCCGGCGTGCCTCGCCCGAGCGCAGCATCGGCCCGTCCAGCGTGCGTACCTCTTCGACACCGCGCAGGATGCGGGCAAGGCGGACGCCCTTGTCCTGCGTGATCCGGCCCGTCCAGCCGCGTTCGTATTCCAGCGCGATCAGGTCCAGCCGCGCCGCGACCTTGTCTGCCACGCCCTGCAAATCGGCATCCACCGCGCCGGGCACAAAGGCCCCGGCAATGGCCGCCTGTTCCAGAATGTGACGCGGGTAATGCGTTGGAAAGGCGTCCAGCACCCGCTTGAGCGCGCGCGCCTCTTCGACCACGCGCACCAGATCCTGACCGATGATCACCTCACCGGAGCCGAGTTTCAGCTGTGCGCCCTCGATCCCCTGCTGAACCAGATAGTCGTCCAGCGCGGTCTGATCCTTGAGGTAAACCTCAGACTTGCCACGGGCGACCTTATAGAGCGGCGGTTGGGCGATATACAGGTAGCCATGTTCGATCAGCGCCGGCATCTGCCGGTAGAAGAAGGTCAGCAGCAGCGTCCGAATGTGCGCCCCGTCCACGTCCGCATCGGTCATGATGATGATCTTGTGGTAGCGGATTTTCGAGATGTTGAACTCATCCCGCCCGATCCCGGTGCCCAGCGCCATCACAAGATTGCCGATCTCCTGACTGCCCAGCATCCGGTCAAAGCGCGCGCGTTCCACGTTCAGGATCTTGCCGCGCAGGGGCAGAATCGCCTGTGTGCGGCGGTCCCGGCCGGTCTGGGCCGAGCCCCCGGCAGAGTCGCCCTCGACCAGAAAGAGTTCGGTCAGCGCCGGGTCCTTTTCGGAGCAGTCCTTCAGCTTGGCCGCGTTAAAGCTGACGTCCATCGCGGTCTTGCGCCGGGTCAGTTCGCGCGCCTTGCGGGCCGCCTCGCGGGCCAGCGCGGCCTCGATGATCTTGCCGACGATACCCTTGGCCTGACCGGGGTTCTCTTCGAACCACTCGGACAGCTTTTCGTTCATCAGGCCCTCGACCGCCGGGCGCACCTCGGAACTGACCAGCTTGTCCTTGGTCTGGCTGCTGAACTTGGGGTCCGGCACCTTGACCGACAGCACGGCGGTCAGACCTTCGCGGGCGTCATCGCCGGTGAAATTGACCTTCTCCCGTTTCGCGATGCCGGATTCCTGCGCGTATTTCTGGATGGTCCGGGTCAGCGCGCCGCGAAAGCCCGCAAGATGCGTGCCGCCGTCGCGTTGGGGAATGTTGTTGGTAAAGGGCAGCACGTTCTCGTGGTAGCTGTCGTTCCACCACATGGCGACCTCGACCCCGATGCCGTCCTTTTCGCCCTCCATGTAGATCGGATCATCCATCACCGCCTGCTTGGAGCGGTCGAGGTATTTGACAAACTCGCGCACGCCGCCGTCATAGTGCAGCTCTGATTTCAGCGGTTCGGCGGGGCGCTCATCCTCTAGGATGATGCGCACGCCACTGTTGAGGAAGGCCAGTTCGCGCAGGCGTTTTTCCAGCGTCTCGAACTGATAGTCGAGGTTGGAAAAGGTGCCGGTCGAGGCCAGAAAACGGACCTCTGTCCCGGTTTCACCATGCGAGTCGCCGACAACGCGCAGGTGTTCCGTGGTTTCACCATGTTCAAATTTGGCAAAATGTTCTTTGCCGTTCCGCCAGACGCGCAGTTCCAGCCAGACCGACAGCGCGTTCACGACCGAAACGCCGACGCCGTGCAGACCGCCCGACACCTTGTAAGAGTTCTGGTCGAATTTGCCGCCCGCGTGCAGTTGGGTCATGATGACCTCTGCCGCCGAGACGCCCTCTTCGGTGTGGATATCCACCGGAATGCCACGCCCGTTGTCGCGCACAGAGACGCTGTTGTCGGCGTGGATTTTCACATGGACATAGTCGGCGTGTTTGGCCAGCGCCTCATCGATGCCGTTGTCCACCACCTCGTAAACCATGTGGTGCAGGCCCGAGCCGTCATCGGTGTCACCGATATACATGCCGGGACGCTTGCGCACCGCTTCCAAGCCTTTGAGAACTTTGATGGAATCGGCGTCGTATTCGTTCGGCGCCGCGGGTTGGTCGGACATCGAGTGATCCTTTGTTATTTTGGCCCAACTTATAGAGTTTTACCGGGAGATTGTCACGCGACAGACACAATATTTGGTATTCGCCCAATGGGCGAATTCCGCCAGCGTCGGATCGCGGTGAAGGTGGTTCGCCGCATCTCAAAGCGGCGGGTTTTTCGGGCTGTCCGCGCCCTTCTGCCAATCGTCTGCCGCATCGCTTTGCGTGATGATCAGAACGCACCCCGCACGCATGTCCAAAGGCTTTGCCGCGTCAGAACAGGTGCCCCACAAAATCCACAAAGGCCTCGTCTGGCCAGCGGTCCGCCGTCAAGGGCCGCACCCTCAGAAAGCGGCTGCTGTCCTCGACCACCTCACCGGTGCGCGCGCCGACCATCCGGACATACCGAAAGCGATTGGCAGCGGGCACAAAGCCTGCCCGGTCGTACAGCGTGCGATCCCCGAAGAGGATGGCAAACCGCGCGCCGCTGGCTTGGGCCGTCCGGACGGCGTCGGTCAGCAAGGCCCCGGCCAGACCACGCCTGCGCGCCTCTGGCGCGGTTGCCACGTCGCCGATGCCGATGACATCCACCATGCGGTCGCCAACGCGGATCGCGCGCAGAAACAGCGACATATGCGCCAGCACGCGGTTCTCGCGCCAGACAAGGCGCATGTGCGGGCGTTGCTGGTAGAAACTGCGGCCTCCGAAATCCGTTGGAAAGCTCTGGCGCAGGATCTCGGCGATCTGCGCCTCATCCTCGGGCGTCAGGTTCGGTTCGGCGATGACCTCAATCACGGATGTGCACACGGGATTCGCCCGCGTCTTCGGTCACTTCCAGATACTGCGCCTGTGATCCCAGTTCGGCAAACAGCTCTGGCCCGGTGCCGGTCATCCAGGCCTGCGCCCCCAAGGCGGTGATTTCCCCATACAGCGCCGCGCGGCGGGTCGCGTCCAGATGGGCGGCAACCTCATCCAGCAAGAGGATCGGCGACGCGCCGAAATCCTGCGCCAGTGCCCGCGCGTTCGACAGGATCAGCGAGATCAGCAGCGCCTTTTGTTCACCCGTCGAACACTCGGCGGCGGGAACCCCCTTGGCGGCAAAGACACCGTACAGGTCGGTGCGGTGCGGTCCGACCAGCGTGCGGCCTGCGGCCATGTCGCGAAACCGGCTTTCGGCCAGCGCCTCGCGCAGGTCCGCCTCGGCCGCAGGCAGACTGCCCTCGGATTGCACCATCTCCAGATCGGCGGCGGGGAAAGCGGTCTCTGCTTCGGCCTGCGCGGCCTTTAACCGGTCCAGCGCCTCTTGCCGGTTCGCGGTCAGCAGAGCGCCGGTGCGCGCCATCTGCTTTTCCAGCGCAAGATACCAGTGCGGATCGCGCACGTCGTCCTTGAGCAGGCGGTTGCGCTCTCGCATCGCCTTTTCGTAGTCCAGCGAGGCCTGCGCGTGGTCGGGAAAGAACGACAGAGTCATCCGGTCCAGAAACCGCCGCCGCCCTTCGGCCCCTTCGATCCACAGCCGGTCCATGGCCGGAATCAGCCAGACGGTCCGGGCGACCCGGCCAAGGGCGATCTGGCTGGCGGACTTGTCGTTGATCGTGACGCTGCGCGCCGCGCCGCCCTCGGAGGTAAAGGCGATCTCATGCTGGCCTTCGGGACCGGTCAGATGGCCGGTGATCTTCCAGCCAAGGCTTTGCGGACGGCGCGCCATGTCCGCCGCCGAGGCGCGCCGCAGCCCACGACCGGGGGAAAACAGCGACACGGCCTCAATCAGGTTGGTCTTGCCCGCCCCGTTTGGTCCAAAGATCGCAATCGGGCGCGCATCGACAGAGACCTCCGCCCGACGGTGCGACCGGAAATGCGACAGCGTCAGGCGGGTGAGGGCGAGCGACATGGCGAGAGACGATTTTTCGACGAAAAATCGCCCAACCTCAGACCCGCATCGGCATCACGACATAGACCGCGCTGGTGTCGCCACCTTCGCGCATCAGGGTCGGATCGCCGGAGGAATTGAACAGGAAGACGGCGTTTTCCCGGTCCACCTGGCTGGCGATTTCCAGCAGGTACTTGGCGTTGAACCCGATTTCCAGCCGCTCATCGCCATAAGCCACGGCCAGCTCTTCTTCGGCAGCACCGCTGTCAGGCGCATTGACCGACAGGATCAGCCGGTCCTCGTCCAGTTGCAGTTTGACGGCGCGCGAGCGTTCCGAGGACACCGTGGCCACGCGGTCCACCGCCTTGGCGAATTCCGAGGCGTCGACCTCCAGCTTGCGGGTGTTTCCCTGCGGGATGACGCGGGTGTAATCGGGGAAGGTGCCGTCAATGACCTTGGAGGTCAGGGTGATGTCCGGCGTGGCAAACCGCACCTTGGTTTCGGACACAGACACCGCGATATCCATATCGTCCTGATCCAGCAGCTTGCGCATCTCACCCACGGTCTTGCGCGGGACAATCACGCCGGGCATCTCATCGGCGCCTTGCGGCAGCGGCGCGTCGATCCGGGCCAGCCGGTGACCGTCCGTGGCGACACAGCGCAGCACCTTGCCGTCCTCGGCCTCGGACACATGCATGTAGACGCCATTCAGGTAATAGCGAGTCTCTTCGGTCGAGATGGCGAATTTCGACTTGTCGAACAGGCGGCGCAGCACTTCGGCCTTGGCGGAAAAGTTGCAGTCGTATTCCGAGGTCGCCATGACCGGGAAGTCTTCTTTCGGCAGGGTCGCCAGGGAGAAATGCGACCGGCCCGCCGACACCGAAAGGCGGCCCGATCCGGGATCAGCGGCCAGCGTAACCAGCGCGCCATCGGGCAATTTGCGCACGATTTCATGCAGCGTTACCGCCGAGACGGTGGTGCCGCCCGCCTTTTCCACCTGCGCCACGGCGCGGTCCAGAACCTCGATGTCCAGATCGGTGGCGCGAAAGCTGACGCTTTCGCCCTCGGCCTCGATCAGCACGTTGGCGAGGATCGGAATGGTGTTGCGCCGCTCCACCACCGATTGCGCCTGCGCGACCGCGCGCAACAGCGCCGCCCGTTCCATGCTGAATTTCATCGCCCTACCCTCTCCGCACTGCCGGGACGCGCAGCCTAGCCTGCGCAGGCCAGCACTCCAAGCCGGTTTTTACCGATTTGTCTTGCGCTTTCGCCTAGGCGTCAAGGCGTTGCGACGCACCAGACCCGGCGCGCCGCATATTTCCCACAACTGGTCAGGCTTCCAGCGCCCGGCGCAGCATCTCGACGTCTTCGTCGATCTGCCCATCCTGCTGGCGCAGTTCCTCGATCCGCCGAACACCGTGCATGACGGTGGTGTGGTCGCGTCCACCAAAGCGCCGCCCGATCTCGGGCAGCGACCGCGAGGTCAGCTGCTTGCACAGATACATTGCCACCTGACGCGGCCGGGCAAAGTTGCGCACCCGCTTTGGCCCGATCATGTCGCTGAGACGGATGTTGTAGTGCTCGGCCACCTTGCGCTGAATCTCGTCGATCGAGACCTTGCGTTCCGAGGCACGCAGCACATCCGCAAGGCTGTCCTGCACAAGATCCATGTTGATCGGCTTGCCGACAAGGCTGGCAAAGGCAAAAAGCCGGGTCAGCGCACCTTCGAGAACGCGGACATTGGTGCTGATCCGGTGGGCGAGGAATTCCAGCACACCGTCCTCGATTTCCAGACCGGGGTGCATGGCGCGATAGCTTTCGACCTTGGACTGAAGGATACCCAGACGCAGTTCATAGTCGGTCGGGTGCAGATCGACGACCAGACCGGATTGCAGGCGGCTGCGGATGCGGTTTTCCAGATCCTTGATCTCATCCGGTGCGCGGTCCGCGGAAATGATGATCTGCTTGTTCTGATCCACAAGCGCGTTGAAGGTGTGAAAGAACTCTTCCTGCGTTGAGTCCTTGCCCGCGATGAACTGCACGTCATCGACCATCAGTACGTCGACAGAGCGGAACATCTCTTTGAAATCCATCATCTTGCGTTCACGCAGGGCCTGAACAAAGCGGTACATGAACTGTTCCGCCGACAGGTACAGCACCGCCAGATGCGGATTGCGCTGGGTGAGTTCCCAGGCAATCGCATGCATCAGGTGGGTCTTACCTAGGCCGACGCCTCCATAGAGAAACAGCGGATTGAACGACACCGGACCGCCTTCGGCGACACGTTTGGCCGCCGCATGCGCCAGTTCGTTCGGCTTGCCCACCACGAAGGTGTCAAAGGTAAACCGGCCATCCAGCGGCGCGCCCGGCAGATGATCACGGGCGGGCGGCGGGGCCGCGCGCACGGTCTGCGGCTGCGGGGTCGCAGCCTCGGATTCGGTCAGCGCCGACGCCACCTTGATGTCGAGTTTGCGAACATCCTGCGATGTCCGTGCCACATGTTGCAGCAGCATGTCGCCATAGTTCTGCGACACGTAGTTGCTGAAAAAGTTCGTAGGCGCCTGCAAGGTGACGATCCCGTCCGTGCTTGTCCCCACAAAGCGCAGCGGTTCGATCCAGGTCTTGTAGTTGTTATGCCCGACAGCCTTGCTGATTTGCTCCTGCAAGGCCCCCCATTGGTCTTTGGTCATCTGCCAGTTTGTCCTCGTTCCTCGATCCCCACGCCGAATGACCTTCGGCGACGAACACTTGGCAGGAGGAACAGCGAAACCACCCCTTGCGCGCACGCAAAGGTGAGGGAGTGAACCCCAAGGTCATAGACCGCAAGACGCCCCGAATAGTCCCGTTCGGCGCGTCCGTAATGCGGCCCGCTTCTTATATCCTTTGGACACGGCCGGGGTTTCCCCCGAGACTTGTCAAAGGCGCTTTGGCGCCACGACAAGCATGATTGCGCGCACCCAAAATGAGTGCACACCAACCGGCAGCCTTGTCCCCCCTGCGACTAGTGAATCGCCTGTCGAAACTAGCAATCTTCGGGAAGACCCGGCAACCGAAACTACAGCTTGACTCGGGGATCGGCCAAAAAGAATCTCCACTGTGATCAAATGGTTATAGATGCAAAAAGGACGCCACATACTGTGGCGTCCTTTGTCATTACTACCAGATGTTGATCCGGGTCAGCCGATCGCTTTGACCCGTGCGGCCAGGCGCGACATCTTCCGCGACGCGGTATTCTTGTGGAAAATGCCCTTGGTAACACCGCGCATCAGCTCTGGCTGGGCGGCCCGCAGAGCAGAGGTTGCGGCGTCCTTGTCACCGGATGCGATGGCCTCTTCGACCTTGCGCAGATAGGTGCGGATGCGGGAAAGGCGTGCCTTATTGACGGCATAGCGTTTTTCGTTCTGGCGGGCGCGTTTCTTTGCCTGGGGCGAATTTGCCATGATGATCGGTCCTGTTTTTCTGTCTGTCGACGGTGGTCGAATTTCAAAGCGCGTACCGCAGACAGACCCGGCATCCCGTGCCGAACCGATTCTTGCCAAGCGGGCATCACGCGCATGTATGACGGGCGTCTATAGTGGAGCACCCAAAGGGGGGCAAGGCATTTTTCCCCGCCGCCCCGCACACCCCCGAAAAGGGGATGCACAAAACATGCACATCTTATGCACAAAACATGCATACGATGTGCGGATTGGCGTCAGCGGTCGCGGAACTGCGCCGTCCGCTTTTCCGAAAAGGCGGCCATGCCCTCTTTTTGATCCTCGGTCGCAAACAGCGCGTGGAACAGGCGGCGTTCGTACAACAGCCCCTCGGCCAGCGTTGTCTCATAGGCGCGGTTGACCGCTTCCTTGCAGGCGATGGCGGAGATCATCGACTTTTCAGCCACCTTGTCGGCGGCGTTGCGCGCCTCTTCCATCAACTGCTTGGCCGGCACGACGCGACTCACCAGTCCCGCGCGCTCTGCCTCTTCGGCATCCATGAAGCGTCCGGTCAGGTTCATGTCCATCGCCTTGGACTTGCCGACAAAGCGCGTCAGGCGCTGCGTTCCGCCCAGCCCCGGCATGACGCCAAGGTTAATCTCCGGCTGGCCGAATTTCGCGTTGTCACCGGCAATGATGAAATCGCACATCATGGCCAGTTCGCACCCGCCGCCCAGCGCGTATCCCGCCACGGCGGCGATGATCGGCTTGCGGGTCGAGGTGATGGCGTTGCCCTCGCGGCCGAAGAAGTCCGAGAGGAACATCTCGACATAGCTTTTCTCCGACATCTCCTTGATGTCAGCGCCTGCGGCAAACGCCTTGGGCGAGCCGGTGATGATGATGCAGCGCACCTTGTCGTTCTGATCCGCGTCGGCCAGCGCCTCTGACAACTCACCAAGCAGGTGGCTGTTGAGCGCATTCATGGCGTCGGGGCGGTTCAGTTTGATGGTGGCGACGTGGTCTTCTATTTCGACGATGATCGTCTCATAGGCCATGTTCAGGGGCTCCGTCCGGTTCCGTCAGGGGCCAAGCCTTAGCATTTCAGTCACATGGTTCAAGCTATCTTTGACAGGACGGGCAATAGAAGGACGACCGCCCGGATTGCACGATGCGCCGCACGGTGTCGGTACACCCCTCGGTGCGGCAGGGCTGTCCCTCCCGTCCGTAGACGTCAAAGCTGTGCTGAAAATATCCAAGTTCTCCATCGGCTTGACGGAAATCCCGCAGCGACGATCCGCCCGCCGCAATGGCGTCTTGCAGGACCGTCCGGACCACCGGAACGAGGGTCGCAAGCCGCGCGCCGGAGAGGCGATTTACCTTACGTGCGGGATGAATGCGCGTGCGGTACAGCGCCTCGCAGACATAGATATTGCCCAGACCGGCGATGATTTTCTGATCGAGCAGCGCCGCTTTGATGGGCGTTTTCCGTCCCGCCAGCGCCGAAACAAGGTAAGATTCGCTGAACCCGTTGCCCAGCGGTTCCGGACCCAGAACCGCCAGCAGCGGGTGCCCCTCTGCCCCCACGGTCGCCATCAGATCCATCGCGCCAAAGCGGCGCGGGTCGTTGAAGGTGATCCGCGCGCCCTGCCCCATGTCCAGCACCACATGGTCATGCTTTTCCGGCGCGGGGTGGTCATGCACAAAGCGGCCCAGCGGATCGCCCGACACCAGCATCCGCCCGGACATGCCCAGATGGATCAGCAGCGTCTCACCGGTCGACAGGTCCGCAAGGATGTATTTCGACCGCCGCCGCAGCCGGTCGACCCGCGCGCCGGTCAGCCGGTCCGCCATGCGATCGGGAAACGGCCAGCGCAAATCGGGACGGTTGACCCGCGCCCGCGCGATCACCTGTCCCTCCATCACCGGGGCCAGCCCGCGACGGACTGTCTCGACTTCGGGCAATTCGGGCATTGGGCGGCGTCCTTCACATTGTATCACCCCGGCGGCGCTCTATAAGAAGGCGGAACACAACAGGACGGCAAGACCCATGAGCGAAGACAGCGGAAAAACAACGCATTTTGGCTTTACCGAGGTGCCAGAGGGCGAAAAGGCCGGGCGCGTTCAGGGGGTGTTCAGTTCTGTTGCGTCCAAGTACGACGTGATGAACGACGCCATGTCCTTTGGCATTCACCGCGTCTGGAAGGATGCGATGATGGACTGGCTGGCGCCGCGCCCCGGTCAGCGCCTGCTGGACGTGGCGGGCGGCACCGGTGACATCTCTTTCCGCTTTCTCAAACGCGCGGGCCACGGCCACGCCACCGTGCTGGACCTGACGGAGCCGATGCTGGTCGAAGGCCGCAAACGCGCCGAGGCCGGTGCGATGAGCGACCAGTTGGACTGGGTTGTGGGCGACGCCATGGCCCTGCCCTTTCCCGACAACAGCTTTGACGTCTACACGATTTCATTCGGGATTCGGAACGTGACCCGCCCGCAAGACGCCCTGACCGAGGCGTTCCGCGTGCTTCGACCCGGCGGGCGGCTGATGGTGCTGGAGTTCAGCCAGATCCCCAACGACCTGATGCAATGGGCCTATGACCTTTATTCCTTCAACATCATCCCGCGCATGGGTCAGGTGATTGCCGGCGACCGGGACAGCTATCAGTACCTTGTCGAATCGATCCGCAAGTTTCCCGATCAGGAGACCTTTCTGGACATGGTGCAAATGGCCGGTTTCGAGAACGCCAAGTATCGCAACCTGACCATGGGCGTCGCCTGCCTGCACTCTGGCTGGAAACTCTGAGATGCGCGGACCGCACAATATCTGGCGGCTGGTCCGGACCGGCGCCACCCTGGAACGCACCGGCGCCATGCGCGCGGTGCTGGACGCGCTGGAAGCGCCCGCGCCCTTGCGGGTCGCCGCGCGGGTTCTGGGAAGGCCGTTCCGCTGGCTGGGGGATGAGGGCAATCCGGACATGCCGCCGGTTGTGCGGGCGCTGACCGCGCTGGGCCCCGCCTATATCAAGTTCGGCCAGATCCTGTCGACGCGGCCCGACGTGGTCGGCGACGAGATGGCCCGCGAGCTGCGCGTCCTTCAGGACAAGCTGCCGCCCTTTCCGGTCGAAGAGGCCAAGCGTCAGGTCGAGGAAGAGCTGGGGGTTCCGGTCGACGACGTGTTCTCCTACTTCAGCGAACCGGTGGCCGCCGCCTCCATCGCGCAGGTCCACAAGGCGCGGCTGCGCGACACCGGCGAGACCGTCGCCGTCAAGGTTCTGCGCCCCGGCATCGAACGGGCCTTTCAGAAGGACATCGACGCCTTTTACTTTGCCGCCTGGATGATCGAACATCTGTCGCCCGCGGCCCGCCGCCTGCACCCGGAAGAGGTGATCGCCCATTTCGAGGGTGTCGTTTCTGGCGAGCTGGATCTGCGGCTGGAATCGGCGGCCGCCAGTGAGTTCGCGGCCAACACCGAAAAGGATGAGGGATTCGCCCTGCCAGCGGTCAAATGGCCATGGTCCGGTCGCCGGGTGATGACCATGGGCTGGGTTGAGGGTGTCCCGCTGGGCGATAACGAGGCGTTGGACGCCGCCGGACACAACCGGGTCAAACTGTCCGAACGGGTGCTGCAACTGTTCCTGAACCACGCGCTGCGCGACGGGTTTTTCCATGCGGACATGCATCAGGGCAATCTGAAGGTCGCGGCGAACGGCGATATTGTCGCCTATGACTTTGGAATCATGGGATATATCGACGAATACACCCGCCGGGTCTACGCCGAGATCCTCTTTGGCTTTATCCAGCGCGATTACAAGCGCGTGGCCGAGGTGCATTTTGAGGCGGGGTATGTCCCGGCGGATCGCGATGTCGATGAATTTGCCCGCGCCTTGCGGGCCGTGGGTGAACCGATCTTCGGCATGGACGCGACCCGCATTTCCATGGGCAAACTGCTGGCCTATCTCTTTGAGGTGACAGAGCGGTTTGGCATGGAGACGCGGACGGAGTTGATTCTGCTGCAACGCACCATGGTGGTCGTCGAAGGCGTCGCACGCTCACTCGACCCGCGCATGAACATCTGGAAGGTCGCGCATCCGGTGGTCGAGGCCTACATCAAGGAATCGATTGGCCCAAAGGCGGCGGCACAGGACCTGTGGAAGACCGCCATGGTGATGGCACGGTTCGGACCACGTTTGCCCAAGCTGGTTGAGGCGGCGCTGATCCGGCAATCGCTGCCGGACACGACAGTGGCCCCGAACCCATGGCCCGCGCGGCTGGCGTGGACCTCGCTTGGGGCGGTGGCCGGCGGCCTTGTGGCCCTGACCTTGACCGTTCTCAGCTGACACCGGCCAAAGCCCGCGCAAACGCGCGCCCGAATTGATCGCCCGAAATGATCGCCTGCGAATCCCAGCCGTAAAACGCAAAACGGCGGCCCAAGGGCCGCCGCTCTGTTAATTCTGTTCGACTGGGATCAGTCGGTGCCCGAAGCGGCCGCAATCGCGATGATCACAGCGATGCCACCGATGATGGCAAGCGCGGGGATTTCCGGACCAGCGCTCGAAACGAACGGATCCTGGGTGATTTCCTGCGCAGCCACCGGAGCGGCTGCTGCAGCTGCGATCGCTGCGGCGGCAGCAATGATCGAAAGCTTTTTCATGGTATTCTCCAAAACTGTGCAAGCTTGGACGCAGCGCGCCCGACACTTAGGAACCTACACACAAACCGTTTCCCGTTCAAATGACAATTGCGCGCCAATCGCCAAATCCTTGCTGCGCCTGCGCAAATGCGCGTCAAATCGGCAACATTACCACCCTCGCATGCTTGCCCAAGGGTAATCTCCGGCCAAACCGCGCTGGTTCAGAAAGAAGATAGCACAACAAAATCAGATGTATAACAGTCCGTGCGGTGACCTGCTCCGAATATAAGGACCGACACCCACTGGCTAAGCGATGATTCGCCAAAACAATGGGCGAAGCCCCCTGCGATCAGACAGAGCCGGGCTGCGCGCACCCTGACCGTGATGGCAGCGCAGCAAAATGGCGGCCGGTCGCGCGCCCGACCGCGCCAAAGCGATTTGGATCAGGTCTGCGGTGCCCGCAACCCGTCGACCTGCCCCGGATCAAGCTCTGATCCGTCCGACAATCTCAATTGCAGGACATCGCCGTTCTTTCGCACTTCTTCGATTCGACTGTAAACTTGGGCAAGCTTGGTGCCGATCACCGCCTCTTCCTTGTAGCTCTCGACCTCGAATCGATAGACGCCCACCGGCAACGTGGCCCCGGTCTCATCCGTTCCGGCCCAGAACACCTCTTCCTGAGAGGGGTCCAATGTGAACCGCTGGACCACATCGCCATTTGCGTCCCGGACAACAAGCGCGGCGGCGTCCGCCTCTTCGGCGTAATCGGGCCGGATCGCCACCGGCGTGCCGGTAAACAGCGCCGGGGCGCGAACAAGCGCCTCCATCCCGATCCACCCGCTGAGTTCCTGAAGGGCATTGCCGGTCAGCGTCGAACTGACCTCACGCAGAAGGTCATTGGTGAGAACCTGCTGCTCCACCGCAGAGAAGGTCGCAAGTTGCGTCGCATAATCCGTGGAATCCACCGGGTTGAGCGGGTCCTGATTCTGCACCTGAACGGTCAGCATCTTCAGGAATGTGTCGAAATCCGAACTCACGACGGCCTTGGTGTCCGTCGCAGCGCCGGTCTCGACAGCGGCGGCAGCGGTTTTGCTGCTGTAGAGCGGGGGGGGTGTGGTGATGTCCGTCATGTCGTCTCCTAAAATCTGAGGTCCAGCCCATCGGGCGCGGTTGGCGCGACCGGATTGCGGGCGGGATGTTGCTCTTCCATGCCGGCGATGGCGCCGTCCTCTTTGGTGGGAGGCGACCCGTCCCGCTGTCCCCCGTCGCCTTCGGAAAAGGTGAAGGACGCGCCGTCATACCCGGCATCGGCGAGGTCACGCGCAAGCTGGTCGATATGGCGGCGCAGCAGGTCCAGTGTCTCTGGCCGGTCCGCCGAGACATGCACTGTCATGCCCCCGTCGGCGGACACAAGCTGCATCCGGACATGGCCTAGCTCCTCGGGTGACAGGCGAATTTCGACGGCACCGTCTGAAAGTCGCGCCATGCCGTCGGCCACTTGACGGACAGTCGCCATGGTGTCGGTGCGGGTGGTCGCCGCCATGACCGGTGTCACCAGCGTGGCAAATGTCCGGGCCTCCGCGACAGGACTTGCCACCGGGGCCTCCGCCGAAGGCGCGTCGTCAAGAACATCGGCAAGCAACGGGGCGGTCACGCGGGTCATGCCCGGTCTGGGCACCGTGCCGACGGCTTGTGGCCCTTGGGCGGTCATCTTGGCCGACCGTCCTGATGCCGCCTGCGGGATCAGGTCGCGCCGGGCGTATCGTTCGGGTGCCGCCAGTCTTTCAGAACGGATAATGCCCCTGTCGGCCCGTGCCTGACGCGCCTCTTCTGCGCGCGTTGCAATCTTGACCGGTTCCGCCGGACCGGTGGCGGTCACCGCATCGGTTTTCGCGATTGGGTCCGCCCTCCGGATGTCAGAGCCAGCGGTTTGCAAAACAGAGACCCCCGAAAGATGCCCTGACTGCCCCGCCGCATCCAGTGCGGGGCCCGGACCCGGAGATGACGGCACCACCGAGGAACCCACCGCCGGTGGCGGGTTTGAGGTTTCCGGCACAATGGTGTCGATGATCCGAACATCCGCACCGGCGGCAAGCGGTGCTCTTGGTGGGGGCACCGCTATTGGGCCGGCCGCCTGAAGCGGTTCAGGTCCGGCACCCGGCCGCGGCGCGGGGCGCAAAGCGACGCCATCCAAGGCCACATCCACGGTTTCGACGATTTGCCCGTCAAAGAGGGTGCTTGCCCTTGGCGCAACGGATGTGCCGTCGCGGGGGATCCCGTCCGGCACGGCAATTTTGCCAGCAATCGCAAAAGTGTTGCCGGTCAAAGCGGCCTTGTCCAGGTCCGGGCGCGCGCCGTTGTCCGGGCCGTCAAACGGGGCCAGCGGCGGGCTTTGGGTGATCTTGACGGAGGCGGGTGTCCACGCCTCCGGGGGCGCCGATGCGGGCGGCGCGGGTTTCGCCGGAGCGGGCGCAGCGCCTTTCAGCGAAGCGGCAACCGAGGCTTTCAATTCGGGTGCCCTGTTCGGCGCGTCCAAGACCGGATTTGGCAGATCGGTTGCCCGTGGCGCAGAGTGACCCTGCGCGGTTTCGGTCACGCGTGTCAGTGGCACGGTTCCGGCCACGATGCCGCGCGACGGTCCCGGTGGCAAAAGATCGGCCGTTGACAGATCCATGCGAAAGACCGGCAGATCCCGCTGCGCGACAGCTTTTGGCGTCTTTGTTTCCACCGATCCGGGGTTTTCAACGGTATCGGGCAATGCCGCCTTGGGCAAACCGGGATCGGCGGGCGATACCGCCTTGGGCAAAAGAGAGACCCTATCCCCGCCAGCGCCGGGGAGTGGCGGCAAACGATCCTTCGGGTCCTTCGCCTTGGCGGCAGCCGTGAGGTCCGCTGGAACAAAGGCGGCCCTGACCGCCTCTGCCGGGGGCATGTCAGCATGGGGGGCTGTGGCGCTTGCGACAGGCCTCTTGTCCTCACGCGCACCGGTCCCCAAGCCAACGGGGTCGTTCCGCACATTCCGCAATTGGCTTTCGCGATCCACCAAGACCTGCTCATCCAGAGCACCCGGATGGCGTATCGGGCTGGTCCGGGGCGTTTGCGGCCTGTCATCCGGGGCGTCTAGAGGCCTGCCTTGGGCGGTGGCGTCAAACATTGCCGGAGACGTCGGCCCATGTGGGGCGACCGGGGGCTTGCCACGGTCGCCATGGTTGTCCGGCGTCACCGTCTGAGGAGCGGTGCCCGCAACGGCGGAAACACCCGCCGCCGTCAACGCCAGCTTGTGATCACGCCCCTCCTGCACGGAACCGGACGGCAGCGGGTCCGGATCAGCATCGCCGGAAGTTCCGGCCTCGTCCGTCCAGTCCGGTTCCGGGGCCAATGCCGCGCCGTCCGCGTAGCTCTTGGAACGCCCGACGGCCGCAAGGTCGACATCCATGTCGTCCGGAAGGGTGCCGTCCTCACCGGTATCGACCACCAGGACCGCCTCTGGTGCGTCCGCGTCGGACGGTTCGGCGCTTGGCCCCTGGTCGAGGAACCGGGGTGGCCGGTCATCCTCTGCCCGTGCAAAAACGCTCGAAAAATCGATTGTCGGTTCGTCGCCTTTGGGTGTGTCTGGGGTCCGTGACGCTGGCGTCAGGCCCAGCAGGCTTGTCAGTTGGCTCAGCATGAATGCTCCGGGAATTCTTCCACGCGGTCACCCTAGACCAGTCCTCCTTACCACTTCTTTACCGCGATCAGGCCTAATCGAACGGAGCGAGTCGAATTGGAGACAAAGCAAATGGAAATATCCCCGATGCAACGCGGATCCCTTCCGCAACAGGACCGCGCCTTGCGCGAAGCCGCCCGCGAGCTGGAGGCAAACTTTCTCGCGGAAATGCTCAAATCCGCGAAAGTCGGTGAAACGCCGGAAGGATTCGGCGGCGGCGAAGGTGAGAACCAGTTCGCCTCGTTCATGCGCCTGGAACAGGCCCGGCAGATGACCGAAGGCGGCGGAATCGGCCTCGCGGAGTCCCTGTTTCATGCCCTCAAGGAGCGAATCAATGACTGACCAACCCGTGACCGAGCGGCTCAAGACACTGCTTGACGCTGAACGCACCGCCCTTCTGAACGGCGATTTCGACCGGCTTTCCGACCTGATGGAGGAAAAACAGGCGCTGGCCGATGCGCTGGCCGAACGTCCGCTGACCGCCCGCGATGTGGCACCCTTGCGTGACGGACTGCGGCGCAATCAGGAGCTTTTCGATCAGGCCATGGCGGGGATCCGCAATGTTGCCGCGCGCATTGGCGATCTGAACCGGGCGCGCCGCGCCACCGACACCTACGACGCGCATGGCAAACGGCAAACCATCGATGCCCCGGCGTCGAAACGGCTCGAACGCAGAGCCTGAGAATTTGTAAAAAATCCACCGGATAGACAAAGAGGGAATTAGGGCTCCGTTAGGATTGAAAGGCCAAGTTGGCGACGCACCACAACAGGTGGCGCAGACCAGCAAAGAGCTCGGGCTGCATACGTCAGAAAGACGTCAGAGATGCCGTGCGCGGCAAATGCAACCGGCGCAAAAGCGCCTTTTGAAAGCAAGGACACTCTATGTCTAGCATCCTGACGAACAACGGCGCCATGGTGGCGCTGCAAACCCTCAAGTCGATCAATTCCAGCCTCGGTGACACCCAAAAGGAAATCTCGACCGGCAAGAGCGTCGCCAACGCCAAGGACAACTCCGCCGTCTGGGCGATCTCGAAGGTGATGGAAGCCGACGTAAAGGGCTTCAAGGGGATCTCCGACAGCCTCAACCTGGGCCAGTCGACCGTTTCCGTGGCGCGCCAGGCCGCAGAAACCGTGACCGACCTGTTGACCGACGTGAAGGGCAAGATTGTCGCCGCCCAGGAAGAGAACGTCGATCGGGGCAAGATCCAGACGGACATCGATGCGCTGCGCGACCAGATTTCCGCAGTGGTGGGCGCGGCCCAGTTCAACGGCCTCAACCTGCTGTCGAACACCGATACCACCGCCGGGTCCGGCAGCATCAACATCCTGGCCTCGCTGGATCGCTCTGGCAGCGGTGTGACGGCCTCTGACATCACGGTCGGCAAACAGGATCTGGGCACTGCCGCCGGGTCGATCAATGTTGCAACGACCGGGGCCACAGCGATCGGCTCTGACGCCGCCTCGGGTGCGGCCAACGCCGCAGCGGTGGCCCTGACCGGCGCCGCGACCCAGCCGACCACCTTGGCGGTCATCGGCCAGACGGCTGGTGCGGGCACCGCGACCGTCGCCGCAGGCACCGGCTTTTCGATTGAAATCACCGCCGGCGCGGGTGGCCTTGCCACCTTCAACACCACCGCAACAGCCGGCGCGCAGGAAATCACCTATGTCGCCCGCGATGGTGATACCGAAGCGGACGTGGCCCAAGGTCTTGCGGATGCCTTCAACAAGTATGTCGCGGACAATTCCGACATCACCGATGGACTGGGCATCGCAGCCGCCGTCAACGGCACCAGCGCCAACCAGCTTGATTTCACCGGCGCCAACAACACCGGTGACAACTTCTCTGTCCAAGTGCGCAGCTATGCCGTGACCGACACCACCATCGGCGGCCGCCTCGAATCGCTTTCGAGCATCGATGTCACCACGCAGGCCGGTGTCGACAGCGCACTGGACGAAATCGAGGGCCTGATCCAGACCGCCATCGATTCAGCAGCGTCCTTCGGTTCGGCCCAGGGCCGGATCGAAACCCAGGCTGATTTTGTCACCAGCCTGACCGATGCTCTCAAGTCGGGAATCGGCACATTGGTCGATGCCGACATGGAAGAAGCTTCGGCCCGTTTGCAGGCGTTGCAGGTCCAGCAACAGCTGGGCGTGCAGGCACTGTCGATCGCCAACCAGGCACCGCAGTCGCTGCTGTCGCTGTTCCGGTAACCCGGACAACCGGGGGCCGGACGACCGGCCCCCGGATTTCAATTCCTGATCCTCACAACCAGAAGGTTCTGACGTGAACGCACAGACACTTGCGCATCGGGCCTATGCCCAAAACGCCCGCTCGACCCAGACCCCCCGCGGCACTGAATATGAACTTATTGCTCGGGTCACGCATCGGATCAAAGCGGCCGCCGAGGCCGGACCACGTGCCTATCCCAGATTGGTCGAGGCGCTGTCCGACAATCAACGCCTTTGGACTGCGCTTGCGGTGGATGTGGCGGACAGTGAGAACGCCCTGCCGGCGGAATTGCGGGCACGGATTTTCTATCTCGCTGAATTCGTTCAACTTCACACGTCAAAAGTCCTGACAAAAAAGGGGCGTGTCAGACCGCTTCTGGAAATCAACGCCGCAATCCTGCGAGGATTGAGCGGCAGGAGCACACAGAAATGAGCGGACTTGTCCTGAAACTCGGACCACGCGAACGCGTGCTGATCAACGGCGCTGTGATCGAAAACGGCGATCGCCGCAGCCGCCTGTCCATCGTGACGCCCAATGCCAACGTGCTGCGGCTGCGCGACGCGATCCACCCCGGTGAGGCCAAGACCCCGGTCCGGCGACTGTGCTATCATGCGCAACTGATCCTGACCGGAGACGCCAGCGCCGAAGAGGCGCGGACGCAACTGCTGCCGCGGATCGAAGAGCTGAGCCAAATTCTGGTCGACGCGGACAGCCGTCGCCTGCTGACGCAGGCGACAGATGCACTGCTCACGGAACAATTCTATCAATGTCTCAAAGCTTTGCGCGCCCTGATCCCGCGTGAGGACAGGCTGTTGGCCGCTGGTCCGACACCGCAGCAATAGGAATTCGTGATGGCCATCACTCCAATGATTCCAGGCACGGGCCTGGTCGGTTGGCAAGTTCTTCAATCCACGCTGACCACCCAACGCACCGCCTTTAATTCCAGTGCCGAAATCGCGCGGGACACCGAGTATTTTGCCGAGAAGATTGGCAGTATCACCTCGGGCGAGGACCTGGTCGAGGATCGGCGTCTTTTGAGTGTGGCCCTGTCCGCCTTTGGACTGTCCGATCAGGTCGACAGCACCTACCTGATCAAACGTGTCCTGAATGAGGGGGCGGAAGACGACACGGCGCTGGCGAACAAGCTGAGCGACGGACGCTATGTGGCGCTGGCCCGGGCCTTCGATTTCTCCGAAAAAGTCGAGTATCCTTTTCTAGAGGAGGGATTTTCCGACGACATTACGGCCGCTTACGACACCAAGGTCCGCGCCGATCTCGACTCTCTTCTGGCGCAGCCGGAATACGTAAACGACCCGGACGCGGCGGCGGCTCTGGAAGAACAAACGCTGTTGGTTCTGGAATCGACCAAGGCCTATTTCGAAGAAAACATTGCCTCGGTTACGTCGGTTGACGATTTCCTGGCGGATACCGACCTGTTGAAGGTTGCTCTGGGGGCGTTCGGCGCAGAGAAATGGATCAACAGTCCGGCGCTTCTGAAACAAGCTCTGGAGGACGGCGGCGCAGGGCCGGGCGCGCTGGCCAATGTGCTGGGGGAAAAGGGCCTGGCTGCCATGTCGCGGGCGTTCGGATTCGACACCGAGCCGTCAACCGTCCTTCAGGCCGATGATTTTGCAAGCGATATCATCGACAGTCACCAATGGCAGCTTTTCGAAGAGGCGGTGAGCAACGTCAATCCAGCCATCGGAAACGCGCTCAGTTTTCAACGTGCGGCTCCGGGGCTGGCGGGGTTGTCTTCGTCCGACAACACCAAATGGTACAGTGTTCTGGGCGACACGATGATGCGCGACGTCTTTCAGACCGCGCTGGGACTTCCCGCCGGATTCAGCCAAATCGACCTCGACAAGCAGCTGGAAATGCTGACCGAAAAGGCGGAGAGCCGCTTTGGCATCACCAAGTTCGCCGATCTTGAAAACCCGGAAGTCCTGAACAAGGTGATCCACAGCTATCTTCTCCAATCGCAGGTGTCGCAATCCGCCGGCACCGGGTCGAGCCAGATCGCGCTCACCCTGCTGTCGTCCATCAATATTCAACGGTTCTGACCCTGAGCCTCCGGACCCTTTGGCCGGGGTCTTTATCGGGCGCGGGAAACCGGTCGACCCTGCGGCGGACGGCGGGCAGGCGCCACAGCGCTCCGCCGCAGGATAAGTTCCAGCTTCTGAAACGCGCCGGCTGCCCCGTTCAACGAACGTTCCGCCAAAAACCCGTCGAGATCTGGCCAGACCTTCATCACCTGATCCAGCAGCGGATCTTCTCCCTCGCGGTACAATCCGGCACGCACCATGGTCTCGGACCGGGCGTAGGCCCCCAACAGGCTGCGCACCTTCTGGATCAGGTCGTTTTCATGGTCGTTTGCCGCCTCTGGCAAGCTGCGCGAGACGGAGCGCAACAGGTCGATTGCCGGAAATCTGCCCCTTTCGGCAATCTGCCGGTCCAGCACCACATGTCCGTCCAACACGCCGCGCAAGATATCCGCCACCGGTTCGTCCATGTCCGATCCAGCGACAAGAACGCTGAAGATGGCGGTGATATCGCCGGTTCCTTGCAATCCCGGCCCTGCCCGCTCGGCAAGGCGCATGATCTGGTGCGCGACCGATGGCGGGTGCCCCCGCAATGCGGGCAATTCGCCTGAGGCAATGGCCACCTCGCGGTGTGCCTCGGCAAATCGGGTAATCGAATCAGCAAGGTAGAGAACATGTTTGCCCTGATCCCGGAAATGCTCGGCGATGGTCATCGCCGCCAAGGGGCACCGGCGACGTTCCAGCGGAGAACGGTCAGAGGTGGCCGCGACAACGACGCTGCGGGCCATACCCTCTGGCCCCAGAACAGAGGTCACAAATTCCAGCACCTCGCGCCCACGCTCCCCGACCAGCGCCAGTACAACGACATCAGCCTCCATCCCCTGTGCCAGTTGCGCAAGAAGACGTGATTTGCCAACCCCGGACCCGGCAAACAGGCCGACACGCTGCCCCTGAACAATCGGCAACAGCGTGTCGAAAACCGCCAAACCCGTGTCCAGCCGCGCACCCAGCCGGCGGCGGGCCGCAGCGGGCGGCGGGCTGGCCCGGAACGGGCGCCTGTGTTTGCCCGGACCGATCGGCGCGCCGTCCAGCGGGCGACCGTAGGCATCGACCACCCGTCCAATCCAACTGTCGCAAGGGGCCAGTGTCGGCGGCCCCAGCACCGCAACGCGGTCGCCCTTGGACACCCCATCCGGCACCTCGTCCGGAAGCATCGCCACCAGATCGTCGCGAATCCGCAACACCTCGCCGCCGAGAACGTTGCTCCCGTGCATCAGACGCAGCCTGTCGCCAATACAGGCGTGTTCCGCCAGCCCCCGCACCCAGATAATGGTGCCATCCACCGATTGCACGCGCCCGACGGCCCGCACCGGCTGCATCTGCGAAATCCGCGCCCTGAGGCCGGTAATGTCGTCGTCCATCGTACGCTCCGTTCATTCCTCGCAAACCATATCTAAAGGAATCAGCGTTAAGCCTTGATTTAAGCAATCGAGGGAGAAGCCCCGATGTTCCAGAATTTGGACGTCTTCAGAACGGCGATGGCCATGGCGCGGCATGCGGGCATGCAGCAGGCTTTCAGCAGCCAGAATATCGCAAACGCGGATACACCCGGTTACCGGGCCCGCGAAATGCCGAAGTTTCAGGACACCCTGCGCGACTCGATGATGGGTCAGCGGGCATCGCGGGACACGCATCTCAACGGCAGCTCCGGTCGCACGGTCGATCTTTCGGAACGCCGCGACGCGCTCGACCCGAACGGGAACACCGTTTCGCTGGAACAAGAGATGGTCACGGCGGTGGACGCCAAACGCCAGCACGACCGCGCGCTGGCGATTTACCGCAGCAACCTCAGCATTCTGCGCGCCAGTCTTGGCCGTGGCTAAAGGAGCAGCCCAATGAGTGATTTTTCCAACGCGTTGAACGTGACCACCACGGGCCTTCAGGCCCAGGCCGCGCGCCTGCGCCTCTTGTCCGAGAATATCGCCAACGTCGACACACCCGGATATCGCCGCAAAACCATGCCGTTCGAGGCATTGCCCACCGCGGCGGATGTGACAGGTGTCAGGGCGGGCGATGTCACGCTGGACCGGTCCGATCTTGAAAAGATCCACGACCCGGCGCACCCGCTTGCCGATGAAACCGGCCATTACCTTGGGTCCAACGTCGATTTGATCATCGAGATTGCCGATGCCCGCGAGGCGCAGCGATCCTATGAGGCCAATCTCAAGATGTTTGACCAGACGCGCCAGATGGCCACCAGCCTGATGGACCTGCTGCGTCGTTAACCCTCTGAAATTTATAGTGACAGGAGACCAGAATGGACGTCCGCTCTCTATTTGCCGCACAGAAATACGCGGCCTCGCGCCCCGCCATGCAGCCCGAACCGGAACAGGCGGTGCCGCTGGAAAAGGATTTCACCCGCATCACGGAGGAATTCGTTGATCAGTTGCGGCAAGCCGAGGAGACCGCCAAGACCGCCATGACCAGCGACGCCGATCCGCACGCCTTGGTTGAGGCGCTGGCCCAATCGGAACTGGCGGTCGAAACCGTGGTCGCCGTGCGTGACAAGGTGGTCGAGGCCTATCAGGAAATTCTCAGGATGCCGGTCTGACGCCATGCTGACAGAGGTCATCTTCTTCGACACGCTGCGCATGGGGTTGTGGATCGCCACGGTGACCTCCGTGCCGATCCTCACCGCCGCACTGGTCATGGGCGTCGGTGTCGGCCTGTTTCAGGCGCTCACTTCCATTCAGGAGATGACGCTGACCTTTGTCCCCAAACTGCTCGCCATTGTCGCCGTCTTCTGGATGTCGATGAGCTTTATGACCCGGACGCTCGTGGAGTTTTTCCAAGGGCAAATCATTCCCCTCATCACCGGAGGCTGACATGGAAACTGCTGGCTATACCGCCCTCTCGCGGCAATCGAGCCTGATGCGCGAAATGCAGGTGATCGCCAACAACATCGCCAACGCCAACACCACCGGTTACCGGCAAGAGGGTGTGATCTTTTCCGAATTCGTCGCCGAAGGCGATGGCATGGCCGCCGTGGCCATGGCCGCCGGGCGCATCGGTTCGACCTCTTTCAAGCAGGGCACTCTGGAACAGACCGGCGGTCTGTATGACCTTGCAATCGAGGGCGACGGCTTTTTTCTGGTGGAAACCGGACAGGGGCAGCGCCTGACCCGCGCCGGGGCGTTTTCGTCCAGCGCCGACGGCACGCTGGTCACATCGGACGGCCACCCGGTTCTCGACGAAAGCGGCGCGCCGCTCTTTGTGCCGCCGCAGGCCGTGGGTCTTGCGATTGCCCGTGATGGCACGATCAGCACAGAGGGCAGGCCCATCGGGCGGGTCGGCGTCGTGCGCCCGCTGGAACCCTTGGGGATGATCCGCGAGGGCGGTCAGATGTTCCGCAGCGACGCCGGTTTCGAACCCGTCGAAGAGCCGCGCGTCATGCAGGGCTTTGTCGAGGCGTCAAACGTCGATCCGATCCTGCAAGTGGCCCGCATGGTCGAGGTGCAGCGCGCCTACGAACTGGGTCAAAGTTTCATGGAGCGAGAGGATGAACGCATCCGCAGCGCTCTGAAAGCCTTCATCAAATAGGAGCCGTCACATGCGCGCCCTCAAAATCGCCGCCACCGGGATGAGTGCCCAGCAAATGCGGGTCGAGGTCATCTCGAACAACCTCTCGAACATGAGCACGACCGGCTACAACGCCCGCCGGGCCGAATTTGCCGATCTGCACTATCAACAACTCGCCCGCGCCGGGTCTGTCAGCGCGGCGGATGGGACGGTGCTGCCAACCGGGGTCCAGCTGGGCCTTGGGGTCCGTCCCGCGGCGGTGTCCATGCAGCTGCAACAAGGGGCCTTGTCGGCCACCGGCGGCGATCTGGATCTTGCCATCGAAGGCAACGGCTATCTGGAGGTGACGTTGCCCTCCGGGCAGTTGGGCTACACCCGCGACGGCGCGCTTAAGCGGACCGGTGAAGGTCTGATTGTCACCTCCGAAGGGTTTCCCGTCTCACCCGAGATCGTCATTCCCGAAGATGCCCGCAGCATCTCGATCAATGCTGACGGTGAGGTTTACGCCTATTTCCTCAACGATCCCGAAGGCCAGTTGCTGGGCCAGTTCACCTTGTCCGGGTTCACCAACCCAAAGGGGCTCGAGGCGATCGGCTCCAACCTGTTTGTCGAGACAGAGGCCTCTGGCCCCGCGCTCCAGACGACACCCGGACAGGACGGTCTGGGCACCGTGCGGCAGGGCTATCTTGAGGACAGTTCGGTGGACGCGGTCAAGGAAATCACCGACCTGATCGAGGCGCAGCGCGGCTATGAGCTGAACTCCAAGGTGATTTCCGCCGCCGACCAGATGATGGGCGCCACGGCGCAGGTGCGCTGATGCGCTGGCTGGTCCTTTTGGCTTTTGTCCCTGCGGTGTCGGCGGCGGAAACCGTGGTCGCCACGCAGACCATCCGCCCGCAACAGATCATCACGGCGGACGCGGTGCGCCTCGATCCCGCCGAGGTGACCGGCGCGTTTGCCAGGCTCGACGCGGTTGTCGGACAGGAGGCACGGACCGCGATTTACCCCGGCCGCGCCGTCATGCGCGGCGCAGTGGGCCAGCCTGCTCTGGTGGACCGAAATCAGGCGGTCGCGCTGGTCTACGCCCATGCCGGCCTGCGCATCAAGGCCGAGGGGCGGGCGCTGGGCCGAGGCGCGGCAGGTGAGCGGATTCGCGTGATGAACGTCGATTCGCGCACCGTGCTGTTCGGGACGATTTCCCCTGACGGCAGCATTCTGGTGAACAAGTGAGGACTGACATGTTGCGACGACTTGGCCTGATCGGGCTGACCCTGGCCGCAGGTGCCTGTGCGCGGGTCGATCACATCGGCAAAGAACCTGATTTCACGCCCGGCACCAGCAGCCCCGAGCGGGTCGCCATGATCGCGTCGGGATTGCCGCCGGGGGCGGCCTCCAAACGCGGCACGGATCGCGCCTCGCTCTGGAGTGGCGGAAAGACCTCTCTGCTTGGCGACCGGCGCGCCGTCCGGCGCGGTGACATCATGACGGTTGTGATCGAGATCGACGAAAGCGCCGAGATCAAGAACCAGACCTCGCGGTCGCGGTCGGGATCGGAAAGCCTTGGTATTCCCGCCCTTTTCGGCATTCCGCAACGGATCAACCAAGGTATCACCGACGGGGCCAGCCTTGATGACGCGGTGTCGATCAAATCCTCCAGCGATGCCAGTGGCGATGGGTCTGTACGGCGCAGTGAAAGTCTGACCTTGCGGGTCGCGGCCACGGTGATCGACGTGCTGCCCAATGGCGTGCTGGCCATTGAGGGCAGTCAGGAGGTCAGGGTGAACTTCGAACTGCGGGAACTGCTGGTTTCCGGTTACGTCCGGCCAGAGGACATTTCGCGCCAGAATGAGATCACCTACGACAAGATCGCCTCCGCCCGTATTTCCTATGGCGGTCGCGGACAGATCAGCGACATGCAGCAACCCAGGATCGGCCAGCAGGTGCTGGATGCGATTCTGCCTTTCTGAGGTCCGTCCATGCTCAAGAAACTGCTCCCTGTTGTGCTGGCGCTGATCGGCACCGGCGCCGGTGTCGGGGCCGGGCTGTTCCTGATGCCCGCCGAAGGCGATGTCCCCGAAGTCGCGGACCATGGCGACGACCACGCGGTCGTCACGTCAGACGATCCCCATGCCGCAGATGAGACCCACAAGGGCGATGATCCGCACGGCAGTGCGGGCAATGAATACGTCAAGATCAACAACCAATTCGTCATCCCCATCATGGGTGCGAAACGGGTTGAGGCGCTGGTGGTGGCGGCCATAAGTCTGGAAGTCAGCGGCGGCACAACCCAGGTTGTCTACGCACGTGAGCCGAAACTGCGGGACGTTTTCCTGCAAGTCATGTTCGACCACGCCAATATCGGCGGCTTCGAAGGTTCTTTTACCTCAGGCGAACGGATGGAAATCCTGCGCTCCGCCCTGCTGGATGCTGCAAGGTCCGTTCTGGGGGCGGATGTCAAAGATGTCCTGATCACCGAAATCGCCCGTCAGGACGCTGCCTGAACAGGCCATCGGGGCTATGCGCACAAAGGCCACCCTTTGGGGTGGCCTTTGCGTTTTCAGGGTCACAGAAGACCGCGGTCACGCCCTGCGCGCAGAATGCCCAGCGCGTCGATGGCGTCGGCCTCTGCCTTGAACCGACGTTTACGGCGACTTTCCACCTCTTCGAGGGCCAGCTTTCTGGCGGCCTCGACCCGCGAAAAGGCGGTTTTCGCCCGCGCCTGACTGTCGGCTTCCTGCGCTCTGGCCATGGCGCTGTGCCGCAAGATCTCTGCCCGCCGAGTCGCCAGCCATCCCTGCCACAAGGTATCCGCGCCCAGCATCTGGCGCGCATTGATGGATCCGTGATCCGCTTGCGCCGCCTGCCGCATCCCGTCGATCTGGGCCAGTTCACCCGCTAGCCGACTGCTTTCCGCCAGATTCCGGCGGTGCGCCTCAAGATCCCTTTCCAGCAGCAGCTCTGTCGCCTCTGTCAGGTCATCATACTTGGTCTTCACCAGCGGCTCTCCTTTGCCTTGGCCCGCATGCGGTCCGCAAAACGGATTGCCGCGGCAACGGGCCGATAGTGATCCGGTGCGATTTCCGCGCCGATTTCCGTGGTGGCATACAGCGCCCGAGCCGTTGGCGGATCGGAATGGATCGGTACTCCGGCCTCTTTCGCCGCCTCACGGATGCGCGCGGCAACCGCGTCCTGCCCTTTGGCCACGCAGACCGGGGCCGAGCCGCCCATCCGGCTCCACGTCAGGGCGACGGCGTAATGTGTCGGGTTGACGATGATCACGTCGGCCTTTGGGACCTCCGCCATCATCTGGTTGAGCGCCAGTTCCTGCGCCCGCATCCGGCGGTGTTGCTTGAGATGTGGATCGCCTTCGGATTCCTTCATCTCGTCGCGCAACTCCTTTTGCGTCATCCGGTTCTTGCGCGTGTGCTCGGCCCGTTGCCAGAACAGATCGATGCCGCCGATCACAACCGCGATCAGCACCACGATGAACAGGAACTGCTGTATGAGGCTGGTCATGCTCAGGACAACTTCGCCCGGTGTGCCCATGATCGCCCCGATGATCACGTCCCGTTGGCCCCGCAGGAACACCGCCAGCAGGATCGAATAGACACTGAGTTTGACGAAGCTTTTGAAGAATTCAAACAGCCCGCGTCGCCCGAACTTGTTCTTGGCGTTCTCGATCGGGTTGATGCGTGACGCCTTGGGCGCAAGCTTTGACCCGGTGAACAGAAGTCCACGGGTGGCGAAAAGCGTCAAAAGGACAAACACGCCGGGTGCGGCAAGAAAAGGCAGCGCCGGCGTCAGGACCGCCCCCATCACCGATCCCGACGCAGCGGTCGCGCCCTCGCCGAAAAACAAGGCCTCCAGCCGATCCGGCTGTTCGATGAGCGGCAAAAGCGACTCCGCGAATCGCGCCAGACTCGGGCCGCCCAGCGCCACCATGCAGGTCAGCAGGCCAAGGTAGGCCATCGCCGTCAGGATATCCGGCGCGCGCGGAATTTCACCCTTTTTGCGCGCCTGATCGAGTTTGCGTTCGGATGGTTCGTGGCTCTTTTCGGCGGAGTCGTCCTGTTGCGACATGGCGACCTACCGGAAGGGCGCGGCAAGAAAGCCGTCGAAAGCATGCAGCCACGCTGACAGCAGGATCGGCGCCGAGACCAACAAAAGCGCAATCGCGCCAAAGGTGATCACCGGCGCCCCCACAAAGGCCACCATAAGTTGCGGCATCGCCTTGTTGATGACGCCCAACGTGAGGTTGTAGATCACCGACATCAGCACAAAGGGCGCGGCGAGCGTGAACGCCAGCGCAAAACTCTGTCCCACGCGCTGGCGACCGGCGTCGGCGACATCCGCCGGATTGGGAAACTGCATCGCGGGCAGTATGTCATAGGACAGCACCAGAAATGCGGCGGCCTTTACGTGAAACCCCGTCGCCATCAGCAGGGCCAGCGCGGCGGTGGTCAGGATGTGGCCGATTGCCGGCAGCGGATCGAGGCCCGAGGCCCCCAACAACTGTGAGAGCGAGGTGGATTGCGCGGCCATGGCCCCGGCGGTCTGGATCGCGATGATGAAAAGCCGCAGCATGATTCCAAGGAACAGGCCGGAAAGCGTTTCCGTGGCCAGCACCATGAGGAACGCGCCAAGGCTCGGTTCCGGCAGATCGAACCCCGGTGCCACGGCCGGTGTGACGATCACCGTCAACATGATCGCTAGGACAAGGCGCACGCGGACCGATATGACCTGCTCGCCCAGACCGGGAAGCGCCGCCAGCGCTGCGGCCACCCGAAGAAAAACAATCAGCGAGGCCCAGAGGCTCCCCGACAGGAGCTCGATCAAGGGGTGCATGGCGATCACGCAGCCACCACTCCGACCAGCGCGGGCCGCGCCTCAAGCCCGATTTCCTCATAGGACATGACCGGGTTGCTGAGGCCCTTGGCCACCATGACCGTCCGCAGGAATCGTCGTCGCCGGGCGGAGGTGACAACCGCGGCAGAGACACCGCGGGTCGCTGCCTCGCCAATCGTGCTGGCCAAACCGCTGGTGAGCGCCTCAAATTTATCCGGGGGCAAGGCCACGTCCAACGCGCCCTGACTGCTTTCGACCTGATACGCAAGAAAGGTGTCCTCCCATTCCGGGGCAAGTTGCACAAGCGGAATGGTGCCATCGTCGCGCCGCATCCCTGCGACCAGTTGAAAGCCCAGACGCTGGCGAACGTGTTCGCAGATGGCCTCGGCCTGAGTCTGCTGGCCGCGCATCTCGGCAATCGTTTCCAGAATCAGCGGCAAGTTGCGAACCGAGACCTGCTCATCCAGCAAGAGCCGCAGCACCTGCAACAGCGTGTCGATCTGCACCTTGTCGGGGATCAGCTCATCCAGCAGCTTGCGATTTGCCTCGGCACGGGACTGGTTGGTGAGCGAGACCATCTCATCCAGCAGGCGACGCAGCGCCTTCAGCGTCAGCAGGCGGCCAAAGTTGCGGCGGATGACCTCAAGCAAATGGGTTGCCAGCACTTCGGTCGGGGAAACGATGGTCGCCCCGGTGATCGCGGCCTTTTCCTGATCTTCGGGACGCAACCATCGCGCGGGTGCGCCATAGACAGGTTCGGTCACGTCGCGCCCCTGAGGCAGCGCACCGCTGGATTCGGGCACGAGGGCCAGAACAAAATCGGGGTTCAACTCTCCACGCGCCATTTCCACACCGTGAATGCGGATCACATAGGTGCCGGTGGGCAGGGACGGCGCATCGGTCAGCCGGATTTCCGGCAGGACAAGCCCGAAATGCGAGGCGATGTGCCGCCGCATATTGGCGATCCTGACATCCAGCCCGGTGCCCGGATCCAGCACCATGTTGACCAGATCCGGTGCGAATTCGACATGGATATCGTCGAGGTCGAGCACATCGCCCATGTGCTGTTCCGGCAGCGTGGGTTCTGCTTCGGGGGCTTCCGAGGGGTCCTCTGTTTCAGCGGGACGTCTGGATATCCACCATGCTGTCCCGCCAAGAACGCCACCGCCAAGAATGAACGGCACAAAGGGCAGGCCCGGCACCAGCGCAAAAAGCACCATGAGCACCGCAACCGCCAAAAGCGCCGATGGATGCCGCCCGAGTTGCGCCGCCACCGCCACGTCTGTGGCGCCGGTCGAGCCGCCCCGCGCCAGCAACAATCCCGCAGCGATCGAGATGATCACCGCCGGAATCTGGGACACCAACCCGTCGCCGACAGTCAGGATGGCATAGGTCTCAAGCGCGCTCCCCAAGGGCATGTCGTGCATCACGACACCCATGATGATCCCCATGACAAGGTTCAGGATGGTGATCAAAAGACCGGCAACCGCGTCGCCCTTGACGAATTTCGACGCGCCGTCGAGCGAGCCGAAAAAGGTTGTTTCCTGCTGTTCGGTCTCGCGGCGGCACTTGGCCTCTGCGTGGTCGATGGCCCCGGCCGACATGTCCGCATCGATGGCCAGCTGTTTGCCGGGCATCGCGTCCAGCGCAAAGCGGGCCGAAACCTCGGCCATACGCGCCGAGCCTTTGGTGATGACCGCAAAGTTGACAATCATCAGGACGCCAAAGACCACAAGCCCGAGAAACACGCTTCCGCCCATGACGAAGTTTGCGAATCCTTCGATCACTTCACCGGCGGCATGTGTCCCGGTATGCCCTTGGCCGATGATCAGTTTCGTGGAGCTGACGTTGAGCGACAGCCGCAGCATCAGCGAGGTCAAGAGGATCGTCGGAAAGGCGGAAAAATCGAGCGGACGCTCGATAAACAGGGTCACGGTGAAAATCAGGATGGCAAGGCCGAAGGACGCAGCCAGTCCGACATCCAGCACCCATGATGGCATCGGCAAAATCATCATGACGATCACCGCCATCAGGGCAAAGGCCATGAGGATTGTGGGTTTGAAGAGGCTTGAAGGTGACATGATCTGCTTTCCCGCTGTCACGCCCGGCGCCGGCGAACGGAACGCCGGTCGGTGCCTGGGGATGAGGTCCTGTGGTCACGTCTTCCGATTGCCTGAGGGACGTGTTTTTCCTGCCCGCCGAACTCGGAAAACGGGCTGTCGGTATTTGACGCAAATTGTAGCGGCAGCGGCCAAAATCGCCGGAGCAAGATTGAGCTTTCGGCGCATTGGTCAGACAGTCCACTGCGCAGGCTGGATCCGATGCGGGCCGGCAGACTATTCTGATCCGTTTCGCCTGATGCAGTCGCGGTGATTTCCACCCGACCCAAAGCGGCATTCTGCCGATCGCGGGACTGCGCCATTTCTTGGCCCCTCCGTTCCGTCTTTCATCCCTTCTTGGGTAGGGCAGAAGCGTTTAGAAAGCGTAAGGAGAGGTCAGTCGGACGTCGGAACCGCCGTTGCATCCAACAATGCGCGAAGCGTTTCTCGTGACTGTGCGCTGGCCGCCGAAAGCGCGTTGGCTGCGGACAGGCTGACATCCGTTGGATCGTAGGCGGCCGGGGTCGATTGCATGAGGTCCGCAGCCGGCGCCAGGGCTGTGTCGCTTTCGGCCACATCCTTCCAGTCACCGGACAACCACGCGGCATCCACCGCGGCGCGGCCATCGCCGATGCTTTCATAGATCGACTTGGTAAAGACATGATCACCCATCTGGCGACGCGCCTCGGCGCGCAATCGCACCACGCGGTCACCGCGCTGCCCGATCAGGATAATTTCCGCCTCTTCCGGACGCGACAGGGCGAGCAACGCCTCCGCCCTTGCTGTGCGAGCCTCGGGAAGGTCGTTCGCACTGGCCAAAACATCCAGTTGTTCAAGGGCGGTATCGGGCAAGCCAAGATCCAGAAAACGCTCCGCGATGGCGACCGATGTCGCGGCGTGATCCGGCAGCAAGCCATCGGCGAGCGACCGGGTCGCGAGCTTCAGGAAGGTGAGGTCATCGGCTCTTTCGACAAGAAATTTCAGGGCAACTTGCTGCATGAATTCGACAACGTCCGGGGGCATGCCGTGGGACGCCTCAAGTTCGGCGAAGGCGGCATCAAACGCGCCGTTGATCAACAGCGACCGGACATGGGACTTCCAGAGTTTCTGCCCGTCCTCGTTGTTGCGCAATTCGGTGGCGAAGGCATCGGACAGTTCGACAATGCGCGTGGGCACCAGAGTGTCGGTTGCGTCGGCGAGATCAATGGAAGCCGCCACGGCCCTTGCCGCTTCGGGACCGCCGGCCACGGAAAGATCGTGCAGGCGCTGCTCGGCTTCATCATGGCGGCCGTCCTTCATCGCAAGCTGGGCCTTTCCCAATGCGATGCTGTCGGTTTCCTGCCCTTCCATCCGCTGCAAACGGCGCAGAACGTCGCGGGCAACGTCGGTGTAGCCCGACTGGGACAAGTGATCGACCAGAACGGGGCCAAGATACGAACGGAGATGTTTCGGCAATGTCTCAAAGCTGCGCAAAAGCGCCGCTCTGGCGATCTCCGGTGCATTCGGCGCGGGAGGTTTTGACAGCACCGACCAAAGCGCCGCGGCCCCGTCACATGCGGACAGCCCGCCGAATAGATCGCTGGGGTCCGGTTCGCCATCAATGACGTAGGACAGAGCGACAAGGACCGGGGCCTTGGTGTCCGGCTGCAATGAAAGTGCCGCGCGGGCCTCGGCACCAAAGCCGTAGTACAGCAACGCCGCAGAATACTGCCGCAGCAAGTCGGGAGCGATCCGGTCGAATTCGCCAAAGACCTTGCCCCGTCTCTCGGCCAGAACAAGGTTCGGATCGGCGTCCGCCTGTGACCACGAATTCAGCGCAAGATCCTGGTCGCTGATGCAGACGTCTCCACCGACCGAAATCCGCCCTTTCCGAAGCGTCTGGTCATCCACTCCGGAAACTCCCGCGGATAGACGCCGTGCGAGGGTTCCGGGATCAACGGCCAGTTCTGTGGGTATCGCCGGATCGGGCTGGCTTGCAACGACAGCGGTTGGCGCAGCCGGTGCCCTGAGGGACGGGTCCAGCAGCCCCTGCATCGCCGCCACGGAAAGGTCAGCGGCAAGTTGACTGCCAAGGTCTCTTGACGGTGATGGTCCCTCGTCCCGGTAATCAATGACGGACGGCACCAAGCCCGCCTGCTCGCGCTCTGCCAGATACGGGAAAAGGTTTGGTCCCGCAGATTGCGGCCCGATCTGCGGCCCCCCTGCGAACCGGATTTGTGCGAACTCGCGCAACCACGGTGACAAAGCCGGATCCACTGCGACCGGCTTGCGCCGCGCGGTCTGCGGCGCAGACAGTTGAACAGGGGTATCGGAGGGTGCCACATCAATTACCAGCATCGTATCCCGAAGCACAAAGGCCTCTGCGCGACATTGGCACCCCAATCCGATTTCAAGTCCGACTCCGTCCTCCGAGGGCGTCAAACTGGCGATCCGCTCTGTCCCGATTCGGTTAAAGACTGTCGCGATTTCAAATTGGTAAGGCCCCTTGTCGAGCGAAAGCGAGATGCGGCCCGCATCGGGTTCGGGGGTCAAAGCCCATTCTGTCCCGTCCGGCACATCCAGCACCAGCCGCGTGAATTCCCCGTGTTCACCGCTCCGCACGGTCACTGTCTGAGCCGGTGCCAGGCTCGGCCACAGCGCGATCAACAGAAATCCTATCCAGCGGGTCATGCGGCCTCCTGCTTGACCGACTTCAAAGCCTCTTCAAGATCCTCGAAACTGGGCCGGAAGTGATCTGGTGTATTCTGGCGACCGACTTCGATGCAGATGTTGGTCGCATGGTTGTGCAGGTTCGCGACAAGAACTTCCCGGATCAGGTGATAGAACTGAAGGTCCTCTTCCGCGACGGCCTTGACCTTGGTCGCGAACGGGCCGACGAGCCCATAGGCAAGGAACACGCCCAGAAACGTGCCGACCAGCGCGCCGCCGATCAGCTTGCCAAGCACCTCTGGGGGTTGGTCGATCGAGGCCATCGTTTTGATCACCCCGAGGACAGCCGCAACAATCCCGAGGGCCGGCAAGGCGTCCGCCATCGACTGAAGGGCATGGCTGGAATGCAAGGCGTGATGCTGCATCCCGTCCAGCCGCTTGTCCAGGACCTCTTCAACCTGATGCGGATCGTCGTAGTTCATCGAAACGGACCGCATGGTGTCACAGACCAGTTCGATAGCGTATTTGTCGGCCAAAATCTTGGGATACTTCCCGAAGATGTTCGATTCCTTTGGAGATTCGACATGCTCTTCGATGGCGACAGGGTTCTGCCGGGCCAGCCGGATCAGTTCGAACAGCAGGCAAAGCAGATCGCGATAGTCATCGGGTTTCCACTTTGCCCCCTTGAAGACCTTGGCCACGTCTTTGAGCGTGTGTTTCACCGTCGCGCCGTCGTTGCTGATCAAAAAGGCGCCGGTGGCGGCCCCGCCGATCATCATGAACTCAAACGGGAGCGCCTTGATGATGATCCCCAGCTTGCCGCCGGCCGCAAGGTAGCCGCCGAAAACCATGGCGAAGATCACCACGATACCAATGATTCCGAGCATACCCGCTCTCCCGATCCGTTACCGTCGCCAGCCTGCCAGCCAGCCGTTAAGAAAGCCTCATCGGCGCCGTCACATCACCACGAAATCCGCGTGCAATGCGCCAGCCGCCTTTATGCTCTTTAGAATGTCGATCATGTCCCGCGGGCTGACGCCCAGCGCGTTCAGACCGGCGATGACTTCCGAAAGATTTGTGCCCGTCGGAACCTCTGCCAGGCCGATCCCCGGCTCTTCCTCGATCAGGGCACCGGTGCGCGGAACCACCACAGTATCCCCGTCGCTGAAGGGGTTGGGCTGGATCGCCAAAGGCGCTTCTTCGATGCGAAGCGTCAGGTTGCCTTGAGAAACCGCCACTCGGGAAATCCGCACGTCTGCGCCCATCACAATGGTGCCCGACCGCTGGTCGACCACCACGCGCGCACGCCGCTGTGGTTCCACCGAAAGATTTTCGATTGCGACCACAGCCCGTGCCGGCGACCGCGCCCCGGTGCGTTGCAGATCGACACTGATTGTTCCGGCATCCAGCATGGTCGCGGCCCGCCGTCCGATTGAGCGGTTGATCACATCCTCGATCCGCGCGGCGGTGGTAAAGTCGGGCTCCCGCAGGGCCAGTCGCAAAGTGGACAACTGCGTGAAATCAAACGCCACCTCGCGTTCGATGCGGGCCCCGGAGGGGACCACCCCTGCGGTTGGGACACCCTGCACGACGCGGGCGGCGTCCCCCTCGATCTCGACACCGCCGGCGATGATGGTGCCCTGTGCCACGGCATAGATCTGGCCGTCCGCGGCGTTCAGCGGGGTCATGATCAGCGTACCGCCCAGCAGGCTTTTGGCATCGCCAATGGCGGAAACGGTAATATCGATCTGGTTCCCGATCCGCGAAAATGGTGGCAATTTGCCGGTCACGAGAACCGCCGCCACGTTCCGTGGGCGGAACTGCTCACCGGTCACGTTCACCCCCAGACGTTCGAGGATGTTCGACATGATTTCTTCGGTAAACGGCGAATTTCGCAGCCCGTCGCCGGTTCCGTTCAGACCGACGACCAGACCATAGCCAACAAGGTCGTTCGACCGGACGCCATCGACCTCGACGAGGTCCTTGATGCGCACGGATTGCGCTGAGGCAGGGACCGCAAGCGACAGCGTCAGGATCAGCAAGGCGAAAAAACGTGTGAACATCAGAGATACTCCGCAAGCGACAGGCGCTGGGACCGCGCCGTGATGGCGTAAAGGCTTTCCAGCTGGGACCGGATGTTTTCATAGCGGGACGCGGTGTAGTATTGATCCGTTCCCACCAGATCGAGCCGGGCGATATTCGTGGCCGTGAATTCCGCAGAATTGCGCGCGGTCGTCTCTTCGACCCGCGCCTCAAGCGCACCCAGACCCGCGCGCAGTTCGACCACGTCCTGCTGTGCGGCAAGCAGGTCCTGCCCTGCGGTGGTCAGCATTTCAATTTGCAGGTCCTGATCGAAACCCAGAGTGCCATCCGTGGCGAGGGCCGCCATCACCATGGGTTTCAGCACTTCGCGAAAGACCGGATCCGTTGCCCGGATATCCAGATTCGCGCTTTCCGTCTCGGACAACTTCAGCGGGGCAAGTCCGGTATTGGACCCCGCGTAGGTTGTTGTTTCGTAGGTGCCGCCCGCGCCAAAGAAGACGTCCAGCACCGCCTCGACACCGGCCATATCGGTCTGCCCAACAAGCGCCGCCCGCACATCCGTCAAAAGGTCATCGCCACTTTGCACAGCTTCCCGGTCGGTTGCCGTCCCCGAAAACAGGAACCGCCCCGCGACCGAACGGTTCAGCCCGTTCATCACCTGACTCAGCGCGTTTTCGGCATCATCGGCCATAGTGCTCAGCAAAGCGGAGTTCGGCGTGAGCTCCGCCGCGATCAGCGACTGTGAGAGCGTCTCGCTCCGCCCCTGAATTTCGTCGAGCGCGGTCTGCATCGAGCCGGAGAGAAAACTGGCCTCCGTGGTGTTGACCCGGTAGGTATCCAGTTGCGCAAGCGCCCGGTCGATCGAGAGCAAGCCGGTCAGGTCTCCATGCAGGTGCTTGCCTGCGTCCTTGACAAACCCGGTCGAGACCTCGACCGCAAGCTGGTCCATTTCTTCACGCAGGCGAACCTGGTTGGTGCGCAGCACCAGGGCGCGCGCCATGTCTCCGATGACTTCCATGTCGGGTTCTCCTTATATGGACATCAGCCGGTCAAGCAGTTCGTCGACTGTCGACATGACCTTGGCATTGGCTGTGTAGTGCTGTTCGATCTGCATCAGACGTTGCAATTCCTGATCCGTATCCACACCCTTGGACAGTTCCAGTTCCTTGAGCGCGGTGTTCTGGATCGACACAAAGGTTTGCGCGTTCTCGGCGCGCACGCGCTCTCCGGTTGCGGTCGAGGCAAATTCCGAAATGTGATTGGCAAAGCTGCGTGCGATTCCGGTCAGACCCGATGAGCCGGGGACGGTGGCCGCCCCCAGCGCATCGGTGATCCCTTGCAGCAAGCGGGCGTCGCCCACATCGCCCTGAGTCGCTGCGCCCAGCCCATCGCGCAGTCGCCAAGCGCCGCCGCTGTCCGGCGCCACAAGCGCATTGATTTCGATCCGGCTGGCAATCCCGGCTTCGTTTGCAGTTGCAAAAGCCAGACCACCGTCGGTGAACAGGCCCGGATCGGTGGCGCCCAGCGTGCTGTCCGGCCCACCCGGACCCAATCGTTCGATCAGATCACGGGCGATACCGTCCAGTTGCGACTGGTGTTCCACCGCCGCCCCATCCCTGATCTCAAACTGCGCGGCAAGGCTGCCGCCGGCGAAAAACACCGAGCCATTGGTGTCCACCGGCGTCCCGTTCATGGTCAGGCCGTTCAACTGACCGCCGCCAAGGGTCATGCCCGCGCCGATGCCGTAACTGCGCTCAAACCCGATCTCGATTGGCGAACCGTCAAGCAATACGGCACCGCCACGTGTGAACACCGCCACATCCCCCTTGTCGCGTTCGACCACGCGCAGGGGAACGATATCGGCGATACTGTCGAGAACACGCTGGCGTTCATCATAAAAACTGGCCGAGTCCGTTCCGGTCGCCCGCGCCGCGACGATATTGTCGTTCAGCATATCCAGTCGCGACAGCGCGTTGTTCAAAGTGTCGACCTGCGCGCCGATGCTGGTGTCGGCGGTCTGACGGGCCGCCTGCACCTCATCCGACAGGACGTTCAACGCCCGCGCCAGGGAATCCGCGCTGTTGGAAACAAGTTCCAGCCGCTGGGTCGAGGCCGGATTGGACGCGGCGGTCAAAAGTGCATTCTCAAACACATTGATGCGGTCGGTGAGCGAGCCCGGAACCCCGGAATCGCCCACCAGATCCTCTATCCGGCGCGCGAAATCAAAGCGGGTCGTGGCATCGGCGAGCGCCGCATCCGCCACCATCCGGTCGCCTGTCAACACCGGGTCCGAAAACCGGATCGTTCCGGAAATCCGCACACCCCCGGTGGTGCCGACGGCTCCGGGGACAAGCCCCAGAGTCCGCCGCCCATACCCCTCTGTCGTGGCATTGGAGATATTCGTCGAGACCAGACCCGCTGCCCGAGAATTGGCCTTGAGCCCACTGAAGGCATTGTAAAGCGCGCCTGAAAGAGACATCTAACGACCCCCTTTGTTAAGTGACGGAGGCGCCGTCAGCGCTTGATGTTGGTGGTTTCCTGAAGCATCTCGTCGACGGTCTGAATGACCTTCGCGTTCGACGAATAGGCGCGCTGTGTCTGGATCATGTCGGTGAGTTCGCTGGCCACGTCGGTGGTGCTTTCCTCACGGGCAAAGCTGACCACATCCCCGGTGGGACCGTCACCGGCATCCCACAGGAAGAAGCTGCCGCTTTCAGGCGAAGGCATGTAAATCTGCTTGTCCAGCGCCACCATCCCGTTGGGATTGGGGACGTCGACCAGCGGAACCTGATAGATGATCGAGGTGATGCCAGTATCGAAGAAGGCATAGACAAAGCCGTTCTCATCGATCTCCACCGACGTCATATTACCGGCTGGCGAGCCGTCCTTGGCAATGTTGAGCGGTGCAAACTTGTCAGACCGTTGCGTCAACCCGTCATTGGTTCCGGGACGACCGATGTTGATTTCGATCGGACCACCGGCGGTCGTCACGATTACCGTGCCGGTGGCCGGATCATACGCTCCGCCGGCTGCGCCGACCACAACCGTGTCCAACGTGCCCCCCGATGCCTGCGTGCCATCGAATGTCACGGTGTATTCACCCACCACGGCACCGGCACTGGCCGAGTCTGTGATAACCACGGTCCATTCATTCGAAGACCCTGATGCCGGAATGGTCGGCGTAAAGGTCATCGTGAGGTTCTCAGAACGCCCGAAGTTGTCGTAATACTCGACCGGCAGTGTCAGCGGATCGCCGCTGGCTGTTGAATACGTCTCTGTCGCGGGCAGGTTCAGGCCAAGCGTCATCGACGTTGTCGGTTCGCTCAGGTACTGGTTGAGCGCAATCTGAACAGGCTCCAACCCGTCGGAACTGTCCCGAGCATTGGTCGGGATGGTGCCATCAGCGTTTGCCTTCCATCCCAATAGCATTAGGCCGGAGTCGGTCTTGAGATAGCCATCCGCGTCGACCCGGAACGATCCGGTGGTGGTCAGATACATCTGCGGATCGCCGCTTCCGGCAAGTACCTGCGATTCCTGCGCCACGGGCAGGAAGCCCTGCCCGCGCACCGCCAGATCGGTCGGGTTGTTTGTGGCGACAAGCGCCCCGCTTTCGTCGATGATCCGTTGAGTCGACGACCGTACACCCCCGGCGGTGTAGGTCGCGCCATTGCCCTGCATGACCATGGCGGTAAAGTCGGCCTCGACCCGTTTGTACCCTTTGGTCGCGGAGTTTGCGATGTTGTCGGAAATGGTTCCCAGCCGGGTGGCATTGGCCGCAAGGCCCGCAACCCCTGCGTTGAGGGATGAAGAGATTGTCATGGACTAGCCTTTCTGCTGTCGATCTCAAATTCTTGGACAACAGATAGACGCGCGGGTTTAACGACGGCCTAACATTTAAAATCCCACGAAAACTGCATCAGTTCCTTCGAAGAAAGATAACCTCGATCCGGCTGTTGCGTGGGTCCATGACGTTTTCGGCCTTGGGTTCGCGGTCGGCATAGGCCGTCACGCGCCGGACGCGGTGTGGCTCCAAACCCCGGTCAATGACCAGTTCGCGAAAGGATTCTGCCCGGTCGCGGGACACTTTCCAGGCGGGATTGTCCGCAAGAACAACCGGATAACCCGTGGTATGCGCCTCGATCGCCACCGGATTGGTGACAACATCCGAAGCGCGCGCCAACACCAGGGCCAAGTCCTCAAGCAATGGGGTCGGATTGGCGAATTCGTCGAACAGCCGGGCCTCTCTGGTCTCGAACAGCTCGACCACCAGACCCTCGTCGGTGACCTCTGTCACGATATGTTCCAAAAGTTCGTCGGCGACCATACTTTCACCGCCGCGACCCATCAGCAGCTCTTCGACTTGTTTGAATTCCTCGGTCTCGGCCCCGTCTTTCGACGGATCTTTCGGTTCAAACGCGTCGTCCCTGGTGCGCTCCGCTTGCGGTCGCAGGCTGGTTGCGCCGGTGCCCACCCTGGGCAACGTGTTCTCGGCAAAGACGGACTCGCCGCCCAATGCGCCGGACCCGCCGCCCGAGACCCGCGCCATCGCGATTGTCGGACTGAAATAGTCCGCGATACCCTTGCGTTGTTTTTCTGTCGTTGCGTTCAGCAGCCACATCAACATGAAGAAGGCCATCATTGCGGTCACGAAGTCAGCATAGGCCACCTTCCAGGCGCCCCCATGATGCCCGCCGCCCGCAATAACCTTCTTCCGTTTGATTATGACTGGCGCAACATTGCTGTCGCCACCCATCTTTCCCACCTTTCTCTCACCCGAGACCGGTGTAGGCCGCCGCCGATTACCACACGCTTAACGATTAAAAATGTTCGGTTAAAGCGGCCAGAGGGCGCGATCTTGTGGATAACCCGGCAAAGGCGTGCCGATTTTCACACAACAGGCTCTCCTGAGGCCGCATCGAATAGACAGCGCCCACCGAAGGCATTAGCAAGAACGATGAAACAGAGTTGGCAACGAGGTGGGAAAAATGCCGGGTTTTCAAAACAGAAAATCGGGCTTCGTACGGCGGATTGCGCTGACGGGCACCTTCTTGTCGACGCTGGGCGGAGCGCTCAACGCGGAGGACATCCATGATCCGGTGTCTTTCAACCTCTACGGCTCACCCGGTCTGGTGGATATGCCCACGGCAGAGGTGCCTCCGGACGCGACTTTGGCCGGCACCTACGCCAACCTGAACGGCACCTCCCGCACGACGCTTTACTTCCAGATCCTGCCGCGCTTGTCCGGCAGCTTTCGCTACTCGGCGATCGAGAATTTTTCCACCGGCGGCACCGCCACGCTTTTCGACCGCAGCTTTGATCTTCGGTACCAGTTGCTGACCGAAACCGACCGTCGGCCTTCGGTGGTGGTGGGTCTCAAGGACTTTATCGGGACCGGTATTTATAGCGGCGAATATCTGGTGGCGACCAAGACTCTGCGTCCGGGGCTCAAGGTGACCGGCGGGTTCGGGTGGGGCCGTTACGGCTCTTACAATCCGCTGGCAACAACCGGCACGCGGGCGGGGGGCTTTACCGGTCGCGGCGGTCTGCCGGAGTTTGACCGTTTTTTCAGAGGTGACGTTGCCGCGTTTGGCGGCGTGTCCTACGCGCCGAACGACCGCTTGAACTTCAAGGTCGAATACTCCTCTGACGACTATACCCGCGAAGCAAGGGTCGGTGGCGTTGACAAGACCAGCCCGTGGAACTTCGGTGTCGACTACCGGTTCAAAAGCGGCGGGCAGTTGTCGGTCTATCACATTCTGGGAACCGAGATCGGCGCCCAGTTCACCTTTGTGACCAACCCCAAGACAATCGGCGTTGCCGGCGGGATAGAACCGTCCGGCCTTCCTGTGGCACCGCGCGCGCCGGGAGCCGCAGCTGATCTTGGCTGGACACTGGACCCGCAACGATCCACCTCCGCCAAGGCCTCTCTCAAGCAACTGGCCGCCAAGGAAGGGCTGGAAGTCGAAGCTGTCGACCTGCAAAGCAACCGCGTGACCATTCGCATGGTCAATCCGCGCTACGGCGCGCCCTCACAGGCCTTTGGCCGCATGGCACGGGCCATGACACGCGCCCTGCCCGCGTCGGTCGAAGTGTTCGAAATTGTCCCGGTGGTCAACGGGATGGCAATGGCATCGGTGACGTTCCGCCGGTCGGATCTTGAGCGTCTGGAACACGATGCCGCCAATGAAATGCTGGCGCGGACCGTGTTCAACGATGGGTTTCAGCAGGCACCGGCGCCGGATCAGGGTATTTATCCGAAATTCACCTGGTCGCTCTCACCCTATATGCAGCTTTCGGTCTTTGACCCGGACAACCCGGTCCGCGCTGACCTTGGATTGCGCGCCGCCGCCGAATTTGAGCTTACGCCGAACCTGATTCTCAGCGGGTCTGTCACCAAAAAGATCAACGGCAGTCTCGATCAGGTGAAACGCCTCGACGAGTCGAGCCTTCCGCGTGTGCGCACCGACCACGCCCAGTATTCAGCGCAGGGCGATCCGGCGATCGAATTCCTTCAGCTTGCGCATTACGGCCGCCCCGCCAAGAACGTCTATTCACGGGTAACTGTCGGTTATCTCGAACAAATGTACGGTGGCGTCTCAGCCGAAGTGCTGTGGAAACCGGTCACCAGCCGTCTGGCTGTCGGGGCCGAAGTCAACTACATTCAGCGCCGCGATTTCGACCAGCTGTTCGGCTTCCAGTCGATGACAACGACAGATCCGGTGACCGGGGCAAAGCGCGAGATCCCGAACGTCAACGGACACATCTCTGCCTATTATGCCTTCGGCAACGGTTTTCACGGCCAGCTTGATGTCGGTCGTTATCTGGCCGGCGACTATGGGGCGACCCTCTCGCTGGACCGCGAGTTTGCCAACGGCTGGCGTGTCGGGGCCTACGCGACCTTTACCGACGCCTCTTTCGAGGATTTCGGCGAAGGCTCCTTTGACAAGGGCATCCGCTTTACGTTGCCTCTGGCCAGCTTCTTTGGCCAACCTTCGCGCCGCCGGAACGATGTGGTCGTCCAATCGCTGTCGCGCGATGGCGGTGCCCGTCTGAACGTCAACGGGCGGCTTTACGAACAGGTTCGGGACTACCACAAACCCGACGCAGTCAATTCCTGGGGAAGGTTCTGGAGATGACCCGGCGCAGCTTTACACGCATCGGACTGGCCCTGACTTCCGTTCTGGCGCTGGTGTCCTGCGGCAACGCGAACAAGGACACCGCTGTTTTACTGCGGCAAATTCCAAAGGCGCTCTTTACCAAAAAAGAGCCGCCCAAGCCGCTGACACCGCAGCAGATTGCCCAATCTCTGGGAGCGACCTCCGCCTCGGTTTTCCTGTTCGAAATCGAATCCCGCAAGACGCAAACCCTGCTCCAGGACATTCAACGCAACGGGCCCTATCAGACCTATGGCAACTCGTCCCGTCAGGTCATTGTCCTGCGCGATGGCATGATCACCTCGACCCGCGGGCTGGGTGGCGATCTGATGTCATCCGAAGAAGACCGGCTGTTGCACCGCGTGCAGTCGCGCTCTGAAGGTCGGGTCAGCTATGACCTGCGGTTCCTGACGTCCGAAGACGTGACCATCGTGCGGCGCTATTCCTGCTACACCTCGACCGGCGCCACCGTTCCCGTCGCCGCGGGTCTGGTGCAGACAAGCGGCCAACTCGTTACCGCAAAATGCACCGCCGCGGATGGAGTCTCACCCGACTTCACCAATGCCTATGTCGTTGGTGGGGATGGCTATATCCTGAGCGCGCGGCAATGGCTTGGCCCCTATCTGGGCTATATCTCATCACAGGTGCTGCGCCGCTGATCTTCAGCGACGCCGCCGGTGCATCGAGACACCTTTGAAAACCGTGGCCCACATCAATCGCTGATCCGTACAAGGGTTGCGACGTTGCGCATACATCAGGTCCAGCCGCGCCTTGCGCGGAATGCAACGCCGACAATAGACCTCTTCGGTTTCTTCCGCAGTTCTGGTTTCCGACAGCAGCCGCTCTTCGGCCCGATGATAGGCCATTGACGCCATCCCGGTCACGCCCGGCCGCTCTTTCAACACCTCTGCATAAATCTCAGGGTATTTTTCGACGTAGTGGCGCAGCGGCGCGCGCGGCCCGACAAAGCTCATGTCGCCACGCAGGATGTTCCAGAGTTGCGGCAATTCATCCAGACGCTTGCGCCGCAGCCAAGCCCCCGTTGGCGTGATCCGCGCGGATTTGGACGGACCCGTGACGCCGGAATCCGAAGGATCGCGCTTCATGGTCCGGAATTTCCACAACAAAAAGGCCCGGTCAGGGCTGCGCATCCGTTCCGACCTGTAGATGATCGGCCAGCCATCGTTGCGCCAAACGACAAAGGCCACATAGAGGATCAGCGGTGAAATCAGGATCGTAAGACCAACCGCATACAGAAAATCCAACAGATACAGAAACTTGCGGTTAAATTTCACGGCCATACCCCGCTGTCCCGCGCGCCTTCGACAAGATGCGCTGCCTCATGGGCATTTGGTGCCAGCGTCACCACGCGGCCAAGACGCACGGTGTCCAGCCAGACCATTTGCGCCGCAGCCTCCGGGGCCGCCCGCCACGTGACAGCGGTTTGACAAACGCCCGCAATCTCCGCCATGGCCGTTGGTCGCGCGGCGCTGACATTGTAGGTGCCGTCGGCCTCCGGCGATTGAACCAGCGCCTCGATCACGCGGACCAGATCCCCCGGTGCGATGTAGCTGCGCGATGGACCCAAGCCGTCAGAAAATCGGTCAAGCGTTATGTGTCCATTCATTTGCAGGTTGCCGAACAGACTGTCGGCCCCGGCAACATTCCCGATCCGCAACACGATCTGGCGCGGCCCGCCCGGCTTTCGGTGCGCGGCAATCGCCTGTTCCATCTCCAGCTTGGCCTGTCCGTAGGGGGATGCCGGCGCGGGCAGATCGGTTTCCTTGATCGGCTCCGCAGAGGGGCGGTAAACCGCCGCACTGGAACAATGCACCACCGCGCCCGCCCCCAAGGCCGCGCCAAGGTCCATCGCCGACAACGCCAGCCGGGCGTTGTCCGCCAGATTGCGCCCCGGACCCGGCGTGACTCCCCACAGCGCGACAATGGCCGCAACCGGGCCGATTTCAGGCGTCTTGTCCCCCGGCGACCAGATCAGTTCGCCCTGCTCCGCTGATCCCGATCGCACCACCGGGATCAGAAAAAACCCCTCCGCTCGCCACAAGGCGCGGGTCATCCGGCCCAGTTTCCCCTGCGCGCCCAACAACAAAACGCTTCGGAATTGCTGTGTTCCTGCCACGGTCCGCCCCTCATAACGCTTTCTTTCGACCGTCAGATTGTCTATCAGCGGAACAAGGCGCTAGAAAGTGTCAATGACCGGTTGGGGGACTGGAGTGTCTGGTAAGTTGAGACTGATCACCCTGTTTGTCGCTACCCTTGCGTTGGCAGCTTGCAGCTTGCCGCGCGGTGCTGCGGTGCAATCCGAAGTGCTGCGCCAGCAGGATGCGGACAATCCGACCTTTCAGGTCGTCGAGGTGACACGCGCCAATGTGCCCGGCCTTGCGTCTTGGTCGCAATCGGGCTGGCATGGCCACTATCATTGGCCGCAAACCGGTCAGGGCAGCAATTCCTCGGTGATCCGGACCGGCGACCGTGTCGACATCACGATCTGGGACAGTCAGGACAATTCGCTGCTGACCAATCCGGGCCAGCGTTTCAATGAGATCAAAGGCGTCGAAGTCGATGCCCAAGGGTCGGTTTTTCTGCCCTACGTCAACAAGGTGGGTATTCGCGGCCTGACGGCCACCGGCGCACGGGAAAAGATCCAGCAGCGGCTGGAACCGATCCTGCCCTCCGCTCAGGTTCAACTTAGCCTTCATCAGGGACGCGATCACGCGGTCGACGTGGTCGGCGGCGTTGGCAAGCCCGGCGCCTATCCGATGCCGTCCCGGAATTACAAGATCCTCAGCCTGTTGGCCGATGCGGGTGGTGTCATACCTGAGATGCGCAATCCGCGTGTGCGCCTGCTGCGCGGCTCCAAGACCTATGAAATTTCCGCTGAACAGCTTTTCGCAGATGGATCGAAAAACGCGCTGCTGCTCCCGCGCGATACGGTGATCATCGAGGCCGATGAGCGCAGCTTTACCGCTCTGGGTGCCAGCGGGATCGAGAACCTGATTTATTTCCCCAAGGATTATCTGTCAGCGCTTGAGGCGGTGTCCCTGATGGGCGGGCTGTCCGATGCCCGCGCGGACCCCAAGGGTGTGCTGGTGCTGCGGGAATATCCTGCCGAAGTCATCCGCCCCGACGGATATGGGCCCAAGATGCAGCAGGTTGTCTTTACACTGGACCTGACCAGCGCCGACGGGCTCTTTGCCGCGCGCAAGTTCCAGATCCATCCCGGCGACACGCTGCTTGCAACGGAAAGCCCGATCACCTCGGCACAGACCGTCTTTGGGCTGGTCGGTGCAGTTCTAGGTGTGTCCGCGCAGGCCGGAGCCATTACAAACTAATTCACCAGCGGCGCGGATCGCGCGCCCACCTTTCCACATACCGCGAGACAGGGGCGAGACATGGGTGTCTTTCGCTTTCTCGCCGAAAATGCGCGCTGGCTTGCCGCCGGTGCGCTGCTCACATTCTTGTCGAGCTTCGGCCAGACCTTTTTCATATCGATCTTTGCCGGAGAGATCCGCGCGGAGTTTGGCCTGAGCCATGGCCAATGGGGTGGCATCTATACCATCGGCACCAGTGCGTCCGCCGCACTGATGATCTGGGCCGGGGCGCTGACGGACAGGTTTCGAACCCGCGCCATCGGGGCGGTGGTGCTGTTGTTCCTTGCGGCGTCCTGCCTGTTCATGGCGCTGAACACATGGGCGGCGCTGCTGCCCTTTGTGATCTTCGCGCTGCGCTTTTGCGGACAAGGCATGGCAAGCCACATCGCCGTGGTGTCCATGTCGCGCTGGTTTGTCGCCACCCGTGGCAAGGCGCTGTCGGTTGCAGGGCTTGGCTTTGCTCTGGGCGAGGCGGCGCTGCCGTTCAGCTTTGTCCTGCTGATGCTGGTGGTGGACTGGCGTTTTCTGTGGATCGCCGTTGCCTGTGCCAGCCTGCTGGCCATCCCGCTGTTGTTGCGCCTGCTGACCCGTGAACGGACACCCCAAAGCCATGCGGAAACCGATCATTCGGTGGGGATGGAGCACCGGCACTGGCGGCGGCCAGAGGTTCTGCGACACTACTTGTTCTGGTTTATGGTGCCCGCCTTGTTGGGACCGCCAGCCTTCAATACCGCCTTTTTCTTTCAGCAGGTCCACTTCGCCGAAGTGAAGGGCTGGACCCATCTTGAACTGGCCGCGCTTTTCCCGGTCTACACGGCGGCGGCGGTGGGCGCGATGGTGGTGGCAGGGGGTCTGTTGGACCGCTTGGGCACCGGGCGGCTGATCCCTTGGTCACAACTGCCGATGTTTGTCGGGTTCCTGTGTTTCGCCTTGGGCGGGTCGCTGGGCTGGACCCTTGTGGGACTGTTGTTTGTGGCGATGACAACCGGTGCCACGCAGACATTGCCAAATGCCTTTTGGGCCGAGTTCTATGGCACCCGCAGTCTGGGGGCGATCAAGGCGATGGCGGCGGCCGTGATGGTTCTGGGCTCGGCGATCGGGCCGGGGATCACCGGCTATCTGATCGATTTCGGTGTCGGGATCGAGACACAGTATATCTGGGTCGCGGTCTATTTCCTTTTCACCTCGGCGATGATGTGGATCGGTGTCAGCCGGGCACGAAAGATGCTGTAGCGGGTCTACCGGCGGCGGCGCAAATAGACGTAATACGCCCCGTCGCCTCCATGTTTGCGATGCGCCGGTGAGACCTGCAATACCGCGCCAGAAAGTGGCGGCATCTGCAACCACATCGGGGCCTGTGTCTTGAGCACCCCACGTCGCCGTGGCATCGGGTCATAGGGGTCTTCGCGCTGGCCTTTGCCGGTGATGACAAGGACCAGCCGCAAGCCCCGCGCCTGCGCATTCAGGATAAAATGGATCAAGGCCCCATGGGCGCGATCCACCGTCATGCCATGCAGGTCGATCCGCGACTCCGGGTCCAGCTTGCCACGCTTCAGCCGGGTAAAGGCCTTGGCGTCCATACGCACCGGCGCGTCATGAAGGTGGTCGGAACTTGTCTTCGGAAAAACATGGGTCTGGGTGCGGGGCAAAGACCGTTCGCCCAAAGCAAAAGGCGACAGCGGGTCGCGGGCGCCGGGCTTTTGGGGCGGCAGGGGTTTTGGCCCCGCCTCTGGTTCAGACATTTTTTTAACGGGGCGCTTGTGCAATGGGTCCGCCGTGCGCGCGACCTGCCGCCAGAGCTCTTGCTCCTCGGGGCGCAGCTTGCGCCGCCGGGTCATATGCCCTCATCGGGCAAGAGGGCATAGGCGCGCTGGATCGGCATCAGGACAACCATGCGCCCAGTATCCTTGGTCCGGCCCGCGATGCGACCCGCCTCATCCCCGGTGCCATAAAAAATATCTGCACGCTGCGCGCCCTTGATTGCCGACCCTGTGTCCTGCGCGATCATCAGACGGTTCATCGGATCATTCCCGGATTTTTCGATCCAGACCGGCGCGCCCAGCGGCGTATAACGCGGGTCGACCGCAATTGAGCGCAGTGTCGTGATCGACCTGTTCATCGCCCCAAGCGGCCCCTTGTCCGAGGGCACTTCGCTGACTTCACGGAAAAAGACATAGGCCGCGTTGTGGTAGAGCAGTTCCTCGCCAAGGTAGGGGTTGCGATCCACCCAATTGCGGATCACCTGCATGGACACCTGATGCGCGCGATAGATACCACGCCGCACCAGTTCACGCCCGATAGAGCGATAGGGATGGCCATTTGCGCCGCCGTACCCGACGCGGATCATCCTGCCATCGGGGAATTTGATACGACCAGAGCCTTGGATTTGCAGGAAAAATAGCTCTACCGGGTCATCGACCCATGCAATTTCAAGGCCCCTGCCCTCCATCACCCCGGATGTCAGGATCTGGCGGCGGGTCAACCACGGGCGGCTGCGCTTGGCCTCTGGCGGCATCTGGTACACAGGATGGCGATAGACCTCGGTCCGGTAGGGAGAGCCGCTAAGTTCCGGCTCGAAATAGCCGGTGAAAAGCATCTCTTCCCCGTCGCTGATCAGGATCGGACGAAAAAGCAGCTCAAAGAACCCGCGCGCATCCTCGGTTTCGCGCGCCACTCTGCAAAGCGCGGTCCAGTCCGGATCATCCAGATCGCCGCAGGTCTCCAGAAAGGCGGTCAGGGCGGCGGCGTGATCGTCCTCTGCCCAGCCTTGCAGATCCTCAAAGGCAAGTATGTCATAACTCGGCCCCGTCTCTGGCGAGGCGGGGCCGGTCATGATGGATATCGCAAGGAAAGCTGCAAGGAGTACTCTGATCATTCGTCCGTAGCGACAAGCTGCCAGTTGGGGTCATCGGCGCCCATGGTGCGGGCGTAGGTCCAGATGTCTTTTTGCCGTTTGACCGCCTTGGCCGATCCCTCGATCACCTCACCATTGGCGTTTTTCACGACCGACGTCAGCTCACCCACGTAGCGCACAGTGATTTCCGCAAGCCCCGAGGCGTCATCGAAGCTGGCATCGGCAAGGGTCAGTTCCCGCACGCCGACAAATTCGGCCTCGATGGTCAGGCCCTGTTGCTCACGCTGTTCGACAACCTCGGAGAAGGTTTCATAAACGTCATCCGCAAGGAAAGTCCGCAGTTCCGCGATATCGCCGCGCTCAAAGCCCATGAGGATCATCTCATAGGCACCGCGCGCGCCGGAGAGAAATTCGGAGACCGAAAAGCTGGGCTCCAGCCGTTTCATCGCGGCGAGCGCCTTGGCGGCCTCGCTGTCCTCGGCGACGTGGTCGATGATGTCATGGTCGGGGCCGCCTTCGATAACCTCAAAGTCGCGGCCCGCGCGACGTCGGTCATCGGCCGGCGCGGGCGCCGGCGGCTTTTCAAATCCCTCCCGGGTGCCCAGCACGCTCCGCAATCGCAGAACGAGAAAAATGGCGATTCCGGCAAGTACCAGAAGCTGGAGGATAGGGGAGTTCATCGGCACCTCATTGCGGCGAGCGTTTGAAGATCACGGTCGCATCCTTATGTAGGTGAGGTGCATGGGTGAGTCCACCTGCGCGCTGGATTTGGAGGACGTTCCCATGTGGCTATTCCTGGCTTTTCTCATGGTTCCGCTGATCGAGATTGCCCTGTTCATTCAAGTTGGTGGCCTGATCGGGCTGTGGCCGACTTTGTTGGTGGTGGTTCTGACCGCAATAATCGGTACTTGGTTGGTGCGGGCGCAGGGGCAGGTCGCGATGACCAACCTGCGGCGCAGCTTCTCAGATTTGCAGGACCCCAGTGAGCCTTTGGCGCATGGGGCGATGATCCTTGTGTCCGGTGTGCTGTTACTGACACCGGGTTTTTTCACCGATGCGGTCGGCTTTGCCCTGCTTGCGCCCCCGGTGCGCAAAGCCGTGTTTCACTGGGCCCGACAGCGCGTGCATGTGACGCGGTTCCAGATGGGGCCAGAAACGCAAGGCCCGGTTCGACGCGATCCGGCAGCCGCGCGGGGTCCGGGCGACGTAATCGACGGTGAGTTTACCGAAATTCCCAAGGAGAAGACGCCCAATCACCCCGGATCGGGCTGGACGAGGCATTGAGCGTACCGCCGGGCGCTGCTATGCCTCCGGCGGAGATTTCAACGGGAGACCGATCCATGGCAGAGACCAACGGTGCAGGGCAGGCGCAACAGCCACCCAAAATGAGCATTCTGGCCCAATTTATTCGCGACCTTTCCTTCGAAAACATCCTGTCGCAAAAGGGTGTCTCCGGGGAGGTTCAACCGGACGTGCAGGTTCAGGTGAACCTGGACGCAAAAAAGCGGACCGCGGAACACCAGTTCGAAGTGGTTATGAAGCTCAAGATCGAGTCGAAGGCCAAGGGCAGCAACGATGTGCTGTTCCTGATGGAGCTGGATTATGCTGGCGTCTTCTCGATCGAGAACGTGCCCGAAGACCAGATGCATCCTTTCCTGTTGATCGAATGCCCGCGGATGCTGTTCCCGTTTGTGCGTCGGATCGTGTCGGATGTGTCGCGTGATGGCGGCTTCCCGCCGCTGAACCTTGAGACGATCGATTTTCTTGCGCTCTATCGCAACGAGATCGCCCGTCGTCAGGCCAGCGCGGAAGGCACCGCGCAAGCCTGAACAGACAGGCGCTCAGGATTTGATCCAGAGCGCCTCTTGCCCAAGTTTCTCGACAAAGGCGGCGTGAGCCGCCTTTTCCTTTTCCGACAGGCGAGACGCCAGCGCCTGCGGCCTTGGCCGAGGCCGCCAGAGCGGGTCGGAACTGCTTTGGCCGGATGTCTTGTCGGAATTTGACAGGCCAAAGTCCGGCTGTTTGCCTCCGATCAGCTCCAGATAGACCTCTGCAAGAATTTCACTGTCCAGAAGCGCCCCGTGCAGCGTCCGGGCGGTGTTGTCGATGTTGAACCTGCGGCACAGCGCATCCAGCGAGGCCGGGGAGCCGGGAAACCGGCGGCGGGCAATTTCCAGCGTGTCGATGGCGCAGCCTTTGGGCAGCAGCGGGCGATTGGTCCAGCGCAGTTCAGCGTTCAGGAATTTCACGTCAAAGGCCGCGTTGTGGATGACCAGCCGCGAGTCGCCGATGAATTCGCGGAACTCATCCACGATCTTGGCAAACACCGGCTTGTCCTTCAGCGTGATTTCCCCCGGATTGGCCGGGCGCGCGGGGCTGAGCAGGTCAGGGCCGATGCCGTGGACGCCAAAGGCCTCATCCGGCATCCCGCGTTCAGGGTTGATGTACTGGTGATAGGTGCGGCCCGTGGGGACGTGGTTGAACAGTTCCAGCGCGCCGATTTCGACAATGCGGTCGCCTTGTTCCGGCTCGAACCCGGTGGTTTCCGTGTCGAGGACGATTTCACGCATGTTGAAGCCTCCGCTCAATATCCTTCAGCACGGTTTGCACCTGTGCGCGCGCGTGCTCAACCGTGTCGGTCTCAACAACATAGGTGGCTCGGGCGCATTTTTCCTCATTCGGCATCTGGCGGGCAAGGATGCGGGCAAGATCCTCGGCGGTCATGGTGCCGCGGGCCAGAACACGCGCCTCTTGCGTTTCACGTGGAACAGACACGCAGACCGTCGCGTCCATGGCTGCATCGCCGCCAGTTTCAAACAGCAGGGGAATGTCGAAGACACCGATGGAGCCCGGATGATCTGCGATAAAGGTTTCGCGGTCCTGCTGCACCAAAGGATGCACGACGCTTTCAATATGTGACAGCGCGGTCTGGTCGGTGGCGATGATCTCGCGCAGCGCGTCACGGGCAACTTCGCCCTGTATGATCGCCTGCGGAAACATGGCCCCCAGTGGCGCAACCGCCGCGCCCCCTGCGCCATACAGCCGATGAACCGCCGCATCCGCGTCCCAGACGACACACCCGGCGTCGGCAAACATCGCGGCAGTGGTCGACTTTCCCATCCCGATAGAGCCGGTCAAACCAAGTTTGAACCTCATTCCAGAATGGCCTGACGGGTTGCCTCATCCACGTCGGGACGCACGCCGAACCACCGCTCAAAACCCGGAACGGCCTGATGCAACAGCATTCCGAGCCCGTCGACCACGGTGCATCCCTGCGCCCTGCCCTCTTGCAAAAGACGGGTTTCCAGCGGCGTGTAAACAAGGTCCGTCACAAGCATTCCGGGTTCCAGCGCATCCAGCGGCACCCGTAGCGGCGGCTTGCCAGACATGCCAAGGGCGGTCGTGTTCACCACCGTCGCGCAATCCTCAATGATATTACCCGCCTGCACCCAGTCGTAGACCTCTACCCGGTTTCCGAAGGCCTCACGCAGGGTTTCCGCCCTTTGGCGTGTGCGGTTCGTCAGCCGGATTTGCGGCACACCCACGTCCAGCAACGAGGCAATGACCGCACGGGCCGCGCCGCCTGCCCCAAAGACCGTCGCCGGTCCAGCCGCCGGAGTCCAGTCCGGCGCGTTCTGGTGCAGGTTTTCCATAAACCCATAACCATCTGTATTGTCGGCGTGAATGCGGCCGTCGTCACGGAAAATCAAGGTGTTTGCGGCGCCGATCAAGGTGGCACGGTCCGACACCAGATCGGCGATTTCCATCACCTTTTCCTTGTAGGGCACGGTGACGTTCAGACCCACAAAGCCAAGCGAAGGCAGCAGCCGGATGGTTTCGGCCAGCTTGACCTCCGGGATGTCCATCGGAATGTAATACCCCGGCAACCCCTGCGCCTTTAGCCAATGGGCAAAAAGCCGTGGTGAGCGGGAATGGGCCACCGGAGACCCAATGACGGCGGCAAGCGGTATACGGGCAAGGCTCATGCCGGGATGGTTCCCCTGTTCGAAAGATAGGTCAACAGCTCGACGAGCGGTAAACCGAGAATGGTGAAATGATTGCCCTCGATCCGGGCGAAGAGACGCACGCCTTCGGCCTCAAGCTTATAACCGCCAACGGAGGTGGCGACATCCGGCCAGTTGCGGTCAAGATAAGCCTGAATGTAGTTGTCCGAGAAGTCACGCATGGTCAGGCGCGCGGTTCCCACGTGGCGCCAGATCGGTTTGGCCTCATGATAGAGAACCGCCGCCGACAACAGCCGATGGGTCTGGCCCCGCAGACGCAGAAGTTGTTCAGCAGCTTCTTCGCGCGCTTCGGGTTTCGAGAAAATCTCACCGGCGAGGTCGAGAACCTGGTCGCAGCCGAGCACAAGTTGATCCGGATGACGTTGACCCAGCTTGCGCGCCTTGGCCTCTGCCAGAGTGTCGGCCACATCCCGTGGCGATGCCTCTTCAGCAACAAGTGCCGCCTTCAGGCTGTCCTCATCCACGCGCGGCGATTCGATTTCAATCGTCAGGCCAGCGGCCCGCAGCATGTCGGCCCGGATCCGGGAGCTGGAAGCGAGAAGAAGGTCACAAAACATGGGGATAAAACCGGGGACAGGTCAGTGTGCGGGCTTGCGGACGGTTTTGAGGAAAAACCCCGGCATATGCAAGCTTGGGGGTGAATGTGGCATCCATCCTTGTGGAGGCAAGGAATGTCAGCCTGTGTGAAAGAACAAGTTGCGCAAGCGGGCAACCTGTATGAAGGACAGGTTGTCCGAGGAGTTATCCCGGAACGGGATCGAATGATCCGAAAAGGTAACTTTCTGATGTTAAATGTTTATTTACATTTTCATCGGACTTGTATCAGAACAGTCCCCGATGTTTTCCAGTCTGTCCTGCGCTGTTCAGGACTCTGGGGGTATCTGCATAATCCCCAGAAAATCCTGTCACTAAGACTTCATAAACCTTTTCTTTTTTCTATTTATTAAAGAGACAGGCCGCCCAGGAACGTCGTTTGCGAAGTTCATTGACGTGCCCCCGGCGAATGCGTTACGCCAACCCTGCCTTCGTCCGGAGGCAGTTTCCCCGCTAGATAAAGGATGAGTGAGCCCTTGGGCCTCACCGTATGTGCCATGAGCGAAGAAAAGCTTAACCTGTCCGATCTGAAGGCACAAAGCCCGAAGGACCTCTTGGCGATGGCCGAGGACCTTGAGATCGAAAACGCCTCGACCATGCGGAAGGGCGAGATGATGTTCCAGATCCTGCGTGAACGCGCGGATGAGGGATGGGTCATTTTCGGCGATGGCGTGTTGGAGGTTCTTCAGGACGGGTTCGGGTTCCTGCGGTCGCCCGAGGCCAACTATCTGCCGGGTCCTGACGATATTTATGTTTCTCCGGAGATGATCCGCAAATACTCGCTGCGGACCGGGGATTCGATCCAGGGGGAAATGCGGGCTCCGGACGGGGAAGAACGGTACTTTGCGCTGGTTTCCGTGGAAGAGATCAACTTTCAAGAGCCGGAGAAGGCAAAGCACAAGATTGCCTTTGACAACCTGACCCCGCTCTATCCCGACGAACGGTTGAAGATGGAGATCGAAGATCCGACCATCCGTGACCGCTCTGCCCGGATCATCGACCTTGTGGCGCCGATTGGCAAAGGCCAGCGGTCGCTGATCGTGGCGCCCCCGCGGACGGGCAAGACGGTGCTGTTGCAGAACATCGCCAATTCGATCGAGAAGAACCACCCAGAGTGTTATCTTATCGTTTTGCTGATTGATGAACGGCCGGAAGAAGTCACCGACATGCAGCGGTCAGTGAAGGGCGAGGTGATCTCTTCGACCTTTGATGAACCCGCCACGCGGCACGTTGCCGTTTCTGAAATGGTGATCGAAAAGGCCAAACGTCTGGTCGAACATAAGCGAGATGTTGTGATCCTTTTGGACTCTATCACAAGACTTGGTAGAGCTTTCAACACCGTGGTGCCCTCCTCCGGGAAGGTTCTGACCGGCGGTGTCGATGCCAACGCGTTGCAGAGGCCCAAGCGGTTCTTCGGCGCGGCGCGGAACATTGAAGAAGGCGGTTCTCTGACAATTATTGCGACAGCGCTGATCGATACAGGGTCGCGGATGGATGAAGTGATCTTTGAAGAATTCAAAGGCACAGGCAACAGCGAGATCGTGTTGGACCGCAAGGTGGCGGACAAGCGGGTCTTCCCGGCGCTGGATATTCTCAAGTCCGGCACCCGGAAAGAGGAACTGTTGGTGGACAAGATCGACCTGCAAAAGACGTTTGTCCTGCGGCGAATCCTGAACCCGATGGGGACCACGGATGCGGTCGAATTCCTGATCTCGAAGTTGAAGCAAACCAAGACGAACTCCGAATTCTTTGATTCGATGAACAGCTGATCGCGCCATGGAGACCATCTTTGCCCTGGCAAGTGCCGCCGGGAAGGCGGGGGTGTCCGTGGTCCGTGTGTCAGGGCCCGAGGCCTGGAGCGCGGTAGAAAAGCTGGCCGGGTCCGTGCCGGAGACGCGTGTGGCGTCGGTACGCAGGTTGGTTACGCCAGAGGGTGACTTTCTGGATGAGGCGCTGGTGCTTGTCTTTGCGGCTGGCGCCAGCTTTACCGGCGAGCGAGTGGCCGAGTTTCAGGTTCATGGCAGCGTTGCCGTGGTTCAGGCCCTGTTGCGGGTTCTGGGAGAGATGGAAGGGTTGCGGAGCGCCGAACCGGGGGAATTTACCCGGCGCGCGTTGGACAACGAACGGCTGGACCTGAGTCAAGTAGAAGCTCTGGCGGACCTTATCGAGGCAGAGACGGAGCAACAACGGCGGCATGCCTTGAGGCTACTGACTGGTGCTCTTGGCCGCCGGGTGGGGAACTGGCGGGACCAGATATTGCGCGCGGCCTCCTTGCTGGAAGCGACCATTGATTTCGCAGATGAAGATGTGCCGGTCGATGTCTCTGATGACGTCCGGGCATTGCTTGATACGGTCTGTTCCGAAGTTCGGGCGGAACTGCGCGGGATGGCGTCGGCCGAACGCTTACGACTTGGGTTGGAGGTGGCGATTGTCGGACCGCCCAATGCCGGAAAATCCACGCTTTTGAACTATCTCGCGGGAAGAGAGGCGGCGATTACGTCTGATGTGGCGGGGACAACCCGTGATGTGATTGAAGTTCGGATGGAAATTGGCGGTTTGGCTGTGACCCTTCTGGACACGGCGGGGCTGCGGGACAGCGAAGATCGCGTAGAACGCATTGGTGTCGAACGGGCTCGCGAGCGGGCAGCATCGGCTGATTTGCGCGTACATCTGGTTCCGTCGGGCAGCACCCCCCTTCTGGAAGTTGTCCAAGATGATATCGTTGTGACGGCGAAGGGCGATCTTGAGGGCGATGGCGTGTCAGGTTTGACGGGGCAAGGCGTACCTGAGTTGCTGGACAAGATCGAAACACGATTGTCAGGGATTGTTCAGGGTGCGGGTCTGGTCTCGCGCGAGCGGCACAGGGTTGCATTGTCCGACGGGCTGTCCCATCTGGAAACGGCGCGAGAGATGTTGGACGATGGGCTGGACGTGTACGATATTACCAGCGAAGAGGTCCGGATTGCCTTGCGCGCGCTTGAACGGTTGATTGGGCATGTGGATGTGGAGCATGTTCTGGATCAGATCTTCTCGAGTTTTTGCATCGGGAAGTAAGGAGTGTTTCACGTGAAACATCGCAGCTTTGACGTTGTAGTTGTCGGCGGAGGTCACGCCGGTACGGAGGCCGCAGCAGCCTCTGCCCGCATGGGTGCCCAAACCGCTCTGGTTACGCTGCGGCGGACAGATCTAGGGGTAATGTCCTGCAATCCGGCTATTGGTGGTTTGGGAAAAGGTCATCTGGTCCGGGAAATTGATGCGATGGATGGTCTTATGGGCCGTATCGCCGACGCCGCAGGCATTCAGTTTCGGTTGTTGAATCGACGGAAAGGCCCGGCAGTTCAGGGCCCTCGGGCGCAGGCCGACCGGAAAATCTATGCAGCAGCGATGCAACGGGAAATTGCGAACACCCCGAACCTGACCGTGGTCGAGGCAGAGGTTGTCGATTTTCTCTTTGAAGGCGACAAGGTTGGCGGGGTCGTTCTGGGCGACGATTGCCATATCACAGCTGCGTCGGTTGTCCTGACCAGCGGCACCTTTTTGCGTGGGGTTATCCATATCGGGGACAAGACACGTCCCGGTGGACGGATGGGAGACAAGCCGTCCGTTCGGCTGGCGGATCGCATTCGGGAAATGAACCTGCCGACAGGGCGTCTGAAAACCGGCACCCCTCCCCGTCTCGATGGCCGTACGATAGCCTGGGATGGTTTGGATATGCAGCCCGGTGATAATGATCCGGTGATGTTTTCTTTCTTTTCCCGTGGACCTCAGGCCCGCCAAGTGTCTTGCGGTATCACCCATACCACTGAAAAAACGCACGAAATCATACGGGATAACCTTGAACGCTCGGCTATGTACGGTGGGCACATAGAGGGTGTCGGCCCACGGTATTGCCCGTCGATTGAGGACAAGGTTGTGCGGTTTGCGGATAAAACCTCGCATCAGGTCTTTTTGGAGCCCGAAGGGCTGGACGATCCGACAATCTACCCAAACGGCATTTCCACGTCCCTGCCTGAAGACGTCCAAGAAGCCTATGTCCGAAGCATTCCGGGTCTCGAGGCAGTTCACATCCTGCAACCGGGTTACGCAATTGAATATGACTATGTGGACCCCAGGGCTTTGGCGGCCACTTTGGCGATCCGGGACGTCAAAGGTCTTTATTTGGCCGGTCAAATCAACGGAACCACCGGTTATGAAGAGGCGGCGGCGCAGGGTCTGGTCGCCGGTCTGAATGCTGCCGCTGCCGCCTTGGGGCTTGACCCTGTGAAGTTTTCGCGAACCGACAGCTATATCGGCGTCATGCTGGATGATCTGACAACCCGCGGCGTGAGTGAACCGTATCGAATGTTTACCAGCCGTGCGGAGTTTCGCCTGTCACTTCGGGCTGATAATGCGGATCAACGGCTGACACCCAAGGCGATGTCCTTGGGAACAGTGTCGATGGGCCGTCGGGATCACTTTGAGAAAAAGCTCTCCGCTTTGAGCGCGGCGCGCGGGCGGCTTGAAGACGCGCAATTCTCACCCAGTGACGTCCGCCAGGCGGGTGTGAATGTAAATTTGGATGGAACACGCCGGAGTGCTTTCCAATTGTTGTCCTTCAAGGACGTGACGTTTGAAACGGTTGCGCGACTCGATCCCGCGCTGTCAGACATTGATGACGATACAGCGCGGCAGTTGGAGCGTGAAGCGTTGTATGCCAACTACATTGATCGTCAGGCGCGCGACGTCGCGATCCTGAAGAAGGATGAAGCGGTTGGGATTCCTCAGTCTTTTGACTTTGACGCCCTTCAAGGCTTGTCCAATGAGCTCAAAAGCAAACTGTCCCGTGCACGTCCTGAGACAATTGCGCAGGCCGGTCGCATTGACGGAATGACCCCGGCGGCTTTGACGTTGATTTTGGCAAAGATCCGTCAGTTTGGCAGAAAAGACGCTGTATGATTACGGCGCAGGCTCTGGGTTGCGATGTTTCACGTGAAACATTGGAGCGTTTGGAACACTATCTTTCCTTGCTGGAAAAATGGAATCCCCGCATCAATCTCATAGCGCGTTCGACGTTGAGCGACGTCATCCAGCGGCACTTCGTCGATTCGGCTCAGATTGCTGCGCTGGACCACAATCCGAGAGGGGCATGGGTCGACCTGGGCAGCGGCGGCGGGTTTCCGGGACTTGTCGTTGCAATTCTAAAGGCTGAAACTGCCCCTGACCGGCCTGTGATCCTGATCGAATCAGACACCCGAAAGGCCACCTTTCTCAGGACCGTCATTCGTGAAACCGGCATGACTTCAAAGGTGCTGACGCAGCGGATTGAGGAGGCTCCTCCACAGGACGCAACCACCCTCTCTGCCCGCGCGCTTGCCCCTTTGTCAAAACTGCTCGATTTCTCGGCAAGGCACCTGTCCCATTCCGGCACAGCCTTGTTTATGAAAGGCGAAACCTGGGGAAAAGAGGTCGAAGATGCACGGACCCAATGGCAATTCTCCTGCACCCCGCATACAAGTAAGACAAATCCAAACGCTGTAGTCTTGGAAATCGGAGACCTTGTTCATGTCTGATCCGACACGCCCCGCGGGTCCTAGAATCATCGCCATCGCAAACCAGAAAGGCGGTGTCGGCAAGACCACGACGACCATCAATCTTGGGGCCGCGCTTTGCGAACAAGGGCAAAAAGTTCTGGTGGTTGACCTTGACCCGCAGGGCAATGCCTCCACCGGCCTTGGCGTCGAAACCGAAGATCGTGAATACACGACCTACGATCTTCTGCTGGGCGATGTTGCCGTTACGGATGTGATTTTGCCCACGTCGACGGAAAATTTGTCGTTGATACCGGCCACGGTGGACCTCAGCTCTGCGGATATAGAGCTTTATTCCAACGAAAAACGCAGCTTTCTTTTGCATGATGCGCTCCGTCAACCGGCTCTGGACAGCTACGGATTCGACGTGATCCTTGTCGATTGCCCGCCTTCGCTGAACCTGTTGACGGTCAACGCCATGGTCGCGGCGCACTCGGTCCTGGTTCCTCTACAAAGTGAGTTTTTTGCGCTTGAGGGCCTGTCCCAACTCATGCTGACAATTCGCGAAGTCCGTCAAAGCGCCAATCCCGCGCTGAGAATCGAAGGCATCGTTCTCACGATGTATGACGCTCGTAACAATCTGTCGCAACATGTAGAGGCAGATGCCCGCGCCAACCTCGGCGATCTGGTGTTCACCACCGTCATTCCGCGAAATGTCCGCGTGTCCGAAGCGCCGTCATACGCGCTGCCGGTTCTGGCTTACGATACATCGTCCAAAGGGGCGCAAGCCTATCGTGCCTTGGCCGAGGAACTGGTGAAGAAAAACGACCAACGCGCGGCCTGACCGCCAACATAAAAAGAGGACAGGCATGGCCGAAAAACCCAAGAAAGACACCCGTCGCGGCCTTGGCCGCGGTTTGTCGGCACTCATGGCGGATGTGGCACCGGCACAAGAGGCCCCCAGCCAATCGGACGCCTCGCGTCGCGCCGATCGTATGCTTCCGATTGAATCTCTGGTCCCAAATCCGGATCAGCCGCGCCGTACGTTCACCCAGACTCAACTGGACGAACTTGCGGCATCGATCCGGACAAAGGGGGTCCTGCAACCGCTCATCGTGCGCCCCTCCCCGCATGAGGCGGACAAATTTGAAATTGTCGCTGGCGAACGTCGCTGGCGGGCCGCCCAGATGGCGCAACGGCATGAGGTTCCCGTTCTTGTCCGGGACTTTGACGATACCGAAGTGCTTGAAGTTGCCATTATCGAAAATATCCAACGCGCGGATCTGAACGCCATCGAAGAGGCGGCAGGCTACAAGCAGTTGATGTTCAAGTTTGGCCACACACAGGAAAAGCTGGCAGAGGCACTTGGCAAGAGCCGCAGTCACATCGCAAATCTCATGCGGTTGCTGAACCTGCCGGAAGCAATCCAGCAGCACGTCTCAGAGGGGCGTCTCAGCGCAGGTCATGCCCGCGCCCTGATCACATCTCCTAACCCGGAATCCCTCGCGGAAACCGTTGTGGCCAAAGGTCTTTCCGTGCGGGACACGGAAAAACTCGTCAAACAGGGCTCACCTGAGGGAAAACCGCGTAAAAAGGCTCCCAGCGGCGGCTTTGAGATGGACAAGGACGCTGACACCCGTGCGCTTGAGGGCGATCTTAGCGCCGCTTTGGGGATGAAAGTCCGGATTGATCACCAACCGGGTCAGGACGCGGGCCGGGTTACGATCTCATACGACACGCTAGAGCATCTCGACGCGCTCTGCGGTCTTCTCAGCGCCGCCCGCTGACCCGTCAGGGCATCAAGGCCGCAACCACAGAGTTCAGGACCAACCGCCCTTTGGCGGTGGTCCGCAACATCGGCCCGGCGCGTGTCACAAGGCCAAGCGCCTGCATTTCAATGATCGCTTCGGCGCTGGCCATGGCCGGATCAAGTCTATGTAGCCTCTCTACATCTAGACCTTCATCCATGCGCAACCCCATCATAAGGTATTCACCTGCCTGATCCGGTAGGTCCAGCGTCATCCGGCTCTCCAGCCCGCTTCCGGCTTCGGCCTTTTCCAGCCAAAGACCGGGCTGTCGCCAGGCAACGGTGGCCCGCCGCTGTTCCGCTGTTCCAATTCGTCCATGCGCGCCCGGACCAATGCCCAACCAGTCCCCATGGCGCCAATAGATCAGGTTGTGCCGCGACTGCGCGCCGGGCAGCGCGTGGTTGGACACCTCGTAGGAGTCATAGCCCGCCGCCGAACACAGGTCCTGCGTCAACTCATACATATCAGCGGCAAGGTCTTCACCGGGCAGACCGCGTAATCCCCCGGCCCGCGCACGATCCCAAAAGGCCGTCCCTTCCTCCACCGTCAACTGGTACAGCGACAGATGGTCGACGGCCATGTCCAGGGCTTCCCCCAGCTCTCTCCGCCAATCGTCCAGCGTCTGGTCCTGCCGTGCATAGATCAGGTCAAAACTCACCCGCTCAAAAACTGATCGGGCAACGTCAAAGGCGGCTTTGGCTTCACCGACATCGTGCAGGCGGCCCAAACGTTTCAGATCCGGCGCGCGCAAGGCCTGAATGCCCAGTGATACCCGGTTCACCCCTGCCCGCGCATACCCTTCAAATCGACCGGCCTCGACCGACCGGGGATTGGCTTCCAGTGTAATCTCAATGTCATTGGCAAAGGTCCAGCAGTCCCGCGCGGCCTCGATCACCGCGGAAACGGTTTCCGGCTCCATCAAAGACGGAGTCCCGCCACCGAAAAAGATCGACCCCAACACCCGCCCCGGCGTTTCCGCCCCGGCCCGGCGGGTTTCATCGGCCATCGCTCGGGCCCAGCGGCGTTGGTCCACGCGGGACACCACATGGCTATTAAAGTCGCAATAAGGGCATTTGGCCTCGCAAAACGGCCAGTGGACATACAGCCCAAACCCGCCGACCTGCCAGTTTTCCAGATTACTCCGGGCCAAAACATCCGGCCACAAGCTTGCGGAAGGCATCCGCGCGATGCGAAATCCGGTTCTTTTCCCAGCGATCCATTTCACCAAAGGTCACGTCATAGCCCTGCGGCTGAAAAATCGGATCATAGCCATGGCCTTGCGATCCGCGCATCGGCCAAACCACCCTGCCCTCCATCACTCCGGGGAACACCGCGTCCTCGCCATCCGGCCAAGCCAAGACAAGGGTACAACAAAACCGCGCTGTCCAGGGTTCCGGCGCGCCCGCATCAAGCAACATCTTGTGGGACTTTTCCATGGCCATCACAAAATCTCGTCCAGTCGGGGTTTCAGCCCAATCTGCGGTATAAACACCCGGAGCCTTGCCCAAAGCGTCAATCTCGATGCCGGAATCATCGGACAACGCGGGCAATCCGGTGGCCTTTGCCGCCGCATGGGCCTTGATCCGGGCGTTTTCGACAAAGGTCGTTCCGGTTTCGTCCGGTTCTGGCAGATTCATCGCGGTGGCGCCGACGCAGGCCACGCCGTAGGGCGCCAGCAGATGCGTCATTTCCTCCAGCTTGCCGCGATTATGCGTCGCGACAAGCAGCCGATCCCCGGTAAAGCGTCGCATCAGCCAACCGCCGCCCGCTGTGCCGCGACCAATTCGCCCACGCCTTTTTCAGCGAGGTCCATCAGTTTGCCCATCTCATCGCGTGAGAACGTCGCCCCCTCGGCGCTCATCTGCACCTCGATCAGACGGCCATCGGCGCGCAGGATAAAGTTTCCGTCAACACCGGCCTCGGAATCCTCGGGATAATCCAGATCCAGCACCGGCTGACCGGCATAAAGACCACAGCTGACCGCAGCGATTTCGGAAATCAGCGGATCGCTGACGATGTCCCCGGCTTTCAACAGCTTGTTGACCGCCAGACGCAGCGCCACCCAGCCGCCGGTGATCGAGGCACAGCGCGTTCCGCCATCGGCCTGAATCACATCGCAATCCACGGTAATCTGCCGCTCGCCCAAGGCGTTGCGGTCCACGCCGGCGCGCAGCGCGCGCCCGATCAGGCGCTGGATTTCGACCGTGCGCCCCCCTTGCTTGCCTGCTTGGGCTTCGCGCCGCATCCGGGACGATGTCGACCGGGGCAGCATGCCATATTCCGCCGTCACCCAACCCTGGCCAGAGCCTTTGATGAAGGGCGGCACGCGCTCTTCCAGCGACGCGGTGCACAGCACATGCGTGTCGCCCATCCGGATCATGCACGATCCTTCGGCATGCTTTGTCACATCCGTTTCGATTGAAACGGCGCGCATTTCGCTTAGATCACGTCCTGACGGTCGCATGATATGTCCCCTTTGCTGGTCATGTCCGGGATAGACAGCCGAACCCCGGATATGCAACCCCGATTGACGTTCCGGCCACGCGCTCTTTAATGGCACTTACAAGGGCAAGGTGATGACTGAGGCAAGCGAACTCCTGTCACAGATGAACGACCGCTCGCGCGAGGTGTTTCGCCGCGTGGTCGAGGGCTATCTGACCAGCGGCGATCCCGTCGGATCGCGGTCGCTGACCCGCACCCTGTCGGAAAAGGTCTCGGCCGCGACCATTCGCAACGTGATGCAGGATCTTGAGTTTCTCGGTCTGCTTGACAGTCCGCATGTTTCAGCAGGTCGTATTCCGACGCAGCTTGGCCTCAGGATGTTTGTCGACAGCCTGTTGGAAGTACGCGATCTGGATCACCACGACCGGGAAAAGCTGGACGCCACGCTGGGCCGCAACGCGGGCGATGTGTCGGGTCTTCTGGACGCGGTCGGATCGGCCCTGTCGGGTGTCACACATGGCGCGTCGCTGGTGCTGTCGCCCAAACATGAGGCCCCGCTCAAACATATCGAATTTGTCAGCCTCGCGCGGGACCGGGCGCTGGTGGTCATCGTCTTTGCCGATGGCCATGTGGAAAACCGCGTCTTTACCCCGCCTCCGGGCCTGACCCCCAGCGCCATGCGTGAGGCCGCGAACTTTACCAATGCGCTGGTCGAGGGCCGTACTCTCAGTGAATTGCGCAAGACCATGCAGTCGGAAATCTCGCGCCGCCGGCGTGAAATCGACGGCTTGGCCGCTGACCTGATCGACGCCGGGATCGCCGTCTGGGATGGTCAGGGCGATAGCGCCGAGCGTCTGATTGTGCGTGGCCGGGCAAATTTGCTCGAAGAGGATTCCGCTCAGGAAGAACTTGACCGAATCCGCAGCCTGTTCGACGACCTGGAGCGCAAGCGGGACATCGCCGAATTCCTCGAACTCGCGGACGAAGGCGAAGGGGTGCGCATTTTTATCGGGTCCGAGAACAAACTTTTCTCACTTTCGGGTTCCTCTCTGGTGGTGTCTCCATATATGAACGCGGACCGAAAGATCATTGGTGCGGTGGGCGTGATCGGACCGACGCGCCTGAATTATGGTCGGATCGTTCCGATCGTGGATTACACGGCTCAACTGGTCGGCCGAATGATCGCCGACCGGAGTTAAAGGTAGAAGGCATGGCAGACCCGAAAAAGGATGATTTTCTCGACGATATCGATGCGGCCGCCGATGAAGAGCAGGCCGACCTGAACGAGGAAATTGACGACGTGGCCCTCGCAATTGATGAATTGCGCGCAGAGCGGGACGACTTCAAGGACAAGTTCATGCGCGCCCTCGCGGACGCAGAGAACACCCGCAAACGCGCCGAAAAGGACCGGCGTGAGGCGCAGGCCTATGGCGGCACCCGCATCGCGCGCGACCTGCTGCCGGTTTATGACAACCTCAACCGTGCGCTGGCGGCGGCACAAGAGGACGGCGCTCAGGCCTCTGGCCCCTTGGTCGAAGGGGTCGAACTGACGCTGAAGGAGCTGCTCAAGGTGTTTGAACGCCACGGTGTGACGCGCATCACCCCCAAGGTCGGTGACCGGTTCGACCCGCAAGAGCATGAGGCAATGTTTGAGGCCCCGCTGCCCGGCACCAAGGCAGGCGACATCATTCAGGTCTCGGCAGAGGGTTTCATGCTGTATGATCGCCTGCTGCGCCCCGCACAGGTCGGCGTCAGCTCAATGCCCGCGTCCTGAACTGCGGGCTTCACCCGATCCTGCACCGGGCGCCACGGGCGCCCGTTTTGCTGTCCGGGGGTAACGCAGCGCCAGACGGCGCTAGTCCAGCAGGCCCTTGAGGTCATAAAGCGCCTGCAAGGCGTCGCGCGGGGACAGATCATCGGGCAAAATCTCGCGCAGCTTGTCTTCAACCGCTGATGTTTCTCGTGAAACCACAGGTTCCGGCGCGCGGGCGGCGGCTGAAAACAGCGGCAGATCGTCAATCAGCGCCTTTGGTGAGGTGCGCTCACGCTCCCCCTTTTCCAGCGCTTCCAGCACGGCGCGCGCGCGGGTGATGACCGGCGCAGGCAGCCCGGCCAGTTGCGCCACCTGCACGCCATAGGACCGGTCTGCGGCCCCTGCGTGAACCTCGTGCAGGAAAATGACCTCATTGTCCCATTCCTTGACCGCTACGGTGGCGTTGGTGACGCCCTCCAGCTTACCCGCCAAGGCGGTAAGCTCATGGTAATGCGTGGCAAACAGGCCGCGCACCCGATTGACGGCCTGCAAGTGTTCCAGCGTGGCCCACGCGATCGACAAGCCGTCATAGGTCGCCGTGCCGCGCCCGATCTCATCCAGGATCACCAAGGCACGGTCGTCGGCCTGATTCAGGATCGCAGCGGTTTCGACCATTTCAACCATGAAGGTGGATCGCCCGCGGGCAAGATCGTCACTGGCACCCACCCGGCTAAAGATCTGACTGACCAGACCCACATGCGCCGATTGCGCAGGCACAAAAGAGCCCATCTGTGCTAACAGCGCGATCAGCGCGTTCTGACGCAGATAGGTCGACTTACCCGCCATGTTCGGACCGGTCAGCAAGGTGACAGCCGCGCCCTGCCCCTCTGCGCTCAGATCGCAGTCATTGGCGATAAATGGCGTGCCGCTGGCAGCAAGTGCGGCCTCGACCACGGGATGCCGCCCGCCGGACACAGCAAAGGCACGGCTATTGTCCACGGTCGGGCGGCACCAGTCGCGTTGGCGGGCCAGCTCCGCCAGACCCAGCGACAGGTCAATTTCCGCCAACCCAAGCGCCAGCTCGGACAGCACCGGTGCTGCGGTCAGGATGGCCTGCCGCAACGCTTCAAAGATCCGGCGCTCGATCTCCAGCGCCTCATTGCCCGCATTCAGGATGCGCCGCTCCAACTCGTTCAGCTCGACCGTGGTGAACCGCACCTGATTGGCGGTGGTCTGGCGATGGATAAACCGCTCCGACAGCGCAAACATCTTTTCCGCATGGACGGCGGTTGTCTCGATGAAATACCCTAACACATTGTTATGCTTGATCTTCAACGATGTGACACCGGTTTCCTGGGCGTAGTCCCCCTGCATCCGGGCAATCACACCCCTGCCCTCGTCCCGCAGGGTTCGCGCCTCGTCCAGCGCGGTGTCATAGCCGGATGCGACAAAGCCACCATCGCTGACGCGCAGGCCGGGTTCGGCCACCAGCGCGGCGTCCAGCAGGCCCAACAGGTCGTCTTGTCCGGTCAGCGCCTCAACAGAGCGCCCCAGCAGGTCGGGCAGGTCCATGCCCGCCAAACGGGCAGAGATCACGCCAGCCTGTCCCAGCGCCGCCCGCACGGCGGACAGGTCACGCGGACCGCCCCGGTCCAGACCCAGCCGCGACAACGCGCGATCCACGTCCGGCACGCTTTTCAAGGCGTCCCGCAGGGTGTCGGTCATCGGACCCTCGACCCCCCAGCCGACTGCCTCCAGCCGCTCTTGTACCACTGCCAGATCGCGTGAGGGTGATGCCACGCGCCGTTCCAGCAGGCGCGCCCCAGCAGAGGTCACCGTCAGGTCGATCACCGACAACAACGACCCTGCCCGCCCGCCTTGCAGGCTTTCGGTCAGTTCAAGGTTGCGCCGCGTGGCCGCATCGATCTGCAATATGCGCGAGACCTGTTCCTGACGTGGCGGACGCAGGATCGGCAGCCGCCCTTTTTGCGTGATGTCCAGATAGTCGACCAGCGCACCCATCGCCGACAGTTCCGCCCGGTCGAAGGTCCCGAATCCGGCCAGTGACTGCACCTTGAACAGCGTCGACAGCCGTGATTCCGCCGCACCTGACTCAAACGACGCCGCGCCCAGCACGGTCGCGTCCAAGCCCAGATCGGTCAGAACGTCGCGCAGCGTGTCCTCAACCCCCTCGGACGCCAGCACCTCGGAGGGGGCCAGCCGGGCCAGTTCCGCACCGATCCGGGCGCGCCCCAAAGGCATCACGTGAAACGCCCCGGTCGAGATATCCGCCCATGCCAGCGCCCAGTCGTCGCGCACATTGCCCAGCGCGGCCAGATAGTTGTGCCGACGCGCCTCCAGCAGCGATTCCTCGGTCAGGGTGCCGGGCGTGACCAGCCGCACCACGTCACGTTTTACAACGGATTTCGATCCGCGCTTTTTGGCCTCTTCCGGGCTTTCCAGCTGTTCGCCCACGGCGACACGAAACCCCTTGCGGATCAGCGTCAGCAGATAGCCCTCTGCCGCATGCACCGGGACGCCGCACATCGGGATGTCGTCGCCCGCATGTTTGCCACGTTTTGTCAGCGCGATGTCCAGCGCCGCGCTGGCCGCCACCGCGTCGTCAAAGAACATCTCATAGAAGTCGCCCATGCGGTAAAACAGCAGCGCATCGGGGTAGCCCGCCTTGATCTCAAGGTACTGGGCCATCATTGGCGTGACGGGTGTGTCCCCGGACGCACCCTTTCCCGACCTGTTAGCGCTCACGTAGCTTTCCCCCGACGATTTCGCGTGACATTAAGGCTGTCAAAGCGCGGGGAAAACCGCAAAATCCGCTGGATGGAGGGGACATGTCCAAAGCCAGATTCACCCGCGAAGAGGCGCTTGCCTTCCACCTGGAACCGACGCCGGGCAAATGGGAGGTGCAGGCCACCGTCCCCATGACCACCCAGCGCGACCTCAGCCTTGCCTATTCGCCGGGTGTGGCTGTGCCTTGTGAGGATATCGCCGCAAATCCCGAACTGGCCTACGACTATACCAACAAGGGCAACCTTGTGGCCGTGATCTCGAACGGGACGGCGGTTCTGGGCCTTGGGAACCTTGGCGCGCTGGGCTCCAAACCGGTGATGGAGGGCAAATCCGTGCTTTTCAAACGGTTTGCCGACGTGAACAGCATCGACATCGAACTGGATACTGAGGACCCGGACGAATTCTGCAAGGCGGTCCGGCTGATGGGGCCGACCTTTGGCGGCATCAACCTTGAGGACATCAAGGCGCCAGAGTGTTTCATCATTGAGCAACGGCTCAAGGAAGAGATGGACATTCCGGTCTTCCACGATGACCAGCACGGCACGGCGGTGATCTGCGCCGCCGGTCTGCTGAACGCGCTGCACATCTCGGGCAAAAAGATCGAGGATGTGAAGATCGTCCTGAACGGGGCAGGGGCGGCGGGTATCGCCTGTCTGGAATTGCTCAAACGCATGGGCGCGCAGCATGAGAACTGCATCATCTGCGACACCAAGGGTGTGATCTATCAGGGCCGCACCGAGGGCATGAACCAGTGGAAGTCGGCCCACGCGGTGACAACCGAACTGCGCACCCTCGAAGAGGCGATGGTGCAGGCGGATGTGTTCCTTGGCGTCTCCGCCAAGGGGGCTGTGACGCAGGACATGGTCGCCAGCATGGCGGACAACCCGGTGATCTTCGCCATGGCGAACCCGGACCCGGAAATCACCCCCGAAGAGGCGCATGAGGTCCGCGTGGATGCCATCGTCGCCACCGGGCGCAGCGACTATCCCAATCAGGTCAACAACGTCCTTGGCTTTCCATACCTCTTTCGCGGGGCGCTGGATATCCATGCCCGCGCCATCAACGACGAGATGAAGATCGCCTGCGCGCAGGCGCTGGCCGAACTCGCACGAGAGGATGTACCGGACGAGGTGGCGCTGGCCTATGGCAAATCGCTGACCTTTGGCCGCGATTACATCATTCCTACACCGTTTGATCCGCGCCTCATCCACCGCATTCCGCCCGCCGTGGCGAAGGCGGGCATGGCGACAGGGGCCGCCCGGCGGCCCATCGTCGATATCGAGGCCTATGAGCACAACCTGAAAACCCGGATGGACCCGACCGCCTCGATCCTGCGGTCGATCAACAGCCGTGCCCGCGCCGCGCAGGCGCGGATGATCTTTGCCGAGGGCGATGACCCGCGCGTGCTGCGCGCGGCGGTCATGTACCAACGCTCTGGTCTGGGCAAGGCAACGGTCGTCGGCCGTGAGGCGGACGTGAAACAAAAGCTCGAAGAGGCGGGCCTGCATGACGCGGTGCGCGAACTGGAGGTGGTGAACGCCGCCAACACCCGCCATCTGAACACCTACAAGGACTTTCTCTACGACCGACTTCAGCGCAAGGGCATGGATCGTCAGGACATCCACCGCCTCGCGGCGCGGGATCGGCATGTCTTTGCCGCGCTGATGCTGGCGCACGGTCATGGTGACGGGCTGGTCACCGGGGCGACCCGCAAATCGGCGCATGTGATGGAATTGGTCAACCACGTGTTCGACGCGGACGCCTCGCATGGCGCGGCCGGGGTGACGGCGCTGCTGCACAAGGGGCGTATCGTTCTGATTTCGGATACTCTGGTGCACGAATGGCCGGACGAAGAGGATCTGGCCACCATCGCCGAACGCGCCGCCGGTGTCGCGCGGCACCTTGGGCTGGAGCCGCGGGTGGCCTTTGTCAGCTTTTCCACCTTCGGATACCCGGTCTCTGAGCGGGCGGAAAAGATGCATGTCGCGCCGCGCGTGCTGGACCGGCGCGGAGTGAATTTCGAATACGAGGGCGAGATGACGGTGGATGTCGCCCTGAACGTCAAGGCGCAGGAAAGCTATCCGTTCCAGCGCCTGACGGGACCGGCCAATATCCTGATCGTGCCCGCGCGGCACTCTGCCTCGATCTCGGTCAAGCTGATGCAGGAGATGGCGGGGGCCACGGTGATCGGTCCGATCCTTGCCGGGGTCGACGAGTCGATCCAGATCTGTTCGACCTCGATGACCGCCAATGACATTCTGAACATGGCGGTGCTGGCCGCTGCCAAGATCAGTTAGGGCGCGGCAGGACGGTCAGGCGCGGCGACAGAGTATCTTCGGAGAGAAGAAACGATATGACGATCTTCAATCTTGGCTCGATCAACGCGGATCTGTTTTACCGCGTGCCGCATTTGCCCGGACCCGGAGAAACCCTGGCCGCGCGGTCGTTTCGGCGCGGTCTGGGTGGCAAGGGGGCCAACATGTCCGTCGCCGCCGCACGCGCTGGGGCGCGCTGTGTGCATATCGGCGCAGTCGGGCCGGACGGCGGCTGGGCGGTGGAGCGTCTGATGGAATACGGAGTGTATACACAGTATATACTCACTGTATCCACCGACACGGGCAACGCCCTGATCGCCATCGACGACGCGGGCGAAAACAACATCATCCTTTACCCCGGCGCCAATCAGGCGCTTCCGCAGGACCACATTTCCGCTGCACTCGGGGATGCGCAATCTACCGACATCTTCCTGACCCAGAACGAAACCAACGGTCAACGCGAAGCGGTGGAAATGGCGTCGGCCAGGGGACTGCGCGTGGCCTATGCGGCTGCACCCTTTGACGCACAGGCGGTGCAGGCGGTCCTGCCAATGCTGGACATGCTGTTCCTGAACGAGGTCGAGGCCCGGCAACTGCAAGAGGCCAGTGGCCTTGCGCCAGAGGTCTTGCCGGTGCGGGATGTGATCGTGACACTGGGCGGCGATGGCGCACGCTGGCACAACACCGACACCGGACAGACGCAGGTCTTTCCGGCGGTCAAGGTGACACCGGTGGACACAACCGGGGCAGGGGATACCTTTACCGGTTATGTCCTTGCCGGTCTGGACCGGGGTCTGCCGATGGATCAGGCCATCGGGCAGGCGATGATCGCCGGGGCGATCATGGTCACGCGACAAGGGACCGCCGATGTGATCCCCGACTTGCGCGACGTTCAGGACTTTGGCGGCTGACCGCGCTTACAGCGCAAAATCGTCCGCTGTCAGCCCGGTCACACCGCCGACGCGGATTTCTGCCTCGGCTGCCAGATCCGCATCGGTGTTGAACTGCACGATGGACGATCCGGTCGCCGTTTCGATCACCCGGATCTGATTGGCCCCGGTGAACGGCCCGGTGCCGACAAAGGTAAAGACTCCGGGGATCATCGACACCACGTTGATGATATCCACGCCCTGCTCAAAGTCGAGGATCTGGTCCCGTGTGGCCCCAAGGCCCGCATTGGCGGTGCTGGAAAACAGGAAGACGTCCGCATCCGCGCCGCCGGTCAGGTAATCCAGCCCGGTGCCACCATCCAGGACATCCTCTCCGGCGCCGCCGCGCAGCACGTCGTTGTCGCCGCCGCCGGACAACGCGTCGTTCCCGTTGCCGCCGTCCATCGTGTCATTGCCAATGCCACCGTCCATGTTGTCAGAGCCGTCCTGCCCGACAAGGACATCCGCGCCGGACCCGCCGCTGATGGTGTCGTCCCCGGCGTTGCCGTTCAGAACATCGTTGTCGGCGCCGCCATCCATCTCGTCGTTGCCTTCGCCGCCGAGATGGAAATCGTTCCCCGCGCCCCCGAACAGGTAATCGTCGCCGCCACGGCCCACCAAAACGTCATTGCCGCTGCCGCCGTCCAATTCATCGTGGAACGCGCCGCCTGACAGCGTGTCGTCGTCCTGATCGCCATAGACCCGACCGACAATCTTGCCCGACCCGCCCTCATACCGGTCGTTTCCGTCATCAAGATAGATGTTCCCGCTCATCGTTCCGGCGTTGTAGATAAAGTTGGCCCCGACGCCACCGGATGCCGTATAGCTGCCATTGGCCCCGGAAATCGTACCGGTGTTGTGCAGGATTCCGGTGCCAGTGGTCCCGGTCTGCCACTGTTGGTAGATACCATAACCTTCTTGCCCGATGATATCGCCGTTGTTGACGATCCGCGAAGTGGTGGTGCCCCCATCCAGAGCAATCCCGTCAGACAGCCCGATGATGGACCCGTTGTTGACGACCCGTAGGCTTGCGTGGCCGTCAGAATCCGCGATCTGAACGGCGTCCTCACCCGAGGTGATGGTCCCGGCATTCAGGAGGTAGAAGTGATTGGACACTTCGCCAAAGATCGTGTCGCCGCGGTTTGCGGTGATATGCCCCGTGGGCCCGACAATCATCTCAAGCGCCAGACCACCAACATCAACCGCACGGTCCAGCGAGCTGACGCTGGCCGCGCCGACGATCCCGTTCACGTTCAGAAAGTTGGTAATCGAACCGCTGGTTGTGATGGCGCTTCCGGCAGAGACCACCAGTTCACCGTCCGTATTGCCGATAAAGCCGGATTCGTTTCCAACAAGGCTGCGGGCGACGCTGGAGAATGCGGAAAGTACAAAACTTGCCATGATGCAAATCCTTCTAAAATGTTCTCGTCATGAATTCAGCAAGCGCAAGCGCATGGAAAAGTGTTTTCAAAGTCGATCCACGCGAGAAATAAGGGTCGCGCTGCCGGCGTCAGGATAGCCGATTCTGGCCGGAAAGTTGTCCGAAATACACGCATAGGCGGAACCCGGCCCAAATGGCCAGGGACCGAAAGCAGGATGCCGCCGCCGCGCACCCTGACCAAGTGGCGCATCCATGAGTTGTGTTCCGCATGTGACGGCTGACAGGTCCGGGTCGAAATTGACCTTGCGCAGGCGTCTTAGTTCACAAAGGGCGCGGCGCTGCCCCAGAGCTGTTTGACACGCGCATCACGGCCACAGCCCTTGCGATAGCGTTTGTAGGCATCGCTTTGCTTGACGACACCGAACCGGGTCACAACCCGTTTCGAGCCTTTGTAATAGTCCTGATGGTAATCCTCGGCGAGGTAAAACGCCTTGGCCGACAGGATCGGGGTGACGATCTTTTTCCCCAACGCCTTTTCGGCCTCTGCCTTGGCGGCAATGGCGGCGTTCTTCTGGCCAGCATCCTTGTAGAAGATCGCGGTGCGATAGCTTTCGCCTCGGTCGCAGAACTGACCGCCCCCATCGGTGGGATCGACCGACCGGAAAAACAGGTCATACAGCGCGCGATCAGACACCTTGCCCGCGTCAAAGCTGATCTTGACCGCCTCGTAGTGGCCGGTGCCGCCCCGCGACACCTGTTTGTAGGTCGGGTTGGCGGTTTTGCCGCCGGTGTAGCCCGACACCGCCTCGCGGACGCCGCGCACCTTTTCGAAATCAGCCTCGACGCACCAGAAACAGCCCCCCGCGACGATGATCTCCGCCGCTTGGGCGCGGTGGGATTGGGCCGCGATGCCAAGCACCAGCAGTAGGGACAACAGGGCGGGGCGAACACAGATGAAACGGGGCATGGGGGGTCTCCTTTGCCATCAGCCTGCCTGCGGCGGCACGGTCTGGCAATCCGGGGCAGGGTGACATCACCCAATGGTGAGTGCTGCGTGACCTCGAAATTAATTTTTGCCCGCCTGAAACTTCTCTGGGTCGGGCCTCGTGACTGTGATCAGCAAGCGACGGCAAGACCGCCTGCGCTGCGAACCCTGACTGGGAGAAAACCTATGACTTTCAAGATTGTTACAGCCGCCTTGATGACATTCGCCGGTGCCGCTTTTGCTGGCGGGCACGGCATGGCCCCGATGGTCGAAGCCATGGACCAGAGCGTTGCCGAAGGCACAGTTTCAGCGGCCAAGATCGTGGCCCCGGCCAATGGCTGGCTGGTTGTTCACCGCACCGGTGCCGACATGAAGCCGGGCCCCGTTGTCGGCCACGCGCCGCTGCGCAAGGGTGAAAACATGGACGTGACCGCCATCCTCACCGAAGAGGTTGCAGCCGGCGACATGCTGATGCTCATGGTGCACGGCGAAGACGGCGGCATGACCACCGGCATTTTTGAATACAGCCTTGGCGCCAAGGAAGACGGTCCGATCCGTCAGGACGGCGAACTGGTCATGACCGTGGTCACCGCCAAGTGATCCATTAGCCGGGCCGGCCCCAGTCAGTCGGCCCGGTCACCGCCGCCGAGTATGCGGCGTTGACGTACCTGCGTTTCGGGTACGGTGAACGGCCGCGCGTTTCCGGGGCTCCGGTTCTGCGCGGCCGACATTTTTTGGGGTCGGCCGTTTGCGGCCGGTCTGGTGCCGCGCCTACAGAAGCTGACCCAGCTTCATCGCCACCGACATATCCCCCGACACCTTGAGCTTGCCCATGGCAAAGGCGGTCATCGGGTTCAGGTTGCCCTGCACCAGCTTTGACAGGTTTTCGTGCGAAATGCGGATGGTGCAGTCGGCGGGGGCATCGGACTGATCGACCGTGGTGCCGTCAAGGCGCAGCGCGCCGTCGTCGCCGCAATCGAAACGCAAGCTGTCGTTCAGCGGCTTGTGCGCCAGACCCTTGCGCAACAGGTCCGCGATTTCATCGAGTGTCATGTCATTCTCCCGTTTCACGCGCTGTATGACGCGAAACGGGAGCCAAGGCATAGGGTGACGTTACGCGAAGCCGCGTCAGGTCATCCCAGCCGCCGCTTGCGTGCTGCCAGCAGGCGCAGGCGCAGCGCGTTCAGGGTGATGAACCCTTCGGCGTCTTTCTGGTCATAGGCCCCGGCGTCGTCCTCAAAGGTCACATGCGCCTCAGAGTACAGCGAGTTGTCGGACCAGCGACCGATGCAGCGGACCGAGCCTTTGTACAGCTTCAGCTTGACCGTGCCGGACACCAGTTCCTGCGACTTGTCGATGGCCGCTTGCAGCATCTCGCGTTCGGGCGAGTACCAGAACCCGTTGTAGATCAGCTCGGCATAGCGCGGCATCAGCGAGTCCTTGAGATGGCCCGCGCCGCTGTCCAGCGTGATCTGTTCGATGCCGCGATGGGCCTCCAGCAGGATGGTGCCGCCGGGGGTCTCATAAATGCCGCGCGACTTCATACCCACAAACCGGTTTTCGACAAAATCCAGACGCCCGATTCCGTGCTTGCGACCGTAGTCGTTCAACGCGGTGAGGATCGTCGCGGGCGACATGGCCTCACCGTTGATCGCCACGGCGTCGCCCTTGTCAAAGGTGACTTCGATGATCTCGGGCGTATCGGGCGCGTCCTCGGGATTCACCGTGCGCAGGTGGACGTATTCCGGCGCTTCCTCGGCAGGATCTTCCAGCACGCGGCCTTCGGACGAGGTGTGCAGCAGGTTGGCATCCACGCTGAACGGGGCCTCGCCGCGCTTGTCCTTGGCAATCGGGATCTGGTTCTTTTCGGCAAAGTCCAGCAGCGCGGTGCGCGAGTTCAGATTCCATTCCCGCCACGGCGCGATCACCTTGATATCGGGGTTCAGCGCGGCGGCGCTGAGTTCGAACCGCACCTGATCGTTGCCCTTGCCGGTGGCCCCGTGTGCCACGGCATCGGCTCCGGTTTCCTCGGCGATCTCAACCAGACGTTTGGAAATCAGCGGGCGCGCGATGGAGGTGCCCAGCAGGTACAGCCCCTCATAGACCGCATTGGCGCGGAACATCGGAAAGACGAAATCGCGGACAAATTCCTCACGCACGTCTTCAATGTAGATGTTTTCCGCCGGAATCCCCAGCATCAACGCCTTTTCGCGGGCGGGCTCCAGCTCCTCGCCCTGACCAAGGTCAGCGGTGAAGGTCACGACCTCGCAGCCGTATTCCGTCTGCAACCATTTCAGGATGATCGAGGTGTCGAGGCCGCCGGAATAGGCGAGCACAACTTTCTTGGGCGCGGTCATGGATCTGTCCTTTTGGGCGGTTTGGCGGGCGGATTAGCCTGTTTTACGAGACCCTGCAAGGAAGGCCCGTTGACGCGGGGCACCGGAGTGCTACCCCCTGACTCCAATTGATTGGCGAAAAGGTGGGTCATGCGCGGTTGGCAGGTTTTCAAACATTCCTTCTGGATGGTGATTAACAACCTTGAGGTCGCATTCCGCGTCTCGGCGGTTCTCTACGCGGTGCAGGCGGTCAATCAGGTGCTGATCCTGATGGCGACACCGACCGGCGACGCGACAGAGGTGGTGGTCAGTCCGGGACTGGCGCTGATGGTTCTGGCGACCGCTTTTCTGGCCATTGTCGCAAGCCTGTGGATCGCCGTCGCCTGGCACCGTTTTGTCCTGACCGGAGAGGTGCCCGAGGGCGCATTGCCTGCATGGCAGGGTGGTTTGGTGCTGGCCTATCTGGGCCGGTCGGTGATGATCGCGCTGCTGGTGGCACTGGCTGTGGTCGCCGCCATGATCCCGATTGGCATTGTCATGGCCGCCGCCCCCGGTGCGGGACTGCCGCTGCTGTTTGCCCTGATCGCGATGGCGGTTTATCTGTTCTTCCGCTTCGGGGTGATGCTGCCCGCCGGGGCGATTGATCGCAAAATGACCCTGCGCGAGGCATGGGCTGCAACGGCCAAGGAACACGGGACAATTGTTGTCCTGTCCCTGATCGTTGTCGGGTTCAGCGTGCTGGTGCAATTGCCCGCGTGGTTGAACCCCGATCCGCAATCGCTGATCAACCTTGTCTACAGCGTGGTTGTCGGCTGGTTCGCAACGATGATCGGCGTGTCGGTCCTGACAGCGCTTTATGGTATCTGTGTCGAGGGGCGCGACATTGACTGACTTGCGCGCGGCACGGGCTTGGGCCACAGCAGAGGCATGACTGATTTCAAGGATAAGGCCCGGACCGCCGAGGCCGCCATGCGCGACGTCTTTCCGCCGACGCCGCTGTTGCGCAACGCCCATCTGTCGGACCGTTTCGGGGCCGAGGTGCTGCTGAAACGCGAAGACCTCAGCCCGGTGCGCAGTTACAAGCTGCGCGGCGCGTTCAATGCCATGCGCAAGGCAAAAGGCGAGGTGCTGTTTGTCTGCGCCTCCGCCGGAAACCACGCGCAGGGCGTTGCCTTCATGTGTCGGCATTTTGGTGTGCAGGGTGTGATCTTCATGCCCGTCACCACGCCGCAGCAAAAGATCCAGAAGACCCGGATGTTTGGCGGCGACGCGGTCGAGATCCGTCTGACCGGCGACTATTTCGACGATTGCCTGAAGGCGGCGCAGGCGTTCTGCGCCACTGAGGGCGGGCATTTCCTGTCGCCCTTCGACGATGAGGATGTGATCGAGGGACAGGCCTCTGTCGCGGTCGAGATCGAACAGCAACTGGGCCGCGCGCCCGATCACCTTGTCATCCCGGTGGGCGGCGGCGGGCTGTCGGCGGGGATGCTCAGCTATTTCGGCACAGAGACGCAGTACACCTTTGTCGAGCCTTCGGGCGGGGCCTGTCTGCGGGCCGCGTTGCAGGCGGGTCGCCCGGTGGCGCTGCCGTCGGTCAACACCTTTGCGGACGGCGCGGCGGTGGCCCGGATCGGTGAGCGGACGTTTGAGCGGCTCAAGGGTGTCGGTCTGGCCAATTCGCTGACCATCCACGAGGACCGCCTGTGCCTGACCATCCTTGAAATGCTGAATGTTGAGGGGATCGTGCTGGAACCGGCGGGCGCGCTGTCGGTCGATGCCTTGCAGGATCTCGGGCAGGGGATTGCGGGCCGCACGGTGGTCTGCGTCACCTCGGGCGGGAATTTCGATTTCGAGCGTTTGCCAGAGGTCAAGGAACGCGCCCAGCGGTACTCGGGGGTAAAAAAGTACTTTATCCTGCGGTTGCCGCAACGTCCCGGCGCGCTGAAGGATTTCCTCGGGTTGCTGGGGCCGGACGATGACATTGCCCGCTTCGAATACCTCAAGAAATCCGCGCGCAACTTTGGCTCTGTCCTGATCGGGATCGAGACAACCGCGCCGGAGAATTTCCAGACACTTTTTGGCAGTCTCGACGCCCACGGATTCACCTATCAGGACATCACCGAGGATGAGATCCTCGCGCAGTTTGTGATCTGATGCTGGCGGGGCGGCGGGTTCTGCTGACCGGCGCGGCGCAGGGAATCGGGCGTGCCTTGGCGGACCGGTTGGCGGCAGGGGGCGCGCGGCTGTTCCTGACGGACATGAACGGTATGCGGTTGGCTGAGACGGCAAAGGCGCTTGGCGCAGGGTCCGCGCCGGCCGATCTGCGCGATCCCGAACAGATTGCCGGGCTTGTGGCACAGGCCGAGGCGGCGCTGGGCGGCATCGACATGCTGATCTCGAACGCCGGGTTTGCGCGGGGCGCGATGGACGGCCCGTGCAGCGCGCCCGATGACCTGTGGCAGGATAGCTGGGATGTGCACGTCATGGCGCATCTGCGCGCCGCGCGGCTGGTTCTGCCGGGGATGCGGGCGCGCGGCGAAGGCTGGCTGGTCAATGTCGCCTCTGCCGCCGGGTTGCTGAGCCAGATCGGTGACGCACCCTATTCCGCCAGCAAACACGCGGCGGTCAGCCTTGCGCAGTCTTTGGCCATCGAACACGGGGACGAGGGCATCCATGTGTCGGTGGTGTGCCCGCTATACGTGGCGACGCCGCTGTTGGGGTATGATGAGACAGATGATCAGACCCGCCCGCATGACCGGGTTCTGACGGCGGATGACGTGGCCCGTTCGGTGATTGACGGCCTTGCTGCCGGAACGTTCCTGATCCTGCCGCACCCGGAGGCCGCGGTATTTGCCCAACGGCGGATGGCGGACATGGATCGCTGGATCGATGGGATGCGCCGCCTGCGGCGCGAGGCCTTTGCCGATGGCCCGCCGCGCGACCTGACAGAGTTACATCGCAGGATCTGAAGCAGGGGCCGTCAGGCGGCCAGCCGATCCGGAAGGCCCTTCTGAAACTGGATGCGCGACTCCTCAAAGGCTTTGCGCACCTCTGCGGGGCTGACCGCCTCAGGGGTGCCGGCAGCGGCGGCTTTTTCACCCGCCCGGCAGAGCTGCGCCAGCGTTTCGAACCCAAGGTTCATGGACGCGCCCTTCAGGAAATGCATCTGTTCTTCGGTGACAACCGGGTTGCCCTCACCGGATTCCAGATGGGTTATAGCGTTCTCGACCTCTTCAAGAAAAAGATCTGCCACCTCGCCGAAATCCTCTGGTCCGATCTCATCCACCAGTTCATCCACGCGTGACCAGTCAATCATACCCTGACTCCATCATTTTGACCCTGCTGCAAGGCGGGCCTCACCCGATGACCCACGCGCCAACAAACGGCATGGCGGGCAGCCTGTGTATAAGTGCCGGGGGTAAATGGCATCTTTCCCAAACGCAAAGCGGGCCCCAAGAATGAACGGCATTTTACCATTCAAGGCTCGTTAAGGATCTGTGCCTACAGCTGTCGCGAACCGATGACAGTTTCGAAAAGGTCCGCCTTGCAGATTCAGAGAAAAGGCATTCCGACGGTAGTGACTGGCGCAATTCAACGCGTTCTGGTCGTTGACGACAGTCGTGCGCAACTCAAGATGGTGGAAACGATGGTCCGCCGCTGGGGGTATGAGGTGCTGACCGCAGAGTCCGGTCAGGACGCGCTGAATATATGTCGGCAACACCCGCCGGATCTTGTGCTGTCGGATTGGATGATGCCGGGGATGTCCGGGCTGGAATTCTGCCGTCTTTTCCGCGAGTTGAAGAATGAGGGCTATGGGTATTTCATCCTGCTCACCTCCAAGAGCGAAAAAGGCGACATCGCCGAGGGCCTGGATGCCGGGGCGGACGATTTCCTGACAAAGCCGGTCAACGCCCCGGAACTGCGGGCGCGCATCACGGCGGGCGAGCGCATTGTCTCAATGGAACGGCAATTGTCCGAGAAAAACCGCCAAGTGTCTGAGGCATTTGATGAATTGCGTGAAATTCACACCGCCATCGACAACGATCTGCGTCAGGCCCGCACGATCCAGCAGTCGCTGGTGCCGGAACGGATGACAGAGATCCTGACCTCGCGGGTCAGCCTGCTTCTGCGTCCCTGCGGTCATGTCGGAGGGGATCTTGTGGGTATGTTCAAACCGGGGTTCGGACGGCTGGGGTTGTACAGTATCGACGTGTCGGGCCACGGGATCACCTCGGCCATGGTGACCGCGCGCGTCGCGGGCTATCTGTCCGCCACCTTCCCGGAGCAGAACGTCGCGCTGGAACGGCGATTCGACCGGTTTTTCGCGATGCGCGAACCGGCAGAGACGGCGCGTATGCTGAACCAACGACTGTCTGCCGATCCGGGGGTCGAGGAATATCTCACCCTTGCCTATGTCGCGGCGGACCTGTCCACCGGGCGGATGCGCATGGTGCAGGCGGGGCATTCCCCGGCGCTGCTGCTGCATCCGGACGGCAGCCACGAATTTATCGGCGATGGCGGTCTGCCGATCGGGCTGGTGGATGAGGTGTCCTATGATCAGCACGATTTCACCCTGCAAACCGGTGACCTGTTGCTGCTTTACTCCGACGGCTTCACCGAAGCGGTGATGAAAAACGGCGACATGCTGGGGGATGACGGTCTGGTCCAGATTTTCCGCGAAAGCGCGCGGTGCGGTGCCGGGCCGGACATCCTGGAGGACATGTTCTGGCGTCTCACTTCGCAGATGGGCAACGCGGGCAAGCTGAGCGACGATGTCTCGGCGACGCTGCTGGAATTCGATGTTCTCAAGAACCGGCACGGCTCCGATTGATCGGCAACGGCGCAGTTATCTGAGCGCGAAGTGGCGCTTTACAAAGGCACGGTCGCCCGGATTCCCCAATTCGCGTATTGCGTCGCGAGGGGTGCGCCACAGTGCTGCGTGCCCAACCTCGGTCGGGGGGCCGTGCGGGCGCACCGGGGTGGCGATATAGATAATGCACAGCTTTTCCGCCCAGAGGTCATATTCCGGCATAAAGGTGAACCGGCGGAACGCACCCAGCCTGCGTGGCCGCGCAATACGCCAGCCGGTCTCTTCGAACACCTCGCGGTGCAGCGCTTGCAGGGCGTGTTCACCCGGATCGATCCCGCCGCCGGGCAATTGAACCTCGGGCAAGGGCGCCGCCTGATGGGTCAACAGCAGACGGCCATCGCGCGGTAGGATTGCATATGCGCCGGGCCGCAGGCTATACCGCCGTTTCGCCTGTGGCGGTGTGCCAAACCGTGGCGTCATGTCCGGCCCCCTTTGCGTCCCGGCCCAATGGCCCTATATGGACGCGATATGCCAGCCAAAGGCAGACAAGGAAACCCCATGAGCATCGGCAACAAAATCGCCTGGGACGACACAGTCCTGCCCTTTCAGCTTGACCGTTCGGACATGCGCGGCCGCGTGGCGCGGCTTGACGGCGTACTGTCCGGCGTCCTGCAACAACATGATTATCCCGCCCCGGTCGAGGCGCTGGTGGCGGAAATGGCGCTGCTGACCGCGCTGATCGGCCAGACCGTCAAACTGCGGTGGAAGTTGTCCTTGCAGGTCCAGACCAACGGCCCGGTGCGGATGATCGCCACCGACTATTACGGCCCCGAGGAAGAGGGCCAGCCCGCCCGCATCCGCGCCTATGCCAGTTTTGACCGCGACCGCATCACCGACGCCCCGCCGTTCGAACAGCTGGGCGCGGGTTATTTCGCGATCATGATCGATCAGGGCAAGGGAATGCAGCCTTATCAAGGCATTACCCCCATCGCAGGCAACAACCTGTCTGACTGTGCGGCGGCCTATTTCGCCCAGTCCGAACAGTTGCCGACCACCTTCGCGCTGTCCTACGGCCGCTCGACCGAACCGGGGGTCGCCGAACACTGGCGCGCGGGCGGCATCATGCTGCAACACATGCCCAAGGCCTCGCCCTTTGCCAAGGATGGCGGGTCGGGCGAAGCGGGGTTGTTGCAGGCCGGGGATCTGGTCGACGGTGAGACCGAGGAAAACTGGAACCGGGTGAACAGCCACCTTGCGACCCTTGAACAGCTGGAACTGATCGGTCCCAGCGTGCCGCCGACCGACCTGCTGGTGCGTCTGTTCCATGAGGAACAGCCGCGCGTGTTTGAGATGCAGCCGGTGCGTTTTGGCTGTACCTGTTCCGAGGACCGTGTGCGCCAGAGCCTGTCGATCTATTCGGCCAAGGACATCGGCCATATGACAACGGATGAGGGGCTTGTGACCGCCGATTGCCAGTTCTGCGGCGCGCATTATGAGCTGGACCCGGCCACCGTGGGATTCAACGCCGATGGCAACGACTGACCAGATCGCGGCTCTGCGGCGCGCGCCGGACACCACCGGCGCGCCCTCTTCGGATTTCGACCTGAACCCGACGATTGTCCTGCCCGAGGGGCGCAAGCTGCGCCCCGCAGGGGTGCTGGCGGCGTTCAAACCGGGGCGTGACGGGCTGGACCTGATCCTGACCAAACGCTCCAGCCGGTTGAAACACCACCCCGGCCAGATCGCCTTTCCCGGCGGCAAGGTCGATCCGGGTGATGCGGATGAGACCGCCGCCGCCCTGCGCGAGGCGCATGAAGAGGTGGCGCTGGACCCGGCACAGGTTGAGGTGCTGGGCACGCTGCCGCCGCATGAGACGGTGACCGGGTTTTTGGTCACGCCGGTCATCGGCCTTGTGCATGGCGATTTCACCCCGGTGCCAGAGCCGGGTGAGGTCGATGAGGTGTTCATGGTGCCCTATGCCCATGTCACTGATCCGGCGCGCTATTCGGTGCAGGGGCGGCGCTGGCGCGGGCAGCGTCGGCTGTATTACACCGCGCCCTTTGGTCCCTATTACATCTGGGGCGCGACGGCGCGGATGCTGCGCGGGCTGGCTGACCGGGTCCAGCCGTGACCCGTGTGACCGGCGACTGGCTGGCCTCGACGGCGACGCAGACCGTGATGGGGATGCTGGAGGACGCCGGTCATCTGGCCTATGCGGTGGGCGGTTGCGTGCGCAATGCGCTGCTGGGTGTGCCGGTCAGCGATGTGGACATCTCGACCGATGCCCGTCCGCACCGGGTCATGGACCTGGCCAAGGCAGCGGGGCTCAAGACGGTGCCCACCGGCATCGACCACGGCACAATCACCGTGGTGGCGGGGGGTGAGGGGTTTGAAATCACCACCTTCCGCGCCGATGTGGAAACCGATGGCCGCCGCGCGGTGATCCGCTATGCCGACGACGTGCACGAGGACGCGGTGCGGCGCGATTTCACCATGAACGCGCTTTATGCCGACCGGCGCGGCACGCTGATCGACCCACTGGGCGGCTTGCCTGATCTGGAGGCGCGGCACTTTCGCTTTATCCTCGATGCGGATACCCGCATCAAAGAGGATTACCTGCGCATCCTGCGGTTTTTCCGCTTTTCCGCGTGGTACGGCGATCCGCATGCGGGCATGGACCCCGATGCACTGGCCGCCATCGCCGCCAATATCGATGGGCTGGACGTGCTGTCGCGTGAACGGGTGGGGCATGAGATGGTCAAGCTGCTGCAAGCGCCCGATCCGCTGGTTGCCGTCTCGGTGATGGAGCGGTTGGGCGTTCTGGCCCACGTTCTTCCGGGCGCGGGGATCACCGCATTGGGGCCCTATCTGATGTTTGAGACGGCGCTGGGCAAGGCACCCGATCCGATGGCCCGCATGGCGGTGCTGGGCTATTTCGACGGTGAGGCGCTGCGCCTGTCCAAGTCGCAGCAGCGGGCCTTGGTGCTGTACCGCGATCTGACGGGCAGCACTCAGGGACCGGCGGAACTGGCCTACCGGCACGGGGCCGAGGTGGCGCAGAACGTCATGGCCCTGCGCGCCGCCAGCTTCGGCAGCCCCCTGCCGACGGACATGGCTGTGCCAATCACCAAGGGCGCGGAAGCGAAATTTCCCTTGAAGGCCAAGGACTTGATACCAGACTATCAGGGGCCGGCCCTTGGCGAGGCGCTGCGCCGCGCCGAAGATCACTGGATCGCAGAGGGGTTTGCCCCGGACAAGGCAGAGCTGCGCCGCTGGCTCGACGAGGGGTGACAGACCGAATTTTCTGTCCTAGAAAGTCCCGACTCAGCTTTTTCTCCGGGAGACATGATGGTGCGTGACAGGATTCATATCAGCTTCGGCTGAGCCGACCTGCACGCGCGGGCAGGCTTTGGCCAGACCCGTTTTACCTTATCATTGTCTATTGGCTCCGAGGAGCGCCCCGGTATGTTTCGCTTTTTTGAAAATCTCGTCGACCCCTATGCGCCTTATCCGCAACAGGATGTCCCGCCGCAGCGGTTGTTGCCGTTCCTGATGGACTACGCCCGGCCGTTCCGGGGCCTTTTTGTCTGGACGGCTTTGACCTCGGTTTTGGTGGCGGCGGTAGAAATCTGGCTGCTTTGGATGATGGGTTGGGTGGTCGACATCCTGTCCGGCGATCCGACGCTGGTCTGGGAAACCCATGGCACGGCGCTGATCGGGCTGGGGCTGTTCATCCTGTTCCTGCGTCCGCTGTTGCAGGCGCTGGATGTGCTGTTGCTTAACAACGGTGTCATGCCCAACTTTGGCACGCTGATCCGCTGGCGCGCACACGCCCATGTGCTGCGGCAGTCGGTCGGCTGGTTTGAGAATGATTTTGCCGGGCGGATTGCCAACCGTATCATGCAAACCCCGCCCGCCGCCGGTGAGGCGGTGTTTCAGGTCTTTGACGCGATCACCTTTTCGCTGGCCTATCTGATCGGGGCGCTGGTGCTGTTGGGCGATGCCGACCCGCGGCTGATGATTCCGCTGGTGGTCTGGTTTGCGCTGTACGCGGTGTTGATGCGCTGGGTCGTGACGCGGGTTGGCCCCGCGTCCAAGGCCGCATCCGACGCGCGCAGCAAGGTCACGGGCCGCGTGGTGGACAGCTATACCAACATCCACTCGGTCAAGATGTTCGCCCATCATTCGCGCGAACTGGACTACGCCAAAGAGGCGATCGAGGACACGCGCCAGACCTTTCAGATCGAGATGCGGCTTTATACGCTGATGGACGTGGTGCTGGTGCTGCTGAACGGAGTGCTGATCGTCGGTGTCGTGGGCTGGGCCATCGCGCTCTGGATGCAGGGCGCGGCCTCGACCGGGGCGGTGGCGGCGGCAACCGCGCTGACCCTGCGGCTGAACGCGATGACCGGCTGGATCATGTGGGCGCTGACGACGTTTTTCCGCCAGCTTGGCGTGGTGGCCGAGGGGATGGAGACGATTGCCCAGCCGATCACCCTGCTGGACGCGCCGGATGCCAAGCCGCTGGTGATGGACCGGGGCGAGATCCGGCTGGAAAACCTGACGCACCATTACGGGCGCGGGTCCGGGGGCCTCGACAATATTTCGCTGACCATCGCGCCGGGCGAAAAGCTGGGCCTTGTGGGCCGGTCCGGGGCGGGCAAGTCGACGCTGGTCAAGCTTCTTCTGCGGTTCTACGACGTGGAACAGGGGCGCATCCTGATCGACGGGCAGGACATTTCGCAAGTCTCGCAGGACAGTCTGCGGCTGAACATCGGCATGGTGCAGCAGGACTCGGCGCTGTTGCACCGTTCGGTGCGCGACAACATCCTGTACGGTCGTCCCGATGCGACAGAGGCAGAGATGATCGACGCCGCCAAACAGGCGCAGGCGCATGATTTCATCCTGACCCTTGCGGACCCGCAGGGGCGCACCGGCTATGACGCCCACGTCGGTGAACGCGGCGTGAAACTGTCCGGCGGGCAACGCCAGCGGGTGACGCTGGCCCGTGTGATCCTCAAGAACGCGCCGATCCTGCTGCTGGATGAGGCCACCAGCGCGCTGGATTCCGAAGTAGAGGCCGCGATTCAGGACACCCTCTACGGGATGATGATGGGCAAGACGGTGATCGCCATCGCGCACCGCCTGTCTACCATCGCCCAGATGGACCGCATTCTGGTTCTGGATCAGGGCCGGATCGTCGAACAGGGCAGCCATGACGCGCTTTTGGCGCAGGGCGGCCTATATGCCAGCTTCTGGGCGCGCCAATCGGGCGGCTTTCTTGATCCTGACACGCAGGCGGCGGAGTGATGCGGACCCTGTACGAAAGCTTTATCCACCGCGCCGGGAACCTGATGGACCCGGAGCGTCAGGCCGACGGGATGCCGCCCGACCGGCTCTGGCCGTTTGTCCTCTGGGCCCTGCGCGGCGGTTGGCTGATCATCGGGCTGGGGGTGGCGATCTCTGTCGCCGCCGGGGTGACAGAGGTGTTGTCGATGTACCTGCTGGGCCGGGTGGTCGACGCCGTGGACACCCCGGTCGATCAGGGGTTTCTGGCGGATCACGGCGGGCTGGTGCTGCTGGCCATTTCCCTGCTGCTGGTGGCGCGACCGCTGCTGTTTGGCGGTCTGGCGCTGACGCAATCGGTGATGATCGGGCCGAATATCTTCAAGCTGGTGCTGGCACGGCTGTATCGCTGGACCATTGGCCAGTCGGTGACGTTTTTCGATGACGATTACGCAGGCCGGATCGCGCAGAAAAAGGTTCAGGCGGCGCGCTCGCTGACCGAAATCGTGATCGAGACGGTGAACGCCGTCACCTTCGGTCTTGCCACGGTGATCGGCACCGCTGTCCTGCTGGGGGCGATCCATCCGCTGATGCTGCTGCTGCTGGCGGGGTGGTTTGCGCTGTATCTGGGGTTCCTGCGGCTGATGCTGCCGCAGATCCGCGCGCGCTCTGCCGCGCGGGCAGAGGCGCAGGCCATGGTCACCGGGCAGGTTGTCGACACGATTTCCAACATCAAGACGGTCAAACTGTTCGCCGGCGACAGCCATGAGGACCGCCGCGCGCTGGGCGCGATGGAATCCCTGCGCGGCAAGGCGCTGCGCTTTGGCGAGGCGACCACCGCCTTTCGTCTTGGGCTGATCTTCATTGCCGGGCTGCTGCCGGTGATCATGGTCGGCACCGCCATCGCCATGCGCAGCGCGGGCGTGTCCCCCGGTGACATCGCCGCCGTCGGCGCGGTGACGATCCGGCTGGCGCAGATGACCGGCTGGATCAGCTTTACCCTGATGGTGATTTACGGCCACATCGGCGAGGTTGAGGACGGCATGTCCACCCTCAGCGTGCCGCACGCGCTGACCGACCAGTCCGGCGCCGTGGATCTGGCGGTGCCCGAGGGAGAGATCGTCTTTGACGCGGTCGAATTTGCCTATGGCGGGCGCACAGGCGGCGTGGCCGACCTGTCGTTGACCGTGAAACCGGGGGAAAAGCTGGCCATTGTCGGGGCGTCCGGCGCGGGCAAGTCGACGCTGGTGTCCTTGTTGCTCAGGCTCTACGACACCGAAAGCGGGCAGGTGCGCATCGACGGCACCGACGTATCGACCGTGACGCAGGCCAGTTTGCGCAGCGCCATCGGCATGGTCACGCAGGAAACCGCGATGTTCAACCGCTCGGCGCTGGACAACATCCGCTACGGCAAACCCGACGCCACACAGGATGAGGTGATCGCCGCCGCCAAACGCGCCGAGGCGCATGAGTTTATTCTGGAACTGGGCGATTTCCGGGGCCGCACCGGATATGAGGCCTATCTGGGCGAACGCGGGGTGAAACTGTCTGGCGGACAGCGCCAGCGCATCGCCCTTGCCCGCGCGATCCTCAAGGACGCGCCGATCCTTGTGCTGGATGAGGCGACCAGCGCGCTGGACTCAGAGGTAGAGGCCAACATTCAGGACGCCCTGTCCCGCGTGATGGAGGGCAAGACCGTGCTGGCCATTGCGCACCGCCTGTCGACCATTTCCAGCATGGACCGGATCATCGTGCTGGATCAGGGCCGCATCTCCGAACAGGGTACACATGACGACTTGCTGGCGCGTGGCGGGCTATACGCGCGGTTCTGGGACCGCCAATCAGGCGGATTTCTTGGCGATGACGCGGCAGAGGCCGCCGAATGATCCGCCGCCTGCTGCCACAGATCGACCCGTTCCAGCCCGCCGATGGCGCGCCGCCGCAACGCCTGTGGCCCTTCACCCGCTGGGCGCTGAAAGGTGCGGAACGCCCGATCCTGCTGGCGGTGTTGATCACCGCCCTGACGGGTGTGTCGGAACTGGTCGCCGCGCGCTTTACCGGCTGGGTGATCGACGGGGCCGAGGTCACCGGGCAGGGGGCTTTTTGGGGGCCGTACTGGGGGTTGATCGTCTTTGGTCTGGTGTTCTTCCTGCTGATCCGCCCGGTTTTGTTTGTCTTTGATGCCGGTGTATCCGGCGTCATGCTGGGGCCGAACCTGTTCCCGATGGTGCTGCAACGGCTGAACCGCCACGTCATGGGCCATTCCATGCGGTTCTTTGAGAACGACTTTGCCGGGCGGCTCAGCCAAAAGGCGCTACAGGTCGCGCGCTCTCTCACCGATCTGGTGCTGGAGACAACCGATGTGGTGGTCTACGCGCTGGCGATGTTCGCCGGGGCCTTTCTGCTGCTGGGCGCGATCGACGTGCGCCTGCTGGGGGTCTTTGCGGTCTGGGCGGTGCTCTATGCGCTGGCGCTGCGTTTTTTCATCCCGCGGGTGCAAAAACTGTCCAAGGCCCGCGCCGGGTCGCGCACGGTCGTCACCGGGCAGATCGTCGACACCTTTTCGAACATCTCGACGGTCAAACTGTTCGCGCGGGATGAGGACGAAGATGCCGCCACCCGCGCGGCGCTGGAAACCTACCGCGCCCGCGCGCTGGATTTCGGCGATCTGTCGGCGATCTTTCGCATGGTGCTGATGACGCTGGGGGGCATTCTGCCGGTCGTGTCGATCCTTGGCGCGCTGTACCTTTACAGTCAGGGCACGGCGAGCGCCGGCGACATCGCCGTGACGGCGATGATCACCACCCGCCTGTCGATGCTGACCAACCGGCTGGGCCGCGTGGCCATGTCGATCTTTACCAACATTGGAGAGATGGAGGACGGCATCGGCACCCTGACCCCGGCGCATGAGATTGTGGACCGCGCAGAGGCTGTGGCGCAGGCGCGGGGCGGTGAGATCCGCTTTGACAAGGTCGGCTTTGCCTACGGCGGCGAATCCCGCGCACTGTCGGGGTTCGACCTGACCATCGCACCGGGGGAAAAGGTTGCGCTTGTCGGGGCCTCGGGGGCGGGGAAATCCACCGCCGTGTCGCTGTTGCTGCGGCTCTACGATGTCGAATCGGGGCGCATCCTGATGGGCGGAACGGATATCCGCGACCTGACACAGCACGCGCTGCGCCGCCAGATCGCCGTGGTCCGGCAGGAAACCGCGATGTTCAACCGCTCGGCGCTGGAAAACATCCGCTACGGGCGGCCCGATGCCAGCGACGAAGAGGTGTTCGAGGCCGCGCGCCGCGCCTCGGCGCATGAGTTTATTCTTGGCCTGAAGGATCACAGGGGCAACACCGGCTACGCCGCGCGGCTGGGCGAGCGCGGCGTGAAGCTGTCCGGCGGTCAACGCCAGCGCATCGCGCTGGCCCGCGCGATTGTGCGGGACGCCCCGGTTCTTGTGCTGGACGAGGCGACAAGCGCGCTGGACTCCGAGGTTGAGGCAGAGATCCAAGGCGCGCTGGAACAGGTCATGAAGGGCAAGACCGTGCTGGCCATCGCGCACCGTCTGTCCACCATCGCCCAGATGGACCGGATCGTGGTCATGGATCAGGGCCGGATCGTCGAAGAAGGGTCACACGAGGCGCTGTTGGCGCGCGGCGGTCTGTACGCCCGCTATTGGGAGCGTCAGTCGGGTGGATTCATCGGCTCTGAGGCGGCGGAATAGCCCGAGGCGCTGGCGCCTGCCGCAGGTGGCGGATATGGGGTATTTTTACAGAGAAGAAACGGCAGGGGAGCGCGCATGTCCGACGGCACGCATCAGGTGACGATCGAACGGCTGGGCCACCGGGGCGACGGAATTGCACCGGGGCCGGTCTATGTGCCGGGGGCGCTGCCGGGTGAGGTGGTCGCGGGCGAGGTTTCGGGTGGCGTGATGCGCGCGCCGAAGATCGTGACGCCTTCGACCGACCGGGTGTCGCCGCCCTGTCGCCATGCGAAATCCTGTGGCGGGTGTCAGTTGCAGCACGCCTCGGACGGGTTTGTCACCGGCTGGAAGGAAGACGTGGTCAGGCGGGCGCTGGAGGCGCAGGATCTGGCCGCGCCGATGCGGCCCACCTTTACCTCCCCCGCGCAATCGCGTCGCCGGGCCAGCTTTTCCGCGCGGCGCACCAAGAAGGGCGCGCTGGTCGGGTTCCACCAGAAAGCCTCGGACGTGGTGGTGGCGGTGCCGGATTGCCAGTTGGTCACGCCTGCGCTGGCCGCTGCCCTGTCCATGGTCGAGCGGCTGGCCGTCGCCGGGGCCTCGCGCAAGGGCGAGCTGTCGGTTCTGGTGACGGAAAGCCTGTCGGGCCTTGATGTCGCGGTGACCGGGGGCAAGCCGATAGATGATGCGCTGCGGTCCGAACTGGCCACCATCGCGCAGGCCGAAGGGCTGGCGCGGCTGGCGTGGGACGACGATGTGCTGACCTTTCTGCCGCCGCACCAGCGGTTTGGCGCGGCTTTGGTCGTGCCGCCCCCCGGCGCGTTCTTGCAAGCGACGGAAAGCGGTCAGGCGGCGCTGCTGGCGGCTGTGCAAGAGGCGCTGGACGGGGCCAGCCACATTGCCGATCTGTTTGCCGGTTGCGGCACCTTTGCCCTGCCACTGGCGGAAAAGGCGCGCGTGCACGCGGTCGAGGGCGACAAACCCATGACCCGCGCGCTGGATCAGGGCTGGCGGCAGGCGCAGGGGCTGCGCCATGTTACCCATGCGGTGCGTGACCTGTTCCGCAACCCGTTGCTGCCGGATGAGCTGGCACGCTTTGACGGTGTGGTGATCGACCCGCCGCGCGCCGGGGCAGAGGCGCAGGTGGCGGAACTGGCCCGCGCGCGGGTGCCGCGCATGGCCTTTGTGTCGTGCAACCCCGTCACCTTTGCGCGCGATGTCGCGCGCTTGCAGGCGGCGGGCTATCGCCTTGACTGGGTGCAGGTGGTTGACCAGTTCCGCTGGTCCACCCATGTGGAACTCGTCGCCGCATTGCATCTGGAGAAGTGACCCTATGGATTTCCGCGCCCGCGTCGGGGCCATCGTCGACGCGCCCCGCGTCCAGAACGCCATCATCGCCGTCATCATCCTGAACGCCGTTGTGCTGGGGATGGAAACATCCGAGACCCTGATGACCCGCTTTGGCGGTTTCATCACCACGCTGGATAAGCTGTGCCTTGGCGTCTTCATCGTCGAGATTGCCGCCAAGCTGGTGGCGCGGGGCGCGCGTTTTTTCCGCAGCGGGTGGAGCGTGTTTGACTTTGTGATTGTCGGCATCGCGCTGGTGCCGGGGGCGGGGGGCCTGTCTGTCCTGCGGTCGCTGCGAATCCTGCGGGTGCTGCGGGTGATCTCTGTCGCGCCACGGCTGCGGCGCGTGGTTGAGGGGTTCATCACCGCGCTGCCCGGCATGGGCAGCGTGTTCCTGCTGATGGCGATCATCTTTTACATCGGCAGCGTCATGGCGACCAAGCTGTTCGGCGACAGCTTTCCCGACTGGTTCGGCAACCTTGGGATGTCGGCCTATTCGCTGTTCCAGATCATGACGCTGGAATCCTGGTCGATGGGGATTGTCCGCCCGGTGATGGAGGTCTACCCCTATGCCTGGATCTTTTTCGTGCCCTTCATCATGGTCACGACCTTTGCCGTGGTGAACCTGCTGGTCGGCCTGATCGTGAACTCGATGCAGGACGCCCACCACGAAGAAGACAACGAACGCACCGATCTGTACCGCGATGAGGTTCTGGCCCGGCTGGAGGCGATAGAGCGGCGTCTGGTTGAACAGACGGGCGATGGCGAAAACGTGAGCTACGCAAAGCGCCCCGATTGAGGTAGAATCCCGAAAAACAAACGGGGCAGTAAAATGACGATTCTCAGGGTTCTCCTGCTGGTAACACTTGGACTATCCGCCGCCGCCTGCGGCAAGTTTCCGACCTACAGGGGGCCGGCGGTGACCCATGTCGTCGTCAACAAGGCCGAACGCCGGATGCACCTGCTCAGCAGTCAGGGCGTGTTGAAAAGCTATGATGTCGGTCTGGGCTTTGCGCCCGATGGCGACAAGAAGGTCGAGGGCGACGGCAAGACGCCAGAGGGCAGCTACATCATCGACCGCCGCAATCCGAACAGCCAGTTCTACCTGTCGATCGGCGTGTCCTATCCGAACAACGAGGACCGCGCAGAGGCGCGCGAACTGGGCAAAAGTCCGGGCGGCGACATCTTTATCCACGGACGCCCGCGTGAGTACCGCAAGGGCGGACGCGACTGGACGGCGGGCTGTATCGCTGTGACCAACCGGGAAATCCGTGAGGTTTATTCGATGGTCAAGAACGGCACCCCGATCACGATCAATCCCTGACCGTGCGTCGGTGCGCGGCGGGGATCGCCCCGCCCTGCGCCGGTCCGGTAATGTCGGCTGTCGGGCCGGGGATGTGGGAGTGTCAGCTTGCCGGAGGGGGCGTCTGGCTGAGGACGGGGCCTGCCTTGCCGGGTTCGCCCAGCACCAGATCCCACCAGATCTTGCCATTGGGTTCCTGGAACCAGGAAAAGCCCAGATCGCGCGCCGACCCGTCAAGGATGATGCGGCGGGTGTCCTCACGCTCCATCCATGCGGCGAGGGTTTCCAGCTCTGTCTCATAGCTTTCCGAGATCGCCTCGCCGATGTAGCGCCCGGAATAGCCGACGCGGTTCATCCGGTCGATGGGCGACGATCCGTCAGAGCCAAACAGCCAGGGGCGGTTCTGCACCGACATGTCGCGGGCGTGGGTGGCGGCGGCGGCGGTCAGCTTGGAATCCAGTTCCAGTTCGGGGACACCTGCGGATTTGCGCAGCGCGTTCACCGAATCAAGCATCCGGTACTGGATGCGCCCGGTCTGGCCCGCCGAAATCCGGTAAACCTTTGGCAGCGGTTTGCCGTCCGGACCCATGCGAGGCTCAGAATCAATGGGTGTTGTGGTGCAGGCGGCCATGGCGACAGCGGAAGACATGGCAAGGAAGGCGCGTCGGTTCATATGGCTGCTCTTGATTTCTTCGTTTCCCCTGCCTTACCGAGGAACGCGTTGCCAATCAAACCCACATCGGCGTGAGAAGGCCTGTTGACAAGCGTTTGAATTGCGACTGCGGCATTCAGGCCATAATATGTCGCAACAGCAAAATCATCCCCGAGGACATTGCAGTATGACAGATTCGGCAGGAAGACCCTTTGACCGCCGCGCGTTCCTGGCGGGCGGCGCAGCGTTGATCAGCACCCCGGTCCTTGCACAGGACGACAGCACAGAGATTGAGCGTGACGTCACAAACGTCGTGCGCCGCAATATCTCCAGTTTCCGCACGCTGGCATGGCAGGACTATTTCAGCAACCTCAGCAAGGGCGCGATCCTTGTCGACATCTCGTCGCGGGCTTTGCACTACTGGCGCGAGGACGGCAGTTATTTCCTGTATCCCTCATCGGTGCCGCTGACAGAGGATCTGACCCGGCGTGGCCGCACCCGCGTGGTGCTGAAAGACCCCAATCCGGACTGGCGTCCCACCCCCTCGATGAAGATCCGCAACCCCGAGTGGCCGGACTATGTCGGCCCCGGCCCGGACAACCCGCTGGGCACCCGTGCGCTGCACCTTGGCTGGACCTATTACCGCATCCACGGCACTCATGACACACGCAAAATCGGGCGTCGGTCGTCCAACGGCTGCATCGGTCTGTACAACGAACACATCGAGCAACTTTACGGAATGGCCTATGTCGGAACACAGGTGTTGCTAATTTGACGACATGGGCCCCGGCGGCCAAATCGGGTCCCCAAGAACCAATTGCAAAGCCTCTGAAATACTGCTTAGACAGAGATACGAGGTAAGTCTTGGGTGCCTGTCGTGTGTTCAATAATGACCGCGATAGGCGATTACTTGGAGAAGAAACATGAAGAAAATCGCTCTCGCAGCCGTGTTCGCTGGCGCAGCCACCACCGCATTCGCCGGTTCCTATGCCAAGGACGACGTTGTCATGGAGCCCGTCGTGATCGTGGAAGAAACCAAAGAGGCATCGTCCTCCGCTGGCATCCTGATCCCGCTGCTCCTGATCGCGATCATCGCAGCTGCTGCCGCTGACTAATCGTCAACGGTTTCTAAAAATAGGAAAAAGGCGGTGCGACGGCATCGCCTTTTTTCGTTTCAGGGGCCATGTTTTAGCGCGTTTAAGCCAACGAAACCGTGAGGTTGGCCGGGTCAGGAGACCCAGCCGCCAAGGTTTTCCTCGATCACACGGCTCAACGCATCCAAATGCGCCGCGTCATCGTTCAGGCAGGGGATATAGGTGAACCACTCACCGCCCGCCTCTTCAAAGCTTTCCTTGATCTCTTCGTTGATCTCTTCCAGCGTCTCGATGCAGTCCGCCGAAAAGGCCGGCGCGCAGACCGCGATGTGCTTTTTGCCGTCTTCCCTGGCCAGCCGCGCGACCTCTTCGACGGTGTAGGGTTTCAGCCATTCCTCGGGGCCGAATCGACTCTGGAACGTGGTCGCGATCTGCGATTCGTCCCATCCCAAACGCTCGCGCAGCAGGCGCGTCGTTTTCTGACACTGACAGTGATAGGGGTCACCCTCCAGCAGATACCGCTTGGGCACGCCGTGGTAGGAACAGACCAGAATATCGGGCCGCGCGTCGGCTGTGGCATAGGCGCGTTCGATCGACTGGGCCAGCGCCTCGATATACATCGGATGACTGAAATAGGGATCGACGACCCGCGCGGTCGGCTGCCATTTTTCCGCCATCAGCGCGCGAAAGAACTGGTCGTTCGCGGTGGCGGACGTGGCCCCGGCATATTGCGGATACAGCGGGAAAAACAGGATCTTGCGGCATCCCGCCGCGACCATCTCTTGCACCTTGGACTTGGTCGAGGGGTTGCCGTAGCGCATGCAGTAATCGACCTTGACGCGGTCGCCATACCGTTCGGCCATGCGCTGGGCGATCTTGGCGGTCTGCGCCTTGGTGATGGTCAGCAGGGGGCTTTCGTTCGCCTCTTCGTTCCAGATCGACTTGTACGCCTTGCCCGATGAAAACGGCCGCTTGGTCAGGATGATCAGCTGCAACAGCGGCTGCCATTTCCAGCGCGGGTAGTCGATGACACGCTGGTCCGACAGGAATTCGTTCAGATACCGGCGCATCGACCAGTAATCGGTGTCGTCGGGCGTCCCGAGATTGGCCAGCAGAATACCCACACGGTCGCCCGGCAGTTTCGGGTGGTCGCTGGGCGCGTGGTCGGGGCGGGTGGCGGGTCCTGTGGCGTCGAGCATGGCTATGGTCCTGTGGTCAGGCGTTTTGCTGTACATATCTCCGGTCCAAGATACGTCAATCGTTCAGGGGCGTTTCCGAGGTGCCCAAGGCGTCGGACAGGCGTTGTGCCGCAGATCCGGGGCGCAAGGGCTGCGGCTGCGAGGCGTCGGGCGCCCATCCGGTCAGCGTGATGATCTCGAACGTGGCGGGCACGCGGCCATCCTCGGACGCGAAGGCCTGCGCATAAATCTCGGCCGCGCGCAGCAGCACGGCGCGGCGGGTCGGGCGGCGCAGACGGGCGGCAAGGGCGTTGCTTTCGCCCATGGCGCGCAGCTCGCGCATCAGGTGCAGCGGCGTGGCGTAGCTGGCGGTCAGCGGATCGGAATCGGCCACCGGCAGGGCAAATCCCGCCCGTTGCAGCAGCGCGCCCAGATCGCGGATTTCTCCCATCGGGGCCACGCGCGGCGACAGGCCGCCGGTCAGTTCGGTTTCCGCCTGCCCCAGCGCGGCACGCAACTGATGCAGGGTCTGCCCGCCAAGCGTCAGCACAAGGCACAGCCCGTCGGGCCGCAGCGCGCGGCGACACTGGATCATCTGGCCCACCGGGTCATCGGCCCAATGCAGGCACAGCCCGTGGATCACCAGATCACAAGAGGCCTCTTCAAGGTCCAGCACCTCATCGTCGGCGAGACAGCGGGCCTCGGGAAAGGCAGACCGCCAGACCTGCGGAAACGGCGTCACGATCGCCACGTCCGTAAACGCCCTGTTAACCATTCCCAGCCGATCCTGTGCGTCATCGCGCGCGGTTTCATGCAGGAACAGCGCGTCGGCACGCGCGCGGGCGCGGTGCAGATTCAGGGCGTGCCGGTCGGTGAGGCGCGGGGGAGTGGGCATAGCATGGCTCATAGGCTGTGGTCGGCGGGGATGCAAACGCTGGTGCAGATGGTCTACCCGCCGCGCTGTCTGGCCTGCGGCGGGCTGGTCGAGTCGGACTTTGGCCTTTGTGGCCCCTGCTGGCGCGATACCCCCTTTGTGTCCGGGCTGGCCTGCGATCTTTGCGGCGTGCCGCTGCCGGGTCAATCGGACCATGCGGAACATTGCGACGATTGCCTGCACATTGCCCGGCCCTGGGTGCAGGGGCGGGCGGCGCTGGTGTACCGCGATCGCGGGCGGCGGATGGTGCTGGGGTTAAAACACGGTGATCGGCATGACATCGCCCGCCCGGCGTCGAAATGGATGGCGCGGGTGTCACGCGGCCTGATGCGCGACAATATATTGGCGGTGCCGGTGCCCTTGCACGTCAACCGCCACCTGCGCCGCCGCTACAATCAGGCGGCCTTGCTGACACAGGCGCTGGCGGTGGAACTGGGATGTGACTGGTGCCCCGACGCGCTGCACCGGGTGCGGGCCACCCAACCGCTGGAGGGCAAGGGCCGTGAGGAACGCTTTGTCGCGCTTCAGGGCCGGATACAGGTGCCCGACTGGCGGCTGCCGTTGATCCGGGGACGGCCGGTGCTGATCGTCGATGATGTGATGACCAGCGGCGCGACACTTGCCGCCGCGTCCGAGGCCTGTCTTGCGGCGGGCGCAACAGAGGTTTGTGTCAGCGTGCTGGCGCGGGCGGCCAAAGACGCTTAAGTCCTTTCGGGAACGCACGAACAAACCGGAGGACCGATATGCAACCGGTCGAAATGTATTTCTCGCCGCTCTGCGGCTTTTGCCACGCGGCCAAGCGGCTGCTAGACAGCAAAGGTGTCGACTATACCGCCATCGACGTTCTGGCACAGCCGGGGCGCAAATCCGAAATGATGCAACGCGCCAATGGCCGCCACACCGTTCCGCAGATCTTTGTCGGAGAGACCCATGTCGGCGGCTATGACGATCTCGCCGCGCTGGAGCGGCAGGGAAAGCTGGACGCTCTGCTGGCGGCCTGAATGCGGGTCGCACTGATCCAGATGACCTCGTCGGACGATCCGGCAGAGAACCTTGGCACGATGCAGGACATGCTGCGCCGGGCCAAGGCGGAGGGCGCGCAGATCGCGCTGACGCCCGAGGTCTGCAACTGCGTCTCGATGAACCGCGCGCACCAGACGGCGGTTCTGCGGCATGAGGGCGATGACCCGGTGCTGGCCGGGTTGCGCGCCACGGCGGCGGAACTGGACCTCTGGGTGCTGGCCGGGTCGCTGGCGCTAAAGGCCGACCCGCCAGAGACGCGCTTTGTGAACCGGTCGGTCCTGATCGGCCCGGATGGCGGGATCGCCGCGCGCTATGACAAGATGCACATGTTCGACGTGCAGGTGTCAGTGACCGAAACCTACCGCGAATCCTCTGGCTATGCGCCGGGGGACCGTGCGGTGCTGGCCCAAACGCCGCTGGCCACCTTTGGCCTGACGATCTGCTATGATGTCCGCTTTGCCTATCTCTACCGCGCGCTGGCGCAGGCGGGGGCGCAGGTTCTGACCGTCCCGGCAGCCTTTTCCCCCGGCACCGGCCCCGCGCACTGGCAACCCTTGCTACAGGCCCGCGCGATTGAAACCGGCTGCTACGTGCTGGCCCCGGCGCAGACCGGCACCCACACGGCCCAGTCCGGTCGCCCGCGCAAGACCTACGGGCACAGCATGGTGATCGCCCCTTGGGGAGAGGTGATCTTGGACGCGGGCATCGATCCGGGCGTCTATTGCGTCGATTTGGACCTCAGCGCCGTGGCCGACGCGCGGGCCAAGGTGCCCGCCCTGACTCATGACCGCGCCTTTACCGGGCCATTTGAAACGGGGCCGGACACATGAGTGAGGCCAGCGCCCTTGCCATCTCGCTGTTCAGCGAGCTTTTGACAGCGGACCAACTGCTGCGCGCCCGGCTGACCAAGGTGCTGCCGAACCGCATGGAAATCTCGCATTTCTCGGTGCTCAACCATCTGGCGCGGGGCGGCGAACGCACCCCGGCGCAACTGGCCCGCGCCTTTCACGTCACCCGTGGCGCGATGACCAACACGCTGTCGAAACTGGAAATCTCCGGTTACGTCCACATCCGCCCGGATTGGGACGACGCGCGCAAGAAACTGGTGTCGATCTCTCCCGCCGGTCAATCGGCGCGCGCGGCGGCGTTGAACGCGATCATGCCGCTGATAGACGAGATGATGGGCGATCTGGGTGAGGACCGCGTCCGCGCGGCCCTGCCGGTGCTGCGCGAGTTGCGGCTGCGGCTGGAAGACTAGGGGGCGCTGCCCCCTCGGCCTGCGGCCTCACCCCCGGGATATTTCACGACAGAAGAAACACCAAAGCGCGGCTCCCGGTTTCTTCTGTCCAAAAATATCCCCGGGGGAGTCGACCGCAGGGAGACGGGGGCGGGAGCCCCCATCTTTTCCTAGGCGGGCTTCAGCGAGGCCGTCACGTAGTTCACGCTCAGATCGCGATCCGACAGGCTCCACCCCCATGTGATCGGGTTGAAGACAAAGCCCTTGCGGTCCACCGGCTCCAGCCCGGCGCGGCGCATCAGGTCATACAGCTCATCCGGGGTGATGAATTTCGACCACTCATGGGTGCCCTTGGGCAGCCAGCGCATGACGTATTCTGCGCCGACAATCGCCATGGCAAAGCTTTTGGGGTTGCGGTTGATGGTCGAGCAGATGTGCAGCCCGCCGGGTTTCAGCAACTGCTGGCAGGCGGTCAGATAGGCCAACGGGTCGGATACGTGTTCGACCACCTCCATGTTCAGAACAGCATCGAACTGTTCGCCCGCCGCCGCCATGTCCTCGGCGGTGGTGAACCGATAGTCGATCTCCAGCCCCGATTGCGCGGCGTGGGTCTGCGCCACGGGGATATTGCGCTCGGCGGCATCGACGCCCACCACCGTGGCCCCCAGACGCGCCATCGGTTCCGACAGCAACCCGCCGCCACAGCCGATATCCAGAATGCGCAGCCCGTCAAAGGCGCGGGGTGCCTTCAGGTCGCGGTCGAACTCTTCGGCGATCTGGCTGGTGATATAATCCAGCCGACAGGGGTTGAGCATGTGCAGGGGCTTGAATTTCCCATTCGGATCCCACCACTCTGCGGCCATGGCTTCGAACTTGGCGATCTCGGATGCATCGACGGTGGTAGTCATGACTTTCCCCATGGTCTTTTGGCCTTTGTGGGCAATATAGGTAGGGCATGGACAAAATCCCGGGCCAAAAGCGCGCAGTGCAGTATCTCTATCCTGCGGTCGATCCTTACGATCAACGCATGCTGGATATGGGGGACGGTCACTCGATTTATGTCGAACAATGCGGCAATCCCGACGGCACACCGGTGATTGTGCTGCATGGCGGGCCGGGGGGCGGATGCAGTCCGGCGATGCGGCGCTATTTCGATCCGCGCCACTACCGGGTTGTGCTGTTCGATCAGCGGGGCTGTGGCCGGTCGCGCCCCCATGCCAGCGTCACCAACAACACCACATGGGATCTGGTCGCTGATATCGAACGGATTCGCGCGATGCTGGGCGTGGGCAAGGCGGTGATCTTTGGCGGCAGCTGGGGGGCGACGCTGTCGCTGATCTACGCGATCACCCACCCCGAGGCGGTCCTGCATCTGGTGTTGCGCGGCGTCTTCATGATGACGCAGGCCGAACTGACGTGGTTTTACGGCGGCGGCGCGGGGCAGTTCTGGCCCGAACCCTGGGCGCGGTTCATCGACATGGTGCCCAAAGAGGAACATGACGATCTGATCGGGGCCTATCACAAACGTCTGTTCAGTGGCGACCTGCCGACAGAGACACGCTTTGCGCAGGCATGGTCGGCGTGGGAAAACGCGCTGGCCTCTGTCTATTCGAACGGGCAGGGCGGCATGGCGCCGGGGGAATATGCCCGCGCCTTTGCCCGGCTGGAGAATCACTATTTCATCAACGCCGGGTTTCTGGAGGAAGACGGCTGGATTCTGAACAACGTCGACCGGCTGCGCGATGTGCCGGGTGTGATCGTTCAGGGGCGCTATGACATGATCTGCCCGCCGCGCCGCGCGTGGGAACTGGCCGAGGCATGGCCGGGGGCGGATCTGCGCATGATCCGCAACGCCGGTCACGCCCTGTCAGAGCCGGGGATCAGCGCGGAACTGGTGCGGGTGATGGACGATCTAGCGCTGGCCAGAGATTGATCGCGGGTCACGTGCGGGGTTTACACGCGCAAATCAGACGCTAACGTGACTGTAATGAAAACAACACACTGGCAGGGACCTTGAATCCGGTCATAAAAATCATCCTTCAGCGCCTTGCGCTGGGACTTTTGACGCTGTTCATCGTTTCAATCGTCATTTTCACAGCCGTCAACATGTTGCCCGGTGACTTCGCCGAGGCGATCCTTGGCCAGGGCGCGACACCCGAGGCGGTCGAGGCGATCCGCCGTGATCTGGGACTGGATCAGCATCCCATCGCGCGGTATTTCGACTGGCTGGCCGGGGCGATGCGGGGCGACCTTGGCAACTCTTTCGCGCAGGCCAATTTCGCCAGCTTTGTCGGCGACGATTCCGGTGTGCGGACCACGGTGGCGCAACAGATTGCGCCGCGTTTTGCCAACACCATGTTCCTTGCCGGGGTCACGGCGGCGATTGCGGTGCCCTTTGCGGTGATGCTGGGCATTCTGGCCGCGCTCTACCGCAACTCTGTCTTTGACAAGGTGGCCAATATCTCGACGCTGACGTCGATCTCCTCGCCGGAATTTTTCCTCGCCTATATCCTGATCCTGTTTCTGGCGGTGCTGAACCCGGTGCTGCCCTCGCTGTCGAACATTTATGACGGCATGGGCTTTGGCGAGCGTCTGCAAAAGACCATGTTGCCTGCGCTGACCCTGACGCTGGTGGTCACGGCGCATATGATGCGGATGACGCGGGCGGCGATCATCAACCTGCTGGCCAGCCCCTATATCGAGATGGCGCGCCTGAAGGGCATCAAGCCGATGCGCGTCATCATCAAACACGCGCTGCCCAATGCGCTTGCGCCGATCATCAACGTGATCGCGCTGAACCTTGCCTATCTGATCACCGGTGTCGTGGTGGTCGAGGTGGTGTTTGTCTATCCGGGCATCGGACAGCTTTTTGTCGACAGCGTAAAGATCCGCGATATCCCGGTGGTGCAGGCCTGCTGCCTGATCTTTGCCGCCGCCTATATCCTGCTGAACCTGACGGCGGACATCCTGTCGATCCTCTCCAACCCGCGCCTGAGGCATCCCAAATGACCACCTTGCTTTGGATCGCTGCCGGTTTCGCGGTTTTTCTGGCCGCTGGCTGGGTCATGCGCTTTGCCGGCCAGATGGCGACAGGCAACAAACCGGCCTTTCGCGACATGCCGCTGGCGGTGGCCTTTGGCTATGTGCTGGGCGTGGCGGTGGTGATCTTTGGCGTCTGGTACTACTTTCAGCCGGCGGTCAGCGCGCAGGGCGTGCCGGTGGCCGGGGTGCTGTTCTTTCGCTGGGCGGTGCAGGGCTTTGCCATCTTTGGTGTCGCGGCATGGATTTTCCGGTCTCTGGGTCGGATGGTCGGCACCGGCGGGACGAAAAAGGTGTTTCGCCAGATGCCGCTGACGGCGGCGTTCGGGCTGCTGGTCATCCTGATTTACGCGATCCTTGCGATCTTTGCCGGGGCCATCGCGCCCTATGGTCAGGCCGAGGTCTTTGATCAGGTCAACGCGCTGCCCGGCGGCAACGCGGCCACGGGTGGCAATCCGGCGCATCTGCTGGGCACCGACCAGATCGGGCGCGATCTGCTGAGCCGCCTGATCTACGGCGCGCAGAACACGGTGGGCATCGCCTTTGCCACCACCTGCATCGCCTTCTTTCTTGGCGGCAGTCTCGGGTTTCTGGCGGCGGTGGTGCAGGGCTGGTTCGACCAGTTCCTCAGCCGCTCCGTCGACGTGCTGATGGCGATCCCCTCGCTGATCTTTGCGCTGTTGCTGATGACCATCGCCAGCGCATGGGCCGGGTCGGAGAAATGGCTGCTGACCGTCTACATGGTGCTGATCATCGCGGTGATCGACAGCACCCGCGTCTTTCGCCTTGCCCGTGCGGTGGGCATGAACATCGTCGTCATGGACTACATCGAGGCGGCCAAGCTGCGCGGCGAGGGGCGGACCTATCTCATCTTCCGTGAGATCCTGCCCAACGCCATGGCGCCGCTGCTGGCCGAATTCGGGCTGCGCTTTTGCTTTGTGTTCCTGACCATCGCGGCGCTGTCGTTCCTTGGCGTGGGCATCCAGCCGCCGCTGGCGGACTGGGGCACCATGGTGCGCGACCTTGCGCAATTCATCAACTTCGCCGCCTTCTCGCCGCTGACTGCCGCGCTGCCGCTGATGGCGGCCGGGGCCATCGCGCTGCTGACCGTGGCGGTCAACTTTGTCGTGGACTGGATGCTGCAACGCAGTTCCGGCCTGAAGGAGTGAGCCATGTCTGATTTGCTGGTGGACATGCGCGACGTGCGGATCGAGGGGCGGTCCGATGAGACATGGATGCCCATCATCAACGGCGTCGACCTGACCCTGAAAAAGGGTGAGGTGCTGGGCCTGATCGGCGAATCCGGCGCGGGCAAATCGACCCTCGGCCTTGCCGCCATGGGCTTTTGCCGCGACGGCGTGCGCATCTCCGGCGGCAGCGTGCATTTCGACGGCATCGACCTGCTGTCGGCCAGCGCAGAGGTCAAGCGCCGCCTGCTGGGCAAGCGTATCGCCTATGTCGCGCAATCCGCCGCCGCCAGCTTTAACCCCGCGCACAAACTGATCGACCAGCACGCCGAAGCGCCGGTGCAGCATGGCGTGTCCTCCCGGCAGGACGCCGAACAGGACGGCATGGAACTGTACCGCAAGCTGCGCCTGCCCAACCCCGATGAGATCGGCTTTCGCTATCCGCATCAGGTGTCCGGCGGCCAGTTGCAGCGCGCGATGACGGCGATGGCCATGGCCTGCCGCCCCGACCTGATCATCTTTGACGAACCGACCACCGCGCTGGACGTCACCACCCAGATCGAGGTGCTGGCCAGCATCCGCGAGATCGTCAAGGAATTCGACACCGCCGCGATCTACATCACCCATGACCTTGCGGTCGTGGCGCAGATGGCCGACCGCATCAAGGTGCTGCTCAAGGGCGATGAGGTCGAAGAGGCCGATACCCGCACCATGCTGAGCGCGCCGACTGAGGACTATACCAAAAGCCTCTGGGCCGTGCGCGCCTTTGAACGCCCGCAGAAACCGCCGGTTTCCGCCGATGCCACCCCGGTGATCTCTGTCGTGGGGGTCACGGCGGCCTATGGCTCCGTCGATGTGTTGAGCGATGTCAGTTTCGACATCCACGAGGGCCGCACCGTCGCCGTGGTGGGCGAATCGGGGTCGGGAAAATCCACCACCGCGCGCTGCATCACCGGGCTTTTGCCGCCGCGCATCGGGCGGATCGAACTCGACGGGCAGGATTTGCCGCTGGACTATCGCAAACGCTCCAAGGACCAGTTGCGGCAGGTCCAGATGATCTACCAGATGGCCGACACCGCGCTGAACCCGCGCAAACCGATTGGTGAGATCATCGGCCGCCCGGTGGAATTCTACATGGGCCTGAAAGGCCGCGAAAAACGCAAACGGGTCGAGGATCTGCTGGAGCAGATCGAAATGCCCGCCGCCCAGTATTTTGACCGCCTGCCCAGCGAACTGTCGGGCGGGCAGAAACAGCGCATCGGGATCGCCCGCGCGCTGGCGGCAGAACCGAAATTCATCATCTGCGATGAGGTGACCAGCGCGCTGGATCAACTGGTGGCCGAGGGCATTCTGCGGCTGCTGGCGCGCCTTCAGGATGAACTGAAACTCAGCTACATGTTCATCACCCACGACCTTGCCACCGTGCGCGCCATTGCCGATGAGGTGGTGGTGATGAAGGACGGCGAAGTTGTCGAACAGGGCCCGAAAAAAGAAATGTTCCGGCCGCCGCACCATGCCTACACTGATCTTCTGTTGTCCTCGGTCCCCGAGATGGACCCGGATTGGCTGACCAATCTGCTCAGGGAACGCGGAGTTGATAACATCGGCGATGCCGCCGTCGGCAAAATGTCGTAAGACAGTCGCTATAAACAGATGACCTGCCAGGGCATGCACCCCGGCAGGCGATGACCAAGGGAGACGAACATGACCAGAATCAGCAGACGTGGACTATTGACCACCGGGGCCGCCGCAGGTGTGCTGGCCGCATCCGGCCTGCCGTTGCGGGCGCAGGCGAAACGCGGCGGCCGCCTGCGGGCCGCCCTGTCGGGCGCAAACACCAGCGACAGCTGGGATGGCCGGACCCACTCTGACCTCTACATGATCGCCAGCGCGCAGGGCACGGTCTTTGACAGCCTGACCGAGGTGAAGGCGGACGGATCGCTGGTCGGCGAACTGGCGACCTCCTGGGAGGCCTCGGCAGATGCCAAGACCTGGACCTTTGACCTGCGTCAGGGCGTGACCTTCCACAACGGCAAGGCCTTCGGCGCCGATGACGTGATCGCCTCGTTGCAGTTGCACGTGGCCGACGGCGCGAAATCGGCGGCCAAGCCGATTGTCGAAGCCATCACCGACATGAAGAAGATCACCGACCATCAGGTGCAGTTCACTCTGGCGGCGGGCAACGCCGACTTCCCCTATCTGCTGTCGGACTATCACCTGCTGATGTACCCGGCGGGCCAGATCGAAGAGGCCATCGCCAAGGGCATCGGCACCGGCCTCTACAAGGTCGAAAGCTTTGAGCCCGGCGTGCGCATGGTCGCGACCCGTGTCGACAGCCACTACAAAGGCGACAGCGCAGGTTATTTCGATTCGGTCGAATACATCGCCGTCAACGACAACACCGCCCGGATGAACGCGCTGCTGACCGGCCAGGTCGACGCGATCAACCGGATCGACCTCAAGACAGAGGCGCTGCTGAAGGCGAACCCGATGGTGCGCATCCAGGAAGTGTCCTGCAACCAGCAGTACACTTTCCCGATGCTGACCAATGTCGCGCCCTTCGACGATGTCAACGTGCGCCGGGCGCTGAAATTCGCCATCAACCGTCAGGAACTGGTGGACAAGATCCTGCTGGGTCATGGCCGCGTCGGCAATGACACCCCGATCGGCCCGGCCAACCAGTATTTCGCCGCCGAGATGGAACAGAACGCCTACGATCCGGACAAGGCCAAGTTCTACCTCAAGGAGGCGGGTCTTTCCTCGCTGGACATCGACCTGTCGGCCTCGAACGCGGCCTTTGAGGGCGCGGTCGACGCGGCGCAGCTGTATCAGGCCTCGGCCAAGAGCGCGGGCATCAATATCAACGTGGTGCAGGAACCGGCGGATGGCTACTGGTCCAACGTCTGGCTGAAAAAGCCGTTCTGCGCCTGCTACTGGTCGGGCCGCGCCACCGAGGACTGGATGTTCTCGACCGCCTACGAAGAAGGTGTGCCGTGGAACGACACGCAGTGGGGCCGCGAGGACAGCGAGCGCTTCCAGGACCTGCTGGTCACCGCCCGCGCCGAACTGGACTCCGACAAGCGCCGCGAGATGTACGGCGAGATGCAGCAGATCCTGAAGGACGACGGCGGTGTGGTGCTGCCGATGTTCGCCAACTACGTGCAGGCGGTCAGCAATAAGGTCGCCAACCCGGACACGGTCGGCAACCTCTGGCAGATGGACAACGCCCGCATGGCCGAACGGTGGTGGATGGCCTGAGGCCAACCGGGGTCCGGGCCTGAACCGGGACCTCGTGAATGACAAACGCCCCGCAGGGTCTGCGGGGCGTTTTTTTTTGTTCCGGGCGGTGGGTTGAAAACCCACCCTACACGTGCTGCTGGCCAAGGGCTGACGTCCGCGAAAACCACCGTGCCTAGGACGGATCCAAGGCATCGGATCAAGCCTCAGTTTGTTACTGAAAGGTAAAACCGTCTCTGTAACCCATTGATTCTACATACCCCAAACCCTGTCCACGCGTGGACACCCGGTCAGAGCCCTCACAAAACATAGCGGCTCAGATCGGTGGAACGGGTCAACTCGCCCAGATGCGCCTCGACAAAATCGGCGTCCACCGTCACCTCTACCCCGGCCTGATCCGGCGCGGTAAAGCTCAGCTCCTCGAACACCCGCTCCATCACCGTGTACAGCCGCCGCGCGCCGATATTCTCGATGCTGCTGTTCACCTCGGCGGCGATCTTCGCCAGCGCCGCGATGCCCTCATCGGTGAAGGTCACGGTGACCTCCTCGGTCGCCATCAACGCGGTATATTGCAGGGTCAGGGCGTTGTCCGTCTCGGTCAGGATGCGCACGAAATCCGCCTCGGTCAGCGCCCGCAGCGTCACCCGGATCGGCAGACGCCCCTGCAATTCCGGCAGCAGGTCGGACGGCTTGGCGATGTGAAACGCCCCCGAGGCGATGAACAGGATATGATCGGTCTTGACCGGGCCATGTTTGGTCGAAACGGTCGTGCCCTCGATCAGCGGCAGCAAGTCGCGCTGCACCCCCTCGCGGCTGACATCGCCCCCGCGGGCCTCTTGCCGGGCCGCCACCTTGTCGATCTCATCCAGAAAGACGATGCCGTTCTGCTCGACCGATTCCAGCGCCGCGGCCTTGACCTGTTCATCGTCCAGCAGCTTGTCCGCCTCTTCCTGTATCAGGATCTCATAGCTTTCGGCGACGGTCAGACGCTTGCGCGTGGTGCGCCCGCCAAAGGCTTTGCCAAAGATATCGCCGAGGTTCATCATCCCCATGTTGGCCCCCGGCTGGCCGGGGATCTCCATGGTGGGGAAGGGGGAGGCGGTCTCTGCCACGTCCAGATCGATCATCGTGTCGTCCAGCTCGCCGCTTTTCAGCTTGCGGCGGAACATGTCGCGGGTGCCTTCGCGGGCGTCCTTGCCAGCGATGGCCTCAATCACCCGGTCCTCGGCGGCCAGATGGGCCCGCGCCTTGACGTCTTCGCGCATCTGCTCGCGCGTCTGCGCGATGGCGGCGTCCACCAGATCGCGGATGATCTGTTCCACGTCACGCCCGACATAACCAACCTCGGTGAACTTGGTCGCCTCCACCTTGATAAAGGGCGCGCGGGCCAGTTTCGCCAGTCGGCGGCTGATCTCGGTCTTGCCGACGCCGGTGGGTCCGATCATCAGGATGTTCTTGGGATAGACCTCGTCGCGCAGATCATCCGACAGTTGTTTGCGCCGCCAACGGTTGCGGAGGGCGACGGCAACGGCACGCTTGGCCTCTTGCTGGCCAATGATGAACCGGTCGAGTTCCGAGACGATTTCGCGGGGGGTCAGGTCAGTCATGGGAATCCTGTGCGTTGGTGGGGGCGAATTTTCGACGAAAATTCGTCTCAGCCCAGCGTTTCGACGGTCAGGTTGCCGTTGGTATAGACGCAGATGTCGGCGGCGATGGCCATGGCTTTGCGCGCCACTTCTTCGGCGGTCTGGTCGCTGTCCATCATGGCGCGCGCGGCGGCGAGCGCGAAATTCCCGCCCGATCCGATGGCCGCCACGTCATGTTCCGGTTCCAGCACGTCGCCCGCGCCAGTGATGACGTATAGTTCCTGTCCGTCGGTGACGATCAGCATCGCCTCCAGCTTTTGCAGGTATTTATCGGTGCGCCAGTCCTTGGCCAGCTCGACGCTGGCGCGCTGCAACTGGCCCGGCGCGGCCTCCAGCTTTTTCTCCAGCCGCTCCAGCAGGGTAAAGGCATCGGCGGTCGATCCGGCAAAGCCGCAAAGCACATCATGACCACCCGGCGACAGGCGGCGCACCTTGCGCGCGGTGCCCTTGATCACGGTCTGGCCAAGGCTGACCTGACCATCGCCCGCGATAACCACCTGTCCGCCCTTGCGGACGCCGATGATCGTGGTGCCGTGCCATCCGGGAAAGCTGTCGTCGCTCATGTGACTGATCCTTCTCTTCTGACCGCCGATATGGGCCACATCGGCCAAAACGACAAGGGCGCCCGAAGGCGCCCCTGAAACATCAATCGCTTAGGCGGTTCAGATCGACTCTTCGATCCAGCTTTGCAGCGCGGCTTTGGGGCGCGCACCGGCAAGGTTGGACACGGCCTGACCGTCCTTGAAGACAAACAGCGCCGGAATGCCGCGCACGCCCATGGCGGTTGCGGTGTTCGGGTTCTGGTCCACATCGACCTTGGCAATCTTGACCTTGCCTTCCATTTCCTTGGACAGTTCTTCCAGCGCGGGGCCGATCTGCTTGCAGGGGCCGCACCATTCGGCCCAGAAGTCGACGACAACGGGGATGTCGGAATTCTTCACTTCGGCGTCGAAGGTGGCATCGGTGACGGCGACGGTGGCCATGGGGATTCTCCTAGGGGTTTGGGGCAAGCTGACAGGATCGAGAAGGTATGGAGCGTGGTCCGCGCCGTCAAGGTGTGCCTGCCTGCGCGAGAGCTTGTGTCACAGCTTCGTGTGACAGCGGCATATAGTGGGCATTGGCGGTCCAGACCAGCGCGGTTTCGATGCGCCGATCCGGGTAGACCTGCGCCATCGCGGCGGCATAGGCCCCCATCTGCCGCAGCAGACCGTCCGGCACGCGCGCAGCGTCATCCGGCACGGTGCGGTTGGATTTGAAGTCGATGGCGGTCACGGTCTCGGGCGTGACAATCAGCCGGTCGATCACGCCGTGGAGACGGCCAAGACCGGGCAGGTCGGCGGTGACGGGCACCTCTGCCAGCGCGTCCGGGGCAAAGACATGGGCAAGATGTGGGGCGGACAGGACGGCCAACGCCTCATCGAGGATCTGCGCCTTTTGGCTGCCGACGATGGCTAGGTCCGGATCGTCCTCGATCTGCTGGCCCAAGGCCTCGGCGGCGTCCCTGCGCCTGTCGGCTGGAAGGGGCGCGAGGTTTTCCAGCAACAGGTGCAGGGCGGTGCCGCGCGCCTTGGCGATTTCTTCTGTGTCGCCCGCCGCCCCCGGCAGCGCCTTTGCCCCGCCAAGGTCCGACGGGCTGCGCGCCTTGATCGGCTCTGCCGGGGGTGGGGCCGGGTCCAGCAGATGCGCGGGCATCTCCGTCGCGGGGGGCGCGGTGCGGGTCACGTCCTCAAACGGCAGATGAGACCAGTCCGCAAGGCCCAGTCGCTGGCCCTCACCCGCGCCCAAATCACCAAAGTCAAAGATCTGGCGGTCCGGGCCGGAACGCGCCATCCCGCGCGACACCTTATCGTACCAGGCCTCACCGGATTTCCCCAGATCGCCCGCAGCCCCGACGATCAGCCATTTTTCCGCGCGGGTCATGGCCACATACAGCAGCCGGTCTTTCTCCTGCGCGGCTTTCTCCTTGGCCGCGTCGATCACCGCCTGCTGGCGCGGTGGCTGGGCGTCGGCGGTGCCTTTCCACAGGGGTCCGTGGTCATCGGTGAACAGGTCGTCGCGCAGCCGGTTGTCTGGTTCTGCGCAGTCCGGCAGGATCACGATGGGCGCTTCCAGCCCCTTGGAGCCATGCACCGTCATGACGCGCAACGTCTCTCCGGCGCTGTCAGGCGCGCGTTTGATCCGCAGATTGTCGGACTGCGCCCATTCCAGAAACCCGGTCAGCGAGGGCACGGCGCTTTGTTCATAGGCCAGCGCCTGTTGCAGCAGCGCGTTGATGCCATCCTCTGCCTCTGGCCCCAGCCGCCCGATCAGCAAGCGGCGGCCGTTGTGGCGGGTCAGGATGCGGTCGATCAGGTCATAGGGGCGCAGAAAGTCGGTTTGCCCGCGCAGGTCATCCAGCACCCGCAGCACATCGGGGAAGGCCTCGCGCCGTCTGCGCAGTTCTTCCCAGAGATATTTACGTTCCCGCCGCGCGGCGAGGTCAAAAAGCTGTTGTTCGCTCAGGCCAAAGAGGGGAGAGCGCAGGACGGTCGCCAGCGACAGGTCGTCCTCTGGCGTGGACAGGAAGCTGAGCAGCGCGATGATGTCGCGCACCGCCAGTTCTGCCATGACCTTGAGCACATCCGCCCCGGCGATGGGCAGGCGTTCCTGTTTGCAGGCGCGGATGATTTCCTTGAATAGACGGCCCCGCTTTTGCACGAGGATCAGCACATCGCCCGCATGAACGGGCCGCGCGCGGTAAGTGCCGGAATGGCCGATCTCTTCGGGCAGGGGCGTCTTGGCGTCGATGGTCTGGCGGATGAACCGCGCGATCCGTTGCGCCAGAAAAACCGTGTGATGTGTCGCACTCGGCCGGTCGACCGGTTCATGCCATGCGCCGTCCTCTTCGTCGCCGACTTTGTCCACCAGCGGCCAGAGGTCGACGCGCCCCGGCATGGCCTCCTTGAAGGCGCGGTGCAATTGGTCGGGCACAAACCCCGACGCCTGCGCGCCGTCAAAGGTGTTGTCGACCAGCCGCAGGATCGGCTCGGCCGACCTGAAACTGTATTCCAGCCCCATCGACACCAGCGGGGCCTCGGTCCGGTGCAGACGGTCGGCAAAATCATCGCGCATCCGGTCAAATTCAGACGGATCGGCCCCCTGAAACGAATAGATCGACTGTTTCTTGTCACCGACCACAAAGATGGTGCGCCGCACATCGGCGCGCGCACCTTCGCCGGCGGTGAATTCCTGCGCCAGCCGCTCGATCACCTGCCATTGCACCGGAGAGGTGTCCTGTGCCTCATCCACCAGAATATGGTCGATACCGCCATCCAGCCGGTAGAGCACCCATTCCGCGACACCCGGATCGCTCAGCAGATCCCGCGCGCGGGTGATCAGATCGTCAAAGTCCAGCCAGCCGCGCCGCATCTTCTCGGCCTCATACGCGGGCAGGAAATGCCCGGCAAAGGCATGCAGGGCAGCGTCGCGCCGGGCGGCGGCAAGGGCCATCTGCGTAACGCGGGCGTCCTCGACGCGGCGTGCCAATTGGTCGAGCGCCTCAAACAGATCGGGCGCGTTGGCGCGCGGTTTCTTGGTCCCCAGCGTCTTGCGGATGGTGCCCGCCTGCGTCAGCAGCGCGGTTTGCAGGATGTCCAGCGCCTCGGCATCGGCGGACTCGATTGCGGTCAGTTGGTCAGCCAGCGTGCCGTCCGTTTTGCCGCCGTCGCGCAGGTAGGGCACCAACGCCTCGAACAGCGCCAGTTCAGAGCCCAGAAAGACCGACTCCAGCAGGGTGTCGTCACTGTCATCCGCGCCCAGACCGTAGGCCAGACGGATCTCTGCGGCGCTCATGGCAGGTTGAAAGGCATCGCGACGGCGGCACAGCTGCGCTGTCAATTTTTCCACGTCATCGCCCGAGATATAGGGCGCGATGTCCCGCAACAGATGCGCCTGCGGCCCTTCGGCAAGGCGGTCCAGCACCTCGGCGCGCAGCAGTTCAGCCGAGCGATCCTCCATCTCCTGAAACTGGGGGGTGACGCGGGCCTCTAAAGGGAACCGCCGTAGCAGGGATGCGCAGAACGAATGGATCGTCTGAATGCGCAGCCCGCCCGGTGTCTCAATCGCGCGGGCGAACAGAGTGCGCGCCGCGCGCAGGTAGTCGCCGGACAGGTCCGTCTCAACCCCCAGCCGTTCCAGATCCGCGCGCAGCCCGGCCTCATCCAGCATGGCCCAAGCGCCCAGCCGTTTGAACAGGCGGTTCTGCATCTCTGTCGCGGCGGCCTTGGTGTAGGTCAGGCACAGGATGTGCGAGGGGTCGACCCCGTCCAGCAACAGCCGCGCCACCCGGTCGGTCAACACGCGGGTCTTGCCCGATCCGGCATTGGCGGCCAGCCATGTGGAATGCCAAGGGGCGGCGGCATCGACCTGCCGCTGGGTCGCCTCATCGCGCATCATGTCAGGGTCTCCTTGACCGGGGCGTCGGTCACGTCCCATTCGCCGAACCGCGCGAGGTGATCGTAATCGCCTGCGTCGTTGTCCTTTTGCAGGGCACGTCGGGCGGTAAAGCCGGTGGTCGGATCGTAGTAGGTGGCGATTAGCGAGACAAACTCTGCCCAGACCTGTTCCGGCGGCGCGTCCTCCAGCGGGGCCAGCACCTCTTTTGGGTTGCTGGGCTGGAGCGAGATGAACACCGCACGTTCCACATGCGGCGGTTCCAGCGGGGCAAAGCCGCCATCGTCCAGCATCGCCGCCTCCAGCAGCAACTGTTTGTCAAAGCTGCGCTGTTCCTTGGCCGAAGGCGCCGCGCCGGTCTTGTAGTCATAGATATGCGCGCCGCCGCGCCCGTCGATGTCGATTCGGTCGGCGGTGGCGGTCAGGGTGAACCCCAGCGCCGGGATCGTGGCCTGCCCCTTGATCTCATACTGGCTGGGCGTGGCGTGGGCCTGCCGGTCAATTTCTGTCTCGACAAACCATGGCGCGATGCGGGCCATCCGAGCCTGCCAGAGCGCGCGCACGGTGGGAAAAGGCACCTGTTCGGGATCGCCGATGATCTGCTCTGCCAGTGCCAGCAGCGCGTCGGGCGTCAGGTTCAGCGGCTCTTCCTGCGTGGCCTTTACAAACTCCTCCAGCACCTTGTGGGTGAGAATGCCGCGCATCAGCGCATCAGGGGCCTGCATCAGCGGGTCCAGCGGTTTCAGCCGCAGCACGCGCTTGGCGTAGATGGCAAAGGGATCGCGGACGAGGCGTTTGATCTCTGTCACCGACAGTTGTTTCGGCCGCGCCTCGGCAGGCGGGGCTGGAGAGGGGCGTGGCGCGGGATCGGCCGTAATTGGGGTTTCCGAGGCACTGGCCAGCGCCAGCCAGCGATTGCCCCGTGCCTGCATCTGTTCGATGGCCTGTTGGCCGTTGCGGTCCGGCAGGCCGCGCATCAGGTTCATCATCCGGTTCACCCAGCGCGACGGCACGGTTTCCGCCTCATCCGATTTCATCGAGCGGGTCATCCAGACCTCGGGCGCGCCTGCCGCCTGCTGAAAGTCATGCGCCGACAAACCGATGCGGCGCTCGGGCAAAAGCAACCCCGCCTTGGCGCGCATCTGACGGTTCAGCCACGGGTCGGCACCGGGCAATTCCGGCCAGCTGCCCTCATTGAGGCTGGCAAGGATCACAAGGTCGGCGTCCATGACGCGCGCTTCCAGCGTGCCCCAGATCAGGATGCTCGGGTGCGGGGCGTCGCGGTCGCGGACCTCTTCGCGCGACAGCATCGCGCCCAGCAGGTCGGCGAAATCGCGGGCGCTCATGTCGGCACCATGTTCGGCCTCGCGCGTCAGAGTCGCGATGACGCCGTGCAGCTTGCGGCCTGCCGCTTCTTTCCAGAGCCCGCCAGAGCCTTTGACCCCCGGACCTGCGCAGATGGATTCGGTCAGCGCGACCAGCCTTGCGATCCAGTCCGTAAGGGCGCGCTTGCCGGAATGGTCGTGGCCGCAGAACTGTTGCCCGACCCATGTGGCCCAGTCGCCGCGCGACCGGGTTTCCCCCCATTTCGCCAGCGGTTCGGGCTGTGGATAGGGCATCCCGTTGCGGCGGATATACAGTTCCAGATCGCGGGTGTTCAGCAGGTGCGGGCCACGGTCCGCCCCGCTGTGGGTCAGGGGATGCTTGAGCAGGGTCAGCAGCATCTCGGCGGTCAGCGGCTTGACGAACACTTCGGCCACATGGCGCAGCAACCGCCCCGGCGGCGTCAGTTGCGCGGGCGTACCACCGCTGTCGTCGGGCAGGATGTTCCAGCGGTCCAGCGCCGAGGTCACGCGCCGGGTCAGCATCCGGTCTGGGGTGATGACCGCCGCGCGCTGGCCGTCCTTGACCGCTTGCCGCAGGCGCAGGGCGATGGCCAGCGCCTCATCCCTCTGGCTTGTGGCCTCGACCAGCGTGACGTCCTGCATCGCGTCGGGCAGCGACGGCAGGGACGGCCCCTCTGACAGCCATTGGTGGGTGACGGGCGCGGGCCGCAAGGCCAGCGACAGCACGCGATTGCGCGCGGGGCTGGGGGGCGGCGTGTCGGTCCAGCTTCGGACGTCGCCCGGCGACAGATCCAGCGCCTGCATGAGTTTGGCAAAGCGGAACTGTGGATGGTCCTCACCGGTCAGCGAGTCGTCCAGTTGCGCCCAGACGGTGTCCGGTGTTTCGGCATCAAAGCCGGGCAGGATCACCGCACCCTGCGGCAGGCGCGCGACGGCGGCCATGAAACTGGCGGTGGTGCCGCGTGATCCGGTGGAGCCGGCGACCAGAACGGGGTGCTGTGGCGGTGTGGCTTGCCATTGCAGCAGCCGCATATCCATCGCGCGGCGGGCATAGCTTTGCGGGTCCGGGGCGCCGTCGGTCTCGAAGTAGCGTTGGACGATCTGAAGGAAGGTCAGCGCGCGCTGCCAGTGGCCGGACTGGTCCGACACATCAAGGTTTTCGATGACCTCTGGCGATACGTTTTCGCCCTGCATTTCCTCCATCAGGGTGGCAAGGCTGTCGGCCAGATCGAACAGCGCCGCGCGCGGCGCAAGTTCCGGCGCGCGGTCCAGCAGTTCGGACACCAAGCCGGTCAGTTCCAACCGTCGGCGCAGCGGTGGAATGGACGCGGGCAACGCGGCGCGGGTCAGCGGATCGGCCAGATCGGTGACCAGCCGGATGCGCGGCAGCAGGCAGGCGGGCCCGGCATCGAACACGGTGCGCAACCGCCGCGCCATGCGGTCCGAGTTGACGTAGATTTCCACCTGCGCCAGCGCCTCTGGCGGGGTGTCTTTCATCCGGGCGCGCAGACCGGCAACCAGTTCGGTGGCGAAATCCGAACCACAGGGCAGGCCAAAGAGGCGGGGGCCGGGGGTGTCAAACATTCAGCATATCCTCGGCCAGTTTGATGCCCTCCGGGTGGCCCACGTCGCACCAGTGACCGGGGTATGTGAGGCCGAAAAGACGACCTGCCTCTGCCTGAGCGTTCCAGAGTGTGTTGAGAGAAAAGGCCCGTTCGTCGATGTTGGCCAACCCGTCGGTCTTGATGATCTGCGCGCCGGTGTAGACAAGGTCCCCCTTGCGGGTCAGCCGTCCATCGGGCTGCAAGGCAAAGTCGCCGCCGGTTTTTCGCCCAACCGCACGGGACAGGGGCACGCACATCAACAGCGCATCCATGCGGTCCGGGTCCCACGCCCCGCGCAGCAGGTCCAGCGCGTTTGGACCGTTCCAGATGGCATCTGTGTTCAATGTGTACACAGGTTGTGTTCCAAGAGTCGACAGCGCAAACCGCAAGCCACCGCCGGTGTCGAGGATCTCTGGTTGCTCGACAGAGACATGCACGTCGCGGCCCTTGAGATGCGCCGTTATCTGGTCCGCCAGGTAGTGCGCGTTGACGACACGGGTGGCTACGCCCTCGGTCAGGGACAAAGCGTGATCCAGCAGTGGCTTTCCCGCCACCTTGATCAGCGGTTTTGGCGTGTCTGCGGTCAGCGCCCCCATCCGGGTGCCGAACCCGGCGGCAAACAGCATCACGGCGTTGGGCATCGGGCTTTCAGTCTTTCCAGATGGGCTGTGTCGGGCGCGGGCAGGGCCGCGTCCAGAATTGGTTTCACGGTGGCCAGAACCGGATGGGCAAGATCGGCCTGAAGGTGGCCCCAGACCCGCGGGATCAGATCGATGTAATGCGGTTTGCCGCGCGTGGACGCAAGACGGGCAAAGACGCCAAGGATACGCAGGTTGCGCTGGGCGCCAAGCACGGCAAGCGAGGCGTGAAAGGCCTCCTTGGGCAGGCCGGTTGCGGTCAGGTACTGCGCGATGCAGGCGCGGGCGGTCTGGGGTGACACATCGCGGCGGGCGTCCTCGATCAGAGAGACGAGGTCATAGGCGCGATGCCCTTGCAGCGCGTCCTGAAAGTCGAGCAATCCGGCACGGGCGACACCCTCGCGCCGTGGCAGATACAGAATATTTTCCGCGTGGTAGTCGCGCAGCACCATGACGTCGGCGGGCATTGCGTGCACTTGCAATAGCGGGGCAAAAGCCGCGACAGCCTGCGGCAGAGCGTCCGGCGCGTGGGTGTAGTGCTGAAACGCAAGGTCCACCATCGCGGCCAGCCGGTCAGGCGACGCCAGCGGCAGATCGGGCGGTGGCGAGGCGCGGTGCAACGCGATCAGCGCATCGGTGGCGAGCAGGTAAAGGCTCTGCTCGGTCTGAGTGTCCTGCGCAAGTCGGGCCAGCAACCCGTCACCAAGATCCTCGATCAACAGCAGGCCGTGGGCGGCGTCTTCGGCGAAAATGCGGGGCGCGCTGAGACCCAACCCGGTCAGGTGCCGCGCCAGACGCGCAAACAGCGCCACGTCGCCTTCGGGGTCCTGCATCAGGATCGCGGTCTCAACGCCGCGAAACAGCCGGGTATAGCGCCGGGCCGAGGCATCCCCTGCCAGCGATTGCCGCCGTGCATCGCCCCAGCCGCTGGTTTCGAGAAAATCGATCAAGCCATCTGCTCCGCGATCACCGCATCCCAGCGCGGGCTGTCCCAGTCGAGCGTGACATGGCGGGTGTCTTCGTCGGTTGCCGCCGCAAAGCTGAGGCGCAGGGCGTCCTTGGGCGCAAGCTCTTGCAGGCGGTCGGGCCATTCGACAAGGCAGATGGCGGTCTCGAAAGCCTCTGTCAGGCCCAGTTCCACGCTCTCATCCGGGCCGGTCAGCCGGTAAAGATCGGCGTGCCACAGTTCTCCGGCGGTGGTGTCATAGGTCTGGACAATGGTGAAGGTGGGAGAGGGTACATCCTCTGGCACTTCCAGCAAGGACTGGATTAGGCCGCGCGCGAAATGGGTCTTGCCCGCGCCGATCTGGCCGGACAGCAAAAGTACATCGCCGGGCCGCAACGCCGCCCCGATGCGTTGGGCAAAGGCGCAGGTCGCCTCTGGCGAGGGCAGGGTCAGGGCGGTGTGGCGGGGCGTCATGGCGCGGAGGATACAAGCGCCGCGCGGCGCTGCAAGCGGCTTCAGCCGACGGCGCGCCGTTCTTTTGGGTGCGGCAGTTGTCGTTCTGAAATCGCAGCCACAGTAGAGAACCGGACAAGGGTTGCACCGGCGGCCACCGGCTGCACGACGCAGCGCATCGTTTCACCCGTCTTGCGGACCAGATCCGCCTCAAATCCCTGCCTGTCGCGGAGCGTCAGTACAAACTCGCGCAGATCCGGCCAGATCGGGCTGGCGTCGCAGGCCTGCTGCCAGTCATTGGTGGCATCGACGATGGTAATTTCGGTAAAGGCGCTGTCCGGGTCACATTCCCATTTTGCCCGGTACGCCGCGTTTGAAAAGGTCAGGACGCCAAGGCGGGAAAACACCGCAACGGCATCTTCGAAGCAGTCGAGCACGGACTGGGTCAGCTCCAATTCCGAGCGGAAGCGGCGTGTGAGAGAGATTTCGGCGCTGATATCCTCGATCAGAAACGCGACAGCGCCGTCGGGATGCGGCCGCCCGGTGATCTTGTAGGTCAGGCCTGACGGCAAGTTCCATGTCTCGCAATAGCGGTCTTCGCGCGCGGCAGAGACAACGTCATACAGCTTGTCGCGCCACGATGCGTAGTTCTTGGGTTCCGGCATCATGCGGTTTTCGCGCATGTGATCGAAAAAGCTGAGCAGGTTAGGCTTGGCCGACAGGAAATCCACCGGCAGGTGGGTCAGATCGACCAAAGCCGGGTTGAACAGCACAAGCTGGCGGTCGCGATCAAAGACGGCAAGCCCGATGGGCAGATGGGCAAAGGTCTTGGTCAGGGTCTGGACAAAATTCCGCTGCGCCATCTCGGCATTCACCAGACTGTCGATGCTGGTGGCGTAATGCATCCAGCCGTCGTGCACAGGCCGCGAAACCACCTCGAACCAGCGCTGTGGCTGTCCATCCGGCTTGACGCTGACGCGGGTTGTCCGTTCCACGCGCGTCGCCGGCAGTTTCAGATCAATCGGGCTGGAATCCTCTGCCGATTTTCCGGCATCCTGACACAATTCGTCGTAGGCGTCGTTGTTCCACAACAGGTTCCCGTTCATGTCCGTGTGCCAAAGAGCGTCAGGCGCATTGCGCGACAGATCGACCAGCCGACTGTGTTCGTCCGTTTGGCACCGGGCGCGGAACAGGTTTGCGGCCCCTTCGGGCGTGCAGCGCAGCCGCAGATGCAGGCGCGATCCCGACGGTTCCGCCAAAAGCTCGGCGTTTGGAACGCTGGGAGAGGACCATGTCACAAGTTGGTCGGGCACGTTCGCGGGAAGGTCCGGAAAACCGGCCGACAGCGCCTCACGCACCTCATCCCAGCCCATGCCGGTCAGGATGGTTCGGTTGAACAGTTCGGCCGCATCCGGAGTGTGATCGACAACTTCGCCATTGCGGAAAAGCAACACCGTTTCGGGAATTCCGACGTGCAGTCGCGATGATCGTTTCGGCCGCAGAGCGAGAAAGATCAAGACAACAACGAGGAATGCGGCAGCGGCGCCGGCCCCGATTGCCAGAATGAGATAATCCTCCAACGCTCTTCCTCGTCCCCTGTTTCCAATCACTTGGGAAAACTCTGAGTGTGCTTTGGTTAATTTGAAGTTAACCAAGCAACGTTTACGAAAAATTCACGTTCATATTTCAATTGGTCGGTTGTCTCCCAATGGATTGCCGGGTTTCGTCGCTTCAGCCACGATTTTACCGCGCGGCCAGGCCACTTCGACAATAGCGCCACGGCGCTCCGTCTGGTCGCCGGAGGTCGTGTAGGGGTCCGTCCCGTTGGCAAAGCTAAGCTCTGCCCCCGTCCGTTCCAGCAGCGTCTTGGCGATAAACAATCCAAGCCCCATGCCCTCATACTCCGGCCGTGCGCGTTTTTCGCTTTCGCTGCGGCGGCGGCGCACGAAGGGGTCGCCGATGCGGCCGATCAGATGTTGCGGAAAGCCGCGACCGTCGTCGATGATACGGATCGACACCACGTCATCGGTCCACATCGCCTCGACCCAGACCCGCGTGCGGGCAAAGTCGACGGCGTTCTGGATCAGATTGCGCAACCCGTGGATCACTTCGGGACGGCGCAGGATCTGCGGCTGGGTGTATTCGCCTCCGGGGCCGGGGCCGTCCTCTATCAGGACGTCCTTGCCGCGATCCTGATGTGGCTCGGCGGCCTCGCGGATCACCTCGACCAGCGGCGCCTGCCGCATGTGTAGATCGTCCTTTCCGGCGCGGCCCATGCTGCGCAGGATATCGCGGCAGCGGTCGGCCTGTTCGCGGATCAGCAGGGCATCGTCGCGCAGGTCGGGGTGGCCGTCCAGTTCCTCGGCCAGTTCCGACGAGGCCAGTTTGATCGTCGCCAGCGGGGTGCCCAGTTCATGCGCCGCCGCCGCCACCACGCCGCCCAGATCGTTGAGTTTCTGCGCGCGGGCCAGCGCCATCTGGGTCGCCGCCAGCGCGTCGGACATCGAATTCATCTCGCGGCTGATGCGGCGCGAGTAGACAGAAATGAAGACCAGTGCGATCGTGATTGCAACCCATTGACCATACACAAAAATATCCGGAATTCGCAGGATGAATCCCTGCTCTGTCCGCAGCGGCAGGTGATAGTACACCATGCCCGAGACCAGCAGGAAGGCGGTCAACCCAAGCAGAAAGGTCGACCGCAGGCTGAGCACCGCTGCCGAGACTGTCACCGGACCCAGAACCAGCAGGGAAAACGGATTGTGCAACCCGCCTGTCAAATACAGCAGGAAACACAGCTGGAGCAGGTCGAACATCACCATCATGAAGTTCTCGGTCTCGCTGAGCCGCTTGTTTTCCGGAAAGACCGAGATCGCGATCAGGTTGCCGACAATCGAGACGCCCACCGCAAGATAACACAGGCCCAGTTCCAATTGCAGGTTGTACAGGCGTTGCGCGATTGTGATGGCGGTCAACTGGCCAATCACCGCAAACCAGCGCAAAAGGATCATCGTCCGGAGACGAATCCAGTTGCTGCGCTGCTCATCGCCGATCAATCCAAGGTCGCCTTGCGCCATCTGCGCCCTTTCGTCCCTCTTGTGTCCCGCCACCCACACGATAGCTAAAGCTAAAACATTCCGGAGAGAGAAAGTCATGCAGCGTCTTGCCGCAATCGCCGCCTTCGCAGCACTTGTCGCCGTCAGTGGCGGCATCTGGTATGCCACTCAGCGCGGTGCCTCGGGTGATCCCTATGCGCAATGTCGCACCAGCCGCATTGCCGGGGGTGCCGAACAAATTGGCGGGCCGTTCACTCTGGTGAACAAGTCCGGTGAGACAGTCACCGACAAAGACGTGATCAAAACGCCGAGCCTGGTGTATTTTGGCTACACTTTTTGCCCCGATGTCTGCCCGTTCGACACAGCGCGCAACGCCGAGGCCGTGGATGTGCTGACGGAACGCGGCTATGACGTGACGCCGGTCTTTATCTCGATCGACCCCGACCGCGACACACCCGAGGTTGTGGGCGAGTACGCGGAATTGATGCATGACCGCATGATCGGGCTGACAGGCTCGCCCGAACAGGTCAAAGCGGCCAGCCAGGCCTACCGCACCTACTACCGCAAACAGGAAGACGGGGACCCCGAATATTACCTCGTCGACCACTCGACTTTCACATATCTGGTGCTGCCGGAGGCGGGCTTTGCCGACTTCTTCCGCCGCGAAGTGACGCCTGAGGAAATGGCCAATCGGGTGGCCTGCTACATCGACGCCTCTTGACGGCAATAGATGCGTTTGACCAGCAAGGTTTACGCGGCTAATACTCGACCTCACGCACCGGCGGTGAGGAGGAAAGCTCTTGGCGGAACGCAGCATCGAAGAACTTGGGGATGACAGGTCTCTTCTCCTGGTTGATGACGACGAACCGTTCTTGAGGCGACTGGCCAAGGCCATGGAAAAGCGTGGCTTTGAGGTGGAACTGGCCGGATCGGTTGCCGCAGGCACCGCCATCGCCACCGCCCGCCCGCCCGCCTACGCGGTGTGTGACCTGCGGCTTGAGGACGGCAACGGGCTCGACGTGGTCGAGGTGCTGCGCGACAAGCGTCCGGATTGCCGGGTGGTTGTCCTGACCGGCTATGGCGCGATTGCCACAGCCGTGGCCGCGGTCAAGATCGGCGCGACGGACTATCTGTCGAAACCCGCCGACGCGAATGACATCACCAACGCGCTGCTGGCCAAGGGCGACGACCTGCCGCCGCCGCCGGAAAATCCCATGAGCGCGGATCGCGTGCGGTGGGAGCACATCCAGCGGGTGTATGAGTTGTGTGATCGCAACGTGTCGGAAACGGCGCGGCGTCTGAACATGCACCGCAGGACGCTACAGCGCATTCTGGCGAAACGCTCTCCGCGCTGACCGTCCCCCGACACTGACGGGCACGACACGCAAAAGTGCTGGCCCGTTTGTTGGCGCGCGGGCCGTTCTCTCCCCATATCCAAGTCACAGGATATGGAATGCTGGTGAGAGGGCCAGTGGTGCTCTCTCCAGCGAAAGGAGAGAACATGTTCAAACGTTTGTTTACCGCATCCCTTGTCATGGGCGCCGCAGCCTTGGCGCCGCCTGTTGCCGTCGCGCAGTCAGCGATTTTCTGTGCCGACCGTGACACCGTCGTGGCGCGCCTTGATGAACGCTTTGGCGAACGCCAGATCCTGATAGGTTTGACGACAAAGACAACAATGCTGGAACTCTGGGGGTCTGATGACAGCGGTCGTTTTACCGTCCTGATCACCAATGCCGATGCGCGAAGCTGCATCATGGCCAGCGGAACCGATCTGATGATCGACTATCCAGAGCCGAAAGGACTGGATGTCGGCAACTGACAGTCCGACGGGATGAGCATGGGATTGCGCCGGACACCTGTTTCGGCCCGTTTATTGGTCGGTTTTGGCCGGTCTCAGAGATCGTAGCGTTTCAGCACCTTGTCGACGATTTGCCCGCTTTCCATCGGCACGCCGGTCTTGCGGCCATAATCCTCGAACCCCCGGCTCTGGTAGTAGGCCAGACCACCGGCATTGTCGGTGCGGATATTGGCATTGATCCACTGGTAGCCCAGCGCCCGCGCGGCCTCTTCCGTTGCGCGAAACAGCGCCGATCCGATGCCAAGGCCGGTGTGCCCCTGTCCTGCGAAAGTGGCGATTTCCGCGGCCTCTGGCGGCAGATACCCCGCCGGTTCGATCCATTGAAACCCCATGATCGTGCCCGCCTCATCCTCGGCCAGATGCCACGCGGCGCGGTCCTGCGCGCGCGCCATCCATTCGCGCAAGTCCTCTGCGGTGAGCGGACGGGTGATCGCCGTTGTCCCGCCCTCTGCGATGATCTCGTTCAGCAGTTCCACCATCGGGCGACAGTCCAGCGGCCCGGCGGTCCGTACAGTGATCCGCATCATGGCATCTCCTGCAAAAGCAACGCGTGGCGCGCGGTGAATTCCTTTCGCACCTCCACCGGGGGGCGCAGGTGGATTCCCAGATCGGCGATCATGTCCAGATCCGGCGCGCCAAAGAACTTGTCGGCCTCGCTGCGGGTAAAGCCGGCGATCTGCGTGGCCTCCATCCATGCGCTGATGCGATCAGCTTTCTTGATCTGCTTTTTCAACCGCTGGGGTGTCACCGCAGGCAGTCCGAAACGGATGTGGATCGCCGCCGTCAACCGTTTGTCCAACTCTTCATAGCCGGGCCCCACCGCCGCCTTCACCGGGGAAATCATGTCGCCAATCACGTATTCCGGCGCATCATGCAACAGCGCGGTCAGACGCTCCGCCGGGCGCGCCTGTGGGCAAAGCCTGCCAAAGATCACCTCAACCAGCAGCGAATGTTCGGCGACGGAATAGGCATAGTCGCCCCGTGTCTGACCGTTCCAGCGCGCCACAAAGGCCAGACCGTGGGCGATGTCCTCGATCTCGATATCGACGGGCGTCGGGTCCAGCAGGTCCAGCCTGCGACCGGACAGCATCCGTTGCCATGCGCGGGGTGTGCGGGCCATGCTCTGTCTCAACCTTGGGCGATGAAAAAGACGTTCCGTTCCATGCCGCCGCACATGACGTAGCCTTGGCCGGGGAACTGTTCGGTCAGGAATTCGGTATACATGCCGCGTTGCCACGGGCGGTCCGCCTCCAGCACGATCATCGGGGCGTTTTGTTCGATCATCCGCCGCGCCCCAAGCAGGGCGGGTTTTTCGTGGCCTTCAACATCCAGATGCAGGATCGAGACATGGCGATCTGCCGGGCAGAGATCGTCGAGCGTCACAACCTCGACCGGGACAGTCTCACCCTCATCCGGCGTCCCGACGATCTTGGCGCGGGCCGCCGTGGCGCTGCCGCCTTCGCGCGCCAGTTGCAGGTGCAAGGTGCCGGGGGCGTCGCCCACCGCGACGGCTGCAAGATCGACGTTGCCCAACCCGTTCAGCGCAATTGTGCGCTGTGCCGCGGCAAAGCTGAGCGGATTAGGCTCAAAACTGACAACACGCGATCCGGGGGCCACGGCGCGGGCGAGCGCCGGAAAGAAATCGCCGATAAACGCGCCACCGGACACAATGTCGCCGCCCAGCGCCCGCCGCGCCATCAAGGACAGGGTGTTGGGCTCATAAACCCCACCTTGCGCAAGGATTTTCGGGATCTCACGTTTCGCGTAGGCCTCGGGCACGCAGTAGAATCCATACGCGTTCACGCAGATGCGATGCTCAAATTCCATCAGCTTTCACCCCGGCCTCAAACCGCGTTCTCAATATGGCATCCCCACTTGTTGTCAATCATAGCCCGCTTTGGTACGGGGTCGCATCCCGCATATGCGGCACAGGAGCATAGCCACATGACAAACGACTATATTGTTAAGGACATTTCGCTGGCAGAGTTCGGGCGCAAAGAGCTCGACATTGCTGAGACCGAAATGCCGGGCCTGATGGCCCTGCGTGCCGAATACGGCGCGGAACAACCGCTCAAGGGCGCCCGCATTGTCGGCTCTCTGCACATGACGATCCAGACCGCCGTGCTGATCGAAACGCTGGTGGCGCTGGGCGCTGATGTACGCTGGGCCTCGTGCAACATCTTTTCGACGCAGGATCACGCCGCCGCGGCCATCGCGGCAAGCGGTGTTCCGGTCTTTGCGATCAAGGGCCAGTCGCTGGAAGAGCATTGGGATTACCTCGACAAATCCTTCATGTTCGAAGACGGCCCGAACATGATCCTTGACGATGGCGGCGACGCCACGCTGTATGTCCTGCTGGGCGCGCGCGCCGAGGCCGGTGAAAACGTGATCGCGGTGCCGACCTCGGAAGAAGAGGAAGTCATCAAAAAGCAGATCGCCAAGCGCATGGCCGCCAGCCCCGGCTGGTTCACCAAGGTCCGCGACCAGATCATGGGCGTGTCCGAGGAAACCACCACCGGCGTGAACCGCCTGTATCAACTGGTGCGTGACGGGTTGCTGCCGTTCCCGGCGATCAACGTGAACGACAGCGTCACCAAGTCGAAGTTCGACAACAAGTACGGCTGCAAGGAATCGCTGGTCGACGGCATTCGCCGCGCCACCGACACCATGATGGCCGGCAAGGTTGCCGTGGTCTGCGGGTATGGCGATGTGGGCAAAGGCTCTGCCGCGTCGCTGGCCGGTGCTGGCGCGCGCGTGATCGTGACCGAGATCGACCCGATCTGCGCGTTGCAGGCGGCGATGGACGGTTTTCAGGTTGCCCCGCTCGAAGACGTGGTGGCCACCGCTGACATCTTTGTCACCACCACCGGCAACAAGGACGTGATCCGCATCGAGCATATGCGCGCGATGAAGGACATGGCCATCGTCGGCAACATCGGCCACTTCGACAATGAGATTCAGGTCGCCGCGCTGAAGAACCACAAGTGGACCAACATCAAGGAACAGGTGGACATGATCACGATGCCCGATGGCACGCGGATCATCCTGCTGTCCGAAGGCCGTCTGCTGAACCTTGGCAACGCCACCGGCCACCCGTCGTTCGTGATGTCGGCCTCGTTCACCAACCAGGTTCTGGCACAGATCGAACTGTACAAGAACGGCGACAACTACAAAAATCAGGTCTATATCCTGCCCAAGCATCTGGATGAAAAGGTTGCCCGCCTGCATCTGGACCGCATCGGCGTCAAGCTGAGCGCGCTGACCGAAGAGCAGGCCAGCTATATCGGCGTCAAACCCGAAGGTCCGTTCAAGCCTGAGCACTACCGCTACTGAGGCGGCGGGGCGCGGACGGTCAAACCGCCCGCGCCCGTGCCTCCTGCGGCAGCAGCCAACCATCCAAGGTGTCGAGCAGTTCCGCCCGACGCACGGGTTTGGTCAGAAAATCGGACATGCCTGCCGCACGGCAGGCGTTTTCGTCTTCGGGCAGCGCATTGGCGGTCAGGGCCACGATCGGACAGGTGGCAAGATTGGCCTGAGCCTCATGGGCGCGGATGTGCCGCGTGGATTCATATCCGTTCATGACCGGCATCGACACGTCCATCAGCACAAGATCGGGCCGCAGCCTTTGATAGAATTCGACCGCCTCTTCGCCGTTTGTGGCCATCTCCAGCTTTGCTCCCGATCCGGCGAGAAGCTTTTGGATGACCAGCCGGTTCGTGGCGTTGTCTTCGGCCACAAGAACGGTTTTGCCTGCAAGCGGCCTGTCGTTTGCGTCGCCGGTGGCATCGTCGGACGACGGGGTGGCGTCCAGCGGCGCGCCAAGTGCGCCGCTGAGGACCGCCGCAAGACCGTGCATGTCCAGCGGTTTGCGCAGGACCGTTGCATAGCCAAGCGATTGCAGCCGATCGCTTGACACCTCCTGTCCGGCACCGACCATCAGGACGCAAGGCATGCACCCCTCGCCGGTTATGTGTTCAAGGTCTTTGCGCAGGGTCTCATGGGCTTTGCCGTCCAGCGCGCTGTCGATCAGGCAAAGGTCCGGCGGCGTGCGTTGCCGCACCAATGCGGACAGCAGGCTTTTTGCGCCTTCTTGGTCGCGCGCGAAAACGGGTTTGACGTCAAGGAACTCCAGCATGGTGCGCAGGGCGCGGCGGTTGATGTCGAACCCTTCGACCACCAAGACGCGGTGCCCGGCAAGCCGTTCGGTGGCCGTCGACCAATAGGTTTTCTCCCGCAGGGGTGCCTGTGCGGCGGCAAAGGGAAAGCGGAATTCGAACACCGAGCCAGCCCCCTTGCGGGACCGCGCGGTCAGAGTTCCCCCCAGCAAACGGGTCAGTCGCAAGGTGATTGCAAGACCAAGGCCGGTGCCCTCGAACCGCCGAGTGCGCCCGTCCTCGATCTGTGAGAATTCCTCAAAGACGTGATCAAGCATGTCCTCGGCGATGCCGACCCCGGTGTCTGTGACCTTGATCGACACCTCGCCCATTTCGGTCTGGCCGATCCAGACGTGGACATGGCCCGCCAAAGTGAACTTTACCGCGTTGCCGATGACGTTCAGAAGGCATTGCCGCAGGCGTGCCGGATCCGACACCACAAAGAACGGCGGTGCGAGGGTGCATTCGATGGCCACCTCTACGGATTTGGCCGCCGCGACCGGAGAAAACAGCGTCGCGGCATCGTGCACCACCGCCAGCAGGTCAAAGCTTTCTTCATGGACCTGCATCTTGCCTGCCTCGACCTTTGAAAAGTCGAGGATGTCGTTGATGATCGACAACAACGCGACAGAGGATTGGGTGATGGTCCGCGTCAGGCTGCGCTGTTCGTCGTCAAGCGCGCTTTGCTCCAGCAGTTCGGACATGGCGATCACGCCGTTCATCGGTGTCCTGATTTCATGGCTCATGTTGGCGAGAAATTCGGACTTTGTACGCTCCGCATCCTCGGCGCGCTGGCGTGAGACCTGCAACCGGCGGTTCGATTTCTCCAATTGGACCCAGAGCACCAAAAGGAACCCCAGGGGGAGCAGCATGCCGGAAACCATCAAGAGACCGACGGACAGAACCAGATTGCGAAACAGCGGGCGCGTTTGCTGTGCCGCAAAGGTGACATCGGTGTAAATCTCCAGTACGGCCATCAAATCGGGGCCATTGACGATCGGCAGAAAGGATTCCGCGTAGTTTGCGGGACGGTTTCTGCCGACACCGGAAAACAGCTTGGTCAGCGGTTGCCGCGATCTCAACACGGTCGCCAAGTCCGGGTTGTGGGAGGTGTCGACATGCGCGCCGGGCGCGCCGACAGCCATCTGCGCCCCCTTGTCGCTGTCGTACAGCAGTTGACCCTGCGCATCGAAAAGCTTGAATCGGAAAACGTTGTCGTTGTGGACCCCGGCGGCGATGCGCGTCCATTCATCCCCTGTGACCTGTTCGCCCTGCATCAGTGCGTCTATGAGGCCACTTTCGTTGCCAATGTGGCGCACCCACATCTGCGCCCAGGTTTCTGCCCTGAGCGCCAGTTCCTGTTCGGATGTGTTGTAGGCAAGGCGGTTTCCCTGCCAGAGACAGGTCACCAGACCCGTAAGGGTCAAAACGATAACGATCAGTGTACGGGCCATGGCATCCAAAGGTTGCGTGACGTGTCGCGACCCTAGCCATGCCCGGTTAACGGGTGCTCAACGAAGGCAAGTGTTTCAGTTCGGTCCCGCAAGCGCAGAGACAAAACCCTCACGCATTACGTCGGGGTCGTAGGCTTTTCTGGCAAAGACCTGCCGCACAAGCGGTTCAAAATGCGCCAACGGGAGGCTGTCGTACTCGGGGTCGAAACTTGACTGGTCCCACCGTTCGCAAAAGGTGGCACAGCTTTCGAAACAGGGGTGATCCTTGAACCTGTCGCGTGCGTTCCGGTCCCAGCCATAGTGATGGCCGTAATAATAGCTCTGGAAAATGCCGTGGTGCTCCACCACCCAGGCGACGTCCCATCGCACGAAAGGCCGGATGACTTCGGCGGAAAAGCGGTCATGGTTCTGAGGAGCGAGCCCGTCACCGACATCGTGCAGCAGCGTGCCCACGATCCAGTCGATATCAGCGCCGTCGCGCTGCGCCCGCGTGGCCGATTGCAGTCCATGGGTCAGCCGGGTGATGCGGTATCCCTCCAGTGTCACATCGCCTTGTCGACGCAACTCATCCAGCACCCGGTCGGGCGTCAGGGCGAGATAGGGTTTCTCCAGTGTTTCGAGAAGTTCGTAGTCCGCTTTGGTGCCGTCTTTCATCTGGGTAAAGCTGACGGTTCGGGGTTCGGTCATGTTTGGCTCCCTTGCCGTGGGGGGGCGCAGATCCGGTCAGGTACGCCGGTGGTCGGGCCTGCCCCCAAAAGGCACCGATTTCGGGGCGAAACGCAAGATACCGGAGCCTTTGGCCAGACCTGTCCGGTGACCAATCTGTCCGGTGTCGGGGGACGCCAGCGGATTGCACAGGCCGCTTGGGGGCATCGGCTGATCCGCTCCACGGGGAACTTATCGCCGCCATTTCCCTTGCCATTGCCCTGCTTGTGCGGTCACGATGCACACGCACGGCAGGTTAATGCCGGACATCAGCAAACAATGCGCCCGACACAAACGGCGCAGGACAGTGGGAGTGAACATGGGAAAACGCGACGAACTGATCGCCAAATATGCCGAAGATCTGAAGACAAAGTGCGGAATGGACCCGGACATGGCTCTTTTGACCAAGGTCACAATCGGCTGCGGTCCGGCCATCTATAACGCGGATGCGTCCACCGTCGCCTCCTCGCAGGAGCAGGAACTGATCACTGTCAAAGACAACTTTCTGGTCAAGAAACTAGGCCTTTCCGATGGTCCGGAACTGATGGAGGCCATCAACAAAGCTGTCGAAACCTACGGCAAGTCAGAGCGCAACAAGTACCGCGCCGTGATCTACTACATGCTGACAAAGCATTTCGGCAAGGAATCGGTCTACGGCTGAACGCAGTCGCCGTGTTGCCAGGGCCCCCGCCGGACGGGGGCCTTTTTCATTTCCCGCCCTTGACCCGAACAGGGGCCGTAGGAATTTGAACGAAATTGCCGGGACAATGGATTTGCGTTGCGGCGACCTGATCCGTAGGTTGCAGGGGACAGGCCAGAATGGCCGGAACCGTAGATTTCGTTACACGTGTGGTGCGTAGGGAGCACGTGGGTGAGCGGAGGGTTCTGGCTATGCCGGAACCCTCCATTTAGTTTTTCTCGACCTCCCGCTGTTCAGAACAGCGTCAGCACGATTCCCATCAGCCCGCAGGCCACGGTCGCATACCCGCCGTCGATGATTGTCAGCATCGGGGGCCGCATGGCATTGGCATTGTTGATTGCGATCCACGGCGTGATGAAGAACAACCCGATCCCAAGCCCCGAAACCAGCCCGCCACCGACAGAGTCGATCCCGCTGGAGGCAAGGATATGGCGCATCATCCCGGCAACGACCAATTGCATCACAAAGGTAAAGGCAAGGATCATCGGGTTCTGCCCACCCTCCGGTTGGCCCGAGGCGTCGCGCGTCACGCCTGCGGCCGTCATCCACGGGTCCGCAAGCTTCATGTACCAGACTGCGCCAGCGGCAAAGGCGACCACGGCGGCGACAAGTGTGTTTACGATTTCCAACATGGTGTGGTGGCTCCAGATCCCGGTTGCACAACAGGTCTGCGGCACGGTTTCAAGAGGCGGATACTGGTCCGATGCGCCGCGCGAACCCCGCAACAGTGCGCGAAATCTGTGTTTTCTTCAACGGGTCTGAAGCGGCGCATGGACTTGGGCTTGGGCCAGGGAGCCGGGGGTCAGAGCAAGGATCAGAGCGGCAGCCCGGCCAGACCGCAGATCACGCGCCATTCTTCTGCTGAAACCGGCTGAACCGACAGGCGGCTGTTCTTGATCAGCACCATCTCGGACAGCCGTGGGTCGGATTTGATTTCATCAAGCGTGACAGGCGTTTGCGCCGTTTCCAGCGCCTTGATGTCCACGCATTCCCAGCGGTCATCGTCGGTGCTGCTGTCGGGGTGGGCCTTGGCGATCACCTCGACAGTGCCGACAATCGCCTTTTCCTTTTGCGAGTGATAGAAAAAGCCCCGGTCGCCCAATTCCATCTCGCGCATGAAGTTGCGCGCCTGATAATTGCGCACGCCGTCCCACTCCTCACCCGCGTCGCCCTTGGCGCGCTGGTCGTCCCAGGACCAGGTCGACGGCTCGGACTTAAACAGCCAATAGCGCATCAGATCACCTTTTTCCACGCGGTCAGGGTGACGTTCTCAAACAGTCCGGCCTTGGCGTAGGGGTCATTTGCGGCCCACTCCTTGGCGGCCGCCATGTCCGCTACGTCGAGGACGATCAGCGAGCCGATCATGCCGCCCTCATCGTCCAGCAGCGGCCCGGCCTGTGAGACATTGGTGGCCTTGAGATACTCCAGATGCGCGTCGCGTGTATCTTTGCGGATCTGCAAAGCACCGGGTTTGTCGTGGGCAATCAGGGCAATCAGCATGTCATTCATCCTTGAGGGGTCTGGAAAGCAGGGTGTCCATCGCTTGGCGTACGGTCAAGCGGCCTTGGGTCAGGTCCGAGACGGCGGTGCAGACGGGCAGGGGGAGCGCGTGGTCTTGCGCCAGCTTTGCAGCGGCCTGCGCGGTGGCGGCCCCCTCGACGGTCACGGTCGGGTCGAATGGCTCGCCTCGTCCCAGCGCCAGCCCGTAGCGAAAGTTGCGCGACAGGTCAGAGGTGCAGGTCAGCGTCAGGTCGCCAAGGCCCGACAGGCCCGACAGGGTGTCGGCCCGCGCCCCCAGCGCCGTGGCCAGTCGCACCATCTCGGCAAAGCCGCGGGTCATCAGGGCGGCGCGGGCGCTGTCTCCCAGCCCGGCGCCGATGCAGGCCCCGCAGGCGATGGCGATCACGTTTTTCAGCGCCCCGCCCAGTTCCGCACCGACCATGTCGTCGCTGCGATACAGGCGCAGCACCGGGGTCGAGAGCTGCGCTTGCAGGCTGCGCCCGGCGGCCCCGTCTCCGCAGGCCAGTGTCAGAGCCGTGGGCAACCCGCGCGCGATATCGGCGGCAAAGCTGGGGCCGGTCAGAACGGCAGGTGTGGCGTCCGGCTGGTGGTGCGCGATCAGGGCAGAGGGGCCGACGCCTTCGGTCAGGTCGATCCCCTTGCAGCAGGCGACCAGCGCGCGGCCCTGCATCGGCGTGGCGATCCGGTCCAAAAGGCCCGAGAGTTGCTGCATCGGCACCGACAGCAGCAGGGTTTCGCAGGCCGTTGCCTGAGCCAGATCGCCGGTAATCGTGATCGCGTCGGGCAGGGTTACACCCGGCAGGCGCGGGCTTTGCCGGGTGTCCATCAGGGCCCTCGCGTCGCGCGCCCAAAGCGTGACCGGCCCATTGCGCGACAGCGCCACAGCCAGCGCCGTGCCAAAAGCCCCCGCGCCAAGGACCGCGACACTCATGCCTTGGCCCCCTTCTTGCCCGACCCCACCAGCGGGGCCGCAAGCCGATCCAATGGCCAGCGCGGACGGGCGGACAGCCCCATGTCATGTGTCACACCCGCCGCCAGCAATTCGCCGCCCGCATAGGCGATCATCGCCGCGTTGTCGGTGCACAGCCGCAGGGGCGGTGCGGTGAAGCGCAGCCCGGTCTCGGCGCAGAGTGCCTCCAGTGCGCCGCGCAATGTCAGGTTTGCGGCCACACCACCGGCCACGGCCAGCGCGGGCGCGGCCGGGGTCTCATCCATGTATACCGCAATGGCACGCCGCGCTTTTTGCGCCAGCACGTCGCGCACCGCGGCCTGAAACCCGGCGCAGAGGTCGGCCACGTCCTGACGGTGCAGCCCCCCCTGTTCGGCGATCAACTGATCCCGCTGCCGCAAGAGCGCGGTCTTTAACCCGGAAAACGACAGGTCACATCCGGGCCGGTCCAGCAGCGGTCGGGGAAAGCGAAAGCGTGTCTCGGTGCCCTCCCGCGCGGTGGCCTCGACCGATGGTCCGCCCGGTTGCGGCAGACCCAGCAGGCGCGCGGTTTTGTCGAAGGCCTCACCCGGCGCGTCGTCGATGGTGCCGCCAAGGCGGGTAAAATCCTCGACCCCGCGCACAATCAGGAACTGGCAATGCCCGCCAGAGACCAGCAGCATCAGGTAAGGATAGGCCAGATCATCGGTCAGGCGCGGTGTCAACGCGTGCCCGGCAAGGTGGTTCACGCCCACCAGCGGCACCTCCAGCCCGGTGGCCAGACCCTTGGCCAGCATCACGCCCGACAGCACGCCGCCGATCAGCCCCGGCCCTGCCGTCACCGCGATGGCATCGACGTCGCGCAGGGTCACACCGGCCTCGGCCAGCGCCTCTTCGACGCACAGGTCCAGACGTTCGGCATGGGCGCGCGCGGCGATTTCTGGCACGACGCCGCCGAAATCCGCGTGCAACTCTGACTGTCCCTTCACGACGGATGCCAGCACCGACCGTCCGCGCAGCAGGGCGGCGGCGCTGTCGTCGCAGCTGCTTTCCAGACCAAGGATCAGGGGAGCGGACATCAGGAGTTCCCGTTGCGTCTTATGGCGCTTGCAGGTAGCACCACCCGGCGCGCGCCACAATCCCGGAGGCCCGATGCCCGGACCGCTGCCCGTTCTCCTCCTGACCCGACCAGAGCCAGCCTCAAGGCGGTTTGCCGAGGAGTTAAGGGCGCTGGGACGGCAATTCGACCCGGTGATCTCTCCGCTTTTCCGGGTCGATGTGACCGGGCCGCTGCCGGATGCCTCTGCGGTGCGGGGTCTGATCTTTACCTCTGCCAACGGTGTCGAGGCTTGGCAGGCGCTGGGCGGTCGGCGCGATCTGCCTGCTTTCACAGTGGGGGCGGCGACAGCGCGCGCGGCAGAGGCGGCGGGTATGCGGGCGCACAGTGCCGATGGCTCGGCTGATGATCTGGTCGCCATGCTGTTGACCCACGAAACGCCCGCGCCGCTGTTGCACCTACACGGGCGGCACACGCGGGGCGACGTGGCGCAACGCCTGTCTCAGGCCGGGGTGAGCTGCAATTCGGCGGTGATCTACGACCAACCGGCGCAGCCCCTGACGGAACAGGCGCGCGCCGCGCTGCTGGGGACGGTGCCCGTTGTCGTGCCGGTCTTTTCCCCCCGGACGGGTAAATTGCTGGCGCAAGAACGCGCACAAGCGCCTCTTCTTGTCGCGGCTATGAGCGAAGCTGTGGTCAACGCGCTCAGGCCGCTGCATAAACGGGACCTGAAAGTGGCTGAGCGGCCCGAGTCGGAGGCAATGAGGGAGGTTGTCTCGGACCTCCTGAAGCGGGCGCTGGCAGGAGATTATTGATTCGGTCGATCTATGTGGACCGTTGGTATGCGAGGGGAACAGATCACGTGGCGAAGTCGAAGAAGGATAAGCCCGCCGACAACGGTGCGGCCGAAGACAGCCTGCCTGAGGCGGACGCGCTGACACCTGACGCGCCGGAGACAGAAGACACCCTGACGGGTGCCGAGGGCGAAGACACACTGACGGCTGAGACGACAGATGTTGTCGAAGACACCTTTCGGTCACAAGCAGAGGACGACACCGTCGCCGATCCGGTTCTGGAAACCGGCGATCCGTCGGATACCGACCCTGTGATCGTTGAGGACGATGTGCTGGCCGCAGCACCCTTTGAGGACACGCTGACGGTCGAGGCCGCTGCGCCCGAGGTCGGTGCCGGTCCGGCGATGGCCGCCGCTGCGCCGCAGGTGATCAAAGAGACGGTGGTTCAGCGCAAAGGCGGGTTCCTGCCGATGCTGCTGGGGGGAGTCGTGGCCGCCGGGCTTGGCTACGCCGCGGGCAGCTATCCGGACCTGCCCTTCATGGGCGGCACCGAAGAGGTCGAAGACCCGTTCTTTGCGGAAACCCGCGCCGCGCTGGTGTCACAGTCAGAGCAGATCGACACGCTTTCCAAGCGGACCGCAGCGACGGATGAGGCGCTGGGCAAGATCGATCTGACCCCGCTTGGTACCTCTGTCACCGCGCTGGAAGGGGGTCTTGCCGACCTCCAGACCGCCATCGCGAGTGTCGAGACCAAACTGACAGCCATCAGTGACAAGGCCACAGCGCTGGACATCCGGCTGACCTCGATCGAGAAACAGCCGCTGGTGGACGCAGTTTCGCCAGAGACGGTTGCCGCCTATGAGCGAGAGCTTGAGGCCCTGAAAGCCGATGTGACCGCGCAGAAGGCCGCAATCGCCGCCGCGCAGGCCGACCAGTTGGCCACGATGGAGGCCGCGCGCAAAGAGATCGAGGCGATGGCCGCCCGTGCCCGCGCGTCAGAGCAAAGCGCCGAAAGCCGCGCGACCCTTGCCGCAAGCCGTGCGGCCCTGGCCGACCTGACCACCCGCGCCCGCGATGGCCAGCCCTATGCAGAGCCGCTGGCGGTGCTGACAGGAAACGGCGTCGATGTGCCGGCACCGCTGGTCGAGGGCGCTCAGGACGGGTTGCCCACCGCCTCTGCGCTGATCTCCAGCTTTCCAGACGCCGCGCGTGACGCGCTGGCCGTGGCCCGCGCCAGCGGTGCCAATGCGGACGATGCGGGCGGCGTTGCGGGGTTCTTCCGCAATCAGCTGGGCGCACGCTCTGTCACCCCACGCGAAGGCAATGACCCGGACGCGGTCCTGTCGCGCGCCGAGGCGGCGCTGCGCAATGGCGATCTGGACACTGTGCTGACCGAACTCGCGGCGCTGCCAGAGGCCGCACGGAATGAAATGTCGGACTGGGTGGCGATGGCCCGGTTGCGGCGCGATGCCCTCGCCGCCGCTGCCGATCTCGCCCAGACACTGAACCAGGAATAAGGGTCGGAACCATGCTTTGGTCACTAATCAAGATCGTTGTGTTCGTCGCGCTGGTCGCGGCCCTGACCCTTGGCGCGGGCTATCTGCTGGAAAGTCAGGGGGGCATTCAAGTCACCGTCGCAGGGATGGAGTTCACCCTTGGCCCCCTGCAATCGGTCATGGCCGCCGTCGTCGTTGTCTTTGCCGTATGGGTGCTTTTCAAGCTGTTCGGTCTGGTCATTGCGACGCTGAAATTCATCAACGGCGATGACACTGCGCTGAGCCGCTATTTTGACCGCAACCGCGAGCGCAAAGGCTATCAGGCGCTGGCCGAAGGGCTGATGGCGCTGTCCTCGGGCGAGGGGCGGCTGGCGATTGCCAAGGCCACCAAGGCCGAGAAGTACCTGCACAAGCCGGAACTGACCGACCTGATCACCGCGCAGGCGGCGGAAATGGTCGGTGACAACCGCAAGGCTGAAGAGGTCTACAAGCGCCTGCTGAAAACCGACAGCACGCGGTTTGTCGGCATTCGCGGGATCATGAAGCAAAAGCTGGCCAGCGGCGACACGGACACCGCGCTGCAACTGGCCGAACGCGCCTTTGCCATCAAACCCAAACACGCCGAGGTGCAGGATACGCTGCTGCAATTGCAGGCGGAAAAGCACGACTGGGCCGGTGCGCGCAAGACGCTGGCGGCCAAGCTGAAACACGGGGCTTTGCCGCGCGATGTCTACCGCCGCCGCGATGCTGTTCTGGCGCTGTCTTCGGCAACAGAGATCGACGATCCAGAGGCCAGCGGCAAGGCCGCCGAGGCCGCGATCGAGGCCAACCGCGCCTCGCCCGATCTGATCCCCGCTGCCGCTTTGGCCGCGCGTGCCTACATTGACCAAGGGCGCAAGCGCAACGCCATGAAGGTGATCAAAAAGGCCTGGGAAACGCATCCGCACCCAGACCTTGCCGCCGCCTTTGCCGCGATCGAGCCGGACGAAACCCCGGACGAGCGGGTGAAACGGTTCGTGCAATTGACCCGCATCCAGCCCGATCACCGCGAGACAAAGCTGCTCAAGGCGGAACTGAACCTCGCCGCCGAGGATTTCCCAGAGGCGCGCCGGTCGCTTGGCGATCTGGTCGAAAAGAACCCCGACGCCCGTGTGCTGGCGATCATGGCGGCAATCGAAAAGGGCGAAGGCGCCAAGGACGCGGTGATCCGTGGTTGGCTGGCCAAGGCGCTGACCGCGTCGCGCGGCCCGCAATGGGTCTGCGACAAGTGCAACACCATCCACGCCGAATGGGCCCCGATCTGTTCCAACTGCTCTGCCTTCGACACGCTCAGCTGGACCACGCCGCCGCAATCCGAGGTGGTGCTGCCCGCAGGGGCCAACATGCTGCCGCTGATCATCGGCACCGCGCTGGAGGACAAGACTGACGCCGTCGTTGAGGAGCCCGAGATCATCGACGTCGGCCCCGAGGCCGCAACCACAGCTGCCCCCACCGAGGCCAAAGCCCCGGCACCCGAGCCGGAGGATGCCGAGGTGATCGACGACGCAGCCCCCGAGAAGGCCGCCGCGAAATAACGCTTTCCCTCGCGCGGGCTGTTTGCTAATAGCCCGCGCACCAAGATCCGTCAGATGTCGTCAGGGCATCGCGACGATCACAAGAAGAGTGCCGGTGTAGCTCAGCTGGTAGAGCACGTCATTCGTAATGATGGGGTCGTAGGTTCGAGTCCTATCACCGGCACCACTTTCTGGTCCAGAGAAAGTCAAAGACATCCAGATAACCAAGTAATACAAGGGGATTGCGGTCTCCTTTGGTCCGAAGTTGTGTGACTTGGTCCAGCATAATGCAGCCCAATTGGGGGTAGATCTGGGGGTATCGCGGAAAACGCGCGAAATAGGATACCCCCGTCATGCCTCTTAACGATACCCAGATTCGCGGCCTCAAACCCATGGAGAAGCCCTACAAGGTCTCCGATTTTGAGGGCTTGTATCTCGATATCAGGCCGGGGGGATCGAAGCTCTGGCGCATGAAGTACCGCTTCGAGGGCAAAGAAAAACTCCTCGCGCTGGGCGCTTATCCTGCGGTGAGCCTCACAGACGCGCGGAAGGGCAAGGACGCGGCGCGCGCGACATTGGCGCAGGGCATAGACCCGAGTGCGGTGAAGCAGAAAGAAAAGCGGGAGGCTCAGAGGGTCACGCAGGACACCTTTGCCAATCTCGCGGGCCGGTTCATAGACAAAGCGCGGCGCGAAGGCCGCGCTCCTGCGACGATGGCCAAGACGGAATGGCTACTGGATATGGCGAAGGCTGAATTTGGCACCCGTCCGATTGCGGAAATCACTGCTTCGGACATCCTTGCCGTACTTCGCAGGGTCGAGGCGAAAGGCAATTACGAGACGGCCAAGCGCTTGCGCTCCAAGATCGGCGGAGTGTTTCGCTATGCAGTGGCCAACGGCGCGGCAGAGAGTGACCCGACCTATGCCCTGAAAGATGCTTTGATTCGGCCTCAGGTCACTTCGCGCGCGGCTATCACCGACCCTGAGGCCTTTGGCGCGCTTCTGAGGGCCATTGATGGGTTCCACGGTCAGCGGACGACCCGTATCGGACTTCAACTCCTCGCGTTGCTGGCCCAGCGTCCGGGCGAAATCCGTCATGCGAAATGGGAAGATATCGATAACGGGAAGGCTGTTTGGTCCATACCGGGAGAGCAGATGAAGATGCGGCGCGCGCATGACGTACCATTGCCGGGTCGAGCGTTGGAGTTGATCGAAGAATTGCGAAAACTCACCGGATCGAGCGCTTTCCTTTTCCCAAGCCTGCGCTCCTACAAGCGCCCCATGAGCGAGAACACTTTGAACGCGGCGCTGCGTCGGATCGGCTATTCCGGTGAGGAAATGACCGCCCACGGTTTCCGTGCGACCTTCTCTACATTGGCCAACGAAAGCGGCCTCTGGCACCCGGACGCAATAGAAAGACAGTTGGCCCATGTTGAAGGCAATGTGGTGAGGCGCGCTTATGCGCGCGGCCTGCACTGGGAAGAACGGGTCCGCATGTCGGAGTGGTGGGCTGGCTATCTGGAGAAACTCAGGGCAGGCTAGTAGGTGTTAGGAAAACTGATGAGGCTCTTTTTTGGACAAATCGGTTCGCACGGAGATCATTGAGCGAGAGTACAACCGACTATTGGAGCCTGTCACGCGATGGCAGCGACCGCAGTTGGTCGAAGCCATCGGCCCCAATGATCTGGACGCGGTGGCGGTATTCGAGGAGAAGCTTGCACTGGTTGAGGCGGAAGTTCGGAGCGCCTTGGAATCCTTGACTGACGGTTTTTTTGATTCCTACGGGCAGGTTTCATATAGCTCGTTAAAGATTAACTCCCTGCCCGATATTGCGCCAATCTGTGAGAAGGTTTCGAAGCTAGCGAAAACTAGACCATCAAGCATTTCGTGTGGGTTTGGCGCTGTTCCATTGAGAGCCGATTTTTCCTATTGGCGAACAATGCCCAAGCTAACATTGCATGAAGCCCTGATGTTGTCTGTCGGACTGGACCCAAAGTCCTATTCACATGACCATCTAAACGACATGCAAAAGCGCAAGAAGAAAATCGAACCGCTGTGGTCGGCGCTGCAATTCTTGCTGGATCGGCGAGAAGTGTTCCGCCGTTTCTATCCGGTTGGTGTGTCTGGCTACATGTCGATGTCATTCCCGACCTTGAAGCGGGCGTTGGAAACATTTGGCGTGGAACTGGACCAAGAGTTCAGGGAGGCGCTTACGTTCAGGTGTCCTGACGCCGATCATGCCAACGAGACGACGAAACCTTCGAAGAGTTTTTCCAGTCAAGAGCGGGAAACGCTCCTAAAACTTATTGCTGGCATGGCCTCTGAACAGTACGGGTTCGATCCGCGTCACCACCGTTCTGAGGTCATCAAGAACATTCAGGAGGATCTGGATCGGGCCGGTCTTTCGATGGACGCGAAGACCGTCAGAAAATGGATTCGGCAAGCGGCGGAGTTGATACCCGACGCCTATTGGAAAGACTGATGTACTAGGGGATTCCTGCGGGAAGTCCGCCCACTCCCCCAACCCTCGCTCGCGCTGTGCCAATCGTCTTGGGACATTAACGAACGAGGTAAGACCATGTCGCACCATTCTGATTTCCCCAGCACTGGCTTTGTCCGGCTTTCCCAAATTCTAGCGCCAACTGGCCCGATCCCCGTGTCGAAATCGACGTGGTGGCAGGGCGTGAAGGACGGACGCTTTCCACAGCCGCGCAAGCTGGGGCCACGCACGACGGTCTGGCGGGCCGAAGACATCCGGGCGCTGTTCGAGGACCGGGCCGATGGCGAAGCGTCTTGATCCCCGATGGCTGCGCGCGGTGCTGACTTATGACGTGCGTGAATTGGCTCGTGCGCTGGGCGTCACACCGGGCACCGTGCGTGCAATGATCCGGCGCGGTTTGCCGACTTTGACTGACCAGCGACCGACATTGATCCTAGGCCAAGCGGCGCGAGACTTCATCCTGCGTGAGAGGATTGAGGCAAGGAAACCGCTCGCACCGGATCAACTCTATTGCTTGAGTTGCAAAGCTCCGACGCGGCCTTGGGAATTGCTTGTCGATCTCGTCGGGACCGCCCGAAGCCCGCGTCTCGAAGGCATTTGTGAGGTGTGTGAGGGCCGATGCAGCCGCGTCGTCAGCGCGTCTCGCTTACCCGAGTTGCGCAAGATTTTTGACATCACTGAAGACGGCGATGCGGCACCCTAAGGGATACTTCCAAACTCCATTCAAAACGATACCAAGAGAGGTTCGAGCATGACCCGGAAAGTGAATGAAGAAAACGAGCGCATCAAACGTGCG
>NZ_JBLXFB010000003.1:0-329154 GCF_048262615.1 Antarctobacter sp.
CGCGGCCTCGACCAGCATTTCGGTGGTTTTCTCGCGCTCTGCCGGGGTCATCCCGGCGGCGGGTTCATCCACCAGCAGCAGGCGCGGTTCCTGCGCCAGCAACATGCCGATTTCCAGCCATTGTTTCTGTCCGTGGCTGAGTTCACCCGCCGGGCGGGTCAGTTCCTCGGTCAGGCCGATCTGGGCGGCGATTTCCTCGATCCGGTCGGCGCCCCTGGCGGTTTTCTTGTAGAACAGCACGTCGAAGGGGCCGCGCGGGTTTTTCAGCGCCATGGCGAGGTTTTCGCGCACGGTCTGCGCCTCGAACACGGTGGGTTTCTGGAACTTGCGGCCGATGCCTTCGCGGGCGATGGCGGACTCTGACATGCCCAGCAGAGAGATGCCCTTGTCGCCCCAGAGGATATGGCCCTCATCCGGTTTGGTCTTGCCGGTGATGATGTCCATGAAGGTGGTCTTGCCCGCGCCGTTGGGGCCGATGATGGCGCGCAGTTCGGGTTCACCGATCTGGAAGCTGAGGTTGTTGATCGCCTTGAAGCCGTCGAAGGAGACGGAGACGCCGGAGAGTTCGAGGAGCGTCTTGCTCATGCCTTTTTCCTCACCAGTTTGTCGACGAGACCGCCGATGCCTTGCGGGGCGAAGAGGGTGACGGCGACGAAGGACAGGCCCAGCAGCACCAGCCACCAGTCGGTCCATTTGACGGTGTAGAAACCGAGGTTGATGTCCGGCGCGCCGCCGCCGGTGAACCAGCTGGACGCCAGCGTGACAAAGACCGTGCCGAGCACTGCGCCATACAGTCGTCCGCGCCCGCCGATGGCGACCCAGACCGCGAGGTAGATCGAGGCGATGGGGGCGATCTCCGCCGGGTTGATGATGCCCGCCTGCGGGTAGTAGAGCGCGCCTGCGATGCCGGAGACGATGGCCGTCAGGGTGAAGACAAACAGCTTGTAGCTTTCCACGTGGTAGCCAAGGAAACGCACGCGGGTTTCATCGTCGCGGATGGCGCGGATCACGCTGCCCATCTTGCCGGAGGTGACAAAGGCAAAGAGGATATAGCCAATGGCCAGCGCCAGGGCCGAGGCCCAGAAGAACCCCATGGAGACGAGGCTTTGTGGGGTGGATTCAAAACCGGGGATGTTTTGCAGGCCGGACAACCCGTTGTTGCCGCGCAGGCCGCTGTCGTTCTGGAACAGGTAGAGCGACAGGGCCAACGTCATGGCTTGGGTCAGGATCGACAGGTAGACGCCGGTGACGCGGCTGCGGAAGGCGAGCCAGCCAAAGACCAGCGCCAGCAGGCCGGGGACAAGGACCACCATCATCAGTTGCAGTGGCAGGGAATGGGCAAAGGACCAGATCGTTGGCAGTTCCGACGCGCCGACCACGCCAAAGATCTGGCTGGCGATGGCGTCAGAGACCTCTGACGCACTGGGCGGGATCACTTGGTTCGCCATGCTGCCGGTCACGATGACTTCTGTCCGGGCGTACATCAGCCACATGCCGATGGCGTAGCCGCCGATGCCGAAAAACGCGAAGTGGCCAAGGCTGAGGATGCCACAATAGCCCCAGACCACGTCCATCGCGATGGCGATCAGGCAAAGGCACAGTGTCTTGCCCAGTGTCTTGACGAAACTGGTGGAGATCAGGCCGGTGCCGGTCGCCTCTGCCATCAGGGTGACGCCAAGGGTGAACAGGCCGAGAATGGCGAGGAACCAGAGGATCGACGGGTTCTGTGCAAAGAAACTGCGGTTCATGCCGGGACTCCCAGAGGTGTGGCGCGCGGCGGGCTTGGGGGGGCTGCCGCCTTTTTCGCTGCGGGCAATTCACCCTCGCGATATTTTTTGCCCAATGCCTCTTGGGCCTTGTCGGCAAGGGTGGGGGGGCGCCGTCGTGGGCTGCCCGGACCGTGGGTGTCGGTGTCGTCGGCAAAGGGCACGAGGATGCCGTTGCAATGGCTGCAAAAGAGGGTGCGCATGGTCTCAGTCTCCTGCCGCGCGGCCCTTGAGGGCGACGATGCCCTTTGGCCGGAACTGGATGAAGAGGATAATAAAGAGGATCATGTAGGTCTGCGCCGCCAGCGTGTTGGACGGGTTGAACCATTCGATGCCCTTTTGCAGGGTGCCGATCATGAAAGCACCGGCAAGGGTGCCCCAGACGTTGCCGACGCCGCCGACAACCACGGTCATGAAGCTTTGCACGATATAGTCCGCGCCCATTTCCGAGGTGACCTTGGCGTAAAGGCCGATGGCGACCCCGGCGATGCCCGCGATCCCGGAGCCAAGGCCAAAGGTCATCATCTTGATCCGGTCGGGGTTGATGCCCATCGAGGCGGCCATGCGCGGGTTCTGCGTGACGGCGCGGACCTCTAGCCCCAGACGGGTCTTTTTGAGGATGAACAGCAGCAGGCCGAGGAACAGCAGGGCAAGGACAAAGATGGCGATGCGGATATAGCTGATGGCGATCACGTCGTTGATCTGCCACGCGCCGTCGAGCCAGCCGGGCGAGGTCAGCGGACGGGCCTGCGTGCCGAAGATGTTCTTGGCCAGCTGTTGCAGCGCGATGGAGACACCGAAGGTGGCCAGCAGGGTTTCCAGCGGGCGATCGTACAGCCAGCGGATCACCAGCCGTTCCATCGCCACGCCCGCCCCGAAGGTCACCGCAAAGGCCAGCGGCAGGGCGACGACCAGCGACAGGGTGTAGTCGGGAATGAACAGTTGCACGACGTAGCCGGTATAGGCCCCCATCATGATGAATTCGCCATGGGCCATGTTGATCACGCCCATCACGCCAAAGGTGATGGCAAGGCCGATGGCGGCAAGGAAATAGATCGAGGCGAGCGAGATGGCGTCCAGCCCAAGATCTGCGGCCTGCGACACGGCCACGCGGTTCTGCACAGCGGCCTGCGTCGTTTCGGCGGCGTCGGTGATGGTCGGGTCCTGTTCGTCGTAGACCTCGTAGATCGTCCAGCCTGCCAGAGTCTCGGCGATGATTTCAGGCGTGGCGCGCGGCGGAACCTTGCCCGCCGTAGCCAGCGCATCGTAGGCGCGCAGGCGGGCCTCTGGCGTGGTCAGTTGGGCCACGGAGACGCCGCCGACCTTGCCTTTGTCGACGTGGGTTTCCAGTGTCGGTCTGACGCTGGCCGGGTCGATCAGCGCCGGTGTACCGGCCTTGGCGGCGATCAGGGCATAGGCGTCGACCTCGGACAGGTCGGTGCCGGGCTTGAGGACGCGGGCGACGTTGGCGTCTGCGGGAATGTCTTGTGCGACCTCTGTTTCGGTCGACAGGATTTGTGACAGGACGGCGCGGCCATCAACGCTGAGGTCAGAGCCCAGCGCCCGGATGGCGGCGATCCGCGCCTCTGGCGTGTCGCCATAGCGGGCGGCGAGATAGTTCAGCAGGCGTTGTTTGCGCAGCTTGAGCGCGGCGTCCGGCTCATTGTCGATGGATGCGGCCAGCGGCGCGATCTGGCTGGGATCGAGGCCGCGGGCGATGGCGTCAACCGCCCCGGCGCGGCGGGTGATATCGGGATCGGACAGCTGGAACTGGACCAGCGCCTCGGCAATCGCCTTGCGCACGCCGCCGTTGGGTTTGATTTGATCGAGGTCGTCGGGATCAACGGCGGTCTGAACCGGCTCACCTGTGGCAAGGTCGATCAGGGTCACGGTGTCGCCGGTTGCCTCAACGTAGAAGAACAGGCCGTCGGCCTCGCGGGTATAGACCTCTTTGTCCTGCCAGCGTTCCAGAAAACGCGGCACTTCTGGCAGGCCAGAGGCGGAAAGCGCCTCTAGCACGGGAGCAACCGTCCCGCGTGAGGGTTTGGCGACTTCCGCCTGATGCGCTTGCAGGATCGCTTGCAGATCCTGGGCGAAACCGGGCGCGGGCAGCCACGCGAAGAGAAGAGCCGCAAGGAGGGCACGGAGCATGGATCGGCCTGTCTTTGGTGGGAGGGGGAGGCAGGCAGGGCGGACAGCGCCCTGCCGTTGGTCACGCTGTGGCGGGGCACGCCAAGGCGCGCCCCGGTGTCAGCCGATCAGTAGTTCGACTTGATCTGCACGCAGGTCGAGGTCTCGGTGTTGTACATGCCGCAGCCGAGGTCTTTCCAATCCGACTTCAGCACAGCCGATTCCGGCAGGAAGTCGGTCCATGCGTCGCCGGGAACCGGGTCGGTCTGGCTGATGATGTCGAACTGGCCCTCTGCGGTGATCTCGCCGATCAGGACAGGCTTGGACAGGTGGTGGTTCGGCAGCATGACGGCGGTGCCGCCGGTCAGGTTCGGGAATTCCTGCCCGTACATGGCGGTGCGCACGGCGTCGACATCGGTGGTGCCTGCGGCGGTGGCCGCGTTCACCCACATGTTGAAGCCGATGTAGTGGGCTTCCATCGGGTCATTGGTCACGCGGTCTTCGCCCATGCGGGCCTTCCACGCGGCGATCCATGCCTCGTTGGCTGCGCCTTCGGCGGACTGGAAGTAGTTCCACGCGGCGAGGTGGCCGACGAGGTTGGAGGTGTCGAGGCCCGAGAGTTCCTCTTCGCCGACCGAGAAGGCGACGACGGGGATGTCATCTGCGGACACGCCAGCGGCGGCAAGTTCCTTGTAGAAGCCGATGTTGGCGTCGCCGTTGATGGTGCTGATCACGCCGACCTGTTTGCCGTCCTCACCCAGCGCCACGACGTCGGCCACGATGGTGCCCCAGTCGGAATGGCCAAAGGGGGTGTAGTTCACAAAGATGTCTTCCTCGGCGATGCCCTTCGACGCCAGATAGCTGGCGAGGATGTTGTTGGTGGTGCGCGGGTAGACGTAATCGGTGCCAAGCAGGGCGAATTTCTCGACGCCCAGTTCCTCAAGGAAGTAATCCACCGCCGGGATCGCCTGCTGGTTCGGGGCGGCACCGGTGTAGAAGACGTTCTTGGAGGACTCTTCGCCCTCGTACTGGACCGGGTAGAACAGCAGGCCGTTCAGTTCCTCGATCACCGGCAGCACGGATTTGCGGCTGACCGACGTCCAGTTGCCAAAGATCACGTCGACCTCATGCACGCTCAGCAGTTCGCGCGCCTTTTCGGCAAACAGCGGCCAGTCAGAGGCCGGATCGACCACGACGGCCTCCAGCTCACAGCCGAGCAGGCCGCCTTTATCGTTCTGCTGGTCGATCAGCATCAGCATGGTGTCTTTCAGCGTCGTCTCGGAGATTGCCATGGTGCCGGACAGCGAGTGCAGCACGCCGACCTTGATCGGGCAATCCTGGGCGCTGGCGCCACCGGCGATGAGGGCCAGAGTGGCGGCACCGGACAGCAGTTTCGTGAAACGGTTCATTCGTGTCTCCCCGCGGGTGAGCCTCCCTTGTCCCGGCATGGCCGAGCGACTAGGTCATCCCCCGCAACAGTATGTTGCATCCAGTGTGGCGGCCTGTTCGAGCTGCAAACCTTTCAGGTCGTCACACACCCTTTTCCACCGGTCTCACAGCAGCGCGGCGTGGGCGCCCCGAGTCATCTGTTCCGCTTGCCCCGCGGTCAATCGCCGGGCGGGTCCGCGGCGGGGGGTAATCCATTTTGCCTAATTATTGACCTTAAACACGCGCTGTCGGCTAATTTTTGTGCGTCGGCATGGGCGGACCGGTTAACTTTTGCCCCAGGATCTTTGCAAAGTGGGTCGCGGAGTGGCGGTATTGGCCTGCGACGGGTCGCGGATGGGACAATGACACTGCATATGCGCGAAAATCAGGCGGTTGCTGCGCCGCTACCGGGAAATGTGCCCCGTGCGCGCGGGACGCTGGACCTGACGACCAAGCAGCGCGGCGACCGTTCGGCCATTGACAGGCTGCGGACGTCGGGCTGTCTGCGGGCGCTGTTTTCCCGCCGCACCAAGGCCGTCGAGGCCATCGTGATCAACACCTCCGGCGGGCTGACGGGCGGCGACAGCCTGTCGCTTTGTGCGGCGGCGGGGGAGGGATCACAGCTGAGCCTGACGACACAGGCGGCAGAGCGCGCTTATCGCGCCAGCGCCGATGTCGCGCGGGTCGAGACGCGGCTGGAGGCGCAGACCGGCGCGGTGCTGCACTGGCTGCCGCAGGAACTGATCCTGTTCGAGGGCGCGCGGCTGCGGCGGCGCTTGCGGGTGGATCTTGCCGCCGATGCGCGGCTGCTGCTGGTGGAGCCGGTGATTTTTGGCCGCACGGCCATGGGCGAGCGGTTGAGGGACGTCGAATTTTCCGACCGGATCGCTGTCTGGCGCGAGGGCGCGCCGCTGTATCTGGACGGGCTGGAGCTGCGCGGCGATCTTGACACCGGCATGGCGCGTCCGGCGCTGGGCGGCGGGGCCGGGGCGATGGCCAGCCTTGTCTATGTCGCGCCCGACGCCGAGGCGCATCTTGCGCCGTTGCGGGCCTTGATGCCCGTCACGGGCGGCGTGTCGCTGATGCGCGACGATCTGCTGGTGGTGCGCCTGCTGGCGACCGACGGCCTGCACCTGCGGCGCAGCCTGCTGCCCATTCTTGACCGGCTCAGCCGGGACACTTTGCCGATTTCGTGGAGACTCTGACACTATGCAACTGACCCCGCGCGAGAAAGATAAACTGCTGGTCGCCATGGCCGCCGAGGTGGCCCGCAAGCGGCTGGCCCGCGGTGTAAAGCTGAACTACCCCGAGGCGATTGCCCTGATCACCGATGCGGTGGTCGAGGGCGCGCGCGACGGGCGATCCGTCGCCGACATGATGATGGCCGGGGCCGAGGTGATCACCCGCGCGCAATGCATGGAAGGCGTGCCCGAGATGATCCACGAGGTTCAGGTCGAGGCGACGTTTCCGGACGGCACCAAGCTGGTGACGGTGCACGACCCGATCCGGTGAAGGTTTGGGGTATTTTTACAGAGAAGAAACCAAGGGGAACCAAAATGAAGACAGTTCTGACATGCGCAACCGCGCTGCTGGCGGCGGCACCTGCTCTGGCCCATGACGGCGGGCACCTGCATCCGCACGGGATGGAAAGCAGCCTGTCGCTGTTGCCGATGGCGGCGCTGATCGGGGTGGCCGCGCTGGTCGCGTGGCACCGCCGATGATCCCCGGTGAGCTGTTCCCGGCTGAGGGGACGCTGACCCTGAACGCGGGGCGCGTGGCGATCACGCTGCGCGTCGCCAATACCGGGGATCGCCCGGTGCAGGTCGGCTCGCACTATCATTTCGCCGAGGCCAATCCGGCGCTGGACTTCGACCGTGACGCGGCGCGGGGCCATCGGTTGGACATTGCCGCCGGGACGGCGGTGCGGTTTGAGCCGGGGCAGGCGCGCGAGGTGCACCTGATCCCGATCTCGGGCGGGCGTACCATCTATGGTTTCAACCAAAAGGTGATGGGCGCGCTGGACTGAGGGGGCTGAGTCGGGTGACGCTGGTGTTCTGGACACCAGAAAGGAAAGACCATGTGCGATATCTGTGTGATGACTTCGGTGAAGGAACGGATGCTGTCGCGGCGATCGTTCTTCAGGGCGGGCGCGGCGGTTGGCGCGGGCGCGGTGCTGGGCGTGGCGGCGACACCGCCGGCGATGGCGGCGGGTCACGGCGGGGTTTTCGACATGACCCACATGCTGGATGAGACCTTTCCGACCTTCGGCGGCGTGCCGGGGATCAGCTATGACAAGGCGTTTGATTTCGCCAAGGACGGCTACAACCTTTATAATCTGACGGTGAACGAGCACACCGGCACCCATGTCGATGCGCCGCTGCATTTTTCGGCGGACGGGCAGTCGGTGGATGAAATCCCGGTCGAGAACCTTGTTTGTCCGCTGGTCAAGATCGACATCGCGGCGCGGGCGGCGGAGGATCCGGACACGATGCTGACGCCGGACGACCTGACCGCCTGGATCGCCGCGCATGGCGAGATCCCGGACGGGGCCTGTGTGGCGATGGACTCGGGCTGGGCGGCGCGGCTGGGCGGTGACGGGTTTCGCAATGCCGACGGCGATGGGGTGATGCATTTCCCCGGCTTTCATGTGGAAGCGGCGCAGATGCTGGCGGAACAGACCGGGGCGGTGGCCATCGCGGTGGATACGCTGTCGCTGGACCACGGGCCATCGGCAGGCTTTGACACCCATTACGCGTGGTTGCCGACCAACCGGTATGGAATCGAGTGTCTGGCCGGATTGAGTCAGGTGCCCGCTGCGGGGGCGACGCTGATCGTGGGCGCGCCAAAAACCGGTCGCGGCACAGGTGGCCCGGCGCGCATTTTTGCAATGGTGTGACGATGATGGCTCTGCCAACCCCACTGGACCTTTGGATCTCCGTGTCGCGGATGGCCTGCATGTCTGCCGAAGCGCAGGCGGTGATAACGATGCGATTGCTGGGGATGGCGGGGCTGTGGTCCGTCACGCCGGATGAGACAACGCGCATGGTGCGCGAAAAGCTGGAGCATTTTCCAAGGGCGTTTCACGCGGCCTCGCGGGCGGCGATCGAGGGGGGCGACCCGCTGGCCGCCGCCATCGGCCCGCTGCACCGGCAGACCCGCGCCAATGCCAAGCGGTTGGCGCGGCGCGGTCCGAAGAGGGCGTTCTGATGGCGACCGTCCCGCTGTTGTCCGACGCGGACCTGACCCCCGAGGCGCGCGCGGTCTTTGATGACATCCGCGCGGTGCGGGGGTCGGAGTTCGTCAATAACTTCTGGCGCGCGCTGGCGCATGATCCGGCGCTGCTGAAGGCGACGTGGGAGCGGTTGAAGGTGGTGATGGCGCCGGGGGCGCTGGATCCGCTGGTGAAGGAGATGCTGTATGTTGCTGTCTCGGCCAGCAATGGCTGTGAATATTGCGCGCATTCCCACACAGCCGCCGCCCGCGCCAAGGGGATGACGCCCGAGATGTATGCCGAATTGCTGGCCGTGCTGGGCATGGCGAACCAGACCAACGCGCTGGCCAATGCGCTGCAAGTGCCGGTGGATGACGCTTTCAAGGAGTGAAGTTGCGCCGGCCGCAAAGTGCCGGGCGACCCCAAGGACGAGGACACAATGCCCGCAACGATCAAACGCGCCGATTATGCCGCCATGTTCGGCCCCACCACAGGCGACCGGCTGCGGCTGGCCGATACCGACCTGATCATTGAGGTCGAAAAGGATTTCACCACCTACGGCGAAGAGGTCAAGTTTGGCGGCGGCAAGGTGATCCGCGACGGCATGGGGCAATCGCAGGTCACGCGCGCCGGGGGGGCGGTGGATACCGTCATTACCAATGCGCTGATTGTCGACCATACCGGCATCTACAAGGCGGATGTGGGCCTGAAAGGGGGACGCATCCACAGGATCGGCAAGGCGGGCAACCCGGATACGCAGCCGGGCGTGGATGTGATCGCTGGACCGGGGACCGAGGTTATTGCCGGTGAGGGGCGCATTCTGACGGCGGGGGGCTTTGACAGCCACATTCATTTCATCTGTCCGCAACAGATCGAGGATGCGCTGCATTCCGGCCTGACCACCATGCTGGGCGGCGGCACCGGCCCGGCGCATGGCACGCTGGCCACCACCTGCACGCCGGGGCCATGGCACATCGGGCGGATGTTGCAGGCGGCGGATGCCTTTCCGATGAACCTTGCCTTTGCGGGCAAGGGCAATGCCTCTCTGCCTGCCGCGCTGGAGGAACAGGTGCTGGCCGGGGCCTGCGCGCTGAAACTGCATGAGGATTGGGGCACGACGCCGGGGGCCATCGACTGCTGCCTGTCGGTGGCGGATGCGATGGACGTGCAGGTGATGATCCACACCGACACGTTGAATGAATCCGGCTTTGTCGAGAACACGGTGAAGGCGCTGAAGGGCCGGACCATTCACGCCTTTCACACCGAGGGCGCGGGGGGCGGGCACGCGCCCGACATCATCAAGATTTGCGGCGAAGAGCATGTCTTGCCATCGTCGACCAACCCGACGCGGCCTTTCACGGTGAACACGCTCGAAGAGCATCTGGACATGCTGATGGTGTGTCACCACCTCGACAAATCCATCCCCGAAGACGTGGCCTTTGCCGAAAGCCGCATCCGGCGTGAGACCATCGCGGCGGAGGATATCCTACACGACATGGGGGCGTTTTCGATCATCGCGTCGGACAGTCAGGCCATGGGCCGCGTGGGTGAGGTGCTGATCCGCACGTGGCAGACCGCCGACAAGATGAAGAAGCAGCGCGGGCGGCTGGCGCAGGAAGTCGGCGACAACGACAATTTCCGCGTCCGCCGTTATATCGCGAAATACACCATCAACCCGGCCATTGCCCACGGGATCGCCCATGAGATCGGCAGCATCGAAGAGGGCAAGCGCGCCGATCTGGTGCTGTGGAACCCGGCGTTCTTTGGCGTCAAACCCGAGATGGTTCTGATCGGCGGCACCATTGCCTGCGCGCAGATGGGCGACCCCAATGCCTCTATCCCGACGCCGCAGCCGGTCTATTCGCGGCCCATGTTCGGGGCCTTTGGGCGCAGCGTCGAAAACTCGGCGGTGATCTTTGTCTCCGAGGCGGCGCAGTCAAAGGGGATTGGCGCGGAACTGGGTCTGGCCAAGCAGACGCTGGCGGTGCGCAACACGCGCAACATCGGCAAGAAGGATCTCAAGCTGAACGATGCCACCCCCAAGGTCGAGGTCGATCCCGAAACCTATGAGGTGCGCGCCGATGGGGAGTTGCTGACCTGCGAACCGGCCAGCGAACTGCCGATGGCGCAGCGCTATTTCCTGTTCTGACAACCGGGGCGGCGCGGCACCCGCCGATGCTTGATCTCCGCCGGGCGCTCACGCAACATGACCCGCGCCCGGCAGATCGAATTGGAGTAAGAAGATGCGCTTGCACGTAGTGGCCATGAGCCTTGTCCTCGCGGGCCCCACCTTGGCGGACTGCCCGGTGGCGGCGGACCTCGACACGGGCATCCGCTTTACCGTCGATGGCGCCGATACCGAGGAATACCGCCGGTCCGGTCCCGGTGTGGTTGAATCGCTGTATATCTCTGCGGAGGGGGCAACCTCCCGCAGCCTGTTGGCGCAGGGGATCTATCTGATTGAACTGGTGGACTTGGTGGACGGCAGCCCCGATCAGGACACCCGCACCACCTATGCCTTTCCCGGTCGGGCCGAGGATCTGGCCCTGCCGGAACCGGGGCAACAGGTGGTTTACGACCTTGTCAGGAACAGCCTTGGCGACCTGCAATCAGAGCGCCAGACCTATGATTTCGGTCAGGTCGGGATACTCAATTTCGGGGCCTGCGAATATGAGATGATCCCGATCGAAATCCGCTATGACCCGGACGAAACCGGGTCCGTGGACCTGCTGTATTACCTGCCCGGACTTGGCTTTTCCTACTTCGCGGGCAGCGACCATGCCGACGGGTCGGACCGCTATATGTATACCAACATCGAGGTGATCGAGTGACCGAGCTTCCCGTTGCCCAGACCCTGCATCGCGCCGGGGCGTGGACCGGTGCGCATGACAAATGTCGGCTGACCTATGACGCGCGATTCCTGCGCCGCAAGGTGCTGACCACTGTCGCGGGGGACCGGTTTGTGGTCGATCTGGAACAGACCACCTCTCTGGATCAGGGCGACGCGCTGGAGCGCGCCGACGGGCGGCTGGTCGAGATCGTCGCCGCAGAGGAAGACCTGCTGGCCGTCACCGGCGATCTGCCGCGTCTGGCATGGCATATCGGCAACCGTCATACGCCCTGTCAGGTGGCGGGTGAGCGGCTGCTGATCCAGCGGGACCCGGTGATCCGGCACATGCTGGAGCATCTGGGCGCGGGCGTCACCGAGGTGTCGGAGCCCTTTACGCCAGAGGGCGGGGCCTATGGCCATGGCCGCACCCACAGCCATGAGCACGGCCACACCGCCCATGCCCATTGACCCCAATCTGCTGACGCTGACGCAATGGCTGTCCCCGGCGTATCCGGTGGGCGCTTTTGCCTATTCGCACGGGCTGGAAAAGGCTGTGCATCAGGGCTGGATTTCTGACGGGGCGATGTTGGAGGCATGGTTGCGCGACGTGTTGAGCGAAGGCTCGGGCAAGACGGACGCCTTGTGGATCTGGCAGGCCTGGCGGGGGGATCATCCGGTCGCCGAACTGGACGCGATGGCGCGGGCGTGGTCGCCTGCGCAGGAACGCCTGCGCGAGGCCGACCGGCAGGGCGCGGCCTTTGCCAAGGTCACGGCAGAGGTCTGGGGGCTGGACCTGCCGCCGATGCTGTTGCCGGTTGCGCTGGGCGCGGCGGCGCGGCAGATGGGGATGGAGCCGGAACAGGTGGCGGCGCTGTATCTGCACGCCTTTGCGGGCAACCTTGTCGCGGCGGCGCAACGGCTGATGCCGCTGGGTCAGACCGCAGCACAGGGGGTGGCGTCCCGGCTGACGCCGCTGTGCACCGATGTGGCCACCCGCGCCGGGGAGATGACGCTGGAGGATATGTCCTCCACCGCCTTTCTGTCGGACGTTGCGGCCATGCGACACGAAACACTTGAACCAAGGCTATTCCAGTCATGACCCAAATGAACGGCCCCCTGCGCATCGGCATCGGCGGACCTGTCGGCGCGGGCAAGACCACCCTGACCGCGCGGCTGGCCGAGCGGCTGAAGGATGAGTTTTCCATCGGCGTGATCACCAACGATATCTACACGCAGGAGGACGCCGAGGCCCTGATGCGGATGCAGATCCTACCCGCCGACCGGGTGATCGGGGTCGAAACCGGCGGCTGCCCTCATACGGCAATCCGCGAGGATGCCTCGATCAACCTTGCCGCCGTGGCCGAGATGCGCCAGCGCCACCCCGAGGTGCAGGTGGTGCTGATCGAGTCCGGTGGCGACAACCTGTCGGCCACCTTCAGCCCGGAACTGGCGGACCTGACGGTCTATGTGATCGACGTGGCGGCGGGGGAGGAAATCCCGCGCAAAGGCGGCCCTGCAATCACGCGGTCGGACCTGCTGGTGATCAACAAGACCGATCTGGCACCCTATGTGGGGGCCTCGCTGGAGGTGATGGAACGGGATGCCACGCGGATGCGCGCGGGCCGTCCGTTTGTGTTTTCCGCCTTGAAGGGCGGCGAAGGTGTGGACAAGATCCTGCGCGAAATAAGGGAAATTGCGGGGCTTTGACCATGTCACAGGATGTTATCGTGATCGGCGGCGGGATCGCCGGGATCAGCGCGGCGGCGGAACTGGCCCGCAGCGCCAAGGTAACGGTGATCGAGGCAGAGCCGCAGTTGGGGTATCACGCGACAGGACGCTCTGCGGCGCTGTTCATCCGCAACTACGGCAACGCCACGCTGCGCGCCCTGAACGCGGCGGCCTATCCGGCGCTGGCGGGGGATCTGTTTGGCGACAGCGTTTTGTCGCCACGGGGCGAGCTGATGCTGGCGCGCGAAGAGGACCTGCCGGTTCTGGAGGATTATCTGAACGGCTCTACCGGGATCGAGCGGCTGACCGCGCAGCAGGCGACCGAATTGGTGCCGGTTCTGCGCACCGATCAGATCGCGGCGGCGATGCTGGAACAGGATGCACAAGGTATCGACGTGGACCGCCTGTTGCAGGGCTATGCGCGGCAGTTGCGCAACGGCGGCGGGGTGATTGAGACCGGCAGCCGGGTCACGGCCATCACGCGGGAGGGCGCTGGCTGGCGGGTCGAGGCGGGGGGACAAGTGTTCACCGCCGGGACCGTGGTCAACGCGGCGGGCGGCTGGGCTGATCAGGTGGCGCAGATGGCCGGTGTGCGGCCCGTGGGGCTGGTGCCCAAGCGGCGCTCTGCGGTGATCATGGCGGTGCCTGCGGGCATCGACCCGGACGGTTGGCCGCTGTTCGGCTCTATCGCCGAGACATGGTACGCCAAACCCGAAGCGGGGCGGTTGATGATCTCACCGGCGGATGAAGACCCGGTAGAGCCGGGGGACATTCACGCGGACGATATGGTGCTGGCCGAGGGGCTGGACCGGTTTTCGCAAATGGTGGATCTGCCGCTGGTGCGTCCGTCGCATAGCTGGGCCGGGATGCGCAGCTTTGTGGCGGACAAGACGCCGGTTGTGGGGATGGACCCCGATGCGCCGGGGTTTTTCTGGCTGGCGGGGCAGGGGGGCTATGGTGTGCAGACCTCGCCTGCCTTGGCGTGTCTGACGGCGGCCCTGTGCCTTGGGGAGGTGCCCGCCTTGGCGGCGGATGTTGTCGCTGCGCTGGCCCCGGACCGGTTGCGGACATGACCGGGGATACCGCTTGATTTCAAGGAACTGTCGGGCGGATCAGAACGCCGCCCAATCGGTAAAGCGGTAGGTCTGCGGCTTGCTGTTGCCGGGGGTGGGCATTGTCGGCTGGGCGGGGGTCGGTTGGGTGTGCTTGGTCATTTTGTGTCTCCTTCTATGCCTACAAAGGTGGGGGAGACGGGGCCGTTTCGACAGTCATGTTTCCAATACCTACCGGGGATGTGACCGTCAGCGCGGCGGGATGACCCCTTTCTTCAGGATGATATTGCCATAAAGCCTTGATTCCCCGGTTTGAATCACCGCGAAGGTGGTCTTGGCCCGCGCGTAGAAGGCAAAGCGTTCCAGCGTTGCGATGGGCGCCGGATGGTCGGCGACACGATCTATAATCCCTTGAAATTCCTTTACGATTTCCGGAACGGCCGCGGCGTCTCCAACCACCTGCATGGTCTGCGCGGGGTCGCTGACGAAACTGTCCAGCGGCATCAGCGTCAGCACCGCCTCCAACACCTCTGTCGCGGCAATGCCGTCCAGCCTGTGAACCTTGCAGCCCATTGAATAGGCAGGGAAATTGGCGTCCGAAATCACGATCTCATCGCCGTGGCCCATGGCCCTCAGCGTGTGCAGGATGTCGGGGGACAGGATGGGGGGCACGTTGTGCAGCATGGGCGGAACCTCTGGAATACCCGACCATGAAAAGCGCCAAAGACGCGCGGCGCAAGGGCAAAACGCGGGGCGTCGGGGCGGGGCAGGGCCACGGCGAGGCGTCTGGCCGCCCGAATCTGGCCAAATCCGCTGCGTGGCGGCCGTATCGACCATCTTGAGGCGGGGCAGGCTTTGCGGCAATGCTGGGCGGCGGCCTGCGGGCCAAGGAACGTGGCAAAGGAGCGGCGATGCCGGAATGGGTGCCGGAACTGATGGAAGGCGCGGTCTTTCTGGGGATTGTGACGGCGGTAGTGGTCCGCGCAGTGGTCAACAGGTCGGGCACGCGGCGGTTGCCGCTGTGGGGCACGGCGCTGGTGGGGGTCGCGGCGGCGTGGATCGGGATGCCCGCGCTGGTCTGGGTGCAAGAGCTGTGGCGCGCGACGCCCTGGCTGCCCGAGATCACCGGCGGGGCGCTGTTCATCGGGGCCTGGGTGGCGATGATTGCGGCGGTGATGTTCGAACAAAAGGGCGCGCCGCGCCGCGTGCCGCTGTGGGCGGCGGCGCTGGCCGGGGCCGTGGCCATGCTGGGTGTGCCGCCGCTGCTGGATGCGGTGACGGGCTCTTATCAGCGGGCGTCGTTCCGGTCGGATGTGAACCACTGCACGCGCGGGATGCTGGGTCAGGTGCAGCCGCGCGAGGTGACGAATACCTGCGATTTTCCGATCACGGTGGGGCTGTGCCTGCCGACAGAACAGAACCCCGATCCCTGCGCCCAGTCGGTGACAATTGCGCCCGGAGACCAGGCGCGGTTCGATCCCGGATCGGCGGGTCTGTCGTCGGTGCCGTCCAACCCGGCCGGGCTGACCGTGGTCGCCTGCCGGGTGCCGCACCGGCCGTCGCGCACCCCCAAGGTGACGGGCCGGGGGTTTGACGGCGTGTGCCTGCCTGCCGGATAAGGCGCACAAGGGATCAACCGAACAAGCATGGGATTAGAAAGCGGATGCTGACAATTGTGTTGCGGTACGGGATTCTGGCTGTGGGCCTGTTGTTCCTCTGGTTCGCGTCGCTGAGCGCCCGCTTTGGTGAGCCGCCGCCGCTGTCGCTGTTCAGCCCGCGTGAGACGCTGACCGTCGAAACCTCAGAGGTTGTCACGTCGCCGGTGGGCAATGGCACCACGCGCACGGACCCGGTGCTTACCGTCGAATGGCCGCGTGGCAGCGGCGATCGGGTGACCGTCAAAGGCCTGCTGGCGCTGACGCAGCGGGGTGACGTCGACCGCGCGCGCGAGATGGTGGCGGCCTATCCGCCCGGTTCCGACATCCGCCTGCGTATTGTGGGCGCACAGCCCATGGCCAACCGGCAGGATCTGTTCGGCACGCTGCACGCGGTGTTCATGGGGCTGATGGGCTGCCTGATCGCCGCGGGTGGCGTGGTCCTGAACCGCGCCCTGAAATAGGCCGGGGCAGACCTGTGGCTGGTCACACGGCTGGAATTGGGTCACTGATAGGGACAAGGCGCATCGGCAGGGCTGATGGCGGCGCAAGGCAACAAAGGGACAGGTCCATGGACGACAACGGCCCAAAAGGCGAACTGACGCTGCGCACGCTGGCGATGCCGGCGGATGTGAATGTGAACGGCGATATCTTTGGCGGCTGGGTGCTGGCGCAGATGGACATCGCCAGCGGCATGGTGGCCGGGCAACGCGCGCAGGGGCGCGTGGCGACGATTGCCGTGGACGCGATGAAATTTATCCGCCCGGTCAAGGTGGGGGACGTTCTGTGCATCTACGCCCGGCTGATCCGGGTCGGGCGGACCTCGATGGCCATCGGGCTGGAGGCATGGGCCCTGCGCAACCGGATCGGCAAGCGTGAAAAGGTGACAGAGGCGGTGTTCACCTACGTGGCCATCGACGATGAGGGCAACAAGCGCGAGGTGCCGCCCGAGTCCGAAGTCCCGGGCGGCGCATAGGATCAGAGCAGCTCGATATCGGATGCGCTTTCGCGGCCGTCCCGGCCTTCGCGCAGCTCATAGCTGACTTTCTGGTTGTCGGCGAGGCCGGTCAGACCCGACCGCTCGACCGCTGAAATGTGGACAAAGACGTCCTTGCCGCCGCCTTCGGGCGCGATAAAGCCAAAGCCTTTGGTGGTGTTGAACCATTTCACGGTGCCTGTCGCCATCGTGATGTCTCCATGTTCGTGTTCTGCCACACGCGGAAGTGCTGCGGCCCGGCATAGGTCAGAGCAGTATCGATTGCGCTGACCCCGCCGCGCGGAGACAGGTGGGCGATAGTGATAACATAGCGCGAAAAAAATCTCAGATTCGGGGGTTTGGATCAAGTGGGATCAGGCGGCGACCGGGGGCAGATCGCGGCCTTGGCCGCCTGAGGCCGGGGCGTCAGGCCGGGGCCCGCGCGGACGGACCCCGGCGCGATGAAATGCTCAGTTCATGGTCACTTCGCCGGCGATCTTGTTGGTATAGGCGTCCCCTTCGCCGCCCGCGTCAAAGGTGCCGCCGCCGGTCATCGCGGCCCATTTGCCCGTTCCGCCCAGCATCATCCAGTCCCCTTGGGTGCGGCCCTCGGCGCTCAGGCCCTTGGCGATCCATTTGATAACGGCAATCTCGTCGTCGGCATCGGTATAGTGGCACAGGCCCTCGCCAGAGACGGCGCCCTTGTCGATCAGGATCGCGCCAAAGCAGGGGCCAGAGGCCGAGGCAAAGGGGTTGTCGGGGTCGTCGCTCTCGAACCGTTCATAGGTCGAGGTGGCGTGGACCACGATCAGGCTGTCCGAGGCGGGCATCGCGGTGGCGGTCGAACTGCCATGGCCGACACCGGACACGTTGACGGTTTCGGCCAAAGACGGGGTGGACACAAAAAGCACAATGGCCGCGAGGGCCGGAAAACGGATCGAAAACATGATTATCTCCTCCAAATTCCGCTCTTTTTTTGTCGAGCGGTTCGGGGAGTGTAACACAAGACCCGACAGAATTGCCGGTCATGGGGGCGGGCCGTCCGCCCGGAGCGCGCTGTCAGCCGATCATAGGAGGAACCGGCAATGGTCGCCAAAGTGTTCCCGCAGGGCCGGGCGGCCCTGCGGAGAGTAAAGGGCGTCAGTTGCAGGTGAACCGCTCTGTCCACGTGCCCCAGTTGGACATGTCCATCCGGCGCGTGCGGAACCCGTAGGTATTGGACGAGCCACGGATGCGATAATGCCGGTCGGTGCCGGCCCAGTTGATCCGTTCGTTGATGGGCGCGATGCTTTCGGCATAGGTGTAGAAGATGCGGTTGGTGGTTGTGGCGACAAAGGCCTGTTGGCCGGGTTCCAGCGTCCACCAGCCCTTGGTGACCCAGTTGCCGCTCAGATCACGGACATGGATCGCGGTCTGGATGCGCCGCCAACATTCGTTTTTGTAGTAGACGGCGAAATTGTTGTTTTGCGCCGCAACTTCCTGCGCGCCGGTTGCCATGAAGAGGCAGAGCATCAGCCAAAAAAATCTATGCATGTGGATATCCTGAATTATAGAACGTGCGTATCAGGTTAGGCGAGGGAAAGCGTTCGGGCAAGACCGGTATCCCTGACCGCAGCGTGGGGGTGCGGGTGCGCTGCAATCTCTGGACAGGGCGGAGATTGGCTGTGTCAGGCAGGCAACTATCCGGAGGGATGCGTGGGGCGTGGCGGCGCCCTGATCACCGTTGAGCATGCGCGGCGCCTGTTGTCCGGTTTGTGTGGTGCGGCCGACCTGCAAGGGGGATCTGCCGGGCCGGGCCGGCATGGCTTGGGCATGGTTTGTGCATGGCTTGGGCCTGTGGCCGCGCCCGCTATCGACCGTCACTGTTTCGGGTATATCTGCGGCTTGGAAACTCACGCGTCGATTGCTACGCTCCGCTTGGATTTGAGGGGAGTGGTTTCATGTCGTTTTGTCGGTCGCTGGGGGTGCTGTGTGTTTTGTCCGGTCTCGCCACGGGGGCATCGGCGCAGGACATCGATGTCTCTGTCATTCGCGCTGCCGGGGCCATTTGCGCTGCGGGTTTCAACCTTGAAACGCAGAGTCGGTTCGATACCCGGCTGACCTCGGCGTTTACCGCCTTGCGCGGTGGCCGCAGTTCCGCCGTCAACCCGGATCAGGCGGGCATGGTGCTGGAGACCTTGACCTATGACCCGGCGGACGACGCCGAGGAAATCTATATGAAATGCGTGTCCGAAACGCTGCGGTCGGTCCTTGCTGTGTCGACCGCAGCGGTGGCGGCCGACAGCGGGCGCGAGGTTATTGACAGCACGCTGGTCGCCGACCCGCTGGACGTCATGCAAAGCGGTGACCGCTTCCAGATGGGCATCGGCGACAGCCGGGCCGTGGGCACGCAATCGCTGTTGTTCGCCTTGCATGACGTGGCGAACTTTAACGGGCGAAACTACGTCAGGATCACCAAGTCCGACGTGTTCGAGGCCACCAGCGAAACGGTCGAGGTTTATCAGGCGACGACGGTCAAGCTGAACGAAAGCTGTGCGTTGAACCCTTATTCGGTGGATGTGGAGCAGGAACTGGCCTCGTTTCTGGTGATCTGCCGATGAAAGCCGAGGGCACCGCCGGGGGCGGGACGGGGCGCATCCCGCTGTCGGGGATGATCGGCGGGATCTGCGGCGCGGGGCGGAACACCTTGCGGGGAAATTGACAGCTTGGGACAGGTCAGGGCAGGCGTGCGGCGTGGTGTCCACGCGTGGACAGTCTTGTGCCTACGCAATATCAATGGGTTACAGAGGCGAATTTACCTTTGATTCAGATTTGGCGTGATCCGCCGGGGACGGCGCGAACAGGAGTGGCACGATGGGAGTGATCTGGGCTGGGGTGCTGATCGGCATCGGTGGGACCGTGGCGATGGACCTCTGGGCGCTGCTGCTGAACCGGCTGGCGGGGCAGGGACTGCCGAACTGGGGCAATGTGGGCCGCTGGGTGGGCTGGCTGTTCCGGGGCCGGGTGTTTCACGACGATATCGGCGCAGCGGCCCCGGTGCGGGGGGAGGTCGCGCTGGGCTGGGCGTTCCACTATTTTGTCGGCGTGGTTTACGGCGTGGTCTTTGCGCTGATCGTCGGGCGCACGTGGTTTGGCGATCCGGTGTTCTGGCAGGCGTGGCTCTGGGGGATCGTGACGATCGCCGGCGGCTGGTTCCTGCTGCAACCGGGCATGGGGCTGGGCTGGGCCCTGTCGCAGACGCCGCAACCCTGGGTCGGGCGGATCAAGGGATTGATCGCGCACACGGTCTTTGCGCTGGGCATGTGGGGCGTGGCGTTGCTGGGCTGAGGGATGACGCCGGGGGTTTCGTAGGGCGGGGTTCAGCCCGCCGCTAACCCCGTGTTAACCGCGGTTGTCCAGACTTTGTACCATGCCAAACTATCGCCGCCCGAAGGTTCGCGGAGGAACCGTCTACTTCACTGTCTGCCTTGCAGACAGGGGGAGCCGCTTGTTGCTGGATGAGATCGAGATTCTGCGCGAGGCGGTGCAGGTGACGCGGGCGCGGCGGCCGTTCGGGATCGACGCGTGGGTGGTCTTGCCGGATCACATGCACGCGGTCTGGACCTTGCCAGCAGGCGACGCGAATTACTCGGACCGATGGGGCGCGATCAAGGCGCGGTTTTCGAAGCGGGTGCGGTTGAAGGAGGGCGGGGCGGTGGGTTGCAAACCCACCCTACGCTACGCCCCACAGGTAGGGTGGGTTTGCAACCCACCGATGCCGAACGGCTTCGGGCGCGGCGCTCGCCCAGCAAGGTGGTGAAACAGGATGCCGGGATTTGGCAGCGGCGGTTTTGGGAGCATCACATCCGCGATGAGGCGGATTACGCGGCGCATGTGCGGTATTGTTGGGGGAACCCGGTGAAACACGGGTTAGTCGCGCGCGCGGCGGATTGGCCGTATTCGTCGTTTCACCGCGACGTGCGCTTGGGGCACGTTGATCCGGCGTTTATCGGGGCGGTTGGGGATGGTGCGTTTGGAGAGGTGGCGTGAGGGGTGGGTTGAAAACCCACCCTACGATTTTGTCACCTACCGCACAAACTTCTTGAACTTCACCCGCGTCGGCTCCAGCGCATCCGCCCCCAGACGGCGCTTCTTGTCCTCTTCGTATTCCTCGAAGTTGCCTTCGAACCATTCCACATGCGCCTCACCCTCGAACGCCAGAATATGCGTGCAGATCCGGTCGAGGAAGAAGCGGTCGTGGGAGATGACCACGGCGCAACCGGCGAAATCGACGAGGGCGTCTTCCAAGGCGCGCAGGGTTTCCACGTCCAGATCGTTGGTCGGTTCGTCGAGGAGGATGACGTTGCCGCCCTCTTTCAGCAGCCGCGCCATATGTACCCGGTTGCGTTCCCCGCCCGAAAGCAGGCCGACCTTTTTCTGCTGGTCGCCGCCCTTGAAGTTGAAGGCCGAGCAATAGGCGCGGGAGTTCATTTCCGCATCGCCCAACTTGATCTGTTCGGCGCCGCCAGAGATCGCCTCCCACACGGTTTCACTGGCCGACAGGTCGTCGCGCGACTGGTCGACGTAGGCCAGTTGCACGGTGTCGCCCAGTTCGATGCTGCCCGCATCGGGTTTGTCCTGACCGGTGATCATCTTGAACAGCGTGGATTTACCCGCGCCGTTGGGACCGATCACACCGACGATGCCGCCGGGCGGCAGCGAAAAGGACAGGTCCTCGATCAACAGCTTATCGCCCATGGCCTTGGTCAGGTTTTCGACCTCGATCACGCGCGAGCCAAGGCGCTGGCCGTTGGGGATGATGATCTGCGCGCGGGCCAGCTTTTCCCGCTCTGACTGGTTGGCCAGATCGTTGTAGGCGCTGATCCGGGCCTTGGATTTCGACTGGCGCGCCTTGGCCCCCTGCCGCATCCAGTCCAGTTCGCGTTCCAGCGTCTTTTGCTTGGCCTTGTCCTCACGCGCTTCCTGCGCGAGGCGTTTGGCCTTTTGCTCCAGCCAGGCCGAGTAGTTGCCCTCATACGGAATGCCGCGGCCGCGATCCAGTTCGAGAATCCAGCTGGTGATGTCGTCGAGGAAATAGCGGTCGTGGGTGACGATCAGGATGGTGCCCTTGTATTCCATCAGGTGGTTTTGCAGCCATGCGATGGTTTCGGCGTCAAGGTGGTTGGTCGGCTCGTCCAGCAGCAGCATGTCGGGCGCTTCGAGCAGCAGCTTGCACAGCGCGACGCGGCGGGCCTCCCCGCCCGACAGGGTGCTGACATCGGCGTCATCGGGGGGGCAGCGCAGGGCCTCCATCGCGACGTCGATCTGGCTGTCGAGATCCCAGAGATCCTGACTGTCGATCTCGTCTTGCAGTTTGGCCATCTCTTCGGCGGTCTCGTCCGAATAGTTCATCGCCAGTTCGTTGTACTTGTCGAGGATGGCCTTTTTCGCGGCCACACCCAGCATGACGTTGTCGCGGACGTTCAGGGTGTCGTCCAGTTTCGGCTCCTGCGGGAGATAGCCGACCTTGGCGCCCTCGGCGGCCCATGCCTCACCGGTGAAATCCTTGTCGAGACCGGCCATGATCTTCATCAGGGTGGATTTACCCGAGCCGTTGACGCCGACGACACCGATCTTGACACCGGGGAGAAAGTTCAGCCGGATGTTTTCAAAGCATTTCTTGCCGCCCGGATAGGTCTTGGAGACGCCATCCATGTGATAGACATACTGGTACGAGGCCATGATCCGCTCCTGCGCGCTTGTGCGTTGTTTGAGACGGAGTATCGCTTTGGCGGGATGGGTGCAATCGGGGGCGGGTTTCTTGCGCCGGGGCCTGCGAGGGCGTATCGGGTGGCGCGGTGCACAGGGACGCAGGAGGATGCGGCGTGCCGCAGCGAACGGATGGGATGAGGGCGGTACAGGCGGGGGCGCGGGGCCTTGGCGGTCGGGCCATGCCACGGGGCGCGCGGGTCGGGCTGCTGGGCGGATCGTTCGATCCGCCGCATGCCGGGCATCTGCACCTGTCGCGTGAGGCGCTCAAGCGGTTCGATCTGGATCTTGTGGTCTGGCTGGTCAGTCCCGGCAATCCGCTAAAGCCGAACCCGCCCGCGCCCTTGGCCGACCGGATGGCGGCGGCGCGCGCGCTGGTCGATCATCCGCGCATCCTGATCAGCAATTTCGAGGCGCGGTCCGGCACGCGCTATACGGCGCAGACGCTGGCGGCGCTGCAAGGCCAGTTCCGCGATGTGCGGTTCACATGGCTGATGGGGGCCGACAACCTTGCGCAGTTTCACCGTTGGGAGAACTGGCAGGATATCCTGCAAACCGTTCCGGTGGGGGTGCTGGCGCGTCCCGGCCTGCGGATCGCCGCGCGCAGTTCGCCCACGGCGCGAATCTATCGGAGCGCGCGCCTGCCTGCCAAAGCCTCGCGCACTCTGGGGGCTGCCGCCGCGCCCGCGTGGTGTTTTGTGAACATCCCGATGAAGGCCGTCAGCTCCAGCGCGATCCGTGCGGCGGGCCACTGGGCAACAGGCAGCAAAACGTGAACCGCCGCAGCCCAGTTGCCGGTTGCCGGGCGGTCCGGGATTCGCTTAGATCACGCCCATGAGCAAAGGCTTTTCCAGACGTGTCTTCATGGGCGGGGCTGCCGGACTGGCGCTTGGCGGGGCATTGCCCGGCTGGGCGCGCGCGCCGGACACCTCCTTGCGCCCGGTGGCGCGGGCGGAAGATTTCCGCAAGCGCGTCCAACCCCCCGCCGAGGCGCTGATAGAGCGCGCCGCCTTGGACGGCGATGTCAGCTTTGCCGTCGCGCGGTTGCAGACCGGCGAGGTGCTGGAAACACACTCACCCGACGTCGACCTGCCGCCGGCCAGCGTCGCCAAGGCGTTGACGGCGGGCTATGCGCTGGATGTGCTGGGGCCGGGGCACCATTTCGTCACCCGCGTGATCGCCACGGGTCCGGTGACAGCGGGCGTGGTGCAGGGCGATCTGGTGCTGGCGGGCGGCGGTGATCCGACGCTGGACACCGACGCGCTGGCCGATCTGGCCAAAGCGGTGAGCGCGGCGGGCGTGACCGGCGTCACCGGCGGGCTGAAGGTCTGGGGCGGGGCGCTGGCCTCTTTGCCGGGCATCGACGCCAGCCAGCCGGATCACGTGGGCTATAACCCGTCGGTGTCCGGTCTGAACCTGAACTACAACCGGGTGCATTTTGAATGGCGGCGCACCGGGGCCGACTATGCGGTCACGATGCAGGCGCGGTCCAGCGCGCACCGGCCGGACGTGCGCATGGCGCGGATGGCGCTGATCGACCGCAACCTGCCCGTCTATACCTATGAGGACGCGGGCGGGCGCGACAACTGGACCGTGGCGCGGGGCGCCTTGGGCGACGGCGGCGCGCGCTGGCTGCCGGTCAAGAAACCCGAGGTCTACGCCGGTGAGGTGTTCCAGACGCTGCTTGCCGCCAACGGCGTGCGGGTCGGCCCCGCCAAGACCGTTGCCGCATTGCCCGCGGGCGCGGTTCTGGCCAGCCACGACAGTGCGCCGCTGCGGGTCATCGTGCGCGACATGCTGAAATGGTCGACCAACCTGACGGCAGAGGCCGTTGGGCTGGCCGCCACGGTCAAGCGCACGGGTGTTGTCCCCGCCTCGCTGGCGGCCTCGGCGGCAGAAATGAACGCGTGGGCGCGGGCCAGGCTGGGCGTCGACGGTCTGGCGCTGGTCGATCACTCTGGCCTTGGCGACCAGAGCCGGATCAGCGCGCGCGAGATGATGGGATGCCTGCGGGCGCTGCGGTTGACCATGGGGATCAAGCCGCTGCTCAAGGACATCCCGATGCGGGACGAAACCTACAAGGTGGTGGAGGATCATCCGGTGAAGGTGCGGGCCAAGACCGGGACACTGAATTTTGTCAGCGGGCTGGCCGGGTTCATCGACCTGCCGGATGGCACCGAACTGGTCTTTGCGATCTTTGCCGCCGATATTCCGCGCCGTGACGCGCTGACCAAGGCACAGCGCGACCGGCCTGATGGCGGACGTAGCTGGAACAGCCGCGCCAAGATCCTGCAACAGGGTCTGATCGGGCGCTGGGGCGTGCTGTACGAAAGCGATCCGGTCTGAGGCGGCTTGGGCCAACCTGCACGACGGCAATGAAATAGGCCCCGCAGTCACTGCGGGGCCTGTCTGTTTCGAGGGCAGCCAAGCTGCCGGGGGGGGCGGTCAGTTGTCGATCACGACCTTCATGTTCTTTTTGCCGACCTCCTGGGTCAGCTTGAACAACACGGCCGCATGTTCAGGGTGCAGGCGCACGCAGCCAGCCGAGGCGGGACGACCAAGGCGGCTGATCTGATCGGTGCCGTGGATCGCGTAGTCGCCATTGAAGAAGATGGCGAACGGCATCGGTGCGTTGTTGTAGATGCTGGACCGGTGGTGCTTGGACAGCCAGTAGGCATTCCACTGGCCGCGCGGCGTGTACTTGCCATTGCGGGCGGTGGACACCGGCCAGCGATAGGCGACCTGCCCGTTGTAGATCACGGTCATGGTTTGGGTCGACACATCGACCTTGGCCACAAGAGGCGCGGCCATGGACATCAATGGGGTCAGGCAGAGAAGTGCCGCGCCGAGCGCGGCGGCATAAAAACGGTTCATTTGTCCCTCCAGGTAACAAGCTTGGCAGCTTCGGCGAAAAAATGCCTGAAGGGACACTACTACGCGGTTAACCGCCGGTCAGTCCGGGATACCTGACCTTTCGGATTCGAGGGAAAACAAGCCTTTCGGATATGGGATTTATGCAACGGTTTGAGTGGTGATTTGACAATTTCGAGCGATTTCAGGGCTGAAGATGGCGCGCGCGGGCGCCGCGTTCGATTGCGGCGGCGTGCAGGCGGTCCAGATTGAGCTCATAGCGAATCTCTTCGAGCAGGCGCAGCTCTGCTTCGCGCAGGGTGCCGTCGGCGGCGGCGACGTCACAGGCCAGCGCATAGGCGGTTTCGAACAGGCGTTCGGGCAGGTTGTCGCGGATCAGGCCAAACAGCGCATCCAGCCCGTCTTCCTGATCGAAGAGTTCGAAAATCAGGCTGGACATGGTGCGGACGCGGTCGGCGTCGTAGTCGGCAAAGATCGGCAGCATATTCACGGCGCTGTCGATCTTGACCAGTTCGGCGGTGCGGACGTTTTCATCCGAGGCCGAGACGGCAATCATCAGCGCCACAAGGCAGTCCTGCGGGCTGAGCGGCTGGGTGTCGTCGGTCATCTGGGGCCTCGGCTTGTTTGCGGCGATGCAGCGCAATTTATTGACGCAGACCCCAAGGGGCAATAGGAAGCGCGCGCAACATTTCCCCAAGGAGACCCGAAATGTCCGATCTGCGCGATGCGGCGATGAGTGCCAAGGCCTGGCCGTTCGAAGAAGCGCGCCGGATCCTCAAACGCTATGAAAAAGCGCCGCCCGAAAAGGGTTACGTGCTTTTCGAGACCGGTTATGGCCCCTCGGGTCTGCCGCATATCGGCACCTTTGGCGAGGTTTTGCGGACCACGATGATCCGCCGCGCCTTTGAGGCGATTTCGGACATTCCGACGCGGCTGATCTGTTTTTCGGACGACATGGACGGGATGCGCAAGGTTCCGACCAACGTGCCCAATCAGGACATGCTGAACGAACACCTGCAAAAGCCGCTGACCTCGGTCCCCGATCCGTTTGGCGAATTCGACAGTTTCGGCGATCACAACAACGCCATGCTGCGGCGGTTTCTCGACACCTTCGGGTTCGACTACGAGTTCTATTCGGCCACCGATTACTACAAGACCGGGCAGTTCGACGCGACGCTGCTGAAAGCGGCGCAGAATTACGACGCGCTGATGAAGATCATGCTGAAAAGCTTGCGCGAAGAGCGTCAGCAGACCTATTCGATCTTCCTGCCGATCCACCCCGAGACGGGCCGCGTGCTGTACGTCCCGATGAAGAACGTGGACGCGGAAAAGGGCGAGATCACCTTTGACGACGAGGACGGGCGGGAATGGACGCTGCCGGTTACCGGCGGCAACGTGAAGCTGCAATGGAAGCCGGACTTTGGCGCGCGCTGGGCGGCGCTGGGTGTCGACTTTGAGATGTACGGCAAGGACCACTCGACCAACACGCCGATCTATGACGGCATTTGCCGGGCCTTGGGCGTGCGCGCGCCCGAGCATTTCACCTATGAGCTGTTTCTGGATGAGAACGGCGAAAAGATCTCGAAGTCCAAGGGCAACGGGCTGTCGATCGACGAGTGGCTGACCTATGCGTCCACGGAATCGCTGTCGTATTTCATGTACCAAAAGCCCAAGACGGCGAAGCGGATGCACTTTGACGTGATCCCGCGGGCGGTGGATGAATACCACCAGCAGTTGCGGGCCTACCCGACGCAGGACCTGAAGGCGCAACTGGCGAACCCGGTCTGGCACATTCACGGCGGCGACGTGCCCGAATCGAAGATGGTTGTGCCGTTCTCGATGCTGCTGAACCTTGCCAGCGCGGCGCATGCGGAAAACAAGGCCGCGATGTGGTCCTTTATCAACCGCTACGCGCCCGATGCCTCGCCGCAGACGCATCCCGATCTGGATGCCGCCGCCGGGTTCGCGGTCAAGTATTACGAGGATTTCGTCAAGCCGGCCAAGGTCTTCCGCGCGCCGGATGCCAAGGAGCGCGCCGCGATGGAAGACCTTGCCGCGCAGCTGCGAAGCCACGACGGGCCGACGGACGACGAAACGCTGCAAAGCCTCGTCTTTGCGGTTGGCAAGGCGCATGAATTCGAAAACCTGCGCGACTGGTTCAAGGCGCTGTACGAGGTGCTTTTGGGCCAAAGCCAGGGGCCGCGCTTTGGCGGGTTCATCGCACTTTACGGTGTGGAAGAGACCGCAACCCTGATCGACAAGGGGCTGGCGGGCGAACTGGGCTGAGGCGCGTCGCTGCTTCGTGACTTTGACGGATCCTCCTTGCGGCTTACCTTTGGGACAGTCGCGAGGAGGATGACATGCGCAAATTTATGATCGGGCTGGCCGTTGCGGCGGCTCTCGCAGGGGCGGTGCGGGCGCAGGACGCGCTGACGCCCAATCCGCAGATCCAGGGCATTATTCAGGGCCAGATAGACGCGTTTCAAAGCGATGACTTTGTGACCGCCTTTGATTTTGCCAGTCCGGGGATCAAGGGCACCTTTCGCACCCCCGAGAATTTCGGCGCGATGGTGCGGCAGGGGTATCCGATGGTCTGGCGACCGCAGGACCTGCGATTTGGTCCCCTGCGCGAGATTGACGGCGCGCTTTGGCAGCAGGTGTTGATTGAGGACGCCGCCGGCAAGCGTTACGTGGTCGAATACCGCATGGAACAGGTCGACGGCGCGTGGCGGATTTCTGGCGTTCAGGTGGTCCCGGCATCGGGTCTGTCCGCCTGACAGGACGGGACGGGTGCGGCGCTCGTGCGCTGCGCGCACATTGCCCCGCCCACCGTCCCCGGCCGCAAGAGGCGGATTGCCAAGGCTAGAAGTCGGTCCAGACCCCGAACTTGAGCCCCATGGAGGTGTCGCCCGCCAGTCCCCATGTGAGACCTGTTTCAAGTTTGACCGGCCCCCGCAGCGGCAGCACAAGCGACGGCGCGATCCGGACAAACGCCTCGCGCCCGTCCGGCTGGCCGGTCTGCACTTGCAGGATCAGTTTGCGGTCCTTGGACAGATTGCGCCCCCATGTCATGTCCAGCTTGAGATCGGTTTTGCCGGTGTCGACATAGGTTTCGGCCACGCTGTCGATCGAAAGCCAGCCTTTCCCGAGGCCCCAGCCCACCGACAGCGCCGGGCGCACCACGCGCTGGCCTGAAATCGTGCCAAATCCGAACTGCGCCGCCACCTGCGCCCCGCTGTCCGACTGACGAAGCGGCCACTGGAAGAACAGCACGGTCTTGCCGCTGCCCGACACCGAATGGCCAACGTCCAGCCCAAGGGTCAGCCGGTCCGTCAGGCCGTATTCGACATAGAGCGTCGAATAGTCTTCGGTCGGGTCAACGGATGTCCATGTGCCCATGTCCTGTGGCCAGCCCAGCCGCATCGACAGGCTGGCAAAGCCGTCGCCTTGTTTGCGCGGCCATGCACCGGCCTGCGCCGACCCGGCGGACAGGCTGGCAACAAGGCAGGCGGCAAGGCAGGCGGCGAGGACATTGGCCAGAAGGCGGGCAGGTCGGGGCATCTGTGGTGCGCGGGGCGCCTCCGTTAAGGTCTTATTCACGATGGTAAAGACGGTTTGGTTAACGGAAGGTGAAGCATTTCAAGGGGAGGGCTGGATTCCCCGCGTCGCGGCGTGCAAGGTCATTTGAAACGGCGTGCGGGGGATATCATGGCTGGACAGGTGATTACGGTCGCGCAGCAAAAGGGCGGCAGCGGCAAGACGACGCTGGCGGCGCATCTGGCGCTTGGCTTTCACGGTCAGGGCAAACGCGTGGCGGTGGTGGACCTTGATCCGCAGGGCAGTCTTGGCCGTTGGTTCATGACCCGGATCGAGAACGCGCCAGAGACCTGCGAGGGACTGGAATTTGCCACCTCCTCGGCCTGGGGGATCTCTTATGAGGTGCGCAAGCTGTCAGCCTCCAACGATATCGTCATCATCGACACCCCGCCCAAGGCGGACAGCGACCTGCGGCCTGCCCTGCGGGCTGCGGACCTTGTGGTGGTGCCGGTGGCGGTCAGCCATGTGGACCTGTGGGCGACCGAGGGGGTGCTGGATCTGGCCGCGCGGGAGAACTGCAAGACCCTGCTGGTGATGAACCGCACCCGCGTGGGCACGCGGCTGAACGCCGAGGTGGCAGAGGCGGCGGCGCGGCTGGGCGCGGATGTCGCCAAGGCCAGCCTTGGCAATCGCGTCGGCTATGCCGAGGCGCTGGGGCAGGGGCGCGGCGCGCATGAGGGGGTCAAGACACCCGCCCGCGCCGAGATCGCCGCGCTGTTGCAGGAGGTGGCGGAGCGGCTTGGGACCGGATAAGGGACCGCCAAGGAGACGCCCGATGACCGATCTTGACGCACTTTCCCACCTGATCCGCGCCGATGCCGAGGCGCGGGGGCAGACGATTTCCCGCCTTGGCTATTTCTGCGCGCCCTTCCGCCCGGACAGCGGCCCGCTGTCGGACAAGGTGATCAAGGTCTATCGCGGCTTGCGCGACGTCGCGGCGCTGGAGCGGCTGCACCAGTGCCATGACGATTACGTCGCGGCGCTGCTGGCGGGCGGCGTGCCGATGCCGCAGACAGAATTTCATCTGCTGGACCTCGACGGGGCCAAGGTGCCGGTGATCGTGCAAGAGGCGCTGCCGGTGGCCAGCCTGATGCGCCCTTTGATGCAGGACGCGCCGGTGGCGGCCACGCTGGAGATGATGGAAGCGGCGGGGCAGGTCATCGCGCGCTTTTGGCATTGGGCCGAGGAACAGGAGGGGCGGATCGGCTTTCACCCCTCGATCCGCAACTTTGCGATCATCGACGACGGCGCGGTGTTCTTCGACACCTTCCCGCCGCTGATCCACTACTCCCGCGAAGAAATGGGCCGGATGCTGCTGACCTTCTCGGACAAGCGGTTGATGCGCGTGATCGGGCCGCTGATGCAGCGGCGGGTGACGGGCATTCAGGACGAATGGTATTCGCCGGCAGAGACGCTGGTGGGGCTGGTCGGGTCGGCCTGCCGGTTGCGGCCTGATCATGCGGCGGCCTATCTGGGTTGGGGCCGGGATTTCGTTGGCCGTGAGATGACACCTTGGGCCGATGAGGCGCTGGCCGGGCTGAACGCACCGCCCAAGCTGCCGGGCTACTGGACCGGGTTTCGCAAGCTGCTGGGCCTTCAGGGTGAGCCGAACGTCTGAGGCAGGCGTTTCGGTGGCATCGGCGCAGAATGTCGCCGTGACGGCTTGGCCTTTTGCGCGTGGGGAATTACGCCTTGGACATGCCAAACACCACTCCGGATTTCTTTGACACGGGCGCGCTGGTGGGCGTGCTGACCACGCAGCCGCTGGACCGGGTGCTGGATTATCGCGCGCCAGAGGGCGGGTGCTGGCAAGGGGCCTATGTCGAGGTGCCGCTGGGACCGCGCAAGGTGCTGGGCGTTGTCTGGGGGCCGGGGCGCGGGGACTTCGACGCCTCGAAGATCCGCGCCGTCAACCGGGTGCTGGATGTGGCCCCGATGCGCGAAGAGATGCGGTTGTTCATCGAGAAATCCGCCGCCTACACGCTGACGCCGTTGACGGCGATGCTGCGGCTGGCGACGCGCGCGCCGGGGCTGGGCGATCCGCCGTCGATGCGCAAGGTGTACCGGCTGGGCGAGGGAGAGCCGCCACGCATGACCGACGCGCGGACCCGCGTGCTGGACGCGGCGCGTGAGATGGGCGGGCTGTCACTGACGCTGAAGGAACTGGCAGAGGCGGCGGGGGTGACCTCGTCGGTGGTCAAGGGGCTGGTCAAGAGCGGCGCGATCCTTGAGGAGGACACGCCGCGCGACACCGCCTTTGCCCGGCTGGACGCCGACTATGGCGGCAAGGAACTGACAGAGGATCAGGCCGCGGCGGCAGAGGTGCTGCGCGCGGGGCAGCGGGCCGGACGTTATGAGACGGTGCTGCTGAAAGGTGTGACCGGGTCAGGCAAGACCGAGGTTTACCTGGAGGCCGTGGCAGAGGCGCTGCGGCAGGGGCGGCAGGCGCTGGTCCTGCTGCCGGAGATTGCCCTGTCGGCGGAATTCCTGACGCGGGTCGAGGCGCGCTTTGGCGCGCGCCCTGCCGAATGGCATTCCGGCGTCACCATGACCGAACGGCGGCGCGTCTGGCGCATGGTCGGCGAGGGCAAGGCGCAGGTGGTGGTGGGGGCGCGGTCTGCCCTGTTCCTGCCGTTCCAGAACCTTGGCGTGATTGTCGTCGATGAGGAACACGACACCTCTTACAAGCAAGAGGATGGCGTGCTGTACAATGCCCGCGACATGGCGGTGCTGCGGGCCTCGATCCTTGGGGCGCAGGTGGTGCTGGCTTCGGCCACGCCCGCGCTGGAAAGCTGGGCCAATGCGGATGCGGGCAAGTACAAGCGGCTGGTGCTGACCTCCCGTTTTGGCCCTGCGGTGATGCCTCAGATGCGCGCCTTGGACATGCGGGGTGAGGATCTGCCCTCGGGGACGTGGATTTCGCCGACCTTGCAGGCAGCGGTCCGGGCGCGGATGGAAAAGGGGGAGCAGGCGTTGCTGTTCCTGAACCGGCGCGGGTATGCGCCGGTGACGCTCTGCCGGGCCTGTGGCGAACAGATCGCCTGTGATCATTGTGACGCGCGCATGGTGGAGCATCGCTTTCTCAAACGGCTGATCTGTCATCAGTGTGGTGAAAGCAAACCGGTGCCGGAGGTCTGCCCGTCCTGTCAGGTTGAGGGCAAGCTGGCCGCCGTGGGGCCGGGGGTGGAACGGCTGGCCGAAGAGGCAACGGCGAAGTTTCCGGACGCTAGGATTGCGGTGCTTTCGTCGGACCTGTTCGGGACGGCGCGCGAGTTGAAGGCGCAGATCGAGACGATTGCCGCGGGTGGGGCGGATATCATCATCGGCACGCAGCTGGTGGCGAAGGGGCATAACTTTCCGCATCTGACGCTGGTGGGCGTGATCGACGCGGACCTTGGCCTGCAAGGGTCCGACCTGCGCGCGGCGGAGCGGACCTTTCAACTGATGCGGCAGGTGGCGGGGCGTGCCGGGCGGGCGGAAAAGCCGGGGCAGGCGCTGTTGCAGACCTTTCAGCCTGAGCATCCGGTGATCCGGGCCATTCTGGCGGGCGATGAAGAGGCGTTCTGGAAGGCCGAGGCCGATGAGCGGCGGCTGGCGGGGATGCCGCCCTATGGGCGGCTGGCGGGGATCATCCTGTCCGGCGGGGATGTGGCCCGCGTCTTTGATCTGGGCAATTATCTGGCCCGCAACGATGCCGCCCTGCGGCGGGTCGATGCGGTGGTCTGGGGGCCTGCGCCCGCGCCCATCGCGCGGGTGAGGGGGCGGCATCGGGTGCGGCTGCTGGTGAAGGCCCCCAAGGGGGTGGCCCTGCAAGGGGCGCTGGCGGACTGGGCCGGACAGGTCAAGCTGACGGGCGATCTGCGCATGGCCATCGACATTGATCCGCAGAGCTTTTTCTGAGGCGGGCGCCAGACCTGTCCACGCGTGGACAGGGTGGGTGACGTCGCGTCTTCAAAGGCTTGCAGAGACGGTTTTACCTTCGATTTACCTTTTCCGCGCAGACATGCGCGCGGGAAACGCGCCGCCGCCACAGGCGTTTACCGCCATTCCATGCGGCAATTGATCAGCACCCCCAGAGGGCCGCGTTGGCACACCTTGACCCGGCGTTTTTTGGGTTTGGCCCGTTCCGCCGCTTGCCACCTGTCGTAAACCTCGCGGCTGTCCGCGATCAGGCGGGCGTGCTGGGCGGCGTTCAGAAAGCCTGAGACGGGCAGACCGCTGGCCTGTTGCCATTGCCGCAGCGCCGCGCGGGAATTTGCCCCCAGATCGCCGTCGATGCCGCCGGTGTCGAAGTCGAGCAGCGTCAGTCGGCGCTGGATTTCCCGCCGCGCCGCGCGGTCGAGGGCGAGGCGGGCCTCATCCGCCTCGGTGGCCGGTATGAGCGGCGTCGGGCCGATGGATGTGCGTGCGGCGGGCGGGTCTTCAGCGGTGGTCGTCACCGAACCGGGCATCGGTCTGGTTCCGGCGAGCGCCTCGAAAAGCTGGGCGTCGCTGAGGCGGGGCTGGGTCGGAAGGTCTTTTATGGGGGTGTCCGAAGGAAAGAGATGGGAACGATAGAGGGCGGCGGCAGTCAGGTCGTCAGCGCCAAGGTATTCGGCCTTTCCAAGATGGCTGCGCTGCGCGCTGTTGGGGTCGAGGGACAGGCGGCATTCGAATGCCCCTTCGATGTAAAAGGTCGGGACAGTTGTCACCTTGATGATGCGCCCGTCCCTTTCTACGCTTTCGACAAGTTTCGTGTCGGCGGAGAGGGTGAGGTTGGATCCGGTACCTGCTGTCATCGACTGTGCGTTGACGCAGGCATTTCTGATCGCGGTTTGTCTGTTCGTCTGAGGCTCAGCAACCGGGAAAACCTCGATGTTCCATGCGGCGGCATCCTGAACGGTCCGGACATAGCGCATGTCTTCGGGCGGCGTTCCCAGAATGGTCAGGAACAGGTCCTGAGGAAACATGGAGCCGCCCATGCCACGCATTTGCGCAAGTTTCTCAATGCTTTGGATGGCGACCCGATAGGCATCATTCACGGCGGTTTCGGTGTAGTCCCCTTGCGGCACGACCAGTCCGGGGGCGTGGAACCCAAGTTTGCCACGCGGATGCAGGCGGCGTTCGGGCTTTATGATGTCCTCAAAAGCCCGGAAGGTGCCGTACATGAAGGCCAGCGCACAGGCGCTTTCACAGGTCCGGTCCGGACCCACCGCTGTCCGCATACCGATACCACCAAGGACAAAACCGATTTCGATGCCTTCGAGAAAGTTTCCACCCCGGCTGTTCAGGCAGAGCGTCTTTATGTTTTCGGTGTCTCCACTGCCGGCGAAAGCGCGTTCCCAGCCGTTTGTTTTGGCGAAAGCCCGCAGCTTGTCCGCGTCGCCCGCGACGATCTCGCCCTCCAGCGTGGCGTCGCATTGCATGATGGCGTCGCCGCCCGCTGTGATGCTTGCGGCCATGGCGGGGGAGAGCGTGAGAGCCAGCACAACGGCCAGCGTCAGCGCCAGAAGGCCGCGCAGAAGGCGTTTGAACAGGCAGATGGTGTGACCGGGCATGGCGGCCCCAGTGTCCCCGACGTTGCCTGTTGCCGCAAGGTTATTTCCCGTGGTCGTGGCGGTATGCCTGCTGAATCGCGCGACCAATGCGCCACAACACCGCGTCTTTTCAGGGGTCGCCTTGTTTGTCCCCATGGCCGTCTCTACATCGCCAGCCATGAGACGATGGATCCCCTTTCTGAAATCCGTGCCACGGGTGTCGGTTGTGCGCCTGCAAGGTGCCATCGGCGTGCCGGGCCGGTCGAGCATCAGCGACCGTTCGATCGCGACGATGCTGGAAAAGGCCTTTAAATCCAAACCGGACGCCGTGGCGCTGGAAATCAACTCTCCGGGCGGATCGCCGGTGCAAAGCTCTTTGATCGGCGCGCGCATCCGGCGGCTGGCGGATGAGCACGAGGTGCCGGTCATCGCCTTTGTCGAGGATGTGGCGGCCTCTGGCGGCTACTGGATCGCAAGTGCGGCGGATGAAATTATTGCCGATCCCAGTTCGATCCTTGGCTCCATCGGGGTGATTTCGGCGGGCTTTGGCGCGCATCTGTTCATGGAACGGCAGGGAATTGAACGCCGGGTGCATACGGCGGGCAAATCCAAGAGCATGCTGGACCCGTTCAAACCGGAAAACCCGGAGGACGTCGCCCGCCTGAACCGGCTGCTGGACCAGTTGCACGGCACGTTCATTGCCCAGATCAAGGACCGGCGCGGCGACAAGCTGACCGATAACCCCGATCTGTTCACCGGTGAGGTCTGGATCGGGCAGGCGGCGGTGGATGAGGGGCTGGCGGATGGCATCGGCCATCTGGTTCCGGTGATGAAGGCCCGCTTTGGCGACAAGGTGCGGTTCAAACGCTTTGAGCAGCGCAAGCCGCTGATCCCGCGTCTGGGCGCGCAGGCGGTGCAGGGCACGCTGGGCGAGATCGAGGAACGCGCGGAATACGCGCGGTTTGGTCTGTCTTGATCGTCAAGATCGTCGCCCTGTTTCTGGCGTTCATCGCCGTGCTGGGGTTCTTTGGCAAATTGCGCGTGCCGGGGGCGCACCAGTTGGGCAAGTTGCGCGACCGCGCGCGGCTGGGGTCCAAGAAATGTCCGCACTGTGGCCGGTACAGGATCGGCAAGGGGCCCTGCGACTGCCGAAAGGGGAAGACCTGAGATGGTTTACGGCTATGCGGCGCTTGGCCTTGTGATCCTGTTGCTGGCCGGGGATGCGCTGGTCAAAGGGGCGGTGAACGTCTCTTTGCGGATGGGAATCCCGGCGCTGATCGTCAGCCTGACCATTGTTGCCTTCGGCACTTCGGCACCGGAACTGCTGATTTCCATTCAGGCGGCGCTGGACAACGCGCCGGGCATCGCGCTGGGCAACGTGGTGGGGTCAAACACCGCCAACGTGCTGTTGGTGCTGGGGGTGCCGGGGCTGATTACGGTCATGCACACCAGCCAGTGCGACACCCGCTCCAGCTATCTCCAGATGATCGGCGCGACGCTGGTCTTTGTCGCGCTGGCCTTTCGGGGGGTGTTCGACATGACGGCGGGCATTGGCCTGCTGGCCTTGCTGGCCGTCATTCTGGCCAGTCAGGTGCGCGGGGCGCTGCGCCATCGCGCCCGCGGCGAGGTTGACGAAGACCTGGAAGCGCCCGAAGGCGCGGACCCGGACATGCCGTGGTGGAAGATCGGGTTGTTTCTGGCGCTGGGTCTGATCGGCCTGCCGCTGGGCGCCGACCTGCTGGTCGACAGCGCCGAGGAAATCGCCCGCATGTTCGGGGTGCCCGACGCGGTGATCGGCCTGACGCTGGTGGCGCTGGGCACCTCGCTGCCGGAACTGGCGACGACGGTCATGGCGGCGATCCGCAAACAGGCGGATGTGGCCATCGGCAACGTGATCGGGTCGAACCTGTTCAACCTGCTGGCCATCATCGGGGTCGCCTCGCTGATCGCGCCGATCGAGGTCGGTCCGGGGTTCTTGCAGTTTGACCTCTGGGTCATGCTGGTGGCCTCGCTGTTGCTGGTGCCGTTTGTGTTCTTTGGCCGTGACCTTGGCCGGCGATGGGGCATCCTGTTGTCAGCGCTGTATGTGAGCTATGTCGTCATCGTACTGACGTGACGGAGGATCGCATGAGCGGAGTGGCGGGACGTGCCCTTGTGACCGGGGCGGGGCGGCGGCTGGGCCGCGCCATGGCAGAGGCGCTGGCGGCGCAGGGCTACGCGGTGGCGGTGCATTACGCAGGCTCGCGCGAGGCGGCACAGGAGGTCGTCTCGGGCATCACGGCGCGGGGCGGGCAGGCGGTGGCCTTGCAGGCGGATCTGCTGGTCGAGGATCAGGCGCAGGCGCTGGTGGGGCGCGCGGCGCAGGCGCTGGGCGGGCCGCTGACGGTGCTGGTCAACAATGCTTCTATCTTTGAACACGACGACATCACCAGCGCCACGCGCGACAGTTGGGACCGGCACTTTGAGAGCAACCTGCGCGCGCCCTTTGTGCTGACGCAACAGTTCGCGGCGCAGGTGCCCGAACCGGTCGCGGACGCGCAGGCAGAGCCGGTGGCGCAGGGGCTGGTGGTCAACATGATTGACCAAAGGGTGCGCAAGCTGACGCCCGAGTTCATGAGCTACACGCTGGCGAAATCCGCGCTCTGGACGCTGACGCAGACCGCCGCGCAGGCACTGGCCCCCAACGTTCGGGTGAACGCGATCGGTCCGGGGCCGACCCTGCAAGGCGGGCGGCAGGACGCCGAGTCCTTTGCCCGCCAGCGCGCGGCCACGGTGCTGCGGCGGGGTGTCAACCCTGAGGATATCACCGACGCGCTGACGTTCTTCCTGAAGGCGAAGACCGTGACCGGGCAGTTGTTCTGCATCGACGGCGGGCAGCATCTGGGCTGGCAAACACCGGATGTGACGGACGTGGAATGACCTGCCGTCGGGTAAGTTTTGCACTGGTCATAAAGTCTTAACAAAAGCGTTACGAAAAGGTGAAGAGTCTCAATAGCTTGTAAGGCTGTCGGTTTTTTATCACGCGATATCAATGCCTTAATTTATTGCTTAAATTTTGTGCATCGCCGCGAAGTGGCCTCGAAACAAGGGAAATTTCGACATGCCGGGATTTTGCCCGCAGACTTATCCACAGTTTCGGTGGATGCAATAACACTTGAACCGGGCTCAGCCGCATTGCAGCACAGACAAGGAATCGCGCATAGATCGCGCATGGAAAGCCGGGGACGCGCCAGCGCGCACCGGGGTTTGGCAAGGGAGGAATTCCACCGTGGCAAGCGGGCACGACATCATTCAGGGCTATCTGAAAACGCTGGACAGTTCGCCCGGCGTTTACCGGATGCTGGATGACCAGAGCCGCGTTCTGTACGTCGGCAAGGCCCGCAATCTGAAGGCGCGGGTGTCCAGCTATGCGCGGCCCACGGGGCATTCGCGGCGCATCGAGCGGATGATCGCAGGCACCGCGTCGATGATGTTCCTGACCACTCGGACAGAGACCGAGGCGCTGCTGCTGGAGCAGAACCTGATCAAGCAGTTGAAGCCGAAATTCAACGTGCTCTTGCGCGACGACAAGTCGTTTCCGAACATCCTTGTGACCGACCACACCTATCCGATGATCAAGAAACATCGCGGCGCGAAAAAGGAAAAGGGCGACTATTACGGTCCCTTCGCCAGCGCCGGTGCGGTCAACCGGGTGCTAAACCAGTTGCAGAAGGCGTTTTTGCTGCGCAACTGTTCGGACTCGATGTTCGAGACGCGCACGCGGCCCTGTCTGCAACATCAGATCAAACGCTGTAGCGCGCCCTGCGTGGGCAAGATCAGCCCGGAGGACTACGGCGCCAGCGTCAAGGACGCGCAGCGGTTCCTGTCCGGTCGGTCGACGCAGATACAGGCGCAGTTGAAAAGCCAGATGGCCGAAGCGTCCGAGGCAATGGAATTCGAGCGCGCCGCCGCCCTGCGCGACCGTATCCGCGCGCTGACGCAGGTGCAGACGGCGCAGGGGATCAACCCGCAGACCACCGCCGAGGCGGATGTGATCGCGCTGCACATGGAGGGCGGACAGGCCTGTGTGCAGGTGTTTTTCATCCGGGCGAACCAGAACTGGGGCAATCAGGATTTCTATCCCCGCGTGGGCGAAGACGTGAGCCATGCCGAGGTGATGGAGGCCTTTCTGGGCCAGTTCTACGACCAGAAGGAACCGGCGCGCCTGCTGCTGCTGTCCCACGGGATCGAGGACGCGGACCTGATGTGCGAGGCCCTGTCCGACAAGGCGGGCCGCAAGGTCGAGATCACCGTGCCGCAGCGGGGCGAAAAAGCGGAGCTGATCGACGGGGCGCTGCGCAACGCCAAGGAAAGCCTTGGCCGCAAGATGTCGGAAAGTGCGGCGCAGGCCAAGCTGTTGAAGGGGCTGGCGGAGGCGTTTGCCCTCGATGCCCCTCCCGCGCGGGTCGAGGTCTACGACAACAGCCATATTCAGGGCACCAATGCCGTCGGCGGGATGATCGTGGCCGGGCCGGACGGGTTCATGAAAAACCAGTACCGCAAGTTCAACATCAAGGGTGAGGATCTGGTGCCGGGGGATGACTTTGGCATGATGAAGGAGGTTCTGCACCGCCGCCTGACGCGGCTGCAAAAGGACGACCCCGACCGCGACAAGGGGCTGTGGCCGGATCTGATGCTGATCGACGGTGGCGCGGGGCAGGTGTCGGCGGTGGCGGAAATCATGGCCGAACACGGGGTCGATGACCTGCCGTTTGTGGGGGTGGCCAAGGGCATCGACCGCGACGCGGGCAAGGAAGAGTTCCACCGCGTTGGACAGCGGCCCTTTGCGCTGCGGCACAACGATCCGGTGCTGTATTTCGTGCAAAGGTTGCGGGATGAGGCGCACCGCTTTGCGATCGGCACCCACCGGGCCAAGCGCGCCAAGTCGCAGATGGCCAATCCGCTGGACGAGGTGCCCGGCGTGGGGGCCGCGCGCAGGCGGGCATTGATGGCGCATTTCGGATCGGCCAAGGCGGTGAGCCGCGCCAACCTTGCCGATCTGAAAGCGGTGGAGGGGGTCAGCGCGGCGCTGGCGGAACGGGTTTATGCGTATTTCCACGAGAAGGGGTGATGTGGTGGGCGCGGCTGAGGCTTAGGTCGCGTGGCGCGCCTGTGACGTAGTCCGATTGGCGCGCCTTTGGCGTAATCTAATTGGCGCGCCTTTGGCATAGTCCAATTGGCGCGCCTGTGGCGCGACAGGTTTAGCTTGCGGGCAGAGCCCGCAAGCGGTGAGGGGCGCTGCCCCTCTGCCTGCGGCATTCACCCCGGGATATTTGCCGGACAGAAGAAATCAGGAGTGGGGCGCAATGGCCTGATGGGGTGCTGACCTTTGGCGGGCTCAGGGCAGGAGGGCTTGCAGCGTCTCGCGGAGCGGCAGGGGCAGCGGCGCGGGGCGGCCCTGGGCCCCGGTGAGGACCTGGGTGAAGAAGCCCTCTGTGCAGGCCCTGTCCTCATCGTTGCGGAAGAGGCCGATCTCTGTGCGCATGGAGGAGGTGCCGATGTGGCCAAGGCGCAGGCCCGCGTGGATCGTGTCGGGGAATTCGGCCTCTGCGTGGTAGCGGCAGCCGGTTTCGACCACCAGAAGGCGCATCGCGTCCGGCCCCCGGATCGGGATGCCGTTTTCCATCTGCCACAGGCTGATCGCGGTGTCGAAAAGCGACAGGTAGGTGGCGTTGTTCATGTGGCCGTATTCGTCGTTGTCCATCCAGCGCGTCGGCAGGGTGCGGAAGGCGCGGTAGTCGGCGCGGGTGCCGGGGGCGGGGCGGGTTTGGGCGGCGGGGCTCATTGCGACCTCAGGATGCGGAAGGCGGCGGATGCGCCCCAGCCCGCGGCGATGGCGATGAACAGGGACATCAGGCCGTAGATCAGGGGCTGTTGCCGGGAGAGGCCGAACAGCCAGCGTTCGAGGCCGACCTTGCGCACCTCGATTTCGGTCTCATAGGAGGTGATCACCTCGCCGCCGCGGGTGAGGAAGATGCGGGTGGGGTAGGTGCCTTCGGTCAGGTTGGCGGGCATCGAGACGGCGGTGTTGAAGAGGGTTTCCTCCCGCAGGGTCACGGTGTTTTCGAGCAGTTGATAGGTGCCTTCGCGGGTGCGGATGCGGATCACCGCCTCGGTAAAGCTTTGCGCGTCAGGGACGTCCATCGGAGCCCCGACAGAGCGGATCGCGCGCGGGATCGATATTCTGTGGCGCAGGTCCTCGGTGTCGGAGATCACCGCGTTCCACGGGGCGGAGGTGGCGACGGCGTAGAAGCTGGGCGCGGCGTCGACCTCGACCGCGTGGGCGTTGACCCAGATGCCGAAGCGGCGGGCCTGACGCCAGACGGTGAGCGGTTTGTGCGGGCCGGCCACGGCGACGATCACCTGTAGCGGTTCGCCGGAGATGGGCGCTTCGCGCTTGACCGCGCCGAAGATCAGGATGTCGGAGCCGTCGAAATCGGTGGAGATCTGGACGATGTCCTTGCTCAGGCCAAGCACCACCTCTTCTGCCCGGAGGGGCAGGGCGGCGACAAGGAGCAGGAGCAGCCAGCGCATCATGATCCCGCACTTTCGGCGATGACATAGAGTTCCGACGGGGTCAGCAGCAGGTCCAGCGCCAGCTTGCCGCAGACCAGCAGCACGAGGCCGGCCAGCAGGATGCGCAATTGTTCGGCCCGCAGGCGCATGCCGATGGTGGTGCCGACCTGTGCGCCCACGACGCCGCCCACCAGCAGCAGCACCGCCAGCATCACGTCGACGGTGTGGTTGGTGGTGGCGTGCAGCAGGGTGGTGAAGGCGGTGACGAAGATGATCTGAAACAGCGAGGTGCCGATGACCACCTTGGTCGGCATGTTCAGCAGGTAGATCATCGCGGGCACCATGATAAAGCCGCCGCCCACACCCATGACCGCCGCCAGCACGCCGACGGCAAGGCCGACCAGCAGCGGCGGGATCACGGAGATATACAGACCGGAGGTGCGAAAGCGCATTTTGAACGGCAGCGCGTGCACCCAGATGTGTTTCTTGCGCGGTGGCGGTGCGCCGCGGCGGGATTTGCGCAGGGCGTTCAGGCTTTCGACAAACATCAGCGCGCCGATGATGCCGAGGAAGACGACGTAACACAGGTTGATCAGCAGATCGACCTGACCCAGCGATTTGAGATAGTTGAACAGCACGACGCCGATCGCCGCGCCGACAAGGCCGCCGATCAGCAGGACCGTGCCCATTCGAAGGTCCACCGTCTTGCGTTTGAGATGCGCCATCAGGCCGGACACCGATGCGGCGACAATCTGGTTTGCGCCGGTGGCGACGGCCACGGCAGGGGGAACGCCGATAAAGAACAGCAGCGGCGTCAACAGAAACCCGCCACCGACACCGAACATTCCCGACAGCACGCCGACAAGCCCGCCAAGCCCCAGAAGGAGAAAGACGTTGACAGAGACTTCGGCGATCGGGAGGTAGACCTGCATGGGCCAAGCTAGCCCCATGCACGGTGGCTTTGCAAGTGCTGCAATGCGGCATTCTCGACCTGTTTGAGCCTGCGGGCGCGCGGCGGGTTGCCGGGTGTCTCAGCGCTCTTTCACATAGGGTTCGCCCCCGGCGCGTGGCGGGATCGCCTTGCCCACGAATCCGGCGAGAATGACCACGGTCAGGATGTAGGGCAGCGCGTCCATGACCTGCACCGGGACGACAAATGCGCCAAGGTCGATGTTCTGAAAGCGCAGCGCCACCGCCTGCAAGAAGCCAAAGAGCAGGCAGGCCCCCAGCGCGTACCACGGCCGCCATTTGGCGAAGATCAGCGCCGCCAGCGCGATATAGCCCCGCCCCGCCGTCATTTCCCGGACAAAGCCCGCTTGCAGGCCGGTGGCAAGGTAGGCCCCGGCCAGACCGCAGAGCACGCCGGCGATGGCGATGGAGGCAAAGCGCAGACCGGTGACAGAGACACCGGCGGTGTCCACCGCCTCGGGGGCCTCACCCACCGCGCGCAGGCGCAGGCCGAACCGGGTGCGGAACATGATCCACCATGTCAGCGGCACCATCAGGAAGGCGACATAGACAAGGATCGAATGCCCCGAGATCAGGTCGGCGTAGATCGGGCCGATCACCGGCACCGGGCGCAGGCTGTCGGCAAAGGGCAGGGTCAGTTCATTGAACCGCGCGGCCCCCACCAGCGAGGGCGTGCGGCCGCCTTGGGAAAACCACGTCTGGGCGATCAGCACGGTCAGCCCGGAGGCCAGAAAGTTCAGCGCCACGCCCGAGATGATCTGGTTGCCGCGAAAGGTGATCGAGGCCAGCCCGTGTACCGCCGACAGCGCCATCGACGAGGCGATGCCCGCCAGCAGGCCCAGCCAGACCGACCCGGTCATAAAGGCGACGGCGGCGGAAAAGAAACCGGCGATCAGCATCTTGCCCTCTAGCCCGATGTCGACAATGCCGGAGCGTTCCGAAAACAGCCCGGCAAGGCAGGCCAGCAGCAGCGGGGTGGACAGGCGCACGGTGCTGTCGAGCACCTGAATGACCGTATTGAAATCCATCAGGCGTCTCCCTTGCGGAAGGAGAGAAAGATTTTTTCCAGCGGCATACGGATCATATTGTCGAGCGCACCTGTGAACAGGATCACCAGCGCCTGAATGACCGTCACCAGTTCCCGCGGGATCGAGGTCCAGAAGGCAAGTTCTGCCCCGCCCTGATAGAGAAAGCCGAACAGCAGCGCGGCCAGAAAGACCCCGACCGGGTGTGAGCGGCCCATCAGCGCCACGGCGATGCCAAGGAATCCCGCCCCTTCGGAGGCGTTCAGCACCAGCCGCTCTGCCTCTCCCATGGTGGTGTTCAGCGCCATCATGCCCGCCAGACCGCCCGAGATCAGCATGGTGATGACGGTGATGCGCACGGGTGAGATACCGGCGTATTTGGCGGCTGTCTCCGAGTTGCCGAAGGCGCGGATTTCATAGCCCAAACGGGTGCGCCAGATCAGCAGCCAGACCAGCAGGCAGGCAAGTACGGCGACGAAAAAGGTGACGTTTGCCGGTGAGCCTCGGAACAGGACCGTTTCCGAGGTCGAGAACATGTCCTGAAAGGTCGGCAGAAAGGTCTGTTCCGGGAAGGTGCCCGAGGCCGGTTCCATCGCGCCTTTGGGTTTCAGCACGTTGACCAGCACGTAGTTCAGCACCGCCGAGGCGATGAAGTTGAACATGATCGTGGTGATCACGATATGGCTGCCGCGCTTGGCTTGCAGGTAGCCGGGGATCAGCGCCCAGGCGGCACCGAAGATCGCCGAAGAGGCGGTGGCCCCGATCAGCGCAATGGTCCAGTGCGGCCACGGCACATAGAGACAGGCCAGCGCCACGCCCAATCCCCCGATCAGGGCCTGCCCTTCGCCGCCGATGTTGAACATCTTGGCCTGAAAGGCGACCGCGACGGCCAGTCCGGTGAAGGTGAAATTGGTGGCGTAATAGAGGGTATAGCCCCAGCCCGAGGATTTCATCAGCGCGCCGTCGACCATCAACTGAAAGGCCGTGACCGGGTTTTCGCCGATGGCAAGGATCACCAGCGCCGAAATGACGGCGGCCAGCAGGACCGAGATCAGGGGGACAAGGACCGCGTCGGCCCAGGCTGGCATCTTATCCATATTGGATCCCCGCGTTGGTTCTGGGCATTCTGTTCTTCCTTACCAATGACATGCGTCCCTCAACGGGCGCAGGGCCTCGTCAAGGCCGCGTATGTCGAATTCCATCTCCAGCGGGCTTTCGCTGTGGGGCGTCAGCCGCAGGAACAATGTCTCACCGCCCAGCAACTGCTTGATCACCGGGATAGAGGCGCCACCGTTCCACAGGCCAAGCGCCGTGTTGTCCGTCGAGACCTTCATGGATTTCACAAAGGGCTTTTGCGTATCCACGCGCATGTCGACGCGGTCCCGCCCCTGAATGTCCGACAGAAAGAAGCCGCCCGCGTTGACGTAGAGGACCGTGGTGTTTTCCTTGCAGCGCAGGAACAGGGCGGCGGACTTTGTCTGACCGAACCGGTCGTACAGCGCGTTTTCGGCAGGCAGGGACAGCACGACCGTGGCGGTGTCGTCGAAGTTTGACACCGACGTGGAGACTTGCCATTTGCCGGGATCGGCCTGCACCGGTTCGGGCGCGGGCGCGGGCGTGGGCGTGGGCGCGGCAAGCCGCAGGGGATCGGTGTTAACGGGGCCGTTTACGGTCAGGCAGGTCCCCTGCTCTTCAGAGATCACCTGACCATCCTGACTGACCTGTAGAATGCCGGTCTGGGGGGCGAAGGTCAGGCCGTAGCCTTGGACTGAAGCGGTTTCAAAGCGGTGCCGACCCTGCCCGACATGAAGGGTGACCGGGGCCCGCCCGCCGAACCTGAGAGTCGCGTCCTGCAAGGGGTCGGAGGGGTAGTGGGTGATCACATCGGGGAGGGTTTCGAATGAGCAGGCCAGGTACACGCCATCGGACGCGAAGGCGGGGGCCGCGGCCAGAACCGCAGGCAAGAGACAGGCGCGCAGCAGGTCAGCCATTCTTTGCCGCCTCCTCGCGCTTTTTCTTCGCTTCGAGTTGGGCGTTCACCACCTCGATCAGCGGTTTGTCCTTGTCGGGCATCTCTGTCACACCCGCCATCAGCAGGCCCAGTTCGGTCTGGTTGGTCTCGGACGGCAGCCGTTCGCCCATGATCTGACCGTCGAACATCACCGCGATCCGGTCTGACAGGGACAGGATTTCATCCAGTTCGACCGAGACCAGCAGGATGGCCTTGCCCTTGTCGCGCAGGGCGACGATCTGCTGGTGGATAAACTCGATCGCACCGATGTCGACGCCTCGGGTGGGCTGGCCGATCAGCAAAACCTCTGGATTGCGCTCGATCTCGCGGGCGAGGACGATTTTCTGCTGGTTGCCTCCCGAAAAGTTGCGCGCGGCGAGATTTGCATTCGGCGGGCGGACGTCGAACCGCATCATCTTTTGCGCCGCCTCTTCCTTGATCGCGGCGTTGTTCATCAGCAGACCGGATTGATAGGCCGCGTCATTGTGATAGCCAAAGACCAGGTTTTCCCAAGCGGAGAACGGCAGGATCAGCGCCTCGTGGTGGCGGTCCTCGGGGACATGGGCGATGCCGCGCGCGCGGCGGCTTTTGCCGTCGGAGTAATCGCCGGTCAGGTCGATGTCCTGACCGTTCACGCGCACGATGCCGGTGGCGTCGGCATAGCCGCCCAGCACATGCAGCAGATGTGTCTGGCCATTGCCGGAGACACCCGCAAGCCCAAGGATTTCCCCCGCGCGCACGGTGAGCGAGATCCCTTTCAGGCGCTCGACACCGGCCTCGTCGACGTGGCGCAGGTTCTCGATCTCCAGCACGGGTTTGCCGGGTTTGGCCGGGGTCTTGTCGACGCGCAGCAGCACCTTGCGGCCCACCATCAGCTCTGCCAGCTGTTCCGGGTTGGTCTCTGACGTCTTGACCGTTGCGGTCATCTCTCCCCGCCGCATGACGGAGACGGTGTCGGTGATCTCCATGATCTCGCGCAGCTTGTGCGTGATCAGGATGATCGTCTTGCCCTCACGTTTCAGCCCTTCGAGGATGCGGAACAGGTGGTCGGCCTCGGCGGGGGTCAGCACGCCGGTCGGTTCATCCAGAATGAGGATTTCCGCCTCGCGGTAGAGCGCCTTGAGGATCTCGACCCGCTGCTGGTGGCCGACGGAGAGATCCTCGATCAGCGCATCGGGATCGACCTGAAGCTCATATTCCTCGGCCAGATGTTTGAGCACGCCGCGCGCCTTGGCCAGCGAGGGTTGCAACAGGGCACCGTCCTCGACGCCAAGGATGACGTTTTCAAGAACAGAGAAATTCTGAACCAGTTTGAAATGCTGGAAGACCATGCCGATGCCGGCCTTGATGGCGGCCTGACTGTCGGGGATCTGGGTCTTTTTGCCGTTGATGAAGATCTCACCGGAGTCGGCTTTGTAAAAGCCGTAGAGGATCGACATCAGGGTGGATTTGCCCGCGCCGTTCTCACCGATGATGCCGTGAATCGTGCCGGGCATCACGCGAATCGAGATATCCTTGTTGGCCTGCACGGGGCCAAAGGACTTGGATATGCCCTTGAGTTCGATGGCGGGGGTATCGGTCATGTCGGATTGGCTTTCGCGGGCGAAGGCGGAGGGGCCGCACGGGTGGCGGCCCCCTTGGAAACGGCGATCCGGGCGCGGAATGGGGCGCGTCCGGGCTGTCGCGGGATCAGAAGTTCAGAACCGGGCAGCTGTCGTCGGCCGAATAGTCGTGGACCGAGATGTCGCCGGCGATGATCTGCTCACGCGCGGCATCCACGGCGGCCTTCATCTCGGGGCTGACCAGTTCGGCGTTGTTGTCGTCCAGCGCATAGCCCACGCCGTTGTTGGCCAGACCCAGCGCGATCACGCCGGTTTCCAGATCGGCACCCGCCGACATGGCGTCGAACACGGCGACATCGACACGCTTGAGCATCGAGGTCAGGACCGATCCGGGGTGCAGGTAGTTCTGGTTGCTGTCCACGCCGATGGACAGGATGCCCTCATCGGCAGCGGTTTGCAGCACGCCCAGACCGGTGCCGCCAGCGGCGGCATAGATCACGTCCGCGCCCTGCGAAATCTGCGCCTTGGCCAGTTCCGAGCCCTTGACCGGGTCGTTCCACGCGGCGGGTGTGGTGCCGGTCATGTTTGCGATTACCTTGGCGTCGGGTTTCACCGCCAGCACGCCCTGCGCATAGCCGCAGGCGAATTTGCGGATCAGCGGGATGTCCATGCCGCCGACAAAGCCGACGGTGTCCGACTCGGACGCCATCGCGGCCATCATGCCGACAAGGTAGCTGCCCTCATGTTCTGCAAACAGGATCGACAGGACGTTCGGGTGCGCGGCGGGATCGACATAGCCGTCGATGGTCACGAACTTGGTGTCCGGATAGTCGGGGGCCACGGCGGCGATCGGCGAGGACATGGAAAAGCCGGTGGTCACGATCGGGTTGAACCCGGCCTCGGCAAAGCGGCGCAGGGCCTGCTCACGCTGGGCTTCGGCCTGCAATTCGATGTCGCGGTAGTTGCCGCCGGTTTCGGCTTTGTACCGTTCGGCTCCGTTGAACCCGGCCTCGTTGAAGGATTTGTCGAACTTGCCGCCGAGGTCATAGATCAGCGCAGCGTCGGCCAGCGCCGCACCGGCGCTGAGGGCCAGAGCGGCGACGGTGCCGAGGGTCTTGGCAAAGAAGGTCATGAAGGGCTCCCTGGTGTGACGGGCAGGTTTTCCGCCCGGTCTGTTTATGATGCGGCAATGAAAGCCGCAGGGGGCAGGGGGGGTCAACCGATTTCTACAGGAGTGCCAAGGGGGAGGCCGTTACGTCAGGGCAGCGCGCGGGACATGATCACCGCATCATCACGGGTGCCGTCGGGGCGGGGATAATAGCCCCGGCGCAGGCCGACCTCGGCATAGCCTTGGCGGGTGTAGAAGGCGCGGGCGGGGGCATTGGCGGCGGCGACCTCAAGGAAGACGCGCGTTGCACCGCGCGCTGTGGCCTGCGCGTGAAAGTCGGTCAGGGCGCGCGTGGCCTCTCCGGTGCGCTGCCGGTCGGGATCGGCGGCGAGCGCGAGGATTTCGGCCTCATCGGCGATGATCTGGCCCAGCACAAAGGCGTGCTCGGTGCTTGCCAGCAGGCTGAACCGGCCAGAAAGAGTTTGTTCGAACTGTTCCGCGCTCCACGGGGTCAGGTGGCGATAGGCCCGCCGGGTGAGCGCGGCGAGGGTCTCAGGCGTCATCCAGAATCACCGGCGGCGCGTCGCGTGACGGGGCGGCATCGGCAGGCTTGAGGTACAGCGGGGCGGGGCGCGGCGGCGCGTCCTGCCAGCGCGTTGCCGCGATGCGGGCCACCGCGGCGGCGGGCGCATGGCGGGGCGGGGCGTGGGTGGCGGACAGGTGCGCGGCGACCGCGTCTGCGGCGGAGCCGGTGCAGGTCAGGCCGGGGTGCGCCCAGTTGGCCGGGATCGCCGATAGGGCAATCAGTTGCGCGGGCACGCCGGGGGTCATGCCCTGCGATTGCACATAGGCCTGATCGCGCGGGGCGCTGAGGCAGGACAGCACCGGGCCGGGGATATCCAGCGCGGCGGCCTCCAGCAGGGACACCCCCACCGCCGGGATGCCCAGCGACAGGGCCAGCCCGCGGGCGGCGGCCACGGACAGGCGGACGCCGGTGAAATTGCCGGGGCCGACGCCCACGCCGATGGCGTCCAGATCGCCCCAGCCAAGGCCCGCCTCGGTCAGCACCTCTGTCAGCAGCGGGATCAGGCGTTCGGCCTGACCGCGCGCCATGTCCTCATGGGCGGCGGCGATCACGCTGGTGCCGTCAATCAGCGCCGCGCCGACATGGGCGGCGGAGGTGTCGAAGCCAAGGATCACGGGCATGGGTGTGTCGCCTCTGCGTTCAGGGTATCGCGGCCCGAGGCGCGGCTGCGGCGCAGGCCGTCCTCCAGATGCAGCCAGGGCATCTGCGACTCTGTGTGGCAATGCAGTTGCGGGGGCAGGGCCGCGGCCTGATCCAGCACGCCGAGCGGGACATAGACCTGACCGGGGAGATAGTCGAACCGCGCCGCCACAGGCGATCCGCAGGCGGCGCAGGTCCAGCGCTGTACGCCCGGCACGGGTTCGAACGGGCGGCTTAGCGGGGGCTCTGCCCGCAGCGCATCCTCTGCAAAGGCCGCAAAGGCGGGCAGCGGTGCGCCGGTCCAGCGGCGGCAATCGCTGCAATGGCAATAGGCGACGGTCAGGGGCGCGGCATCCGCCATCAGCGAAAGGGCGCCGCAATAGCAGCGCCCTGTGATCCGGTTCGAGTTGGGGGCCGAGTTGGGGTCTGGCACCGTTCAGACCGCGACGGGGCGGACCTCTGTCACTTCGGGGATGTAGTGGCGCAGCAGGTTCTCGATCCCCATTTTCAGCGTCAGCGTCGATGAGGGGCAGCCCGCGCAGGCCCCCTGCATGTGCAGGTAGACCACGCCACGGTCAAAGCCGTGAAAGGTGATGTCGCCGCCGTCCTGTGCCACGGCGGGGCGCACGCGGCTGTCCAGCAGTTCCTTGATCTGGCCGACGACCTCTGAATCCTCGCCGTCATGCGCGGCATGGCCGCCCGCCTGCGCGGCACCGTCCATCATGACCGGCTGGCCGGACTGGAAGTGTTCCATGATCGCGCCAAGGATCGCGGGTTTCAGGTGGTCCCAATCCGAGGCGTCGCCTTTGGTCACGGTGACAAAGTCATTGCCGAAGAAGACGCCGGTGACGCCGTCCACCGCAAACAGGCGCTGCGCCAGCGGCGAGGCGCTGGCGGCCTCGGGGGCGGGGAAGTCCGCGGTGCCCATGTCCAGCACGGTCTGACCGGGCAGGAACTTCAGGGTGGCGGGGTTGGGCGTGGATTCTGTCTGAATGAACATCTTGGATCACCCTTTTCTGGTTGCTCCCTATATGCGCCTCGGGGCGGCAGGCGTCAAGGATTGGAATGGTTCTAAACTGCGGCCCGATGCCCCGGTTTGACCTTGCGCAAGGACAGCGGCGGGCGTTTTGGCCAGACCGGTGCGAACCAGCCTTTCGGGACAAGGCCATGCACCGATCACACACAGACAGCCCCGACGTGGCCGCAGCGGACCTGCTGCCATTCCTTGTGCTGGCCTTCGGGTTGGCCTGGGGTGCGATGCTGCTGCTGATCCTGTTCCCCGAGACCGTCGCGGGCATCTTTGGCCCGGTCAGCGCGCGAAACCCGCTGTTCAAGATGACCGTCTATGCGCCGGCCGTGGCTGCGGGCGTTCTGGTCGTCGCCCGTACGGGCCTGTCCGGCCTGTTGCGGTTCCTTGAGCGGCTAAGGCTGTGGCGCGTGGCGGTAGGCTGCTGTGGCCGGTGCTGTTCCACTTTCAGCTGAACAACCCGCTCTGGCCCGATGGCCAGCCATGGGACACAGTGTTTTTTGTTCTGCCGGCGGTGCTGGTGGTCTGGATCAATCGCGCAACGATGGTCCGTCGCGGCAAGGGGTGGCAGCGGCTTGTGCCCGACGCGCCGTGAAGGCGGTCAGGTGATCGCCTCAAGCCGTTCTTTGGACAGGTCGCCCGGCACGATCGTGACAGGGACCGGCAGCGACCCGGCGTTGCGGGTCATATGGCTGACCAGCGGGCCGGGGCCTTTCTTGTCAACCGCCGCACCCAGCACCAGCAGGCCGATTTCCGAGTCGTCCTGAACCTGTGCGAGGATCTCTGTCGCCGGATCGCCTTCGCGGATCACCAGTTCCGGGTCGACACCCTGCTTGTCGCGCATCCATTTGGCGAAGACCTCAAAATGCGCGTGAATGCGTTCGCGGGCCTCTTCGCGCATGATGTCGCCGACGCCGATCCAGTGATTGAACTCATCCGGCGGAATGACGGACAGGATCGCGACACCGCCGCCTGATTTGGCCGCGCGCATGGCGGCAAATCGCATGGCGTTCAGGCACTCTCGGCTGTCGTCGAGGACGACAAGAAACTTGCGCATGAGGACTCTCCTGAGCGGGGATCGTGGCAGAGCGGGCTGAGGCTGTCCAGCGGTCAGCCGCTGTGCGCCCAGTCCCAGTACATTTCGCGGACCCGGCGGGTGACGGGGCCAACCTGATAGGATTTGTCCTCGAACCCGGTCACCGGTGTGACCTTGTTCATGTTGCCGGACATAAAGACCTCATCGGCGGCGTTGAAATCCGCAAAGCTCAGCACCGTCTCCTGCACCTCGACGCCATCGGCGCGCAGGTTGGCGATGTGGCGCGCGCGGGTGATGCCCGACAGGAAGGTGCCGTTTGGGATGGGGGTAAAGACCACGCCGTCGCGCACCATAAAGATGTTGGCGGTGGCGGTTTCGGCGACATTGCCAAGCGCATCGGCGACCAGCGCATTGGCAAACCCGCGCGACCGCACATCGGCCAGCATCCGGGCGTTGTTGGGATACAGGCACCCGGCCTTGGCATTGACGACCGAGCTTTCCAGCACCGGACGGCGGAACCGCGTATGGCCCAGCGTGGCGCTGGCGGTGTCCGGGGCCATCGGGATTTCCTCAAGACACAGGGCAAAGCCGGTCTCGTCCGGTTGCGGCACGATGGCGGTGATGTCACCATGAATGCCCCAGTACATCGGGCGGATATAGACGGCGGCATCGGCGGCGTAGGCCTTCAGCCCCTCCTGAACGATCTGCACCATCTCATCGGTCTGAACGGTGGGGCGCAGCATCAGCGCCTCTGCCGAGCGGTTCACGCGGGCGCAATGGGCGTCCAGATCGGGGGTGACGCCTTGCACATAGCGCGCGCCGTCAAACACCGAGGACCCCAGCCATGCGCCGTGATCCCCGGCGCGCATGATCATCGCGTCGCCTTCTTGCCATGTGCCGTTGAAATAGGTGCGGATATTGGTTCCGGTCGCCATGCCATGCCTCTCTGGTGAACGGCGGCAGGCTAGGCGCGGCGGCGGCGAAGGTCCAGTGCCGTTACCCGACCTCCGCCAAAAGCGCGTTCAGGTCCAGCGGCGCGTTGACCATGTCGAGGGTGCCGCTGGCATCGCGGGGCCAGTCCTCGGGCGCGCGGTCGCGGTAGATCTCGATGCCGTTGCCGTCGGGGTCCGAGAAATAGATCGCCTCTGACACGCCATGATCGGCGGCGCCCTCGATCTCGATCCCGGCGTCGAGGGCGGTCTTCAGCGCCTGCGCAAGGGCCGCACGGTCCGGGTAGACAAAGGCGGTGTGATACAGGCCCGGCGCGCGCGGATTGGGGCGCGGGCCGTCTTTGCTGTGCCATGTGTTCAGGCCGATGTGGTGGTGATAGCCGCCAGCGGACAGAAAGGCCGCCTGCGCCCCATAGGTTTGCGTGACCTCCAGCCCGATCACATCGCGGTAAAAGGCAATGGAGCGGTCGAGGTCGGTGACTTTCAGGTGAACGTGACCGATACGGGTTTCGGGATGTGCGGGCATGGTACTCTCCTTTGGTCACCTAGATGGCGCATCTGCCGCCCTCTGATAAGTCCCAAGTCCCGAAGGGCATTGGTGCAAAGACGCGCAGATCCCGCCGGCTGCGGCGTCGGACAGGGGGTGTCGCGGCCGCAAACGCGGCGCGCGCCGCTGGTCGCGCCTTTTGTCGATGTTGCCATTCCGGCGGGGCGGGCCTCACGATGGCGGCAACAGCATAGGACAGACCGGCCTGTTTTAGAGCAACCCGTGTCGCATCGGAAACCGCTTGGCCGCAAAAACATGCGATCCTGTCGGGATTGACCAGCGAAACCGACACGCCCCATGCTTTAAACAGGCGCAGAAGACGGGAGAAGCGCATGTCCGAAACGATCCGATTCACGCTAGACGGCCAGGAGGTCGAAGCGGAACAAGGCATGACAATCTGGGAGGTGGCCAACGGCCGCGGTCTCAAGATTCCGCATTTGTGCCACAAGCCGCAGCCGGGGTATCGCCCCGACGGCAACTGCCGCGCCTGCATGGTCGAGATCGAGGGCGAGCGCGTGCTGGCGGCCTCCTGTATCCGCGAACCGGCCGAGGGGATGGTGGTCCAGACCGCCACGGCGCGCGCCAAAACCGCCCGCAAGATGGTGATGGAACTGCTGCTGGCCGATCAGCCAGAGCGGGACGCGGCGCATGACAAGTCCTCGCACCTGTGGGACATGGCCGAAGAGAACGGCGTTTCAGAGTCGCGGTTCCCGACGCTGGAGGCAGAGCGCATCCCGCTGCTGGACGACAGCCACATCGCGATGAAGGTCAATCTGGATGCCTGCATCCAGTGCGGTCTGTGCGTGCGGGCCTGCCGTGAGGTGCAGGTGAACGACGTGATCGGCATGGCCGGGCGCGGTCACGACGCCTACCCGGTGTTCGACCTTGAAGACCCGATGGGCGCGTCGTCCTGCGTGGCCTGTGGCGAATGCGTGCAGGCCTGCCCGACCGGCGCGCTGATGCCGTCGAGCGTGCTCAACGAGGCGCAGGTCGGCGACAGCAGGGATTTCGACGAAGAGGTGAAATCGGTCTGCCCGTTCTGCGGCGTCGGCTGTCAGGTCTCGGTCAAGGTCAAGGACGGCAAGGTCAAATACGTCGAGGGCATCAATGGCCCGGCGAACGAGGGGCGGCTGTGCGTCAAGGGGCGCTTTGGCTTTGACTACATCCACCACCCACACCGGCTGACCAAACCGCTGATCCGCCGCGATGACGCGCCGGAAAAGGGGCTGAACGTCGACCCCAACAACCCTTGGACGCATTTCCGCGAGGCGACATGGGAAGAGGCGATGGAAAAGGCGGCGCACGGTCTGGCGGACCTGCGCAGCTATTACGGCGGCACCTCTGTCGCGGGGTTCGGGTCGGCCAAATGCACCAACGAAGAGGCCTATCTGTTCCAGAAGTTCATCCGGCAGGGCTTTGGCCACAATAACGTCGACCACTGCACGCGGCTGTGTCATGCCTCGTCCGTGGCGGCGCTGATGGAAAACGTCGGCTCCGGTGCGGTCACGGCCAGCTTCAACGAGATCGAGAACGCCGATCTGGCGATTGTGATCGGTGCCAACCCGACCGAAAACCACCCCGTCGCGGCGACTTATTTCAAACAGTTCGCCAAGCGCGGCGGCGAGTTGATCATCATGGACCCGCGCGGCACGGCGATGAAGCGGCATGCCGCGCATATGTTGCAGTTCCGCCCCGGCACCGACGTGGCGCTGCTGAACGCGATCATGAACGTGATCGTCGAGGAAAAGCTGTACGACCGGCAGTATATCGAGGGCTTCACCGAAGGCTTTTTCGAGTTCCGCGACCACATCCGCGCCTTTACGCCAGAGCGCATGTCGGAGCTTTGCGGCGTCGATGCCGAGACGATCAGGACCGTCGCGCGCAAATATGCCGGGGCGCAGCGGGCGATGATCTTTTGGGGCATGGGGATCAGCCAGCACATCCACGGCACCGACAATTCGCGCTGCCTGATTTCGCTGGCGCTGCTTTGCGGACAGGTGGGGCGGTCGGGCACCGGCCTGCACCCGCTGCGTGGGCAGAACAACGTGCAGGGCGCGTCGGACGCGGGTCTGATCCCGCAGGTGATGCCCGACTACCAGTCGGTGACGGACGGCGAGGTCCGCGAGTTGTTCAAGCACATCTGGCGCGGCACCGAGATTCAGGCCGCCCCCGGTCTGACCGTGGTCGAGATCATGGACCGCGTCTATCGCGGTGAGATCAAGGGGATGTATGTTCTGGGCGAAAACCCGGCGATGAGCGATCCGGACGTGGAACATGCCCGCAAGGCGCTGGCCAAGCTGGATCATCTGGTGGTGCAGGACATTTTTCTGACCGAGACGGCCAACTACGCCGACGTGATCCTGCCCGCCTCGGCGCTGCCGGAGAAATCCGGCACGGTGACCAATACCAACCGTCAGGTGCAGATGGCGCGCAAGGCGGTGAACCCGCCGGGAGAGGCGCGGGAGGATTGGGAAATCATCATCGATTTGGCGCGCCGGATCGGGCTGGACTGGGACTATGACGATCCGCGCGAGGTCTTTGACGAGATGAAGATGTCGATGCGATCCTTGCATCACATCACGTGGAAACGGCTGGAGACGGAATCCGCCGTCACCTATCCCTGCACGGGGCCGAACGATCCGGGGCAGGTGGTGGTCTTTGGCGACGGTTTCCCGCGACGCGCGGGCCGGGCCAAGTTCACGCCCGCACGGGTGACGCCCCCCGCCGAGATGCCGGACGACAGTTTCCCGATGATCCTGACCACCGGGCGGCAGTTGGAACACTGGCACACCGGGTCGATGACCCGCCGGGCAACGGTGCTGGACGCGATGGAGCCGGAGGCGAACTGTTCGCTGCATCCGTCGACACTGCGCAAGTTGGGGGTGAAGCCGGGCGGCCATGTGCGGCTGACCACGCGGCGCGGCACGATCGAGGTGATGGCGCGGGCGGACCGGGCGGTGGCCCCGGACATGGTGTTCCTGCCCTTCGCCTATGTCGAGGCGGCGGCCAATATCCTGACCAACCCGGCGCTGGACCCCTTCGGCAAGATCCCCGAGTTCAAGTATTCGGCGGTGCGGGTCGAAAAGGCCGGTGCGGCCCCGGTCGCGGCGGAGTGATCCAAAGGGGCGCGCCCAAGGGCGCGCTCTGTATGTCTCGGCTGTGGCCTGCGGCCTTCGCCTCGGGCCGGGTGCGGCGGGTGTTGTGCCCGGTTCCGGTCTGACGGCTTGATGTTTCGGGCCGGGATTGGGAGTATTTTGGCAGAGAAGAAGCTGCGGGGCTGTGCTCGTGGCGATGTCTGTCGGAGGCGCGCATGACTGTTCCCGTTGATCCGGACCGTTTTCTGCAAGATTTGCACGATCTGCGTGGCTTTGGCGCCTCGGGGGTGGGCAAGGGGGTGGTGCGCCCGGCCTATTCGGAGGCGGATATTGCGGCGCGGGACTGGTTGGCGGGACGGATGGAGGCCGCCGGTTTGTCGGTAAAGGTTGATCCGATGGGCTCGGTCTTTGGGATTTGCGAGGGGCCGTCGCTGCTGTTGGGGTCGCATTCGGACAGCCAGCCCGAGGGCGGCTGGCTGGACGGGGCCCTGGGGGTGATCGCGGCGCTGGAGGTGGCGCGCGCGGCGCGCGAGGCGGGTGGGCCGCCGGTGTCCTGCGTGTCGTTTCAGGATGAAGAGGGCCGGTTTGGCGTGACCACCGGCAGTGCGGCGTGGTCCGGGGCATTGGCGCGCGACAGGCTGGACAGGCTGGTCGATCCGCAGGGGGTGACGCTGCCGCAGGCGCGGGCGGCGATGGGCGACCGGCTGGGCGATTGGGTAGATCCGGCGCGGTTCACCGGGTTTCTGGAGATGCATATCGAGCAGGGACCGGTGATGGATACCTCGGGAGAGGCGGTTGGCGTGGTCGAGGCGATTGTCGGCATCCGCGACATGGTGATCACCTTCGAGGGCCAGCAGAACCATGCGGGTACCACGCCGATGGCGCTGCGAAAGGATGCGTTTCAGGCCTTGTCCGCGTTTAACGCGCTGCTGAACGACCGGCTGCGGAATGTCGTGACCCCGGCGACGGTCTGGACCATTGGCCATGTCACCCTGCACCCGAACGCGCATTCCATCGTGCCCGGCAAGGTGAAGTTTTCGATGCAATGGCGGGACGGGGATGTGGCGCGGCTGGACCGGATGGAAGAGGTCATTCGCGAGACCGCGCAGGAGGTGGCCGCCGCGCGCGGACTGGAGGTCAGTTCCGGGCCGATGCTGGGGATTGCGCCGGTGGCGATGGATGCGGGGTTCCGCGCGGCCTTGGCGGAGGCGGCAGAGGCGGAGGTGCCGGGGCGCTGGCGGGCCATGCCTTCGGGTGCGCTGCACGATGCGTCGAACGTGGCGCGGATGATGCCCGCCGCGATGCTGTTTGTGCCGTCCATTGGCGGGATCAGCCATGATTTCGCAGAGGATACGGATGAGGCGGATCTGGTGACCGGGCTGAAGGTGCTGGCCGGAGCGGTGGCACGGATTGGGGCATGAGCGGTGGCGCGGATTGCAGAGTGAGCGGTGCCTCGGGGTGGTGAATTCCACCGTTCCCACAATGCCGGGGCTGGGTTAGGCTGACCCGGAGGGAGGCGCAGCTATGGACCCGATTTCACTTGTTTTCTATGCCACCGTTTGCGGGCTCTTGGGGTTGGCCGGTCCCAGTCTGGGGGCCGCCCCGATCCGGTTGGGGATTGGCGCGATTGTCGGCGTGGTGGCGGTTTCGGTGCTGCCCTTTGTGCATCAGATTCTGGGTGTTTCCGCCGGTTACAGCTTTGCCGGGCCATAGCTGGGCCGGGTGACAGCCGCGCGGCTCATCCCCAGTCGACATCGCCCAGAAAGATATACCCGGCCCCGTAGATCGTCTTGATCAGGCGCGGGTTCTTGGGGTCTTCGCGCAGTTTCGTGCGTAGGCGCGAGATGCGCACATCCATCGCCCTGTCAAAGCTTTCGCCGGCGGCCCCGCCAAGGCTTTCCTGCATGTGGGTGCGGCTGATCAGGCGTTTGGGGCTTTCGAGAAACAGCCGCAGCACCTCGCCCTCGGCATGGCTGAAGGCGGTCTCTGCCCCGGTGTCATCCTCCAGCATGTAGCGGTCGAAATGCGCGGTCCAGCCGTTGAAGCGCGCGGTGTCCGACGAGGTGGCGGTGCGGGCGCGGCCGCGCAGGCGGGCGCGGATGCGGGCGACCACCTCTGCCGGATCGAAGGGTTTGATGATGTAGTCATCCGCACCCAGTTCCAGCCCGGTCACCCGGTCCTGCACCTGCGCACGGCCCGAGATGATGATGACCGTCGCGCCCTGTTCCAGCGCCAGTCGGTGAACCAGTGTCAGCCCGTCGCGGTCGGGCAGTCCCAGATCGACGAGGCAGACATCGGGGGTGGCGCGGCGCAGCGCGGCCTCGAATTCCGTCGCGCGGCCAAAGGAGAGGGTGCGGAACCCGGCCTCTGCCAAGGCCTCTGCCAGCATCTCGCGGATGGCGGGTTCGTCGTCGAGGATGGTGACAAGGGGGCTGGTCATGGGATGGGGTTAGCCGAATTGCGCGGTCGCCGGAAGGGCCGGTTGTCCAAGAAAGGCGGCGAGGTCTGCGGCGGTGAAGGGTTTGGGCAGGACCGGGCCGCGATGGCTGGCCTGCACGTGAGACGGGTGGTCGGCGTGCAGCGAGGTCATGAAGCGGACCGGCAGATGCGGCAGGCGGTCGGCGAGGGCCAACCCCGGTGTGTCGCCCTCCAGCGAGATATCGCTGAGGATCAGGGCGATATCAGGCAAGCCGTCGGCAAGGGCGCAGGCCTCATCGACCGAGACGGCCTCGACCACGGAAAACCCCATGGCGGTCAGCATCTCGCGGATGGTTTCGCGCAGGTCGGCGCTGTCCTCGACCAGCAGGACAAGTCCGGTGTCGGGCAGCGGCGCGGGGCGCGCGCGCCGCAGCGGCAGGCGCAAGGAGACCCGCGCGCCGGAAGGGCCATTGGCAAGGCGCATGGTCCCCCCGGCCAGCTTGGTCATGTCGTAGACCATGGCAAGGCCAAGGCCCGACCCCTCGCCGCCCTTGGTGGTAAAGAACGGCTCTGCCCCGTGTTCCAGCGCGGCGTCGGAAAACCCCGTGCCGCTGTCCTCGACGGAGATATCCAGCCATGTGTCCAGCACTTCGGCGGTGTTGATGTGGATGCTGCCGGATGTTCCGCAGGCGTCGCGGGCGTTCAGGATCAGGTTCAGCAAGGCGTCTTGCAACAGCCCGGCATCGGCCATGACACAGCCTTGGGTGGCGTCGTCGATGGTGATGGTGATGCCACCGGGCAGCGAGGGCGTGGCGAGGGTGCGCAATTCGTCAAGGAAGGCGGGCAGGGACAGCGGCGCGGGCCGCCAGCCGCGCGCGCTGGTCATGTTGGCGATCCGGTCCAGCAGCCGCCCACCGCGCTGCGCCGCCGAGAGCGTGGCCGAGATCAGCGGTTCGACCTCTGGGCCAAGGCTCATCCGGTGCAGTTTCGACTGCATGCCAAGGATGATCGTCAGCAGGTTGGAAAAGTCATGCGCAAGGCCCGAGGTCAACTGGGCGGCAATCTCGCGGCGGCGGGTCTGTTGCAGGGCGGCGCGGGCCTGCGTTTCCTGCGTGACGTCCTGCGTCATGATGTAGACGCCCGGTTCCAGCGGGTCGGGGGTAAAGACGCTGCGAATCCGGCGCGAGGACATCTCGTCGGTGAATTCAAAGGCCGACTGGCGTCCGGCGCGGGCGGCCTGAAGATGCGGGCGCACGCTGGCAAAGGCCTGCGGGCCCAGCGCGTCGGCAATGTGTCGGCCAAGGATCGTGGAGGGGCGACCGGGCATCACATCGCTCAACCGGTTGTTGGAGAAGGTATAGCGCCCGTCGGCGTCGACGCGGGCGATATGGGCGGGCATCATTTCGGTGGTGGTGCGGGTGCGGGCCTCTGCCTCGGCCAGCACGCGGCGCGCCTCTTCCAGCGCCTTGTTGGCGGCGGCAAGGCGGCGGTTGGTCCGGGCCAGTTCCTCGGAGCGTTTCAGCACCTCCTCGCTCAGCAATTCCGAGCGGGTCCGCAAAAGCTGCTCCTGCGTCTTGGTTTCGGTGATGTCGGTGTAGACCGTGACCCAGCCGCCCTGCGGCAGCGGCGCGCCCTCGACGCTGATCATGCGGCCATTGGCGCGCGGGCGTTCCATGTAATGCGGCTCGAACGCGCGGGCGATTTCGACGCGGGTGCGGACAAACGTCTCCAGATCCCCGACGGGTCCGTATTCACCGCGTTCCGCGAGATGGCGGATGGTGTCCTCAAAGCTGGCACCGGGGGCGGTGAGCCGGTCGGGCAGGTCGAACATCTCGCCAAAGGGTGCGTTGCAAACGGCAAGGCGCAGGTCGCTGTCGTAGATGGTCAGGGCCTGACCGATCAGGTTCAGCCCGGCCTGAGTGAGGGCGTTCGGTGTCATGGGATCTCCTCTGCCGGGCAATCTAGCGGAGGTTGCAGGGCAGGGGAAAGGGGGCCGGACCACCGGTCGGGCCGCCCGGACTATTTGCATCTGTTACAATTCGTAAGGATTCGGAAAACCTCAGGAAAAAGTTGACCGCGAGGCTGCGCCTTGCCCAAATGGGGTCAGAATCGCGGCAAACAGCGGTCGGCCCGGACGTGACGGGCACAAGGGATGTCGGGGGACCGGCATGGGGAGGAAAAGACTTGGCACATATGGCTGAGGGCGTAGAGGGTCTGCGCTCTGTTCCGGCACTGTTGCATCGCAATGCCACCCAGTTCGGCGCGGCGCCCGCGTACCGTGAAAAGGAATACGGGATCTGGCAATGCTGGAGCTGGGCAGAGACCGAAAAGGAAATCGAGGCGCTGGCGCTGGGTCTGCTGAACCTTGGCGTCAACGAAGGCGATTTCATTGCCATCATCGGGCGCAACCGGCCCACGCTGTATTGGTCGATGGTCGCCGCGCAAAGTGTGGGCGCGATCCCGGTGCCGCTGTATCAGGACGCGGTCGCCGAAGAGATGGAATATGTGCTGGACCATTGCGGTGCGCGCTTTGCCATCGTCGCGGATCAGGAACAGGCCGACAAGGTGATCGAGGTGCAGGACGGTCTGCGCCAGTTCGAACACCTGATCTATGTCGATCCGCGCGGCCTGCGAAAGTACGACCACAGCCACATGCACCAGTTCAGCCATGTGCAGGAGCAGGGGCGTGCCGCCTACGACGAGTTCATCACCGAGCTGCGGCGGCGGCGTGACTCTCTGGGATACGACGACACCTGCGTGATGCTGTATACCAGCGGCACCACCGGCAAGCCCAAAGGCGTGGTGCTGTCGAACCGCAACATCGTCGAGACGGCCAAGAACACGTCCGACTTTGATCATCTGCGCGAAGACGACGAGATTCTGGCCTATTTGCCAATGGCATGGGTTGGCGACTTCATCTTTTCGATCGGTCAGGCCTATTGGACCGGATTCTGCGTGAACTGCCCGGAATCGGCCGAGACGATGATGACCGATCTGAAGGAAATCGCGCCAAGCTATTACTTTGCGCCGCCACGGGTGTTCGAGACGCAGCTGACCAGCATCACCATCCGCATGGAAGACGCGGGCAAGCTGAAGCGCAAGATTTTCCGCTATTTCATGGATCATGCCCGCGACGTGGGCCCCAGGATCCTTGACGGGGAAAGCGTCGGTCTGGTCGACCGGATCAAATACAGACTTGGCGAATTCATGGTCTATGGCCCGCTCAAGAACGCGCTTGGGTTCTCCAAGGTGCGGGTGGGTTATACGGCGGGCGAGGCGATCGGTCCGGAGATCTTCGATTTTTACCGCTCGCTCGGGATCAACCTGAAGCAGCTCTATGGTCAGACCGAGGCCAGCGTGTTCATCACCCAGCAGCCGGACGGGCAGGTGCGCTCTGACACCGTCGGGGTGCCGTCACCGGGGGTTGAGATCAAGATCGCCGAGAACGGCGAGGTCTTCTACCGCTCGCCCGGCACCTTTGTGGAGTACTACAAGAACGCCGAGAGCACGGCGGACACCAAGGATGCCGAAGGCTGGGTCGCCACCGGCGACGCGGGCTTTTTCGAAGAAGGCACCGGCCATCTGCGGATCATCGACCGGGCCAAGGACGTGGGGCAGATGGCGGACGGCGCGCTGTTTGCGCCGAAATACGTCGAGAACAAGCTGAAGTTCTATGCCAACATCCTGGAGGCCGTGGTGTTTGGCGCCGGGCGCGACCGCTGCACCGCCTTTATCAACATCGACCTGACGGCGGTGGGCAACTGGGCGGAACGCAACAACATCGCCTACGCCAGCTATCAGGAACTTGCACAGCATCCGCGCGTGCTGGAGATGGTGCAGTCCCATGTGGAAGAGGTGAACGCCAGCGTGGCGCAGGACGACATGCTGTCGGGCTGTCAGGTGCACAGGTTCCTGATCCTGCACAAGGAACTGGACGCCGACGATGGCGAGATGACCCGCACCCGCAAGGTGCGCCGCAAGATCATCGGCGAGAAATTCGCCGACCTTGTGGGGGCGTTGTACGACGGATCGAACGAGATCTATACCGAGACCGAAGTCACCTATGAGGACGGCCGCAAGGGCAAGATCAAGGCGACGCTGCAAATCCGCGACGCCAAGGTGGTGCCGGTTGTGCCCGCCAAGGTGGCGGCGGAATGATGGCCGGACGCTCCCGCGCCTGCGGCGCGTATCGCCCCGCCCACCATCCCGCAGGGCGTTTCAGCGTAAATCGCGTGGATTTGGCAGGGGTCGGCATGGGTATTTGGACAAAGAAGAAGCTGGGGGACGTCGCGTGAAGGACTCGCAGGGATACGTCACCGCGGACGGACGCCAGATTGGCGGCGTGCTGATGGAGATGAAGAATATTACCCTTAAGTTCGGAGGGGTTACGGCGATATCCGACATCTCCTTTGACGTTCATGAGGGGGAAATCCGGGCGATCATCGGGCCAAATGGCGCGGGCAAGTCGTCGATGCTGAACGTCATTTCGGGGTTCTATACGCCGACTGTGGGCGAGGTCTGGTACAAGGGGGCAAAACGCCCGCCGATGAAGCCCTACGAGGTGGCGCGCATGGGCGTGGCGCGGACGTTCCAGAACATTGCCCTGTTCGAGGGGATGACGGTGCTGGACAACGTCATGACGGGCCGTCTGACGCATATGAGCGCCTCTATCCCGGCGCAGGCCCTGTGGTGGGGCCGGGCGCGCAACGAAGAGATGGAGAACCGCGAGATTGTCGAGAAAGTCATTGATTTTCTCGAGATTCAGGCGATCCGCAAAACCCCGGTCGGGCGGCTGCCCTACGGGTTGAAAAAGCGGGTGGAACTGGCGCGGGCGCTGGCGGCGGAGCCGTCGATCCTGCTGCTGGATGAGCCGATGGCGGGCATGAACGTCGAGGAAAAAGAGGACATGAGCCGCTTTATCCTGGATGTGAACGACGAGTTCGGCACCACCATCTGCCTGATCGAACACGACATGGGCGTGGTCATGGATCTGTCCGACCGGGTGGTGGTGATGGATTACGGCAAGAAGATCGGCGACGGCACACCCGACGAGGTGCGCAACAATCAGGACGTGATCGACGCCTATCTGGGGGTGGCGCACTGATGGAAACCAGCGATGCACAATCCATGCACACGGCATGCACAACCGATGCGCACGACCTGTGCGGCATGAACTGAAGGGCAGCGAACCATGGATCTACTGAAACAAATCTTTGTCGCGCCGTTTGTCGACATGGTCGCGGCGCCGGATTTCCTGTTGCAGGTGCTGTGGGAGGGGCTGGTGTCGGGCGTGCTCTATGCGCTGATCGCGCTGGGCTTTGTGCTGATCTACCGCTCCAGCCGCATCTTCAACTTTGCGCAGGGCATCATGGTGGTGTTCGCCGCGCTGACGCTGGTGGGCTTGCACGCGATGGGCATTCCGGCGTGGATTTCGGTTGTGCTGACGCTGGGCGTGATGTTCGTGCTGGCGGTCAGCATCGAGCGGATCGTGCTGCGGCCTTTGGTGGGGCAGCCGGATATCATCCTGTTCATGGCCACCATCGGCATCACGCTGTTCCTGATCGGTCTGGGTGAGATCATCTTTGGCGGCGAGAACAAGCAGATGATTTCCGCCGAACTGGGCATTCCCACCGGCGACACGGTGCTGGAGCCTTGGGGCGGGCTGCTGATCCTGCAACATCTCGACATGACGGTGGTTGCGGTTGCGGTGGTGTTGGTGGGGGCGCTGCTGGCCTTTCTGAACTACACGCAGATGGGCCGGGCGATCCGGGCGCTGGGCGACGACCATCAGGCGGCGCTGTCGGTGGGCATCAGCTTGCAGACGATCTGGGTGCTGGTCTGGTTCATCGCGGGCATCATCGCGCTGGTCACGGGCATTGCCTGGGGCGCGCGGGCCGGGGTCAGCTTTGCGCTTGAGGTGATCGCCTACAAGGCGCTGCCGGTGCTGATGCTGGGCGGGCTGGAAAGCATCACCGGGGCGATCATCGGCGGGCTGATGATCGGCATTCTGGAAAAGCTGTTCGAGATCTACTGGGGGCAGCCGCTGCTGGGCGGCAACACCGAGACGTGGTTTGCCTTTGTGCTGGCGCTGATCGTGTTGCTGTTCCGTCCGCAGGGTCTGTTCGGGGAACGTATCATCGAAAGGGTGTAGGGCGGCGCGGGGCGCGCCGCCACAACCCACAGCGGCGGGGGAGGCCCCGCCCTGCGACAGCCCGGACCGGCTGTGTCACGAGGAACGCAACGAGATGTCGAAACTGATTGCCATTCTGAACGTCGTCGCATGGTCCGGCTTTTGGGCCTTTGGCTATCTGGCGCTGACGGCCAACCCCGAGGCCGAGGGCCGCATGACAATCGCGCTGCTGCTGGCGGCGGCGGGCGGTGCGCTGGGCATCTGGGCGTATTTCTGGCTGGTGCGGTATTCCGAACGGACAGGCTATGCCAGGCCGACAAGGAGCCGCCCGCGCTTTGAGACCGACGATGGACTGGAGAGCTGAGATGACCAGATCACGTGGAAAGGACGCGCCCTCGCGGCGGGCGGAGCGCAGCGACCCGGAGGTTGCCGATCTGGCGCGCGGGGCCAACGGGCTGGGAGAGCCCGCCGACCCGCAGGAGATCGCGCAGGGGCTGTTGAAGGCGCAGATGGAGGCGATGAACGCGATGATGAGCGCCTCTGTCGACATGACCACGGCCACGTTGAAGGCGATGACCCAGATGTGGGGGGCAAGCGCGCCAAAGCGGCGCGACGAGGACGCGGACCGCTGAGGCGGCGCAGATGAATTCCTGCCCTTGGGGACCGATGTGGCCCCCAAGGGCAGCGCGACGAAAAGAACCGTGCGTCGATCGCGGTTGATGAAAAAGGGAGGAGCGGATGCTTTATCGCACCGCAGGACAGTACAAGACGAGTTATCGGGCCGACCAGGCGCTGTTCCCGGTCCGGCAGGATGCCGTGCTGCTGGGGATCATCCTGCTGTTCGTCTGGGTGATCTTTCCGCTGACGGCGAGCGAGTTCACCTTTCAGACGCTGCTGATCCCGATCCTGATCTACTCGCTGGCGGCCTTGGGCCTGAACATCCTGACCGGCTATGCCGGGCAGCTGTCACTGGGCACGGCGGCCTTCATGGGGGTCGGGGCCTATGCCTGCTACAAGATGATCACCCTGATGCCGTGGATGAACCCGATTGTGGCGATCCTGTTGTCGGGCTTTTTCAGCGCCGGGGTGGGGGTGATGTTCGGCATCCCGTCGCTTCGGATCAAGGGGTTCTATCTGGCGATTGCCACGCTGGCGGCGCAGTTCTTTCTGGTCTGGCTGTTCGAGAAATGGGCATGGCTGTACAACTACAACGCCTCTGGCGCGATTCAGGTGCCGAACCTGGATATCTTTGGCCTGTACGTGTCCGGCCCGCAGGCGGATTCGATTGTGCAGTATTACGTGGTGCTGTTCATCGTCTGCCTGCTGACCTGGCTGTGCATCAACCTGACGCGCGGCACGCTGGGCCGCACGTGGAAGGCGACGCGCGACATGGACATCGCGGCGGAACTGATCGGCATCAACCTGATGCGGTCCAAACTCACGGCCTTTGCCATCTCGTCCTACGTGGTGGGGGTGGCGGGCGCGCTGTTCGTGTTCATGTGGCGCGGGGCGGCGGAACCGAACCTCTTTGACATTCCGCTGTCGTTCCGCATCCTGTTCATCGCGATCATCGGCGGGCTGGGGTCGATCATGGGCAACTATCTGGGGGCGATCCTGATTGTCGGTCTGCCGGTGGTGCTGAACCTGCTGCCCGAGACGCTGGGCATACCGATTTCATCCTCGATGGTGGAACATCTGAACATCATGATCGTCGGCTCGTTGATCGTGTTTTTCCTGATTGTCGAGCCGCATGGGCTGGCGCAGCTCTGGCGTCTGCTGCGTGAGAAACTGATCCTCTGGCCGTTCCCCTACTGAGGGGAGAGGCCCAACAACAAAAGACCTAGACAGACAGTGACATGAGACATTCCAAGGGAGGAAAGACATGAAACATTTCACCAAGCTGGCCTTTGCCGGTGTTCTGGCGGCGCTGACCGCCGGGGCGGCGCAGGCGCAGGAACTGTATACCCCGAACCTTGCCTATCGGACCGGGCCGTTTGCCGCGACCGGCATCCCGCTGATGAACGGTCAGGCCGACTATCTGGCGATGCTGAACGCCCGCGACGGCGGCATCGGCGGCATCATGATCAACGCCGAAGAGTGCGAAACCGGCTATTCCACCGAAAAGGGCGTGGAATGTTACGAAAAGACCAAGGGCAAGGCGATCGTGACGCAGCCGTGGTCGACCGGTATCACCCTTCAGGTGCTGCCCAAGACCAACGTCGACATGATCCCGATCCTTGCGCCGGGCTATGGCTTTAGCCCGATGATGGACGGCAAGACCTTTCAGTGGTCCTACAACGCTCCGGCGGGCTACTGGGACGCGGCGGACATGATCATCCAGTATCTCGAAGGCATGGGATCGCTGGACGGCAAGACCATCGCCTTTCTGCACCTCGATCACCCCTACGGCAAAGAGCCGCTGCCGGTGCTTGAGGCGCTGGCCGCCGAAAAGGGTTTTGAGCTGAACCCGATCCCGGTCGGCCTGAAGGAAATGCAGAACCAGTCGGCGCAGTGGTTGCAGATCCGCCGGATGCGTCCCGACTATGTCGTGATGTGGGGCTGGGGCGCGATGAACGCGGGCGCCATCACCGAGGCCGTCAAGACCAAGTTCCCGATGGAGAACATGGTTGGTGTCTGGTGGTCCGGGCATGACGCGGATCTGGCCATCGTCGGCCAGGACGGCAAAGGCTACAAGTCGATCAGCTGGTCGTTCCCGAACATGGACGCGCCGGTCATGAAGGACATCCAGTCGCTGGTGATCGACGCGGGTCTGTCCAAGACCGATGAGACCGAGATGAAAGGCGTGTTCTATTCGCGCGGCATCGTCATCTCGGCCATTCTTGCCGAAGGCATCCGCGTGGCGCAGGCCCAGTACGGCACCGCCGAGATCAATGCCGAGCAACTGCGCTGGGGTCTGGAGAACATCAACATGACCGAAGCCCGGATCGACGAACTGGGCCTGACCGGCATGCTGCCGCCCTTTGCGACCTCGTGTTCGAACCACACCGGTCATTCCGGTGGCTGGATGCTGGAATGGGACGGCGAGAAGTTCGTCAAGGTCAGCGATCTCCTGACGGCGAATGTCGCCGCCTACACCGATTTGGCACAGCAGAACGCCAAGGACTATGCCGACGCCAATGCGCCTTGGCCGGTGAACGACACCTGCGAGAACTGATCGGACCACCCCCCGGCGGCGCGGGTCGCCGCCGGGGGCATTTGAGTATTTTCACCAAGAAAAGCTGCAAGGGGCGCGCATTGCCCCGGTGTGAGGAAAAGTCGATGCTGGATGCGGCGCGAACGGACGAGACGCTCCTTGAGGTCAATAACGTCGAGGTGATCTACAACCACGTCATCCTTGTGCTGAAAGGCGTGAGCCTGACCGTCAAGAAGGGCGGGATCACCGCGCTTTTGGGCGGCAACGGCGCGGGCAAGACCACGACGCTCAAGGCGATCTCCAACCTGCTGCACTCTGAGCGCGGCGAGGTCACCAAAGGGTCGATCGTCTACAAGGGCGAGGCGGTGCAGGATCTGGAGCCCGCGGCGCTGGTCAAGCGCGGCGTCATTCAGGTGATGGAAGGCCGCCATTGTTTCGAACACCTGACCGTCGAGGACAACCTGCTGACCGGGGCCTATACGCGCAAGGACGGCAAGGGGGCCGTCGAGGCGGATCTGGAGATGGTCTACAATTATTTCCCGCGGCTGAAAGAACGGCGCAAGTCGCAGGCGGGCTATACCTCGGGCGGGGAACAGCAGATGACGGCGATTGGCCGCGCATTGATGAGCCGTCCCGAGACCGTGTTGCTGGATGAGCCGTCGATGGGGCTGGCACCGCAACTGGTCGAACAGATCTTTGAGATCGTGAAGTCGGTGAACGAGAACGAAGGCGTTTCCTTCCTGCTGGCAGAGCAGAACACCAACGTCGCGCTGCGCTATGCCCACAGCGGCTATATTCTTGAAAACGGGCGCGTTGTGATGGAGGGCCCCGCCGCTGAGCTGCGCGAGAACCCGGACGTCAAGGAATTCTACCTCGGCATGTCCGACGAAGGGCGCAAAAGCTTTCGCGACGTGCGGTCCTATCGCCGCCGCAAGCGGTGGCTGGCCTGAGACCGGCCCGGTTTCAGCGCCCCCCGGTTCGAAAATCCCCCTGTTCGAGAGGCCCCAATTTGCGAGGCCCCCACTTCGAAAGGAAAGATGTGATGATCCGCTTTGCCCTTGTCGCCTGTCTGGCCGCTTTGGCTGCCGTGGCCGCGGTGCCCGCGCTGGCCAGCGATCTGGTCCTGCGCGACGTGTTGCAGGAACAGCCGCTGTCCGACGCCCCCGACATGAAGGTGGTGATCGCGCGGGTGACGGTCAAACCGGGCGGCGCGGTTTCTGAACATATGCATCCGGGCGATGAACATGTGGTGGTGTTGCAGGGCGGGACCGTCCTGCTGACCGACGGGCAGCAGGCCGAGTATGCCGATGGCGACGTCTTGTTCTTTTCAGCCGGTGAGATGCATGGCGGGTTGCGCAATATCGGTGGCAGCGAAATTGTCCTGCTGACCACCCATGTGGTCAACGTGCTTGAACCCTTCCGCTGGCCTGCGGAGTGACGGCATGCCCGATGTGCAAACGGATCAGGTCAAACGGGCGTCCGGCGCGGCGGTCCGCGGTCAGCCTGCCGAGGCGCTGACCGCGCCGATGACCGTGGCCGGGTGATCATGGTCGCCCCGCATCTCTTCGATCCGCGCCAGTGCTTCGGCCCGCGTGTTGCGAATGTTGGGGCGAAAGTCCTGACTTTCGGCGCGCAGACGGATGTCGGCCTCCGTTTCCGAGCCGGGCGCAAAGCGCACGGAGCCAAGGGAATGCGCGAGGTTCAGGGTCTTGCCCCGATGCGCGTATTGCACCCAGGCGGCGGGCAGGATCTGGGTGCCCTCGTAGTTGATCAGAAAGAACCATTTGTCATGGCCGGAGGCGGCGATGCGGGCCTCTATATGGTCGTAGAAATCGTTCACATCGCGCGCGTGATGGAAGGTGAACCACGAAAAATCCGCCTCCATGATGCGGCTGTCCGCGTCAAAGGCGATGCGGTGAAAGAAATCCGCCTCGACGTAGTTCGGATCGTATTGGACGCGGGGGCCCCGGCGACGCGAGGGCATCTGGCCGATCCGGACCAATGCGTCGGCGCGACAGGTGAGCAGGTTGGGGTCAAACGCCTCTGTGCGGGCGGCGCGTTCGATCTGGGCGGCGGTTTCGGGCGAGGCATCAAAGCGGACCGATCCCATGGAATGGGCAAGGTTCAGCGCGCGGCCCCGGCGGGCATAGGCCACCCATGCGCTGCTGTCGATCCGGGTGCCGTTGAGGTTGATGAGGAAAAACCAGAGTTCCTCGCCGGTTGCGGCGATGCGGTCCTCGATCCGGTCGTAGACCCGGTTGACGGTCTGGGAACTGTCGAAGGTGACATCGGAGAAATCCACCTCCATCACCTGCCGGTCCTGGTCAAACTGAATGCGGTCGTCAAATTCACGGTCCATCGCCGGGCCTCCTCTGCCGTCGGGTTTCGGAAACCTACCGGGCGATCCGGCGGCGCACCTTGTTTCAGATCAAAGCCCCTGAGGTTGCGCGCGGCGCAGTCAGGGGCACGACACATCCACAGGCCGGGACCGACACCCGGTCCGGTCCTGACGGAATTGCGAAGGAGAGCTTGATGAGCACCTATTTCGACGCGCTGGAGACACGCAGCCGCGACGCGCGCGAGGCGGCACAACTGGCGGCGGTGAACACCCAACTGGCCAAATACGGCATCGACCGGCTGGAGACACTGGCCGGGCTGGCGGCGCTGCCGGTGCTGCGCAAATCGGATCTGGTGGCGATGCAGGCGGCGCAGCCGCCGTTTGGCGGGCTGCCGGTGTCAAATGTCGCCCATGTGTTCCAGAGTCCGGGGCCGATCTATGAACCCGGTGGCGCCAGCCATGACTGGTGGCGCATGGGGCGGTTTCTGAACGCGGTCGGGATTGGGCCGGGGGACATTGTGCAGAACTGTTTCGGCTATCACCTGACCCCGGCGGGCATGATCTTTGAATCCGGCGCGCGGGCGGTGGGGGCGATGGTGCTGCCCGCCGGGACCGGCCAGACCGAATTGCAGGCGCGGGCGGCGATGGACGTCGGTGCCACGGCCTATGCCGGGACTCCGGACTACCTCAAGCTGATCCTTGAAAAGGCGGATGAGGCAGGCCTGTCGCTGAAGATCACGCGGGCCGCGGTTGGCGGCGGCGCGCTGTTTCCGTCGCTGCGGCAGTTCTACGCGGATCGCGGCATCCAGTGCCTGCAATGTTACGCCACCGCCGATCTGGGCAACGTCGCCTATGAGACCCCGGCGATGGAGGGCATGATCCTTGATGAGCATGTCATCGTCGAGATCGTCACCCCCGGCACCGGCGACCCGGTGGCCGAGGGCGAGGTCGGAGAGGTTGTGGTCACCTCGCTCAACCCCGATTACCCGCTGATCCGCTTTGCCACCGGCGATCTGAGCGCCGTGCTGCCGGGGGAAAGCCCCTGCGGCCGGACCAACACGCGGATCAAGGGATGGATGGGCCGCGCCGACCAGACGACCAAGATCAAGGGCATGTTCGTGCGCCCCGAGCAGGTCGCGCAACTGGTCGCGAAACACCATGAGATCACGCGGGCGCGTGTCGTGGCGACCCGCGAGGGCGAAATGGACATGATGACGGTGCGAATCGAGACCGAAGCTGGCGACGCGTCGGCCTTTGAGGGCAGCGTGGCCGAGGTGCTGAAGCTGAAAGGCAAGGTCGAACTGGTGCCGCCGGGGGCGCTGCCGCGTGACGGTTTGGTGATCGAGGACCTGCGAAAATACGACTGATCCGGGGCAAGCCCTTGTCCAACCGGCAGGAATTCGCGCGCGCGGGGGCCTGTTGGCGGTGATTGGGCGAAACCCCGCCATTTTCCCCGCGCTGGCCGCTTGCCCTGTCGGGGCGTCCCGGTAGGCTTTGTACCGGAGCAGACGACGGGGAGGAAAGCTCATGCGGATTCTGGCATTGGCCTTGGCAGGCGCGGTCCTTGGCGCGACAAGCGCGCTGGCCAACGGCGATGCGCTGGTGATCGGCAACAGCCGCTACACCGCCGTGCAGACGCTGTTCGGCGCGCAGCGGGTCGCTCAGGCGGCCAGCGCGCTGAACGCCAAGGGGTTCGACGTCACGCTGGTGCAGGACGCCGACGCGGCGGACATGCGCCGGGCGTTTGGCGAATTCGCCGAACTGCTGGACGACGATGGCGGCCCGGTGGTGATTCTGCTGACCGGGGCCTTTGTGCACAGCGCCGGTGGCAGCTATCTGCTGCCGGTGACCGGAAATGGCCGGATCGACGAGGCCGAGGTTCTGATGCAGGGCTTTCCGCTGGACGCGGCGCTGGCGATCCTGTCGGCCCATCAGGGGCGGGCGTTTCTTGTGCTGGGCGAGACCGGAGAGGACCCGGACCTGAGCCTGTATCTGAACGCCGGACTGGGGGAGTTGGACATTCCGCACGGGGTGACGGTGATCCGGGGGCCGGCGATGGACGTGGCCCGCTACGCGGCGCGGGACATGGCCCGGACGGGACGTTTCGTGCGGCGGGCCGCCATCGAATATGAGCTGCAAATAGAGGGATACGCCCCGCAAGGTCAGGTGATCGTGCGCGCCGGGGATGTGGCGCCGCCGCGCGGTGCCATCGACCCGCCGCTGCCCGATCCCTTTGCCAACCGGGCCGCCGACGATGTTGCGTGGCGTCTGGCGCAAGAGGCCGATTCGGCGGAAGGCTATCAGACCTACCTCGACGGCTTTCCCGGCGGCGTGCATGTGAACGCGGCGCGGCAACGGCTGTCGGCGCTGAACGCCGAACCGTTTTACCGCGAGCGTCGCGCCGAGGAGGATCTGGAGCTTGACCGCAACGACCGCCGGGCCATCCAGCGCGCGCTGACCATTCTGGGCCATGACACGCGCGGCATCGACGGCGTGTTTGGCGACGGCACGCGGGGCGCGATCCGGCGCTGGCAGGAAGAGACGGGCCTGCGGGTCAGCAGCTATCTTGACCGCGATCAGATCGCCCGGTTGCAGGCGCAGTCCACGCGCCGCGCCGCCGAACTGGAAGAAGAGGAAAAGCGCCAGCAGGCCGAAAGGGCGCGTCAGGAGCGCGTCTTTTGGCGGCGCGTCGAGGACCGGGGCGAAGAGGCGGGCTTTCGCGAGTATCTGCAAAAATACCCCGAAGGCCGGTTCGCCGATGAGGCGCGCGCGGTTCTGAAGGCAATCGACGCGCAGCGCGCGGAACAGGCGGTGGGTCAGGACCGGCGTGACTGGACCAAGGCCACGCAGGCCAATTCTGTCGCGGCCTACAATGCCTATTTGCGTGATTGGCCGAACGGCGGGTTCCGCGAAGAGGCCAAGCAGCGGATCTCGCAGTTGCAACTGGATGCGGACAGGGTGCGCAATTCGATAGAGGCCAGCCGCGAGGAAAAGGCGATGAACCTGAACTTCGTCGCCCGCCAACTGACAGAGCGGCGGCTGGAGCAACTGGGCATGAAGCCGGGCAAGGTTGACGGCCAGTTCGATGAAAACACCCGCGCGGCGCTGCGCCGTTTTCAGGATGCGCGCGGGCTGCGGGTGTCGGGCTATCTGGACGAACAGACCATGGTGCGCCTGCTCGCCGGCGGTATCATCGGCATAGACCGCTGACATCGCGCACCGGGGCGGCAGCCGTCGCCCCGGCGGCCCCCGCAGGACATTGGGGCCCGCTGGACATCGGGGCGATGCCGCCCGCTGCTGTGGACGGCGTGAACGACGGTGTCTTTCCCGAAGTCCGCGCACAAAGCCCGAGTCCGGCATTTTTCGCGAATGTTTGATAATTTCCAACAGATTTTCACTCAAGATTTGGGCAGCTTGCCGGGCCCTGCTTCACTCCGTGTTAAGGTGTATCTAGGAAAATTAATTCACCGAGCCCTTGAAACGTCGCGCGGTGAAGGAGTTTTTTGTGGCGAAGTCTTTGAAACAGTCCGGAGGTGGCATTTCCGCTCTGCATATCGTTATCGTGGCTTTGTCGCTGACGATGACGGTAGGGGCCTGGCTTTATTCAAAGCATCAGGTGGATTTGCAGATCGAAAACCAGTTCGCCGCGGCCAGGGATCGAACCATCGGGTTGATCGTCGACCGCATGTCCCGGTACGAAGATGCGCTGCAATCCGGAGCCGCCTATATCGACGCCAGCGATGGCGATATCTCGCGTGGCGCATGGCGGAATTTCGCAAACTCCCTGAATATCGAGGATAAATATCCCGGAGTGAACGGAATTGGCGTCATCTACTATGTCGACAGGGCCGATCTCTCGCAGTTCCAGTCCACCAGAGCGACGGAGCGGCGCGAATTTTCGATTTTCCCGGAGCATGTTCAGGATTTCCTGCTGCCGATCACCTACATCGAACCGGAAAACCTCAATGCTGCGGCGATTGGGCTTGATGTCGCGCATGAGACAAACCGACGGACCGGCCTGCTGGCCAGCCGGGACAAGGGCGTGGCGCAGATCACCGGTCCGATCGTGCTGGTGCAGGACAGCGGTCACACCCCCGGATTCCTGTTTTACACCCCGTTCTACGAAGGCGGCCCGCCCGCCACCGTCACGGAACGCCGGGAGCGGTTCATTGGCGTTGTCTACGCGCCCTTCGTAGTCCGGAAACTGGTTGAAGGATTGCTGTCCAAGGACCTGCGCGAGGTGCGGTTCAGCATCCGGGACGGCAAAGAAATGATCTACGACGAACACAGTTCGGACGATCCGCTGAATGACGAAAACCCGATGTTTCAGGAAACCGTCGATCTGGAAATGTATGGGCGTATCTGGTCGGTCGAACTCCGTTCGAACAAGGCCTTTCGCCTCCAGAACAGATCTGACCAGCCGTCGCTGATCCTTCTGGGCGGGCTGATCATCGAGATTCTGGTGATTTCGATGCTGGCGCTGTTGGCGCGCTCCAATCGTCGCGCGCACGCCTATGCGCACCAGCTTACCAATGAATTGCGCGCCAAGACCGAACATCTTGAACACGCCAACGGTGAAATTGAACAGTTTGTCTATATTGCGTCCCACGACCTGAAGACGCCGGTCCGGGGGATCGGGTTTCTTGTGGATGTGATCGAAGAGGATCTTGAAGAGGTCATCGGCCCGGTTGAAAAACACACCGAGATCAAGATGCAGTTCAACATGATCCGGGATCGGGTCAGCAGAATGAACGACCTCACAAAAGGCATCATGGATTATTCCCGCGTCGGGAACTATGGAACAGAGACCGAGTCCGGCGTTCTGGTCAGCAAGTTTGTCGAGGATTGTCACGCGGATTTTGAGGTTGAGCCTTGCCAGATTCGCCTGACCTCCGAAGTCGAGATCATCGATTGCGACAGCCAGAACTTTCGCCGGGTGCTGGAGAACCTGATCGGAAACGCCTTCAAATACCACCCGCACCCCCGAGCGGCGCAGGTTGACCTGACCATCGAAGACCTTGGGGACCGGATCAAGGTGTCCGTCAAGGACGATGGCAATGGGATCGCACCGGAATTTCACGACAGGATCTTCGGGGTGTTTCAGACCCTCCGCAAAAAGGATGAGCCGGAAAGCACGGGAATCGGATTGGCGATTGTCAAAAAGGCCGTGCAGCGCCACGGGTTCGATATCTCGGTGGCGTCATCCGAAGGTGAAGGGGCGGAATTCACGTTCTATTGGCCGAAGCGCCGCGAAAATGAAAGCTTGGAAGAACTTGGGAGGGTTGCATAACATGTCCCGTCAAATGAATATCCTGCTTGTGGAGGACAATTCACTCGACGCAATGATGGTCCAGCGCGCCTTGGCCAAAATCGCGTCGAACGCTGTCACGACACGGGCCGAAGACGGTGTCGAAGCGCTGGAGATCATCAATTCCGGCGAATTGTCCGGCCCTTTCTTTGTGCTTCTCGATATCAATATGCCCCGGATGAACGGCCACGAATTCCTCAAAGAATTCCGGGCCACCGGCGCTGCGTCCGACAGCGTGGTCTTTATGTTCACAACCTCCGACAGCTCGCAGGATATCGCGAAAGCCTATCGCCAAAGGGCGAATGGCTACATTGTCAAACCGCACAACAGGGAGGACATGAACAAGAAGATGTCCACCCTTCAGGGGTTCTGGAGCATTTGTGAGCCGCCTTTGCCGCCGGTCTGAACGACAGGCCAGCCGCGATCAGCGCGGCCTGTGCCGAGGCGTCGCGGGAGGCGTCGCCGTGTCCTTGGCAGGCGCGCGGCCGGTTTGCGGAGCGACTGGCCTGGGCCGGCCATGACCGTCATAGACCGACGGGACAGGGCCGCCCGAAACGTTGCCAGAAATGTCGCCCGAACCGTGCGCGGACAACGCGGCCGGACAACGTGCCCGGCTTAACCCACCGTACAGGGGGATCGGATAACGGGACCAGACACGGCAATCGGATATCGGGGTCAGACGCGACAACCGGACACGGCAACCGGGTTTGGCGGCATGATACCCCCGACGGGCAAAGCGGCCCGCCACGGCTGAACCACATGTCGCAACGTCGCGGCGACTGAGGCGCGGCCAAAGAAAAACCCCCGCAGGCAGGGCCCGTGGGGGTTTTCTTGGTGTCGATCTGAGGCAGGATTCCGGGGCTTAGCCCTGACGTGCCTTGAATCTCCGCTGTGTCTTGTTGATCACATAGACACGGCCCTTACGGCGCACAACGCGGCAGTCGCGGTGGCGCTTCTTGAGCGAGCGGAGCGAATTGGCGACCTTCATGGGTCTTCTCCTATCGTCGCGGCGCGCGAGCGCCTTTGGTTGTGGCCAATACCCTATTCTCCGCGAGGCAAGCCCCCCGGAGAGCGGGTCATGAATTCATGGTGGGCGATACTGGGATCGAACCAGTGACCCCTTCGATGTCAACGAAGTGCTCTACCGCTGAGCTAATCACCCATATGTCCGTGCACACCCTCTTTGGCCTCTGGCGAAGCCGCTGGTGGTGCGCGCCGGTGGAGGGTCTATAAATGCCTTCTCAGCGGGGATCAAGGGCTTTTGGAGAGCGCAGAAATCGGTCTATCCTGCGCCCCAAGAGGAACGCGGATGCCAGAGACGTCATACCACCTTCATATGCCCGAACCGCAGAGATCCTGCGTGGTTTTCGCGTCTCCGCACTCTGGATGCGACTACCCGCAAAGCTTTCTACAGACCACGATTCTGGACGCACACAGCATCCGAAGCTCTGAAGACGCCTATGTCGACCGGCTTTTCGACTGTGCGCCGCAGTTCGGGGCGGTTTTTCTGCGCGCGGGGGCGCCACGGGCCTATGTCGACCTGAACCGCGCAGCCGAAGAACTGGACCCCGCGCTGATCGAGGGCATGCGCCGCGCCGGACACAACCCACGGGTCGCCAGCGGTCTGGGCGTGGTGCCGCGCGTGGTGGCCGGTGGCCGGGCGATTTATCGCGGCAAGCTGACGCGGATGGAGGCCGAACGCCGAATCACGCGAATCTGGAAGCCGTATCACGACCAGCTCCGGACCTTGCTGGACGCCGCGCGGGACCGGTTTGGCGAGGCGATTCTGATCGACTGTCATTCGATGCCGCACGAGGCGCTGGACGGGGCCGCGCGCCACGGCGGCAAGCGGCCCGAAGTGGTGATCGGCGACCGGTTCGGCGCGTCGGCCCGGTCGGAGATTGTCGAACGGGTCGAGGCGGCGTTTGCCGGGGCCGGGTTTGTGGTGGCGCGCAATGCGCCGTTCGCAGGGGCCTTTACCACGCAGCATTACGGACGCCCGTCGCGGCGGCAACACGCGGTGCAGGTGGAAATCGACCGTGCGCTGTATATGGACGAGGCGACGATCACCCCCAATGCGCGGTTCGACGAGGTCCGCGCCGCTTTGCGCGGGGTGGTGGCGGAACTGGCCGAACTGGGGACTCCGGGGGATCGCCAGCCGCAGCAACTGGCGGCGGAATAGGCGGCCCCTGCGCCCCCTGCACGACGCGGCCCCACCCACCCACCCGCGCGCGCCGTCCAGAGCGCGCAGGGGCCGGGCGATTGCCCGCAGGGCGGGTCATCTGTCCGGCGTCAGCAGACGGTCCAGCGCGGAGTCCAGCGGCGCGGGGCTGTCGATCTCCAGCCGCACCGGCAGGGTCAGCACCTCGCGGCGCATCTCGGGCGGCAGGCGCACCGCGTCTTTTTCCGTGGTCACAGGCTGCGCCCCCAAAAGCTGCGCCTCGCGCATCAGCCGGGTGATCAGGGCGGGGGTGAAGGGCTGGTGATCCTCCAGCGCCTCGGCGCGGCGGATATCGGCCCCCAGCCCGCGCAGGGTTGCAAAGAACTTTTCCGGGTGGCCGATGCCCGCAAAGGCCAGCGCTGGCAGGCCGTTCCAGTCCATGCCGGTCGGCAACGGCGCAAGATGCCCGGTCAGATGCGGCAGCGTGATATCCGCGCCCCAGTCTTTGGCGAAACGCTCTTGCGCGGCGCGCGGACCGATGGACAGCAGCAGGTCGCCACGGGCCAACCCGGCGGCAAGCGGTTCGCGCAGCGGTCCGGCGGGCAGGCAGCGGCCGTTGCCGAAGCCGGCGACGGCGTCGACGCAGAGCACGGTCAGATCCTTGGCCACGTCGGGTTTCTGGTGCCCGTCGTCGAGCAGGATCACCTCGGCGCCCGCCGCCTCTGCGGCCTGCGCTCCGGCCGCGCGGTCCTTGGCGACCCAGACCGGACAGAAGGCGGCAAGCAGCAGCGGCTCGTCCCCGGTGTCGTCCGCCAGATGGCTGCGGGGGGCAACCTGTACCGGCCCGTCAAGCCGTCCGCCGTAGCCGCGCGACACCACATGCGGCGACAGCCCGCGCGCAAGCAGTCTCTGGACCAGCGCGATCACCGTCGGCGTCTTGCCGGTGCCGCCCGCGTTGACATTGCCGACGCAGATCACTGGCACGCCGCAGCGCAGGCGGGGCGGGCGGGCGACCCGGCGGGCGGTGGCGCGGGCGGTCAGCGCGCCCAGCGGGGCCAGCAGGCGCGCCTGCCACGCCGGGGCCTGCGGCGGGGTCTGCCAGAATCGGGGCGGGCGCATCAGGCAAGGCCCCTGTCGTCGAGCACGTCACAGACCTCGGCCAGCACGCGGTCGACCAGTTGCGCGCTTGATGAAATGACGTCCCACCCCGCGTGCGCCATGGTGGCGGCCTGATCGGGCGCGACAAGGTGTGACACGGCGGTGCCCAGCGAATCGGCGTCGCGCACGATCCGCGCGGCCCCGGCGCTGACAAGGCGGGAATAGGCCCCCAGATGCGCGCCCACGTTGGGGCCGTACAGGATGGCGGCGCCAAGGGCGGCGGCCTCGAACGGGTCTTCGCCGCCGCAGCCGGTCACCAGCGATCCGCCCAGAAAGGCCAGCGGCGCAAGCCGGTACCACAGGCCCAGTTCCTGCGGGCCGCCCGCCAGCAGGACCTGCGTGTTCTCGTCCGGCATATCGCCGTTTTCCCAGTCGCAGACGCGCATCTGTTCGCTGCGCAGGATGCGGGCGATCCCCCTGGCGGCCTCGGCGTCGGCGGGCGACAGGATAAGCAGCATCCGGTGGGCGAGGCGGCTGGCCTGACGATGGGCATACAGGATGTCGCTGGCCTCTTCGGCGCGCAGCCGCGCGGCCAGCCAGATCGGACGCCCCGCCACCAGTGCTGCGATTTCCTCATGCAGCCCGTCGGGACACTCCAGCGGGGCCTCGGTGTCCAGAAAGGGGGTCGCGTCATGAACGCGCTCACCTTCGACGCCCAGACGGCGGAGGCGGCGGCTGGCGGCCGCGCCGGTGGTGTAGAGACTGTCGAACAGCGCCAGTGTCGCGGCGGCGGGGTCCGGCAGCCAGCGCGGCGCCTCGGCGGGAAAGGGCGCGTCCCGGAGATCGAGCGCGATCAGGTGGCAACCGGCGTCCGACAGGGCGGCGAGCAATCCGGGGCGCAGCGACTGCCCGGCCCAGAGCGCCACGTCCGGGCTGACCCGGCGGATGTTGCGCAGGTCGTCCCCTGAAAGGTCGCGCGGCAGCGCCGTTGTCGTGATCCCCGGTCGCTCCGGCACCCGCCCGCTGAGCCAGACCGCGACCTCGGGGCGCTGAGAGACCAGCCGGGTGGCAAGGCTGGCAAGCGCCCGGCCCCGTTCCGGGTCCTCGGCAAAGCCCCAGACCAGCGGCCCGGCGGGGCGGTCCGGCCACTCCGGGGCCTCCCCCGGCGCGGAGGCGCTGCGCGCATAGGTGAGATAGGCCGAAAGGCTCAGCGCGCGGCGCACCATGGGATCAGCCCAGTTCCTCTGTCGACGATGCCTCTTCGGCCTCTTGGCGCAACCGGTGCAGATGGGCGATGAAATAGCGCATGTGGGCGTTGTCGACGGTGCGCTGCGCCTCTGCCTTCCACGCGTTGTAGGCCTCTTGGTAGTTGGGGAAGATGCCGACGACATGCAGGTCGTTCACGTCCTTGAAGACGGTTTTTGTGGGGTCGACAAGTTCGCCGCCGAAGACGAGGTGCAGGCGTTGCATGGGGCGTGATCCTTGTGGTTATGGCGTTGCGCGCGAGCCTAGCGAACACGGGCGGGGGGTCAAGGCGAGGCCGGGCGTGCGGGTCTGACGGGGAGGGGGCGCTGCCCCCGCCGCCCGATCGGGCGGCCCCCCGGGAATATTTCCGGACAGAAGAAACACGGGGCGGCGTGGCATGCCTCAGGTCAGCCGCGCCAGCAACGCGCCGTGCAGGGCCGGGTTGGCGGCGACCAACCCGTCGGCCTGCGGTTGCGGCGCGTTGAACCGCAGGGCCGCGCCGCGCCGGTCGGTGATCCGGGCGCCGGCCTCTGACAGGATCAGCGCGCCGGCGGCGATGTCCCATTCCCATGTCGGGCGAAAGGTGAACATGGCGTCATAACGTCCCTCGGCCACAAGGCTCTGGCGATAGGCCAGCGACGGCCGGTGGCTGCGGCGCATGTCTGGCGGCCCACCGGGCCACCACTCGGGTTTGAGGCTGGCGCGGGTGGCCAGCACCTGCGCCTGATCCGGGGCGCTGACCGCGCTGGTGGCGATGGGCACATCGTTCAGGCGCGCGCCTTTGCCGAGGCTCGCGGTATAGAGCTTGTCCATCATCGGCAGGTAGACGACCGCCGCGGTGGTCCGGCCATCCTCGACCACGGCCAAGGCGTGCGCCCATGTCTTTTCGCCCGCGATGAAGGACCGCGTGCCGTCGATCGGATCGATAATGAAGACCCGTTTGCTGGCCAGCCGCGCGGTGTCATCCGGGGTTTCCTCGCTGAGCCAGCCATAGTGGGGCCGCGCGTCGCGCAGCACCTGCGCCAGCCGGGTGTTCACCGCAAGGTCGGCCTTGGTCACCGGGCTGTCGTCGGCGGCCTTGAACTGCACGTCCAGCGGCCCGCCGACAAAGCCGCGCGCGATCTCGCCCGCCTGCCGGGCCGCGTCGATCAGAAGCGCAAGGTCATTCGCCGGCAAGGGTCAGTCCTTCGACAAGCAGCGACGGCACCACCCGGCTGAGCCACGGGCGCGCATCGTTGGCGGGGATCAGGCTGCGCAGCATCTGGCGCAGGTTGCCCGCGATGGTCACGCCCGACACCGGGTAGACCGCTTCGCCGTTTTCGATCCAGAACCCGGCGGCCCCGCGTGAATAGTCGCCGGTGTTGGGGTTGATCGTGGCCCCGATCATCGAGGTCACCAGCAGGCCGGTGCCCATCTGGCGCATCAGGTCTTCGCGGCTCTGGTCGCCCTGGGTCAGGGCAAGGTTCCACGCCGAGGGCGAGACGGAGGCCATGCCGCGCGCGGCATTGGCGGTGCTTTGCATCCCCAGTTTGCGGGCATTGGCAAGGTCCAGCGTCCAGCCGGTCAGCACGCCGTTGTCGATCATGGCGCGGCGGGTTGTCGGCAGGCCCTCGGCGTCGAACAGGCGCGATCCGCTGACGCGGGGGCGGTGCGGGTCTTCGATCAGGCTGAGACCTTCGGGCAGCACCTGCGCCCCCAGCGCGTCGCGCAGCCACGACTGGCCCCGCGCCACCTGCGCGCCATTGGTGGCGGCGACAAGATGGCCGATCAGCGAGGACGAGATGCGTTCGTCGAACAGGACCGGGTAGGCGCCGGTCTTGGGTTTGCGCGGGTTGAGCCGTTCCAGTGCGCGGGCGGCGGCGGTCTCGCCGATGTCCTCGGCGCTGCGCAGCTCGGACTGGTAGACGCGGCTGTCGCCATCGTAGTCGCGCTCCATCCCCAGGCCCTCGCCGGCGATGGCGACGCAGAACAGGCTGCGCGAGGTGCGGGCATAGCTGCCGGCAAAGCCATTGGTCGCGGCAAGGGCGATGCGCTGCGACGAATACTGGGCGGCGGCGGAATCGATGCGGGTGATGCCGTCCTGCGCCAGCGCCGCGGCCTCGGCCCGGCGCGCGTCTTCTTCCAGTTCGGCCGGGGCCGGTTCGTCGGTTGCATCGAACAGGTCCAGCCGCGCGGCGTCGCGATCCGTGGCCAGTTGGTCGGCATCGGCAAGGCCGACGTAGGGGTCTTCGGGCGCTTCGCGTGCCATGGCGACCGCGCGGGTCGCCATTTCGGCCATCGCCTCGGGGCGGACGTCGGACCCGGAGATGCTGGCGCTGCGCTGGCCCAGAAAGACCCGCAGCCCAAGGTCGCGGGATTCTGACCGCTCGGCCTGTTCCAGCGTGCCGCCGCGCACGTCGATCGACTGGGCTGTCGCCCCGACCGCCAAGGCATCCGCCGCGTCGGCCCCGGCCTTGCGGGCGGCGTCAAGAAGGGCGGCGGCGAGCTCTTGGGGCGTGTCGGTCATGGGGGCCTCTGGTGTGTTCGGTTCCGCACGGAGGTAAGCCTGTCGGGCCGCAGAGGCAAGGCTGCGGGCGGTCGACCTCTGTCAGGTCAAGGCGTATACCTGCCGCATAGGGGTATACCTGCCGCATTCCATTATCAGGGGACAGCCATGTTCGATGTGAAGGCGATTTGCGACGGGCGCATTACATTGGCCTGCGTGAGCAATCCCTTTTCCATGGTAGAGGCGTCGGCGGCGCTGGACCGGATAAGGTCGGGTGAGATCGCGGGCGCGGACATGGCCTCGCCGGTGCTGGTGGATGTCCGCACGGTGCGTTTGGCGCTGCTTCCGACCTCGGAGTTCGTCACTTATTTTCGTCATCGGGCGCGCGGCGGAATCGCCCGGTCCGGCAATCTCATGGCCTGCCTGTGTGATGACAGCGGCAGCTTCGGGATGCTGCGGATGTTCGGCATCATGGCCGATCTGGAGGGCGTGCGCCCGGAAGACAATTACTTTGTCACCGAAAGTCTGGAGGAAGCGGCGCTTTGGCTGACGCAGCGGGCGGGGGTCGATGATGCTGTCCGCGCGGATATTATTGCCGAAACAGAGGCGTTCCGGGCCAGCCTGTCTGCATAGGCCGCCTGACCGGTTATTGGGCAGGCGTCGTGACCGCCACGATTGGCCCCATGCGACGGCCCAGATCGGCGCGGCCCACCTGCGGCGCGTAGAGGCGCGAGATATTGCCGTCCAGAAACAAGGCGTTGGGCAGTTTGAGCGCGTCGCGGAAAAGGCGGGCGAATTCGTGGAAGGTGACGGTGTTCTGCGAGATCGCAAAAAAGACCCGACTCCCGTCGGCGGAGGTGCCGACGCCATTGCGGATATACCGCGAGGTGCTGTCGGGCAAAAAGCGCGGGTGCAGCGCCCCGTCGATCACCAGCATCGGCCCCGACTGGGTGGCATAGCGGCAGTCCGGGCGGCGGGACAGGAAATCGCGGGTTTCGATCACCCGCGCCCAATCCTTGCCGATGCAGAAGATGCCGTTCGGCAGCAGGCCGAAGTTGCCGGGACCGGGCGAGGAGATCACGCGCATTTCCTCGTGGCCGTCCTCGATGTAGTGCCCGACCGGCGAGCGGTCCTCGTGGTACATGCCCGCGTTCATGGCAAAGACCAGATCCTGCCCTTGGCGGGCGAGTTCCGATTTCAGCACGCTGAAATGGCCGAAGGGGGTGCCGTTGTCGTCCGAGCGGAACAGCCGCAGGTCCTCACTGGCGGCGTCCACTTCGCAGACGATATAGCGGTTGCCATCATGTTCGAGCGGCCCGCAGGTCACCGCACCGGCCTGCGGGGCGCTGGCCAGCGTGGCGATCATCAGGGCAAGGCCGGGAAGAAGATGGCGCATCGGGACGGTCAGCTGTCGAGATCGCGCTTGACGGCTTCGTCGCCCAGCAGGCGGCGGGTTTCGTCGAGGCGGTCAAAGGTGTCGTCCAGCCGAAAGCGCAGCTCGGGTGAGTATTTCAGCGTCATGTTGCGGGTGACCGCGCGGCGCAACTCACCCTTGTTGCGGTCCAGCAGATCGAACATGTCGTCCTGATTTTCACCGCCCAGCGGCACCACAAAGGCGGTCGCCACCTTGAGGTCGGGGGACACCCGCACCTCACCCACGGTGATCGAGAGCCGGTTGAGGTCCGGATCGTGGATTTCACCGCGTTGCAGCACCTCGGAGAGGGCGCGGCGGATCAGCTCTGCCACCCGAAGCTGGCGTTGGCTGGGCCCGGAGGCGTCTTGGAATCTGTTGCGTGCCATGACCCAGACTTAAGCCCGCCATCGCGGTTTGCCAAGCGGTCCGCTGGGGGCGTGCATTCGGCGGCGCGGGAGGCTAACAGGGGCACAACGATCGCGGCAAGGAGCGGGGACGATGGAGGATTACGGTGTTGTGGTGACCGGCGTGTCGGGCCGGATGGGGCAGATGCTGGCGCGGCAGGTGATGGCGCATGAGCGGCTGCACCTCTGCGGCGCGCTGGAACGGGCGGGTCACCCGTGGATCGGGCAGGATCTGGGCCTTGCCATGGGCGGTGCGGCGCTGGGGGTCATGGTCTCTGACGATCCGCTGGAGGCCTTTGCCCGCGCCCATGCGGTGATCGATTTTACCGTGCCCGCCGCGACCGTGGGGTTTGCCGAACTGGCGGCGCAGGCGCGGCTGGTGCATGTGATCGGCACAACGGGGCTGAGCGATGCGGATCTGGACAAGATCGCGCTGGCGGCGCGGCATTCGGTGGTCGTGCGCGCAGGCAACATGAGCCTCGGCGTGAACCTGCTGACAACCGTGACGCGGCAGGTGGCGGCGGCGCTGGATTCGGATTGGGACATCGAGATTGTCGAGGCGCATCACAACCAGAAGGTCGACGCGCCCTCTGGCACCGCGCTGATGCTGGGCGAGGCCGCCGCCGAAGGGCGGGGCGTTGCGCTGGCGGATGTGTCGGACCGGGGCCGCGACGGGATCACCGGGGCGCGCAAGCGCGGTGACATCGGGTTCCACGCGATTCGGGGCGGCGACATCGTCGGCGAACATGAGGTGATCTTTGCCGCCGCCGGGGAGCGCATTGTGCTCAAACATATCGCCAGCGACCGGACCTTGTTTGCCCGTGGCGCGCTGAAGGCGGTGCTGTGGGGGCAGGGCAAGGGGCCGGGCGAATACGATATGCTGGATGTGCTGGGGCTGAAGTAACGCGCCCCCGCGCTCCGGACAAAGTTTGCCCCACCCGCCCACCCGCGCGCTTTGCCCGGACCGCGGGGGCGCGTAGCGTGCGATTCTGGGGGGTGTGGGGGTCGCTTCTGGCTCACCAAAAGGCAAAAGCCTCAGAGCCGTCATCGCTTGATGTGCGCCCTCCGCCGTCTGTTTCGGCGCAAGCGATGGCGGCGCCGAAACAGACGGCGGAGGGCGCGACGGTTCAGAAGTCGATGGCGAGGCCCTTTTTCTCCCAGTCGCCATAGCGCACCGGTTCCGGCCCGTCGCGGCCGCCCAGTTCCTTGGGCAGGGCGTTTGCCTCCGCCTCGGCCTTGGCGCGGCGTTCCGCGGCCTCGGCCAGTGCGCGTTGCGCGGCGGGGGGCAGATCAGTGTGGTCTGGGCGATCCGTCTTGGACATGGGCTTTCCTCGTCTTGTGCCTCCTGATATACGCCCGCCGGTCCGTGGGGCAACCCCGCCCCCAAGCCCGCCTCACCGGAGAATCCCCATGCCCGCATCGCCCAGCCCGGCCCGACTTGCCGCCGTCGACCTGCTGGATCAGGTTGTGGAACAGGGCCGCCCCCTGAGCGAGACCGACCGGCTGGACAAGCTGGCCCCGGCGGACCGGGCGGCGGCGCAGCGGCTTGCCGCCGACACGCTGCGCGGGCTGGAACGGGCGGACCGGCTGTTGAAGCCGCATCTGCGCAAGCGTCCGACGCCGCGTGTCATGAACATCCTGCGGCTGGGCACGGTCGAACTGTGCATGGGCGGCGCGGCGCATGGCGTGGTCAGCGATTGTGTCGATATTGCCGCTGCGGGCAAACATACGCAGGGCGCGCGCGGCTTGGTGAATGCGGTGTTGCGCAAGATCGCCGGTGAGGGTGTCGCGGCCTGGGGCAAGCTGCGGGTGCCGCGCCTGCCGAAATGGCTGCGCGCGCCGCTGGTGGCGGCCTGGGGGCCAGAGGTGGTCGCCGCGATGGAGCGCGCGCATTTTGACGGTGCGCCGCTGGACCTGACGCCGAAACCCGGCGCGGATCTGTCGGCGCTGGAGGGCGCGGCGCTGCCCACCGGATCGGTCCGGTTGCGTCAGGCCGGGCAGGTGAGCGCGCTGCCCGGTTTCGCGGCGGGCGACTGGTGGGTGCAGGATGCCGCCGCCGCCTTGCCCGCGCAGCTTTTGGGTGATGTGGCGGGACAAAACGTGCTGGACATGTGTGCGGCTCCGGGCGGCAAGACGCTGCAACTTGCGGCAGCCGGGGCTGACGTGACAGCGCTGGACCTGTCAGAGGCGCGGCTGGCGCGGGTGCAGGAAAACCTTGACCGGACCGGGCTGGCAGCGACGCTTGTGGCGGGGGACGCGCTGACCCATCAGGGGCAGTATGACGCCATCCTGCTGGACGCGCCCTGTTCGGCGACGGGCACGATCCGCCGCCACCCGGACCTGCCCTTTGCCCATGAGGGCGAGCGGATCGCCGATCTGATCGGGTTGCAAGCCGCGATGCTGGACCATGCGCTGAGCCTGCTGAAACCCGGCGGGCGGCTGGTCTTTGCCACCTGCTCGCTGATCCCGGATGAGGGGGAATGCCAGATCGACGAGGCGCTGGCGCGCCATCCCGGCCTGCGTGTCGTGCGCGCAGAGGCCCCGTGGATCGAGGAGAGCTGGCGCTCTGACGAGGGCGGTTTGCGCCTGAGGCCCGATTTCTGGGCGGAGCGCGGCGGCATCGACGGGTTTTACATGGCGCTGTTGCAGCGCGGGTAACTCTTTGATGACTTCGCCCGGTGGGCGGGTTATCCTGCGCCCAACAAGCCCGCAATGGGCGACCTTGAGGCAAATCGCAGAGCACCGGCACATGTCCACGGCGCGAAACTGGCGGACCACGCATGCGCGTTTGATGAACCGTATGCAGGCACGGATGGCAGCCCATGCGCGGCCAGCCGAGGGATTCGTGTCGCAACCCGAACCGCGCACCGTCGGGTTTTTTGCCCGTGGCCGTCAGATGCTGGCCGGAAACCTGATGTTCGCCGGGCATCTGGTGCAGGCCGAGGGCCGGTCCCTGTGGGCGATCGAAGCTCCGGACGCGGCCTTTCGGGAGGAAATTCAGGGGTTTGCCTGGCTGGACGATCTGGCCGCCGTGGGCGATCCCAAGGCGCGGGCACTGGCGCAGGAGTGGCTGTGGGAGTGGATTCGCCGCTATGGCAAGGGCAAGGGGCCGGGATGGTCGCCGGAACTGACCGGGCGTCGGGTGATCCGCTGGATTCATCACGCGCTGTTCCTGCTGCGCGGCCGCAAGGCGGATGACAGCGAGGCGTTTTACACCGCCCTTGCCGCGCAGACCCGCTTTCTGGCCAAGCGCGCCCATGTGGCCGCCCCCGGATTGCCGCGTTTCGAGGCGATGACCGGGCTGCTGTATGCGGGCCTTTCCCTGCAAGGGATGGAGGCGCATGTGGCCCCGGCACGAGAGGCGCTGGGCAGCGATTGCGCGCGGCAGGTGGATGCGCAGGGCGGCATTCCCACCCGCAACCCCGAGGAATTGCTGGAGGTCTTTACCCTTCTGACATGGGCGCAGCAGGCCCTGCACGAGGCCGACCTTGACCCCGATCCGCGCCATCTGGAGGCCATTCGCCGCATCGCGCCGACCCTGCGCACCCTGCGCCATGCGGATGGCGGGCTGGCGCGGTTTCATGGTGGCGGCCGGGGCCTTGAGGGACGGCTGGACCGGGCGCTGGCCGCGTCGGGCAACCGGCAGCGGCAGGCGGACGGGCTGGCCATGGGATTTGCCCGGCTGTCGGCCCTGCGCACCTCGATCATTGTCGATGCGGCACCGCCGCCCGGCGGGGCGGCCTCGGCCCATGCCCATGCCTCGACTCTTGCGTTTGAACTGACCTCGGGCCGCCGCCCGCTGATCGTCAACTGCGGCTCCGGCGGGGGCTTTGGCGAGGATTGGCGCCGCGCGGGCCGGGCCACGCCCTCGCATTCCACGCTGTGCTTGCAAGGGTATTCCTCGGCCCGGCTGGGCGCGCCGCGCTGGCTGGGCGAAACCCGGCGTGAGTTGCTGGAGGACGCGCCGCGCCATGTGCCGGTGCAGATGAGCCACCTGCCCGAAACCCTGCGGTTCGAAGGCGGGCATGACGGCTATGTCACCGTGCAGGGGCTGACCCATGCGCGCAGTCTGGAACTGTCGCTGGACGGGCGCGAACTGAAGGGTGAGGATTACCTTGTCGCGCTGGATGCGCCGTCGAAAAAGCGGTTCGACCGGGCGATGGATTCGATGAAACTGGCGGGCTTGCCCTATGAGGTGCGCTTTCACCTGCACCCGGAGGTCGATGTGGCGCTGGATATGGGCGGCACCGCCGTGTCGATGGCGCTGCGTTCTGGCGAAATCTGGGTGTTCCGCTTTGACGGGGCGGTGGATCTCTCGCTGGAACCGTCGGTTTATCTGGAAAAAGGCCGGTTGCAGCCACGTGCGACGAAGCAGGTCGTTTTATCCGGCCGCGCGATGCAGTATGCGACCCGCGTCCGCTGGTCACTCGCCAAGGCGCAGGAGACGGCCTTTGCCGTTCGCGACCTTGTCCGCGACGAGGTGGATGTGACCGCGTAAGCGGTCTCTGGCCCAAGACAACTGAGACCCGAAGGAACATCCATGTCCGACCTGCAACCCGTGCGCCGCGCGCTGCTTTCCGTATCCGACAAGACCGGCCTGATTGAACTTGGGCAGGCGCTGGCCGCGCGGGGCATCGAACTGCTCTCGACCGGCGGATCGGCCAAGGCGCTGCGCGATGCGGGGCTGGAGGTGCGCGATGTGGCTGACCTGACCGGCTTCCCCGAGATGATGGATGGCCGGGTCAAGACATTGCACCCCAAGGTGCATGGCGGCCTGCTGGCGCTGCGCGACAACGGCATGCACGTCGCCTCGATGGCCGAACACGGCATCGTGCCGATCGACCTGCTGGTGGTGAACCTGTATCCGTTCGAGGCGGCGCTGGCGCGTGGGGCCGACTACGATGAGATGATCGAAAACATCGACATCGGCGGCCCGGCGATGATCCGCGCCGCGGCCAAGAATCACGCCTTTGTCACCACCATCGTCGATGTGCAGGACTATGACGCGCTGCTGGCGGAACTGGACGCCAACGACGGTCTGACCAGCATGGAGTTCCGCAAGCGGCAGGCGCAGATCGCCTATGCCCGCACCGGGGCCTATGACGCCGCCGTCAGCACGTGGATGGCTGCCGCCATCGGTGAGGAAACCCCGCGCCGCCGGGTCTTTGCCGGAACATTGGCGCAACCGCTGCGCTATGGGGAAAACCCGCACCAGAACGCCGCCTTCTACACCGATGGGTCGAACCGTCCCGGCGTGGCGACCGCCGAACAGCTTCAGGGCAAGGAACTGAGCTACAACAACATCAATGACACCGACGCGGCGTTTGAACTGGTGTCGGAATTCCTGCCCGCCGATGGTCCGGCCTGTGCAATCATCAAACACGCCAACCCCTGCGGCGTGGCGACGGGGGCCACCATCAAGGAGGCCTATCAAAAGGCGTTCGATTGTGACCGCACCTCGGCCTTTGGCGGCATCGTGGCGCTGAACGGCGCGCTGGACGGTGAGACGGCAGAGGCCATCGCCGAGATCTTTACCGAGGTGGTGATTGCCCCCGCGATCCATCAGGACGCGCGCGACATCTTTGCCAAGAAAAAGAACCTGCGCCTGATCCTAGCCCCCGGCCTTGCCAACCCGGCACAGGCGGGGCTGGCGTGGAAACAGGTCTCTGGCGGGCTTTTGGTGCAGGACCGTGACAATGGCGCGCGGGCGCTGGACGACCTGAAGGTGGTGACGAAAATCGCCCCGACAGAGGCGCAGATGTTGGACCTGCTGTTTGCATGGAAGGTCGCCAAACACGTCAAATCCAACGCCATCGTCTACGTGCGCGACGGCGCGACCGTGGGTGTCGGCGCGGGACAGATGAGCCGTGTTGATTCGGCGATGATCGCCGCGAAGAAAGCAGAGCGCATGGCCGAGGCGCTGGGCCTGCCGGCACCGCTGACCCAAGGCTCTGCCGTGGCGTCGGATGCGTTTTTCCCCTTCCCCGACGGGTTGATGGAGGCCGCCGCCGCAGGCGCGACCTGCGTGATCCAGCCGGGTGGCTCGATGCGCGACGATGAGGTCATTGCCGCCGCCGACGCCGCCGGTCTGGCGATGGTCTTTACCGGCATGCGCCACTTCCGCCACTAAGAGGGAAAAGGCGCTTCGAAGCGCCTTGGGAACGCTCTGACAGAGCTTTCCCAAGCGGCTTGCAAGCCGCTTGACCAAGCGTTTTTGAAAACGCTTGCCAAGGCCTTTCGAAAGGCCTTGTCGCGGCGGGCGATGCCGGGGCCAAAGCCGCTTGCGCCGAGGGGCTTTGGCCACTAGGTCTGCCGCGTCGAAATCGGGCATCGCAGGAGACACGCTCTGGCACAGGCAACGGCAAAAACGGGGGGCTTGCGGCTGGTGTTCTGGGTGACGCTGGCCGTCTTTGTGCTGGATCAGGTGACCAAATATCTGGTTGTGCATGGCATGGGGCTGGGCAACCGGCTGTCGATCGAGGTGCTGCCGCCCTACCTGAACTTTCGCATGGCGTGGAACTATGGCGTCAACTTTGGCCTCTTTGCCGGGGACGCCGCCGCAACGCGCTGGATTCTGATCTCTGTTGCGCTGGGCATCGTGTTGTTTGTGCTGGTCTGGATGCGCCGCGACCCGCCGGGGCGGATGGGTCTGATTGCGGCGGGCTTTCTGATCGGCGGCGCGCTGGGCAATGTCATCGACCGTCTGGTCTATGGCGCGGTGGCGGATTTTCTCAATATGTCCTGCTGCGGTTTCGACAACCCATATGCCTTCAACGTGGCGGACATTGCGATCTTTGTCGGCGCATTCGGGCTGATCCTGTTTCCATCGCGCAAAAAGGCCCCGTGACGCGGGTTGCGAGATGGTTTAAGTCTGGCGAAACTCAAGTGGAGGACTGCGATGCGGCGGGCGCATCTTGTTGCAATCATTGGTCTGGTGGGCCTCGCCTCTTGCGCGGTTATCGATCGTGACAAACCCCTGCGGGATCTGCGGACGAACAGTCCGCAGCCCGAGGAGTTTGCCATCGTCCCGAACAAGCCTCTGGTGCAACCGCAAAGCTATTCCGATCTGCCGCCGCCCACGCCGGGTGGGGGCAACCGGACAGACCAGACGCCCAAGGCCGACGCTGTCGCCGCTTTGGGGGGCAATCCATCGCGCCTTGTCGCGCGGGGAGAGGGGGTTCCAGCGGGGGACAGCGCGCTGATCCAGCGCGCCAGCCGGTTTGGTCGTGACCCCAACGTGCGTCAGGATCTGGCCCAGACGGACGCCAAGTTCCGCCGCTCGAAGTCGATCTTCAACTGGTCGATTGTGCCGCAGGACGACTATTATAAGGCGTACAAGCGTGAGACGCTGGATGCCTACCGCTGGCTCAACATCTACCGCCGCGCCGGGGCAAGGACGCCGACCCCGCCGCCGCAATAACGCGCGCAGACCGGCCGCCCCGGTCACGACCGCGTCACAGCGGCTTGAAGTCGGCGGCCCGTCACGTACTTAATGCAGCATCCGGAAAACATGAGGATGCTGCATGCGCCCCCTGACCCTGTTATTCGCACTCGCCCTGACCTGTACGTCGAGTTTCACCGCCTCCGCGCAGGAGGCGGGCAAGGTGACCACCTTCGGCCTCGACAACGGCATGGACGTGGTGGTGATCGAGGATCACCGCGCCCCGGTTGTCACCCATATGGTCTGGTATCGCGCCGGATCGGCGGACGAGGAACCCGGCGTCTCCGGCGTGGCGCACTTTCTCGAACACCTGCTGTTCAAGGGCACCGATACGCTGAAACCCGGCGAATTCAGCGCCACGGTGGCGGCCAACGGCGGGTCGGACAACGCGTTCACCAGCTATGACACCACCGCCTATCACCAGCGCATCGCCGCCGACCGGCTGGGCCTGATGATGAAGATGGAGGCGGATCGCATGATCAACCTCCGCCTGTCAGAGGCCGATATCCTGACCGAACGCGAGGTGATCATCGAGGAACGCAACCAGCGGGTCGAAAACAGCCCCGGCGCGCTGTTCCGCGAACAAAAGGACGCGGCGCTGTACCTGAACCATCCCTACGGCACCCCGATCATCGGCTGGCGGCATGAGATGGAACAGCTCGATCTGGACGATGCGCTGGCCTACTACCACCAGTATTACGCGCCCAACAACGCCATCCTGATCGTTGCCGGGGACGTGACCCCGGATGAGGTCCGCACGCTGGCCGAGGAATACTATGGTCCGCTGCCGCCCAACCCGGATCTGGAACCGCGCGCCCGCCCGACAGAGCCGACCCACCTGTCCGAACGGCGGATGACCTTTCGGGACGCACGCGTCTCGCAGCCCTATCTGACCCGCAGCTATCTGGCCCCCGCCCGCGTCAGCGGCGCGCAGGAAGAGGCCGCCGCGCTGTCGATGCTGGCGCAGGTGCTGGCGGGCGGCCAGACCTCTGTCCTGACCCAAAAGCTGCAATTCGAAAGCCGCAAGGCCGTCTACACCGACGCCTATTACGACGACACCACCATGGATGTGTCGAACTTTACCCTTGTCATGGTGCCGACTCCGGGCGTCAGCCTTGAAGAAGGAGAGGCGGCGCTGGACGCGGTGCTGGCCGAACTTATCGAAACCGGCGTCGACCCCGATCAGCTGGAGCGAATCAAGTTCCAGATCAAAGCCTCTCATATCTACGCGCTCGACAATCCCGGCAGCGTGGCGCGCCGCTATGGCAACGCGCTGACCACCGGTCTGACCGTCGACGATGTGCAGGACTGGCCCGAGGTGCTGCAAGCGGTGACAGGCGACGACATCATCGCCGCCGCCAAACAGGTCTTTGATCGCCGCAAATCGGTGACCGGCTACCTGATGGGCCCCGAGGCACAGACCCCCCAGCAGGAGGTGACCCAATGATCCGCCGTTTTGTCCTGGCCTTTGGCCTGATCTGTGGCGGTTTCGCCGCCCATGCCGAGATTGACATTCAACAGGTCACCAGCCCCGGCGGCTTCAAGGCGTGGCTGGTCGAGGAACCCTCGATCCCCTTTGTGGCGCTTGAAATCCGCTTTCTGGGCGGGGCCTCGCTGGACGAACCGGGCAAGCGCGGGGCCACCAACCTCATGGTGGGTCTGCTGGAGGAAGGCGCCGAAGGCATGGATGCCCGCGAATTTGCCGAGGCCCGCGACGGCATCGCCGCGCGGTTCAGCTATGATGCGGGCGATGACACCGTGCGCGTCTCGGCCAAGTTCCTGACCGAAACGCAGGATGAGGCGGTCGACCTGCTGCGCGCCTCGCTGGTTGCCCCCAGTTTTGACGAGGTCGCCATCGAACGGGTGCGCGAACAGGTGCTGTCGGGTCTGCGCTCGGATGAGACCGACCCGGATGAGATCGTGGGTAAGGCGTTCTACGGCGCGATTTTCGGCGACCACCCCTATGGCACCACCGAAAACGGCACCATCGACAGCGTCACCGCGCTGACCCGCGCTGACCTGATCGCCGCCCACCGCAATGCCCTTGCGCAGGACCGCATCTATGTCGGCGCGGCGGGGGACATCAGCGCCGAAGACCTTGGCGCTCTGTTGGACAAACTCTTTGCCGGCCTGCCCGAAACCGGCGCGCCGCAGCCTGCCGATGTGGACGTCCAGACCACCGCTGGCGTGACCGTGGTGCCCTTTGACACGCCGCAATCGGTGGCCATGTTCGGGCACAAGGGCATGAAACGCGATGACCCGGACTTTTTCGCCGCCTATGTGATGAACACGATCTTTGGCGGCGGCGGGTTTGAGGCGCGTCTGATGCATGAGGTGCGCGAAAAGCGCGGCCTGACCTATGGCGTCTATTCCTACCTCGCCCCGCGCGAACATGCGGAACTGATCCTTGGCCGCGTCGCCTCGGCCAATGACCGCATCGGTGAGGCGGTCGAGGTGATCCGCGACGAGTGGTCCAAGATGGCCTCCGACGGCGTCACGCCAGAGGAACTGGACCGCGCCAAGACCTATCTGACCGGGGCCTATCCGCTGCGATTCGACGGCAACGCTCCGATTGCGCAGATCCTTGTGGGGATGCAGATGGACGGGTTGACGCCTGACTACATCACCACCCGCAACGACAAGATCGAGGCGGTCACGCTGGAAGATGTGGAACGGGTGGCGGGCGAATTGCTGAAACCCGAAGAACTGCTGTTTGTGGTTGTCGGCCAGCCAGAGGGGCTGGAGGCGACGGTGGGCCAGTAGCCCCGCCCGACAGAGCCTTGCAACGAAAACGGGCCGGAACCCTCAGCGGTTTCCGGCCCGACTTGTCTCTGAAACCCGATTGGGCTCGTATCAGCTGATCAGCCCCGCATGTACCAGGGCCACGTCCATCTTGGCCTTGGTCGCATCGCTCAGCGGCAGCAGCGGCAGGCGCACATCTTCGGAACACATCCCCAGCCGCGCCATGCCGTATTTTGCACCCACCAGACCCGGTTCGGTAAAGATCGCCTGATGCAGCGGCATCAGCTTGTCCTGAATTTCCAGCGCCTTGGCGTAATCCCCCGCAAGGCAGGCCTCTTGCAGTTGCGCGCACAGCTTGGGCGCGACGTTTGCGGTGACGGAAATGCAGCCGATTCCGCCCTGCGCGTTGAACCCGTGCGCGGTGGCGTCCTCACCGGAAACTTGGATAAAGTCCGTGCCGCAGGTGATCCGCTGCATGCAGACCCGCGCCAGATCGCCGGTGGCGTCCTTGACGCCGACAATACGCGGCAGCTTGGCCAACTCGCCCATGGTGGCGGGCAGCATGTCCACCACCGACCGGCCGGGGATGTTGTAGATGATGATCGGAATGTCGGCGCAGTCGTGGACTGCGGTGAAATGCGCGATCAGACCGGCCTGCGTCGGCTTGTTGTAATAGGGCGTGACGACCAGCGCGCCATCGGCACCGACGCGCGCGGCGTATTCGGTGAAGCGGATCGCCTCGGCGGTGTTGTTGGACCCGGCCCCGGCGATCACCGGAATGCGGCCTGCCACGGCCTCGACCACGCAGGCGATAACTGCCTCATGTTCGGTATGGGTCAGGGTGGGGCTTTCGCCCGTGGTCCCCACCGGCACCAGCCCGTGAGAGCCTTCGGCGATGTGCCACTCGACCAGCTTTTTGAGCGTGTCGAAATCCACGGCGCCGTCCTTGAACGGCGTGACCAGGGCAGGCATTGAACCTTTAAACATGACACGCTCCTTTCGTTTTTCGTTGCCGGGTGCGGGTTGCGGTGGAAACCCGCCGACCCCGCAACTATGTGAGTTGCATGGCCCCGCACCGGACGTATCCTCTGCAAGAAGCGTCTATTCCTTTTCATCACGGAAAAAGCAAGTCGATGTCACGTCTCCTTGCCCTGTTGTTGCTGCTTGTCACCGCTCTGCCCGTCATGGCGCAGGAGCGCGGCGCTGGCTTGGCCAAAGCCATGCAGTCGATGCGCGAAGGCAACTGGGCCGCGGCCCGAATCGCGGCGCGTGGCGACGGGCAGGCGGCGGTGGACGTGATCCTGTGGCACGCGCTGCGCGCGGGCCGGGGCGACACCCGCGAAGTGCAGGATTTTCTGGCCCGTCACCCGGACTGGCCGGGGCTGGATTACCTGCGCGAGAAATCCGAGCCCACCATGTCAGAGGCCCCGGTCGAGGCGATCCGCGCCTTTTTCGACGGCGATCTGCCCCGCACCGGCAGCGGCGCGCTGGCAATGGCGCGGGCGCATATGGCCGCCGGGGACGAGGGCGCGGCGCAGGCCGATATCGTGCTGGCATGGCGCACCCTGTCGATGACCCCGGACGAACGGCGCGCCTTTATCGAGAACTGGGGCGACATCCTGCGCGACCATCACACCGCGCGGCTGGACATGGCGCTCTGGCAGGGGTGGAGCAGCAACGCAGGCCAGATGATGAACCTTGTGGATGAGGGCTGGCAGGCGCTGGCGCAGGCGCGCATCGCGCTGCGCACCTCGGCCCCCGGCGTGGACACACTGATCGCCAAGGTGCCCGCCGAACTCGCCGACCATCCCGGCCTCGCCTATGAACGCTTCCTCTGGCGCGTGCGCAAGCGGCGCACGGCGGATGCCATCGAACTGCTGCGCGAGCAATCCGCCAGCCGCGCGACATTGGGCGAACCCTGGGCCTGGGCCCCGGAACGGGTCGATCTGGCGCGCGAACGGATGCGCGACGGCGCCTACGCCGAGGCCTATGAGATCGCCGCCCACCACTGGCTGGTCGAGGGATCGGACTTTGCCGAACTGGAATGGATCGCCGGGTTCCTCGCGCTGCGCTATCTGGACCGCACCGATTTGGCCATCGCCCATTTTGAGAACTTCCGCGAGGCCGTCTGGACCCCGATTTCCGTCGGGCGCGCGGGTTATTGGCTGGGCCGCGCCTATGAGACAGCCGGGCAGGCGGACAAGGCGAAAGAGGCCTATACCCACGGCGCGCAGTTCCAGACCTCGTTTTACGGGCTGTTGGCCGCCGAACGCGCGGGCCTGCCGCCCAGTCCGTCCCTGTCCGGAGTGGAACCCTTTGGCGACTGGCGCACCGCCGATTTCGCCAAATCCAGCGTATTCGAGGCCGGTATCCTGCTGCTCGCCGCTGGCGAGATCAGCCTTGGGGAACGCTTTCTGACGCATCTGGCCGAATCTCTGGACCGCACCGGCATGGGCCAGATGGGCACCATGCTGATGGAGATGGGCCGCCCCCATATTCAGGTCATGCTGGGCAAACGCGCGGCGCAATTCGGCATCGAACTGCCGGGGCCGTATTACGCGCTCGACCCGCAGGTGACAGAGGCCGAATACCCGGTGCCCAAGGAACTGGTGCTGGCCATCGCCCGGCGCGAATCGGAATTTGACCCCGGCGTGATCTCCGGCGCGGGCGCGCGCGGCTACATGCAACTCATGCCCGGCACGGCCAAGCTGGTCTCCGGCCAGTTGGGCATCGAATACGACCTTGACCGCCTGTTGACCGATCCGGCCTATAACGCGCGGCTGGGATCAAACTATCTGGCCGGACTGGCCGAGCGGTTCGATGGCAACGCGGTGATGATGTCGGCGGGCTACAACGCCGGTCCGGGCCGTCCGGTGGGCTGGATGGAGCGTTTTGGCGACCCGCGCAAAGGCGACATCGACATCATCGACTGGATCGAGATGATCCCCTTTGACGAGACCCGCAATTACGTGATGCGCGTCACCGAAAGCCTGCCGGTCTACCGCGCGCGGCTGGGCAAGCCGCCGCATCCGGTGCCGTTCAGCAAGGAACTGGTGGGCAACACGCTGCAATCGGCGGTCCGGTAAAGCGCGCGGTCAGCCGCGCGCCTGCCGTTCCCGCCAGAGGGTAAACAGCCCCGCCGCCACGATCAGCCCCGCGCCCAGACCCACGTTCCAGCGGATGCTTTCGCCAAAGACCGTGATGCCCAAGGTGCTGGCAAAGACCAGTTGCAGATAGGCAAAGGGCTGTACCGCGCTGGCCTCGGCCACCTCAAAGCAGCGGATCATCAGGTAATGCCCGCTGGCCCCGGTGATGCACAGCAGCCCCATCCACAGCCAGTCCGGCCCGCTCATCGGCACCCAGAACCCGACCCCGATCGCCGTGGCCACCACCACCCCGACAACGCCGGTATAGAAAAACGATGTCGTCGCGCTGTCGGCCCGCGCCACGTAGCGCGTCAACAGCGCGTAAAGCGCAAACATCGTGGCCGCCAGCAGCGGGATCGCCGCATAGGGCGAAAACACCCCGCCCGAGGGTTGCAGAATGATGATCACCCCGACAAAGCCGATGCCGATGGCCACCCAGCGCCGCCAGCCCACATGCTCGCCCAGCACCGGCCCCGACAGCGCCGCCACCAGCAGCGGATAGACCGAAAAGACCGCATGGCTTTCGACCAGCCCCAGAAAGACAAAGGCCAGCACCATCACGTTGATTTCCACCACCAGCAGCGCGCCGCGAAATGCCTGCAACCACGGGAACGCGCTTTGCGCCGCCGCCCGCAACCCGCCCGACTTGCGCGCCGCCACCGCCAGCACAAAGGCGGCAAAGAACCAGTAGCGCACCATGACCACCATCATGGTGTTGTATTCCGCCGCCAGATGGCGCGAGATGCCGTCCTGCAAGGCAAAGACAAAGGTGGTGGCGACCATCAGCCAGATGCCAAGACGGGTATTTTGCTCTGCCATGAGGCGCGCTCTCTGTTGGGTGGGTCGAGCCCGACGGCCAAACGCGCGCATCGGCGGGTCAGGCGGCGGGCATCGGATTTGCGGCAAGTGTCATGTGACGCTTTCGGCCATAGCCCGGCACGCGGGTGACCTCAAGCCCTGCGGCGGACAGCGCGCGGCGCACGTGGCCCGCTGCCGTATAGGTCGCCGCCGTGGCACCGGGGGCCATGTGGCGGGCAACCTGCGCCATCAGGTCGGCGTTCCACAGTTCCGGATTTTTGGCGGGCGAAAACCCGTCAAGGAACCATGCATCCACCGTGCCGGTCCACTCTGGCAGGGTGTCGCGCGCGTCACCCTCGATCATCTCGAACGACAGATCGGGCAGGGCAAACCGGCGCTGCCCCCAATGCGGGGCCAATTCCTGCGCCAAAGGGCCAAGGGCGGGAAACGCCTCTTGCGCGCGGATCATCTGTTCGGGCGTCAGCGGATAGGCCTCGAACGTGGTGAAATGCAGCGTGCCGGTCTGGCCGCTCTGCCGCCACAGATCCAGCGCCGCCAACAGGTTCAGCCCGGTGCCAAACCCCAGTTCGGCAATCCGGAACCCGTCGCAATACCGCTCTGGCAGCCCGTTGCCGGTCAGAAACACATGGCGCGTCTCGGCCAGCCCGTTCTCCAATGAGAAATACGGGTCATCGAACCGGGTCGAGACCGGCGTCCCGTCCCGCCAGTCCAGCTCTGCGCTCTGGTCGGCCATCGCATTGTTCCTTATCAACGGCCCCGAGTTCTGGCGAGGAGTGGCGGCAATGGCAAGCGTGGACGTGACAGTGCGCGGGGCGGGGATCTTTGGCCTGTCGGTGGCATGGGCCTGCCTGCGGCGCGGTGCGCGGGTGCGCGTGGTCGACCCCTATGGGCCGGGGGCGGGATCGTCTGGCGGCGTCGTCGGCGCGCTGGCCCCACATGTGCCGGAATACTGGAATGAGAAAAAGGCGTTCCAACTGGACAGCCTGCTGATGGCCGCAGCCTTTTGGGCAGAGGTTCAGGGCACCGGCGGCGTCAGCGCGGGCTACGCCCGCACCGGGCGGTTGCAGCCGGTTGCCGATGAACATGCGCTGACACTGGCGCGGGACCGCGCCGCCGGGGCGGCAACGCTCTGGCAGGGCAGGGCGGTGTGGGAGGTGATCGCGCAAGAGGCCGCAGGCGGTTTCGCGCCTTTGTCCCCCAGTGGCTATCTCATCCGTGATACCCTGACCGCCCGCATCTGTCCCCGTCGCGCCTGCGATGCGCTGGTCGCCGCGCTGGAGGTGTCCGGCGCGGAGATCGTGACAGAGGCCCCGGATGCCGGTGCCGTGGTTTGGGCGACGGGCTGGCAGGGGTTGCTGGATTTGTCAGAGGACTTGGGGCGCAAGATCGGTGACGGGGTGAAAGGGCAGGCGGCGCTGTTGCGCTTTGCCGCCCCGGACGCGCCGCAACTGTTTGTGGACGGGCTGCACATCGTGCCCCATGCGGATGGCACCGTGGCGGTTGGATCGACCTCCGAGCGCGAGTTTGACGCCCCCGACACCACCGACGACCAATGTGATGCGCTGGTCGAGCGCGCCTATGCGGCCGTCCCCGCGCTGCACGGTGCTGCGGTGCTGGACCACTGGGCCGGGGTGCGCCCGCGTGCGCGGACCCGCGCGCCGCTGCTGGGCGCATGGCCGGGCCGCGACGGGCATTTCGTCCTCAATGGCGGCTTCAAGATCGGCTTTGGCATGGCCCCAAAACTGGCAGCGATCATGGCCGATCTGCTGCTGGACGGGCGCGACGCCATCCCCGACGGCTTTCGGCTGACCGCCTGATCCCCCGCTCAGTACACCCAGCCAACCCCCGGCTCCCAGCGCAGCCCGGCGCGGGCCTTGCCGTCCGACAAACCGTTGGAATAGGGGAAATCGACGGCGGGCCGGTTGCAGGTCAGCGAGGCAATCTCACGCCCGCCTTGGGACACGGTCACCCCGCCATACATCGCGTTCGCCAGATTGTTGCCCTGATATTGCCGGTCCACCCCGCCGTGCACCAGATAGGTATAGCCGCCGTTGTAAAACGCGACCTCTTCCCAGATGTCGCGCCCGACGCCGGGCCATGGGCGATAGTCCAGCGTATCGTAGCGCTCGACCAGTTCCAGTTCGGGCCGCCCCTGCGGACCAAAGCGGTACACCGCGCCATAAGGTTCGGCGCAGACCTCCAGCTGTTTGGAGCTTCCCTCCACGCGGCACCACAAAAAGGTGGTGTCGGGAGACGAGCAGGCGGCGGCAGCGGGGCCGGCGGCCAAAAGGATCAGGGGCAATATGCGCAACATGGGACCTCGGGGGAAAAGGGTTTCCCCCCAAGGCTACCGCGAATTCATGCCCGCGCGATAGAGAAGGTTTTCCCGACCTCAGTCGAACTTGCGCGACGGGGCCAGCACCTTGGCCTCGCCGATCAGGACCTTCTTGCCGTCCACCGCGCAATGGGTTTCCAGCGTCACGCGGCGCTTGGCATGGTCGATATCGACCACCTTGACCTCGGCATAGACCACGTCGCCGGGGCGCACCGGGCCAAGAAACTTCAGCGTCTGGCCCATGTAGACCGTGCCATGCCCCGGAAGCTGTTCGCCGATCACCGCGGAAATCAGCCCCGCCGTCAGCATCCCGTGGGCAATCCGCCCCTCAAAGATGGTGTCCTGCGCATAGTCATCGTCCAGATGCACCGGGTTCCGGTCGGTCGACACCTCTGCGAACATTTCGATGTCCTGATCCGTCACCTGTTTGCGCAGGTAACGGGTCATCCCCATTTCGATGTCCTCAATGCAGATCGTGCCGCGAGGCATATTGTCCAACATCCGGCCCTCCATGTGCAAACCGCCAGGTAATAAACGCGCGCCATGACGGCGCTTTCGGTAATTTTATTACTTTGCGGACGCAGCAAAAGCAAGCGGAAACTGATCTAGCGCAGGGTGCCGATGGAATAGCTGGGGTTGATCATTTCCTTTTCCACATAGGCGTTTAGCGCGTCCGGATCGGGTTGCTGCGACGTTTTGGTCTCTGCCCGCGCCAATCCGCCGGTGATGAACAGGGAATCGATGTCCTCTCCCATCGCGCCGTCGATGTCGGTATGTGCGCCGTCGCCGATGGCCAGAATTCCGGCATCCTGCACCCCCTTGCGATGCTCCGACAGGCGGCGGCGGGCAAGGTCATAGATCGGCGGATGTGGCTTGCCGAAATACAGGCTCTCGCCGCCCATTTCGGTATACAGCTTCGCCAAAGCCCCGGCGCACCATTCACGGCGTTCGCCCCGGTCCACGACAATATCGGGGTTGGCGCAGAGCAGCTTCAGCCCCTTTTGCTTGGCATAGAGGAACTCGGGCCGGTTCACCGCCGGATCGGCGTGCGGATCAAAGGGGCCACAACAGATGATGCCCTCGGCCTCGTCCAGCGGAACCTGCTCGATCGGGACCGGGTTCTCGATGATGTGGAGCGGCTCGAAAAAGCTGTGGTCAAAGGGCTGGCCCATGAACCAGACCTTGGACCCGACCGCGCCGCGAAACATCGCCGCCCGCCCGCTGTCGCCGGAGGTGGCGATATCGTCCCACGCGTCCTGCGGCACGCCAAAGCGGTCCAACTGCTTGGCAACCTCATGGCGAGAGCGCGGCGCATTTGTCACCAGCACCACACAGCCGCCGCGCGCGCGATACGCCTGCAAGGCCTCGACCGCAGAGGGGATCGCCCGGATGCCGTCATGAACGCAGCCCCACAGGTCGACGAACAGCGCCTCGTAGCGGTCGGAAATCTCGGAAAGGGATTGGATGATCTGGGTCATGGCGGCGGTCCTCGTCACGCGTCTGATGACCCGGTCATCCCACATACCGCCGCCACTGGAAAGCCCGCCGCCACAGAGCGGCACAGGCGCGCGCGCCGGGATTGTAACAGGCGGGCGCCGGGGCGCGGCCCGTCAGGCCTGATTCATTCGCTCGACGTAGACGCGCATTTCCTCGGCGTCAGAGCGCGCCTCGCGCAGCCCGTCCATCGCGGCGGCCAGCTCTGCCTCGGTCTGGGCAAGCTGGTTCGTCAGCTCCGCCTCGCGCTGTTGCAGATAGGTGATCGCCTGATCGCGGGTCTCTTCGGCCTCGTGCAGTTCCTGGCTCATCTTTTCAAGCTGATCCATGTCGGCCTGACTGACCCGCTTGAACCGGTGCAGCAGCCAATGCGCGAACCACCCCAACAGGAAGGCGACGAACAGGATAATCGCGGTTGTCACGATGAATTCGGTTCTATTCATCCACTGTCCCTTCGCCCGCCGGGGGTTTGGCCGCATCCGGATCGGCCGCATCCGCCGCCACCGGATCCGAGTCGCCCGGATCTTTGCCCTCTTCACCTTCTTCTGCGACGGGTTTCAAGAGCTTGAATTCGATCCGGCGGTTGGCTTCGCGGCCTTCCTCGGTGTCATTGTCGGCGATGGGCAGCGCCTCGCCATAGCCTTTGACAGAGTAGGACCGCACCGGCACCCGCCGGGCGCGCAGCGCATCCAGCACCGCCTGCGCGCGGTCGCGGCTCAGTTCCTCGTTCATGATCTCGCGGCCCTGACTGTCGGTATGGCCGCCGACCTCAAGGGGTATGTCGCCGCACTGCTTCAGCAGATCGGCCAGTTCGTCCATCAACCCGTTGGCCGAGGCATCCAGCTTGGCCGACCCCGGTTCAAAGGTGATCTTGCGGTTGCCGATGATCTCGACAATCTTCGCCTCACATTCTTCGGGGGTGGGGATGGCGGCGATCGGGTCCAGCGCCTCGACATATTCGACGTCGATGTCAAAAGCGGTGGATTCGCCCAGTTTGGACACCAGCAGATCGGCGATCATGGTGCTGGCGTCGGCATTGCCGGTCTTGCCAGAAATGGTCAGCATGTCCGGGGTCACGGTGACAGAGCCATGCGCCAGCAGCGCCAGCGCCTCCATCCCGGCCAGCGTGCGCACCGACCAGTCGCTGGGCATGCCGTCGGTCACGCGCGCGGCGGTATAGACCGCGCCAGAACTGAACAGCGCGCGGGCATAGCTGTCCGCCGTCGACCGCGCCTGTTCCGAGCCCAGCCGCCCGCGCAGCTGCACGCCGCCTTCGGGGTTCAGGATGGCGACAAATTCAGGGGTGCCTTCGGGGGCCTCTTTGGGGGCCTTGGGCAACACCGCGTTCAGGGCAAACAGATCGGGCAGGGCGGCGTCCAGTTCCCCGACGATGCGGTCGAACTGGGCCTGATTGGTGCCCTCGTGGGCCACCAGCGAAATGTCGGCGTTGGAAAAGGTCAGCGTGCCGCCGCCCAGTTCGGCCAGTTTGGCGATCGAGATTTCGGCGGCATCGGCCCAGCGGCGCGACGGCACGCCCAGCCCCAGACGGCAGGTGGCCTTGCCCGCCAGCCCGACCTTGCCCGCCGCGCGCAGGATCCGGTCGCGCGCCTCTTCGGTGTCGGCGGAACAGGCATCGAACCGCGCGCCGCCGTCGTCAATGGCAAAGCGCAGCGTAAACGGAGAGATCACCGGGCGCGGCGCGGTCAGGTCCAGCGCAAGGCGCATGTTTTCCGGTTTGCGCCGGGTCAGCGCGGTTTCCAGACGGACGCGCGCCTCGGGGCTTTCGGTCATCGCCTTGATCGCCACGCGGCCCGGCTCGACCGACACCTTGGACCGCGGCAGGTCACGCAGGGCGGTCGCGGCATAGTCCAGCGCCGCGTTCCAGCCGTCCGGGGCGGGGAAGTCGGCGGTTTCCAGCAGGTCAGAGACCTCGACCCCGTCGGCCAGATCGCTGAACCGCGCCATCAGCGCGGCGCGGTCGGTGTCCATGGGCACAAGGCCGATCACCGAGACGCCCGCGTCATTGCGCAGGATTTCCACCGTAAAGCTGGGCGGCGCATGGTCTTCGGGTTCCACGACCAGCATCTGATCGATCACCCGGCTGGCGTCCACCACCCGGCCCGCCGCGCTCAGCGCCTGAAAGCGGGTCGCCTCGTCCGGGGCGGTCCCGAACAGAAAGACCTGCAAGCCGTTGGTATCGACCTCCGCCCAGGTCAGCCCATCGGTATCCAGTTCCGAAAGCACGCCGCTCAACGAGGCGCGTTCAACGGCGCGCGCGGCAAAGTTGGCGGTCACAAGGCTCAATCCGCCCGCAGCGAGAAAGATACCACCCGTGATAAACAGCGAGGAGAGGCGCATGGGCGCTGTGTTTTCCTTGTTATTTCAATTCCTGATACGCAAGCGCGGGGGCCTCTGCAATCAGGCGATCAGGGCGATGGCGAAAAACAGCACAGGCAACAGCCCCGCGTCCCGGTTCGACCTGAAAAGACTGAGCAACCGGTCGTTGTCGTCCAGCTTGACCCGGCCCAGCTGCCAGACCATGTGCCAGCCCATCGCCCAAGGCCCCGCGATCATCAGGATCAGCGCCAGCGGGTTGCCGTCCGGCGCGGCGGCGACCACCGCCAAACCCATCAACGCGACCGAGGCCACAAGGAATCGCTTCAGCCACTTCGGGGTCTCATCGCCAAACAGCCGCGCGGTGGATTTCACCCCGATCAGCGCGTCGTCCTCGGTGTCCTGATGGGCATAGATCGTGTCATAAAACAGCGTCCACGCCATGCCCGCCAGATACAACAGCACCGCCGGCCACTCCAGCCGCCCGCTGTGCGCCGTCCACGCCAGCAGCGCGCCCCAGTTGAAGGCGATGCCCAGAAACACCTGCGGCCACCACGTGAACCGCTTGGCAAAGGGATAGACCGCCACCGGCAGCAGGCTCAGCACCCCCAGCGCGATGGCGGCGGGCGGAAAGGTAATCAATATCCCGAAAGAGACCACCGCCTGCACCACCGCCCATCCCAGCGCCTGTTTCACCGTCACCTGCCCCGACGGAATGGGCCGCGAGGCCGTCCGCGCCACAGACCCGTCAATCCCCCGGTCGGTGATGTCGTTCCACGTGCAGCCCGCGCCGCGCATCAGCACCGCGCCAATCCCGCACCCGGCAAAGATCCACAGATCGAACCACCGCGCCTGCCCGTCGTGGATCATCGACAACAGCAACCCCCACCAGCACGGCAGCAACAGCAGCCAAGTGCCAATCGGCCGGTCCGCCCGGCTCAGCCGCAGATAGGGGCGCGTCCACGCGGGGGCATACAGATCGACCCAATTGCCGCGCACGGCATCGGCAACCTGACCCTCGGCCTCTGGTCTCTCTTGCGTGCCGGACATATGTTCCCCCAATGACAGTGCAGTCGCCAAAAATCCGCCTCTATGTAGAGCACCCCTTGGGGCAGGAACAACAGGTCGGCCTGTCGCGGGAGCAGGCGCATTACCTCTTCGGCGTGATGCGGCTGACCACCGGCGCGCAGGTGGCGCTGTTCAACGGCCAAGACGGCGAATGGCGGGCCGAGGTGACGGAGGCCGGAAAACGCGGCGGCACGCTGGAATGCCGCGCCCAGACCGCGCCGCAAACCCTGCCGCCTGACCTCTGGCTGCTGTTCGCTCCGATCAAAAAGGCGCGCACCGATTTCATCGTCGAAAAATCGGTCGAGATGGGGGCGCGCCGCATCCTGCCGGTCCAAACCGCCTTTACAAACTCTGAACGCATCCGGCAGGACCGCCTTCAGGCCCACGCGACAGAGGCGGCAGAGCAATGCGGCGCGACCTACGTCCCCGAAGTCACCGACCTCACCCGCCTAGACCGCCTGCTGGCCGACTGGCCCGCAGACCGCCAGTTGATGTTCTGCGATGAGGGCCGCGCGGGCGAACCCGCCACCCTGCCGCAGACCCCCGGCCCATGGGCCATCCTGATCGGCCCCGAGGGCGGGTTTTCCGACGCGGAACGCAGCAAACTGCACGCGCTGCCCTTTGCCCACCCGGTCGCCCTTGGCCCGCGCATCCTGCGTGCCGACACCGCCGCCGTCGCCGCCCTGACGATCTGGCAAACCACGCTTGGAGACTGGCAATGATCCGCCCCGCCAGAGGACAGTGGCGGAATGTACTGGTTGGACCATCTAAGATTTGGAAATGTCGACTAGTTTTGCATGACAGGAGTGCTTGATGCGCAACGACTTTGAAATCTGGATGGAGCGTCAAGGGTATGCTGAAAATACCCGAGGCGCGCAATTGCATCGCGTCGGTAAGGTTGAAAAATGCTATGGTCCCATTGACGATCTGATTGCTTCCAACACGTTTGAGGAAGTGATTCGAGAGCTCACTTACTCGACCGAAGATGAACGCCTTGGTCGCCCCAACCCGTCTCGAATTCAATTCAATGGCAATATCAGGAACAATCTGGCCTCTTACAAAAATGCCGCGCTGCGATATGGCCGGTTTCTGGAAGAAACCGACGGGGTTCCTCTCGACGACGAAGGCGACACAGAAGTCGAATTCTCTGATCGAGTCGCTACCGCCCAACCTGAGCGCCACAAACTGGCATTGGAAAGGGACATGCAAGCTGCGCTTCGTCGGGATATTTTGTCGCTAGGCAAAGACCTGAGCATTGTCGATGACGGTGTGGAGCGGTCCGTTGCCTCTGGCTACATCGATATTCTTTGCGAAAATGAAGCAAAGGACTTTGTCGTAGTCGAGTTGAAAGCGGGACAGACTGACCCGCGAGTCATTGCGCAAATCCTTGGCTATATGGGAGACTTGCTGGAAGAAGAGCCGGCGCGATCAGTGGCCGGAATTATCGTGGCGCATGAATTCGATAGACGCACAATTGCTGCGGCGCGGGCGATCCCGAATCTTCGATTGATGAAATACCATGTGCATTTCAGTTTCTCAGAGCTTGGCATAGCGCAATGATCCGCCCCGCCGCCGCCGCCGCGATCAAGCGCTGGCAAGAGGCGCTGATTGGCCTCGCCGTGATCGTTCTGGGCCTTTACTGGGCCTTCTTCACCGGCGGCGGCCTGCTGCACTGGATCGGCTACCTTGTGGTCGCGATTGGCCTGGCCCTCACCGTCACCGGCATTCAGCGGGCGCGCTTTCGCACCGGCGATGGCGGGCCGGGGGTTGTGCAGATCGTCGAACGCCGGATCAGCTATTTCGGCCCACTCTCTGGCGGCATCGTCGATCTGGACGCGCTGGAGGCGCTCAGCCTTGACCCGACCTCCAGACCGCCGGTCTGGCTGCTGATGGCTCCGGGCCAGCCGCGCCTTGAAATCCCGCTGACCGCCACCGGCGCGGACCAGCTTTTTGACGCTTTCGCCACCCTGCCGGGCATCCGCACCGAACACATGCTGCGCCAGATGCAAGAGCGCGCGGCGCACATCGTTGTCATCTGGCGCGCGGCCTCTGTGCGCGACGCGGCGCGTCGCCTGCATTGACACTCTGGCCGAATGGCGACAACAGAATAGGCCACAAAGGCCACCAGATCCGGAGCAAGACATGTCCATCCCTCAATCCGGCGGCGGGCCGATCACTTCCCAAGAGCAACTGGCCGAATATCTGGCCTCGGGATGCAAGCCCAAGGAAGATTGGCGCATCGGCACCGAGCATGAGAAATTCGGCTACTGCAAGGACACGCTGAAACCGCTGCCCTATGACGGCGACCGATCCATCCGCGCGGTGCTTGAGGGGCTGCGCGACCGCCACGGCTGGGATCCGGTCTCCGAAGGTGGCCACATCATCGGCCTGACCAAGGACGGCGCAAATGTCTCGCTGGAGCCCGGTGGGGCGCTGGAACTGTCCGGCGCGCCTTTGGAAACCATCCACCAGACCTGCGATGAGGTGAATGAGCACCTCCTGCAAGTCAAGGATATCGCTGACGAAATCGGCGTCGGCTTTATCGGGCTGGGGGCCGCGCCGATCTGGACCCATGACCAGATGCCGCTGATGCCCAAAGGCCGGTATAAGCTGATGGATGCCTACATGGATAAGGTGGGCACCACGGGCAAGGAAATGATGCGCCGCACCTGCACCGTTCAGGTGAACCTCGATTTCGCGTCAGAGGCGGACATGGTGCAAAAGATGCGTGTTGCCCTTGCCCTGTCGCCCGTGGCTACCGCGCTGTTCGCCAATTCACCGTTCTTTGAGGGCAAGCCGGTCGGCGTCAAATCCAAGCGGATGCAGATCTGGGAAACGCTCGACGATGCGCGCACCGGGATGCTGCCCTTTGTGTTCGAAGACGGCTTTGGGTTCGAACGCTGGGTCGACTACGCGCTGGATGTGCCGATGTATTTTGTCTACCGCGACGGGGTCTATGTCGACGCGCTGGGCATGTCGTTCCGCGATTTCATGGAAGGCGAGCTGCCCGCGCTGCCCGGCGAAACGCCCACCCTGTCCGACTGGGCCGATCACCTGACCACCGCTTTCCCCGACGCCCGGATGAAGAAATACATCGAGATGCGCGGCGCGGATGGCGGCCCGTGGCGGCGGCTTTGCGCGCTGCCCGCGTTCTGGGTGGGCCTGATGTACGACCAGTCCGCGCTGGATGCGGTCTGGGATCTGGCCAAGGGCTGGGACGCAGACACCCGCGAGGCGCTGCGCCTTGCGGCCACCCGCGACGGGCTTCAGGCGCAGGTGGGCAAGATCAACATGCACGACCTCGCCCGCGAAGTGCTGACGATCTGCGAGGCCGGGCTTGTCGCCCGCGCCCGTCCGGGGGCAGGGGGCCTTGTGCCGGATGAGACCCACTTCCTGAACGCGCTGAAGGAAAGCGTCGACAGCGGCAAGGTGCCCTCCGACGAACTTCTGGAGCATTACCACGGCGACTGGAACGGCGACCTGACCAAGATCTACGCGCAGTATTCCTACTGAGCGCCTGCTGACGGTCCAGGCAATCTTGCCAAGGTCACCCCGTTCTCACAGACCGACGCAGCCCCGGACTTGATCCGGGGCCTCGCGTCCATCTCTTGCGCCTTAATTCCTAACGCTTCGTGAAAACGTCTCTGTAACCTATTGAATTTACATGCCCCGGCACCTGTCCACGCGTGGACAGGTGCCGGGGCGTCTTCTCAATACCCGATCGCACAGCCATCCTTGCGCGGGTCCGAAGCCCCCTCAAGAACGCCATTCTCATGGATCATGATCGCCTGAGCGCCCCCGATCGGCGCGCCGGGCACCTCGATCTCATGCCCCCTCTCGGCCAGCGCGGCAAAGACCGCCTCATCATAGCCCCGCTCCAGCCTCAGCTTGCCTTTGTCGGCAAAACTCCGCGGCGCATCGAGGGCCGCCTGCGGGTCCATCCCATAGTCGATCATATTGGTCAGCACCCGCGCGTGCCCATTGGGCTGATACTGCCCGCCCATGACCCCAAAGGGCATGGCCACGCGTCCCTTTTCCATCAGGATCGCCGGGATGATCGTATGCATCGGTCGCTTGCCGCCGGCCATCTCGTTCGGATGCCCCTCTTGCAGGGTAAAGCCCGCGCCACGGTTCTGGAACAGGATGCCGAATTTGTCCGACGCAATCCCCGAGCCAAAGCTGTTGAAGATCGAATAGATCAACGACACCGCCATCCGGTCGCGGTCCACGACGGTGATATAGATCGTCTCGCGGTGGACCTCTTCGGCCAGCGCCGCCGGGGCGGTCATGACCCGTTTGGGGTCGATCAACGCCGCCAGACGCGCCGCCGTCTCGGGGCTTTGCAGGTGATCCAGCCGGGTCATATGATCCGCGTCGGCCAGAAACCGATTGCGCGCATCATAGGCCAGCTTGGCCGCCTCCGCCTCGATATGCACCCGGTCCGCGCCGAACGGCGACATCGCCGCCAGATCGAAATGCGACAGGATGTTCAGCAGCAGATGCGCCGTCACCCCCTGACCGTTGGGCGGGGTCTCCAGCAACGCGCGCCCCTTGTAGCTGCCCGACAGTGGCGGCGTGATGGTGCAGGCCGTCGCCGCGAAGTCCTCCAGCGTATGCGCCCCGCCCGCCGCGTTGAGCGCGGCGCACATGTCTTCGGCCACCTCGCCGGTGTAGAATCCGTCCCGCCCCTGCGCGGCGATGCGGCGCAAAACCTCGGCGTTGCCCGGCAGGCGAAAGATGTCGCCGACACGTGGCACGGCCCCGTCGTTCAGGTAATGCCTCTGCGCCGCGCCCTGCAACTGGTCCGAGCTTTCCATCCAGTCAAACGCCACGCGCGGCGCGACCGGCACGCCCTCATCCATATAGCGGATCGCGGGCGCGACGCAGTCCGCCAGACCCAGCCGCCCCCATTTTTCGGACATGGTGCAAAAGGCATCGACCGCGCCGGGGATCGTGACCGCAAAGGCGCTGGTGGGCGGAACGGCGCTGTGCCCGGCCGCCCGCAGCGCCGCGGCGCTGGCAGCGGCGGGCGCGCGCCCGGACCCGTTCACCGCGATGACCTCATCGCCGCCTGCGGGCGAGACCAGCGCGAAACAATCGCCGCCCAGCCCGGTCATCGCCGGTTCCGCCTGTCCAAGGATCACCGCCCCGGCCAGCGCCGCGTCCATGGCGTTGCCGCCGCGTTGCAGGATATCGACGGCGGCCCGCGCGGCCAGCGGATGAGACGTGGCGCAGATCCCGTTCAGGGCCATGACGGCGGATCGGCCGGGTTTGTGAAAATCGCGCATGTGCTGTCAGGCTCCCTCGTTTTGCCGGGTGAGCATAGAAGCGCGCCGCGCAAGGTCAATCTGGGGAGGGGAGGTTAAAGTCCTCGACGCCGCGCACTGGGTGGGGGCTGAAAACGCGCGACGCCGAGGGAAGCCATATGCAGCTACCCTTTTGGTATGCGACTCGATCGGGGCGGAAATGTGGTGCGCTGCGGGTAATCTCATGGCGGCACAGGGCGGTGCCAGCGATGCAAACGAACCAACTAGAATTGGGGGAAAGTAGCCTCGGCGCCGCGCACTGGGTGGGGGCTGAAAACGCGCGGCGCCGAGTGAAGCCATATGCAGCTACAGGGCCAAGACTGTCGGCAGATACAGGCGGGATTGAGGCGGGGGCGGGGCCATTTGGCGAACAGTGAGTGCGGCGCTGGCGCTACCCTCTCTGTGCGCCAGATGGCCCACGCGTCGTGGCGTGGTTATTGCGGCAGATCGGGGGACAGCGGAATTGCCAAGGTGAGATGGTTGCGCGTGCCGTCGTGGCAATAGCTCAGGTTCTCGCTGAGCGAGCGGATCAGGAACCAGCCAAAGCCGCCCTCCGGCAGGTCCTCGACCGGCACATCCAGATTGGCCGGCGCGCCCTCGGGGGGCGTGCCGCTGGGCATCGGCAGGCCGAAATCGGTGAACTCGACGGTCAGGCGGTCGTGCCCGAACCGGAGCTTGAGCAGGATGTCCCCGCCCGCCCGGTCCTGATAGGCATGTTCAACGATGTTGTTCAGCACCTCCGCGACCACCAGCTCCCAGTTGCAGTCGGGTGGTGGCGCGATGTCCTCACCCTGAAGCAGGTCGTTGATGTCGAGCAGCGTGGTCTGGACATCGTCCGGGGTACTGTCCATCCGGCAGGAAATCAGAAAGGCGCCGTCTTCCAGCCGCTCCGCTTGCATGAACTGTCGCTCCGGTCCGGGGGTCAGATACTGGCGGCGTCTTGGACGGATTGGTGGATGGCAAAGATCGAATCCATCCGGGTCATGCGAAACACCTTGTCGACGGCGGGGCGCAAGCCGGCCAGTTCCAGTGTGCCGCCCTTTGGCAACAGCTTCATCCCGGCGACGATCGCGCCCAGACCGCTGGAATCGATGAATTCCACCTGTTGCAGGTCCAGCACGTATCGCGGTTTGTCCGTGCCCAGAACCTCGCGCATGCGATCCTTGAACTGGATCGCGACTGCGGCGTCGATTCGGGTGGCGTCTACGGTGATGATATCGACACCGTCCTGAAGATGCGTGGTCAGTTGCATGCCGTCCTCTTTGTCTCGTGTCCGCTCAAGACTAGACGGCAATCCTTACCATTCTGTATGCAGATCCCGACAAAGGGAGACTTGCACATGCAGACTGTCGTGATCACCGGGGCGGCCCGGACACCGATGGGCGGATTTCAGGGCGTGTTTGCCGAACAACCCGCCAGCGTGCTGGGCGGCGCGGCGATCCGCGCGGCGTTGGCGCAGGCCGGCGGGCCCGTGGTCGATGAGCTGTTGATGGGCTGCGTTCTGGGCGCCGGTCAGGGACAGGCCCCGGCGCGTCAGGCGGGCTTTGCGGCGGGTCTCGGCGAAGAGGTGCCCGCCACCACCCTCAACAAGATGTGCGGATCGGGCATGAAGGCGGCGATGTTCGCCTGGGACCGGCTGGCGCTGGGCGAGGCGCAGACCATCGTCGCGGGTGGCATGGAATCGATGACCCAGGCGCCCTACATGCTGCCCAAGATGCGCGGCGGCGCGCGCATCGGCCACGGTCAGGTGGTGGACCACATGTTCCTCGACGGGCTGGAAGACGCCTATGACAAGGGCCGCCTGATGGGCACCTTCGCCGAAGACTGCGCCGAGGCGTTCCAGTTCACCCGCGAGGCGCAGGACCAATACGCGCTGGCCTCGCTGTCGAATGCGCTGGATGCGGAACGCTCGGGGGCCTTCGACGATGAGATCACGGCGGTCACGCTGCACATGCGCCACGGCGAAGAGGTCATCACCCGCGACGAACAGCCGGGCAAGGCGCGCCCCGAAAAGATCCCGATGCTGAAACCAGCCTTCCGCAAGGACGGCACGGTGACGCCCGCCAATTCCTCGTCGATCTCGGACGGGGCCGCCGCACTGGTGCTGTCGACGCTGGATGCGGCGATTGCCGTGGGCGCAACGCCGCGCGCCAAGATCCTTGGCCATGCCAGCCACGCACAGGCCCCTTCGCTGTTCCCGACAGCCCCGGTGCCCGCCGCCCGCAAACTGCTCCAGCGGATCGGCTGGAAGACCGGCGATGTGGACCTCTGGGAGGTGAACGAGGCCTTCGCCGTGGTCCCCATGGCCTTCATGAAGGAAATGGGCCTGCCGCGCGACATCGTGAACGTGAACGGCGGTGCCTGCGCGCTGGGCCACCCCATCGGGGCGTCGGGCGCGCGGATCATCGTCACGCTGCTGAACGCTCTGGAAAAGCGCGGGCTCAAGCGCGGCGTGGCGGCGATCTGCATCGGCGGCGGCGAGGGGACGGCCATCGCCATCGAGCGGATCTGATCTTCGCGTTTCTTCTGTCCTGAAATATCCCGGGGGTCCGGGGGCCGCGCCCCCGGTCCTGTCCTCGCACAAAGGCGCATCATGTCTGTTGACTACTCTACGCTCACAAAAACCATCGCCGCCCTCACCGCGGGCGAAACCGACGCCGTGGCGCTGATGGCGACCGTGACCTGCGAGGTCCACCACGCCGACGACCGCTTTGACTGGACCGGCTTCTACCGGGTGGTCGCGCTGGAACTGCTCAAGATCGGGCCGTATCAGGGTGGCCACGGCTGCCTTGTGATCCCGTTTTCGCGCGGCGTCTGCGGCGCATGTGCCCGCACCGGTGAGGCGCAACTGGTCGCGGATGTGGATGCCTTTCCCGGTCATATCGCCTGCGCCAGTTCCACGCGGTCGGAACTGGTGCTGCCGGTGCGCGACGGCGCGGGCAGGTTGATCGGAGTGTTCGACATCGACAGCAATCAGCCCGATGCCTTCACCCCAGAGGATGCCACGGCCCTGCAAGCCATTCTGGATGCGGCGTTTCACGACGCCGTCTGAGCCCGTGAAAAAAAGCTTTGAAATTTCACACGCCCATGGCAACGTGAAATTCAGGCGCAATTTTTCACGACTCGGAACATGTCACACCCGCATCCCCTGCCCACGACGCTTGGTGCCGACCTGCGCGCGCTCCGCCGCACCCGTGGGCTGACGCTGCAACAGCTTGCCGACCGGCTGGGCCGCTCGGTCGGCTGGCTGAGCCAGGTGGAACGCGATCTCTCCGAGGCGTCGATCACCGATCTGCGGCATCTGGCCGAGGCGCTGGATGTCTCGGTCTCGATGCTGGCGCGGCACGGGGCGGTCGCGGGGCCAGAGGCGGGCCGGATCGTGCGGCAGGGCACCCGCCGCCCCATCGGGTCGCGGGTGACGGGGCTGGTCGAGGAACTGCTGTCGCCGGACCTGACCGATGCGTTCGAGATGGTGCATTCCACCTTCGAGGCCCGCTCGGAGATCGGTGAAACCGTCACCCGGCCCACGCAAGAGGTGGGCTATCTGATGTCCGGCAAACTGGACCTGACCATCGGGGAGGACCAATTCACAATTTTTCCCGGCGACAGCTTTCGCATTCGCGGCGAGCCGTTTCGCTGGTCCAACCCCTATGACGAGGCGGCGCTGGCGATCTGGGTCATCGCCCCGCCGGTGTACTGACATGGCGGTTCTGTCCACAGCGTCAGACGGGGTGCGGGCGGCCATGTCGGAACGCCTCCGGCGGGGGGATTTGGACAGAGAAGAAGCAACAGGTCGCGTCTTGCAGGAGGCCGGACCATGAGTTTCGATGGCTGGACCCTCTTTGCGCTGTTCTGGGTGGTGTTCGTGACTTCGCCCGGCCCGAACGCGGTCAATTGCATCCAGAACGGGATGAATTTCGGCTTTGCCCGCGCGCTCTGGGGGGTGGCGGCGATGCTGACGCAGGCGGCGCTGTTCCTTGCGCTGTCGGCGCTGGGGGTCAGCGCGCTGATCGCCGCCTCGCCGACCGCGTTTTTCGTGGCCAAGCTGATGGGTGCGGGCTTGTTGATCTGGCTGGGCGTGCGCAACTGGATGCGCGCCGCGCGGGCGATCGAGATCGCGCCGTCCTCGGTCCATATCTACGGTCGCGCCTTCGCCATCGCCGCGGCCAATCCGAAGTCCGTCGCGGTTTATCTGGCGGCCGTTTCGCAGTTCGTCATGCCGGATGTCCCTGTCGGGCAGCAGATGTGGGTGATCGTGCCGACGGCGCTGTCGATCACCTGTCTCAGCTACGCGGGTTACACCGCGCTGGGGGCGTGGCTGGGGCGGCGGGAGCTGTCGGTCATTGCCAACACCGCCATCCGCCGCGTCCTCGCCGCCTGTTTCATCCTCTACGGGAGTGCGCTTGGCGCATCCTCGACCCCGGTTCGGAGCTAGCAACATGACCAAGGGCCAGTGCCTCTGTGGCGCCATTACCTTTCAGACCGACGCGCGCCCGCAGGGGGCCAGCGTCTGCCATTGCGGTCAGTGCCGCCGCCAGTCCGGTCATCTCTGGGCCTCTGCCCATGTGCCCAAACCCGCGCTGACCATCGCCGGCCCGGTGCGCTGGTATGACAGTTCCGCGCAGGCGCAGCGCGGATTTTGCCCGACCTGCGGCAGCTTTCTGTTCTGGCACGCCCATGCCGAGGACACGATCAGCTTTGCCCTTGGGGCGCTGGACGCGCCCACGGGGCTGCGGCTGCAAAAGCACATCTTCACCGCCGACAAGGGCGATTATTATGACATCGCGGACGACGTTCCGCAGAGCAGCTGACAGGAGGGGCGATCATGTCCGAGTTTCCGACGCAGGCCCGCGTGGTCATTATCGGCGGTGGCGCGGTGGGGGCCTCTTGTGCCTATCACATCGCAAAAGCCGGGTGGGATGTGGTCGTGCTGGAAAAGAACGAGCTGACGGCCGGATCCACCTGGCACGCGGCGGGCAACTGCCCCTCGTTCAGCACGTCCTGGGCGGTGATGAACATGCAGCGCTATTCGCTGGATCTGTATCGCAGGCTGGCCGATGAGGTCGACTACCCGATGAATTACCATGTCACCGGGTCGATCCGTCTGGGTCATTCCAGAGAGCGCATGCAGGAATTCGAACGCGCCTGTTCCATGGGGCGCTATCAGGGGCTCGATCTGGAGATGCTGGCGGTCTCGGATCTCAAGGCGCGCTATCCGTTCCTTGAAACTCATGATCTGACGGGCGCGCTGTATGATCCCGACGACGGCGACATCGACCCGGCGCAACTGACGCAGGCGCTGGCCAAGGGCGCGCGCATGGCCGGGGCGCGGATTGAACGGTTCTGCCCGGCCACCGGCGTCAGCCGCGACAGCGACGGCTGGATCGTGCACACCGACAAGGGTGACATCCGCTGCGAAAAGGTGGTCAATGCCGCCGGATATTACGCCCAGCGGGTCGGCGAGTGGTTCAAGCCCTACGGCGGGCGTACCGTGCCGATGGCCGTCATGTCCCACCAGTATTTCCTGACCGAGGAAATCCCGGCGCTGAAGGAGTGGTCGGCTGAGAACGGCAAGCTTCCGCTCCTGCGCGACGTCGACAGCAGCTATTACCTGCGGCAGGAAAAGAACGGCCTCAACCTTGGCCCCTATGAGCGCAACTGCAAGGCGCACTGGGTCACGCCGGACGACCCCATGCCCGAGGATTTCAGCTTTCAGCTTTACCCCGACGATCTGGAGCGGCTGGAATGGCACATCGAGGACGCCATGGCCCGTGTGCCGCTGCTGGGCGAGGGCGGCGTGGGCCGCAACATCAACGGCCCGATCCCCTATGCCCCCGACGGCCTGCCGCTGATCGGCCCGATGCCGGGTGTGCCCGACGCCTTTGAGGCCTGTGTCTTTACCTTTGGCATCACCCAGGCGGGCGGCGCGGGCAAGGTGCTGGCCGAATGGGTCACCGAGGGCCAGACCGAATGGGACATGTGGGCCGTCGATCCGCGCCGCTACACCGATTACACCGACCCACAGTACTGCATCGACAAGGCGATAGAGGTCTACGGCCACGAATACGCCATGCACTTCCCGCACCACGAATGGCCCGCCGCCCGCAACCGCAAGCTGTCGCCGGTGCATGACCGCATCCTTGCCCAAGGCGGCGTCATGGGGGCCTACAACGGCTGGGAGCGGGCGAACTGGTACGCGCAACCGGGCGACGACACCTCCGAGGCGGCAACCCACACATGGGACCGCAATGGCCCGTGGCAGCCCCGCATCCGCGAGGAATGCCACGCGGTGCGCGACGCCGCCGGCCTCCTCGATCTGCCGGGGTTTTCGCGCTACCGCCTGCAAGGGGAGGGCGCGGCGGAATTCCTGCGCGGCCTGTGTACCGGCGGCATCCCCAAGGTCGGGCGCATCGGCCTGTTGTATTTCGCCGATGACCGGGGCCGCATCGTGACCGAAATGTCCGCCATGCGACTGGACGAGGATGACTTTTTCCTGATCACCGCGGCGGCGGCGCAATGGCATGACCTTGAATGGCTGCAACGGCACGCGCCTGCCGGTGCGGGATTCACCCTCACGGATGTGACGCGCGACTTCGCCTGCCAGATCCTGACCGGCCCGAAATCCCGCGACATTCTGGCAACCCTGACAGAGGCCGACCTGACCCAACCCTGGCTGACCCATCAATCGGCGCAACTGGACGGCACATGGGTGCAACTGGTGCGGGTGAGTTTCGCCGGAGAGCTGGGCTGGGAGGTCCACTCCAAGATTGCGGATACCCCGCGGGTCTATGATGCGATCATGGCCGCCGGGCAGACGCAGGGGCTGAAACCCTTTGGCATGTATGCGCTCAATTCCCTGCGCCTCGAAAAAGGCTATCGCGCGTGGAAAGGCGACCTCTCCACCGATTACTCGATGCTTGAGGGCGGGCTGGAGCGCTTTGTGAAACTCGACAAGCCGCAGGCCTTCCCCGGCCAAGCGGCGCTGATGGCCGAGAAACAGCAAGGACCAAAGAAACGCTTTGTCACGATGGTGGTGGAGGCGGGCGCGGCGGACGCGCCCTATATGTCGACGGTCTGGCACGACGGTGAGATCGTCGGGGAAACCACCTCCGGCGGCTGGGGCCACCGCATCGACGCCTCCATCGCGCTGGGCATGATCCGCCGCGATCTGGCCACGCCCGGCACCGAACTGGAGATCGACATCTACGGGGAAAGACGCCGCGCCGTGGTGAAGGCGGATCAACCGCTGTGGGATCCGCAGAACGAAAGGCTGAAGGCGTGACACTCGAAAGCTACCTGATCTACCTCGCGGTCCTTGCGGCGTTTTTCGCCACGCCCCCCGACACCAGCCAGCTGCTGATCATGTCCAACAGCCTGCGGCACGGGCTGCGGCGCAGCCTGTGGACCGTGGCGGGCGATCTGAGTGCAAACGTCCTGCAAATGACCGCCGCGGCCTTTGGTCTGGTCGCGGTGATCGCGGCCTCGGCCGGTGCGCTGGTCTGGGTGAAATGGGCGGGCGTGGCCTATCTGGTCTGGATCGGCCTCGGCCTGATCCTGCGCGCGCCCGCAACAGACCGCCCTGGCGCCGCCCCGCTGGCGCGCCGCCGGGGGCTGTTCCGGCAGGGCTTTCTCACCTCCGCCGCCAACCCCTACGCGGTGGTGTTTTTCGGCGCGCTTTTCCCGCAATTCATCGACCCGGCCACGCCGGTTGTCCCGCAACTTGTGCTGCTGGGGGGCACCTACCTGCTGGTCGACGGCGTGATCCTGATCCTCTGGGGCTTTGCCGCCACCCGCCTCCTGTCGGGGCCGCTGCGGCTGTCGGGCCGGAGGCTGAACCGCGTGTCGGGCGGGCTGATGATCGGCGCGGCGCTGCTGCTGGGCAGCCGCGATCTGGCAAGGGAGGTCAACCTGTGACACATATCACTCTGCTCGACGGCGGCATGGGACAGGAACTGATCCGCCGCTCCGGTCAACCGGCCAGCCCGCTCTGGTCGACACAGGTCATGATCGACCACCCCGGTCTGGTGGGTGAGGTGCACCGCGATTACGCCGACGCGGGCGCAACGGTGGCCACCACCAACAGCTACGCTATCCACCGCGACCGGCTGCGCGGCGGAGCCACCAATCACTACGCCGCCTCCGGCGCGGCGATCCCCGACATGCAGCACAGGTTCGAGGCGCTGCACCGCGCCGCCCTTGCAGAGGCCGACGCCGTGCGCGCGCGCGGCCGGATCGCCGGGTCCATCGGCCCGCTGGGGGCCAGCTACCGGGCCGACCTGCACCCGGATTATGTCACCGCCACCCCGCTTTACGCCGAGGTCGCGGGCCTGCTGGCCCCCGCTGTCGACCTGCTGCTGTTCGAAACCATCGCCTCGCTCGACGCCGCACGCGCCTGCCTCGCGGCGGGCCGCCTCACCGACAAACCGGTCTGGCTGGCGTTCACCGTCGATGACGAGGACGGCAGCCGCCTGCGCTCGGGCGAACCGCTGGCCGAGGCGGCGCGCATCGCGTCAGGGGCCGACGCCGTGCTGGCCAATTGCTCCGCGCCAGAGGCGATGCCCGCCGCGCTGGAGGCGCTGTCCGGTGCCGGTGTGCCGATGGGGGCCTACGCCAATGCCTTCACCATGATCACCAAGGCCTTTCTCGACGGCGGCTCCACCGCGGAATCGCTGCACGCGCGCCGCGATCTCGGCCCGGCGATCTATGCCGACCACGCGATGACATGGATCGACGCGGGCGCCAGTATCGTCGGCGGCTGCTGCGAAACCGGCCCCGCCCATATCGCCGAAATCGCCCGCCGCCTGCGCGCCGCCGGGCATCGGATCACCTGATGTTTCTTCTCTGTGAAAATACCCCCTTCCGCGCCCGCAGGGCGCTCTGACGCTCAAGACCGGAGACCCCGCCATGTCCCTTCCCACCAAGGCCCGCGCCGTCATCATCGGCGGCGGCGTCATCGGCTGCTCCGTCGCCTATCACCTGACGAAATTCGGCTGGACCGATGTTGTCCTGCTGGAGCGCAAGCAACTGACCTCCGGCACCACATGGCACGCCGCGGGTCTCATCGCCCAGTTGCGCGCCACCGCCAACATGACGCGCCTCGCCAAATACAGTCAGGAACTCTACGGCACGCTGGAGGCGGAAACCGGCGTGGCCACCGGGTTCAGGCGGGTCGGCTCGATCACCGTGGCGCTGACCGCCGAACGGCACGAGGAACTGCGCAGGCAGGCCGCCATGGCGCGCGCCTTCGGGGTCGAGATCGACGAGATCGGCAGAGACGATATTTCTGCGAAATATCCCCACCTCAACACCGACGGCGTTCTGGGCGGCGTCTTCCTGCCCAAGGACGGGCAGGGCGACCCGGCCAATATCGCGCTGGCCATGGCCAAGGGCGCACGGATGCGCGGCGCGACCGTGGCCGAACGCACCAAGGCCACCGGCGTCACCACCGTCGGAGAGCGCATCACACAGGTGCACTGGCAGGCAGAGGACGGCACCTCGGGCACCATCGCCGCCGATCACGTGGTCAACTGCGCCGGCATGTGGGGCCGCGAGGTGGGCCGGATGCTGGGCACCGATGTGCCGCTGCAAGCCTGCGAACACTTCTACATCGTGTCCGAGCCCATCGCCGGGCTGACCCAACTGCCGGTGCTGCGCGTGCCCGACGAATGCGCCTATTACAAGGAAGACGCGGGCAAGCTGATGCTGGGCGCGTTTGAGCCGGGCGCCAAACCCTGGGCGCTGAACGGCATCCCGCACGACTTCGAATTCGACCAGCTGCCGGAAGATTTCGACCACTTCGAGCCGATCCTCGAACAGGCCGTCAACCGCATGCCGATGCTGGGGCAGGCGGGCATTCACACCTTCTTCAACGGGCCGGAATCCTTCACCCCCGACAACGCCTATTACATGGGTCTGTGTCCGGGGCGGGATAACGTCTGGGTGGCGGCGGGCTTCAACTCCATCGGGATTCAGTCGGCGGGCGGCGCGGGCATGGCGCTGGCGCAATGGATGAACGACGGCGAGAAACCCTTTGATCTGGGGGATGTCGACATCGCCCGCGCGCAGGGCTTCCAGACCAACACCAGCTACCTCGCCGCGCGCGTCTCGGAAACGCTGGGCCTGCTCTATGCCGACCACTACCCCTACCGGCAGAAAGAGACCGCACGCGGCCTGCGCCGCTCGCCTTTTCACGACCGTCTGGCCCAAAACGGCGCGGTCTTCGGCGAACTCGGCGGCTGGGAGCGCGCCAACTGGTTTGCCCGCGACGGGCAGGAACGCGCATACCGCTACTCCTGGGGCCGCCAGAACTGGTTCGACAATTCGGCCGAGGAACATCGCGCCATTCGCGAAACCGTCGGCATGTACGACATGTCCTCCTTCGGCAAACTGCGGGTCGAAGGCCGCGATGCCGAGGCCTTCCTCAACCACGTTTGCGGCGGCGACATGTCGGTGCCGGTGGGCAAGATCGTCTACACCCAGTTCCTGAACGCCAAAGGCGGGATCGAGGCCGACGTCACCGTCACCCGCCTGTCGGAATCCGCCTATCTGGTTGTCACCCCCGCCGCCACGCGCCGCGCCGATGAAACATGGCTGCGCCGCCATCTGGGTGACCGCAATGTGGTCATCACCGATGTCACGGCGGGCGAAGGCGTGCTGGCGGTGATGGGGCCACAGGCCCGCGCCCTCCTGCAAGCGGTCTCACCCGACGATTTCACCAATGCCACCAACCCCTTTGGCACCGCCCAGCACATCCACATCGGCATGGGGCAGGCCCGTGTCCACCGCGTCACCTATGTCGGTGAACTGGGCTGGGAGGTCTATGTCAGCGCCGACATGGCGGGGCATGTCTTTGACACGATCCACACCGCAGGACAGGAGTTTGGCCTGACACTCTGCGGCATGCACGTCATGGACTCTTGCCGCGCCGAAAAGGCCTTTCGCCACTTCGGCCATGACATCACCTGCGAGGATCACGTGCTGGAGGCGGGGCTGGGCTTCGCCGTCAAGACCGCCAAGCCAGACTTCATCGGCCGCGACGCGGTGCTGGCGAAAAAGGACGCCGGGCTGGACAAACGTCTGGTGCAATTCCTGCTGCAAGACCCCGAACCGCTGGTCTATCACAATGAGCCGATCCTGCGCGACGGCCAGATTGTCGGCTACCTCAGCTCCGGCGCCTATGGCCACACGCTGGGCGGGGCGATCGGCCTTGGCTATGTCCCCTGCAAAGGCGAAAGCGCGCAGGACGTCCTTGCCTCGACCTACGAGATCGACGTCGCCGGCACCCGCGTGCCCGCCACCCCCGCGCTCAAACCGCTCTATGATCCCAAATCCGAGCGGGTCAAGGTCTAGCCCCCCGCCCCTGCCGCGCCGGGCAGAACGGCGGGGCAGGGGTTGCGCGCGGCGTCCGTGCTTGCCACATGGGGGCATGGCATCCGACTACAATCCCCCCACCGGCGAGATCCCTGTCCTGTATGAGGACAGCGACCTGTTGCTTGTCGACAAACCCGCCGGGCTGTTGTCCGTGCCGGGCAAGACCGAAGACTTGCACGATTGCCTGCTGCACCGCCTTGAACGGGCCTTTCCCACGGCGCGGCTGGTGCACCGGCTGGACCGCGACACCTCGGGCGTGATGGTCTTTGCCCTGACACCGCATGCGCAGCGGCACCTCAACCTTCAGTTCGAAACCCGCAAGACGAAAAAGACCTATCTGGCGCGTCTGCAAGGGCGGTTACAGCCCGCGACCGGAGAGGTGGACCTGCCGCTGATTGTCGACTGGCCCAACCGGCCCCGGCAGATGGTCTGCCATGAAACCGGCAAGCCGTCATTGACTCTGTGGAAGGTGCTGAAAGCCTCGGACACGGAAACCCGCGTGCGGCTGTTCCCGCACACCGGGCGCAGCCACCAGTTGCGGGTGCATACGCTGGCGCTGGGCCATCCGATCCTTGGCGATACGCTCTACGCACCTGAAACCGCTGACCAATACCCGCGCATGATGCTGCACGCCGAGGAACTGCGGGTGAACCACCCCGAAAGCGGCAAAGGCATGAAATTCCGCGCCCCGCCGCCGTTCTGACCAACACCCGTAGGCCGGGCTTCAGCCCGGCACATCACTTAGGCATAGCCCTAAACGTTGTTGATCAACCGCGCTTGATGTGTTACTTAGGCATATGTCTAAGCTTGACCCAAACCTCGACCTCTGTTTCTCCGCCCTCGGGGATCCGACGCGCCGCATGATCCTGCAACGTCTGGCGCGGGGCGAGGCCTCGGTCAGCGAACTGGCAGAGCCGCACGATATGGCCTTGCCGTCCTTCATGGAGCACCTGAAAAAGCTGGAAGCGGCCAAGCTGATCACATCGCAGAAACAAGGCCGCACCCGCATCTGCGCGCTTTCCCCCGATGCCTTTCTTCCGGCCAGGGACTGGCTGACGGAACAACGGACCATTTGGGAAGGACGGCTCGACCGATTTGATGACTACGTAACCGCCCTAGCGAAAGAGCGTCGAAAATGATTCTGGACCCTGAAACTGACCTGACTTTCACCCGCACGATCCAAGCGCCGCGATCCGTGCTGTGGGAATGCTGGACCACCCCAAAACACATCAAGCAGTTCTTTGTGCCCAAACCGCACGTTGTCGAGGATTGCGAAATTGATCTGCGTGTCGGCGGAAAATTCAATACGACCTTCAATGTCGAGGGCAATGTGATGGCGAACACCGGCGTCTTTCTCGAAGTGGTCGAGGGCAGGCGGCTGGTCTTTACCGATGCCTACAGCGAAGGATGGAAGCCCGCCGCAGACCCCTTCATGACCGCAATCGTCGAATTCGAAGACGATGGAAACGGCGGCACCACCTACACGGCCACGGCGCGACACCGGTCCCCCGAGGCGCGGAAAACCCATGAGGATATGGGGTTCTTTGACGGCTGGGGCACCGTGGTCACGCAACTCGAAGACTATGCCAAAACGCTTGTCGACGCGTGATTGAACGGCGCGTAAAGGAGAAATCGCATGACAAGAGGTTTCACGGACGTGGCCCCGGCGTGGGAGCCTTCGCTCTTGCAGCGGGAAATTGTCCTTGCCCGCGTCGTCAACGCTGATCGCGAAACGGCCTTTCAGGCCTGGGCCGACCCGGCGCAGATTGTGCAGTGGTTTGGACCCGACGGGTTTCGGATAGAGACGCATGAGGCGGATATCCGGACCGGCGGGGTTTGGCGGTTCGACATGGTGGCCCCTGACGGCACGCGATTTTCCAATCGCATGGATTTCCTTCGCGTCGATTGTCCCAACCTGATCGAGGCGCGTCATGGCAAGGACGTGCCGGACGATCCTGATGCTTTCCGGCTGCTTGTGACCTTTGATGAGCAAGGCAACGGGAAGACCGTTGTCACCCTGCGCCAATTGCACCCGACACCGGAACGCCGCGCGATTGTCATCGGGTTCGGGGCGGTTGAATTTGGCGGGCAAACGCTGGGTAAGCTTGCGGATCACGTGGCCGGTGCGTCCCGCCTTTCAGCGGCCAAAAGCTGACCTTCGGTTGGGCCACCCGTCCGGGCCGGAATTCGTTTGACTGGATGCGGCGATGGGTCTGCCGCGCTCGCAGGGCCGCAGTTTCGGGCGCTGTTTCGGACGCTCGGGGGGGCTCAAAACCCGTCGATTGCGTGGCGTCAGATCGGGTGCGTTTTCAGGGCCGTCGTTCTGCCACCGGGGGGGCGGACAAGCAAAAAACCGGGCCCCTCACAAGGCCCGGTTTCCTAAGCGTTCGTTAAAACGCCTCTGTAAGTCATTGATATTGCTGACCCGTAGGGCTGTCCACGCGTGGACAGCCCTGAGATTGGGGCCTTACTCGGCGGCCCAGCCAGAGACCGATTTCACCTCGACAAAGTCATGAATGCCCCAGCTGCCGCCCTCGCGGCCATTGCCCGACATTTTCATGCCCCCAAAGGGCGCGCCCGCGCCGCGGCTCTCGCCGTTGACCTCCACCATGCCGGACCGAAGCTGCCGCGCCAGCCGCTTGGTCCGCGCGGGGTCGGAACTCTGAACGTAATTGGTCAGGCCATAGGGGGTGTCGTTGGCGATCTGAACCGCCTCTTCCTCGGACTCGAACTTCAGGATCGACAGGACGGGGCCAAAGATTTCCTCCTGCGCGATGGTCATGTCATTAGTCACGTCCGCAAAGACGGTGGGCCGCACATAGAACCCCTTGTTGAAGCCCTCGGGCCGCCCCGGACCACCCGCCACCAGACGCGCCCCTTCGGCGATGCCCTTTTCGATCAGCGCCTGAATCTTTTCCCACTGGCTGCCGTTCACCACGGGACCGATGTGGCGGCCTTCCTCAGAGGCCGGGCCGACGGTGACCTTGGCGGCAACGGCGGCGGCCTCTTCGACGGCGGCCTCATAGCGCGCCGCCTCGACCACCATCCGGCTGGGCGCGTTACAGCTTTGCCCGGTGTTGTTCATCATGTGAAGGACACCGCGCTTGACCGCCTTTTCGTCCGCGTCGGCAAACACAAGGTTCGCGCCCTTGCCGCCCAGTTCCAGATGCACGCGTTTCAGCGTGTCAGCCGCAGCAATCGAGATCAGCCGCCCGGCGCGGGTCGAGCCGGTGAAGCTGACCATATCCACGTCCGAATGCGACGACAGCTGGCTGCCCACGCCCGCACCATCCCCGTTCACAAGGTTGAAGACACCCGGCGGCAGGTCGGCGGCGTGCATGATCTCGGCAAAGATCATCGCGTCCAGCGGGCTTTCCTCCGAGGGTTTCAGAACCATCGTGTTGCCCGCCACCAGCGCCGCGCCGACCTTGAGCGTGATCTGGTTCATCGGCCAGTTCCACGGCGTGATCAGCGCGCAAACGCCCACAGCCTCATGGATGATCCGGTCGTTGGGGGCATGATCGCCCAGCGGTGCCTCCCACGGAAAGGCCTTGGCGGCAGTGATGAAGTTCTTGAGGTGCCACAGACCGGCACCCACCTGCTGGGTCTTGGCCATGTCGATGGGCGCGCCCATCTCCATGCTGATCGCCGGGCCAAGATCCTCGGCGCGCGCCTTGTAGGCGGCATAGACCCGTTCCAGCGCGGCGATGCGGTCCTCGACCGGGGTGGCCATCCAGCCGGGCAAGGCGGCCTTGGCGGCGGCCACGGCGGCGTTGGTGTCGGCCTCGCCGCCCAGTGAAATCACCGCGCAGGCCTCTTCGGTCGACGGGTCGATGACTTCATGCGCCGTGCCGGCCAGCGGCTCTACCCAGGCGCCATTGATATAGAATTGGCGTTTCTCGATCATCGCTCTACTCCTGCGTTGATAACCTATCGACAGGCTGACCCGTGGAACCTACCTACAGGGCGGCAGCCGATTTTGCGGCACTCTGTCACCCCGCCGGTTGGGGTGCAAGGCGGGGCTTTACATATTGAACTCAGAATATATCTAAGCTCCGTAAGCCAAACCCGAGTTTTTCGGACAGGAAAGGATATCTGACCATGGCACTGCGTATCAACGATGTGATCCCCAACCTCACCGTGACCACCGATCTGGGGGAGGTCGTGCTGCACGACTGGATCGGCGACAGCTGGGCAATCCTGTTTTCGCACCCCAAGGATTTCACCCCGGTCTGCACCACCGAATTCGGCGCGGTCGCTCAGCTTGCCGCCGAATGGGAAAAGCGCGGCACCAAGGTGATGGGCATTTCCGTCGACGGTGTCGAAGAGCACAAGAAATGGAAAGGCGATATCGAAAAGACCGCAGGCAGCGCGGCGGGCTTTCCGATCATCGCGGATGAAGACCTGACCGTGGCCAAGGCACTGGATATGCTGCCCGCCGAGGCCTACCTGCCCGAGGGGCGCACCCCGGCGGACAGCGCAACGGTGCGGTCCGTGTTCATCATCGCACCGAACAAGAAAGTGCAGTTGATGATGACCTATCCGATGTCCGTTGGCCGCAACTTTGCCGAGGTGCTGCGCGCATTGGACGGTCTTCAGCGGACCTACGAACAGCCGCTGGCGACGCCGGCAAACTGGGAAGTCGGGCAGGACGTGATCGTGGCCTTGTCGCTGGACAATGACGCCGCGGCGGAAAAATACGGCGATCTGGATATCAAGCTGCCGTACCTGCGCTACGCCAAGAACCCGGCCTGATCCAAACCGGATCGGTCGTGCGGGCGTCCCATCGGGGCGCCCGCTGTCATGTGCGGGGACGCTTGCCAAGATACTGCCGCGCGCCTTATCCCGAACAGCAGGAGGTACGGTCATGAGAGAACCCTTCATCCTTGGCGACGAATCCATCGCGGCGGGCAGTCGGCGGACGGTAGATCTGCCGGTTTCGGTGCTGTCGGATCACTCGCCGGTTACGCTGTCGGCCCATGTCATACACGCCAAGCGGCCCGGCACGGTGATGTTCGTCTCGGCGGGCGTGCACGGCGATGAGGTCATCGGGGCCGAGATCGTGCGCCGCCTGCTGCGGGCGGCGCCGCTGGCGCGGATGTCGGGGACGCTGGTGGCGGTGCCGATCGTCAACTCCTTCGGGTTCATCAACAGATCGCGGTATCTGCCGGACCGGCGCGACCTGAACCGCTGTTTTCCGGGCTCGCCCGCGGGCTCTTTGGCGGCGCGTCTGGCGCATCTCTTCCTGAGCGAGATCGTGATGCGTTGCGACGTCGGCATTGATCTGCATTCGGCGGCGGTGGGCCGCACGAACCTGCCGCAGATCCGTTTGACCCCCGGCAACGCGCGGCTGCGCGAACTGGGAGAGGTCTTTGCCGCGCCGGTGACCATGACATCGAAGACGCGCGACGGGTCGCTGCGGCTGGCCGCGTCGCAGGCGGGGGTCGACGTGCTGCTGTTCGAAGCCGGCGAAGGGCTGCGGTTTGACGAACACGCCGCGCGGACCGGGGTTGCGGGCATTCTGCGGGTCATGGCCAAACTGGGGATGATCACCGGGCGCGGTGTGCCACGCGCGCGCGGTGCTTCGGTCTATTGCGAACGGTCGTCGTGGATGCGCGCACCGTCGGGTGGCCTGCTCCGCACGCTGAAGCGGCGAGGCGATTTTGTCGAGAAAGGTCAGGTGCTTGGCGTCGTCTCTGATCCGTTTGGCGAACGCGAGGCCGAAGTTGTCGCAGAGGTGACGGGCATTGTGATCGGCCGGTCCGACCTGCCCGTGGTCAATGAGGGCGATGCGCTGTTTCACATCGCCGAACCCCGCGAGATGGCACGGGCCGAGGCGGCGGCGGAGCGGTTCGAGGACGATCTTGAAGCGCCGCCGCTATATGACGAGGACGAGATCATCTAGGGGCGATTTTTCGTCGAAAAATCGCCTCACCCAAACCCGGTTGCGCGTGGCGGTTGGGCTTGGCAGTCTCGCGCCAAATGATCCGGAGATCCCACATGCCCTTCACCCTTGCCACATGGAACATCAACTCTGTCCGCTTGCGGGCGGGTTTGGTCGAGAAGCTGTTGACCGAAGAAGCGCCCGACGTCCTGTGCTTGCAGGAGTGCAAATCGCCGGTGGACAAGATCCCGCATGAGGTCTTTGCGGCGCTGGGGTACACCCACATGGTGGCGCGGGGCGAGAAGGGGTATAACGGGGTGGCGATCCTGTCCAAACTGCCGCTTGAGGATGTTGGGGACAAGGATTTCGCCAACCTGGGCCACGCGCGCCACGTCGCGGCGCGTCTGGGTAACGGTCTGACAATCCACAATTTTTACGTCCCCGCAGGGGGTGATGTGCCGGACCGGGACAAGAATGTGAAGTTCGGGCAAAAACTGGATTACCTGACCGAAATGCGTGACTGGTTTGCGGCGGAACGGCCCGAAAAGGCGATCCTTGTGGGCGATCTGAACATCGCCCCGCTGGAAGACGACGTCTGGGATCACAAGAAGATGCTGAAGGTGGTCTCTCACACGCCCATCGAGGTCGAGGCGCTGGAACAGGCACAAGATGCGGGGGGGTGGGTGGATGTCACCCGCAAGGACTTGCCCGTGGGCAAGCTGTACAGCTGGTGGTCCTACCGCGCGCGGGATTGGGACGCGGCCAACAAGGGGCGGCGGCTGGACCATGTCTGGGCCACCCCGGATATCGTCAACGCCTCCCATTCCAGCCGGGTTCTGCGCGCCGCGCGGGGCTGGGAACAGCCCTCTGACCACGCGCCGGTTTTTGCCAGCTTCGACCTGTAAAAACCGCCATGCACAGCGCATGCACAGAGCATGCACATCCCGTGCGCACGCTGCGCATGGGCTCTGTTAACCGTTTGCGGACAGCATGGCGGCAGATCGAAACCCGCAAGAGGGCAAGGATATGCGCCAAGCTGCCACCGACATGACCAAGCGCGAACGGCTGAACTGGATGTATGGCATCGACGCCATGGAGATGGTCGAACGGGACCTGCTGGACTTCATGTGGGACCGCAAGGGCTGTCCGCGCGACTGGCACGAGATCTGGGAAGACAAGGACCGCCGCGACACCAGACGCACCCGCTGCACCGTGGCGTTCGACGCGGATGTGGTGAAGTTCTTCAAGGCGATGGGTCCGGGATATCAACACCGGATGAACCGGGTGCTGCGCGGCTTCATGCATATGCGGCTGGCCAAGATCATCAACGGGCCGGACACCTCCGATTATGTCCTGCGACCCGAGGTGGTCGACGAAGAGGCCCTGCGGCGGCGCACCGAATGGGGCGACACCGAAGACTTCTTTGACCGCAAGGGACCGGAATGGCAGGGGCGCGACCGGTGAGGGCGGCGGGCCGCCCCGCGCCCCGCGTTATTTCCCCTTGCCCTTGCCTTTGCCCTTAACGGAATCCTCGACGTCGTCGACAACCTTGGCGCCGGACTTGGCCGCCGCCCCGACGACCGCTCCGCCCACCGCAGAGCCGCCGCCGGTGGCCCATGCCCCCAGCGCGCCTGCGCCTGCGCCAACCACCGCGCCCTTGGCGTCCTCCCACGCGGTGTCGAGCACATAATCGGCTGCCGAAGACAGAGCGTCCCCGATTGAATCGAGGAAGCCCTTGGCCTGAACGTCGGGAACGTCGTCGGGGTTGGAGGGGTCGGTGGGGGAACTGGCCGGACCGACCCGGTCCAGCATGCCGAGGGTTTGGTAATAGGGGTGCCGCGGGTCGTAGATCGTGCCCGCGCCGTCCTCAAGCATCGCAAGGGCCACATCGACGCCAGCGGCATTGTCCGGTTTGCCGCGCAGTTTGCGGCGCAGCACGCGCAGGCTGTCGGCGATATCCGAGAGGCTTGTGACCTCTGCCCGATGGGCATCGAATTCTTCAAGATAGGGGGCGATGTCTTCTTCGAGGCGCGGCAGCGCGTCCCGCAAGGTGACAAGGCCGCCGATCACCTCGGCCATGTCCGACCTGACCGACCGGGGCAGAACCGGATCGGCCACCGCAAGGCGCAGGGCGGTTTCGCCGCGCTGCCAGCCCGAGGGTCGGGTCGCGACCTTGGCCTTGGCCTTGACCGGCAGCGGCTGCGGCTGCGGCTGCGGTCGGCATAGAAAATCGCACAGGGGGTTCGGGTGGGGCCAGCGCATCAGAATGGGCAGGCTTTGCGTCATGACGGCATCGACAATGTGGGTATGGCGCGCCGCGGCACGGCTGTATTCGGCGAAATCGGTCACCTTGAATCTCCTTTGACGTCAAAAAGGACTATAAAAACAGGCCGCGAAACGCGGCACAGGCAAGAACTGGAATGACCCAAGGCTACACGCGAATTCGAAAAATATCAATTTCAAGTTGCGTTTTGGCTCCGGAACACCCGTGTCGGGCCAGTGCCGCTCCTGGCGGGCCGCTGGCGGCCTCCCCTTGCATCCTTGCCCCCCCTGCGCCATTTACGGCGTGACGCGGACACTGAACCTCATGGGGGGCGAGATGCTGGAACTGGGTGGCGGCCAACAGGCTGCGGACAATTTGGTCAAGGATGTCTCGGAAGCGGAGTTCATGGCCGAGGTCGTGGACGGCTCGATGGAGACGCCGGTTATCGTCGATTTCTGGGCGCCGTGGTGCGGCCCCTGCAAGACGCTGGGCCCGATGCTGGAGGACGCGGTGAAGGCGGCCAAAGGTGCCGTGCGCATGGTCAAGGTCAACGTCGATCAGGCGCAGAACATCGCCGGTCAGTTGCAGATCCAGTCGATCCCGACGGTCTATGCCTTTTACAAGGGTCAGCCGGTTGACGGCTTTCAGGGCGCGCAGCCGCAATCCGAGATCAAGGCCTTTGTCGAGCGTGTGGTGCAGGCCTCTGGCGGGGATGCCTCTGGCGGGCTGGACGACGCGGTGGCGGCGGCCGAAGAGATGCTGGAGCAGGGCGCGGCGGTGGACGCGGCGCAGACCTTTGCGGCCATTCTGGGTGAGGAACCGGCCCATGCCGGGGCCTACGCCGGGCTGGTGCGGGCGCATATTGCCATGGACGATCTGGATCAGGCCGAGGCGATCCTGAACGGCGCTCCGGCAGAGATTTCCACCGCACCGGAGCTGGAGGCGGCCCATGCGCAGCTACAGCTTGCGCGGCAGGCGGCGGATGCCGGTCCGTTGGCGGAATTGACCGCCAAGGTCGAGGCCGACCCGGAGGACATGCAGGCGCGGTTCGATCTGGCGCAGGCCCTGTATGCGGCAGGTGACGCCGAGGGTGCGGTGGGTCAGTTGCTGGACATGTTCCGCCGCGATCGTGAGTGGAACGACGGGGCCGCCAAGACGCAGTTGTTCACCATTTTCGAGGCGCTCAAGCCAAATGATCCGGTGGTCCTGAACGGACGGCGGAAACTGAGCTCGATGATATTTGCCTGACCGGATGGGCAGTCTACCTTGTCTGCTATGAAACGGTTCAAAGATCTGCCGGGGCTGATCCCGGTCTTTCCCCTGCCCGGCGCATTGCTGCTGCCGCGGGCGCGTCTGCCCTTGCACATCTTCGAACCGCGTTACCTTGCGATGCTGGATGATTGCCTCAAGACAGAGGCGCGGCTGATCGGCATGGTGCAGCCGCACGTTGTGCCGGGCCGCGAAGAGAACGGGTTGCACCGGATCGGCTGCGCGGGCCGGGTGACGCAGTTCTCAGAGACCGAGGACGGGCGGTACATGATCACGCTGACCGGGCTGTCGCGGTATCGTGTCCTGAAGGAGGTCGACGGCTTTGCGCCCTATCGCCGCTGCGAGGTAAGCTGGGACGGGTTCGAGCGGGACCAGCAGGGGGCAGAGCACGACGACAGCTTTGACCGTGGTCTGTTCATGGACCTGCTGAACCGCTATTTCACCTCCAAGGAACTGTCGGCGGATTGGGATACCTTGCAGGAGGCGGATGACGAGTTGCTGCTGAACTCGCTGTCGATGCTGCTGGAGTTCAACCCCGAGGACAAGCAGGCGCTGCTGGAGGCGCCGTCGCTGAGCACCCGGCGCGAGACGCTGGTGACGCTGATCGAATACACCCTGCGGGGCGGAGAAGAGGATCTGATCCAATGACACCCGAATTCGACCGCCGGATGCTGGAGGCGCTGATTTGCCCGGTGACGCAGACCGGGCTGCGCTATGACGCGGAAAAGCAGGAGTTGATCAGCAAGGCGGCGGGGCTGGCCTATCCGATCCGCGACGGCATCCCGGTGATGTTGCAGGATGAGGCGCGGGTGCTGGACTAGGCCGGTTTGGTCAATTGCCGCCGCTGAGGATCGTGAGCCCCGGCGGCAGGTGCACGAACTTCTTGCTGTCGCCGAAGATCGTGTACCAGTCGCCCATGACATGGCTGCCGATCTTTACGCGATCATGCACGGTGGACACCGCCGGCTCGTAGGAGATCGGCTTGTTGCGGACCGGACGGCTGCCGATCTGGACGACGGTGCCGGGGGTGTAGGTCCTGGCCGTGACGGTCTTGGGTCTGGAAGGCGGCTCGGTTTTCGCGGACACGAGGATTTTTAGCCCGGATCTGACCTGCACGTATTCTTTCGTCCGGCCCTGAACCTTGTACCAGTTCTCAAAGACATGCTCGCCCAGAACGGTCGACCCGGTTGATCTGTTCACGACGCGTGCCTTGGTCGATGGCGAGTCATAAATCGAATGGCCGTAAGCCATGAGGACAGAACCCGGCGCATAGCGTCTGGCGGCGATGGTTGTCGTTTCGATCATCGGCGCGGTGGCGGCTTTTGACGGCGGGGTCGCCGCATCCGCTGTTGCGGACACGAGGATTTTCAGTCCTGACCTGACCTGCACGTATTCTTTCGTCCGGCCCTGAACCTTGTACCAGTTCTCAAACACATGCTCGCCCAGAACGGTCGACCCGGTTGATCTGTTCACGACGCGTGCCTTGGTCGATGGCGTGTCATAAATCGAATGGCCGTAAGACTTGAGGACAGAGCCCGGCGCATAGCGTCTGGCGGCGATGGTTGTCGTTTCGATCATCGCCGCGGTGGTGGTTTTTGACGGTGGCGGCAGGGCGTCGGATGTCTTGGCCGTCACGGCAGGCGTCGGCGCGGTCTTGGGGAACGGCTTGGCCTCCTCCGGCACCAGAACAAATCGCCCCGATGACCCTGCGACCCGGTACCAGCCCTCGCCGACATAGGTACCCAAGGTGACTTGACCGAAAACAGTGGAGATGGTGGTGGCAGAGGCTCTGGGGCCGTTTCGGACGGCAAGCGATGGGATTTTCAGAACCGTTCCCTCGGGAAAGCGGGCGGTGTCGGGGGTTTTGGTAACGGGTTTGGGTTGAGCCACAGGCTTGGTCTGGACGACGGGCACAGCCGTTTTGGGCCGTTGCAGCGTTGCCAGCGTCGCGCGGGCGGCGGCGGCGGCGGGGGTGTCGCCATAGGTGCGCAACATCGCCTCCAGCGCGCGGCGCTGGGCGTCTGCGTCGGTCAGGACCAGCGCCGCCAGCAGGGCCTCATTGGCCTTGGCCTGTTGCGCGCGGTCGCTGGCGGCCTGTTGGCTGCGTTGCAGCCCGTCCAGACGCGCTTGGGCGCTGCGCGCCGCCGGGGTGCCGGGGAAATCGGCGATCAGCCGGTTCAGACCGGCGGCAAGCGCGGTGTCGTCCTGCAACCCGAACAGCCGCGCCAGCGCGCGGTCGGCCTGCGTGTCACGGTCCGGTTTGGCCGGGGCCGGGGCGACGATGGGGGTGGCGGATTTCAACACGGTGCTGTTGCGCAGGATCGCGGTCATCGGCACCGCGTAGTTGATGCTGTTGCGGGCAGAGCCTGCGTGGTGCAGCGCGATCACCTGCTGGGTGCCCGCGTCGATCACCGGAGAGCCGGAGTTGCCGGGCAGCGTGTCGCAGGTGTGCAGCACGCGGTCCTTGGACAGGGCGGGCGCGTTGGCGCGGCATTTCTCGCGGCTGATGCGCTGCGCCTCTCCCATCGGGTGGCCGATGATCCAGAACGGCGCATTGTCGTCCGGGTCGACCCCCGCCAGCGCCAAAGTGCCGTATTGCCTGCCGGGCTTGGACCCCAAGATGCGCAGCAGGGTGTAATCCAGCGTCTTGCTGGTCTCGACCGGGACCGGGTTGACCAGAAACCGCTCGCTGCCTTCCTCGATGCCTTCCAGCAGATAACCGGCGACGAATTGCACGCCGACGATGGCGGTGGCCCCGGCGCGTTCGTGGTCAAGGATGCCCGGCACGCAGTGGTGGTTGGTCATCAACAGGTCATCGGCGACAAGGAACGCGGTGCAGGGAAAGACGCCCGCGTCGGTGGCCACGTCCAGCCGCCCCACGGCGCGGCCCATCTTGGCAAAGACCGACTTGGGCGAATAGGTCGCGATGAATTCGTTGTTGTAGGCGCCAAAGGCGGCCTCAAGCATGACATCGCCGCCCGCCGCCTGCGTGTTCGACAGGACGGTCTTGCCAAAGGACGACAGGTCAAAGCCGATCAGATCCTGCGACAGGGCGGGCGAGGCGATGAGCAGGGCGGCGCACAGGGATTTTTTGAATGACATGTGAAGAATTCCGCCTTTGAAAGACTGGCCCGCAGCCTAGCACAAAAGGCCGGACTGCGGGTAAGGGAATGTCGGTCGGGTCATTGCGGCAACAGGCGGCGCATGGCGTCCTGGGTCAGTTTGCCGATGCGGCCATCGCTTGCGCCGGAATAGACGCCTTCGGCGGCCAGCGCCTGTTGCAGCGCGCGGGCGGTGTCGCGCGGCCAGTCGGCGCTGTCGCGGGTGATCGGCCAGTCGCTGCCCGCCTTCAACGCGGCGATGTGCAGGCGCGCGGCCTCTGCCGGGTCGCGGGACACGCCCCGGCCCTGTTCGGTCAGCCATGCAAGGCCGAACAGCCCGCCGGCGTGGTCGTTGGCCGCCGCGCTCTTGAACCAGCGGGCCGCCTCGGTGTCGGATTGGGTCACGCCGAGGCCGCGCACGTAGAGATTGCCAAGCGCCATTTGGGCGTCAGGGTTATCCTGATCGGCGGCGGCGCGGAACAGGCGGGCGGCGGTGGCCTCGGATTTCTGGACGCCGCGCCCTGTGGCGTAAAGCTGGCCAAGGTTGAATTGCGCCCCCGCGTTGCCCTGTGCGGCGGATTTTCCGAACCATTCGGCGGCGGTCTTGTCGGACTGCGCGACAATGTCGCCCGCAAGGTAGAGATCGCCCAACTGGTCCTGCGCGCCGTGATAGCCCGCGTCGGCCCCCTGCTGGTAGAATGTCAGCGCGCGGTCCGGGTCGGCGGTGACGCCCTGTCCGTATTGGTAGATCACGCCCAGAGCGGTCTTGGCGATGGGGTGGCCTTGGGCGGCGGATTTTTCCAGCCAGTCGCGGGCCTGCGCCGGGTCGGTGTCGGTGCCCAGCCCCCAGAGATAGGAAATCCCCAGCCCGGCCTGCCCGATCGCGTCCCCGGCAAGGGCGGCGGTGCGGTAGGCGGCAAAGGCGTCGTCCATCCGGTCCGCCGCGCTGAAAGCCTCACCCAGAAAGGCGGCCATGCGCGGGTGGTCGGGAAAGGCGTCCAGCGCGCTGAGGCAGGCGGCGATGGCGGGTTCGGGGTCGATGTCTTCGAACACGATGCCCTCGGCCAGCATCAGGCCGCTGGCGCGGTCGGGGTGAAAGCGGTCGCCCGCAAGGCGGTCACAGGCCTGCACATCGGCGTCGGCGGCCATCCGGTCGGCGAGGCTGGGGGCGGGTGGCGGCGGCGGTTGCATCGCGGCGATCAGGCGGCTGGCGGTGCGGGCGGCGGCGGTGTCAGGAGCCTCGGCCACGAGGGATTCGAGCGCGGCGCGGCGGGCATCGTCATCGGCAAGGTCCAGCGCGTCGGACAGGCGGGAAAAGGCGCGGCTTTCGGGGCTTTCGGGGGCGGGCGCGGGGCCGGTGGCGGCGGTCAGCACGGTGCTGTTGGCAAGGATCTGCGCCATCGGGATGGCGTAGTTGATGCTGTTGCGCGCCGAGCCCGCGTGGTGCAGCCCGATGACCTGACGGGTGGTGGCGTCGATCACCGGTGAGCCGGAGTTGCCGGGCAGCGTGTCGCAGGTGTGCAAAAGCTGTCCGTCCGACAGGGCGGGCGCATTGGCGCGGCATTTCTCGCGGCTGATGCGCTGCGCCTCGCCCATCGGGTGGCCGATGATCCAGTAGGGGTCATTGTCGACGGGCGTTGCCGAGGCCAGTTGCAGGGTGCCGAATTCCCGCCCCGGACTCTCGCCCAGAATGCGCAGCACGGTGTAGTCCAGCGGTTTGGAGGTCTCGACCGGGGCGGGGTCGACGAGGAACGAGGTGGTGCCCTCGGTCACGCCCTCCTGCGTGTAGCCCATGACAAAGCGCACCCCGATGATCGAGGTCGCGTTGGCCTTGTCGTTGTCGACAATGCCCGGAACGCAGTGGTTGTTGGTCATGATCAGGTCGTCGGCGACCAGAAAGGCGGTGCAGGGAAAGACGCCGTTGTCGGTGGCCACGTCCAGCCGCCCGACCGAGCGGCCGATGCTGGCAAAGATCGACTTGGCCGAATAGGTCGAGATGAATTCGTTGTTATAGGCTCCGGCGGCAACCTCGGGGATCATGTCTCCGGCGAATTGCTTGCGCGACAGGACGGTGCGCCCGAACGAGTCGAGGTCAAAGCCGACCAGCTCCTGCGCGGTGGCGGGGACGGCGCAAAGCAGGGCAACAGCGGTGAGCGTGGCGAGGCGTTCCATGTGGGGTTCCCATAACGGCATGTGGCGCGAGTGTAGCAGCTTTGCCGTGTCTTGGGGGCGGAGGTATACCGGACCCGCTCAGACCGACAGCGCACGCACCAGCATGGCGGGATCAAGGTTGCCGCCGGAGAGGGTGCAGATCACCGCGTCGCCGTCGATCTCTGCGCCGTGGAACAGCGCGGCGGCAAGGGCGGCGGCGCCGCCCGGTTCGGCGATGACCTTGAGGTGGCGGGCCGCGAGGGCCATGGTCTGTAGCACCTCGTCCTCCGTGACCACGATGCCCGGCCCGCAGAGCCGCGCGTTGATGGGAAAGGTGATCTCTCCGGGGCTGGGTGTCAGGATCGCGTCGCACAGCCCGCCCGCCTCGGCGGCATTGGTCTCGCGCTGGCCAGAGCGCAGGGACCGCGCGGTGTCGTCAAAGCCCGCCGGTTCGGCAGGACGCGGGCGCAGGCCGGGGGCGCGCGCCTCCAGCGCAAGGGCGATCCCGGCGGTCAGCCCGCCACCGCCGCAGCAGACCAGAACATCGGCCTCTGTCACGCCCTCTTGGGCGGCCTGTTCGGCGATCTCCAGCCCGCAGGTGCCTTGCCCCGCGATGACCTGCGGATCGTCATAGGGCCTGACCAGCGTCAGGTCGCGGTCGGCGGCGAGTGCCGCGCCGATCTCTTCGCGGCTTTGGCGGCCTCGATCATACAACACGACCTCTGCGCCGTAGGACCGGGTGCCGTCGATCTTGGCGGCGGGGGCGTCCGAGGGCATCAGGATGACCGCAGGCACGCCCAGCCGTTGCGCCGCAAGCGCCACGCCCTGCGCATGGTTGCCCGAGGAAAAGGCGATCACGCCTTTGGCGCGCTGCGCCTCTGGCAGGGCGGTCAGCGCCGACCATGCGCCGCGAAACTTGAAGCTGCCGGTGTGTTGCAGGCATTCGGCTTTCACCAGCACGCGCCGCCCGGCGATGGCGTCCAGCGCCTGCGCGGACAGCAGCGGCGTGCGGCGGGTCACGCCCTGCGCGCGGGTGGCGGCGGCCTCGATCATCTGGATGTTCATGACATGCTCCGTCTGGATGCGGGCAGGGGGCGACAGGGGCCGGGAAATGTCAATCGCCCTTGAACGTCCCGCGCGGGCGGGGCAGCTTGGCGGCATGATTGAACGGCATGCAGAACAGGACGGGCAGCGCAGCACGGCGTGGTATTCGCCTTGCGAAACCTATCGTTACGGGTTGCGCCGGGTCTGGGACGCGGCGGCGGGCGAGGTGATGTTCGTGATGCTGAACCCCTCGACCGCAAGCGAGGCGGCAAACGATCCGACCATCGAGCGGTGTCAACGGCGCACGCGGGCGCTGGGCTATGGGGCGATGCGGATCGCCAACCTATTTGCCTATCGCGCCACCCGGCCCGAAGACCTGCGCCGCGCGGCCGATCCCGAAGGGCCGGAGAACGCGGCCCTGCTGACGGATTGGTCGGGGGCGGCGGATCTGACGCTGGCGGCCTGGGGCGTGCATGGCGCGTTGCAGGGGGCCGGGGCGCGCATCGCGCCGTTGCTGACCGGCGATGTCCGCCACCTTGGCCTGACCAAGGCGGGACATCCGCGCCATCCGCTTTATGTCTCATATGCGGTCATGCCGGAACCCTGGCCCAAGGAGATGCGCTATGCCGCCTGAACCCGACGACGACGATTTGCGCCAAGAGGTTGCGCGGCTGGCCGATGAGGTCGCGCGGCTGAACGGTCATCGCTATGTGCGGATCCACAACAACGTGGCGCGGCTGATGATGTTTCAGTTCTTCCGGGGTCTGATGCTGGGTCTTGGCACGGCGGTCGGGGCCACGGCGCTGGTGTCGGTGGCGGTGCTGGTGCTCAGCCAGATCGAATTTATCCCGATCCTTGGCGATCTGGCCACCGCCCTGATCAAGGAGATCAAGGTCGAGGTCACCGAGTAAGCACTGTTTAACCGGGTGATGCGACACTCGGCGGCGACCTACGGGGCGGCACGGGCCTTCTGTGCATGGCCATCGGTGGGCGGGAAACGGGGCTGCACCGATGTATTTACTGGCCGGGTTCATGGGGCTCATGGCGCTGGGGTCTGTTGCTATTGTCAGCATGGGCGACGATATGGACGAGCCTGCGCCGGACGATGGCGAGGATTTTGATGCTGTCTCAGGTTTTCCTGATGAGGACCCCGCACAGGATGGGGGTTGGCCGCCGCGTGACGATGGCGATCTGGCGGGCGGACGGTCGCTGTTTGATCGGATGGGGTTGATCAACATGCTGGAGACCGCACCGCCGGAGGCGGGCGGGGCCTTGGCTTTGGCGGAGCAGGCAGATGCGGCGCAGACAGCAGTCGAGGTGCTCAAGCTGCATGGGTTTCTTGTGCCGGAGGCGGAGGACAGCCTGACGCCTGCTTTGCCCGGCGGGGGCGAGCCCGATGCTGGGCCGATGCCGGTTGAGCAGTTGACCTATGACGCCGCACAGGACCGGTTGATGATTGTCTTCGACGACAGTACGCCGGGGCCGGAGCCGGAGCTTGAATTGCGGGTCAGTGACGATGATCCGGAGACAACCGAGATCCGGCTGGGTGACACCGTTCTGGCAAGCCTGCCCACCGTCGAGGCGCCGCCGCTGTCCGCCATCGTTCTGGTGGGCGAAAGCGAGGCCGCCGCCCTTGGGCTGACGGGCTGAGACGCTGCGGCCTTGCCAAGCGGCGGGGAATCACGTACCTGCGCGCATCCGCATCTGCGGACCTCTCCACGGGCCCTGCTGGACGACATCCCGGCTTGTGCCATAACCCTTTGATCCGAAAAGGAGACCCCGATGTCGATTACTGCGGAAGAAAAAACCCGCCTGATGAAGGAATACGCCACCAAGGAAGGCGACACCGGTTCGCCCGAAGTGCAGGTGGCCATCCTGACCTCGCGTATCACCACGCTGACCGAACACTTCAAGACCCACAAGAAGGACAACCACTCGCGTCGTGGCCTTCTGATGATGGTTGCACAGCGCCGCAAGCTGCTGGACTACCTCAAGGCCAAGGACGAAGCGCGCTACAAGACGCTGATCGCCAGCCTGGGCATCCGCCGCTAAGCGCGACGCACCCCGACCGAGGGACAGGCGCCCGTCTCCGCAAGGAGGCGGGCGTTTCTCGTTTGCGGGGGCCGTTTGTCGCCGGGGGAGGGGCGAATTTTCGACGAAAATTCGTGTCACCGTCGGGGGTCAGACCAGCTTTCGCACCGGACCCCGGCAGCAGATCACGATGAACTGCCCCCCGCCTTCGAGCAGGTGAAAGCCGCGCAGGCGCACCTCCGCGATGAAACGATCGCGCCCGATCTCGTGTTCCACCCAGACAACAGAGCGGCGGATCACGCCGCGTTTCGCCACCGCCTGTGCGGAAAACACCTGATCCAGCCAGCGGTCGGGATATCTTGGCAGCACCTCGGTCATAGGCGAAGTCTGCGGCACCGTGGTTAACGGTGCGTTAAACCAGATCCGGCTCGCGCCCGACCCGGTTGGCCAGCCGCCCGACCGTCAGCCCCTGCACGATGATCGAAAAGACGACGATCACATAGGTCACGGTCAGGATCAGCGGTTTCCACTCACCATCGGGCAACGACAGGGCCAGCGCGACCGAAATACCGCCTTTCAACCCGCCCCATGTCATGATCGGCATGACACCGGGCGCAAAGCTGCGGAAAGGTTTCAGCATCAGGATCGGCACCACTACCGCCACCAGCCGCCCGCACAGCGCCAGCGCGATGCACAGCACGCCGGTGACCAGCATGTCGACCTCAAGCGCGACGGCGAATATCTCGACCCCGATCAACATGAACAGCACCGCGTTCAGGATTTCGTCGATCAGCACCCAGAACTTTTCGACGTATTCGCGGGTTTCTTCGGACATGCCGTGTTTGGCGCCGATGTCGCCGATCAGCAGACCCGCGCAAACCGCCGCGATGGGGGCCGAGACATGCAGGAAGATCGCCAGTTCATACCCGCCAAAGGCCAGCGCGAGGGTCAGCAGCACCTCCAGCGCGTAGTCGTCGATGTGGCGCATGACGCGAAAGGTCAGCCAGCCCAGCACGATCCCGAGGACCGCGCCGCCCAGTGCCTCCTGGGCAAACAGCTTGGCCGCGTCCATCGCCGGGCTGCCATGCGCATCGCCATGCGACAGCGCCGGAAAGGCAAGACCGACAAGGACAAGAAACACGACATAACCCACGCCGTCATTGAACAGGCTTTCGCCCGCGACCTGTGTTTCCAGTGACTTGCGTAGGTTGGCCTGTTTCAGAACGCCCATGACGGCGACCGGATCGGTGGGAGAGATCAGCGCGCCGAAGACCAGCGCAATCAGGATCGGTGCGCCGGTCAGCCAGTGAAAACCGAAGCCGATCACGGCGGTGGACAGGGCGACACCGATGGTGGCCATCAGCAGGACGGTGGGCCAGACCGCGCGCAGGTCCGACAGCTTGACATGCAGCGCCCCGGCAAACAGCAGCAGCCCCAGCATCCCCTCCAGCAGCGCATCGGAGAAATCGATGCCGGTCACCACGCCGCGCAGGGTCTCGGCGATCCCGAGGGTGGGCAGCACAAGATCCAGACCCAGTGCCGCCATCGAGGCCAGCAGCGCCACCACGAGGATGCCGATGGCCGAGGGCAGGCGAAAGAAAAAGTAGTTGATGGTGCCGAACACCCCGGCAAGGACAATGAGAAGGGAGGCGATCTGAAGCAGGGTCATAGATACACTTTGGCTAAAACGACTGCGCGGCGTTTAGCACGCCGCAGGGTGTCGGCAAACGAAGATCGGCGGCACGGATCGGCAAAAGCGCCGTTCGGCAAAAGCCGTTGGCGTCAAAGGGCGAATGCCGGGCGATGGCGGGCGCGGGTCTATTGAACGGCTTCACAAAGGTCGCCGTCTGATGTATGGGCCTCGCATCTGAGACGTGACGCACTGACCCGGCGCATGGGATGATGAAGGGGTCGGCGGCAATGGGGCCGCCAGTCAATCGGAGGACCCGTGCCAAGGGGCTCGGGAGTGCCTCCCAGAGGATTTTTGATGTTCAAAGAAGTGAAGAAGACGCTACAGTGGGGCGAAGAAACGCTCACACTGGAAACGGGCAAGGTTGCCCGTCAGGCTGATGGCACCGTGATCGCCACCCTGGGCGAGACATCGGTCATGGCCAACGTGACGTTTGCCAAGCACCAGAAAGAAGGGCAGGACTTTTTTCCCCTGACCGTTCACTATCAGGAAAAATACTACGCGGCGGGCAAGGTGCCGGGTGGTTTCTTCAAGCGTGAGGCCCGGCCCACCGAAAAGGAAACCCTGACCGCGCGCCTGATCGACCGTCCGATCCGCCCGCTGTTTGTGCCCGGCTTCAAAAACGAAGTGCTGGTCATGTGCACCGTGCTGAGCCACGACCTTGTCAACGATCCCGATATCGTCGCGATGATCGCCGCCTCCGCCGCGCTGACCATTTCCGGTGCGCCGTTCCGTGGCCCGATCGCCGGCGCGCGCGTTGGCTTCGAAGACGGTGAATACGTCCTGAACCCGACCGTCGACGACATGGACCGCCTGCGCAACAACCCCGAGCAGCGGCTCGATCTGGTTGTCGCGGGCACCAAAGACGCGGTCATGATGGTCGAATCCGAGGCCTATGAACTGACCGAGGATGAGATGCTGGGCGCGGTTCTGTTCGCGCATGAAAGCATCCAGCCGGTGATCGACACGATCATCGAACTGGCCGAAGAAGCCGCCAAGGAGCCGTTCGATTTCCAGGCTCCCGACTATTCGGCGCTGTACGACGTGGTCAAGGCCGCTGGCGAAGAGAAGATGCGCGCCGCCTATGCCATCTCTGACAAGCAAGAGCGCGTGACGGCGGTTTCCGCTCTGAAAGAAGAGATCAAGTCGGGCCTGAACGAAGAGCAGCTTGCCGATCCGAACCTTGGCTCGGCGATGAAAAAGCTGGAGTCAGTGGTTCTGCGCGGCGACGTGGTCAAGAACGGCCGCCGTATCGACGGCCGTGCGCTGGACGAAATCCGCCCGATTGTGTCGGAAACCGGCCTGCTGCCGCGGACCCACGGGTCGTCGCTGTTCACCCGTGGTGAAACACAGGCGCTGGTCGTGACCACGCTGGGCACCGGCGACGATGAGCAGATCATCGATGCGCTGCACGGCAACTATCGCTCCAACTTCCTGCTGCACTATAACTTCCCGCCGTATTCGGTTGGCGAAGTTGGCCGTGTCGGTGGCCCCGGCCGTCGTGAGATCGGTCACGGCAAGCTGGCATGGCGTGCGTTGCAGGCGGTGCTGCCGGCGGCGACGGATTTCCCCTACACCATCCGCGTTGTGTCCGAGATCACGGAATCCAACGGCTCCTCCTCGATGGCGTCGGTCTGCGGCGGCTCGCTGTCGATGATGGACGCGGGCGTTCCGCTGAAGGCACCGGTGGCCGGTGTGGCCATGGGTCTGGTGCTGGAAGAGGATGGCTCTTACGGCATCCTGTCCGACATCCTTGGTGACGAAGACCACCTTGGCGACATGGACTTCAAGGTGGCCGGGACGGAAAACGGCATCACCTCGTTGCAGATGGACATCAAGGTTGCGGGCATCACACCCGAGATCATGAAAGCCGCGCTGGCACAGGCCAAGGCGGGCCGTCTGCACATCCTGAACGAGATGTCCAAGGCGATCACGACCGCGGGTGAATTCAGCGTTCACGCGCCGCGCATCGAGACCATGCAGATCCCGACCGACAAGATCCGTGAAGTGATCGGCTCGGGCGGCAAGGTGATCCGCGAGATCGTCGAAGTGTCGGGCGCAAAGGTCGACATCAACGACGAAGGCATCATCAAGATCGCCTCGCCGGACGGTGAGTCCATCAAAAAGGCCTATGACATGATCTATTCGATCGTGGCAGAGCCGGAAGAGGGCAAGGTCTACAAAGGCACGGTCGTCAAGATCGTCGACTTTGGTGCCTTTGTGAACTTCTTTGGCAAGCGCGACGGTCTGGTGCATGTCAGCCAGATCGAAAACCGCCGCCTGAACCATCCTTCGGACGTTCTGAAGGAAGGCCAGGAAGTGTACGTCAAGCTGCTGGGCTTTGACGACCGTGGCAAGGTGCGTCTGGCGATGAAGATGGTCGACCAAGAGACCGGCGAAGAAGTCGCCAAAGACGCGAAAGAAGACGCAGAGGGCTGATCGCGCCCCACGTCTTTATGACCAAGACAGAAAGCCCCGGACCGACGGTCCGGGGCTTTTTTCGTGTCAAAGCGGGAGGTTACATTTCATCGCTTGCGCCGCGCACAACCGATCGGGTGCCCTTGACCGCCAGTTTGGTTGCCCCGGCGGTGGCTTTGACGGCGGTTTTGCCCACGAACAGAGAGGCATCGACGGTGTTGTCAAAGGCGCGTTCGGCGGAACAGCCGCCCATCAGCATCAGGGCAAGTGCGGCGGCGGTTGCGGTCAGACCGCGAGGGTTCATCTGTGTCATGGTCGCTCCTTTTCGCGGGCGGCTGGCGGCAGGTTGGTCGGGCCTCTTGTCGGGGGGGATGATCCCGCCAAGGCAGTCTGGCCCGACCGCCTCCCTGTGAGATTTGAAATACGCCCTTTCGACACTCAAGAAAAACGAATAAGAATTAGGCTTAAAACGAGATTTACTTGAGGATAGGAAATGGACATCGCCCTGATCCGCACCTTTCTGGAGGTGGCCGCCAACGGGTCCTTTGCCGGCGCGTCGGATCGCTTGTTTGTCACCCAGTCGGCGGTCAGTCTGCGCATCGCGCGGCTGGAGGCCTCCTTGGGGCGGGCGCTGTTCACACGCTCCAAGGCGGGGGCGGAATTGACCGACGCGGGGCGGCATTTTGAGAGCTACGCGCTGTCGCTGCTGCGCACATGGGAGGAGGCGCGCCAGCAGATTGCGGTGCCCGAGGGCTTTACCACCAGCCTTTCGGTGGGCGCGCAGTATTCGCTCTGGGCGCGGCTGGGGTTTGGCTGGCTCGACCGGTTTCGGGCGATGCGGCCGGATGTGAACCTGCGCGCGGAACTGGGAATGCCCGACCGGCTGACGCGATACCTGATCGAAGGGGTGATCCAGATGGGGCTGCTGTACACGCCGCATCTGCGTCCGGGGCTGGCGGTCGAAAAGCTGATGGATGAGCAACTGGTGCTGGTCGCGTCATGGCCGAACCCGGACATGGATCTGGCCGGGCGCTATGCCTTTGTCGACTGGGGGCCGGAGTTTGTGCAGGCCCATGCGCTGCACCTGCCGGACCTGACCAATCCGGGCCTGACCCTGTCATTGGGCGCGATGAGCGCCGAGTACATCCGCCAGCGCGGCTTGGCGGGCTATCTGCCCGCCCGCTATGTCGCGCGGCATCTGGACAGGGGAGAGCTGTTTCTGGTGCCCGACGCGCCAAGCTTTCCCTATCCGGTCTGGACGGTCTGGCGCGAGGATCTGCCCGCAGACCTGCGATCCGCCGCCGAAATCGCCCTGCGCGAGGTCGCGGCGGGGCTGGCGGTGGAGCAGGATCAGGTCATGACCCGGCTGGAGGCGATCAGCGAGGAAACCCCGACCGCGCTGGGCAGCGACTGGTCCGGGGGCGGTCAGGCGGATGAGCAGGAATAGGACACCGATCTTGCCTTCGGTGTCCGACGGATCTAGGGCGATCCCATGTTGATACTGGACGGGATCATCAGCGACCGAGGGTCGCGCTACGCGGTGTCGGGCGGGCCCTGCCGCGCGCCGGATGAGGCGGCGGCGTTTCTCAAAGAATTGAAGCGGCGCAAGAAATTCGCCAAGGCCACGCATAACACATGGGCCTGCCTGACGGCGGACGGTCCGCTGAAGAACGACGATGGCGAGAGCGGGGCAGGCATGGTGATCCTGCGGATGCTGGAGCGCGAGGATCTGCGCGACACGATTGTCGTGGTCACACGTTGGTACGGCGGCAAACATCTGGGCGGCGATCGGTTTCGCCACGTGCAGGACGCGGTGCGCCAGTTCATCGAGGCGCGGGAGGCCTGAGCCCCCCGCATCCCGGTGGGATCAGAGCAGTTCGGTTTCGACCGAGATATTGCCCTGCGTCGCGTTCGAATAGGGGCAGATGAAATGCCCGCGCTCGACGATTTTTTCCGCCACGGCGCGGTCGACACCCGGCAGCGAAACCGACAGTTTGACCTTGAGGCCAAAGCCACCGTCGTCGCGCGGGCCGAGGCCCACATGTGCGGCAACTTTTGCGTCTTCGGGGACATCGCCCAGTTTCTCGCTCTGCGCGGCAAAGCGCATCGCGCCGAGGAAACAGGCGGAGTAGCCGGTGGCGAACAGCTCTTCGGGGTTGTGGCCCTTGCCCGATCCGCCCAGCTCTGTCGGGCTGGTCATGGTCACGGTCAGCATCCCCGAGGCCAGACCTGCGGTGCCGTTGCGGCCGCCACCGGTGGCCCAGGCTTCGGTCCAGTATTTGGTGTCCACGCTCATGAGGGAGTCCTTTCGTGTTGGATTATTTCCAGCACGAGATAAGTCGTCGCCACGGGTGTTGTCAACGCTTGCGATTATTTCGTGCACGACTTATTCAGGTCGAATGACAAAGACACTCTCACCTTCCGAAATGCTTTGCTTTGCGCTGTACTCTGCCGGGCACGCCATGCAGCAGGCTTATAAGCCGCTGCTTGACCCGCTGGGATTGACCTATCCGCAATACCTTGTGCTGTCGGCGCTCTGGTCCGAGGATGACAGGACGCTGGGATCACTTGCCATACAGATGCAACTGGCATCGAACACCTTGACACCACTGGTCAAACGGCTGGAGGCGAAGGGCATGCTGACCCGCCGCCGCGATCCGGCGGACGAGCGGCAGGTGCGCATCCGGCTGACAGATGAGGGCAGCGCCTTGCAGGCGCAAAGCGCCGAGGTGTCGCGCTGTTTTCTGGACCAGACCGGCCTGAGCATGGACGAGGCGGTGCGCCTGCGCGACGACGTGATGATCCTGCGCGACAACCTGCGCGAAGAGGCCGATCTGGACCCGGTGGCGGGCGCGGCCCCGAGACAGGCGGACCCCCGGTAGATCGCGGCAACGGGGCGTTTCCCGGCCCGGAAAACGGGGAACGTTGACCGATCATTTACCCTTATCCGGCACATTGGGTTCGGGGATAGACAGACCTGCCGGAACGCGGCCCTTCGACACTCACGGAACGTTCCGGGGCCCTGGCACGGGATGCCGGGGCCCACTTCCTTTGGGCGACGTCCGGGGGCCGCGACATGCGCCGCAGCGGCCCCCTGGATGCCGGACAAAAAAAGGCCGGGCGCTAAGCCCGGCCAGGTCCAACAGGGAGGTGCATGCGATGACCCGCACATGCCACGGGAACTGTTACCATCGATCTATAAGATGACCGGGCGATGCTACTTTGATTTCGGTCAAGGCGGCATGAGACCAACCGTACCGCAGCAAAGAGACGCTGCCCAGTCCGACCTAAGGATGAGGTCGGTTCAACTGACCAATCTGTAGCCGCCGGATTCGGTGACCAGCAGGCGCGCGTTCGAGGGGTCGGGCTCTATCTTCTGGCGCAGGCGGTAGATGTGGGTTTCCAGCGTGTGGGTGGTCACACCGGCGTTGTAGCCCCAGACCTCATGCAGCAGCGTGTCGCGCGGCACCACGCCCTCTGTCGAGCGGTAGAGGAACTTGAGGATGTTGGTTTCCTTCTCGGTCAGGCGGATCTTGCGGTCCTCTTCGGTCACCAGCATCTTCATCGCGGGCTTGAAGGTGTAGGGACCGACGGTGAAAACCGCATCCTCTGACTGTTCGTGTTGCCGCAACTGGGCGCGGATGCGGGCCAGCAGGACCGGAAACTTGAACGGTTTGGTCACATAGTCATTGGCACCGGCATCAAGGCCAAGGATCGTGTCGGCGTCGCTGTCATGGCCGGTCAGCATCAGGATCGGCGATTTGACCCCCTGTTTGCGCATCAGGCGGCAGAGTTCGCGTCCGTCGGTATCGGGCAGGCCGACATCCAGAATGATCAGGTCGTAGATCTGTTCCTTGACGCGGGACATGGCCGTCGTGCCGCTGTCAGCCTCGAAAACCTCAAAGTCCTCGGTCATGATCAACTGCTCGGCCAATGCCTCGCGCAGGTCTTCTTCGTCATCGACCAACAGGATGTTTCGCAGTTGCGCCATGGCTTCGGGCCTCCGTGTTGCGTTTTCAGGCATTTGTGATCAGAGTGCGCCTCCGGCAAGCTTTGCTGCAAGCGTCTCACGTGCTCGTGTGCGTGGGGGCGAAATGTTACAGAAAGCCGGGGAGTTGGCCAGCCGGAGGGTGCATTGGTGGGACTGAGGCCGGACCTGAATGAAACACTTGCGCGGGCGCGGGCGGACCTGCGGATGGGCGTCCCTGTCGGGCTGACGGGCGGCGGTGAGACGGTGCTGGTCGCCTCGGCGGAAACGCTGTCAGAGGCGCGGCTGTGCGCGCTGCGGGCGCTGGGACCGCTGGACCTTGCCCTGACCGACCGGCGCGCGGCGACGCTGAAGGCGCGCGCCTATGACTTGGGCGTGGCGCGGGTTGTCGTCCCCGAAGAGGCGCGGCTGTCGTGGGTGCAGGATCTGGCGGACCCGGCGGACGATCTGGCGAACCCGATGAAAGGGCCGTTGCAGACGCGGCGCGGCGGATCGGCGGCGCTGCACCGGCTGGCGTTGCAACTGTGCAAGGGCGCGCGCCTGTTGCCCGCCGCGCTGGTGGTCGCGGTGTCGGCGCAGACGGCGACGGCAGAGGGGCTGTTGCTGATCGACGCGGCAGAGGCCGCGCCGCTGCTGGATGCCTTGCCTGAACTGGATCACGTCGTTTCGGCCCGTGTGCCCCTGCGCGCGGCAGAAAAGGCGCGGCTGCACATCTACCGCCCCAAGGACGGGTCCGAGGAACACTATGCCATCGAGATTGGCCGCCCCGACCGCGGCGCGCCGGTTCTGGCGCGGCTGCATTCGGCCTGTTTCACCGGCGACCTGCTGGGTTCGCTCAAATGCGATTGCGGACCGCAGTTGAACGCGGCGCTGATGCAGATGGGGCAGGAGGGGGCCGGCGTGCTGCTGTACCTGCAACAGGAGGGGCGTGGCATTGGCCTTGCCAACAAGATGCGCGCCTATGCCTTGCAGGATCAGGGGTTCGACACGGTCGAGGCCAATCACCGGCTGGGGTTCGAGGATGACGAACGGGATTTCCGGCTGGGCGCGCAGATCCTTGGCAAGCTGGGGTTTTCCGCTGTCCGGTTGATGACCAACAACCCGGCCAAGATGCGGATGATGGAAAGTTGCGGGATCGCGGTGCCGGAGCGGGTGCCGCTGAAAGTCGGCGAGACGCCGTTCAACAGCCGGTATCTGGCGGTGAAGGCGGCGAAGTCCGGGCACCTGCTATGACGGGCGCGGGGTCTTGTTCGCGCGGCTGCCGTGCATAGCTTTGCGGTCAAAGGAGCCTGTCCCATGCATTATTCCCTGCTTGACCTGTCGCCTGTTCCCGAAGGGGCCACCGTCGCCGACGCCCTGCGCAACACCGGCGATCTGGCGCGCCATGCCGAAAGCTGGGGCTTTCACCGGTACTGGATGGCGGAACATCACAACATGCCGGGGATCGCCTCGGCGGCGACGGCGGTTCTGATCGGCCATGTGGCCGGGCTGACCTCGCGGATGCGGGTGGGGGCGGGTGGTATCATGTTGCCGAACCACGCGCCGCTGGCGGTGGCAGAGGCCTTTGGCACGCTGGCGACGCTGTATCCGGATCGGATCGACCTTGGGCTGGGCCGTGCGCCGGGGGGCGATCACGCGGTCATGCGGGCGCTGGGCGTCCATCCCGAACGGTCCGAGCAATTTCACAACGAGGTGGCGGACCTGCGCGCGATGCTGGGCCCGCGTGAGGAAGGCCGCCCGGTCAGGGCGCTGCCGGGGGAGGGGACACAGGTGCCTTTGTGGATTCTCGGGTCGTCGCTGCACGGGGCGCAGGTGGCGGCTTTGCTGGGGCTGCCCTATGCCTTTGCCTCGCATTTCGCGCCGCAGATGCTGGAACAGGCGCTGGAGGTGTACCGGCGGTATTTCAAACCCTCGGAGACGCTGGACAAACCGCATGCGATGATGGCGGTCAACGTCTTTGCGGCGGACACTGAGCCCGAGGCGCGGCGGTTGCGCACCACCATGCAGCAGGCGTTTTACCGGCTGCGGACGGGACAGCCGGGCAAGTTGCCCGCGCCGGTGGACGACCTGTCGACGGTGGTGCCCGCCGGTGCGATGCCCGCCTTGGACGAGGCGCTGCGGATCAGCGCGGTGGGGGATCCGGCGCAGGTCGAGGCGCAGATGCGCGCCCTGATCGCACAGTTTCGGCCGGATGAGGTGATCCTGACCGGCCAGATCCATGACCACGCCGCCCGCCTGCGGTCCTTCGAGATCGCCGCCGACGTGATGGGCCGCATCTCACGGGCCGAAGCGGCCTGAATGCGGGCCGCGTCTGTCAACGATATGGTGCTGACGCCCGTGGGATTGCGGTTTGCGGGCCGTCAGTGGCCCTGCGTGATCGGCAAGGGGGCTGTGACCACCGACAAACGCGAAGGCGACGGGGCGACCCCGGCGGGGGTGCACCGGATCGTCGGCTTGCTTTATCGCCCGGACCGGATCGCGCGGCCCGCAGATTGGGCGGTGCCGATCGGGCCGTCAGACCTGTGGTCGGACGATCCGGCCCACGAGGATTATAACCTCATGGTGCGCGCACCCTATGGCTGGAGCCATGAGCGGCTGCGGCGCGGCGACCGGCTGTACGATCTGGTGATCCTGACCGACTGGAACTGGCCACGGGCGGAACGGGGGCGGGGATCGGCGATTTTCCTGCACCGTTGGCGGCGTCCGGGCGTCCCGACCGAGGGCTGTGTGGCGTTCCGGCCCGACCATCTGAAACGGATTGCGGCGCGGATATCCCGCGACACCCGGCTGATCGTGCCCAGGGCGCTGGCACACCAGGCAAACAACCCGCCGCCAGTCTTCCCGAATCGCCGCAATTCAGAGGCCACGCGACCCGTATGACGCTGATTTTCTGACCGAAACGACCGGATTTGCGCATGGGATACGCTGAATCCAGCGATTTACTTGCAACCCATCCCGTCACACGCTTTAGTCTGGCGTTAAGACAGCGGAAAAAATCCGCGACATAACAGACAGGGAGTCTGACGTGGCCGATGGAGCAAGTGGCGACGCATTCGTTGCCTTTGAGCGCGTGCAGAAAAGCTATGACGGCGAAACGCTGGTCGTAAAAGATCTCAATCTCAGTATGCCCAAGGGTGAGTTCCTGACCATGCTTGGACCGTCCGGGTCGGGCAAGACCACCTGCCTGATGATGCTGGCGGGCTTCGAGACCGCAACCTACGGCGAGATCAAGCTGGACGGCGTGTCGATCAACAACATCCCGCCGCACAAGCGCGGCATCGGCATGGTGTTTCAGAACTACGCGCTGTTTCCGCACATGACCGTGGCCGAAAACCTGTCGTTCCCGCTGGAAGTCCGCAAGCTGGGCAAGTCGGAGCGCGAGAAAAAGGTCAAACACGCGCTGGACATGGTGCAGATGGGGGCCTTTGGCGGTCGCCGTCCCGCGCAGTTGTCCGGCGGTCAGCAACAGCGGATCGCTTTGGCGCGCGCGCTGGTTTTTGAGCCTGAACTGGTGCTGATGGATGAGCCGCTGGGCGCGCTGGACAAGCAGCTGCGCGAGCACATGCAATTCGAGATCACCAATCTGGCGCACCAGTTGGGCATCACCGTGGTCTACGTGACTCACGACCAGACCGAGGCGCTGACCATGTCGGACCGCGTTGCCGTCTTCAACGACGGCCGCATCCAGCAGCTGGCCCCGCCGGATGAGCTGTATGAAAAGCCGCAGAACAGTTTTGTCGCGCAGTTCATCGGCGAGAACAACACGCTGGAAGGCGTGGTCAAGGAAATCAGCGGCAATACCTGCGTTGTGCAGTTGAACGACGGCGAGGTGCTGGACGCGACGCCGGTGAACGTCAGCAAGGTGGGTGAGCGGACGCGCGTCTCGATCCGCCCGGAACGGGTCGAGTTCAACAAGGACCGCCTGAAGGAAGGCGTTCACACGCTGAAGGCCGAAGTGCTGGAATTCATCTACATGGGCGATATCTTTCGCACCAGGCTGCGCGTCGCGGGCAATGACAACTTTGTCATCAAGACCCGCAACGCACCGGACCAGGTGCGGTTGCAGCCCGGCAGCCAGATCGAGATCGGCTGGCTGCCCGAAGATTGCCGGGCGCTGGACGCCGGGTAACTTGAACATCGCATCCCGCGCCGGAACAACCGCGCGGGGCGTGATCTTGGGGCGGTGTACAAGCCCGTAACCCGCCCTCCAGACAAAACGGGTAACCAAAGGGAGTATAACATGAAACTCACCAAGACTCTGCTGGCGACCTCGGCCCTGACCGTTGCTGCGACCGGCGTCTTTGCCGAAAGCCATGGCAACATGGCGATGGACATGACACTGGTCAGCTGGGGTGGTGCCTATCAGGCGTCGCAGCAGAAAGCCTATGTCGAGCCCTATCTGGCCGCGAACGCCGGTGTGTCCGCAACCTGGGACGAAAGCTCGTCCGAGGCGGTGGCCAAGCTGCGCGCCATGAACGAAGCCGGCAACATCACATGGGATCTTGTCGACGTGGAGGCCGCCGATGCCATCCGCCTGTGCGACGAAGGTCTGGCGATGGAAGTCGACCACGACGAAGTGCTGGCGTCCGCGCCTGACGGCACATCGGCCTCGGATGATTTCGGCGACATGATCGTCTCCGACTGCTTTATCCCGCAGATCGTGTTCTCGACCACCTTCGGCTACCGCACCGACCAGGTGCCTGAAGGTGCCGAAGCGCCGACCGGCGCCTGTGACGTCTTCGATCTGGAAACCTATCCGGGCAAGCGCGCGCTGAACAAACAGCCGATCGCCAACATGGAATGGGCGCTGCTCTGTGACGGCGTGGACTACGCGGACGTCTACGACATGCTGGAGACCGAAGAAGGTCAAGAGCGCGCGCTGGCAAAGCTGGCCACCATCAAGGACGAGACCATCTGGTGGTCCTCTTCCGCAGAGCCGATCCAGCTGCTGGCGGATGGCGAAGTCTTCATGGCGTCGGCCTACAACGGTCGCCTGTTCTCGGCCATCGTCGAGCAGGACCAGCCGATCGGCATGGCCTGGGAATGGCAGATGTTCGACCTTGACGGCTGGGTGATCCCCGAGGATCTGCCCGAGGACCGTCTGGCCCGCGTGCTGGACTTTGTGAAGTACGCCACCGACACCCAGCGTCTTGCCGATCAGGCCAAGTACATCTCCTACGGTCCGGCCCGCGAAAGCTCGGCTCCGCTGGTGTCGACCCATGCCGAACTGGGCATCGAAATGGCGCCGCACATGCCGACCGATCCCAACAACGCGCAGAACACCTTTGTGAACAACTACAACTGGTGGGCTGATTACCGCGACGATCTGGACGCCAAGTTCCAGGCGTGGCTGGCGCAATAAGGCATTTGGGGTGGCGGGATGATCCCCGCCACGCCGCCTGAGACCGTTCGTGGCGGGTGTCGCACCCGCCACGAACCAACAAGACGGACAGGGGACAGGGGCGCGACATGCCAAAGGGCTATATCATCGGCCACATCACCGTGAACGATCCCGAGGCGTACAAAGAGTACGTCGCCAAGGACACCCCGCTCCTGATGGGTTTGGGTGGGCGTTTTCTGGTTCGCGGCGGGCAGGCCGAGGTTGTCGAAGGTGCCGCCGAGGACCGCCACATCGTCTTTGAATTCGACAGTTTCGAGGCCGCAAAGGCCGCGTATCACGACCCCGACTATCAGGAGGTCGCCAAGATCCGCCATGCCTCTGCCAGCAGCACGATCATGGTTGCCGAAGGCAACGACGAGGATCTGCCGGACCCCGCAGGCGGTACGCCGCTGGGCTATCTGATTGCCCATGTCACGGTGCACGACCCGGAGGCCTATCGCCCCTACGTGACCGGCAACACGCCGATCATGCGCGGCTACGGCGCGCGCTATGTCGTGCGCGGCGGTCAGGCCGAGGTGCTGGAGGGCGATCTGGGCGGACGCCATGTGGTGATCGCCTATCCAAGTTTCGAGGCCGCCCGCGCGGCCTATCATGATCCGGCCTATCAGGAGGTCGCCGCAATCCGGCGCGACTTTTCCGAAGGCACAATTATTCTTGTGGAGGGCGCCGCGTGACCGAGACCACCCAGACCACTTCGGGCCCGATGCTGGCCGCCGATGGCACACCGCTCAAGCGCAGCCTTGCACGGGCGCTGCGGGCGCAAAAGCTGCGGGCCCTGGCGCTGATCGCGCCGCTGCTGCTGTTTGTGCTGATCACCTTTATCGCGCCGATCGCGGACATGCTGTTCCGTTCGGTTGATGACAGCCAGCAGGGCACGGTCCACGGGACCATGCCGCTGACCGCCGCGGCGATCAAGGATTGGGACGCCTCCACCGGCGATCTGCCCGGCGTCGCGGTTTTCGATGCCGCCTACACCGATCTTTTCATTGCCGCCGAGAACAAGCTGCACTCGCGGGTCGGCTCGCGCCTGAACTATGAAAAGACCGGCAGTTCGTCGCTGTTCCGCAAGACGGGCCGTGGTCTGGACGACATCGGCGAGGTCTATCAGGACCAGTTCAAGGACCTCGACGGCGATTGGGACGAGGGCGAGCCTTGGGCCGAACTGATGGGCGCGCCCGACTGGCTGAAGGCAATGGAAGGCTGGGAAAAGGGCGACCCGCTGCCCGCCTTCGAATTGCGCGACGGGGTGGCCGACCTGCTGCCGCGCACCGCCGAGATCTACCGCGCCTTTGCCGAGTTCACGATTGAGGAAGACGAGAAAAGCCTGCTCAAGGAAGAACCGTGGAGCATCGTGCACACCCGTCTGTACGAAGACCTGCGCGACGGCGATTTCGCAAGCTATTCCGGCCCGCGCGCCGAGATGCTGAAAGCGGCCGATGCGCTTGTCGACAGTCCCGATTTTGAGACCATCGCGCTTAAGGACGGGTTCGAGCAGATCGACAAGGATTGGCTGGACGTCGACCTCTGGCAGACGATCAAGGCCTATAGCTCGGCCTATACCTCGGGGTATTTCCTGAACGCGGTCGACATGCAAAAGACGCCCGACGGCGTGGCCCTGCGCGACGAAAAAGAGCGCATCTATGGCCTGCTGTTCAAGCGCACCATGTTCATGTCGCTGATGATCACCTTCAGTTGCATCATGCTGGCCTATCCGGTGGCCTATCTGCTGTCGAACCTGCCGATGCGCACGGCCAACCTGTTGATGATCCTTGTGCTGCTGCCGTTCTGGACCTCGCTTCTGGTGCGCACAAGCGCGTGGAAAGTCATGCTGCAACAGCAAGGGGTGATCAACGATGTGCTGGTCTGGATCGGGCTGGTGGGTGATGACGCGCGTCTGGTGATGATCAACAACCAGTTGGGCACGATTATCGCGATGACGCATATCCTGCTGCCCTTCATGATCCTGCCGATGTATTCGGTGATGTCGACGATCCCGCCCTATTATGTGCGCGCGGCCAAAAGCCTTGGCGCGACGAACTGGACGGCCTTCTGGCGGGTCTATTTCCCGCAATCGGTGCCGGGCATCGGTGCCGGGTCGATCCTCGTCTTCATCCTTGCCATCGGCTATTACATCACCCCCGAAATCGTCGGCGGCACGACGGGTACGTTCATCTCGAACCGGATCGCCTATCACATCTCGTCCAGCCTCAACTGGGGACTCGCGGCGGCATTGGGGTCGATCCTGCTGGCGGCGGTCCTGATCCTCTACTGGGCCTATGACCGGATTGTGGGCATCGACAACGTCAAGCTGGGGGGCTGAGGATGGTCTTTACGGCAACGCAGTATCTGACCAACGACCGGCGGCGTGCGACGCGCCCGACCGCCGACACAGAACGCGCGCACGCGGCGCAGATGAAGCAGGGGAGCTGAACCATGGCTGTCGAGACACAAGCCGTCAAACGACCGATCCAGTTCGCGGCCCCGGTTGCGGGGGCCGCTGGCGCCTTTGCAGGGGTATTCGTCGGCGCGGCCAACGGGTCTGTCCTGCTTGGCGTGCTCATCGGCTTCGTGCTGCTTGCCGCGATTGCCTTTGTCCTGCTCGAGGTGCTGGACCCCGGACTTGAGAAAATCGCCAAATGGGCGCTGATCGCGGCCATGGCGGTGGCCGGGTTCCTGCTGGGTGGTTTGCCGGGGTTGGTGGTCGGGGGGCTGTTCGGCTGGTTTTTCGGCTGGTTCATCTATTGGGTAGGCATGGGGCGTTACCGGGTGCCGCTTCCGCCCTACCTGACCTCCGGGCAGGTGATGTGGCACTACGGCTTTCGGGTGATTTGCGGGGCGATCTTTGTCTTCCTGATCACGCCGATCCTTGTGGTGATGCCGCTGTCCTTCAACGCGCAGGACTTCTTTACCTTCACGCCAGAGATGCTGCGGTTTGACCCGGCGGGCTATAGCCTCAAGCATTACCGCGATTTCTTTACCTCTAGCGAATGGCAGCAGGCGCTGCGCAACTCGCTGATCATCGCACCGCTGGCGACGATCCTTTCGGTCAGCTTCGGGACGTTGGCGGCCATTGGCCTGTCCGGAGAGCATGTCCCCTTCCGCCGCGCGATCATGGCGATCCTGATTTCGCCGATGATCGTGCCGCTGATCATCTCGGCGGCGGGGATGTATTTCTTCTACTCGCGGATCGGTCTGCAAGGCACGCTGCTGGGCGTCGTTCTGGCCCATGCCGCCCTTGGCATTCCCTTTGTGATCATCACCGTGACGGCGACGCTGGTCGGCTTTGACCGGTCGCTGACTCGGGCGGCGGCGAACATGGGGGCCGATCCGGTCACCACCTTCTTTCGGGTGCAGATGCCGCTGATCCTGCCGGGGGTGATCTCGGGCGGGCTGTTCGCCTTTATCACCTCCTTCGACGAGGTGGTGGTGGTGATCTTTGTCGGTTCGGCCCGGCAACAAACGCTGCCGTGGCAGATGTTCACCGGCCTGCGCGAACAGATCAGCCCGACGATTCTGGCGGTGGCGACGATTCTGGTGATCATCTCCATCGCGCTCTTGACCACGGTTGAACTGTTGCGGCGGCGGTCCGAAAAGATGCGTGGGCTGAGTCCCGGCTAAAATTAGCATTATCCGCAGATTCAGGCGCGGCACCCCGGTGTCGCGCCTTTCGCGTTTAGACTTCGCAAAGGGAATTGGGTCTAGTGTCGCCCCCAAACAGGAGGCGTCGCATGTCCGAACTCGATCCCGCATTTCCATCCGGGGTGTCAAACTCTGAGGCCAAGTTCCAACTGGCAGAGGCGTTTTATTCACGCACTGACAAACGCGGGGTGATCCAGGCCGGGAATAACGTATTCCAACGGGTGGCCGGGCACGACTGGGAAAAGCTGATCGGCGCGCCGCACAAGCTGATCCGCCACCCTGACATGCCGCGCGGCGTGTTCCATCTGCTTTGGGAACGGTTGAAGGCGGGACAGCCGACCGCCGCCTATGTCAAGAACCGCCGGTCCTGCGGAAGATTCTATTGGGTCTTTGCGCTGTTCGCACCGACCGAGGATGGCTTTATCTCGACCCGGATCAAACCGACCTCGCCGCTGCGGTCCGAAGTCGAGGAAATGTATGCCGACATGTCCAGGCGTGAAGCGGCGGGCGCCAGCCCTGCCGAAACCGCCGAGGATCTGCGCGCCTGGATCGAATCCAAGAGCTTTGTCAGCTACGACGCCTTTCAGAGTCACGCTCTGGCGACCGAGTTCGAAGCGCGTTCGCGGCAGTTGGGGCGCACGCTCGATCCCAAGCTGAAGCGATTTGTCGACATGACGCGCGCAATTTCCGACGTCTGGGATGAGGCCGACCGCATGACCGAGGCGTTCAAGGCGATCCGCACCGTCCCGATGAACATGCGCATCATTGCCTCGCGGCTGGAAAATGCCGGCGGGCCGATCAGCGCGATTTCGGTCAACTACAGCCAGATGCTTGAAGAGATGTCGACATGGGTGAAAACCTTTGTCGATGGTGATGACTGCGTCTTTGCCCATATCCGGCGTGCGGTCCTGATGGGGCAGTTCCTTGCCTTCGCCGCGGCAACCGAACGCGAGATGATCTTGAATTTTGAGGCCCCGGACGATGTTTACCCGGAGGCGGTGGACGCCGTACAGGAAATTGCCCAACTGACCGACCATGAACGGCGGTTCGCGCAGCAAACGGTCGACAACCTGTCAGCCGTCGAACGGGAGGCGCGACGGTTCGCGCATAGTGTGCTGGACATGAAACGCTATGTCACCGGGCTCAGCTCGACGCGCATGATGTGCAAGATCGAAAGCGCGAGCCTGTCCGAATCCGGAACCGCCCTGACCGGAATCGTCGAGCAACTGGACAGTTGTCAGGAAGAAATCGAGGAAAGACTGGCGCGGGTGATGGACCTGAACGCGGTGATCCAGAACAACACCTCGATGTTGCGGTCGATGTTATGAGCGGCAGGGCGCGGCGGGTGACACACCCGCGTTCAGCCTATGTGGGACAGGCCGCTCCGGCCTTCCGGGCTTGCGGCGGACGCGGCCTATGACAGAGCAAATGCCCGCCTTCACGGCAGACACCGCCTATGCCGCATCCGAGGTACAGTACCCGCTTGCGGACCTGTTCTATTCGCGCACCGATGCACGGGGCGTGATCAAGTCGGCGAACGGCGCCTTTCAGCGTGTGTCAGAGTATCCATGGGACGGGTTGATCGGCGCGCCGCACAAGATCGTTCGCCATCCGGACATGCCCAAAGGCGTCTTTGAACTGCTCTGGGACCGGATCAAGGCGGGAAGGCCAACCGGTGCCTACGTCAAGAACCGCTGCAAGTCCGGGCGCTATTACTGGGTGTTTGCGCTGGTTTCGCCAGCGGACGGGGGATATATTTCGACCCGGTTGAAACCGACATCCGATCTCTTTGGCCAGATTTCAACGGTCTATGCCAATCTGCTGGAGCGCGAAAAGAAAGACAGCATCAGCCCGCGCGACAGCGCCCGGCTCCTGGAAGAGGCGGTGCAGGCGCAGGGATACTCCGGCTACGATTCCTTTCAAAGCCATGCCCTCGCCTCCGAGTTCGAGTCGCGGGTGCGCGGCATGGGGCAGGCGATGGACCCGCTGCAACGCCGTTTTCTGGACATGTCGCGGGCGGTCACACAAGTCGCCGTCGAGACCGCCGAAATGACGGAATCCTTCACCGCGATCCGCACCGTTCCCATGAATATGCGCCTCATCGCCTCAAGGCTGGAAAGCGCCGGCGGGCCAATCAGCGCGATTTCCGTCAACTACAGCCAGATGCTTGAGGAAATGTCGACATGGGTGCGCACCTTTGCTGATGGTGAGGCCTGTGTTTATGCCCGGATACGGGACGCCATCCTGCGCGGGCAGTTCCTGAGTTTTGCAACCCAGCTCGAACGGGAAATGATCGAGGGGTTTGGGCGCAACGGGGCCGATTATCCCGACCGGATCGACATCGCGGGCGAAGTCGCCGAGGTCGAAAAACACCGGAAAAGGTTTCTGGACGAGACGGTGACCGCGCTCGACAAGGTCGAGTCAGAGGCCAAGCGTTTCGCCCGCAGCGTATTGGACATGAAACGCTATGTGACCGGGCTTAGCTCGACCCGGATGATGTGCAAGATAGAAAGCGCCAGCCTGTCGGGGTCTGGCACCGCGTTGACCGGAATTGTCGAACATCTCGACGACTGCCAGAAGGAAATCGAACAACGCCTTGCCCGCATGATCGACCTGAATTCGGTGATCCAGACAAACACGGCCATGTTGCGGTCGATGCTTTATCATCCCTGACCAAAGCGCCCTGGCAATCCGGTCCGGGCGCACAAGGCGCGGCCCCATTCGGATGTTGTGACACGGGGCAGGGACCGGGTCTTTATCTCAGCAAGGTGGGGTGCCGGTCCCGGCGATCCGATGGTCCGGCGATGTCAGCGCAAAGCGGCAGGGCACAGGACCCTGCCGCCGGGATGCAAGACATCAATCAGCTGCGGACCAGCTTTTCATAGTCTTCGGAGATGCTGCGCGTCAGGGCGCCGACCTCAAAGTTGAAGTCGCCGATCTGGCCCACGGGTGTGACCTCGGCGGCGGTGCCGGTCAGCCAGCACTGTTCAAAACCCTCCATCTCTTCGGGCATGATGTGACGCTCATGCACCTTGATCTGCTTGTCCTCCAGCATCCCGATCACCGTCTGGCGGGTCAGCCCGTTGAGGAAGCAGTCCGGCTTGGGCGTATGGACCTCGCCGTCCTTGACGAAAAAGATGTTGGCCCCGGTCGCCTCGGCCACGTAGCCGCGGTAGTCCATGAACAACGCGTCGGAACAACCCTTGGCTTCTGCCGCGTGTTTGGACGTGGTGCAGATCATGTACAGACCGGCGGCCTTGGCATGCACGGGAATCGTCTCGGGCGAGGGGCGCTTCCACTTGGAGATGTCGAGCTTGGCCCCCTTCATCTTGGCGTCGCCGTAGTAGTTGCCCCAGGCCCAGGTCGCGATGGCCAAACGCACCGGATTGCGGGCCGAGGCGACCCCCATGTCCGGTCCGGCACCACGCCACGCCACCGCGCGCACATAGGCATCGGTCAGCCCGTTGGCGGCCAGAACGGCCACTTTGGCAGCCTCGATCTCATCGACGGTATAGGGGATCTCAAAGTCCAGTTGGCGGGCCGAGAAATGCAGTCGCTCAGAGTGCTTGCGGGACAGGAAAATCTTGCCATTGTAGCAGCGCTCACCTTCGAAGACAGAGCTGGCATAGTGCAGCCCGTGGGTCAGTACGTGCACATTGGCCGCCCGCCAGTCCACCATCTGGCCATCCAGCCAGATCTTGCCGTCGCGATCGTCATATGCTCCATCTGCCATCTTGTTTCTCCTAACGTGCAGCGGGTCGATTTTTGCGATTGTTGCGCGGCTTGCGTCCGAAACGGACATAAAGTTGCGCCAAATCTGCGACTCGCTACCAGTTCGCTCTTGGAATGTCAACAAGGCTGACTTAAAGTGCCTCCGGGCCAGACGAGGGTGAATGTTACATGTCAGAGGGGCGTACACCGCAGGGCGAGACCCTGCTTTACCTCACCGATGAGCAGTTGCGGCAGGGCGCAGAGGCAATGTTCTTTGCCTACCGGGGCTTTACCGCTGATCCCGACCGGATTCTGGACGGGCTGTGCTATGGTCGGGCGCATCACCGCGCGCTGCATTTCATCCACACCGCTCCGGGCACGACGGTGAACAATTTGCTGAACATTCTCGGGGTCACGAAGCAGTCTCTCAACCGGGTGCTGCGCACATTGATCGAGGACGGTCTGGTCGAGAGCCGCGTGGGCCGTGTCGACAAGCGCGAGCGGCACCTGTACCTGACCGAAGCGGGTGACGTGCTGGAGCGGCAACTGTCGGATGCGCAACGCATGCGGATGCGCGCCGCGTACCGGGATGCGGGACCAGAGGCCGTGGCGGGCTTTCGCCGCGTGCTGGAGGCGATGATGGACCCGGAGATGCGCAGGCAGTACCACAGGCTGAGGGAGGGCCGGGGATGAGCGAGAATGACGCCCATCTGTTGATCGTCGATGACGATGAACGGATTCGGGGGCTGCTGCAAAAGTTCCTGATCCGGAACGGATTCCTTGTCAGCGCGGCGCGGGATGCCGCCCATGCGCGGCGGCTGTTGTCTGGCCTGGATTTCGACATGATCGTGCTGGATGTGATGATGCCGGGAGAGGACGGGGTCAGCCTGACCAAGGGCATTCGCGAGACCTCGCAGACGCCGGTGCTGTTGCTGACCGCCCGGTCCGAGACAGAGGACCGCATCAAGGGGCTGGAGGCGGGGGCGGACGACTACCTTGCCAAACCCTTCGAGCCCAAGGAACTGTTGCTGCGGATCAACGCCATCCTGCGCCGGATGCCCGAGACAACCGCCGAATCCAGCGTGCCCAAGCTGCTGACATTGGGTGAGATTCGCTATGACATCGAACGCGGCGAGATGTGGCATGGCGAGGATCTGGTCCGCTTGACCGCAACCGAGAGCCAGCTGATGCGGATCTTTTCCGCGCGCCCCGGTGAACCGCTGAGCCGGGCGAACCTGGTCGAGGAACTGGGCCGCGACAAGGGACAGGCGCAGGAACGCGCGGTGGACGTGCAGATCACCCGGCTGCGGCGCAAGATGGAGGCCGATCCGAAGCAGCCTCGTTACCTGCAAACGGTGCGCGGTGCGGGATATATGCTGGCCCCCGACTGACGGCCGGATTGACGGGTTGCGGCGCGGGCCGTTTCGCGTTTTTGTCGGACGGTGGCGCTGCGGGATCGGGCGCTTTTCGGGTATTTTTACAGAGAAGAAACTGGGGGCACGATGGCAACGGCACTCTTTACCCATGCGGATGCGCTGGATCACGTGACGCCCGAGGGCCATCCGGAACGGGTGGCGCGGGTCGAACATCTGTTGCATGCATTGGCCGGGCTGGACCTTGTGCGGGAAACCGCGCCGGAGGCCACAGAGGCGCATCTGCGGCTGTGTCACCCGCAGCGTTATATTGACCGGATCAGCGCGGCCATTCCCGACAGTGGCCAGGTTCAGCTGGATGCGGATACATGGCTGTCGTCGGGGTCCTTTCGGGCCGCCGTGCGCGGGGCTGGCGCGGCTGTTGCGGCGGTGGATGCGGTGATGGCGGGACGGGTGGCCAACGCCTTTTGCGCCATGCGCCCGCCGGGCCACCATGCCGAAACGGAAACGCCGATGGGGTTTTGCCTGTTCGGCAACGTCGCCATTGCCGCGAAACACGCGCTGGAGGCGCATGGGCTGCGCCGTGTGGCGGTGGTCGATTTCGACGTGCATCACGGCAATGGCACGCAGGACTTGCTGTGGGACGAGGCGCGCACATTGTTCATCGGCTCGCACCAGATGCCGCTTTGGCCCGGCACCGGGGGCGCCGAGGACCGTGGCGCGCATGACAATGTGCTCAACCTGCCGCTGCCGCCCGGATCGGGTGGCGCCGAGATGCGCAGCGTCTGGACGCCCGCGCTGTCGCGCATCCGTGCCTTTCAGCCCGAATTGCTGATCATCTCTGCCGGGTTCGACGCGCATCAGGACGATCCGCTGGCGCAACTGGCGTGGAACGTGGACGATTTCCGCTGGATCACCCGCGCCTTGTGCGATGTGGCGGCAGAGACCTGCGGCGGGCGCGTGGTGTCCTGCCTCGAAGGGGGGTATGACCTTGGCGCGCTCAGCGCGAGCGGCAAGGCGCATGTGGAAATCCTGATGGAGGCGGGCCAATGAGCGAGACCCCGGTCGAAGAGATGAGTTTTGAGCAGGCCATGAGCGAACTGGAAAAGGTCGTCGGCATGCTGGAGCGTGGCGATGTGGCGCTTGAAGAGTCGATTGACCTGTATGAGCGCGGCGCGCAGTTGAAAAAGCGCTGCGAGCAAAAGCTGAAAGAGGCCGAGGAAAAGGTCGCCGCCATCACGCTGGACGGCGACGGCAATCCTGTGGGGACGAAGCCTGTCGAGGGGCTCTGATGCCGTTTGACGACGGGCTGGCGGCGGCGGCCTCTGCGATTTCCGCGCATCTGGATACGGTGCTGGCCAGCTATCCAGATCTGCCGGTGACGCAGGCGATGTGTTATGCGGTTGCGGGTGGCAAGCGCCTGCGCGGCTATCTGGTGCTGGAAGGCGCGCGTTTGCATGGCGTGGGCCTGGACCGCGCGATCTGGCCCGCCTGTGCCATCGAGGCGATCCATGCCTATAGCCTTGTCCATGACGATCTGCCGTGCATGGACGATGACGATTTGCGGCGTGGCTTGCCCACGGTGCATCGCAAGTGGGATGAGGCGACCGCCGTATTGGCGGGGGACGCGCTGCAAACCCTTGGGTTCGAACTGGTGGCGCGGGCCGAGTGTCATGACGATGCTTTGGTGCGGGCGGATCTGGCGCTCAGCCTTGCGCGGGCCTCTGGCGCGCGGGGCATGGTATTGGGGCAGGCGCTGGACATGGCGGCGGAACAGGCGGACGCGCCACTGACGCTGGACCAGATCACCGCCCTGCAAGCGGGCAAGACAGGCGCGCTGATCTGCTGGTCGGCGGAGGCGGGTGCGCGGATGGCGCGCGCCGATCTGACACCGCTCACGGGGTATGCGCAGCGCCTTGGCCTTGCCTTTCAGATCGCCGATGACATTCTGGACGTCGAGGGCGACGCCGCGCAGATGGGCAAGGCGGTGGGCAAGGACGCGGACCGGGGCAAGGCGACCTTTGTCAGCCTGCTGGGTCTGGACGGGGCGAAACGCCGCGCACAGAGCCTCGTGACAGAGGCGTGCGACTGCCTATCTGTATATGGCGCAGAGGCGACAGGCTTGCAGCAGGCGGCGCGCTTCGTTATTGCGCGGCGGACCTGATCAGACGGAGGCTGCCCTATGACCGACCGGCCCCAGACCCCCTTGCTCGACCGGGTGACATCCCCGGCGGACCTCAAACAGTTCTCCGATGCCGAGCTGGAGCAGCTTGCCGAAGAGCTGCGGGCAGAGACAATTTCCGCCGTATCCGAAACCGGCGGCCACCTTGGCGCGGGCCTTGGGGTGATCGAACTGACGGTGGCGCTGCATGCGATCTTTGACAGCCCGCGCGACAAGATCGTCTGGGACGTCAGTCATCAGTGTTACCCGCACAAGATCCTGACCGGGCGGCGCGACCGGATCCGCACCTTGCGCCAGAAGGACGGGCTGTCGGGGTTCACCAAGCGGTCTGAGTCGCCTTACGATCCCTTTGGGGCTGCGCATTCCAGCACCTCGATCAGCGCCGCCCTTGGGTTTGCCGTGGCGCGCGATCTGGGGGGTCTGTGTGACACCGGGCACGGCGATGCCATCGCGGTGATCGGCGACGGTGCGATGAGCGCGGGCATGGCATTCGAGGCGATGAACAACGCGGGCCATCTGGGCAAGCGGTTGATCGTGATCCTCAACGACAATGAGATGAGCATCGCGCCGCCCACCGGGGCGCTGTCCTCCTACCTCAGCCGTCTGTACGCCGAAGCGCCGTTTCAGGATCTCAAGGCCGCCGCCAAGGGCGCGGTGTCCTTCCTGCCGGAACCGTTCCGCGAAGGCGCGCGCCGCGCCAAGGAGATGCTGAAAGGCATGACCGTGGGCGGGACGCTGTTCGAGGAACTGGGGTTTTCCTATCTCGGGCCGCTGGACGGGCATGATCTGGACCAGTTGTTGCCGGTGCTGCGCACCGTGCGCCAGCGCGCCACCGGGCCGATCCTGATCCATGTGCTGACCAAAAAGGGCAAGGGCTATAGCCACGCCGAGCACGCCCCGGACAAGGGGCACGCGCGGGCGAAATTCGATGTCGTCACCGGCAAGCAGAAAAAAGCGCCCTCCAACGCGCCCAGCTATACCAAGGTCTTTGCGCAGGCGCTGTTGCAGCACGCCGCCGACGATCCGCGCATCTGCGCGGTGACCGCGGCAATGCCGGACGGCACCGGGCTGGACCTGTTCGCCGAACGCTATCCCTCGCGCTGTTTCGATGTCGGGATTGCCGAGCAGCATGGCGTCACCTTTGCCGCCGGTCTGGCGGCAGGCGGGATGCGGCCGTTCTGCGCGATGTATTCGACCTTTTTGCAGCGCGGCTATGATCAGGTTGTGCATGACGTGGCAATCCAGCGCCTGCCGGTGCGTTTTGCCATCGACCGCGCGGGGCTGGTGGGCGCCGACGGCGCGACCCATGCGGGAAGCTTTGACGTCGCCTATCTGTCGAACCTGCCGGGTTTTGTCGTCATGGCGGCGGCGGACGAGGCAGAGTTGAAACACATGGTCGCCACCGCTGCGGCGCATGACGAGGGGCCGATTGCCTTTCGTTATCCGCGCGGTGAGGGCGTGGGCGTTGAGATGCCCGAACGCGGTGAGGTGCTGGAGATCGGCAAGGGCCGCATGATCCGTGAGGGCAAAGGCATTGCCATCCTGTCCTTTGGCACGCGGCTGTCCGAGGTGCTGAAAGCCTGTGAGGCGCTGGAGGCGCGCGGCGTATCCCCCAGCGTGGCCGACGCCCGCTTTGCCAAACCGCTGGACCGCGAATTGATCCTGCAACTGGCCCGTGACCATGAGGCGCTGATCACCATCGAAGAGGGCGCGATTGGTGGCTTTGGCAGCCACGTGGCGCAATTGCTGGCCGAAGAGGGCGTGTTTGACAGCGGGCTGAAATACCGCTCGATGGTGCTGCCCGATACCTTTATCGACCACGCCAGCCCAAGCGATATGTATGCCGCGGCCAAAATGAACGCGCCAGATATCGAGGCAAAGGTGCTGGAGGTTCTGGGCGCAACGGTGCTGGACAAGCGGGCCTGACAGGCCCGCTCAGACCAGCCCGACCCAGATCGAGACCAGCGCCAGCGTGATCAGACCGGCCTGAATGTATCCTGCCAGCAGGTAAATGCCGTCGCGCGTCATCACGCCGAACATCATCATCGCCACCGCCCCGGCGAAGAAGGATGTCACGAAAGGCAGGATTTCGAGAAACGGCCAGGACAGCGCGATCAGCGTGACCGCCGCAAAGGCGATGGGCCTCACCGGGCGGGAGGTCAGCAGCTTGAGCCGTCCGCTGCTGTGCCGATCCATCCAGCCTGCGGGTTTGCGCAGCCAGTCGATTGCCTTGGTCATCTTTTTCGCGCTGACACGGCGGCGGCGCAGAAAGCCGGGCAGCCACAGATGCCGCCGCCCCAGCAGCGCCTGAATCGACACCAGCATAGTGATCAGCGCGCCCAGTGTGGGACTGCCCGGAATACCGGAAATCGGTGAGACCAGAACAATCGCAGGCACAAGGATCACGGCGGCAAAGGACTGATCGCCCACGCGGTTCAGCACGTCGCCGACAGAGACATGCGTGTCGTTCTCGCAGGGGCGCATGGCCTCCAGCAATTCCCCAAGGGATTGCGGACTGCGTTTGGGGGGGGACCCGGTCGTTTCGGGGTCGGCGGTCATCATTCGGATGCCTGTTCGGCGGCGAGGATTGCCGCCAGCGCGCTTTGATAATCGGGATAGCGCAGGGTCACGCCCAGTTCCTTCTTGATGCGCTCGTTAGAGACGCGTTTGCTTTCACCATAGAAACTGCGCGCCATCGGGGACATGTCCGCCTCGTCAAAGGGCACTTCGGGCGGGACGGGCATGCCCAGCATCTCGGCGGCGCAGGCGATCACGTCCTGCGGCGGGGCAGGCGCGTCATCACACAGGTTGTAGACGGCGCCGGGATTGGGCTGCGCGATGGAAGCACGCAAGACCTGGGCAATATCCTCGACGTGGATGCGCGAAAACACCTGATTGGGCTTGATGATCCGGCGCGCGGTGCCGTTGCGCAGCTTGGCAAAGGGGCCGCGTCCGGGGCCGTAGATGCCCGCCAGACGGAAGATATGCAGCGGCAGATCGGGGATGTCGGCCCATGCCTGTTCGGCGGCGACCCGCATCTGGCCGCGTTTGCTCGACGGGGTCAGGGGCGAACCCTCATCGACCCAGCCGCCCGCGTGGTCGCCATATACGCCTGTGGTCGAGAGATAGCCCGCCCACTCCAGCGCGGGCGCGCGACGGGCGATGTCCGGACCGATCATGCGCAGGGCGGGATCGCCCCCGGCATCCGGGGCCGCCGAGATCAGCAGATGGCTCGCGCTGTGCAGCGCCTCTGCCACGGCCTCCGCCTGCCACAGGATCGGGGTGATCCCGGTGGCGGCAAGCTGCGCCATCTTGTCGGCGCTGCGCGTGGTTCCGATCACCTGCCAGCCCACGGGCAGCAGCAATTTGGCTAAGGCGCGGGCGGAAAATCCGTGGCCAAGGGAAAGCAGGGTCTTTGTCATGCGATCTAGGTGGCGCTGTGGGCGTCAAGATGCAAGCCTTGACGCGATGTCGCAGGCTGTGTCGAGGCGCGGTCCGGCGCCGGTCGTGGGCTGCCTCTGGCGAGCTTTCGCCGACGCGACCGCTGCGGACTCGCACGGTTGAAAAACGCGGGCTAGAGCAATTACAGTTCGTCCGGAGATTCCGCCATGTTGGCCCGTCGCGCCTTTCTGATCACCGCCCTTGCCGCCGTTGCGGGCTGTTCCACCGCCCCGCGTGAATCGCTTGCCGGGGGCAAGCCGACGCCGATGGCGCTGCCGCTGCACCCCAATGAAACGCCAGAGCTGCGCGCCAAGATCAACAAGTGGGCCGACCATTACGGCCTGCCGCGCGGGCTGGTACATCGTCTGGCGATCCGCGAAAGCACCCATAACCCCAAGGCACGCAGCGGACCGTATTGGGGCCTGTTGCAGATCCTGCCGCAAACCGCGCGGACCATGGGCTTTCAAGGCCAGAACAAGGATTTGCTGGATGCGGATACCAACCTGAAATACGGGCTGAAGTATCTGAAAGGCGCCTATGTCGTGGCGGATGGAAACTGGGACAATTCCATCAAGTGGTACGCGCGCGGGTACTACTACGAGGCCAAGCGCAAGGGGCTGCTGGTCGAGACCGGATTGCGACCGGGCTGAGCCAGAGCCGATTTTTCGACGAAAAATCGTTTCACCCGTGGCCCGGTTTCCGTCTAGGCTGCACAACCATGCAGGATGATCCCGATCTGGAAACCGCCTACGGGCTGGAAACCCCCGACGACAACCGCAGGCTTTATGCGCAATGGGCCGCGACCTACGATGTCGAATTTGCCGTGGACATGGATTACATGCTGCCGCTGCACGTGGCCGAGGCCTATGCCGCGGCGGGCGGGCAGGGGCCGGTGATCGACCTTGGCGCAGGCACCGGCCTGCTGGGGGCCGCGCTGAAAACGTGCCGCATAGGCCCGGTCGAGGCCACCGACCTGTCGCAAGAGATGCTGGATGTGGCCGCGCAGAAAGGTCTGTATGACCGGCTGTTCACCGGCGACCTGCTGGACCGCCTGCCGGTTGACGATGGCAGCTACGCCGGGGCGGTGAGTTCCGGCACGTTCACCCACGGACATGTCGGCCCCGAGGCGCTGGACGAGGTGCTGCGCGTGGTGCGCCCCGGCGGCATCGTGGCCCTGTCGATCAATGCCGAACACTGGGCGGCCAAGGGCTTTGCCGCGCGGTTCGACGCGCTGGGGCCTCGGGTCTCGGATCTGTCCCTGCGCGAGGTGCGGATTTTCGGGCCGGAATCAACCGGCCCGCGTGCCAGAGATCTCAGTCAGGTGGTCACCTTCACCCGCGTCTGACGCTCAGGTCGCGTAGTCTGACCCTTCTTCGTCGAGGATCTTCTTGAGTTCGTTCAGGTGGTGATCGTCGCCACCGGGATACTCTTCGATCTCGCGCGCGGTCTTTTCGGCCACTTCGTCTGACAGGATGTCCAGCGGCAGCCCGGTTTGCAGCGCGGTGATATAGACCTGCGCGGCCCGCTCGAACAGGTAGAGCCGGTTAAAGGTCTCGGCCACCGTATCACCAATCACCATCACCCCGTGGTTGCCCATCACCAGTGTCTTGACCTTGGGATCGGCCATCAATTGGGCACAGCGAATGCCCTCTTCCTCGAACGCCAAGCCGCCATAGCTGTCGTCCACCGCCTGCCGGTTAAAGAACATCGCCGCGTTCTGGTCCAGCGGCGGCAGGCGCTTGTCCTTGAGGCAGGCCAGCACGGTGGCGTGGATCGAATGCACATGCATCGCGCAGCGCGCATGCGCGCAGTGGCGATGCAACCCGCCATGCAGGCCCCATGCGGTCGGGTCCGGCGCGCCGGGGCGGTTCAGCGTCTCGGGGTCGTTGGCATCGACCACCAGCATGTCCGAGGCCTTGATCCGTGAGAAATGCACCCGGTCCGGGTTCATCAGGAACTTGGTCCCGTCCTCGTTGATCGACAGGCTGAAATGGTTGGCCACCGCCTCGTGCATGTCCAGACGCACGGTCCAGCGGAAGGCGGCGGCAAGATCGACGCGCTCTTGCCAATAGTCGATGTTGGCGATGTTCTGTGGTGCGTTCATGGAGGCCTCCGGGGTTAGGCGTGTTTGCGCAAACCCTATCAGCGGCCACAGCTCTCGCGCAATGTATCGTAGGCTTGCTGCGCCTCTTCGGTATCCCACTGGCCGCGCAGCGTGCGCTGGCGGTCGCCGGAAAGGACAAAGACCTCATAGCCGATCTGGTCACTGGTCAGCAGCGTTTCCAGCAATCGTTCGGGGGAGTCGCGCAGCGTCCACGCCCATTCGCCACGTGACCGAAACAGGATATCGCGCAAGCCAAGAGTGATCAGGTGATCCGCCGTGTCGTCAAACAAATCGCCGCCTTCGAAATCAACGAACAGCGCCACGCTGCCCGCCAGATCGACGGTCAGCAACAGGCGGTCGCGCCCCGGCAGGCGCGCATTGGTGGCCATCCAGCAATAGCCGTCATCCTCGAACAGCGCCCAGTTGGTCAGCCGGTCGTTGCGGTGGATTTCCGTCTGTGCCGAAATGGGCAGGGCGGTGCAGAGCGTTGCGACAAAAGCAATGAGAGCGGGGGTAAAACGCAGGGCCATCAGAGGTGTCCGAATGATTATCGAAGAAAGCTGAGATCCAGTCTAGCGCCACTGGCGCGCCGGGAAAACAGTCACAGCACCCGTGACGGCACCCAAGCATAGCCGTCGGGGCAGATCAGGTAACATTCGCGCAGCCCGTGCGGCTTGTCCGTGGGGGGCTGGAGGATGTGCATGCCCTGCGCCTCGGCCAGGGCCGCCGCCGCGTCGGGGTCGCTGTCATACAGCCGCAACTCGGCGCCTGCGCCGCGCGGACCCGCCTCTGGCAGATAGGACAGGTAGGGATTTGCGGAATAGGTGCCGTCTGCGTGCAGCTGGAACACCGCCGCGCCGTAGCGGACGATGGCGAAATCCGCGCTGACCCGATGCGCTGTCATGCCAAAGACGCTTGCCAGCATGGCACCGGAGGCGCGCACATCCCGCACCAGCAGGTTCAGTCCCAGCCCGCGCAGCGACGCGCCGAAATCGCCCGGCGTTACAGTCTCGTAATCCATGTCAGCACCTGTGACCTTATCGTCAGCTTGAACCCGCGTCCCGGACCTGTCAACCTCCGCGCAAAGTCAGGGGGCAGGCATGCAGGACACGGCAGAAAATCTTGAGATCGTCACACCGGAGGTCCCCGGCGAAGAGAGCTTTGACGACGCGGGCGCGGCGGTGGACCGCCTGATTGACCTCTACGACACGGCGGCCACCTTCCTGCGGGACGCGTTTCTGAGCGCGATGTCCAAAGGTCATCCCGACGTGCGCCTGCGGGCCTTCTATCCCGAGATTCGCCTGACCACGACGCGGTTCGACAAGATCGACAGCCGCCTCAGCTTTGGCCATGTCACCCAGCCCGGCACCTATGCCACAACGGTCACCCGCCCGCATCTGTTTCGCAACTACCTGACGCAGCAGATCGACCTGCTGCTGGGCAACCACGGGGTCAAGGTGCGCATCGGCCTGTCGGACACACCGATGCCGGTGCATTTCGCGGTGGCGAACTTCCCGGACGTGACCGTCCCGCAGGAGGGCGCGGCCAGCTTTGCCCTGCGCGATGTCTTTGACGTGCCGGACCTGTCGACCACCAACGACGACATCGTCAATGGTGAGGCGCAGCCCGCGCCCGACGGCACCCTGCCGCTGGCCCCCTTCACCGCGCAGCGGGTGGATTATTCGCTGGCGCGGTTGTCGCACTATACGGCGACGGACCCGGAGCATTTCCAGAACCACGTCCTGTTCACCAACTACCAGTTCTACGTCGATGAGTTCGAGGCCTACGCCCGCGCCATGCTGGCCGATCCCGACAGCGGCTACACCAGCTTTGTCAGCACCGGCAACGCCGAGATCACCGCACCGGATGCGGTTCTGGTCCAACCGGACCGGATGCCGCAGATGCCCACCTATCACCTCAAGCGGCCCAAGCAGGCCGGGATCACGCTGGTCAACATCGGCGTGGGGCCATCGAACGCCAAGACGGCGACGGACCATATCGCCGTGATGCGCTCACATGCGTGGTTGATGGTCGGGCACTGTGCGGGGCTGCGCAATTCGCAGAGCCTTGGCGACTATGTGCTGGCCCATGCCTACCTGCGCGAGGACAAGGTGCTGGACGACGATCTGCCGGTCTGGGTGCCGATCCCGGCGCTGGCGGAAATCCAGATTGCGCTGGAAAAATCAGTCGCCGAGGAGACGCAACTGGACGGCTTCGACCTCAAGCGTGTGATGCGCACCGGGACCGTGGCCTCGCTGGACAACCGCAACTGGGAGTTGCGGGAGCAGAGCGGCCCGGTCAAGCGGCTCAGCCAGTCGCGCGCCATCGCGCTGGACATGGAAAGCGCCACGATCGCCGCCAACGGGTTCCGGTTCCGGGTGCCTTACGGGACGCTGCTGTGCGTGTCGGACAGGCCCTTGCATGGTGAGTTGAAACTGCCCGGCATGGCCTCTGATTTCTACCGATCACAGGTCAGCCGCCATTTGCGCATCGGGATTCGCGCCATGGAAACGCTGCGCGAGATGCCGCTGGAGCGTATTCACAGCCGGAAACTCCGCAGTTTCGAGGAAACCGCGTTCCTTTGACGCGGCGGAAACCGGCACAAAACGCACAAATGGCATGTGTGATGGGCCCCTAATCGTTGTGTTTTGCCCCCATATCCGGTTTTATTGCGAGCCAGAGGCCCTAAGTGTGACGGGCAGTGAAGGAGACCATGAAATGGCGAAACCCATGACCAAGACCCAGCTGGTGGCGGCACTGGCGGAAAAGATGGATGCGGACAAGAAAGTGGCCGGTGCGGCGCTTGACGCGATCACCGACATCATCACCGCCGAAGTGGCCGCAGGCGGCGCAGTCACCCTGCCCGGCGTCGGCAAGGTCTATTGCCGTGAGCGCCCCGAGCGGATGGTGCGCAACCCGGCGACTGGCGCGCAGTTCAAGAAAGAAGCCGACAAGCAGGTCAAAGTGACCATTGCCAAGGCGCTCAAGGACAGCGTGAACGCCTGATCTCTGCCCACGGTGGAGAGACAGGAACGAAGGGTCGCTCTGGCGGCCCTTTTTCTTTGGCGGCTGCCGTCGGACAGGGGCGTCAGTAGCCGCCAGAGACCTGCGCACGTGATTTCCATTCGAACTTGTTGCCCCGGCCATCGTCGGTCGGGATATCCAGCATGGCGGCGCGTTCGTAGACCACCTGCGTGGGCACGTTCAGCGTGTCGGCCACCAGGTTGGCGCGGCCTTCGTACCAGAGGCTGCAAAACACCTCGCGTGGCATCAGCAGGATTCGGGCAAAGCGCACGGCCTCTGCCTGCGCGGCGCGGTCGGTCGGCCTGAGCAGCGCCTGAATCCCGCAGCCGGGACAGGCCTCACGGGTCACCGGGACATGCAGAATCCAGTGCCCGACCCCCATGGCCGCCATAAAGCGATCCTGCCGCGGCTTGCCCTTTTTGGGCAGCCATATACAGGCTTTGCGGTCCGCGGGCACATCCAGCAGAATTTCATGTGGCGGGCTTGAATACTCAAGGTCGACGTTCATCGCGCGACAGATCGGGTCCATCGGATCGCCGTGCGGCAACTTCATTCCGGGGGATTGAGACACGAGATCGTCGATGATCTCTTCGATCTCGGCGTCGCTGACACCTGTCGCCTGTGGTTCCACGTAGGCGTAACTGGGGTATCTGGGCGGCATGGGACTCTCCGCTTAGGCAAATGGTGCATGGTCTTGATCAGCCCGGTTGCCAATTTTTGTCACGGAAAGGGTTTCCAAATCCTGAACACAGTGCAGAACGGCTAAGATTGCAGGCGAATTGCGCCGGATCAGCCTGATGCCGCCCCGATCAGCCTGCCCAAAGACTGCCTCTGGCGGCGGTCTTTGTCGAAATTCCCGGGCGACAGCCACCGTTCATAGGCCGCACGCAGCGCGGGCCATTCGCTGTCCAGAATGGAATACCACGCGGTGTCGCGATTGCGCCCCTTGTAGACCAGCGCCTGACGAAACACGCCCTCAAAGGTGAATCCCAGCCGCAGCGCCGCGCGGCGGGAGGGCGCGTTCAGCGCGTCACACTTCCATTCGTAGCGGCGATAGCCGAGGTCGTCAAAGACGTGGCGCATCAGCAGATATTGCACCTCTGTCGCGGCGCGGGTGCCCTGCAACGCGGGCGAGAAGTGGATAAAGCCCACTTCGATGGATGCGGCCTGCGGGGTGATCCGCAGCAGCGACAGGAACCCGACAGGGCGGCCGTCGACCATCACGGTATAAAACAGCGGATCGCGACTGAGCGCTTTGCCCGCCGTCCAGTCGCGCGCGTGCTGGCGGTCTGCAAAGGGGGTTTCCTCGCCCAGATAGGTCCAGCCAGCGGGATCGGTGAAGACGTCAAAGAACTCCTCGGCATGGTCCGCAGACAGCGGTTCCAGCACCGCATACCGGCCCTGCAACACCTGATGCGGCGGGGCGGGGCGGGGTAGGGGCAGGTCGACGGGCAACCCGATGGGCTGCCCGTATTCGTTCAAACGGTGGTCCATCCCTCAGCCAAAGACGCGGCCAAGCGCGCCGTCGACGGCTGTCAGGATCTCGTCGATGTCGTCCTTGGTGGCGATCAGCGCAGGTGAGAAGCACAGCGTGTTGTTCTTGCCGGGGACAGACCGGTTGGTTGCGCCGATGATGACCCCCTGCGCCATGCAGTCGCCGACCACGGCCTGCACCTTTGCCTCGGCCACCGGGTCCTTGGTCGCGCGGTCCGAAACCAGTTCCGCCCCCAGAAACAGCCCCTTGCCGCGCACGTCGCCGATGACACCGTGGCGGTCGGCCAGCGCGTTCAACTGGTCCAGCATGTAGTCGCCCATGGCCACAGTGTTGCCCAACAGGTTCTCATCCTCGATGATCGCCATGTTCTCGATCGCAGCCGCCGGACCGGCGGTGCAGCCGCCAAAGGTCGAGATGTCGCGGAAATAGTTCATCGGATCGTTGGCATCGTCCTTGAACAGCTCGAACACCCGTTCGGATGTCACACAGCAGGCAATCGCCGCATAGCCCGAGGCCACACCCTTGGCCATGGTGACAAAATCCGGCTCGATCCCATAATGCTGATAGCCGAACCAGGTGCCCGTGCGCCCGACGCCGCAGACCACCTCGTCGATGTGCAAGAGGATGTCGTACTTGCGGCAAATCTCCTGCACCTTCTGCCAATAGCCGTCGGGCGCGGGGATCACGCCGCCGCCCGCCGTCACCGGCTCAAGGCAGAGCGCGCCCACGGTGTCCGGCCCTTCGGCAAGGATCACCTGTTCGATCTGCTCCGCGGCCCAGAGGCCATAGTTCTCGTCCGGTGCGCCGTCCTGCTCGTGGCGGCGATACTCCAGACAATGCGGCACCCGCACAAATCCGGGGGCAAAGGGACCGTACTGGGCGTTACGCTCATCCTGACCGCCTGCGGACAGGCAGGCGATGGTGGTGCCGTGGTAATCGCGGTCGCGGTACAGGATCTTGTGCTTTTTGCCGCCGTACCGTTTGTGCGCGATCTGGCGCACCATCTTGAAAGCCTTCTCGTTCGCCTCGGAGCCGGAGTTGCAATAGTAGACCCGCGTCAGGCCGGGCATCTTGCTGATCAGCTTTTCGGAAAACAGCGCGCCCGGCACCGATCCGGCGGAGCCCGCGAAGTAGTTGACGCGCATCAACTGGTCATAGACCGCCTTGGCGATCCGCTCGCGCCCGTAGCCGACATTGACCGTCCAGACTCCGCCGGACACCGCGTCGAGGTGTTCCTTGCCCGCCTGATTCCAGACGCGCATGCCCTTGCCCTCGATGATGATGTTCGGGTCCTTGCTCTCAAACCCCTTGTGCTGGACCAGATGATGCCAGACGTGGGCCTTGTCGGCCTCGACAACATGGCTGAGGTCGTTCTTGGAATAGGTGCCGTCCATTCTGTTGCTCTCCTTGGGCCGTCGCGCGGTTTGCGTGGGATGATACCACATGGGCCGGTTTTGTGGGCAGTCGTTAGGTCCAGATTTTCAGCGCGTATAGGTCCAAAGTTCCGGGGCAAGACCGGCTCCGCGATAGCCGCGCCGCGCGTTTTCAAACATTTTCAGCACGATAGATAGATTTGACTTTCTGGAAAAGAACGGCTGTTGCGACGAAATCCGGCACATCATCGGGAAAAACCGTTGATCCGTTGTCTGTTTTCCGGTCCGAATTGGGCAGAGCGCCCGGCACGAGGCGCCGCCAAGCGCGCCACTCCGTGCGTAAGGACCGATCCGCCGGTGTGGCGGACAGATAACAGGGAGAACGACAATGACGATCAAGACCACCCTCGCAGGGACAGCCGCCGCACTGGCTGTGCTGGCCGGAACCCAGACCGCCTTTGCCGCGGGCCACAGCGAGATCACCGTGGGCTATTTCCTCGAATGGCCGATGCCGTTCCAGTACGCCAAGGCCACCGGCATGTATGACGAGGAGATGGGTGTCACCATCAACTGGGTCAGCTTTGACACCGGCACGGCCATGTCTGCGGCGATGGCCTCGGGCGATGTGCAACTCAGCGTGTCGCAGGGGGTTCCGCCTTTTGTGGTCGCCACCAGCGCCGGGCAGGACCTGCAAATCCTCGACGTGGCTGTCAGCTATTCGGACAACGACAACTGCGTTGTGCTGGAAGCGCTGGAAATCGACAAGGACTCGGCCAAGGAACTCGAAGGCAAGAAGGTCGCCGTGCCGCTGGGCACCGCCGCGCACTACGGCTTTCTCAAGCAGATGGGCCACTTTGGCGTCGATATCGGCACCATGGAAGTGGTCGACATGGCGCCGCCCGATGGGGCCGCCGCCCTTGCACAGGGATCGGTGGATATGGCCTGCGGCTGGGGCGGCTCGCTGCGCCGCATGAAAGAGCACGGCAACATCCTGCTGACCGGCGCCGAAAAGGAAGAACTGGGCATTCTGGTCTTCGACGTCACCTCCGGCCCCGCAGGCTGGGTGGCCGAGAACTCGGACGTGGTGTCGGCGTTCCTCAAGGTGACAGCCGAGGCCAACGCCATGTGGGCGGATGAGGCGAACCACGCCAAGATGCTGCCGGTGATCGCCGAGGATGCCGGTATGGACGTGGATGCCACCATGGCCACCATCTCGACCTTCATCTTCCCGACCGTCGAAGAACAACTGACCGCCAAGTGGCTGGGCGGCGGCGCGCAGGAGTTCATGAAGGGCGTCGCCGATGTCTTTGTTGCGGCAGGCTCCATTGATGCCGCGCTCGACAGCTACGCCGACAACGTGAACGTCGGTCCGCTGAGCGACGCGAACGGCATGTAAGGCAGGGTCCGGTCCGGGCACCCGCAGGGGTGTCCCGGACCAACTGGGTCCGTCGCGACCCTGACGAAAGGTGTCGCAAGACACCTTTCCCCCTCCTGCAACATCCAGCGAAAGACCGGCGGCCATGAGCGGATTAACCATCGAAAAGATCTCCATGCGGTTCGACCTGCCCAACGGGTCCTCCGTTCAGGCGCTCAAGGACGTGTCCTTGCACCTCGCCGAAGGCGAATTGCTCAGCGTGCTGGGCCCCTCGGGCTGCGGCAAGACCACGCTTTTGAACATCGTCGCGGGCTTTCTGGCCCCCACCGACGGCACCATCACCCTCAACGGCCACCGCGTGAAAGGCCCCGATGCCGAACGCGGCATGGTGTTCCAGCAAGGCGCGCTGTTCGAATGGATGAGCGTGCGCGAAAACGTCAGTTTCGGCCCGCGCATGGCGGGTAAACGCGAACGCGACTGGGGCAGCCACGTCGATCACCTGCTGGACGTGGTCGGCCTGCGCGACTTCAAGGAAAAGGCGGTTTATGAACTGTCGGGCGGCATGCAACAGCGCGTGGCGCTGGCGCGCTGTCTGGCCAATGACCCCGACGTGATCCTGATGGACGAACCGCTGGGCGCGCTGGACGCACTGACCCGCGAAAAGATGCAGGGGCTGGTGCTGAAGCTGTGGAAAGAGACCGGCAAGACCATCATCCTGATCACCCACTCCGTCGAAGAGGCGCTGCTGCTGGGCGAACGCCTGCTGGTCATGGCCCCGCGTCCGGGGCGCATCCACCGCGAATACCGTCTGCCCTTTGCCGACATGGGGGTGAACGCCGACCTGCGCGAGGTCAAGAAACACCCCGACTTCGGCAACAAACGCGAAGAAATCCTCGGGATGATCTGGGACATGGAAGAGGAAATCATGGGCCGATCAGAGGAAACCGCATGACCCGGCTGGAACAGCAACAATGATCGTCTTTGCCCTTTATATCGCCATCTTCATCGTCTCCTTCGTGGTGGTGAAATTTGTCGTCCACAAGACAGTGACCGATTACACCTCGCTCAAGACCGTGACCTTTGGCGACGAATCGGCGGTCACGCCGAACCGCATCGCCAGCGTGATCTCTGTCCTGTCGATCTTCCTGCTCTGGGGGGCCTTTACCGGGTCGTCCTATGTGCCGCGCTTCCTGCACGCGCCGGGGCCCTTTATCGGCGATGCGACCTTTACCTACACGGCCGAGGCCGATGGGCAGGCCCCCGACGACGCCACGGTCACGGTCCGCGTCTTCGAGGTGGGCACAGAGGTCGAAGACCCGGTTGTCGATCCCGGCGACGGCTGGGCCAAAAATGACATCGACACGGTGGGCGCGTGGCGCTCTGGCCTGATCCGGGTGGACAGCAACGACGAATTTGGCCGCGACGAGGGGCACACCGTTGTCGCCATCAACGGCCAGCCCATCGCGCCCGGCCAATCGGTGCAGACCAAATTCGGCCGCGTCGGCATGTCACCCAAGGGCACGCTGAACTTCGAGCCCGCCAAAGGCTGGCAGATGGAACCGATCTGGCTGCCCGCGCCAGAGGCCGTGCTGGCCCGGCTGGGTGAGATCGCAAAAGAGGGCTATCGCGGCTCGACCCTGTGGGAGCATTTGGGATACTCGCTGTTCCGGGTTGTCGTGGGCTTTTTCTTTGGCGCGCTGGTGGGCATCCCGTTGGGCTATGCCATGGGCCTGTCGAACTGGTTCCGCGGCTGGTTCGACCCGATCGTCGAGTTCATGCGCCCGGTGCCGCCGCTGGCGCTGATCCCGCTGGTGATCATCTGGGCGGGCATCGGCGAAGTGGGCAAGATCATCCTGCTGTTTCTTGCCGCGCTCTGGATCATGGCCATCGCGGCCCGCGCGGGGGTGTCGGGGGTGTCGATCTCCAAGGTCCACGCGGCCTATTCGCTGGGCGCGTCCAAGTTTCAGATCATGCGCCACGTGATCATGCCGAACTCGCTGCCGGAGATCTTTACCGGGGCAAGGGTGGCGATGGGCGTGTGCTGGGGCACCGTGGTGGCCGCTGAACTGGTGGCGGCGGAAAAAGGCGCGGGCATGATGATCATGGTGGCGTCGAAATTCCAGCTGACCGACATCGTGATCATGGGGATCATCCTGATCGGAGTCATCGGCTTTGGCATCGATATCCTGATGCGGATCGCCGAAAAGGCGCTGGTGCCCTGGAAGGGGCGGACCTGAGCGCCGCCGGACTTTTGAACTGCGGGGGCGGGACGCTGAACGGCGCTCGTCCCGGCCTTTGGCCGTGACATCGCCCCGCCCACCGTCCCGCAACGCGCGCCTTTGGCGCGTGGGTCAGTCGGTGGCGACGGCGGGGGCCGGATCGGGTGTGCCAGCCTCCGAGCTCATCTGGTCAAGCTGTGTCAACAGCGCCTTGACCTGCGCGTCCAGCCAGAAACGGCCCTTGTCCACTGTGGCGACATAGGCGTCGAGGACCGGGGCCGCCTGCGGCACCTGCTGCGACAGTTTCGGCGCGCTGACGTAAAGGCCGACGCCGATCACCGCCAGTACCACCACCAGCATAAAGCCGCGTGCAAAGGGGTTGCCGGTCTGGCGCGGTTTGCCGACAGAGCGGGTTCCGGCGTCCCGGTCGATCACCCGCGGTTCAGACGAGGCGCGCAGGGTCTGGTTGATTTCCTCTACGTCCGGCAGCAACTCGCGCCGTGACGCGGCCGCCGCCGCCACGGCCGCTGCCTGCAATTCGGCATCCTCGGGCGAGGGCGGCGGCACGGGGCGACCCGCCCCTTGGGCGATCTCCTCCCCTTTGAGCCGCGCCATGCGTTCACGGCTTTCGCGGGTGCGGCGGGCCTTCTCGTCCTCTCCCGGTGCGTCAAGGCCCAGATCCGGCTGGGTCTCCAGCGCTTCGGCGGCGCGCTGGCGGGCCTCGAACTCGCGTTCCTCACGGAAAAGCTCGGCCATTTCCGGGTCGATCTTCTTTTTCGGGGGGGACAGGTCCGGATCAGGCAGGTCGGGATCGGGCAGGTCGGGGGTGGTGACGGGCTCAGACACCGGACCGGGTCCGGCATCGGGCGCGGGCGCGGATTGGACCGCCGGGGCCTGCGACACCCGCTTTTGAAACCACGTATGGCCGCAGTTCGAACATTGCACGTCGCGGCCCGCCTCGGGGATCACTTCGAGGGGCACGTCATATTGCGCGCCGCAATTTGGGCAAATCAGCCGCATTCCGTCCCGAACCCCTGTATCGTCCCGCATGTGTCGTCTTGTGCGATGCCCCTTCGGGCCCGCGCGTGAACCTTAAGCTGCCCGTTTCGGCGGGAAAAGTCCAATTCTGCCGCCCGCGCGTTGCAACGGCCCGATACCTCGGGCAAAACTGCGGCCAGAACAACAATGCAGAGGCAGTGCCCCCGTGATCGAGCTGGACAATGTGGCCTATTCCTACAGCGGAGCGGCGCTGTTTTCCGGCCTGTCCCTGCAACTGGCGCCGGGGTCGTTCCATTTCCTGACCGGCCCGTCGGGATCGGGCAAGACGACCTTCCTGAAACTCTGCTACGGCGCTTTGCGGGCGACAGAGGGGCGGGTGTCGGTCTTTGACACCGATGTCGCGACCATGGACCGCGACGCGGTGGCCTTTGCCCGCCGCCGCATCGGCGTGGTGCATCAGGACTGCCAGTTCCTCGACCACCTGCCGCTGGCGGAAAACGTGGCGCTGCCGCTGACCGTCACCGGGCAGGCCACCGTCGATCAGGTCGACAATCTGCGCGAACTGCTGACATGGGTCGGGCTGACCGCCAAGGCCGAGGCGCTGCCGCCCGAACTGTCCGGCGGCGAACGCCAGCGCGCGGCGCTGGCCCGCGCGCTGATCCTCAGCCCGGATGTGATCCTTGCGGATGAGCCCACCGGCAACGTCGACTGGGAGATGTCGCAACGCCTGCTGCGTCTGCTGGTCGAGTTGAACAAGATGGGCAAGACGGTGATGATCGCCACCCACGACCTGATGCTGATCCGCGCCGCCAAAAGCCTTGTGCCCGCGCGCATCCTGCGCATCGCGGGCGGCACGTTGCAATCAGCGGGGGCGGACCTGTGAGCGCCCTTCTCGACCGCATCAAGGGGCTGATCGCCCGAGACGCCGGTGCCGACCGCGTGGTGCCGCCCGCCGGCTTCACCGTGCGTCTGACGCTGTTCACCGCCGCCGCCATGGCCTTTCTGACGGTCTTTGCGCTGGCCCTCAGCCTTGCCGCCGGGCGGCTGGCCACCACATGGGGCGACGAACTGGCCCGCGCCTCGACCATTCGCATTTCCGCGCCCGAGGGGCAACTGGCGGCGCAGACCGCCACCGTCCTGCGGGTGCTGGAGCAGACACCGGGCATCGACTCGGCCCGCGCCCTGACGGCGGATGAGCAACGCGCCCTGTTAGAGCCGTGGTTCGGCCCTGACCTGCCGCTGGAAAGCCTGCCGATGCCGCAACTGATCGAGGTGCAGGAGGCATCGGGTGGCTACGACGCCGACGGGCTGCGCCTGCGCCTTCAGGCAGAGGCGCCGGGCGCTGTGCTGGACGAACACAACCGCTGGCGCAGGCCGCTGGTGACGGCGGCGGGCCGCCTGCGGCTGCTGGGATGGGCGGCGATCGTGCTGATCGCTGCGGCCACCGGGGCGATGGTCACACTGGCCGCCCATGCCGCGCTGGCCGCCAACGCGCAGGTCATCGCGGTGCTGCGGCTGGTAGGGGCGACGGACGGCTATATCGCCGGGGCCTTTGTGCGCCGCTTTACCCTGCGCACGCTGACCGGGGCGGCGGTGGGGACGCTTGTGGGCCTCATTGTGCTGCTGCTGATGCCCTCCGCCGGGGACACCGGCGGTATCCTGACCGGCCTGCGCTTCAGCGGTCTGCAATGGCTCTGGCCGCTGCTGGTGCCGCTTCTGGCCGCCGCCGTGGCCTTTCTGGCAACCGAACTGGCCGCGCGCCGTGTCCTGGGAGAGCTGGCCTAATGCGCTGGGTGATGTCGTTTCTCTTTGTCGTGCAGATGTATGCCATGATGGCGGTCATGGGCATCGTCTTTCTGCCCTGGGCGCTGCTGTCGCACCACGGGGCGCGCGCCGCCTGCAAGACCTACTGCCGCTGGGTGCGCTTTACCGCCCGCTGGATGGTCGGCCTGCGCACAGAAGTGCGCGGCCCGATCCCGCGCGATGAGGTGCTGATCGCCGCCAAACACCAAAGCTTTCTGGACATCATCCTGATCTTCGGGGCGATCCCGGCGGGCAAGTTCATCATGAAACGCGAACTGATGTGGGCGCCGGTCATCGGCCAATACGCCCTGCGCATCGGCTGCGTCCCGGTGGCACGCGGCAAACGCGGGCAGGCCATCGCCAAGATGCTGAAAGACGTGCAAGACGGCGCGGCCCTTCCCGGTCAGCTGATCATCTACCCCCAAGGCACCCGCATCGCACCGGGGGTCAAGGCCCCGTACAAGGTCGGCACCGCGCTGCTGTATGAACAGACCGGGCAGGCCTGCGTTCCGGCGGCGACCAACGTGGGGCTGTTCTGGCCGCGCAAGGGGATCTACCGCAAACCGGGTCTGGCTGTAGTGGAATTTCTGCCCCGGATCGAACCGGGACTGGACCGGGATAGCTTTTTGCAACAATTGCAGGGTCAGGTGGAAACCGCCTCCAACGCCCTGATGAAAGAGGCCGGATTCGATGCGCAGGCTTGACACACTCGACGCTTTGCACGCGCTCTACGGCGCACCCGCCCCGGCGGCGCTGGGCAAGGTCGCCACCCGCCTGACCCCGCTTTATCGCCAATGGATCGAGGGCGCGCGCTTTGCTGTGCTGTCCACCGTGGGGCCCGAGGGCGTCCACGGCTCACCCCGTGGCGATGACGGCCCGGTGGTGCGCGTGACGGATGAACAGACGCTGATGATGCCCGACTGGTGGGGCAACAACCGGCTGGATTGCCTGCGCGACATCGTGCAGGACGGGCGCGTGGCGCTGTTGTTTCTGGTGCCGGGCACCAACACCACCGTGCGCGTCAATGGCCGTGCCTTCCTGACCGATGATGCGGACCTGCGCCACAGCTTCGCCAAAGGCGACAGGCAGCCCGCCACCGTCATCGTGATTGAACTGGCAGCGGTCTACACCCAATGCGCCAAGGCGCTGATGCGCTCCGCCCTCTGGACCTGCGGCGACATCTCTGCGGGCCTGCCGAAAAGCGGTGAGATCATGGCCGACATGACCAACGGGGCATACGGCGGCAAGGACTATGACCGCACCTACCCGGAATACGCCAAGCCCAAGATGTGGTAGACAGGGCCTCTGGTCCGGGAATGGTGGTCACCGCCCGCGCCCGCGCCCGCGCCCGCGCCCGCGCCCGCGCCCCGCTGCCGCCCGCGCCCTGCTGCCGCCCGCGCCCCACCCTCCGCCCGCGCACAGGGCCTGTGCGCGGGCGGACAGGCGGAAAGGCTGGCGCGGATCGTTTCATTCCGGCAATGCAACGAACAGGAGGCCTCGATGGCTGACAAACGATCCCACCCGACCCGCCGCGCGCTGCTTGCGGGGTTCGCGGCCTCGCCCATTGCGGTGGCGGGCATCGGGGCCTTTCCCCGCAGCGCCCGCGCGCAGGCGCAGGCGGCCGGGCTGATCACACCGAATGTCTGCATGGTCCTGCCCGAGGTCACCGAAGGCCCCTATTACTTCGACCCGGACATGGTACGCCGCGACATCACCGAAGACCGCGACGGCATCCCGATGCGCCTGCACCTGCAAGTCGTCAACGCCGACTGCCAGCCGGTCGCGGGCGCGCGCGTCGACATCTGGCACTGCGACGCCCGTGGCATCTATTCCGGTTACCGGAACACCGGCACCGACATCGACGCCCGCGGAGAGACCTTTCTGCGCGGCACCCAGACAACCGGGGCCGACGGCGTGACCCGTTTCGACACGATCTATCCCGGCTGGTATCGCGGCCGCACCACCCATGTGCACTACAAGGTTTTTCTCGATGAACGCACAGTTCTGACCAGCCAGATATTTTTCCCCGACGCGCTCAGCGAATACCTCTTCCAGTCCGTCGCCCCCTACAACGAACGCGGGCAACGCCGCGACACCATGAACGGCACCGACTGGATCGCCGAACAGGCGGGCGAGGGTGCCTTTGCATCCATCCGCGAACAAAAATCCTATTACGACGCAGCCCTTGTGGTCGGCATCGCCCCCGCTGCCGACAGCGCGCGGAGCGGCGCCGCGGGCGGTCGCGGTCCGGGCACCGACGGCGGCCCGCCTCCGGGGGACAACGGGGGCCCGTCCCGGCCCGATCGAGGCACCGTTTTCATCCCCGGCCCCAAGGGCTGACCGGGGTGCCGCCGGACGCAAACAGGGCGGCCCGACCGGACCGCCCTTCTGGTTTCTTCTCTGGAAAAATACGCCCACGGGGGTGCGGGGGTGTGAAACCCCCGCTCCGACCCGGCCACAGGCGCAGGTTCACATGTGGATCGCGCCGTCGCCACAGGCCAGCGCCGCCTCGCGCACCGCCTCCGAAAACGTCGGATGCGCGTGGCAGGTCAGCGCGATATCCTCGGCCGAGGCCCCGAACTCCATGCCGACACAGATCTCATGGATCAGATCGCCCGCCGCCGGGCCGATGATGTGACAGCCAAGGATGCGGTCCGTGTCCTTATCGGCCAGCAGTTTGACAAAGCCGTCGCCCTGAAACACCGCCTTGGCGCGGCCATTGCCCATGAACGAGAACTTGCCGACCTTGTAGCTGACGCCTTCCTCTTTCAACTGGGCCTCGGTCTTGCCGACAGAGGCGACCTCGGGCGTGGTGTAGATCACACCGGGGATCACGCCGTAGTTCACATGGCCATGTTTGCCCGCGATCACCTCGGCGGCGGCCATGCCCTCATCCTCGGCCTTGTGGGCCAGCATCGGGCCGTCGATGGCGTCCCCGATGGCATAGACGCCGGGCACATTGGTGCGCCACTGGGCGTCGGTCTTGATCTGGCCGCGCGGGCTCAGCTCAACTCCCAGCGCGTCCAGTCCCAGCCCGTCGGTGTAGGGCTTGCGGCCTGTTGCCACCAGCACCACATCCGCGTCCACGGTCTGTTCGCTGTCATCCTTGCGCAGCTTGTAGGTCACCTTGGCCTTGGTCTTCAGCGTCTCGACCTTCGACACCGCCGCGCCAAGGGTGAACGCCAGCCCCTGCTTCTTGAGGATCTTCAACAGACCTTTCTGCACGTCGCCGTCCATCCCCGGCGTGATCTGGTCGAGGTATTCGATCACATGCACCTCAGTGCCCAGACGCGCATAGACAGAGCCCAGCTCCAGCCCGATCACACCGGCCCCGATCACCACCATCTTTTTCGGCACCTTCGGCAGGTCCAGCGCCCCGGTCGAGGTCACAACGATCTTTTCGTCGATGGTCACCTCGGCACCGGGCACCGAGGACGGCTCGGACCCGGAGCCGATGATGATGTTCTTGGCCTCGTGGACCTCATCGCCGACCTTGACCTTGCCCGCCTCGGGGATCGAGGCCCAGCCCTTGATCCAGTCGACCTTGTTCTTCTTGAACAGGAATTCGATGCCCTTGGTGTTCTGGTTCACCACATCCTGCTTGTAGCTTTTCATCTGCTCCCAATCGACCGACGGCGATTTGCCCTTCAGGCCCATGGCGGCAAAGTTATGCTCTGCCTCGTGCAGCGAATGGGTCGCATGCAGCAGGGCCTTGGACGGAATGCAGCCGATGTTCAGGCAGGTGCCGCCGAGCGTGTCGCGCCCTTCGACGCAGGCGGTTTTCAGACCCAGTTGCGCCGCGCGGATCGCGGCCACGTAGCCGCCGGGGCCAGAACCGATGACGATGAGATCGTAGTGTGCCAAGGTATGTTCCTTTCGTTGTCAGCGGGGGAGGGGGGCGCTGCCCCCCGTCTGCGCGAGGCAGACCCCCCCCCGGGGCATTTGAACAGAGAAGAAGCCGGGAGGTGGTGCGGGACTGAAAGCTCATATCAGGGCCACCACAAGCATCAAGGCGGTGGCGCCGAAGCCCACCAGCCAGATGATCGACCGCCACGGCGTCCAGCCGAAATAATAGGCCGGGACATAGAGGGTCCGGGCCAGCAGATAGAGGAAGGACAGCCCGGCGGTCATCGCGTTGCCCTGATCCGAAAAGGTGATCACGAAGACCGCGATGGAGAACAGGATCAGCCCTTCGAAATGGTTGTTCAGCGCCCGCAGCAGCCGCGCGGTCTTGGGCGAGAGTTGATCCTCCAGCGACCCGCCCAGCCGGGCGCGGTCGCGCGGGCTCATGGTCTTGCCCGGACCCAGCTCAAGGTTGGCGGGCACCGACATCAGCACAAACTGCACCACCTGCAATAGCGCGGCGAGGGTGAGGGCGGTCAGTTCGGGGGTCATTGCGGACCCCCGTCACGGGTATGATCCGGGACCTCATGGCATGCGGTGTGCGGCATCGGGGCGGTTTTCATACAGGGGCCTTTCCACGGGTCCAGGCCGCGCGGTTTACCGGCGTCAGCAGGCGCGCGCGGGTGGCGGTGAACCAGTCCTGACAGGCTTTCTCGGCCTTGGCGATGGCCGGATCGCTGCGCCATTCGGCCAGCGTCGCGCGCAGCGCAGGCGCGTGATCCGCCAGCCTGCGCTCCTCGACCTCGTTGCGGTTGGCCTTGCGGTGCCAATGGCTGTTCAGATGGTATTTGGTATCGCCCTGTCGGCCCTGACCGTCGCCCCGGTCGTTTTTCATCAGAAAGCAATCCTCAGAGCGCAGGGCATAGTGAAACAGCTGTGCGGTCTTGGAACGGGCGGCGACGTAATGCGGGCGAAAGCGGGCGCTTTTGGGGTTATACAGCGTGCGGTTGTCCAAAAGCGCGCCATCCGGGGTCATCACCACCGGGTCATCGACCTGCGGGTCCAGCGGGTTGTGATCGGTGGCGCGGGCAAAGCTGGCCACCCGGAACAGGCATTTGCTCTTGGTTTCACGCGGCACGGGGGCGGCTTCGGCGCGGGTATTGCGCTCTGTCACCAGATCGCCGGGCGTCCAGTGCGTGACGCCGCTGTCACCAAAGGCGCGCCACGGAAAGGCGACCACATCGGCCTGCTCGGTGCGTGCCATCAGGTCTGCCAAAGAGCCGTTTTGCAAGGCCAGAAATTCATCGCTGTCGATGTGCAGGACATGGGTGGTGCCGCTGTCGCGAGCATGGCGCAGGACAAGGTCCATGCCGCTGTCCTGCGGCGCTTTCGCCTTGGGCACGTCCTGCGTGATGTGGGTGACAAGGCCCTTGTCCGACAGCGCCTCCAGCAGCCTGTCAGAGCCATCGGTGATGTCATTCGTGACCACGATCACCTCATCAAAGCCAAGCGCCCGGTGATGCGCCAGCCATTCGAGGACGAAAATCCCTTCGTTGCGCATGCAAGAAGCAAGGGCGATGCGCCGCGAAGTGGACGTTTTGTCTTGGGCATCGCTCATGGGGGACGGGCGCAATTCGGTGAGGTGGGCAAGGTGCGCAATGACTGCGCACCTGTTCAATACGGCGGTGTAGGCCGGGCTTCAGCCCGGCCTTTGGCGTGGATCACAGATCCATCAGCAACCGGCGCGGGTCTTCCAGCGCTTCCTTGACACGGACAAGGAAGGTCACAGCGCCTTTGCCATCGACGATGCGGTGATCGTAGGACAGCGCCAGATACATCATCGGGCGGATTTTGATCTCACCGTTGATGACCATCGGACGGTCCTGGATCTTGTGCATGCCAAGGATACCCGACTGCGGCGGGTTGAGGATCGGCGAGGACATAAGCGAGCCGTAGACACCACCGTTCGAGATGGTGAAGGTGCCGCCCTGCATTTCCGCCATCGACAGCTTGCCGTCACGGGCGCGCTTGCCCTTTTCGGCAATCGCCTTCTCGATCTCGGCAAAGGACATCTGGTCGGCGTCGCGGATGACCGGAACCACCAGACCCTGTGGCGTGCCCGCCGCGATGCCCATGTGCACGAAATTCTTGTAGACGATGTCGGTGCCGTCGATTTCGGCGTTGACCTCGGGCACTTCTTTCAGCGCGTGGCAGCAGGCCTTGGTGAAGAAGGACATAAAGCCAAGGCGCGCGCCGTGCTTCTTCTCGAAGAGGTCCTTGTATTCCTTCCGCAGGGCCATGGTCTCGGTCATGTCCACCTCGTTGTAGGTGGTCAGGATCGCGGCGGCGTTCTGCGCGTCTTTCAGGCGGCGGGCGATGGTCTGGCGCAGGCGGGTCATCTTGACCCGCTCTTCGCGCGCGGCGTCGTCTGCCGGGACGGGGGCGCGCGGCGCGGCGGCGGCGGGGGCCGCAGCCTTGGGGGCCGCGCTGGCGGCGGCCACGGCGGCGGCGACATCGGGTTTGGTCACGCGGCCATCACGGCCGGTGCCCTGCACCTGCTCACGCTTGACGCCAGCCTCTGCCATGGCCTTTTCGGCGGCGGGGCCGTCCTTGACGTCCTTGCCCGGACCACCGTCACCGGCGGGCGGGGTGGTGTACTGTTCGCCGCCTGCGGCTTCGCTCTTGGCCGCCGGGGCGGCTGCACCTGCGCCCGAGGACAGGACCGCCAGCTTGGCGTCGGCCTGCACGGTGTCGCCTTCCTTGGCGATGATCTCTGTCAGCGTACCGGCGGCGGGCGCGGGCACCTCGACCGACACCTTGTCGGTTTCCAGCTCGCACAGCATCTCGTCCTGCGCGACGGTATCGCCGACCTTCTTGAACCATGTCGAGACGGTCGCCTCTGTCACGGATTCGCCCAGCGTGGGCACCATGACGTCGACACTGGCCGAAGCCTCACCGCCCGAGGCGGCGGGCGCTTCGGCGGACGCCGTCTTGGGGGCCGCAACCGACCCGCTGGCCCCTTCGGAGATATTGGCCAGCAGGGCATCGACGCCCACGGTCTCCCCCTCACCGGCCACGATGTCCGACAGGGTGCCCGCAACGGGCGAGGGCACCTCGACCGTGACCTTGTCGGTCTCCAGCTCACACAGCATTTCGTCCACCGCCACGGCATCGCCGGGCTTCTTGAACCAGGTTGCGACCGTTGCTTCGGTCACCGATTCCCCAAGCGTGGGAACACGCACTTCGGTCATGATCTCAGTTTCCTTCCATCGTCAGCGCTTCGTTCACGAGCGCCTCTTGCTGTGCTTTGTGCTGGCTGGCCAGACCCGTCGCAGGGCTGGCCGATGTGGCGCGACCCACGTAACGCGGGCGCGGGTGTTCGGCCTTGATACGGCCAAGGACCCATTCGATATTGGGCTCGATAAAGGTCCAGGCCCCCTGGTTCTTGGGCTCTTCCTGACACCAGAGCATCTCGGCCTGCTTGAAGCGTTCCAGTTCCTTGACCAGACTGATCGCCGGGAACGGGTAGAACTGTTCGACCCGCAGCAGATAGATGTCGTCGATGCCGCGCGCGTCGCGTTCCTCCAGCAGGTCGTAGTAGACCTTGCCCGAACACATCACCACGCGCTTGATCTTGTCGTCGGCCACCAGCTTGGTGTCGCTCTCGCCCGATTCCGCGCTGTCCCACAACACGCGGTGGAACGACGACCCACCGGTGAAATCCTTGGCCGTCGACACGCACAATTTATGCCGCAGCAACGACTTCGGCGTCATCAGGATCAGCGGCTTGCGGAAGGTCCGGTGCAACTGGCGGCGCATGATGTGGAAATAGTTGGCGGGCGTCGAACAGTTCGCCACGATCCAGTTGTCCTGACCGCAGGCCTGCAAGAACCGCTCCAGCCGCGCCGAGGAGTGTTCCGGCCCCTGACCCTCAAAGCCGTGCGGCAGCAGGCAGACAAGGCCCGACATCCGCAGCCATTTCGATTCCCCCGAAGAGATGAACTGGTCGAACATGATCTGCGCGCCGTTGGCAAAGTCACCGAACTGCGCCTCCCACAGGGTCAGCGCGTTCGGCTCGGCCAGCGAAAAGCCGTATTCAAACCCCAGCACCGCGTATTCCGACAGCGCGCTGTCGATCACCTCAAAGCGGGCCTGCCCTTCGCGGATGTTGTTGAGCGGATAGTACCGCTCTTCGGTCTCCTGGTTGATAAAGGCCGAATGCCGCTGCGAGAACGTCCCGCGCGTGCTGTCCTGCCCGGACAGACGCACCGGATACCCCTCCAGTTGCAGCGACCCAAAGGCCAGCGACTCGGCGGTGGCCCAGTCAAACCCTTCGCCGGTCTCGAACATCTTGGCCCGCGTTTCGATCAGGCGGCCCACGGTGCGGTGGATGGGGAACCCGTCGGGCACCCGCGTCAGCGCAGCACCGATGTCCTTCATCGCCTCTTTGGACAAAGAGGTCTTGCCGCGCTGGTATTTGCCCTCTTTCTGCTTGTCCAGATGCGACCAGCGGCCATCCAGCCAGTCCGCCTTGTTGGGGCGATAGACCTTGCCAGCCTCGAATTCCTCGTTCAGCTGCGCCTGAAACGCGGCCTTCATGTCCTCGATCTCGCCCTCGGGGATCAGCCCGTCCTTGACCAGACGTTCCGTATACAGGGTCAGCGTGGTCTTATGCTTCTTGATCTTGTTGTACATGATCGGGTTGGTGAACATGGGCTCATCGCCCTCGTTGTGACCGAACCGGCGATAGCAGAAAATATCGATCACCACGTCCTTGCCGAACTTCTGGCGGAACTCTGTGGCGACCTTGGCGGCGTGGACCACGGCCTCGGGGTCGTCGCCGTTGACGTGGAAAATCGGCGCCTCGACCACCAGCGCGTTGTCGGTGGGATAGGGCGACGAGCGTGAAAAGTGCGGCGCGGTGGTAAAGCCGATCTGGTTGTTCACAACCACATGCATGGTGCCGCCGGTGCGGTGCCCGCGCAGGCCCGACAGGGCGAAACATTCCGCCACCACACCCTGACCGGCAAAGGCCGCGTCGCCGTGCAGCAGGATCGGCATGACCTGCGTGCGGCTGGCATCGTTGTACTGGTCCTGCTTGGCGCGGACCTTGCCCAGAACCACCGGGTTCACCGCCTCAAGGTGGCTGGGGTTGGCGGTCAGCGACAGGTGCACGGTGTTGCCGTCAAACTCGCGGTCCGACGAGGCCCCAAGGTGGTACTTCACATCGCCCGACCCGTCGACATCCTCGGGCTTGAAACTGCCGCCCTGAAATTCGTTGAAGATTGCCTTGTAGGGCTTGCCCATGACGTTCGCCAGAACGCTCAGCCGCCCGCGGTGCGGCATCCCGATCACGATTTCCTTGATGCCCAGATTGCCGCCGCGCTTGATGATCTGCTCCATCGCGGGGATCAGGCTTTCGCCGCCATCAAGGCCGAACCGCTTGGTGCCCATGTATTTCACATGCAGGAACTTCTCAAAGCCCTCGGCCTCGACCATCTTGTTCAGGATCGCCTTGCGGCCTTCGCGGGTGAACTTGACCTCTTTGCCAAAGCCCTCGATCCGCTCTTTCAGCCAGCTGGCCTGCTCGGGGTCGGAAATGTGCATGTACTGCAAGGCAAAGGTGCCGCAATAGGTGCGGCGGATGATCGACAGGATTTCGCGCAGCGAGGCGATTTGCAGGCCCAGCACGTTGTCGATAAAGATCGGCCGGTCCATGTCCCCTTCGGTAAAGCCATAGCTTTTCGGGTCCAGTTCCGGGTGGTTCGAGGTGTCGCGCAGGCCCAGCGGGTCCAGATCGGCGGCCAGATGGCCCCGGATGCGGAAGGCGCGGATGATCATCAGCGCGCGGATGCTGTCCAGAACGGCGCGCTGGATCGCCTCGTCGCTGACGGTGATCCCTTTGGCCTCGGCCTTGTCCTTGATCTTCTTGGCGGCGCCTTTGGCCTCTGCCGGAACGGCGGGCATCGGCCATTCGCCAGTCAGCGCGCCGGTCAGATCGTCGTTCGGCTGCGGCGGCCAGTCCTTGCGCGCCCAACTGGGGCCCTGCGCCTCTTTCTGCACGTCCAGTTCGGCATCGCCAAGCTGGCTGAAAAACGCCGCCCATGCGTCATCTACCGCATTCGGGTCGGCGGCATAGCGGGCGTACATCTGTTCAAGGTATTCCGCGTTGTGCCCCTGCATGAAACTGGAGGCGTGGAACAGGTCGTTGGGGCTTTGGTCGTTCATGAGGCTGGCCTTTCGAAGAAGGGCATGGGGGGATGGGTTCGCATCAGCGGATCAACGTATCAGCGGACATCGGAAGGGGCGGAGGCTGGTCGCGCCGGCTCGCGGGCGGGTCATTGCGACACCTCCCCGCGAAAGCCCGTGCGCGCCATGCTGCGGTATTTCGGTTCGCCGCCCAGCATGTCCGTCAGCTGCTGCCATTCTGCCGATGATCCGCCATCTTTGCGGATCAGGGCCAAGGTCGCGACCCAGAGGCCGGGACGCGGTTGGCGCCCTTCGGTCGACACGGACGACGCCCAGGCATGGACATCGGTGACATAGGGAAAGGGTTCGATCATCTCGTAATACCAGTCGCTCTGGTCTTCGTCGGCGATAAACATGGCGCAGAATGCGGTCTTGGGCAGTCCGTCCGCATCGCTGTTGTAAACAGCAAGCATTGCGCCATCGTCAAAACCGTAGGCCATGACACCGTCTTTTGCCAGATCCGCGCGCATGTCGGCAGCCCGCGATTCATAGACCGCGCGTTCCATTTCGGCGTCAAACGGTCCGCCCAAAGCAGCCCGAGACGCAACATGAAAGGTGCCGGTGGCGTCCAGCAAGGCGGCCTGTCCGGCGGTATCCAAAGGAGTCCAGCCGATCTGACGGATCAGCGGATCTGCCTCCGCCTGCGGCATGGCGGTGTTGCAGAGCGCCATGAAGGCACCCTGCGGCGTTTCAGGCGCGCCCGCCTCGGGTTGCGTCAGCCACCACGCCACCGCCCCCGCGCCTGCAAGCGCGAGGGCAGCAACAACAATGAGAGGCCCCAGGCGCGCCATTGCGTTAGCCGATGGCCTTCAGCACGGCCTCACCCAGCGTCGCGGGGCTGTCAGCGACCACGATACCAGCCTCTTTCATGGCTTCGATCTTGCTCTCCGCATCGCCCTTGCCGCCGGCGACAATCGCGCCCGCGTGGCCCATGCGACGCCCCGGAGGGGCGGTGCGGCCCGCGATAAAGCCAGCCGTCGGCTTCCAACGGCCCTTCTTCTTTTCATCGGCCAGAAACTGCGCCGCTTCTTCCTCGGCAGAGCCACCGATCTCACCGATCATGATGATCGACTGGGTTTCATCGTCGGCCAGGAACATCTCCAGCACGTCGATATGCTCGGTCCCTTTGATCGGGTCGCCACCGATGCCAACAGCCGTCGACTGGCCCAGACCGATGTCCGCCGTCTGCTTGACCGCCTCATAGGTGAGCGTGCCCGACCGCGACACCACGCCGACAGAGCCACGCTTGTGGATGTGGCCGGGCATGATGCCGATCTTGCAGGCGTCGGGGGTGATGACACCGGGGCAGTTCGGGCCGATCAGACGGCTCTTGCTGCCTTCCAGCGCGCGCTTGACCTTCATCATGTCCAGCACCGGGATGCCCTCGGTGATGCAGATGATCAGCTCCATCTCGGCGTCGATCGCCTCGAGGATCGAGTCGCCCGCAAAGGGCGGCGGCACGTAGATCACAGAGGCGTTCGCCTCGGTCACGGCCTTGGCCTCATGCACCGAGTTGAAGACCGGCAGGTCCAGATGGGTGGTCCCACCTTTGCCGGGCGTCACGCCGCCCACCATCTTGGTGCCATAGGCGATCGCCTGTTCAGAGTGAAAGGTCCCCTGCGAGCCGGTCAGGCCCTGACAGATCACCTTGGTGTTTTCGTCGACGAGGATTGCCATGTTGCGTCGCCTTCTTTCAGGTTTCTTGAGTTGCGTTCAACCAGCCGCGAAATCTGTCGCGATCGGCCGAAAAATATGTGTTTTCGATCCAGTCCATATCGTCAGCGTTTGCCGAGCGTACAGCCTGGGAGACGTCGGGTGAGAGAGAGGGGCGCTGTTTCCCGCGTCCCAGGGCCGCAGAGATCAAGGATCGCAAGCCACGACCGGTTGACTGAAAGCCCGTGTTGATAAGAGACCGGTCAGATCCGGATAGCAGGCCGGGCACCTTCAGTGCCTCGACAAAATCCGCGATCAGACCGGTACCGGAGAGCCATTTCTCCTGAAACAATCTGACGTCGATCAGATCGGGGCCAAGTGCCCTATTCCAAGACTGCAAACTGGACGCAAAAGAGGCCGTGCGAATCCTAAGCACAAAATCCGACAGCGTTTCCTGTGTCGCGTCGCGCAGTTTCTCATGCCCGAACAGACTGACAAGCCACGGCTCGGGGCGGCGGATGTAGACAATGGCCCGAACCCGCACAAAGACACTCCGAAACCAATCCACAAGCGCCGCGATCGGTCGATCGCCAAGCACCCGCGCGGTGAGCAATTCACAGGAGAAAACAAAAATCCGACCGGGCATTTCTGCCGCCTGAGTTTCGATTTTCTCCCTGAAGGCCATCGCAACCCTGTCCTGTGCTGCCCTGTCTCCGGGAGGAGCCCCCAGAACGTCGTGAACAGGGTGCGCGAAGGCATCCTGGTCCGCGAGCGTATAGGCCAACAAGGACAAATGCGGATTGGTGCAGACGACGTCCGGCCGCGGGTCGGTTCTTTGAAAGAACACGCCCTGCCTTTTCAAATCCGGGATCGAATCCGCGAGCCATTTCTGGATCGCGGTCGAGCCGCACTTGTTAAAGCCAATATGGACGATCGCGTCTGCCATGACCCTCAGCCCGTAACTCTTGCGAAAGCGGAACAGCGGGTGAGGCCCGGACGGTTGACCTTGGTGTTTTCTTCTACGAGGATTGCCATATCAGTCGGCTCCTTGGATGAATTTGTTGCTGTTCGCGACGTGCATTTGCACGGCAAGCCGCTCTCCGGAACTCAGGACTGGCAGGCTCTTTGAGCCGAGCAGCCCGTCATCAGGAAATTGGAAAGCGACTTCGACAATTTGGTTCGCGGGCAGGTAGATCAGGCATTGAATTTGGGTGCGGACGTCGCCTTGTTCCGCGGCGATGTTCGCATCGGAATAAGCCAGAATGCGGACGCCGGGGATTGCAGAGTCCCAGAAGTCCGGCATTTGAAAGGAGATGCCTTTGACGCCCTCAAAACGCTTTTGCAAAACATCGAGAGCCTCGGTCTTGCAGGCTTCGTCTTGGTCTCGAACATCGGGGAGGGAAAAAGAATAGCCTGACTTCTCTTGCGCCAACGCATGTGACGCAAGCGCAGTTAGGAAAATTGCTGTAGTCAGACTGTTCATTTTCCGTTCCCCGGGCTCCGCCCGTTCGCAGCTTAAAAGGTCCGCTGGACCTTTCATCGGCTATGCCGAACCGCTGCTTACCCCTTGACCGCTTTGACGATCTTCTCGGCACCGTCGCTGAGGTTGTCAGCCGCAATGACGTTCAGGCCGGAGTTCGAGATGATCTCTTTGCCCTTCTCCACATTGGTGCCTTCCAGACGCACAACCAACGGAACCTGAAGCCCGACCTCCTTGACCGCGGCGATCACGCCCTCGGCGATGACGTCGCAGCGCATGATGCCGCCGAAGATGTTCACGAGAATGCCTTTGACCTGCGGGTCAGAGGTGATGATCTTGAACGCCTCTGTGACCTTTTCCTTGGTCGCGCCACCGCCCACGTCGAGGAAGTTGGCAGGCTCTGCGCCGTACAGCTTGATGATGTCCATCGTCGCCATGGCAAGGCCCGCGCCGTTCACCATGCAGCCGATCTCGCCATCCAGCGCGATGTAGTTCAGGTCATACTTGGAGGCCTCCAGTTCCTTGGGGTCCTCCTCGGAGGTGTCGCGCAATTCGGCGATGTCGGCGTGGCGGTAGATCGCGTTGCCGTCAAAGCTCATCTTGGCGTCGAGGCATTTCAGGTCGCCCCCGTCGGTCACGATCAGCGGGTTGATCTCCAGCATCTCCATGTCTTTTTCGACAAAGAGCTTGTACAGGGTGCCCATCAGCGCGACGCACTGTTTGACCTGCTTGCCTTCCAGCCCAAGGTTGAAAGCGATGCGACGACCGTGGAAGGCCTGATAGCCGGTGGCGGGGTCGACGCTGAACGACAGGATCTTTTCCGGGGTCGACTCGGCGACCTCTTCGATGTCCATGCCACCCTCGGTCGAGGCGACAAAGGACACGCGGCTGGTTTGACGATCAACCAGCAGGGCAAGGTAGAGTTCGGTTTCGATGCCAGAGCCGTCTTCGATGTAGATGCGGTTGACCTGCTTGCCGACGTCGCCGGTCTGCTTGGTCACAAGGGTGCGGCCCAGCATGCGCTTGGCCTCCATCTCGGCTTCTTCAACCGATTTGGCGAGGCGCACACCGCCCTTTTCGCCAGCGTCGGCCTCTTTGAAAGAGCCCTTGCCACGGCCACCGGCGTGGATCTGCGCCTTGACCACCCAGAGCGGGCCGTCCAGTGCGCCAGCTGCGGTTTTTGCCTCTTCGGCTTTCAGGACGACGCGGCCGTCCGAGACAGGCGCCCCGTAGCTGCGAAGTAGGGCCTTGGCCTGGTATTCGTGGATGTTCATGGGTCGACTGTCCCCGTTTTGCTGCGGATTTGCCCTACCTAGGCAGGGTAGGGCGCAGGTTTGAACCGCTAATTTGCCGCATGGGCGGTTTCAGGGGGTGGTTTCCTACATTTGTGATCACACCTCTAAAAGCTGTGATCACAAATTAAGAAACTCTTGTGGGCAAAGTGATTCGGGGTGAGCGCTATCAGTTCAGCCAGACCATGAAGAGCAGCGCATCGCCGCGGAACATTTCCTGAAACAGGCGCAGGTTTGCGTCGTCCACCAATGGTCCGCGTTCCATGTAGTCGATCAGCCCGTGACCCTGCACCCAAGTCACGATGTCGACCGGCACCGGGTCTTGCAGAAGTTTCGCCAAGTTTACCCCGCCTTGACCGCCCAGACGCCAGTGTCCGATCAACTGTTTGCCCAGCAAGATGTCCTCGGCGTCAGTCAGCACCGCCAGCCACCGTTCCTTGGTGTTTGCGGGCATCTCGATCCCCAGCGCCGAAATCTGACCGGCCCCCGGGATCCATTCGCGATCATTGTCAGGCTCTTCCGCGACCAGATCCCAGAACCGCCGGTTTTGGGCGACCATCGCCAGCAGATTGTCCCGCATCGCATGAATGTGGGCCACCTCCGGCGGGCGGTTCACGGCACCGTAGAGCACGGCGATATTGTCGACGGCGTCCTCTTCGCTGAGAAACAGATAGACCTGGTTGACGGCATCGGGGCCGCGCAGCTCCGCCATCCTGTCAATGGTATCGTTCACCTCTGCGATCACCTCGGTCGGATCGAAGGCCAGCACCAGATGCCCGAAGGCCTCCAGAAGATGGGTGTAGGCGGTGAGCCATGCCGCGTCCGCGCTGTCAAAGCGGATGGTGAGGCTGTTCAGCCGTTCGGCGGGCAGGGCGCGACCCAGCGCGGCCCCGGCGGCGCTCATCAGGGGCTCGCCCGCATCCGCGCGCCCGTTCTCATTGATGTCGAACCAGACGCGCGTCAGATCCAGCGTGACGCCAAAGTCGCCGGTGGCCCCGGTCAGCGCGGTTTGCGCCACATCCATGTCGGCAACCACCCCTGCCATTAGGTCCGTGACCAGACCGGGATAAAACGGCGTGGCATTGGGGTTGTCGGGCAGGGGGAGTCGCAGAACTGGAAGCTCCAGATCGCCGAAATTGGCATTGTGCCGATAGCGCAGCTGCAATGTCTTTTCGATCCCGTGCAGAAAACGCACGCCGCCAAGGGCAAAGTCGCGTCCGGGGGTGGGCGGGTCCTGTTCCAGCGCCAGAATGGTGTCAGACAATCCGACGCTTGAAACCAGCGGCGTCAGGTCAATGTCCTGTGCGGCAGCAACGCTTGCGGTCCAGAACACGGCAAATAAACTTGAGCGAAACATAGGAAAAAAGAATGCACGCCCGAAGGCGTGCATTCAAGGCTTTCAGGAGGTGGCGCGGTCTCAGACCAGCGAGCTGTCGATGGCCTTGCAGGCCTCGACAAGGCCCTGAACGGCCTTGATCGAGGTGTCGAACATCTCTTGCTCTTCCTTGTTGAGCTTGATGTTGACGATCTTCTCGATGCCGCCAGCGCCAATCACGGTCGGCACGCCAACATACATGCCGTCTAGACCGAACTCGCCATCGCAGTAGGCGGCGCAGGGCAGAACGCGCTTTTGGTCCTTGAGATAGGCTTCGGCCATTTCGATGGCCGAGGTGGCCGGCGCGTAAAAGGCCGAGCCGGTCTTCAGCAGACCAACGATTTCCGCGCCGCCGTCACGGGTGCGTTGAACGATCGCGTCCATCTTGTCCTGCGTGGTCCAGCCCATGTCGATCAGGTCGGGCAGTGGGATGCCCGCAACGGTGGAATAGCGCACCGACGGCACCATGGTGTCGCCGTGGCCACCCAGCACAAATGCGGTGACGTCTTTCATCGACACGTTGAACTCATCGGCGAGGAAGTGGCGGAAGCGGGCCGAATCCAGCACGCCGGCCATGCCGCAGACCTTGTTCGCGGGCAGGCCCGAGAACTGCTGAAGCGCCCAGACCATCGCGTCCAGCGGGTTGGTGATGCAGATCACAAAGGCGTCGGGGGCGTTGTCGCGGATGCCTTCGCCGACGGATTTCATGACCTTGAGGTTGATGCCCAGCAGGTCGTCGCGGCTCATGCCCGGCTTGCGCGGGACACCGGCGGTGACGATGCAGACGTCTGCGCCAGCGATATCGGCGTAGTCCTGCGTGCCCTTGAGGTTGGCGTCAAAGCCTTCGGACGGACCGGACTCTGCAATGTCGAGCGCCTTGCCCTCGGGGGTGCCCTGGGCGATGTCGAACAGGACGACGTCGCCCAGTTCTTTCATTGCCGCGAGGTGGGCAAGCGTGCCACCGATCTGTCCCGCGCCGATGAGCGCGATCTTGGGTCTGGCCATGGATTCAATCTCCGCCTTGCGTGAATTTGGCGCTTTGCGTACGCCCAGACGGGCTGACGCGCAAGGGTGCTGCGCTGCGGCGCTTGGTCCGCGCACCTTGTAGATAGCGCTAAATGCAGGATAAAGACCTGTCACGGGCAAGATTTTCTCAGAGGCATCCATGGATTTATTTACCGCATCCGTTTTCGCGGTGTGCATCCCGGGAGTGATCTTTGCAGGCATTTCCAAGGGGGGCTTCGGTTCTGGCGTGGCTTTTGCCAGCGCATCGATTCTGGCGATTGTGCTGGAACCGGGCGTCGCGCTGGGCCTGATGTTGCCGCTGTTGATGCTGATCGACGTGGCAAGCCTGCCGGCCTATTGGCGCAAATGGGACTGGGCTGCCGCAAAGGTGCTGCTGATCGGATCGGTGCCGGGCACGCTGCTGGGGGCGCTGTTCTACGCATGGACAAACCCGGACGCGGTGCGGCTGCTGATTGGACTGGTGGCGCTGTTGTTCGTGGCCTGGCAGATGGCGCAAATGACCGGGCTGATCCGTCTTGGCGGCAAGAAATTCGGGTCCGGGACGGGATTGGTCGCCGGGGTGGTTCTGGGCTTTACCAGCTTTGTCAGCCATGCGGGCGGACCGGCGGCGGCGGTCTATCTTCTGGGGCAGGGTCTGGGCAAGACCGCCTTTCAGGCAACCACGGTGCTGATCTTCTGGGCCGTGAACCTGTCCAAGGTCGGGATTTATGCCGGGATGGGCATTTTCACCAAAGAGACGCTGCTGCTGGACCTTATTCTTGTTCCCTTTGCGCTGCTTGGCACATGGCTGGGGATCAAGGCGCACCACATGGTGCCCGAACGGCTATTCTTTGGCATCGCCTATGTTGCGTTGACCCTCACCGGGACAAAGCTTGTCTGGGACGCACTGACCTGACGACCGCGTGTCCGGGCGAGGAAAGTCAGGAACCGATCCTTTTGCGAAAACCGGTTCCTTGTGGGTCAAGCATCATCCCCCTTGGGAGGCAGGGCTTCGGCCAGTTCCTCGAACGCCTGACCGCTGGCGACAAGGCAGGTGATGCCGTTGGCCATCGTCACGGTGATCGTCCACGAACCCGAGTCGGGTGAGGCAAACAGTTCCATCACGGCATTGTTCGCGCCCAGACCCATGCTTTGCCGGGTCTCGCCATACTTGGCGGCCAGTCGGGTGACCACCTTGTCCCGAGGCGCGCAATGGCGCAGGTCCTGCGCCTCGGCGAAAGTGGCCGCGCCGAGCAGCAGGCCCGCCGACAGCATCACAAGCTTGATTGTCTTCTCCGTCATAGTGTCACCTTTCGGCTGCGCGCCGGGCAGGTCCGGCGGATTTTCCGCGCGCCCGGCACAGGGTATGTCCCCTCAAGTCCGGGGCGCCATCCCTGTGGCCTGATGCCCCGTTGTCGCGTCAAACGACATGCCTGCATCGTCCGCCCTCGGGCGCTTAGATCCGGTTAATGCACCGTGCGTTGCGTCGAATCCGCCGGAAATGGCAGCGGATTGTGCACAATAATATACTGATTTGCTGCGGCGCGGCGTATTCGGCCTTGAACTATCCCGCAAAAAATGCGCAATTCCGCGCAACAAAATTTCGCCCACGACTCGGGCGGAGACTTAGATGGAGACTCCGATGGACCTGCGCACGCGCCCTTACCGATCCGTTCTCTACATTCCCGGCTCCAAGGAGCGGGCGCTGGAAAAGGCGCGTGCGCTGGCCATCGATGCCATCATTTTCGATCTGGAAGACGCTGTCGCCCTGGACGAAAAGACCGCCGCCCGCGACACGCTGGCCGAGGCGCTGTCGCGGTCCTACGGCAACCGCACCCGTATCGTGCGGATCAACAGCTTTGATACCGAATGGGGGCAGGCCGACGCCGAGGCCGCCGCGGCGATGGATTGCGATGCGATCCTGCTGCCCAAGGTCGAAAGCACCGCCCAGCTGGATGCGCTGGCCGCGCTGACGGACAAGCCGCTGTGGGCGATGATGGAAACGCCCGCCGGGATGTTGGCGGCAAACCAGATCGCGGCGCATCCGCGCCTGCAAGGCATGGTCATGGGCACCAACGACCTTGCGAAAGAACTCAACTCCCGCTTCCGCGCTGACCGCCTGCCGATGCTGACCGGCCTCGGCCTGTGCGTTCTGGCGGCCAAGGCGCATGGCAAGATTGTAGTCGATGGCGTGTACAACGCGTTCAAGGATGACGAAGGGTTGCAGGCGGAATGCGTGCAGGGCCGCGACATGGGCATGGACGGCAAGACGCTGATTCATCCCGCTCAGGTCGAGATCGCCAACAGGGCTTTTGCCCCCGGCTCGGACGAGATTGACCTTGCCCGCCGCCAGATCGACGCCTTTGAGGAGGCGGCCAAAGCGGGGCAGGGGGTCGCGGTGGTCGATGGCAAGATCGTCGAGAACCTGCACGTCGAAACCGCCCGCAAGACGCTTGCCAAAGCCGAAGCCATTGCGGCGCTGGCGGAATAAACGCACCTTCGCGCCGAAACCATGGAGGCTCACATGCTGCTATTGATTCTCGGCGTCGCGCTCTGGTGGGGCGCACATCTGTTCAAGCGGGTCGCCCCCGGCATCCGCACACCCATGGGCGACAAGGGCAAAGGCGTTGTGGCGCTGGCGCTTGTCGTCAGCATCCTGCTGATGATCTTTGGCTATCGCATGGCCGATGGTGCGTTTTTCTGGGGCCGCCATCCGGCCACGGTGGGCATCAACAACCTGATCATGATCTTCGCCCTTTATCTGACGTCGCCCGGACCCTCGAAAGGCGCGCTCTTTTACAAGATGCGTCACCCGATGCTGACCGGGTTTGCGCTCTGGGCGGTGGCGCACCTTCTGGTGAACGGTGACACGCCCAGCTTTGTGCTGTTCGGCGGTTTGGGTGTCTGGGCGCTGGTCGAGATGGCGGTGATCAACCGGGCAGAGCCGAACTGGACTCCGCCCGCCAAAGGCGCAACCCAAAAGGACTTCATCTTTCTGGCCGCGTCTGTCGTCCTTCTGGTCGTGATCGGCTATATCCACGGCCTTCTCGGCTATCAGGCATTTGGGTAAGCATATGAAACTTTACCGTTTTCTATCAAGTGACGACACCTCGGCCTTTTGCCACAAAGTGACCGCCGCCCTGAACGCCGGGTGGGATCTGCACGGCGCGCCCACCTATGCCTTTGACGCCGCCAATGGCGTCATGCGCTGTGGTCAGGCCGTGGTGAAAGAGGCCCCCGGCACCTATTCCCCCGATATCAAGCTTGGAGAGCAGTGACACATGGCCAAGACCAATCCGGGTCGCTTTTTCGAAGACTACACCGTGGGCGAGGTCATCGACCACGCCGTCCCGCGCACCGTCTCTGGCGGAGAGCGGGCGTTGTATCATGCGCTCTACCCGATGCGGCACGCGCTTTATTCGTCAGATGAATTTGCGCGCGACTGCGGATTGCCTGCGGCCCCCATCGACGACCTTGCCGCGTTTCACATCGTCTTTGGCAAGACGGTCCCGGATGTCTCGTTGAATGCCGTAGCCAACCTTGGCTATGCCGAGGGGCGCTGGCTAAAGCCGGTCTGGCCGGGGGATACCATCCGCTCGCAGTCCGAGGTGATCGGGGTCAAACAAAACTCCAACGGACGCACCGGGGTGGTCTATGTGCGCTCGCGCGGGCTGAATCAGAATGATGAAACGGTCATGGACTACGCGCGCTGGGTCATGTTGCGCAAACGCGACATGGATGCGCCCGCGCCTGAGCCGGTCATCCCCGAGTTGAAGAAGAGCCTTGATCCGGCGGATCTGGTGATCCCCGAGGGGCTGAATTTCTCCAACTACGACTTTACACTGGCGGGCGAAAAGCACCGCCTTTCGGACTACGAGATCGGCGAAACCATCGACCATGTCGACGGCGTCACCATCGAAGAAGCCGAACACATGATGGCCACGCGCCTGTGGCAGAACACCTCCAAGGTGCATTTCGACGTCACCGCGCGCCCCGATCAGCGGTTGATCTATGGCGGCCACGTGATTTCGATGGCGCGCGCGCTGTCTTTTAACGGGCTGGCGAACGCGCAGATCATTGTCGGTTTGAACGGTGGCGCGCACGCAAATCCCTGTCTGGCGGGCAACACGGTCAAGGCTTGGTCCGAGGTGCTGGACAAAGCCGAGACCTCTGCCCCCGGCGTCGGCGCGATCCGCCTGCGGCTTGTGGCGACCAAGGGCGGCGCACCGTTCGAGCTTAAAGGCCCGGACGGAAAATACCTGCCAGATGTGCTGCTGGACCTTGATTACTGGGCGCTGATGCCGCTCTGACAGCGGCGCAGCGGGGGGGGGGGGCGATGCCTGTTGGCCTGCTTGGATGCGGGGCAACAGTTGTCGAGACTGCCGCCGCCGGAAAACAGGGTCTTATGGCGGATGTGCCCCTGCGCCTAAACTTTGCCAAGGTTTGGCGAATCGCGTCACGGCATGGGCGTCATGGCCTGAGAGACACAAGGCATCCCAAGGCATCGGACGATCTATTGAAGATACCCGCGAAAGAGGGCCCCGAGGTCATTCACGGCCTGCTGAAACGGCGTTCCCTGTCGCCGTTGGATTACGAAATCCACCGCGAAAGCTCATCGCCCGACCCGCGCCTGCGTCGGCAGGCCCGCAAGGTACTTTGCCATCTCGGCCTTCCCGACTGGCGCGGCGCCACTTGGCGCTGGCGCGTGTTGACTGCGCAGCCACCTTGGCCGGTGGCGCAGGCGGTCACCTCGACGTGACTTGCGCGACGCGATGCAGACGGGTCTGATCTGTCTTATGCGCCTGCTGCCATTGGTCCTTGCCATGTGCCTCCTGCCGTGCCGTCTGGCGGCCTGCGACATCGCGTTGGTACTGGCGGTGGACGTCTCGGGGTCTGTGGACACCGAGGAATACGACACTCAGATGCAGGGTTTGGCCGAGGCCCTGCGCGACAGCGCCGTGGCCGAGGCGCTGATCCGCGGTCGCGCGCAAGTGGCGCTGGTGCAATGGACCGGCAGTTCGCGCCAGCAGGTGACGCTGCCTTGGCGTGAGGTTCGCAGCTTTGCCGAAACCCGAGCGCTGGCGGATCAAATCGCAAATTCGCCGCGCGCTTGGCGGCATTTTTCAACGGCCATCGGTGAGGCGTTGCGAGTCTCGGCCCTGCTGTTCGACGACGTCCCGCATTGCCGCCGCCGGGTGATCGACCTCTCCGGGGACGGGCTGTCGAACGAGGGGGTGCCACCGGACAGGCTGCGGCCCCTGCTTGGCGCAGGTGGGATCATCGTGAACGCACTGGCCATCGAGGGTGCGGCAGAGCACGATCTCACCGCTTATTTCTTTGAAAACGTCATCTTCGGCCCCGGTGCCTTTGTCGCGACGGCCAGCAGCTATGCCGAGTATCCCGACAGAATCCGTCAAAAACTCTTGCGCGAATTGACCAAGCAGACAGCGGCGCAGCCGGGGACGCGTTAGCGCAAAACTGTGATCACACACTCCAAAGGCATGATCACAAATTGCCAAAAACCGCGCCATTGCGCCAAAAAACCGCAGGATTGTACCGGCCTCCCCCGTGACACGCCGCGCGAAAGAAGTAGAACATGAAGCAACGGACCCGAAAGGACATCATCCATGGCCGACGTGAACCGGGGCAATCGCCCGCTCTCTCCGCATCTGCAGGTCTACCGCCCGCAGCTTACCACGATCACTTCCATCCTGACCCGGATCACCGGCAACGCGCTGTTGTTGGCCGCGCTGATGATCGTCTGGTGGTTTCTTGCCGCAGCCACTTCGCCCGAGTATTTCGCCACCGCCGACGCGGTGCTGCGGTCGTGGTTTGGCGATCTGGTGCTGCTCGGCTCTGTCTGGGCGATCTGGTATCATCTGCTTGCCGGGGTGCGTCACCTGATCTGGGACGAGGCCAAGATGCTGGAGGTCGACACTGCCGAAATGCTGGGCTGGGGCGTGATCATTGGCTCTGTCCTCCTGACCCTCTTTACCATCATCGTTGTCTGAGGAGGCCCGACCATGGCATTTCTGACCGATCGCAAGCGCGCAGTGGGCTGGGGCGCAGCCAAATCCGGCACCGAACATCACTGGGCGATGAAGAAAAGCTCTGTCGCGCTGCTGTTCCTTGTGCCTTTTTTCATTTTCACCTTTGGCGGCGCGCTGGGCGGCACCTATGAAGAGGTGCTGGCCTATTACAGCCGACCGTTCCCGGCGATCGTTGCGGGGCTGACCCTCCTCGTCGGCTTTCACCACTTCAACATGGGTGTTCAGGTCCTGATCGAGGACTACGTGCATGGTGCGATGGAAAAGATCCTGATCCTCCTCATGACCTGCCTCAGCTACGGTGCCGCCGCCGTCGGCCTCTTCGCCATCGCCCGCATCGCCCTCTGAGGCGCTGCACAAGACCCATCCGCCAGTGACGATTTTTCGCCGAAAAATCGCCTCCCGCTACAGATCGACAGGTATACACCAATGGCAGCATACGAATACGAGACGCATGATTATGACGTCGTGGTCGTCGGGGCCGGGGGCGCAGGGCTGCGCGCCACGCTCGGCATGGCCGAACAGGGTCTGCGCACCGCCTGCGTGACCAAGGTTTTCCCGACCCGCTCGCACACGGTTGCCGCACAGGGCGGCATCGCCGCCTCACTGTCGAACATGGGACCGGACCACTGGCAGTGGCACATGTACGACACGGTCAAAGGGTCGGACTGGCTGGGTGACACCGACGCCATGGAATACCTCGCGCGTGAGGCACCCAAGGCGGTCTATGAGCTTGAGCATTACGGCGTGCCCTTCTCGCGCACCGAAGAGGGCAAGATCTACCAGCGACCCTTCGGCGGCCACACCACCGAGTTCGGCGAAGGCCCCCCGGTGCAGCGCACCTGCGCCGCCGCCGACCGGACCGGCCACGCCATCCTGCACACGCTCTATGGCCAGTCGCTGAAGAACAACGCCGAATTCTACATCGAGTATTTCGCCATCGACCTGCTGATGGAAAATGGCGAGTGCAAAGGCGTCCTCTGCTGGAAGCTGGACGACGGCACCTTCCACGTCTTCAACGCCAAGATGGTCGTGCTGGCCACCGGCGGCTACGGCCGCGCCTATTTCTCGGCCACCTCCGCGCACACCTGCACCGGCGACGGCGGCGGTATGGTGGCGCGGGCGGGCCTGCCGCTTCAGGACATGGAGTTCGTGCAGTTCCACCCGACCGGCATCTACGGCTCGGGCTGCCTGATCACCGAGGGCGCGCGGGGCGAGGGCGGCTACCTCACCAACTCCGAAGGTGAGCGTTTCATGGAACGCTACGCCCCCACCTACAAAGACCTTGCACCGCGCGACTATGTCTCACGCTCCATGACCATGGAAATCCGCGAAGGTCGCGGTGTGGGTGCCGAAGGCGATCACATCCACCTGAACCTGTCGCACCTGCCCGCAGAGGCACTGGCCGAACGCCTGCCCGGCATTTCGGAGAGCGCTAAGATCTTTGCCGGTGTCGACGTGACCAAGGAACCGATCCCGGTTTTGCCCACGGTCCACTACAATATGGGCGGCATCCCGACGAACTACTGGGGTGAGGTGCTGAACCCGACCGAGGGCGATCCCAATTCCGTTGTGCCCGGCCTGATGGCCGTGGGTGAGGCGGGCTGCGCATCTGTCCACGGGGCCAATCGGCTTGGCTCAAACTCGCTGATTGACCTCGTGGTCTTTGGCCGCGCCGCCGCGATCCGCGCCGGTAAGGTCGTCGACCCCGAAACTGCCGTTCCCGCCGCGCCCAAGGACCAGATCGAAAAGGCCTTTGACCGCTTTGACGGCATCCGCAACGCGAGCGGCGGCACGACCACCGCCGAACTGCGGCTGGAAATGCAGAAGACCATGCAGCGCGACGCCGCCGTCTTCCGCACCGCCAAGACCATGGCAGAGGGCGTCGAGGCGATGACCGCCATCGCGGGCAAGATGGATGACCTCAAGGTCACGGATCGCAGTCTGGTCTGGAACTCGGACCTGATGGAGACGCTGGAGCTGACCAACCTGATGCCCAACGCGCTGGCCACCATCGTCGGCGCAGAGGCGCGCAAGGAAAGCCGTGGTGCCCATGCGCATGAGGATTTCTCGACCCGAGACGATGAAAACTGGCGTGTGCACACAATTGCACGGGTCGAAGGCAACAGCGTTGCCCTCAGCCATCGCCCCGTTGTGGTCGATCCGCTCTCGACTGAGGAACAGGGCGGTATTTCGCTTCAGAGGATCGCACCCAAGGCGCGGACTTTCTGAGGTCGGCGGAGGCGGCTCTATGGCGCGCAGGCTTATCACCGGCCAAGTCAGACCCCCCGGAACCGAAATGGGTTCCGGGGCGGGGCAGATTGGCGGGCGTGGCCCGTTGACCCGCCACCGCGCGCCAGAGTGCAAGTCCGCAAGCCTCGTGCCGATCTTGGTTGAGGCGAACCGCCAGTGCGCCGTGATGCGCGTGAGCAAGGGGGAACGAGATGTGTGATACCGTCAAGGAACATGGTCCGCGAACCGCTTCAGTCCGAGGCAGGCGCGTAAGGCTGCGACTGGCCTCTTTCGCCACGGTGTTGGGCATGGCGGCGGCCCCCGCGATCGCGGATGGCTATGGCCAGACCTCCCGCAACTGTGAGGCATGGGCGCATGAATACGCCTATACAGGGTCAAAATGGGGCTATGCTGACCGATACCAGCAGGCCCTTCGCGAGTGTCGCAACCGACAGGCCACAGCTGTTCCCCAAACACGTTACCGCAAACCTGTTGTGGTGGCGCCCGCAGCCCCGGTCGGCTGTTATCCCGGCGCTCCGCGCCTGTATCGAGGCACGCTCTATTGTTTCGATTGACCCGTCATGGCCTTATCGCTGTGGCCCTTGCGGTCCTTGCCGCCTGCTCGCCGCAGGCGCAGGATCAGATCGCCCGGAATGCGGCCCGCAGCGCGCTGACCCCGGTGGTGTCCGAACAGTTTCCCGGCGTGCCGCTGCAACCGACGCTGGATTGCCTGATCGACAACGCCAATGCGCAGCAGATCCGTGCGCTGGCCGCCGACTCGGTTCTGGGGCCGACCCAAAGCACGTTTCAGATTGCCATGGACATCGCGTCCAAACCCGAAACCCTCCGCTGTCTGGCCGTGAACGGCCTGCCAGCCTTGCTTCGCTAAGGAGAGAGAAATGGTACAATTCACGCTCCCCAAGAATTCAAAGATCAAGACCGGCAAGACCTGGCCCAAGCCGAAGGACGCCAAGAACATCCGCAAGTTCAGCATCTATCGCTGGAACCCGGACGACGGAAAGAACCCGCAGGTCGACACCTATTTCCTCGACATGGACGCCTGCGGCCCGATGGTTCTGGACGCGCTGATCAAGATCAAGAACGAGGTCGACCCGACGCTGACCTTCCGCCGGTCGTGCCGCGAAGGCATCTGTGGATCGTGTGCGATGAACATCGACGGCATCAACACGCTGGCCTGCATCTACGGGCTCGATGAAATCGACGGCGATGTAAAAATCTATCCGCTGCCGCATATGCCGGTGGTCAAGGACCTGATCCCGGACCTGACGCATTTCTACGCCCAGCACGCCAGCATCATGCCGTGGCTGGAAACCAAGACCAACCGCCCGGCGAAAGAGTGGAAGCAATCCATCGAGGACCGCAAGAAACTGGACGGCCTGTATGAATGCGTGATGTGTGCGTCCTGCTCGACCTCCTGCCCGTCGTACTGGTGGAACGGCGACCGCTACCTTGGACCGGCCGCCCTGCTGCACGCCTATCGCTGGATCATCGACAGCCGCGATGAGGCCACCGGCGAACGCCTCGACGAACTTGAAGATCCTTTCAAGCTGTACCGCTGCCATACCATCATGAACTGCGCCAAGACCTGCCCCAAGGGTCTGAACCCGGCGCTGGCGATTGCCGAGATCAAGAAAATGATGGTCGACCGCACGGTCTGATCGGCTTTTCATTCGGGCATACGCCCCGACCGCCATTGCGCGGTCGGGGCGCATTCGTTTGGGTGACGCAGCTTCCCTTGCACAGCCTGCAACCCGTGTTTGCGGCTTTGGCGGGTGTCACCCCTGCGGCGCAGGACTAAGTATCCCGTCAGGGAGGGGCGCCGTAGTGAGAAAGGCAACCCGATGACCGAGAAGCAGACAACCAAAGCCCAAGCTGCCCTTGAAGCCCTCAATCAGGCTTGGGCGTATTACACCCCCGAAAAACGCCCCGAAAGCACCGCGGCGGTCTACGAGGATGTGCCGCTGGCCGCCTGACATGATGGCTATCGGGTCGTGCCCGGTCTGTCGGGCCGGGCACCTTGGACAGGTGCGCGCAAAGCTGGATTGACCTCTTCATAGCACGCCTCTCAAAGGCCGATATCAGAGAGTGTTGGCCGCCCGACAGGGCCGGGGGCAACGCGGGCCAAATGGCATACAGGCAGCTTTTCCTACACCGTCGCGCCGGTTAAGTGGGGCCATGTTTGTTGTCGTCGGCCTTATCATCGCCTTTGTTCTGATCGCGGTCTTTTCCAACCGAGCGACGCGGCTTTGCCGGTGGCGCGAACGGCGAAGGGACGGCCAAAGTACGTGGACCTGCATTCAGTGCGGTGCACAGGTGTCGGGCGTGATCGGAAAACCGCCGCTGGAATGCCATCGGCCCGACGCGCAGGGACGCCCCTGACAGCGGGGCAGGCAACGCGGTTTGTGCCCTCTTGCGTTCTGCATTCTCCGGGGGTTCACTCGGCGCAAAAGGAGACGCGCCATGACCCTACCTCCCCCTGATGCCGAAGAGCGCCGCGCCGTTGCTCCTGTGATCTGCTATCCCAATGAGACTCTGCCGAAACCTGATCTGCCGTTCTACCGAGCGGCTCTGGCAACGGCAAAACCCACCGCCGAGGTTCTGGCGCAACCTCGCGACGCCTGTTCCTTTACGGTGCCAGCGGGACATTTCTTTCGCATCTCCTCGGTCGAGGGCCCGCAGGTGGGGGACCTGAACCTATGGAACGCGCACGACCTGTCAGAACGGTTTTATTCTGGCAAGACACGCGCCCTGCACGGCACACATGTCACCACTGGCGAGCGCCTCTGGTCCAGCTTTCCGATGCTGCGGCCTATGGCGACCATCGTCGAGGACAGTCTGAACTGGTACGGCATAGATGCGTTCGGCGGATCGGTCCATGACGTGATCGGCACACGCTGCGACCCCTACACCGGCAACCTGCTGGCGGGCACGCAGTACCACCATTGTTGCCATTCCAACCTGATCCGGGCCTTGGCCGAGGCGCGTGGTATGCCCTTGGAAGAAGCCGAACCCCATGTTCATGACGTGCTGAATGTTTTCATGTGCACCGGGTTCATCCGCGACACCGGCCAATATTTCATGAAGGCAAGCCCTGTCCGGCCCGGCGACCAGATCACCTTTTTTGCCGAGATCGACTTGCTGGGGGCGCTCAGCGCCTGTCCGGGGGGGGATTGTTCGGCGCAGCACAGTTCAGACACCGCAGTCTGCCATCCGCTGAAGGTTGAGGTGCTTGCACCCGACGACAGCGCGCTGGAAGGGTGGCACAGCCCGCCCGTTAACGGCTATGACCGGTCGCATGGTCTGTAGGGCGGGGTTTCCCCCGCCGCCACCTGTCGGCTAGGTAAAAGCCGCTTCCAGAGCGATCTCGACCATTTCGCCGAATGACCTCTCGCGGTCCTCTGCCGGCAGCGCCGCATGGGTTTTCAGATGATCCGATACAGTCAGCACCGCAAGCGCCCGCGCGCCGAAACGCGCGGCAACGGTATATAGCTCTGCGGCTTCCATTTCGACCGCCAGAACGCCGTGCCGCACCATCTGTTCGTTCAAATCCGGTCGTTCGTCATAGAAAACGTCCGACGAATAGATTCCGCCGACATGGGTCGTGACACCATGGCCGCGCGCCGCGGCAACAGCGGCTTCCAGCAGGCAGAAATCCGCGCACGGGGCGAAATTCAATTCCCTGAATAACCCCTTTGACGGTGTGGAAAGGGTCGTGGCGGTCATTGCAATCACGATGTCGCGCAGTTCCACATGGTCCTGCATTGCCCCGCATGAGCCGATGCGGATCAAGGTCTTTGCCCCGTAATCGCGCAGCAATTCATTGGCATAGATCGAAAGGCTCGGCATTCCCATGCCAGAGCCTTGAATCGTTACCCGATGCCCTTTCCATGTGCCGGTATATCCCAGCATTCCACGCGTTTCGTTCACGCAGACGGCATCTTCCAGAAACTGGTTCGCGGCCCATTTCGCCCGCCGCGGGTCGCCGGGCATCAGCACGGTTTCGGCAATAGCGCCCGCGGCGGCCCCGATATGAATCGTCATATCAGATCGCGAGATCGTCGAGGGACTTGCCCCCGTCCAGTGCCGCAATCACCCAGTTAGGCTTGCGTCCGCGGCCTGTCCAGGTCTGGCTGGGATCAGAGGGATTGGCGTATTTCGGAGCGCCCTTGCTGCCTTTGACATTGGCCGAGTACACTTCATCCAGCGAAAAGCCGAACTCTTTTACGGCCTTTTCCGCAGCCCGTTTTGCCTCTGCCCGCTTGCGGGTCTCGACGGTCTTGAGCGCCTTCTGCGCATCAGAAATCAATTGAACAAGCTGTTCGCGAGAGAGTTTTTCCAGATCGATATCCATGTTTCTTCTCCATTATTTTTGGACGCTGCTTTTTCAAGCTGATTTGAATGCAGTTCAACTGCTATTTTGTGTCATTGGCAAGCGGGAATGGTTTCTATCCAAACGTATAGAGAGTGGAATGCGTTTTCTGAGGCCGCCGACCGGCCAAGTGGGTCTATAAAATTGACGCTAAATAGCGCCAAAATGAAATGGCCCCGCTGGAATTGCGGGGCCATTTGTGTCGGCGTATGGGGTATTATGTGTAGTTATTCCGCTGCGACAGAGGCCGGATCGGCAAGAGTCACGATATCGCGCATGATTGTGTTCAGCTCGAAATCCTTGGGCGTATAGACCTGAGCGACCCCCATTGCCTTCAGTCGCTTGGCGTCCTCGTCCGGAATGATGCCACCGACAATCACGGGCACATGGGCCAGACCTTCGGCGCGCATCCGCTGCATCAGATCCTCGACCAGCGGAATATGGCTGCCCGACAGGATCGACAGCCCGACAACATGCGCGCCTTCGCGCGCGGCCTCGACGATCTGTTCCGGTGTCAGGCGGATACCTTCATAGTCGATTTCCATACCGCAATCGCGCGCGCGAAATGCGATCTGCTCAGCGCCATTCGAATGCCCGTCCAGTCCCGGCTTGCCGACCAGAAAGCGCAGGCGCTTGCCCAGCTTGTCGCTGACCAGATTGACGGCTTCGCGCAGATCCTCCAGCCCCTCTGTCTTGTTCGACACCGACCGGGACACGCCAGTCGGCCCGCGATACTCGCCAAAGACGGCACGCATCTGTGCGGCCCATTCGCCGGTGGTCACCCCCGCCTTGGCGCAGGCGATAGAGGCGGGCATCACGTTGCGCCCCTCGGCGGCGGCGGCGCGCAGGTCGGCCAGCGCGGCACGGACCGCACCATCATTGCGCTCATCCCTCCAGGCAGTCAGCCGGTCAATCTGGTCCTGTTCCATGGCCGGGTCGACGGTCATGATACCGCCGTCCGCGTCCATTAGCGGGCTGGGCTCGCCATGGGTGAACTTGTTCACGCCCACAACCACGGTCTCACCCCGCTCAATGCGGTTCAGCCGGTCGGCGTTGCTGTCCACCAGTCGGCCCTTCATGTATTCGATCGCCTCGACCGCGCCGCCCATGCTGTCGATATTGGCCAGCTCGGCGCGCGCACCTTCTTTCAGAACTTCGACTTTGGCGTCGACCGCCGGATTGCCGTCAAACAGGTCGTCAAATTCCAGCAGATCGGTTTCATAGGCCATGATCTGCTGCATCCGCATGGACCATTGCTGATCCCAGGGGCGGGGCAGGCCCAGCGCCTCGTTCCAGGCGGGCAATTGAACGGCGCGGGCACGGGCCTTTTTCGACAGCGTCACCGCCAGCATTTCGATCAGGATGCGGTAGACGTTGTTTTCCGGCTGCTGCTCGGTCAGGCCAAGGCTGTTGACCTGCACGCCATAACGAAAGCGACGGTACTTGGGGTCCTCGACGCCATAGCGGTCGCGGCAGATTTCATCCCAGAGATCGACAAAGGCGCGCATCTTGCACATCTCGGTCACAAACCGGATGCCTGCGTTCACAAAGAATGAGATGCGCCCGACCAGTGTCGGGAAATCCTCGGCGGGCACCCGTGTCTTCAACTCGTCCAGAACCGCCGTGGCCGTGGCCAGCGCAAAGGCCAGTTCCTGCTCCGGCGTCGCACCCGCCTCTTGCAGGTGGTAGGAACACACGTTCATCGGGTTCCACTTGGGCACATTGGTATAGCAGTATTCGGCCACGTCCCCGATCAGCTTCAGGCTGGGTTTCGGCGGACATATATATGTACCCCGGCTGAGGTACTCCTTGATCAGGTCGTTCTGCACCGTGCCTTGCAGTTTGCTGACATCCGCGCCCTGTTCCTCTGCCACGGCGATATACAAGGACAGCAGCCAAGGCGCCGTCGCGTTGATCGTCATGGAGGTGTTCATCTGCTCCAGCGGGATCGCATCGAACAGCGCCCGCATGTCGCCCAGATGGCAGACTGGCACGCCGACCTTGCCTACTTCACCACGTGCCAGAATGTGATCGCTGTCGTATCCTGTCTGTGTCGGCAGATCGAAGGCGACAGACAGGCCCGTCTGTCCCTTGGCAAGGTTGCCACGATACAGTTCGTTTGACGCCTTTGCCGTGGAATGACCTGCATAGGTGCGGATGAGCCAAGGTTTGTCGGCTTGACGCGCGGCCTCATTGGATTGCCGGTCACGTTCAGGGGTCTGGGTTGCGGTCATCGGGGCCTCCGTCGGCATGAATCGGGTTCGGCAATCTTGTTGCGTCCGGGAATGGATAAGCGAAATATTATGTCGCTGTCAATTCGCCGCGTCGCAGCGCGAGCAGATGCAGCATGGGCCGACTCCGGGATAAGCGCAATCTGCTGCGGCGCGGCGCGGTACTGAGCCGTGGCGCGGAGCGGTCAACTTTGCACGAAACGCGCAATTCGAGGTCAAAACGCACGATGTGCACAAAACGCGGGTCGACGACAGCTGCCCCTTGCCGGGCGTGCAAGCCGCTGCAAGAGTCGGCACGATGACGTCACAAGTTTCCCTGCCGCTTTGGCTCTTTGCCCTGATCCTCGCCTTTGCGGTGGTCAGTTTCGCGACACATTTCCTGTTTCCCTCGGTGCGCTGGGTGCTGCGTCGCCGGTTGGAACGTGCTGTTGCGCAGTTGAATGAACGGTTGGAGCGCCCGATCGAACCCTTCCGCCTGTTGCGCCGCTATGACCTGATGCAGCGGTTGCTGTATCACCCGGACGTCACTCAGGCGATCATCGAACACGCCGCCGAAAACGGTTTGCGAGAGGACGTCGCCTTTGAACGGGCGCGCCGCTACGCAAAGGAGATTGTGCCGTCGTTCTCGGCCTTCGCCTATTTCGGCCTTGGCCTGCGGGGCGCGCGCTGGCTGTCGAATACGTTGTATCGCGTGCGGCTGGGACGCCATGAAAGCGAAGGACTATCCGCCATAGATCCATCGGCGACGGTTGTCTTTGTCATGAACCACCGGTCCAATATGGATTATGTTTTGGTCACGCATCTGGCGGCCAACCGGTCGGCGCTGTCCTATGCAGTGGGAGAGTGGGCGCGGGTCTGGCCCCTGTCGCGTCTGATCCGGTCGATGGGGGCCTATTTCATCCGCCGGACCGCGCGTGATGCGCTCTATCGCAAGGTATTGCGGCGCTATGTCCAGATGGCGACCAGCGGCGGTGTGACCCAGGCCATCTTTCCCGAAGGGGGGCTTAGCCTTGACGGTGCGCTTGCGCCGCCGAAACTGGGCCTGCTTGCCTATCTCCTCGACGATCTCGACCTGACTGCGCGCGATGTCGTCTTTGTTCCGGTAGGGCTGAACTACGACCGTGTTCTGGAAGACAAGGTGCTGATTGCCGCTGACCGTCAGGGGCCGCGCCGGTTCGATGCTTCTGTTACCCGTGTCATAAGATCGGTTTTTCGACAGGTCTGGTTGCGCCTGACCGGACGGTTTCATCGCTTTGGTTATGCGGCGGTCAGCTTTGGTGAGCCTGTGTCGCTGCGTAAGCACCCTGCGCTTGCCAACGATGCCAAAGAGCTTGCAGAGGCACTTATGTCGCGGATCGCCGCCATCATCCCGGTCTTGCCGGTGCCGCTGGTGGCACATCTTCTTATGCGCGGCCCGCAAAGCCGCGCCGAACTGGAACGCGCTTTTTCCGCGGCGATCGCGGCCTTGCCTGAGGCACATGTCCATCTTGCCCGCAACAATCGGGACTACAGCGTCGACTTTGGTCTGCGCGCGTTGATCGAACGCGGCATCGTACAGGAACGGGAGGGCACCTTTGCGCTGACCTCCGATGGTAAGCCGCTGGCAGCCTACTACGCGCGCTCTATCGATCACCTTTTCTGAATCTACGCGTCGTTGCGCGTTCAGATGTCGCTGGCGGACCTTCCAACCTGGAACGGTCACTGTGAAATGCTGCGCTTGCGTAGGGCATTCTGCGTCTGCTCGGTCATAAAATTACAAAATAGGGTCAAATGATGTTGCAATATTGCGTGAGCCCGAATATTCCGTTGATCAGACGCCGCGATTCTGCACCGCAGAACCGGTTCAACGTTCAACTCTGGCCTACAGGAGACCGACATGGCTCTGGATACGCATACCAACATCGCTCAATACGATGCGCCGGAAAAAGATCTCTATGAAGTCGGCGAAATGCCCCCGATGGGCTACGTTCCCAAAAAGATGTACGCGTGGGCGATCCGTCGCGACCGCCACGGCGAACCCAACCAGAGCTTTCAGCAGGAAGTGGTCGATGTCTGGGACATCGACAGCCATGAGGTGCTGGTTCTGGTGATGGCCGCAGGCGTCAACTACAACGGTGTCTGGGCGGGCCTTGGCCAGCCGATTTCGCCCTTTGACGTGCATGGTCAGGACTATCACATCGCCGGGTCCGATGCCTCGGGGATCGTCTGGAAGGTGGGCGACAAGGTCAAGACCTGGAAGGTCGGCGACGAGGTGGTCATCCACTGCAATCAGGACGATGGCGCCGATGAGGAATGCAACGGCGGCGATCCGATGTTTTCCCCCACCCAGCGGATCTGGGGCTACGAGACCGGCGATGGGTCGTTCTCGCAGTTCACCAAGGTGCAGGCACAGCAGCTTATGCCCCGCCCCAAGCATCTGACGTGGGAAGAAAGCGCCTGCTACACGCTGACGCTGGCGACCGCCTACCGGATGCTGTTCGGCCACCACCCGCATGAGCTCAAACCCGGCCAGAACGTGCTGGTCTGGGGCGCGTCGGGCGGGCTGGGATCCTATGCGATCCAGCTGGCCAATACGGCAGGTGCAAACGCGATCGGCGTGATCTCGGACGAAAGCAAGCGTGAGTTCGTCTTGGCGCAGGGGGCCAAGGGCGTGATCAACCGCAAGGACTTCAACTGCTGGGGGCAACTGCCGATCGTCAACTCGCCCGAATACAATGCGTGGCTGAAAGAGGCCCGCAAGTTCGGCAAGGCGATCTGGGACATCACCGGCAAAGGTGTGAGCGTCGACATGGTGTTCGAACACCCCGGCGAAGCCACTTTCCCGGTCTCAACCCTGGTGGTCAAAAAGGGCGGTATCGTTGTGATCTGCGCCGGCACCTCGGGGTTCAACTGCACCTTCGACGTCCGTTACATGTGGATGCACCAAAAGCGTCTACAGGGCTCGCACTTTGCCAATCTCAAGCAGGCAGCCTCTGCCAACCGGCTGATGATCGAACGCCGCCTTGATCCCTGCATGTCCGAGGTGTTCCCCTGGGCCGAGATCCCGGACGCGCATATGAAGATGCTCCGGAACGAGCACAAGCCCGGCAACATGTCGGTGCTGGTGCAGGCCCCCAAGACCGGACTGCGGACGCTGGAGGATGCACTGGCCGCACGCCCGTAACCTTTGCCGCGTTTCCATCGACCTTCAGACGCCCGCGAATCGCCTCCGGCATCGCGGGCGTCTTGCGTTTCAGGGCCGGTTTCAGCCGTTTCAGATACTTGGCGGAACACCCCCTCGCTATTTCTGGGGAGGAAGATTACGTGAATTTCGGCACCTTTGGCTGCGTGCTATGGTTGTTTTAATGAAGCGTTAACCATCTATACACGAGGCTGATCATGGGACATGACTGGATTTTGGACGTTCTCACTGACCTGAAATCATTCGCTCGGGCCAATGGCATGCAGTCTTTGGCCGCGCAGCTGGATGATGCATCCTTCGTTGCGCAGGCAGAGATTGCGTCCCAGGCCGAGGGTAATGGCATTGGGCTTTTTGTCGGGAAACGCACTACGACTGGACGGACTGATAGAGCGGCTCGAATCCGCTGAGGGACTCGAAGACCTGCAAATTCTGATCGAGGAATTGCGGGACAGCTACGGGGTCGACCACATTGTCTATCACTGGGTCAACAGCAATGGCGAACAATATGGATGCGGCACCTACGATCTGGAGTGGGTCAACCGGTATCTGGAAAAGGGCTATTTGCGCGTCGATCCGGTGGTGGTGGGGTGCTACCAGCGATTCCACCCCGTCGACTGGAAACGGCTGGATTGGTCAAGCAAGGCGGCAAGGGCGCTTATGCAGGACGCCATCGCCTATGGCATCGGCAATCAGGGGTTTTCAATTCCCCTGCGTGGGCCCAATGGCCAGTTCGCCCTGTTCTCGCTGACGCACAACTGCAACGACACGGAATGGGAGGATTTCACAGTAACCAACCGGCGCGACCTGATCCTGATCGCGCACTACTTTAACCAGAAGGCGCTGGAATTCGAACCGGGACGCACACCGGAGGCAGCACAGTCTTTGTCCCCGCGTGAGATCGAAGCCATGACCCTCCTTGCTGTCGGCTATAGCCGGGCGCAAGCCGCTGATACCCTTTCGATTTCCGAGCATACCTTGCGCGTTTACGTCGAAAGTGCCCGGCATAAACTGGGCGCACTGAACACCACACACGCGGTTGCCCGAGCTCTCAGCCGGGGTGTGATTGTGGTCTGAATACGACCTTTGGTAAAGCGTGCGTTCCATGAGCGCGCGCTGAGGTTGAATCTCGTTAACCAGTCCGGCGGCAATCTCTCCTCATCGAATTCACATTCCGAGGGGAAACAACATGATCCGCTACATCTACGGCACCGACCTGCACAAATTCCCGAAGCTCGCCGACGCCATGTTCCGCGACCGGGCCGACCAGTTCAAGACACGGCTTGGCTGGGAGGTTTCCGTTGACGAGAACGGCTATGAGCGCGACGAATACGATGCCGAAAACCCGCTTTATGTCATCTGGGAAAATACCGACGGCACACATGGCGGATCCATGCGCCTTCTGCCCACCGTGGGCCGCACCATGGTCAACGATCATTTTGTTCACCTGACTGACGGTGTACGCATCCAGTCACCGGTGATCTGGGAATGCACCCGGTTCTGTCTGGCGCGTGGGGCCACACCCGGTGTGGCGGCGGCGCTGATGCTGGCCGGGGGTGAGGTCATGCAGGAATTCGGCGTAGAGCACTATGTCGGCGTCTTCGATGCGCGGATGGTGCGCATCTATCGCCGCATTGGCTCATCTCCCGAAGTGCTGGGCCAGCAGGGCGAAGGCCGTGAACAGATCAGCGTGGGGTTGTGGGAGTTTACCCCCGCCGCGCAGGCGCAGGTGTCGAAAACTGCGGGGATCACTCCGGAGATGTCCAAGCGCTGGTTTGCCCTGTCCTTCGGCGACATCGTGGTTCCCAAGGAACTGGAAGCCGCCTGAGCGTTTGCAGAATCTGACGTGTCAGATCGTTTCTACAAGACGCGCGCGGGTTGATGCCCGCGCGCGTTTTCTGTTGGCCCGTTAGGGCGGTGGCCGAAGCCGTCGCGGAATTGGGTATTTGGACAAAGAAGAAGCCGCAAAGGGTTCTGGTGGCCCTCCGCCGCGCGGGGTAATGTGCCGCCATGACCGTACCCTCCCTCGTTTTTTCCGATGATCAAGCCGCTGCTTATGACAGCGTCACAGAGCTTTTGCGCGAGGCCGGGGTGGACCTTGACGACGGGCTGTGTCTTCCGGCGCAGGAGGGGCGCGCGCGGGTGATGGCCTTGATGGGCAAGGCGGGCAGCGGCAAGACGCTGTTGCTGGCCGAACTGGTCAAGGCGCTGGAGGCCGTCGGGGTCGAGACAGTCTCTGGCGACTATGAAAGCAGGCGGGCGCGCGAAAAGCGCACTTTGGCCGTGCTGGCACCGACCAACAAGGCGGCCAGCGTTCTGCGGATGCGCGGTGTGCCGGCCACCACCATTCACCGGATCATCTATACGCCGGTTTACGATCCCGAATATGAAAAGATCGCCGAGTGGCTCATGGGCAATGAGGACGAGCGGCCAGAGATCGAGGGGTTGACCGATGTCGCGCTGGAACGGGCGCAGGCGGTCTATGCCCAACACAAATCGGTTCCGGCGGCACTGGCGGCGGCGGGGTTGCGGGGCAGCGATTTCATCACCGGCTGGAAGCGGCGCGAAGAGCCACTGGACATCGGTTTTGTCGACGAATCCTCGATGCTGGACGGACGGCAGTTCGAAGACCTGCAAGAAATCTTTCCCAACCTTGTCCTGTTTGGCGATCCGGCGCAGTTGGCCCCCGTCAACCAGTCGGGAAAGATGGTGTTTGACGGCCTGAAGGACAGCCAGAAACGCGAGTTGAGCCGCGTGCACCGGCAGGCGGCGGACAATCCGATCCTTGATCTGGCCCATGCGCTGGCCGATCCCGCGCTGGGATTCGAGGATTTTGAACGCATGGTCGAGGACGCGGCGTGGCGCGACGACCGGGTGGTTTTTGCCAATCGGGTCGAGGTTGATCTGATGGCCCGCTCGCCGGTGCTGGTCTGGCGCAATGCCACGCGGATTCGGTTGATCAACGCCTTTCGCCGGGTGCACGAGGCTCCCGCCGATAGCCTGTTGCCCGGTGAGCCACTGATTTGCGACGGGCTGGAATTGCCTTTGAAGCACCGCAAGAAACGGCTGGATCTTGAGGCGCGCGGCCTGATCAAGGGCGCGCAGGTGATCTACCTTGGCCCCGGTAAAAAACCGGGTTTCTCACGTCTTCATGTGGTTGGCGCAATAGAGCCGCAGGTGTCTGCCGCCTCTATTGTAAAGATCGAGATGCCCGATGAGGAGGAACCTTTCCTGCCTTATGCGGCGCGGATGGGGGCGACCTTTCTGCACGGGGCGGCGGTGACGATCCACAAGGCGCAGGGCAGCCAGTGGGAGGCGGTGCAGGTCTTTGCGCCGGACCTTTTTGCCGCCGCTCGGACCGGTCGGAACGAGGCCGGGCAGCCGTTGTGGAAGCGGCTGGCCTATGTGGCGATCACTCGGGCGCAGTCGCGGCTGTTCTGGGTGGTGCGCAACCGGCTGGCGCGCCCGTCGGGGCCCCTGCGGGTGGACGATCTGAGCGGCGCACCAGCGCCGCTGGCGCTGGAGGCGGAGGTCGACGGCCCCGCCGTTTGAGCGACGTGTCATTGGGGGTGAGGCAAGACAACATGACCAAACCCATTCTCAAGGTGGCTGTCGGCGGCTTTGGCGCGATCGGCAAGGCGGTGGCATCGGCGTTGGACCGGGGCATCGACGGGCTGCAACTGGTCGCAGTCTCGGCGCAAGACATCACAAAGGCCAGGGCCCATATGGCGGAGCATTTTCTGAACTGCTACGACGTGTGCCCGCTGGATGCGCTTTCCCTGACCGCCGACGTGGTGGTTGAATGCTGTCCGGCGCATCTATTGGATCGGGTTGCCCGACCGGCGCTGGAGGCGGGCAAGATCGTGGTGGTGATCAGCGTCGGCGGCTTGCTCGCAAACCCGCATCTGACGGACATCGCCGCCCGAACGGGGGGGCGGATTCTTGTACCGTCCGGCGCGCTGCTGGGGCTGGACGCGGTGCAGGCCGCCGCGCAAGGCAGGATTGACAGCGTGACGATTGTGACTCGCAAGCCGCCTGTCAGCCTGAAAGGCGCGCCCGCGATCACGCGGATGGGGCTGGACCTTGACCACCTGACCGAGCCGGTTCGGTGTTTTGCCGGGTCGGCGCAGGAGGCGATCAAGGGCTTTCCGGCAAATGCCAACGTCGCGGTGGCGCTTGGCCTTGCCGGAATCGGCACCGACCGCACGCAGGTCGAGGTCTGGGCCGACCCAAACGTGGACCGCAATACGCACAGCATCACCGTCGTCTCTGACAGCGCCAACATGACGTTGAAAATCGAGGGCATCCCGTCCGACGACAACCCGAGGACGGGCCGGATCACGCCGCTCAGCGTGATCTCGACGCTAAAGAGGCTGACGGCCCCGTTGGTGATCGGGGCCTGAGCGCCTCGCGGTCAGTCGGCGATTTTGACGATCTGCTTGCCAGTATTGCCGCCCTTCAGCATCGCCATGAACGCGCCGGGTGCGTTTTCCAGGCCTTCGGCGACATCCTCCAGAAAAACCAGTTCGCCGACCGCAACCTTGGGTGCAACCTCTTGCAAAAACGCAGGAAAATTCGCCCAGTGGTCGAAGATGATAAAGCCATTGACCGACAGCCGTTTGACAAGGATCGACCGCCAGACTCCCGGCAGGCGGTCGGCGCAGTCCTCGGTTCCGCCGTACCACGAAATCGCGCCGCAGATCGGGATGCGGCCATGCGTGTTCATCAGCGGCAGCACCGCCTCCAGCACCTTGCCGCCGACGTTTTCCCAATAGATGTCAATGCCGTCAGGGGCCTCGGTGGCAATCGCCTTGCGCAGGGCAGAGGCGTCGTCAAAGGCGCGGTGGTCGATGGCGGCGTCAAAGCCGAAGGTCTCGACCGCAAGGCGGCATTTTTCGGCCCCGCCCGCGATGGCGACAGTCCGCAGGCCAGCGGCCTTGGCCAGTTGCCCCACCAGTGACCCCACCGGCCCGGTGGCCGCCGCGACCACAAGTGTTTCGCCCGCCTTGGGGCAACCGTATTCGCGCAGGCCCGTCCATGCGGTAAAGCCCGGCATCCCCAGCACGCCAAGGGCGGTGGAGGGGGGCAGGGCGTCGTCCAGCCGCCGCACCTCAGCCGCAGGCAGAACCGCGTGGCTGGCCCAGCCGGTCATTCCGGTGACCCTGTCGCCGGGGGCGAATTTGGTGCCGGGCGCCGCGACAACCCGGCCAACGCCCTGACCGGTCATGGTGCCGTCGATCCGGACCGAGGGCGCATAGCTTTTGACGTCATCCATGCGGCCGCGCATGTAGGGATCAAGCGACAGGTGGGTGACCTCGATCAAGACCTCGCCCTCGGCGGGTGCGGGCATCGGATCGGCCTTGAGGGCGAAATCCTCGGAAACCGGGCGGCCCGAAGGCCGTCGGGCGAGGGCAATGCGCTGCATCTGGCTGGACATGGAACTTCCTTGCGTCACAATTCGGGAAAAACGGTTGCACGCGGGGCGCGCTCTCGCACAGTCTAGCGGGACGTTCGCTGACGGCAAGGGAGGGCTGGATGCAAGGTACGATGATGCACATGCCGCTGAGGATCATCGAGATTCTCGATTACGCGGCACAGGCGCACCCGGGGGCAGAGATCGTCTCGGTGCGCACCGAAGGCGACATTCACCGCGAAACCTATGCCCAGGCCTATGCCCGCGCGGCGCAACTGGCGCATGCGCTTGCGGGGCTGGGCGTAAAGCAGGGCGACAGGGTCGCAACGCTGGCGTGGAATGGCTATCGGCACTTTGAACTTTACTATGCTGTCTCTGGCATGGGAGCGATCTGTCATACGATCAACCCCCGTCTGTCAGCGGAACAGATGCTGTATATTATCGAACACGCTGGGGATGAGGTGCTGTGTGTCGACCTCACCTTTGTGCCGATCATCGAGGCGTTGGCGGACCAACTGCCAAAGGGGTTGAAACTGGTGGCGCTCACCGACCGGGCGCATATGCCGGACAGCGCGCTGGACTGGCTGTGCTATGAGGAGATGCTGGCAGGGCAGGCGCAGACCTTTGACTGGCCGCAGGTGTCCGAGGATGCGGCGGCGGGCCTGTGTTACACATCGGGCACCACCGGGCATCCCAAGGGCGCTTTGTATTCGCATCGCTCGACGGTGCTGCACGCGCTGTTCCTGTCGATCTCGGTGCCCCGGTCATTGCACGAGGGATCGCATATCCTGCCCGTGGTGCCGATGTTCCATGTCAACTCATGGGGGCTGCCCTATGCGGCACCGCTGGCCGGAGCGTCGCTGATCATGCCCGGCGGCAAGCTGGACGGGCCGTCGATCTTTGACCTGATGGAGAACGAGGGCGTCACCGCCGCCTGGGGTGTGCCGACGGTCTGGCTGGGCCTCAGGGCCGAGATCGAGGCGCGCGACGCCATGCCCTCTGCTCTCGATCAACTGGTGATCGGCGGATCGGCGGCACCGCGCCCGATGATCGAGTTCTTCGAGAAACGCGGCGTGGATGTCTGCCACGCCTGGGGCATGACAGAGATGAGCCCGGTGGGAACGCACGGGCAATTGTCCAAGTCCATGCTGGATCTGCCTTTCGAAGAGCGTATGGCCACCAAGGCCAAGCAGGGGCGTCGGGTGTTCGGGGTAGAGCTGAAGATTTCCGACGACAATGGTCGCGCCCTGCCGCAGGACGGTAAGTCGGTGGGAGAGCTTTATGTCCGCGGAAACACAGTGATTTCGGGCTATTTCAACAACGAGGACGCAACACAGGCGGCCTTTGATCCCGATGGCTGGTTCGGGACGGGCGATGTGGCCAGCATCGACCCGCAGGGGTTCTTGTACATACAGGACCGCGCCAAGGACCTGATCAAATCGGGTGGGGAGTGGATCAGTTCGCTGGATCTGGAAAACATCGCGATTGCCCATCCCAAGGTCGCCAACTGCGCGGTGATTGCGGTGCCGCATCCGAAATGGGATGAGCGGCCTTTGCTGGTGGTGGTGCCGCGGGATGCGGGCGACCCGCCCACGCTGGAGGAGATCCACGCAATGCTGTTGGAGCACATGGCGAAATGGCAGTTGCCCGATGCCATGGAGTTTGTCGAGGACCTGCCGCTGACGGCCACGGGCAAGGTGTCCAAGCTGACGCTGCGGCAGTGGTTTGCCGGTTACGTGTTGCCCGATGCTGGCTGATGATCTGCGTGACCTCGCCCCGCGCGAAAGCGCCTGGGTGACGCTGGACGCGGCGCGAGTCAAGACATTTGCCGATGCCACCGAGGACTGGCAGTTCATCCATCTTGATGAGGAACGGGCCGCGACAACCGCCTTTGGCGGCACCGTGGCGCATGGCTTTCTGACGCTGTCGATGTTGTCGATGATGTCCTATCAGGTGATGGAAGGTTTCCCCGGCATCCTGTCCAGTGTGAACTATGGCTTTGACCGCATCCGCTTTGTCTCACCCGTCCGGGTGGGGCACCGGGTGCGCGGGAGGTTTACGGTGGCCAGCGTCGACGAGGGCGATGGCTGGCTGGACGTGCATTGGGACGTAGAGGTCGAGATAGAGGGCGCGGCGCGCCCGGCGCTTGTGGCGAACTGGATCACACGGGTGTATTTGGGATGAGGCGCCGCCCGCGCGGATTTCGGCGCGACGCCCCACCCGCCCACCCGCGCGCGCCGAAATCCGCGCGGGCGGCTTGAGACCATCGAGGAGGGATCATGGATCTTGGAATGACGGAGCGGGTGAAACCGCTGGTGGCGCAGGTGCGCCGGATGATCGAGCAAGAGATCGCGCCGCTGGATGCGGAGTTTCACGCGCTTGTGGGCACGCATCCTTCGGGTGACAGGTTCAAACATGTGCCACGACAGCTGGAGATTCTGAACGGACTCAAGGCTTTGGCGAAAGAGCGCGGGTTGTGGAACTTCTGGTTGACCGGGTCGGACCGCGGCTATGGCCTGACGACCGTTGAATATGCCTATCTCGCCGAGGAGATGGGCAAGGTCGGCATTGCGGCGGAGGTGTTCAACTGCAATGCGCCCGACACCGGCAACATGGAGGTTCTGGAGCGTTACGGCGCGGACTGGATGAAGGACCGCTGGCTGACCCGGCTGCTGGAGGGCGAGATCCGCTCGGCCTATGTGATGACGGAGCCGGATGTCGCCTCGTCCGATGCCGCGCAACTGGCGTTTGAGGCCAAGAAGGACGGCGACACCTATGTTCTGAACGGTGAGAAATGGTGGATCAGCGGCGCGGGCGATCCGCGCTGTGGTCTGTATATCGTGATGGCCAACACCGACCCGGCGGCGGCGAAACATGCCCGCCACACGATGTTCGTGATGGATGCGGAGACACACGGCATCGAGGTGCTGCGCCCGATGCAGGTCTTTGGGCAGGACGACGCGCCGCACGGGCACATGCACCTGCGGTTCACCGATGTGCGCATCCCCGCGTCGCATGTCGTGCTGGGCGAGGCGCGCGGCTTTGAAGTGGCGCAGGGGCGGCTGGGGCCGGGGCGCATCCACCACTGCATGCGCGCCATCGGGCAGGCGGAAAAGGCGCTGGAGATGATGTGCCGGCGCGGGCTGTCGCGGGAGGCTTTTGGCAAGCGGATCGCCGAGCTTGGCGCGAACTACGACATCATCGCCAACGCCCGCATGGAGATCGAGATGGCGCGCCTGCTGTGCCTCAAGGCGGCGTGGATGATGGACACCGCGGGCGTGCGCGCGGCGCAGCCGTGGATTTCCAAGATCAAGGTGGTCGCGCCCCTGATGGCTGGAAAGGTCGTTGACGAGGCGATGCAGTTGCACGGCGCGGGGGGCATCAGTCAGGACTATGACCTTGCGTCCATGTGGACGCATATCCGCACGCTGCGCTTTGCCGACGGTCCCGATGCCGTCCACCGGCGGCAGGTGGCGCGGGCGGAGCTGCGCAAATACGCCAATGAGACGATCTGAGGTCAACCGCCGAAAGCGGGGTATTTTTACAGAGAAGAAACGAGGGGCGCGGTATGGACGGGGATGAGCTGGCGCGTGTGGCGGCGTGGATGGAGATCGCTGTAGATGGGTTTCAACCCCCTGTCAGCGCTGAGAAATTCGATGTCGGCCAATCCAACCCCACCTACCTGCTGCGCAGCCCCTCTGGCCGTTACGTGCTGCGGCGCAAGCCGCCGGGCACCTTGTTGAAATCCGCCCATGCGGTGGACCGGGAGTTCCGGGTGCAACGGGCGCTGGCGGCAACCTCGGTGCCGGTGCCGCGCATGTTGGCGCTGTGCGAGGACACCGGCGTTCTGGGGTCGATGTTCTACGTCATGGAGCACATCGACGGTCGCAATCTGGTCGATCCCTCGCTGCCCGGCGAGACCGCCGCCGGGCGGGCAGCGGTCATGGATGAGATGAACCGGGTTCTGGCCGCGATCCATGACGTCGACCTGTCGGCCGCCGGATTGGACGACTACGGCGCGCCGGGCAATTACCACACCCGCCAGTTGGGGCGCTGGACGAAGCAGTACCGGGCGTCGGAGACCGACGACCTGCGCGACATGGAAACGCTCATAACATGGCTGGGGGGGGCGTTGCCCGAAGACGACGGTCAGCGCACGCTGGTGCATGGCGATTACCGGATCGACAATATGCTGTTCGCTGTCGACGGGCCGCGCTGCCTTGCGGTGCTGGATTGGGAACTGTCGACGTTGGGCCATCCCTATGCGGATCTTGCGGGGGTGTTGATGCAGTGGCAACTGCCGCCGGGGGGCGAGGGGCGCGGGCTGGCCGGTGTGGACCGGGCGGCGCTGGGCCTGCCCTCGGACGAGGCGTTTGTTGCCGCCTATTGCGCAAGGCGGGGCATCGACGGGATCGAAGGTCTGGGCTTTTACGTGGCCTTTGCCTTTTTCCGCATGGCGGCGATCTTGCAGGGAGTCAAGAAACGCGCCCTTGACGGCAACGCGGCGAACCCGGAAAAGGCATTGAAACTGGGTGCTTACGTGCCCCGGTTTGCGCAATTGGGACTGGAGGCCCGGCACCGTTATGGATGAGGCGTTCCGCGAAGATCCCTATGCCTTTGCTGCCCATATCGGCATGGTCATGACCGAATGGCGCGCGGGATATGCCGCCTTTGATGTGCCGCTGGAGGCCTTTTTGATGAACCGGCATGGCAACCCGCATGGCGGCGTGCATGCCTCTTTGCTGGACACCGTCATGGGGTATGCCGGGTGCTGGACCGGCGATCCCGAGCGGCGGCAGATGTGCCTGACCCTGACCCTGAACGTGCAATACCTGTCGCGCCCGAAAGGCGTGGTGCTGACGGGCGAAGGGTGGAAGACCGGCGGCGGCAAAAGCACGTTTTTCGCCGAGGCGCAGATTGCCGATGAGACCGGTGAGTTGATCGCCAAGGGAACCGGTGTTTTCAAGTATCGGGGGCCAAGGTAACCCGGCTTGGGCGAATCATGGTTAATCTCCGGAAATTCAAGCCTTTTTCCGAGTCACATTCCCTGCACAACCGATGCACAAACCATGCACAGGGATGCGCTGGTTTGGCTGGTTAACGGGGCGTGCGCCGGGGGCGGGCGGTCAGCGATGCCGCCGCACCAGCTCTGGCAGGTCTGCGAAATCCGAAAACCGGGCGGTGTGGGGCAGCGCCTCGACCGGGGTCTTGCGGTAGCCTTCGGTGTAGAGCAGGAACGGCACCTTGCCGCGCTGCGCGGTTTCTGCATCGGTTTCGCTGTCGCCGACATAGAGCGCCGTTGCCGCCCCGTCGAGCGCGGCAAACAGCATCTCGGGGTCGGGTTTGCGGGTCGGCAGGCTGTCACCGCCGATCACGATGTCAAAGAACCCGTCCAGCCCGGTGTCGCGCAGGGCCGCGCGCGTGGCCTCTATCGGTTTGTTGGTGCAGAGCGTCAGGCGGATCCCCTGCGCCCTGAGAGCGGTCAGCGCCTCGCGCGCACCGGGATAGACCGAGGCCGGATCGGAGGGCGTGCCGACATAATGCGCCAAGGTGCGGCGCGACAGGTCGGGGTGATGGGACTGCGGCGCGCCGATGTGGTCCAGCACCTGTTCCAGCAGGATCGGCAGGCCGCGCCCGACAAAGCCCTGAGTGTCGTCGCGGCTGACGGGGGGCAGGTGCATCTCTTCCAGCGCGCGCGAGACGCCGTGATGGATATGCCCGACGCTGTCGATCAGGGTGCCGTCGAGGTCAAAGGCGATGGTGAGGCTCATGCGACAAGCGTGGTGGCGGCCATGCGGATGGCGCGGATATTGTCACCGTAGGGCGCGGGGGTCTCGACCGAGCCACCCTTGAACACCGCAGAGCCGGCGACCAGCACGTCGGCGCCCGCGTCTACCACCAGAGGCGCGGTGTCCGGTGTCACGCCGCCGTCGATCTCGATATGGATGGGGCGGTCGCCGATCATGGCGCGCAGGGTGCGCACCTTGTCGGTCATGTCGATGAACTTTTGCCCGCCGAAGCCGGGGTTCACGGTCATCACACAGACAAGATCGGCCAGATCCAGCAGGTGTTCGACGGCCTGCGCCGGGGTGCCGGGATTCAGCGCCACACCCGCCTTCATCCCGGCGGCGCGGATCGCTTGCAGGGTGCGGTGGGTGTGCGGTCCGGCCTCGACATGGGCGGTCAGGATATCGGTGCCCGCGTCGGCGTAGGCGTCGATGTAGGGATCGACCGGTGCGATCATCAGGTGCACGTCCATGACCGTCTTGACGTGTTTGCGGAAGGCTTTGACGGCAGGCGGGCCGAAGGTGAGGTTGGGAACGAAATGCCCGTCCATCACGTCGACATGTATCCAGTCGGCGCCCTGCGCCTCGATCGCCTGAATCTCGCGCCCGAAGTCGGCGAAATCGGCAGAGAGGATCGAGGGGGCGATTTTCACGGAGCGGTCAAAGGGCATGGGGGCATCCTCGGGTTCGTGGTCACGCGCCCCGGACCTGATCCGGGGCCTCTGGCTTGTGGCGGCTGCGCGGTCCCGGGTCAAGCCCGCGACAGGAGGCACGTCAGTATCCGGCGCTGCGGTCCACCACATGTAACAGCGGGGCGCCGGTCTCATTGCGGCGGATGTTGTCGGCAATGACCCGTGCGGCGGTTTCCGGCCGGGTGGTGGAGGCGATGTGCGGGGTCACGGTGACCTTTGGGTGGGTCCAGTAGGCGTGATCGTCGGGCAGCGGTTCGGTGCGGAACACATCCAGCGTGGCGTGGCCGATCTGTCCGCTGTCCAGCGCCGCCAGCAGCGCGTCGTCGTCGATCAGCGGGCCGCGTCCGGGGTTCAGGAGCATCGCGCCGGGGGCCATCAGAGCCAGCGTTTCGGCGTTGATCACATCGGCTGTGGCGGGCGTGTCGGGCAACAGCAGAATGACGATCTGCGCATCGCTCAGCGCCGCGCGCAGGCCTTCTTCCCCGGCAAAGGTGGTGATGCCGGGCAGGGTCTTGGGCGATCTGCTCCACCCGCTGACGGGAAATCCCAGCGCGGTCAGGGCGCGGGCGCAGGCCTGCCCCAGCGCGCCGAGGCCAAGGAGGGTGACGGGGCGGTCTGCCGACAGCGGCGGCGGGGTTGCGTCCCATGTCCGGTCCGGGTTCACGATATGCGCATCCATGCCCAGATGATGGCGCAGGGTGTGGCCGGTGACCCATTCCACCATGCCCTGCGTCAGCCCGTCTTCGTCGACCATGCGGGTCAGCGGGGCCGTCAGGGTGGCGTTGCTCACGACCCCTTCGACCCCGGCCCAGAGGTTCATCACCGCCTTCAGCCGGGTGTAGGGGGTGAAATCCTGCACGTCCGCGTTGGGGGCGTAGACGATATAGTCGACCTCTTCGGGCGCAAAGGCGGTGCCCAGTGCATAGGGCAGGCCGGTGGCGTCGAGCGCGGCGCCGAGGGGGGCCTTGTAGTCGTCCCAGCTTTCAGAGCGGGCGGCAAAAAGGATGTTGGGCATGCGGCGGACTCCCTGACTGTGTCGCCGCCTGCTTAGACGAGGATGCCGGGAAAGGGAACGCGGTCAGGCCTGTCTTGGCCGATGGATATGCGCGCTTTGCACCATGCCAAAGGCCAGCATCAGCACCAGCATCGCCGAGCCGCCATAGCTGACCATCGGCAGCGGCACGCCTACAACCGGCGCCAGCCCCATGACCATCGACATGTTCACGGCGAAGAACAGGAAAAAGGTCAGCCCGACGCCAAGGATCAACAGCGATGAGAACCGGTCCCGGTTCTGGACCGCCGCAACGATGCAGAACAGCAGGATCAGCACATAGAGCGCCAGCAGGGACACGCCGCCGACAAAGCCGAATTCCTCGGCCAGCGTGTTGAAGATAAAGTCGGTGTGCTTTTCCGGCAGGAAGTTCAGCCGCGACTGGGTGCCTTGCATAAAGCCGCGCCCGGTCCAGCCGCCGGACCCCATGGCGATCTTGGCCTGCGTGATGTGATAGCCCGCGCCCAGCGGGTCGGACGACGGATCAAGGAAAGTGTCGATGCGGCGGAACTGGTAATCCTCCAGCATCTGCCAATCCGTGCCGCGCGACTGGAACACCGCCCAGATGCCGCCGCCCGCCGCGCCCAGAACGGTGGCGAAATAAAGCCAGTGCACACCGGCGAGGAACATCATCAACGCGCCCGCCGTCATCAGCAGGATGGCCGTGCCAAGGTCGGGCTGGGTCAGAACCAGCCCGGTGGGCAGCAGGATGATGACGATCGGGATCAGCACCCACAAGGGGCGCGAGGTCCGGTTGAGCGGCAGGCGGTCGTAATAGGCGGCCAGCAGCATGACCATGGCGATTTTCATGACCTCGGAGGGTTGCAGCCGCATAAAGCCAAGGTCGATCCAGCGCTGTGCCCCCATGCCGACGGCCCCGAACAATTCGACCATGACCAGCAGGCCCAGCGATCCGATATAGGCCACCAGCGCCATGTTGCGCCAGAAATAGATCGGCACCATGGCCACGATGAACATCAGCGCCAGACCCAGACCGAACCGTTTGATCTGCGGTTCGGCCCATGGGCTGAAAGAGCCGCCCGCAACCGAATACAGCATCAGAAAGCCGACACCGGCCACCGCCCCCAGCAGCACCACCAGCGGCCAGTTCAGATACAAAATCTTGCGCCAGCCGGTCGGGACCGTCTTTACGTTGTACTCAAGATAGGTCACGCGCTGTCGCTCCCGCCGGTGCGGCGCTGGGCGCGCTCCCGCGCCAGCCGTTCCTGCTGCGCCTTGACGCGGCGGCGGTCAGCGGTGGGGTAGGCCTCCAGCGGGGGATCCTCGCCATAGAGCGCCTGTAGCGTGATATCGCGGGCGATGGGGGCGGCGGCGGTGCTGCCGCCGCCGCCGTGTTCGACCACCACCGACACCGCGATGCGCGGATTGTCGAACGGCGCGAAGTTGACGAACAGCGCGTGGTCGCGGCGGTCCCAGGGCAGATCGTCGTTCGAGGTCACACCGCGCGCGCGTTCTGCGGCGGTGATGTTGCGGACCTGACTGGTGCCGGTCTTGCCCGCCATGCGCAGCCCCTCGGCCACGATCCGCGAGCGGTAGGCAGTGCCGTGGCGGTGGTTCGACACGGCAAACATGGCGCGCCGCACCTGCAACAGGTGGTTGGGGTTCAGGCCAAGGTCCGGCGCGGTGCGGCGCGGGGTTTCAATCCCGCCCAAGCTTTTGACAAGGCGCGGCGTGATCGCGCGCCCGGTGGCGATGCGGGCGGACATGACCGCAAGCTGCAAGGGAGAGGCGAGCACAAAGCCCTGACCGATGGCGGCGTTGACGGAATCGCCGATCACCCAGTCCGCGCCGCGTTCGCGCAGTTTCCACGCCTTGTCGGGGACCAGCCCGCTGGTCACGGCCGACATCGGGATGTCATGCGCCTCGCCCATGCCCAGCTTGCGCGCCATGGCGGCAATGCGTTCGATGCCGACCTTCAGCGCCAGTTCATAGTAGTAGACGTCACAGCTTTCGCGCAGGCTCTGTTCAAGGGTCATGTGGCCGTGGCCGACGCGTTTCCAGCAGTGGAACTTGCGTCCGCCGACCTCCAGATGGCCGGGGCACCAGACCGTGTCGTCCGGTGTCATCAGGCCCGCGTCCATCGCCGCAAGCGCCGTGACCATCTTGAAGGTGGAGCCGGGCGGATAGGCGTCCTGCACCGTCTTGGAGGCCAGCGGGCGGTGGTCGTTGTCGCGCAACTCACCGTAATCCTTGACGGAAATGCCCCGCACGAATTTATTGGGATCGTAAGACGGCGCCGAGGCGATGGCCAGCAGATCGCCGTGTTCCAGATCCATCACGACAACTGAGGCGCTGTCCGGCCCCAGCCGCGCCTGCACGTAGTCCTGCAAGGCGGTGTCGACGGTCAGTTGCAGATCGGCCCCGGCCACGCCTTCGCGGCGGTCAAGCTCGCGCATGACGCGGCCCACGGCGTTGACCTCCACCCGCTTGGCCCCGGCGCTGCCGCGCAGCTTTTCTTCATACTTCGCCTCGACCCCGACCTTGCCGATCTGAAAGCGCGGGATGCGCAGCACCGGCGGCGGGTCCTCGTAGCGGCCCAGATCACGTTCCGAGACCGGACCGACGTAGCCCGCCACATGGGCGTAAAGATCGCGGCTGGGATAAAACCGGCTGAGGCCGACCTCGGTTGTGACGCCGGGCAGCGCAGGTGCGTTGACGGCGACGCGGCTGATGTCCTCCCATGTGACGCGGTCGGCCACGGTGACGGGAAAGAAGGGCGGCGTGCGCTCCATCTCTGCCAGGGCGCGGTTGAGGTCGTCCTCGTCCAGTTCGACCAGTTGGCCCAGACGGCGGATGACCGTGGCCACGTCGCCCGCGTCCTCCCGCGTCAGGGTGATGCGGTAGGTCTGTTCGTTTTCGGCGATGACCCGGCCTTCACGGTCAAAGATCCGGCCGCGGCCGGGCGGAATCAGCCGGATGTTGATGCGGTTCTCTTCCGCGAGCAGGCGGAATTCATCGGCCTGATCCACCTGCATGTGGCGCATCCGCAGCGCCAGAACACCGGCAAAGACCATCTGGCTGCCGCCAAGGATCAGCCCGCGCCGGGTGATCCGGCGGGCGCTTTCCTGGGTTTCGCGTGGCGTGCGTCTCATAGCGGGCGTCCCGTGTGGTCATATTCTCCGGGCGCGCTGCGGCGCACGCCCAGAGCCAGATAGCTGACCGCGGCGATCAGCGGGTAGATCGCCACCGTCATACCATATTGCATCACCCATAGAGAAAGCATTCCCGGCGTCACGATCAAGACCGCCAGAATGACGCGGTAGATCACGGTGATGACAAACAGCCCGGTGGCGGCGGTGATCCACTCCGCCGCAAAGGTGTTTTCGCGCACCTGCCGTCCGCGCACCTTGAGCCATTCGGAGGCCAGCAGCACCAGCAGCGCCCAGAGTCCGGGCGGCCGGTGGAACAGGAAATCCGCCAGCAGCATCACCCCGGCCACCGACAGCATGGGCACATAGTCGGGGCGGCGCAGCGCCCAGGCAAAGGTGAGCGCGGTCAGCACATCCGGTCCGGCAATGCGCGAGGGCATGATCTGCAAGGGCAGCAGGTGAAAGAAGAAGATCACCAGCGCGAGACCGAAGTAGGTCGCCCGCATGGTCCAGAGCCGTGCGGGGCTGTTGTCAGCCATCCCCGGCGCCCTCCGGGGCCGCGTCCGGGGCGGACGACACCGGCGGACCACCGGCATCGGGCAGGTTCTCGGGCAGGATCAGCGAGGAGGGCGACTCGACCCGGCGGGTGCCGTGGTCGCGCAACACGCGCAGGAATTCCAACCGTTCGTAATCGGCCGCCAGCCGGACGCGCAGGCGGCCGCCCGGATCCTCGGCCACCTGCCCGATCAGCAGGCCGGGGGGAAATACCTCACCGTCGCCGGTGGTCACGATCCGGTCGCCGGGGCGGACCAGATCGGGGTTTTCCAGAAAGTCGATGGGCGGGGCAGAGGTGTTGTCGCCGGCGATCAGCGCACGCTGGCCCGACGGTTGGATTTCCGCCGGAATGCGGCTGGTGGCGTCGGTCAGCAGGATCACGCGGCTGGTGTTCGCGCCGACACCGGACACGCGCCCGACAAGGCCGATGCCGTCCATCGTGGCCCAGCCGTCGACGATCCCGTCGCGTGAGCCCACGTTGATCAGCACCGATTGCCGAAACGGCGAGCCGCTGTCGGCCAGAACAACGGCGGTGATAAAGGTCAGGCGCGGGTCCAGCCGGACGTTGTTGAGATCGCGCAGGCGGGCGTTTTCCTGCTCCAGTTGCAGCGCCGCCTCTTTCCAGGCGGTCATCTTGCGCAGCTCGCGGCGCAGTTCCTCGTTCTGTTCGTAGAGCCGCTGATAGCTCTGGAAATCGCGCACCAGCCGGACAGAGGCGGTGACCGGGGCCATCGCCCAGTCCATGCGCGGCACCACCGCATCCACCACCTGCGCGCGAAACCGTTCGACGCGCGGGCTGTCGATCCGCCACAGCAGGAACACGCCGGTCAGGACAAGGGCAAGCACAACCAGAAGCAACCGCCTGAGCGGGCCGGTGAAATCGTCCTGTGCATTGCGGTCGCTGGCCAAGGGTCCCTCGCATCGGGTTTGGCGGATAATACAGGATGCCTTGGATCAGATACAGCGGGGGGATGGCGGGAAACGATTTTTCGCCGAAAAATCGCCTCACCCGCAGGCTGTTCTCAGCTGTCGTAATCGATGGCGTGGCGCAGTTGCTTTTCGTATTCCAGTGCCTTGCCGGTGCCCAGCGCCACGCAGTTCAGCGACTCGTCGGCGATGGAGACCGCCAGTCCGGTCTGTTCGCGCAGCGCCAGATCCAGATCGCCCAGCAGCGCGCCGCCCCCGGTCAGCATCACGCCGCGGTCGACGATGTCGGCGGCAAGATCCGGCGGGGTGGCCTCCAGCGCGGTCATCACCGCTTCGCAGATCGCCTGCACCGGTTCGCTCAACGCCTCGGCCACCTGGGCCTGACTGATCTCTGTTTCCTTGGGCACACCGTTCAGCAGGTCGCGGCCACGGATCTGCATGGATGAGCCACGCCCGTCGTCGGGCATCCGCGCGGTGCCGATCGAGGTCTTGATCCGCTCGGCGGTGGATTCACCGACCAGCAGGTTTTGCTGGCGGCGCAGGTAGTTGATGATCGCCTCGTCCATGCGATCCCCCCCGACGCGGACGGAGCGCGCATAGACGATGTCGCCCAGCGACAGCACCGCGACCTCGGTTGTGCCGCCGCCGATGTCGACGACCATGTTGCCGGTGGGATCGGTGATCGGCATGCCCGCGCCGATGGCCGCCGCGATGGGTTCCGCGATCAGGCCCGCCTTGCGCGCCCCCGCGCTGAGCACCGACTGGCGGATGGCGCGTTTTTCCACCGGGGTGGCGCCATGCGGCACGCAGACAATGATCTTGGGCTTGGAGAACGTGGATCGGCGGTGAACCTTGCGGATGAATTCCTTGATCATCGCCTCGGCGGTGTCGAAATCCGCGATCACGCCCTCGCGCATCGGGCGGATTGCCTCGATGCTGCCCGGTGTGCGTCCCAGCATCAGTTTGGCGTCTTCACCGACGGCGAGGACTTTCTTGACGCCATCCTTGATGTGGTAGGCAACGACGGAGGGCTCGGACAGAACAATCCCTTTTCCCTTGACGTAGACCAGCGTGTTCGCAGTCCCAAGGTCGATGGCCATGTCCGAAGAGAACAGGCCAAGGAGTTTATCCATGCCAAACATTTTGTTATTGCCCCATTGCCTCATTGGCCCGCGACTCTTCCAGTCCGGGCCAGCGCTCTTATAGGCCTGAGGGGGTTGATGCGGAAGGGGGGCGGGGCGGCAAATCAGCGGGGAATTGCCACATGCCGCCGCTGCAACAGAACAAAGTCAATCCAGAGCGCGATTTACCCAGACTGACACCGGCGTCACCGGCCCTGCTTTGGGCAAGGCCAGCGCCATCTTGGCGGGCAGCGCGCGGGGCATTTCGCCTTCCGGTGGGGCCGAGAGGCCGCGAATGCCCCTCAGATCGACAGTTTGAAAGAAGCGTTCGATATGATGATCCGGCGCGCGGGCCGTGACTTTCAGGTCAAACGCCCCAAGCCGTGCCACGAAGACGCGCAGACGATGCGGCCTGTGGCCGTTGTCGGCCATCACGATGGGGTCGCGCAGCTCGACCCAGCGGACTCCCTGATAGGTTGCGTGTTTGTTGCGCGGGTCGGCAAGGTCAGCAGGGCGCTTCACCGCCTCCGCGACCGGGGGCCGGGCGGGTTGCACGATGCGGCTGGCCGGGTCATCGACCTCCAGTCCGATCATGCCGTGATCATTGATGTAGACCATCGAAGTATTGGCCGGAAACGCCGCCCCCAGTGCCTTGTCGGTCCGGTCGCCTCCGGAAGGGTGGGGCAGGGGTCCGGTCGCCCGCAGGCGGTCGCGGTCAAAGGCAAGGGACTGTTCGCGACTGTACAGAAAGTCTTTGTGGGCTGCGCGCCGGGGTTCTGCGGTCCAGCCGGCCGGGGCCGGGGGCATCGCCGCCGCCACATCAGAGCGCCCGCGCGGCACCAGCCCAACACGTCCAGCGGTGTCGGTAACCCGCGCCATCAGGGTCTGGACATAGTGCGGCGCGCCAAAACCGGCACCTGTCCGCGCCCACTGGCTGGCATAGTCGGCAAGAAAGACGCCGAAACCGGCCAGCGCGAGCAGGCGGATTGTCTTTGCGAAAGACATCAAGAACTCCTGTACAACCTATGCCTGCGGTCCTGACGCTGGTTAGCGGCAGGACTTGGGCAGAGAGGCGACAAATTCGCGAAACCATCGACCCGCACCGCCCTTCAAAAACGTTTGACAGGTCACAGATGGCGGGCGGAAGGTGAGGTCAGGTATTTCGACAAAAAGCGAGAGGACTCTCCATGAAACGATTTTTGACAATGATCCTTGCCAGCCTGATTGCCAGCCAGGCGGTGGCCGATTCCTGCTGGGACCACAACGGTTCAGTCATGCGTTTGCAGGCGCAGGGCAACAACCGATGGCTCAGCTATGAGACCACGCCGCACAGCTGGCAGTGGCCCGCAGGCGTGCGCCCCGGCACGTTGTTGTTCAACGGCGTCAAGAACGGCAACTGGTACTCAGGCACCGCGCGGGTGTTTTCCAGCGCCTGCCCCGGCAGCCCAAGTGAATACCACGTCGAAGGGCCGGTCGCGCCCAACCAGTTGCGCGTTCAGGTCAGCGGCAACCGTCAGGTCTTTCAAAACTGCCAGCCCACCGGCCAGTGGAAGACCGACACGCTGGTCTTTACCTATCTCTACGACTGCTGAGCGCATCAGATCGGCCCCGCCTGCGGGGCCCGGATCGCCGCGAAACAGCGGTACGCCCCCGATGCCCGGTCATTTTTCGCCCGTCGCCCCGTGCCTTGGCCGGGGCGGCGTCGTTTTCCCCACCTGAGATGTCGGGCGCGCGCGGCGCGGTTTTGCGCGGCGCGCTATGCAGATTTTCAAAGAACGGGAGAGTCGTGCCATGAAGACCCATGTCAAAGCTTTGGTTGTCGGCGGCGGTGCCGTCGGTACCTCGATTGCCTATCATCTGGCCAAGGCGGGCTGGGACGATGTGATGCTGCTGGAACGCGATGAACTGACGTCCGGCAGCACATGGCATGCCGCCGGTCTGCTGCCCTATTTCAACATGTCCTTCGCCACCACGCATATCCACGACTACTCGATCCGGTTCTACAAGACGCTGGAGGAAGAGACCGGGCTGAACGCGGGCTTTTCCGTGGTTGGCAACCTGCGCATGGCCCAGACGCAAGAGCGCATGGACGAATACATGCTTTATGCCTCGACTGCCGAGACCTGCGGGGTGCCCTATGAGTGGATGACGCCCGCGCAGATCAAGGAGCGGTGGCCGCTGATCAACACAGAGGATCTGAAAGGCGCGCTTTACCACCCGACCGATGGCTACATTAACCCCGCCGATGTCACGATGGCGATGGCCAAGGGCGCGCGCCAGCGCGGCGTGATGATTGAACGCAAGTGGCAGGTCGATGGCTATGCGTGGACCGGGTCCGAGTGGCAGGTCACCATCACCAAGATGGTCGAAAAGGGCGGCAACCTTGTCCCCAGTGACGAGCAGAAGGTGATCACGGCTGAGCACGTGGTCACCGCCACGGGCAACCACGCGCAGCGCACGGCGCAGTTGCTGGGGATCAAGATCCCGGCGATTCCGGTGGAACATCAGTTCATCGTGATGGAACAGGACCCGGCGCTGGTGGAGTTCCGCAAGACCAACCCGGAGCACCCGGTGATCCGCGACGCCGACGCGCAATCCTATGTGCGCGAAGAGCGCGGCGGCTGGATTCTGGGCGTCTATGAGAAAAACGCGCCCGCGCGCTTTGCCTATGGTGTGCCGGACAGTTTCCGCGCCGATCTGTTCCAGCTCGATCTGGAGCGGATCGAAGCGCAGTATATGGCGATGATCCACCGGGTGCCGTCCTGTGAGACCTGCGGGCTCAAGGACGATTTCAACGGTCCGATCTGCTACACGCCCGACGGCAACCCGCTGCTGGGTCCCGCGCCGGGGCTGCGCAACATGTGGCTGGCCGAAGGGTTCTCTTTCGGGATCACCGCCGCCGGTGGCACCGGGCATTACCTTGCGCAACTGATGGTTCAGGGAGAGGCCGAGATCGACATGGCCAGCCTCGACCCCAAGCGGTTCGGCGGGTGGATGACCACCGAATACGCCAGCCGCAAGAACGAAGAAGCCTACGAGCACGTCTACATCCTGCACCACCCGGATGAAGAGCGCCCCGCCTGCCGTCCGCTGCGCACGGCACCCGCCTATGATCGGCAAAAGGCGCTGGGCGCGCAGTTTGGCTGTGTGAACGGCTGGGAGCGGCCCAACTACTATGGCCCGCTGGATGCGCCGGACAGCTTCGACCACGATGCGCGGTCGTTCCGCCGTGGCGGCTGGTGGCAACATGCGGTGGACGAGGCCAAGGCCGTGCGGGAGGGCGTGGGCCTGATCGATGCCACCGCCTTTACCAAACATATCGTCGAAGGGCCGGGGGCCACCGCCTTTCTGGACTGGTTCACCTGCAACAAGCTGCCAAAGGTCGGTCGCATCAACCTGACCTATGCGCTGACCGGACATGGCACCACCCGCACCGAATACACCATCGTGCGGCTGGCTGAGGACAGGTATTACCTTGTCTCCGCCGGGGCTTGGACGGCCTACGACAGCGATTTCCTGCAAAAGGCGATTGCGGACAAGCGGGCCGAATTTGGCTGGATCTCCTGCCATGACGTCACGACGCAATGGGGTGTCTTTGCCATTGCCGGGCCGAAATCGCGCGATGTCCTCAAGGAGATCGTCAAGGATGCCGACCCGGACACCGTGCTGAGCAACAAACGGTTCCCGTGGCTGACCATGCGCAACATCGAACTGGGCATGGTGCCGGTCATGGCGATCCGCGTGGCCTATACCGGTGAGCTGGGCTGGGAGCTGCATCACCCCATCGAGATGCAGAACAACCTGTGGGACCAGTTGGTCGGCGCTGGCGACAAGCACGGGATGAAGCTGGTCGGCGCGCGGGCGCAGAACTGGCTGCGGCAGGAAAAATCCTACCGCGCCTTCGGCAACGAACTGGGCCGCGATGCCACCCCGCTGGAGGCGGATCTGCCGCGCTTTGTCGATCTGTCCAAGGCGTTCCATGGCAAGGCCAAGCTGGAGGAAACCGGTATCCGCTCCAAATGCGTGACCCTGCTGATCGACGGCCCGGCCGATGCCGATCCGTGGGGCCGTGAGGCGCTGTATGCCGCTGACGGCACCCGCGTCGGGCGGCTGACCTCGGGCGGGTATTCCGTCCACTTCGGCAAGAGCATCGGCATGGGCTATGTCAAACCGGAACACGCGGTCGAAGGCACGGCGCTGAAGGTCAAGATGCTGGACCAGCTTTGGGACGCCACCGTGACCCATGACAGCCCCTATGACCCCAAGAACGAGGTGATCCGCAAGGATGGCTAAGGCGCGGTCCGCGTGACGGCAAACCTCTGACCGCCTTGTCACAGGCGCAGGGCCGGATATGTTGACAGGAAACAGGGCGCACTCCGCGCCCTTTTTCATGGAAAGGAGCGGACATGGGGCTGAACGTCTATCTTTCGGGGGAAATCCACACCGACTGGCGTGAACAGATCATCGAAGGCGCGCAGGGGCTGGATATCACCTTTAACGCGCCGGTGACGGACCATGCGGCCAGTGACGATTGCGGCGTTGCGATCCTCGGGCAGGAACCGAACAAGTACTGGCATGACCACAAGGGGGCGATGGTCAACGCGATCCGCACCCGCAAGGGGATTGCCGATGCCGATGTGGTCGTCGTGCGATTTGGTGACAAGTACAAACAGTGGAACGCGGCCTTTGACGCGGGCTGTGCCAGTGCGCTGGGCAAGTCGCTGATCATCCTGCAACCGCCGGAACATGACCACGCCCTGAAAGAGGTGGACGCCGCCGCATTGGCCGTGGCCCGCACGCCAGAGCAGGTGGTGCAGATCCTGCGCTATGTGCTGACCGGGACGCTGCCGGAGTGACGGAGGCCCGCGCCGCCCGCATTTGTCCGGTTTGTCCGGCACAAAAGCGGGCGGGCGGTCTTTGCTCCGGTCGGGATCAGCCCGCGCGCGGCGGCATGTTCAAACCCGTCTGCACCGCCGGGCGCGCAAGGAACCGGTCCAGATAGGCAACCGCGTTGGGGTGGTCCTCCCAGCCAACCACGTCACGGGTGCCATAAAACTCCAGCGCGCGCAGCCACGGGGCTATGGCGATATCGGCGATGGAATAGTCTCCGGCTATCCAGTCGCGCCCCTCAAGCTGCGTTTCGACGACGTTCAACAGGCGCTTGGCCTCGTTGATATAGCGGTCGCGTGGGCGCGGATCCTCGATCTCTGCCCCGGCGAATTTGGCGAAATACCCCAGTTGGCCAAACATCGGACCCAGACCGCCCATCTGGAACATCAGCCATTGGGTGATGGTGTGGCGGTCTGCTGCCGTCTCGCCGATCAGTTTGCCGGATTTCTCGGCCAGATACAGCAGGATCGCACCGCTTTCGAACAGGGCAAGGGGCGCGCCGTCCGGCCCGTTCGGGTCGATGATCGCGGGGATCTTGTTGTTGGGGTTGAGGCTGAGGAACTCCGGGCTTTTCACATCCTTGTCCGACAGGGTGACGAGATGTGCCTCGTAGGGCAGGCCGGTCTCTTCCAGCATGATCGAAACCTTCACGCCGTTTGGCGTGGGAAAAGAGTACAGCTGGATGCGGTCGGGGTGTTTTGCCGGCCAACGGGTTGTGACGGGATGGGTGACGAGATCAAACATGGGCGGGGCCTTTTCTGCGTTTCGGGGGAAACCTAGGCATCTTTTTCCCTGTTTCACAGGCCGCCGGATGTGCGATTGCGCAGGCCTGCTACGCAAGGGGAGCGCACGTCCGGTGGAAAACCGACGGCGCCGGAACAAGGGAACAACGGAATGCTACAGGAATTCAGGGACTTCATTGCCAAAGGCAATGTCATGGACATGGCCGTCGGGATCATCATCGGTGCGGCCTTTACCGCCATCGTCGCCTCGCTGGTGGGGGATATCATCAACCCGATCATCGCGCTGTTCACCGGCGGCATCGATTTCTCGGGCTGGTTCTATGCGCTGGACGGCAAGGAATACGCCTCGATTGCAGCGGCGGAAGAGGCCGGCGCGTCGATCTTTGCCATTGGCCGCTTTGTCATGGCGATCATCAACTTCCTGATCATCGCCTTTGTGGTCTTTATGCTGGTCAAAACGGTCAACCGGATCAAGGACGCCGCCGCGAAACCCGAAGAGGCGGTCGAAGCGGCACCCAAGGGACCGAGCGAGGTCGACCTGCTGATCGAGATCCGCGATTCGCTGAAGGCGCGCGGCTGAGGCTGCCCGGTCGCGGGCGGCGACCCGGCCCCCCCGCCCGCTGCTTTGGACGTGACATTGCCCCGGCGGACAGCGTGTCGCCGGGGCCCAGTCGTCGGTTTCAGTCTTTGAGCAGCAGGTGCGGCGACGTGACGTCCAGGCCCTGTGCCTCGCCGACGGCGGCATAGGTCAGTTTGCCCGCGTGGACGTTCAGCCCGTTCAGCAGATGCGGGTCATCGGCGCAGGCCTGTTTCCAGCCTTTGTCCGCCAGCGCCAGCATGAACGGCATCGTCGCGTTGCCCAGTGCGATGGTCGAGGTGCGCGCCACGGCACCCGGCATGTTGGCCACGCAGTAGTGCATGATCCCGTCCACGTCGTAGATCGGATCGGCGTGGGTGGTGGCCTTTGAGGTCTCGAAACAGCCGCCCTGATCAATGGCCACATCGACCAGAACCGCACCCGGTTTCATGGTCGGAAAATCCGCACGTTTGACCAGTTTCGGCGCAGCGGCACCGGGGACCAGCACCGCGCCGATGATCATGTCCGCCAGTGTCAGATGTTCGGCCAGCAGACCGGCGCTGGAATAGCCGGTGCGGAAGAGGCCGCCAAAGACATCATCCAGATAGCGCAGCCGGGGCAGCGAGCGGTCCAGCACGGTCACATCCGCGCCCATGCCGGCAGCGATGCGCGCCGCGTGGGTGCCGACAACGCCGCCGCCAATCACCACAACCCGCGCCGGGCCGACGCCGGGGACGCCGCCCATCAGCACGCCGCGCCCGCCATTGGCCTTTTGCAGGGTCCAGGCACCGACTTGCGGGGCCAAGCGGCCCGCAACCTCGGACATGGGCGCCAGCAGGGGCAGGCCGCCACGGGCGTCTGTCACCGTCTCATAGGCGATGCAGGTCGCGCCGGAGGCCAGCAACTCTTGCGTCTGTTCCGGATCGGGGGCGAGGTGCAGGTAGGTGAACAGCAGTTGCCCCTCGCGGAGCATGGCGCGCTCGGCGGCCTGCGGTTCCTTGACCTTTACGATCATGTCCGCCTCGGCAAAGATCGCTTCTGCCGTGTCCGCCATGCGCGCACCGGCCTCGGTGTAATCGGCGTCGGTGAAACCGGCGCCCAAGCCGGCCCCGGTCTGCACGATCACCGCGTGGCCGTGGTCCACGGCTTCTCGGGCGGCGTTCGGTGTCAGGCCGACACGGAATTCCTGGGGTTTGATCTCTGTCGGGCAACCGATTTTCATGACGACTCCTCCTCGGGTTATGTGCCGGAGTATGGCAGCCGAGGCTTGCAAACGGGTCGCTACCTTGCTTTCACTGGAGGCCAGCGGTGCACGATTTTTCGCCGAAAAATCGATTCTGACGGAGGTTCTTGCGTATATGGCACTCGATGAGACGGACCGGCGCATTTTACGGGTGATCCAGCGCAAGGGGCGGATTTCAAACGCCGACCTGTCCGAGGCGGTGCATCTGTCGCCATCGGCCTGTCACCGTCGGGTGCAGCGGCTGGAGGCCGACGGCTATGTGCGCGACTACGTGGCGCTGCTGGACGCCCGAAGAATGGGTTTTCCGGCGACGGTCTTTGTCGAGATCAAGCTGACCGCGCAGGCGGACGAAGTGCTGGACGCGTTTGAAAAGGCGGTGGCGCGGGTGCCTGCGGTGCTGGAGTGTCACCTGATGGCCGGGACCGCGGATTACATTCTAAAGGTTGTGGCCGAGGACACCGAGGATTTCGCCCGCATCCACCGCCAGTACCTGACCCGGCTGCCCGGCGTGGCGCAGATGCAAAGCTCTTTTGCGCTGCGGACGGTTTTTCGGACCACGGCCTTGCCGGTGTGAGGTCGGGCAGGCAGGGCGCATTATCGCGGAGGACTGTCTCCAGCATGACCCCCGTCTCCCTTCGGTCGTCTCTTCGGGGGGTATTTTGACCAGAGAAGAAGCCGGGGGTCAGTCCTGTTTCGGGTGGTCGTCGTATTCGCCGGACAGGATCCGCTGCGCGTCGCCCTCGGGGTCGTCATACTGGTTCGACCGCAGGGTGAATACGAAAAAGCCCAGTCCCGCGCCGCCAAGGACCAGCGATATCGGGATCAGGTAGGTCAGCACATTCATTCCGGCTCTCCTCTGTCACCGAAGCCGAAGGGCGTTGAGCGAAACGGTAATCGAACTGGCCGACATGGCCAATGCGGCAATCAGCGGCGAGCAGAGACCGGCCACGGCCAGCGGCACCGCCACCACGTTGTACCATGTGGCCAATGTGAAGTTTTCGCGGATGCGGCGGGTTGCCTTGCGGGCGGTCTGCACCGCCTCGGGGATCGGGGCGAGTGACCCGCCCAGCAGCACGATGTCCGAGGCCACGCGGGCGGCATCCAGCGCGGAGGCGGGTGAAATCGAGGCATGGGCGGCGGTCAGTGCCGCCGTGTCGTTCAGCCCGTCGCCGACCATCAGCACATGGGCGCCTTCGTCCGTCATGGCGGCGATCCGCTGTACCTTGTCCTGTGGCAGCGCCTCGGCCATCCATTGCGCGATGCCCAGACGCCGGGCCAGCGCCTCGACCGCCGGGGCGGTGTCGCCGGATAACAGGATCACCTTCAGCCCGGCCTCCTTGAGCGTAAGAACAGCCTCTTCGGCGCCATCCCGCAGCCGGTCGGTGAACAGGAACGCCTGCGCGGGGCCATCGCCGATGCGCAGCCAGGTGGCGGTTTGTGGGCTTTGCCCGCCCCCGCCGACCCAGGCGGCGCGGCCCAGCCGCACCCCCTGCCCGCGCCAGAGACCCTGCGTGCCGTGGCCGGGGATCTCTGTCACGTTGGCGACCGGGGCCGGGGTGACCCCGGCCTCTCGCGCGGCGGCGGTCAGGGAGAGTGCGAGCGGATGGCTGGAGCCTTCGGCCAGGGCCAAAGCGATTTCCAGATCGCGGCGGGGGAACGCGCCAAGATTGGTCAGCTCCGGTGTCCCGGCGGTCAGCGTTCCGGTCTTGTCAAAGACCACGGTGTCCACCTGTGCCAGACGTTCAAGCGCGGTGGCGTCCTTGATCAGGAGTCCGCGTTTGAACAGCCGACCGGAGGCGGCGGTGGTCACGGCGGGGACCGCAAGGCCCAGTGCGCAGGGGCAGGTGATGATCAGCACGGCGGCGGCGATGTTCAGGGCCACGCGCAGGTCGCCGGTGAACGCCAGCCAGCCAAGGAAGGCCAGGGCCGAGAGGATATGCACGCCCGGCGCATAAAGCTTGGCGGCGCGGTCCGCCAGCGAGGTATAGCGCGAGCAACCGGATTCCGCCACGGCCACCAGATCGGCCATGCGGTGCAGGGAGGTGTCGCGGCCCACGGCGCTGGCGCGCACCACCAGCGGGCCGGTCAGGTTGACCTCACCGGCGCTGACGCTGCGGCCCGGCTCGGCGAAGACCGGCAGGGTTTCCCCGGTCAGCAGCGAGCGATCCAGTTCCGAGCAGCCCTGTGTGATCTCGCCGTCCACCGGCATCCGCCCGCCGGGGCGCACGCGGATCAGATCTCCGACGGCCAGTGCGCTGGCCGTGACCTGTTCTTCGCCATCCGCCGTCAGCCGCCATGCACGCGGCACCTCCAGCGCGGCGAGTTCTTCGGCGGCGGAGCGGGCGACCGACCTTGTGCGGTGATCCAGATACCGCCCGGTCAGCAGGAAAAAGGTCAGCGTTATGGCGGCGTCGAAATAGGCATGTTCGCCCGACAGGGAGGTCTCCCAGAGCGATGTCCCGACGGCCAGCAGGATGGCCAGCGAAATCGGCACGTCCATGTTCAGGCAGCGCGCCGCCAAAGCGGTCCATGCGTTGCGAAAGAACGGCATCCCCGAAAACGCCACCGCCGGCAGCACGATGGCGGCGGAAATCCAGTGGAACAGATCGCGGGTCTGCCCCTCGGCCCCGGACCAGACCGCGACGGAAAGAAGCATCACGTTCATCGCCGCGAAACCCGCCACGGCGAGCCGCATCAGCAGGTCGCGCCCGGCCTTGTCCGTGGTTGTCGCCGACAGGGCGGTGCTGTCCAGTTCATGCGCCTCGTAGCCCGCGCCCTCGACCAGCGGGATCACATCGGCGGCGGTGACAGCCGCCTCTGCCTCGATGCTGACCCGCTTGAGCGTCAGGTTCACCCGTGCCGACCGAACAGCGGGGTTCGCGTTCAGCGCGCGCTCTACCTTGGACATGCAGGCGGCGCAGTGGATGGCGGGCAGCGAGAGGACGATATGGGCCTTGGCCGGGACATGGGACGCGGCCACCGCCTCTGCCGCCGGGGCGGCGGCGCAGGCGGGGCAGGCAGAGGCCGGAGGGTGCAGCGTGACGGTCATCTCAGTTGCTCACAGTCATTTCAAGACGCTGCTGGAATTCGGTGCCGTTGAGCGCCGTGGCCGTCAGCCAGACATCCCAGTTGCCCGGTCGCAGGTCTTCGTAGGCCACGTAGGCGTGGCCATTGAACGTGAACTCCGGCTCGCGGTCGTCGCCGACATTGGTCGGGCGACCGACCTTGGCGTGTAGCCTGGCGGCCTGGACGGGACGGCCGTCCGCATCGCTGATGGACAGGATCAGCATGTCCTCTTCCAGCCGGGCCTCGACAGTCCACCCCAGCGACTCCTGCGCGGCGCGGCGCTTGTCAAAGGTCTGGCTGGCGACGTAGGAGTTGGCGACTTCCAGCCCCGGAAAGGTTTTCACGGCATTCACCGCCAGCGCGATGTTCACGCCGATGATCACCGCGAACGCGCCGACAAATATGCCAAGCACATGCCAGCCCTTGAGGGTGAATTCCTTGTCGGCCATCAGTTCGCCTTTCCGTTGAAGACGGTGTCGTTATGGGCGCGGTCGCCGCTTGTCAGGTCTTCGACCCAGAACCGGAATTCTGTGCGCTCTGACTCTGCCGGACCGGACGCGGGGGGCGCAATCACGTATACCTTTTGCAGGTAGGTCGCATTTGCGGGCACCTCCACGGTTTCGTAAGGCGTGCCCTCAAGCTGAACCCGGAGCGTCGGATCGCCGGTGAGCGTGATGCGGAAGGGGCGGTTCTCGCCGTGTTTGTTCAGCAGGCGCACGTCGTAGGTGTTGCGTATCGAGCCATCGGAGAGGGTGACAAAGGTCGGGTTGCGGACCGGGGCCACGGTCATCTCGATCTCGGGACGGATGAACAGCGCAAAGACAAGGCCCAGCCCCACAAGGCCCCACAGGGCTGTATACATCATGGTCCTGAACCGAAAGACGTGCTGCCAGATCGGGCGCGGCGCGGCGCCCGCGCGCTCTTGCGGTTCGTCCGACAGGGCAAGGTAGTCGATCAACCCGCGCGGCTTGCCGATCCGGGCCATCACGTCGTCGCAGGCGTCGATACACAGCGCGCAGGTGATGCATTCCATCTGCTGCCCGTCGCGGATGTCGATGCCCATGGGGCAGACGTTGACGCAGGCCATGCAGTCGATGCAGTCGCCAAGGGTCTCTGCGCCTTCGGCCTTGCGGTGCTTGCCGCGAGGCTCGCCGCGCCATTCGCGATAGCCAACGGTCAAGGTTTCCTCATCCATCATCGCGGCCTGAATCCGTGGCCAGGGGCAGGCGTAGATGCAGATTTGTTCACGCGCGAAACCGCCGAAGAAAAAGGTCGTCAGCGTCAGGATCAGCATGGTGGTATAGGCGGCCGGGTGGGCCTGCCCGGTGACAAGGTCGACCAGCAGCGTCGGCGCGTCGGCAAAATAGAACACCCATGCGCCGCCGGTGGCCAGCCCGATCAGGAACCACGCCACCCATTTGGTCATCCGCAGCCGGGCCTTGCGGAAATCCATCTTTTTCTGGCGGTGCAGGCGCAAGCGCGCATTGCGGTCGCCCTCGATCCAGCGCTCCACCAGAATGAAAAGGTCGGTCCAGACGGTTTGCGGGCAGGCATAGCCGCACCAGACCCGCCCCAGCGCCGACGTGAACAGGAACAGGCCAAGGCCCGCCATGATCAGCAGACCGGCGACGAAATAGAACTCATGCGGCCAGATCTCGATCCAGAAGAAAAAGAAGCGGCGATTGGCAAGGTCGATCAGCACCGCCTGATCCGGCAGTTGCGGTCCCCGGTCCCAGCGCAGCCAGGGGGTGACGTAGTAGATCCCCAGCGTCACGATCATGATGATCCACTTGAGATTGCGAAAGGCGCCGTTGACCCGCTTGGGGAAAATCGGTTCGCGCGATGCGTAAAGCGCAGGTGGCGGGGAGTTGCTGTCGGACACGGCGGAATCGCTCCGTTGGGATCATCATTCGGGCCGGTTGTCACAGAGCGTGGCCTGCGCAGCTTTGACCTGCATCAATTTTGAGTTTGAAACTCAGCTTTTGCGCGCCTCGCGTCGCAGCCACGACAGGAACGCCTTGAGCGGCGGTCGTGGGATGCCGGGCCGTGTGACGATGTGATAGCCTTTTTCCTTGTTGTCTTCGAACAGTTTCCGAAGGCGACCGGCGCGGATGTCCGGCTCGACAAACACGCCGGCTACGATGGCGATGCCTTGCCCGGCGCGGGCCGCCTCCAGCATCATGTTCCCCGGCATCGCGGTAAAGCCACGGCCCGCGTCGCGGTCGACACCGTTCTGGGCGAACCAGTCGGTTGCCTCATTGGTGCCCAGCTCTTGCAGCCAGTGATAGTCGCGCAGGTCCGACGGCGAGGTTATCGGGCGGTCGCCCACCAGATCCGGTGCGGCAACGACAACGATGGGCGAACGGATCAGCGGTTCGGCCAGCAATCCGGGCCATGACCCGTCACCATAGCGCAAGGCCATGTCGATGCCGCCCGGTTCCAGCGTCTGCACCTTGGCGGTGGGGTCGATCATCAGGTTGATGTCCGGGTGCGCCTCGCGGAACGCGGTCAGGCGTGGCATCAGCCATGCGGCCGCGAATGTGGGCGTGACGGATATCTGGAGCGGACGCGAGGCGTCGGCACCGGTCAGCGCCTCTATCGTTTGTGCAATGTCGCCAAAGGCTTCGGTCAGGCTGCGGGCAAGTGTCTCTCCCTCCGGGGTCAGGGCCAGCTTGCGCCCCGCGCGGTCCAGAAGGGCAACGCCAAGGTGGGTTTCCAGTGCGCGCATCTGCTGGCTGATGGCAGCGTGGCTAACATTCAGGGCGACGCCGGCGGAACTGACGGATCGCGTCTGTGCATAGGCTGAAAAGGCGCGAAGAGAGGAAAGGGGCGGAAGCGTGGACCAGTTCATTTGTAAGCCTGGATTACATGTCTGATTTATTCCTGAGTCGCATGGACGCCGCGCCTGGGTCAAGTTGGCAGCACAGTTGTACCCGCCATGGAGGCTTTGATGTTCGGAATACTTGCCAGAAGTTTTCTCACCGCGACCCGCACCGCACCGGAGGCGCGCCATTGTCCGCCAGAGGCGCTGCCCAGGCTGAGCTGGATCGACGAGGACCTGCCGTTTCGCAACCATGCGGGCACACGGAGCGGGCGCGATGATTGATCCGGCTGTCTATTTGCCTGACCTCTGGCGCGCATCGGATCGGAGGCAACGCATGTCGCGTCGGTTCCGATCCGCATCCGCTGCGCGCCGGGCTAGCCGTGGGGTCACCATGTGGATGTAAAGGGACGCTGGTGTCCCAGGAAACGCGCGAACAGGACAGGACACCAGCGCCATACCCCGTCCCATGAGGACGGGGAACCGTGCGTCGGGGTTTGGTTCCCGACGACGTTGGCTACATCCTACAGGGCAGGGAATCGGCTGCCTTGACTTGGGTCAATCAGTAGCGGTTTGACGCGGTTTTTTGCGACGCATGCGGCAAGCTGTCTTGCTTGCGGGCAGCACGCCGAACAGGCCCGACAACGTGCCCCCCGGCCAAAAGAAAACCCCCGCCAAAGGCGGGGGTTTGCCGGTTTTGCAAAGTGACCGGTCAGTCTTCGGAGGCTTCGCCGCCGCCAAGACCATGGACAAAAGTCGCCACGGCGCGGATCTCGGCCTCGCTCAACTCGGCCCCGCCCATGGGCGGCATCACGCCAAAACGCGAGTAATAAACCGTCTGGTACAGCGCATCGTAGTCGCCGCCATACAGCCAGATCGCGTCCGTCAGGTTGGGCGCGCCCTGAAAGCGGTCGCCGGTGCCGTCTTCCATGTGGCAGCCGGAGCAGTTGATCTCAAAGACTTCGGCACCCGCCTCTGCGGCGGCGGCATCTTTCGGGGTCTGCCCGGAAAGCTGCATCACGTAGTTGACGACCTGCACGACCTCGTCCTTGGCCAGCAGTTCGTCCCGGCCAAAGGCGGGCATTTCGGACCAGCGCGCCATGTCGTCCACCTCGTTGCGGATGCCGTGGCTGACCGTCTCGTGGATGGCCTCGATCGAGCCGCCCCAAAGCCAGTCGTCGTCCAGCAGGTTGGGATAGCCTTTGGCCCCCGCCGCCCCCGACCCGTGACACTGGGCGCACCAGGTCAGGAAAATCGCAGCACCCGCGTTGTTGGCGTAGGTCAGCAGTTCCTGATCGTCGGCAATCGCCCCCAGATCCGCCGCGGCCAGTTTGGCGTTGATCGGTCCAAGCTCTGCCTCATGCGCCTCGATCGCCTTGGCGACATTGCCACGGGTGGAATAGCCCAGCAGGCCCGGCGTGGCGGCCTTGATCCCCGGCCATGCGGGGTAGGCGATGGAATAGCCGATGGCCCAGACGATGCAGGCATAGAAGGTATAGAGCCACCATTTCGGCAGCGGCTTGTTGTACTCCTTGATGCCGTCCCATTCGTGGCCGGTTGTCTCATAGTCGAGATCGTCGTTCTTCTTGTGATCACTCATTTCCCGGCCTCCTCAGGTTTCGGCGGGTTTGTCGCCCCGGAGGGGCGCATCGTGATGGCTGCCCCGGAGGGGCGCATCGTGATGGCTGTCCCGGAGGGGCGCATCGTGATGGCTGTCCCGGAGGGGCGTATCGCGGGTGTTGCCCAGATCGGGCGCCGGTCGGTCATCGTGGCGAAACGGAATGTTGGCGGTATCCTTGTGGACCTTGTTGGATCCGGGCCGAAAGGCCCAGATCACAATCCCCACAAAGAAGGCGAACATCGCAAGCAACGCCCAGCTATCGGCCAGTTGGCGAAGAAAGGAATAGGTTTCCATATCGTCCCCCATCACCGGCTTGCGTCGGGGGTGAAGGTCGAGAAATCGACCAGCGTGCCCAACATTTGCAGATAAGCGATCAGCGCATCCGCTTCGGAGATGCCGGGGGCACCGTCGAAGTTCCGGACGCTGACCTTGTCGCCATAGCGTTCCAGCAGGCCGTCATAGTCGCTGTCCGGGTCCGCCTGCGCCCTGAAGTCGGCCTGCGCGGCCTCGATCATGTCGTCTGTATAGGGGACGCCGACAAACCGGTTGGTGCGCAACAGATCAGCCACATAGGTGCCTTCGATCAGCTTGGCTTCGAGGAAGCCGTATTTCGGCATGACCGATTCCGGCACCACCGACTGCGGATCGCGCAGGTGATCGACGTGCCATTCGTCCGAATAGCGCCCGCCGACACGGGCAAGGTCAGGCCCGGTCCGCTTGGAGCCCCACTGGAACGGGTGGTCGTACTTGCTTTCGGCGGCAAGGCTGTAGTGGCCGTAGCGTTCGACCTCGTCCCGCATGGGCCGGATCATCTGGCTATGGCAGACGTAACAGCCCTCGCGCACATAGATGTCGCGCCCGGTCAGCTCCAGCGGCGTATAGGGCCGCATGCCTTCCACGTCCTCGATGGTGTTTTCGAGGTAGAACAGTGGCACGATCTGCACCAGCCCGCCGATGGTCACCACGAGAAAGGCAAAGATGGCCAGCAGCGTGACGTTCTTTTCGAGGATGGCGTGTTTGTTGAGAATGCTCATGTCCCGGTCTCCTTATTCGGCCGGAGTGGCATGGGCCGCCGCCGCGCTGGCCTCGATGGCCGGCGAACGTTTGGCAGTCATCCACAGGTTGTAGCACATGATCAGCCCGCCCGCGACGTAGAGCAGCCCACCCAGCGCACGCACGACGTACATCGGGAACTTCGCGCCCACGGTGTCGGCGAAAGAGTTCACGAGGAAGCCGTTGGCATCCACTTCGCGCCACATCAGGCCCTCCATGATGCCGGTCACCCACATGGACGCGGCGTAGAGCACGATGCCGATGGTCGCGAGCCAGAAGTGCCAGGAGACCATGCTGAGCGAATACAGCCGCTCACGGTTCCACAGTTTGGGCACCAGATAGTACAGCGCGCCGAAGGTGATCATGCCGTTCCAGCCCAGCGCGCCGGAGTGTACGTGCCCGATGGTCCAGTCGGTGTAATGCGACAGCGAGTTCACCGCGCGGATCGACATCATCGGACCTTCGAAGGTGGACATGCCGTAAAAGCCGACAGAGATCACCATCATGCGGATCACCGGGTCGGTGCGCAGCTTGTCCCATGCCCCCGAAAGGGTCATCAGGCCGTTGATCATGCCGCCCCAGGACGGCATCCAAAGCACGACCGAGAACACCATGCCAAGGGTCGAGGCCCAGTCAGGCAGCGCGGTATAATGCAGGTGGTGCGGACCGGCCCAGATATACAGGAAGATCAGCGCCCAGAAGTGGATGATCGACAGCTTGTAGCTGAACACCGGACGCTCGGCCTGCTTGGGGATGAAATAGTACATCATGCCAAGGAAACCTGCCGTCAGGAAAAAGCCCACGGCGTTGTGGCCGTACCACCACTGGGTCATGGCGTCCTGCACGCCCGAGAAGACCTGCACCGACTTGGACCCCCAGATCGACACCGGGATCGACAGGTTGTTGACGATGTGCAGCATGGCAACGGTCAGGATAAAGGACAGGTAGAACCAGTTGGCCACGTAGATGTGGGGTTCCTTGCGCTTGACCAGAGTGCCGACAAACACCGCCAGATAGGCGACCCAGACCACGGTCAGCCAGATGTCCACGTACCATTCCGGTTCGGCGTATTCCTTGGACTGGGTTCCGCCCAACACATAGCCCGTCGCCGCAAGGACGATGAACAGCTGATAGCCCCAGAACACGAACCACGCCAGATTGCCGCCCCAAAGACGCGCCGCCGAGGTGCGCTGCACCACATAAAACGAGGTCGCAATCAGCGCGTTGCCGCCAAAGGCGAAAATCACCGCCGAGGTGTGCAGCGGACGCAGGCGGCCAAAGTTCATATAGCCTTGCGCCCAGTCGTAGTTCAGCCCCGGAAAGGCCAGTTGCGAGGCGATGAACGTGCCGGCGATGAAACCGATCACACCCCAAAACGCGGTGGCGATCACGCCATAGCGGATCACGCCATCCATGTATTCGTCTTGCGGAGCCGGGGTGACCGGCTCATCGGTGTTGCGCAGGACCCACACGAACAGACCGGCGGAGACCGCCAGAATAATGATCGCGTGAATCATGTAAGCCTCATCTCGTGCATAGTTGACGGCGACCATCGAAAAGATCGCAATCAATCCCAGCACTATGAGCTTGAGATAATTCAACATTTTTCGTCCCTTCGTCTTACCCGCACGATTCGTCACCGCATAGGCGTTTTTTGACTGCGCACCTGATAGCGATGTATGGGCAAAGGCATCTTTGATCTGCATCAATGGAACAGGTTGCATATGTTGACCCCGGTCAAAGTGCGACGAAAGGCGCGGCGATACTCTGATGCTATGAAGCCGATGGAGACGCACATGACTTTCAAGTCCATCCTGACCGTGGTTACGGACAGCAACTTGCTGCCATCCACGATATCGCACGCGGCAACTCTGGCAGAAGCCTATGAGGCCCATCTGACCGCCTTGTGTTTCGGTGTCGACCGGACCCAGTCCGGCTATTACTATGCCGGGGCCAACGCGATGGTTTTGCAGGAAACCCTTTCCCGCGCCACCGGCGAGGCCGAGTCGCTGGCAGCCGCCGCGCGACAGGCCATGGATCGAACCAGCGCGTTGTGGAGCGTCGATCACGGGGTCGCGCAACTGGCCGACATCGGGCGTCATGTGGCGTCGCGGGCCCGGTTCTCCGATCTGGTCGTGCTCCCGCAGCCCTATGGTGAAGGCAAAGGCGTCGAACTGGAGCCGGTGCTGGAGGGGGCGCTGTTTGACGGGCAGGTGCCGGTTATGGTCGTGCCCGACAACGTCGACCCCAAGGCGCGTCCCAAACGGGTGGTCGTTGGCTGGAATGAGGGCAACGAGGCGCTGCGCGCCCTGCGTTGCGCCCTGCCGCTGCTGATCACAGCCGAGACTGTCCATGTTGTGGTGATCGACCCGCCGAAGCACGGTCCCAACAGGTCCGATCCCGGCGGGATGGTGTCAGAGTTCCTTGCACGGCACGGGGTCAAGACCGAGGTCGATGTTCTGGCCAAGACGCTGCCGCGTGTGTCTGACGTGATGTTGCGCCATGTGTCGGATCTGGACGCCGACATGGTTGTTATGGGGGCCTACGGCCATTCGCGTTTCCGCGAAGCCATCCTTGGCGGCGCAACGCGCAACATGTTGGAACAGGCGAATGTGCCGGTCTTCATGGCGCACTGAGCCTTGATGCCAGCCTGAACCCTGCATGCGGCGCTCTGAAAGGGCGCCGTTTCTCTCCGCGTGCGGTTTCCGCCCGGCGGTCAGCCGGTCGGTGGGGTGATCCGGCCTTGGCTTACCGGCACGGCAGAGCCGCTGACGTATACCGCCTGCAAGGCCGCCCCTTGCGTCACAATGCGCAGGCCGATCTCGCTGGGTCGGCCCATATCCGCGCCCTGAAGCAGGGTCAGCGTGGTTTCACCCTCGGTCAGCGCCCCGGAGGTCAAGAGCTGGGCCGCAAGAATGGCAGAGGCCGATCCCGTTGCTGGGTCTTCGGGAACGCCATCGCCGGGCGCGAACAGGCGGGCGGAAAAATCGACGCCGTCTCCCCCGGTATAGATATAGAGCGCGTTCACCCCGGTGGCTGCGCACAGCGCCTCCCATGCGGCCCCGTTTGGGCGCGCTGCCGACAAGGCGGCGCTGTCACGCAAAGGCGCATAGGCGAACGTCGGGCCGCCTTGCCAGAGACCGGGGCGATGACCGTCAAATCCGATCTGCGCCACCGTCAGGCCAAGCGCGGCGGCAATCGCCGCATTCTCTGGCACGCGCCCGGTATCCGCCGGGTGGGGCAGCACGGGGGCGCGAAACTCTGCCGCGATCCGGCCGTCTTGCCGCCAGACCCGCACCGGGACAAGACCGGCGACCTCTTCCAGCGTGATATCGGCTGCAAAATCGCCCGCGGGCGCGGACTTCAGCGCCAGATGAATGGCGCAGCCGATGGTCGGATGACCGGCAAAGGGAATTTCCGCCGTCGGAAAGAAGATCCGCACGCTGGCGGTATGTGCCGGGTCCAAGGGACGCCGCACAAAGATCGTCTCGGACAGATTGAACTCACGGGCGATGGTTTGCATCGCCGTGTCGCTCAGCCCGTCGGCGTCCTCGACAATCGCCAGCGGATTGCCAGCGAACGCGCTGTTCGTGAAGACATCGCAGGTGGCGAAGGGCAGGCTGTCAGACAAGCAGACCACCGTCCGCGTCGTCCCCCGCCTCTTCCATCAGCCGCGACATGTCCGGCACGGTGACGTGCCGCTTGCCTTCCAGTGCGATCACCCCGTCCTTGCGCAATGCCGAAATCTGGCGGCTCACGGTTTCCAGCGTCAGGCCCAGATAATCGGCCATGGCCTCACGCGTCAGCGGAAGGTCAAACACAACGGCGCCCGTTTCCGGGCCACGCTTGTTCAGCGTGGCGTCGCGACGCGCGATGATCGACAGCAACGAGGCGATCTTTTCCCGCGCGGTCTTGCGGCCCAGAACCAACATCCATTCGCGTGCGGCATCCAGTTCGTCCAGCGTCATTTCCAGCAGGCGCTGGGCGATATGCGGCGTGCGCTGCATCATGTCCTCAAAGGGCGCGCGACGGAAACAGCACATCACCACGTCGGTCGTCGCAACCACATCGTAGGCGGCCACATTGCGCCCCGGTCGACCGACAAAATCGCTGGGCAGCAAAAGGCCGACCATCTGCGTGCGCCCGTCCTCCATCGCCTGACTCAGCGTCGCGATACCGGATACGACGGAGCCCACGAAATCCATCCGGTCCCCTGCCCAGATGATCGATTGCCCGGCTTCGAACTTGCGATAATATTTGATCTGTTCAAGCTTCTCGAGCTCGTCGTTTTCACATCGCGCGCAGACCGCTCTGTGTCGGATCGGGCAGTCACCGCAATCGGGCGCTGTGGAAAAACTACGTTCATTCAGCATCAGAGTTGCCTTTTTTGATCTGCGTCAAGGCCCAGCGTTTTGTTGCAGCCTAACCGTAATTTCATGACGAAGCGAACACAACTCGCGCGGCTGGGCCTCTTCGACGCCAAAGTGCCGCGGTACACATCATATCCTACAGCGCCCCACTTTGATGGGGATGTCGGACCCGCACTATATCAGGACTGGATCCGCTCCATTCCTGAAGATGGTAACATATCCCTCTATTTGCATGTTCCATTTTGCCGCAGACTCTGCTGGTTCTGTGCCTGTCGGACGCAGGGAACGGCGACCCTCGGCCCGGTCGAGGCCTATGTCGGCGATCTGCAACGGGAGCTTGCGCTGTTGCGCACCGTTTTGCCGCAGGGCGTGCGACTGTCGCGGCTGCATTGGGGCGGGGGCACGCCGACGCTGTTGTCACCCGATCTGATGAAACGGCTGGTGGCCTCGATTCGCGAGGTTGCCGATTTTGCCGAAGGCTATGAATTCTCGGTCGAGATCGACCCGAATGAGATCGACGAGGCGCGGCTGGACGTCCTTGCCGCAAGCGGGATGAACCGGGCCTCTATCGGGGTGCAGGATTTCGATCCGCAGATTCAGGCGGCGATCGGGCGCGAGCAGGGATATGAACTGACCCGCGACGCGGTCGACATGATCCGGTCGCGCGGGGTCCACAGCCTGAACGCCGACATTCTGTTCGGATTGCCCTATCAGACCAATTCGCGGATCACCGAAACCGTCCAGAAACTGTTGAGTTTCGCACCGGACCGGGTGGCGCTGTATGGCTATGCGCATGTGCCGTGGATGGCGAAACGCCAGCAATTGCTGCCCTCCGAGGCCTTGCCGACGCCGCAAGAGCGGCTGGAGCTGTTCGAAACCGCGCGGCGGCTGTTTGTCTGGGACGGCTACGATGAAATCGGAATCGATCACTTTGCAACCAGGGAAGACGGGCTGTCGGTGGCAAATCGCGAAGGGCGGCTGCGGCGGAACTTTCAGGGCTATACCGACGATACGTCGGGCTATCTGATCGGGGTGGGGGCCTCTTCGATTTCGAAGTTTCCGCAAGGGTTTGCGCAGAATGCATCCGCCACCTCCAAACATGTGGCCGCAATCCGCGACGGGCAGTTTTCGACCGCCCGAGGGCACAGGCTGAAGGGGGAGGACCGGTTGCGCGCGCGTTTGATCGAGGCGCTGATGTGCGATTTCCGGATCAACGCGGATGAGATTATGCGCGATTTCAAAATTTCGCGTGAGGCGCTGTTCGGGATGTTCCGCACGGCCAACGCCGCCTTCGAGGACATTCTGGACATCACCGAAGACGGGCTTTTCATCCCCGAGACGGCGCGCCCGATGACGCGGTTGGTGGCACGGGCCTTCGACGGCTATGAACTGAGCCGGGCGGGGCACTCCAGCGCGATCTGAGAACCCGCGCGCCTTACGCGATGTTGAGCGCCGCCGCCAAAAGGGTGCGGGTGTAGTCGGTCTGCGGCGCCTCAAAGATGTCCTGCGCGCTGCCGTGTTCCACCACGTCGCCCTGTTTCATCACGATGACCTTGTGGCTCATCGCGCGCACCACCTTGAGGTCGTGGGAAATGAACAGGTAGGCGAGGTCGTACCTACGTTGCAGCGCCCGCAACAGGTTTACGATCTGCACCTGCACCGTCATGTCCAGCGCCGAGGTCGGTTCATCCAGCACCAGCAGGCGCGGGCGCAGGACCATGGCGCGGGCGATGGCGATACGCTGGCGCTGACCGCCGGAGAACTCGTGCGGGTAGCGATGCATGGCCATTGGATCAAGGCCAACCTCGACCATGACTTCGGCCACCAGTTCGCGGTGCGGGCGGCCGTCCGGCGCGCCATGCACCTCCAGCCCCTCGGCGATGATCTGTTCGCAGGTCATGCGCGGACTGAGCGACCCGTAAGGGTCCTGAAAGACGATCTGCATTTCAGAGCGCAGCTTGCGCAGCCGCTTGGTCGACCAGGCGTTCACGTCCTGACCCCGGTAGGTGATCTGCCCCTCAGAGCCGATCAGCCGCATGATGGCCAGCGCCAGCGTCGTCTTGCCAGAGCCGCTTTCGCCGACAATTCCCACCGTCTCGCCAGCGCGCACGGCGATGGAGGCATCGTTGACCGCCTTGACGTAACCCACGGTGCGTTTCAGCAGCCCGCGCTGGATCGGGAACCAGATCTTGAGGTTGTCGGTGCTGGCGATCAGTTCCGCGCCCTCGTCCACCGGGTCCGGCGTGCCGGTGCTTTCGGCGGACAATAGCATCTGCGTGTAGGGGTGTTGCGGGTTGGCAAAAATCTCGGAGGTCTTGCCCTGTTCGACGATCTCTCCATTCTTCATCACGCAGACGCGGTCGGCGATCTTGCGCACGATCCCCAGATCATGGGTGATGAACAGCAGGCTCATATCCTCGGCCTCTTTGAGGCCCGCCAGCAGATCGAGGATCTGCGCCTGAATGGTCACGTCCAGCGCGGTTGTCGGTTCGTCCGCGATCAGCAGTTCCGGCCCGTTGGCCAGCGCCATGGCGATCATCACGCGTTGCCGCTGGCCGCCGGACAGTTGGTGCGGGTAGGCTCCCAGCCGCGTTTCCGCGTCGCGGATTCCGACCTTGGTCAGCAGTTCGATGATGCGGGTGCGGGCGGCATCGCCCCTTAACCCCTGATGCAGTTCAAGGCTCTCGCGGATCTGCTTTTCCAGCGTGTGCAGCGGGTTGAGCGAGGTCATCGGCTCTTGGAAGATAAAGCTGATGTCATTGCCGCGCACGTCGCGCAGGCGTTTGTCCCCAGCGCCGATCATCTCGGCCCCGTTGTACAGCACCGATCCTTCGACACGGGCGGAGTCGCCCAGCAACGACACGGTCGACAGCGCTGTAACGGACTTGCCCGACCCGGATTCGCCCACCAGCGCGACGGTTTCGCCTTTTTCGATCTCGAAACTGACGCCTTTGACGGCCGGGATGGTTAACCCGTCCTGACGAAAGCCGACCTTGAGGTCGCGGACCTGTAGCAAAGCGCTCATGAGAAGGTCTTTCTGGGGTCAAAGGCGTCGCGCACCCCTTCGAAGATGAAGACCAGCAGCGACAGCATGATCGCGAAGACCGCGAAGGAGGTGAAGGCCAGCCAAGGTGCCTGCAGGTTTTGTTTCGCCTGAAGCGTCATTTCCCCCAAGGAGGGCGAGGACGACGGCAGGCCAAATCCGAGGAAGTCGAGCCCCGCCAGCGTGCTGATGGTGCCGGTCACGATGAAGGGCAGGAAGGTCACGGTGGCCACCATCGCGTTCGGCAACATGTGACGGAACATGATTGTCCAGTTCGACACCCCCAGCGCCTTGGCCGCACGGACGTATTCCAGATTGCGCGCGCGCAGGAATTCCGCCCGCACCACGCCCACCAGCGCGGTCCAGCCAAACAAGATCGTCAGAAAGACCAGCAGCCAGAAACTTCGCCCCAGAATCGCGAAGAGGATGATGATGATATACAGCGACGGCGTCGCGCCCCAGACCTCGATCACCCGCTGAAAGATCAGGTCCAGCCAACCTCCGAAAAAGCCTTGCAACGCGCCTGCGGTGATGCCGATCAGAGAGGCGCAGACCGTCACGATCAGGGTAAAGATGATCGACAGGCGGAAGCCGTAGATCACTCGCGCCACCACGTCGCGCTTGGTATCATCGGTGCCCAGCCAGTTCTGGTCACTGGGGGGCAGGGGCGCGGCGCCGGGGCGGTCCACGGGGGTGTCATAGCTGTAGGGGATTGGCGGCCAGAGCAGCCAGCCCTTTTGGAAACCGTCATCGGTGACGGCCCCGGCCTCGGCGTCGGCAATCATGGCGTCGGGATCGTCGAAACAGCCCTCCAGCCCGCCGGTGATGATCAGACAGCGCACCTCGGGGTCGCGGTAGGCCGCCTCTGTCCGGAAATCGCCGCCGAACTCTGTCTCGGGGTAAAAGTTGAAGATCGGCGTGTAGTACTGGCCGCGGTAGTTGATGAGGATGGGTTTGTCGTTGGCGAGGAACTCGGCAAACAATGACAGGCCAAAGAGAAACGCGAAGATCCACAACGACCACAGGGCGCGGCGGTTGCGCTTGAAGTTGTTCCAGCGGCGCTTGTTCAGCGGCGAAAGGACAAACAGCCCCTTCTTTGGCGGCGGCGGCACAGCGACCGTCTCCGACGGTTCTGGCAAGGTGTCAGGCTGAGGATTTGCGACCATCTCTCACCCCTCCCGCTTTTCAAAGTCGATGCGCGGATCGACAACGACATACATCAGGTCCGAGAGCAGCCCGACGACAAGGCCGATCATCGAGGTGATGAACAGCGTGCCAAAGATCACCGGGTAGTCGCGCGCCACCGCCGCCTCAAACCCCAGCCGCCCCAGCCCGTCGAGGCTGAAAATCGTTTCGATGATGATGGAGCCGCCAAAGAAGACGCCGATAAAGACACCCGGCAGGCCCGCGATGACGATCAGCATCGCGTTCCGGAAAATGTGGCCATACAGCACGCCCTTTTCCGACAGGCCCTTGGCGCGGGCGGTCATGACGTACTGTTTCTTGATCTCGTCCAGAAAGCTGTTCTTGGTCAGCAGGGTCAGCGTGGCAAAGGCCGAAATGGTCGAGGCAAAGATCGGCAGCGCAATGTGCCAGAAGTAGTCGGCCACCTTCATGAAGATGTTCATTTCTGACCAGTTGTCCGAGGTCAGGCCGCGGATCGGGAAAATCTGCCAGTAAGAGCCGCCGGCAAAGAGCACCAGCAGCAGGATGGCAAAGAGAAAGCCGGGGATGGCGTAGGCGACGATGATCACGCCGCTGGTCCATGTGTCAAAGCTGGTGCCGTCCTTGACCGCCTTGCGGATGCCCAGCGGGATCGACACCAGATAGGCGATCAGCGTCGACCACAGACCCAGCGAGATCGACACCGGCATCTTTTCCAGAACCAGATCGATCACGCCGATAGAGCGAAAGTAGCTCTCGCCGAAATCCAGCCGCATGTAGTTCCACATCATGTTCAGGAACCGTTCCAGCGGCGGTTTGTCGAAACCGAACTGGCGTTCAAGGTCAGCGATGAATTCGGGCGGCAGGCCACGGGCCCCGGCATAGGTTTCGTTGCCGACACCCATGTTGCCGGCCTCTGGCGTGTCCGATCCGCCGGCAAAGCCGCCAAAGACATCGCCCTGACCCTCGATCTGGGCGATGATCTGTTCAATCGGACCGCCGGGCACAAACTGCACCAGCACAAAGTTGATGATCATGATCCCCAGCAGGGTGGGGATGATGAGCAGGAGGCGTCGGAGGATATAGGCTCCCATGTCAGTCCAGATGACCTTCCGCCTTGAGCGCGGCTGCCTTCTCGGGGTTGACCCACCAGAAGCTCAGATATCCCAGATCGTAGGGCGGGATCGTCTCCGGGTGTTCGTACATGTCGAAATAGGCCACCCAGCTGTCCGCGATATAGCCCGTGGGGATCACAAAGAATTCGTACCGCAGGGCCCGGTCCAGCGCCATCAGCGCCACGTCGGTGTCATCCTGACTATCCGCGACAAAGCTGGCGTCGATGATCGCATCCACCAGCGGGCTGGCCAGCCCGGCGGGGTTGAACAGGCTGAATTCGGCCTCGGCAGAGCCATACATCTGCGTCAGACCGCCACCCGTCGACAAAAAGCTGCCGTAGCGGGTGGAGTAGAGCATGTCATAGTCACGTTCGCTGCGGCGCAACGTGTACTGCGACGGATCGACCTTTTCAAAACTGGCATCGACGCCGATCTGGCGCAGGTTCTGCACAAAGATATCGTGCATCCCCTCGACCGAGGATTCGATGTTCGACGGAATCAGCATGTTGACCTTGAGCGTCTCACCCTTGTCATTGCGCGCCAGCCCGTCCTGACCCACGGTCCAGCCCGCCTCTTGCAGCAGTCCCATCGCCTGCCGACGCGTGCGCCGCGACGGAAGACTGTCAGAGGGATCAGAGACATGCATCGTCCATACGTCTTCGGTCAGTACCTCTTCGGGGACGACATCGCCAAGCGCCTTGAGGAATTCCAGTTCCGCGCCTGCCGGTTTGCCCTTGGCCTCGACATGGGTGCCTTCGACGAAAGAGCTGCGCGTTGTGTAAAGCCCGTGCAGCAACGACTCGTTGGACCATTCAAAGTTGAAGGCCAGCGCAATTGCCTCGCGCACACGCTTGTCGGCGAACTGCGGCTTGGCGAGGTTGAAGACAAAGCCGGTGGGGTTCGGCGGGCTGCCGTCCGGGATCTCTTCCAGCTTGACGATGCCCTGCTTGGCCTTTGGGAAGTCATAGGCCGTCGCCCATTGCTTGGGGTCGCTTTCCACCTTGAAGGTATAGGCCCCGGCCTTGAACGCCTCAAAACTGGCGGTTTGGTCGGCGAAGTATTCGACCTGAATGGTGTCGTAGTTATAGCGGCCCGTGTTGTACGGCAGGTCCTTGCCCCAGTAATCGGGGTTGCGTTTGTAGACGATCCGGCGGTTCACGTCGAAGCTGTCCAGCTTGTACGGACCCGATCCCATCGCCACCTCAAGACGCGGCTCATCCAGACGGCGGTTTTCGGTATCCGCCTCAAACCAGGCCTTGGAGAAAACCGGGGTAGAGCCGACGGTTTCGATTCGGGATCGTTTCGTCAACTCGGGATCGAAAGTGAACTTGACCGTGTAGGTGTCCAGCGCCTCGGCGCTGGTGACCATGCGCCCGACGGCCTGCGCGTAAGACGGCAGACCCTGCGTGACGAACAGCTTATGGGAATAGACCACGTCCTCTGCGGTCACCGGGGTGCCGTCCCAAAAGACTGCGTCCTCGCGCATGTGAAAGATAACCCAGTCGCGGCTTTCGGGGTACTCGATGCTTTCGCACAGGATGCAGTAGTATTGCCCGATGGAATCCTCTGTCGATTCAATCAACTGGTCGTACTGCACGGTTGTCAGGGCACCGGGGCGCCCCTTGCGCGAATAGGGGTTGAGGCTGTCAAAGGTGCCGGTCGCGCCAAGCACCAGTTTGCCGCCCTTGGGCGCGTCCGGGTTGACGAAATCGAAATGGCTGTAGTCTGACGGGTAGTCCAGATTGCCGAAGTAGGAATAGCCATGCGAGGTCGTGACCTTGTCATCGCTGTCTTGGGCAAGGGCCACCACGCCCCAAAGGGCCAGCCCGACGGCCAGCGTTCCGGTCGCCATGAGACGCATGTCCAAGGCGGGCCGTGTGCGCACGGCGCTGCGGTCCTGAGGACGTTTGGCCTGAATCGTCATCGTCATCTCCCTGTCACCCGGCGGATCGACCCGGTATTTTGTCGGTCATCCTGTTTAGTTCTAAGCTAAGTTTTCCCAGAGACCACATTCAAGTCGAGATTACGGAAACGTCAACGGCGTGAAGGCGCTGATCACAGGGGGCCTCTCCTGCGGGCACGAAAAAGGGCCGCCCGAACCGGACGGCCCCTGAAACTGGCCCATTGCGGACCGGCGCGCGACGCGATCAGCCGCCGGTGGTCTCAAGATAGGCGATCAGGTTCACGCGATCCTCGGCCTTTTTCAGACCGGCAAAGCCCATGGTTGTTCCGGGCGCATACCCCTTGGGGTTTTCGAGGAAGGCAAAGAGGTGTTCCGGGCTCCAGACGTCTGCAACCTCGCTCAGCTTGCCCGAGTAGTTGAAGCCGTCGACCGCGCCCACGGCACGCGCCACGACGCCGTCGAGGTGCGGGCCGGTTGCGTTGCTGCCGTCCAGCTTGTGGCAGGCTTTGCATTTGCCAAAGACTTTTTCGCCCTTGTCTGCGTCGGCTGCGGCCATGAGCGCGGCAAAGTCCACCTCTTCCTCTTCAACGGGTTCCGCGTCATCGACGTGGATCACAAAGCCAGCGGCGTGCTCTTCGTCACCGTGGCCGCCGCCCGTGTGATACAGGCCCTCGGCGGCCCATTTGCCCATCAGGAAGATCAGCAAGGCGCCGCAGACGCCGCCGACGATCTTGGTAAAGGTCATGGTATCGAACATGGGAAGCCCTGCTTGTTTTATGTCGGTGTCGGGCGCGTATCTATTGCTTTCCATCCCTCTGGGCAAGCGGTAGAAGGCGCGACCAATCGCCCGTTTGTGCGGGTCTTGCGACGAGGGGCCGGAAATGTCACAGCGGATTGCCTTCCAGGGAGAGCTGGGCGCCTATTCTCATCAGGCCTGCACAGAGGCGCGACCGGGGGCCGAGGTGCTGCCCTGCCGGTCGTTTGAGGACGTGATCGCGGCGGTGCGCGGCGGGCGGGCCGATCTGGCGATGCTGCCGGTCGAAAACTCGACCTATGGCCGGGTGGCCGACATTCACCGTCTGCTGCCCGAAAGTGGCTTGCGGATCGTGGGCGAGGCGTTTGTGCGCGTTCATATCAGCCTCATGGCGCTGCCCGGCGTGCCGGTCGAGGAGCTGGCGCGGGTGCGGGCGCATCCTGTTTTGCTGCCGCAGGCGCAGAGTTTCCTGACAAAATACGACATTCAGGGCGTGGCCGCGCCGGACAGCGCCGGGGCAGCGGCGGAACTGGCGCGGACCGAAGCGCGTGACGAAGGCGTGTTGGCATCGGATCTGGCGGCCGAGATCTATGGCCTGCACATTCTGGCCCGCCACATCGAGGACCATGCCCACAACACCACGCGATTCCTGTTGATGTCGCCTGAGCCTGACACATCGCGGCGGGGCAGCGAGCGGATGATCACGACCTTTGTCTTTCAGGTCCGCAACATTCCGGCGGCTTTGTATAAGGCGATGGGGGGCTTTGCCACCAATGGGGTCAACATGACCAAACTGGAAAGCTACATGGTGGGCGGGTCTTTCACGGCGACTCAGTTCTATGCGGACATTGAGGGGCACCCCGAAGATCCGGGCGTCCGGCGGGCGCTGGAAGAGCTGGATTATTTCACCGATATGCTGGAGATTCTGGGCGTTTATCCGCGCGATCCGCGTCGGGATTGATGGACAGGAAATGAGGGTGTCCACGCGTGGACAGATCTTCGGCCTAGAAAAATCAATGGGTTACAGAGGTGATTTTACGTCCGCTTAACCTGTTGGGTCGCTGCGAGAATCGTCAGGGGCGAGGCTGCGCGCACTAAATTAGTAGCCCACCCGCGCCTTCGTGCCGCAAAAGCCAGACCTTTGTTTCCACCCCTGTGCCGCCGGAAAAACCACCCAGCCCGTTAGAGCCCAGCACCCGGTGGCAGGGGATGAGCAGCGGGATGGGGTTGCCGCCGCAGCCGCGCCCCACGGCCTGAGCAGGGGCACCGAGGGCTTTGGCGATCTCGCCGTAGGTGGTGGTTTCGCCAAAGGGGATGGCGGCGATCCGGGCGCAGACCTGTTGTTGAAATTCACTCGCCGCAACCGTCAGCGGCAGGTCGAAGGCGGTCAGCGTGCCGTTGAAATAGGCGGTCACCTGTTCGGCGGCGCGGCGCAGCAGCGGCGTGTCGTCGGCGGCCTCGCTGGGGGTCCATGTGGCGCGGGTGATCTGGCCATCGGTTTCGGTGATCTCAAACGGGCCGGTGGGGGTATCCACGCAAAGCCGGGGCATCAGCCTGCCCACCAGTTTTGCGGTTTGACCCGTGCGCCGTGGTCTCTCGCCAGCCAGAGCGCGACACGGCGAAACCGCGACAGGGCCAGCCGCCGCCAAAGCCGCGCCGTCCAGCGGGTGTAGTCGCGATTGAACGGGCAGACGCGCAGACAGATGGCGCAGTCCGAGGCGAGCTTGGCCCAGAAGCCGAAACATTTTTCAGCATCCGAGGTCCACTTGCGCACGCCTTTGATGGCCGAGCGGTTGGGGCGGTCGGCAGAGGGCGGCCCAAAGGGCAGGGCCGCCACCGGGCAGGCATCGGCGCATTTGGTGCAGATGTCGCAAAAGGCGGCCACCCCCAGCGGGCGCGGGGTGTCATGCGTCAGAGGCAGGTCGGTGAAAATCTTGGAGAACCGCAGGCGCGGGCCAAGTTGCGGCGTGATGACCAACTGATTGCGGGCGTATTCGCCCAGACCCGCCTTGACCGCATAGGGAATGACCAGCGCGGTGTCATTCATCGAGGCCACCGCCTGATAGCCAAGGTTACGAATGTAGGCGGCCAGTTGCAGCGCCACGGCCGCCTCATGGCTGTAGGCTTTGCCGGTCGCCGCCCCGGCCAAGGCCGAGGGGTAAGTGGCGACCAGATCGGCGTCCATTTCGTGCCCCAGTACAATGACGCTGGTCAGCCCCTCGGGCAGGTCATGCGGGGCCTCTGACATGTCGCGGGTGTCGACGCGGGCGGAGTAAAGCCAGCGACGGTCGAAATCGGTGATGCCGCAAAGCTGCGCGCCAAAGAATCGCGCGGTGCGTTTGACCTCTGCCGCCATGCGGGCCGGATCATCCACGGGCACGCGATCGGGGGAGACGGGGGTGTCGGCGCTGAGCGCCGCCTGAAACCCCTCACGCCGACCTTGGGCAGCGTGGCGGTCGGTCATGATGTCGGAAATCAGCCAAGCGGCGTTGCGCAGGGCAAAATCGCGTTGGGTAAAGCCGTCTCCGCGCCGGGGGGCGGCCTCGATCCTGTACGAGGCGAAAAACGCGTCGGTGCGCGGGGAGCGGACGGACTCGTCCCACATGGCGCGGCTGAAGATGTCGTCGCGTTGGGTGAACGGCTCAAAGGTTTCGTCCACCTCGATCCCGGCGGCGGCGTCGTCGGTCCGTGTTGCGCTGTTGGCGGGCCATGTCATTGGGCGAGGCTATGAGCGGGCGGCGCTGCGCACAAGGAACATGTCGCAAACGGGGTGGACCGGCGGGCCTGCGCGCCGAAGGGTGGGCGCAAACAGGAGGGCGGTATGGCCACGGGATTTATCGGATTGGGCGCGGTCGGCGCCAAGCTGGCGGGCAACCTGCACCGCAACGGGGTGGCGCTGCGGGTCTATGATCTGGATGCGGCCAAGATGGCGGGATTCATCGAGGACGGGGCCGAGGCGGGCACCTCGGCGGCGGATGTGATGGCCTCTTGCGATGTGGTCATCACCTCGCTGCCCAGCCCGGCGGCGTCGGAGGCGGTGCTGGCGCAGATGTTGCCGCAGATGGGGCCGGGCAAGACATGGGTCGAGATGTCGACCACCGACCCGGCGGTGATCGCGGAACAGGCGGCGCGGGTGGCGGCGACGGGGGCGATTGCGGTCGAGGCCCCGGTGTCGGGCGGCTGTCACCGGGCGGCGACGGGCAATATTTCTGTCTTTTGCGGCGCGCCGCGCGCGACGTTTGAGGCGGTCTTGCCGCTGCTGACGATCCTTGGTCGGCAGGTCCTGCATACCGGAGAGGTCGGCACCGCGTCCAAGCTGAAGGTGATGACCAACTATCTGGCCACCGCCAACCTGCTGACGCTGTGTGAGGCGCTGACGACCATGCAGGCCGCCGGGCTGGACATGGCCACGACCTATGAGGCGATCCGGATTTCCTCTGGCACGTCGTTTGTGCATGAGACCGAAAGCCAGTTGATCCTGTCGGGCAGTCGCGACGTGGATTTTGCGCTGGATCTGGTGATGAAGGATGTGGGTCTGTTTCAGGCGCTGGCCGAGGCGCATGGCGTGCCGCTGGAACTGTCGCCGCTGGTGATTTCGATGATCCGCGACGGGCAGGCGCGGTTCGGCGCGCAGGCGCAGTCCGACCGGATGATCGAGCGGCTGGAAGAGGCCACCGGCCTTAGCGTGCGCGCGCCGGGGTTCCCGCAGGAGTTGGTTGATACTGAACCGCCCGCGCGCGGGGCCGAGGTGGTTGTGCGCCGCGCAGAGGGGTAGCGCGGCGAAGAAACCGGGGCAGCGGGGCTTTCCGGGGCTTTCCCCTGTGCGATGCGCCCAGTAGGAGAGGTGGGCGCAAGAGCGGGGAAGAGACATGGCACAGGAAGAACTGGCACGGATCACGGCGTCCGCCTCGCGGCGGGTGATTGGCGTGGGCTCTATGATGGGGCTGGGGGCGCTGGTGGTCTACGTGGCGCTCAGCACGCCCGAAATGGCGCTGGGCTGGAAGGCCGTGTTGGTTGTGCTGGGGATCGTCGGGCTGGTTCTGGCGCAGTTGATGTGGCAGTCGACCGGTCACGCGCTGATCCTGACCGAAGAGGCGCTGACCGACAGCGACGGCACGGTGGTGGCGCGGCTGGAGGATGTGGCCAAGGTGGACCGGGGCATGTTCGCGATGAAGCCGTCGAACGGGTTTCTGGTGATCCTCAAGGAGCCGGGGCCGCGCGCATGGCGGCCGGGTCTGTGGTGGCGATGGGGGCGGCGGGTCGCCGTGGGGGGCGTGACCGCAGGGTCGCAGACCCGCCCGGTGGCCGACATCATGACCCATCTGCTGCATGAACGGGACAACGACTAGGCCAGAGGCGGCTTTGGCCCGTCATGGGGCCGGGCAAACGGCAAAAGGCTGCGGGCGATGCCGCAGCCTTTTTTGTCTGGTGGTGGGGGCGGGTCAGGCGGAGGGCTGATAGACCACTTGCGGCGCGTAGCGCGGGCGGGTGAAGCTGTAGGTGCGGATTTCAAAGGAATCCAGTCCCACGCTCAGCACCGGGTTGTAGGCATCCCATGTCTCGACCAGAATCAGCTGGTCGCCATTGGTGCCCGAGGGCAGCTTGTCCGCGTAAAGCGCCAGATCGCCGGTTGTGAGCACCGGCTGGTCGCCGCGCTCGTCGGACCAGACCACGCTCCAGCCGCCATGGAGCGTGCTGTACTGCACCACGGTGACCCGCAGGTCGCTGTCGGTGCCGGTGGTCTTGGTCAGGTGCCGCAGCAGGCCCTGCGCATTGGTGAGGTAGTCCGGCGTGATGGCCGTCGTCTCGCGCGAGATCATGTCGCCGATCACGTAGTTGGCCTTTTGGTTGACCGCCTGCTGGCGGAAGGCGTCGAAATAGGTCCAGCCGACACCGAAGAGAAACAGCAGCGCGGGGAAGACGATGACCGCCTCGACGTTGACGAAACCGCGGGTGTCAGAGGCGAAACGCGTGAGGAACGAAGGAAGGCGCATGGCTGGATCTCCTCAGCTGGGTTCGTAGACAAAGGCGGATGTCGACACGATGGCGGTGTAGCCGAGGGCATCCTTGGGCAGGCTGGCGTTCAGCGTGGCCGCCGGGGTGGCGGGGCGGAACTTGTAGCAGGCGCGCAGGAACATCAGCTGGCCGCCGCCGCCGTGGCTGAAATTGCGCTGCGGCGTTGCCTCCTGGCTGACGTCCACGCAATCGGCGGTAACGGGCGGCGCGGTGTAGTTGCGCATGTTCAGCGGGATCATCTCAAGGTGCAGCGTGCCGGTGCAGTTTTGCAGCACGGTGGTCTTTTCGCAGATCGCCGCCTTGAGCGCGTCATGGGTGGGGGCGGTCACGCCGATCTTGACCTCGCGCACGGTCTGGTCCAGCGCGCGTTCCAGCTGGGTGTGGCGGACGGTGATGGTGCCGATCTCGACCGTCGAGACGATCATGGCGATGAACAGCGGCAACCAGAGCGCGTAGGGCACCACCGCGTTGCCGGCCTCTTCGGCCCAGAAGCGGCGCAGGGGGGAAAGGAAGGCGCGGGTCATTGGGTCAACCTCAGTTGGGTGATGGTGTTGGCGATAGAGGCAAAGGTCTCTTCGAGGTCGGCTCCGTTGACGTCGAAGAAGTGGGCCGGTGACGAGGCGCAGTTGCGCATGGCGTCCAGCCCCCGTTGCGGTGCCTCAAAGCCGATGGCGAAGACAACGACACCCTGCGCCTTGGCCGCGTCACAGATGCTTTCGAGCCGGTTGTCTGCCGGGTCGGGGCCGACGGTGGCCTGATAGGCATAGTAGACGTCGTTGTAATCACTGTAGGACACATAGCCGTCGTAATAGGGGCGCTGGTACATCTTGCTGGCGACGGCGCGGGTGCCGAAGCGGGCAAAGAGTTCCGCATTGGTCATCTGCCGGGCCGAGGTGCCGCCGTCCGGAGCATTGCGGTAGCGATAGCTTTGCGAATAGCCGTCGTAGCGTTGCAGGTAATACAGGTCGTTGCTGGTGCCGGAATAGTTGCGGACCCGCAGCGAAAAGCGGTCGTCGGAGGGATCGGTGTTGCCGCGTTCGTCGATCCAGACCTCTGACAGCCCGAATTTGTGGTGCGGTTTCAGATCGTACTGGGTGGTATTCTCGCCATCGGTCATGACGACCACGTATTTCGAGGTTTCCGGGTCCGCATAGGACGCCGGACGTGCCGCGAAATTGGGATCGACCAGCCCGTCGTTGGACATTGCGGTGATTGCAGGCCGCGCGGCCGGGTCAAGCAGGGCTGCGCCCCATTTCATCCCGAGGTCGATGGCGGTGTTGCCACCCGCGTTCAGCGAGTCGATGTGGGACTTGAGCGTGGCGGGGTCAGAGCTGTGCGCCATGACCGCGCTGGTGTTGCCGGTGCGGCACCAGGGATTCGAAATCGCCGTCGAATTGACATTGGACGAATTCAGGTCGAAATGCGCCAGCCGGGTGAGTTCCACGCTGGGCGAGACCGCCGCCTGATCAAAGTCGGACTGGTCGAAGATCACGCAGTTCGAATAATCGTGCAGATCGTCCAGCGTGAAATAGCTGGCTGTTGTGGTGCCAAGGTTCACGGTGGCATTGTAGGGCACGATCGAAATCGTGGTCAGCGCCTGACCGTCTGCTGGCATCATGATGTCGACAAAGTTGCGCGCGGCGTTGCGCATGTTGATGATCTTGCTGTTCCAGCCCATCGAACCGGACACGTCGAGCACCATCGAAATCTCGATGTTGGCGGTGGCATGTTCGGCGGTGGCCAGACCGTAGGCATTCAGCTTGTCCACCCCGATCAGCGACATGAAGTCGGAGGAAATGGCGGACTGCCCATTGGCCGTCACTCGTTTGGCGGTCATGCTCTGCTCGACGTCGATCGAGGTCAGCGCGTCGCCTAGACCCATGGCGGCAAAGTATTCCTCGACCACCAGTTGCGGCGCCATCGTGTTTTCGATGTTGGCGGCGGCAAGCACCGCGCGGTCGAGGGTGTTCTGGACTTTGATGCGCTTGAGTTCGGCATGCATCATGTCGATGCCCACGCCACCGAAAACCATCATGACCAGCGATCCCACAATCGCCAGATAGGACATGGTTCCGGACGTGTCTTCGGCGAAGGACCGCGCCCGCGATGCAATCGCTTTGCGGCTTTTAATGAAGCCCGTCAGACTTGTTGTCGATTTCAACATTTTGGCACCTTTCAACCGGCTCGCCTGGCACCCCCATGCCGTGACCGGTTCAGTTTGATGACAATTTTATGCCATTTTAAAATGGCCAAACTTGGGCAGCCGGGCCCGATTTTGCCATGGTTCCGCAGCCGTTCCCGGCACAGTCCTGCGATTTTCGCGGGTTTTGTTTCAGGCTTTGGAACGAATGTCGGGATCGGTCACCGAAAATGGTCCTTTGCGCCGTTGCGCGCGTCGGCGAGGCGTCGATTCGGGCAAAAGCAGGGTTGGGATGTGGCAGGCACCGGGCTAGGCTCGCCCCGCGGGGTCCCGTCAAGAGGAACCACGCGCGCAGGGCGCGCGTCCTGCGCGAGCAATGGAAAGGAAGGAAACCCATGTCCATCGCAACATCCCGGCCCGTCGTTCCATCGAACGAGCCGACGTTTCGTCAGTCCGTTGACCTCATGTATAACCGCGCCGTGGCGCTGATGGACCTGCCGCCGGGGCTTGAGGAAAAGATCCGCGTCTGCAACGCCACCTATACGGTGCGTTTCGGTGTCCGGCTGCGCGGCAAGATCCAGACCTTTACCGGCTATCGCTCTGTCCATTCCGAACATATGGAGCCGGTCAAGGGCGGCATCCGCTTTGCCACCTCGGTGAACCAGGATGAGGTCGAGGCGCTGGCGGCGCTGATGACCTATAAATGCGCGCTGGTGGAGGCGCCGTTCGGTGGCTCGAAGGGCGGGCTGTGCGTTGACCCGCGCCAGTATGACGAACACGAGATGGAGCAGATCACCCGCCGCTTTGCCTATGAGCTGATCAAGCGCGACCTGATCAACCCCTCGCAGAACGTGCCCGCGCCCGACATGGGCACCAGCGAACGCGAGATGGCGTGGATCGCCGACCAGTACCGGCGCATGAACACCACCGACATCAACGGCAATGCCTGCGTGACCGGCAAGCCGACCAATGCGGGCGGCATTCAGGGCCGGACAGAGGCGACGGGACGCGGCGTGCAATACGCGCTGAAAGAGTTCTTTCGCCATCCCGAGGACATGGCCAAGGCGGGTCTGGACGGCACGCTGGACGGCAAGCGGGTGATTGTTCAGGGTCTGGGCAACGTGGGCTATCACGCGGCAAAGTTCCTACAGGAAGAAGACGGCGCGCAGATCATCGGTATCATTGAGCGCGACGGCGGGCTGTTCAATCCGGCGGGGCTGAACGTTGAGGCGGTGCATCAATGGATCCTGAAGCACGGCGGCGTGACCGGTTATCCCGACGCCACCCACAGCGCCGAAGGGGCGGCGCTGCTTGAGCAAGAGTGCGACATTCTCATTCCCGCCGCCTTGGAAGGCGTGATCAACCTTGGCAACGCCCATCGGATCAAGGCCTCGATGATCATCGAGGCGGCCAACGGGCCGATCACGGCGGGGGCCGACGACATCCTGCGCGAGAAGGGCACGGTGATTGTGCCGGACATGTATGCCAACGCGGGCGGGGTGACGGTGTCCTATTTCGAATGGGTCAAGAACCTCAGCCACATCCGGTTCGGCCGGATGCAGCGCCGGCAGGAGGAATCCCGGCATGAGCTGATCGTGCGCGAGCTGGAGCGGCTGGACCGTTACCTGGGCGATGCCTGGTCCATGTCGCCGGACTTCAAGACCAAGTACCTGCGCGGCGCGGGTGAACTGGAGCTTGTGCGCTCGGGTCTGGATGACACCATGCGCATCGCCTACCAGTCGATGCGTGAAGTCTGGCACAGTCGGCCCGACGTGACCGACCTGCGCACCGCCGCCTTTATCGTGGCGATCGGACGGGTCGCGGCGAGCTATCGCGCCAAGGGGCTGTGACGGGTCTGACATTGTGTCGAAAAGGGCGGTCCGGGGGGCCGCCCTTTTTTGATTTGCGCGGGGCTGACGGTCCACAAGTTTGTAAAAAATCGTCCGCTTTCGCCGCAATTGCGCCGCATTCCTGACCAGAGGCTTGACCGAATCTTACCCGAAAACGGGTTCTGTACCGCCACACCGATCCCAGCGGCGTCAACGGAGACCCAAGATGGCACGATTTGCATTCTCCCCCCGGCCGGCCCTGCTGCGCGCCTCCAGCGCGATCGGGCGTTTTTGCCGGGCGGACTCTGGAAACATCACGATTTACTCTGTCTATATCGTGCTTCTCACGCTCACCATCATGGGCGCGTCGGTCGATCTGATGCGGCAAGAGGCGTCGCGCGCCCGGTTGCAGACCACGCTGGACCGCGCGGTGCTGGCCGCGGCCGATCTGGATCAGTTTCAGGCCCCGAACGAGGTGGTCAGCGACTACGTGGCCAAGGCCGGGCTGGACAGCTACGTCACCGGGGTCGACGTCACGCTGGGCCTGAATGAGCGCACGGTCAGCGCCGATGCCGCCTCTAGCCTGTCGACGATCTTTCTGCGGTTGTCGGGGCGAGACATGTTGCCCGCCAACGCATTGGCCACCGCCGAGGAACGGATCGCCAACGTAGAAATTAGCCTTGTGCTGGATATTTCGGGGTCGATGCGGTTCGACGGACGGATGGACAACCTCAAACCGGCGGCCAAGGCCTTTGTCGAAAAGGTCATGTCCGACGGCACCGAAAGCGTGACCACCCTGAACCTGATCCCCTTTGCGGGACAGGTGAATCCGGGCGACATCATGTTCGACTATTTCCTTGGCAAGCGGCCCAAGATCAAGGGCAACAACGGCTGGGGCAACGGCGATCAGGACGCGCCGGGCGGGTCGCTGTGCAACAACAATGCCGAAAACTACGAAGCCGGGCTGGCCGATCCATCCTGCGCCGATGGCACCGCCGGACCGGTGACGGGCGGATTCTTTTCGCCCTGGCCGCAGGCGATTTCGAATATCGTGGTCTACTTCGACACCAATGGCGACGACATCTATGATGTCGCGCACAAGATCGAGGATTTACCCGAAGACGCGCCGCGCGATGCGGATGACTTCTTTAAGGGGGCCGTGGCCTATATGATGGCGCAGGACAGCGATCTGACCGATCCGGCGCAGTTCCTTGGTATCTCGATCAAGGGCGGCAATGAAAAAAACCGCTATTTTCAGGTCAAGGGCAATCTGAACGGGGCCACCTCTGATCTTGGGCCGACCAAGAACACGGGCAAGATCCCCGGCAACACCTATTCCTACACGCAGATCGACTATGCCATGTGGGAAGCGGCCTATGCCGGTCCCGAAGCGGAAGCGACCGGGCCAGAGGTCAACGTCAATATGCCCGGCTCTTGTATCGAGATCGACAGTTTCGAGTTCGCCAATTCAAGTCTGCCGCTGTCAGATGAATATGTACCGATCTTCCACCACTGGGAAGTTGATCCCCAAGTCATGGACTGGGGCTGGTGTCCGGGTGAGCAAATGGCCATCCAGTATTATTCTGCCGACGCTCCAAGCCTGATGCAGTACATCGACGACATCCGGATGCATGACGGCACCGGCGCGCAATTCGGCATGAAATACGCGCTGGCGCTGCTGGACCCGACGACCCGCGACGCGGTCAGCCACCTGATCGACGCGGGCCTGATCGAAAGCCGGTTCGAAGGGCGTCCGATCGACTGGCATGACCCGGAGACCGAGAAATACATCGTTCTGATGACGGACGGGCAGGTGACAGATCAGTTCCGCCCCAACGATCCCGACGCGCCGATCAACGGTGAGGTCGAACTGCTGTCCCAAGGCGCGGACCACTATAATGTCCGCACCGCGCGGGCTGCCAACCTCGAACATCTGTACCAGCAGTGCGAACTTGCCCGCGCGCAGGGTGTGACCGTCTTTACCATCGCCTTTGAAACAACAGAGCTTGCGGCCGAGGAGATGCGGCTTTGCGCCTCTTCGGACAGCCATTTCTTCCATGTGCATGGTGCGGAAATCGTCGATGCCTTCGACAGTGTCGCCCGTCAGATCAATAATCTGAGGCTGATCCAATGATCCGCGAAAACCTCGGTTTACCCTGCGTTAACTACTCTTTTGAGTATGTTAATCCATCTCAAATCTTGAATAAGTCCCGAGTTTTGCCTGAATTCGCCGCAAATCCGGCTCATTTCTTAACCATACCTTACTCCCGCCAGAATGGGCTTTTTCTATGGGAGTGCGAACATGAACAGCCGCAAGATGCTACGATCGAAGCTGGTGCGCTTTCGGACAAGAGAAGACGGCAATATCACCATCTTCTCGGTCATGATGGCCCTATTGATCCTGGTGATATCCGGGGCAGCGGTGGACATCATGCGGTTTGAAGCCACGCGGGCCGTCCTACAAACCAACATGGACCGCGCCGTTCTGGCGGCGGCGGACCTTGATCAGGTGCAGACATCGGATGCGGTGATCGCAGATTACATGCACAAGGCCGGGATGGATCACGTCCTGACCGGGTCCGAAGTCACCTATGGTTTCAACCACAGGACGGTGAAGGCATGGGGCGAAACGACGATCCCGACCTTTTTCCTGAAGATGAGCGGCTACGACGAATTGAGTCCACCGGCCATCAGCGTCGCCGAGGAAAAGATCTCGAACGTTGAAATCAGCCTCGTGCTCGATATTTCGGGCTCGATGCGGTACAACGACCGGATGACAAAGCTGAAGCCGGCGGCGCAGGCCTTTGTCAGCAAGGTCATGACCGACCAGACCGAAGGCGTGACCACCCTGAACCTTGTCCCCTTCGCGGGGCAGGTGAACCCCGGTGACATTCTGTTTGACTACTTCCGTGGCGAACGCCCGAAGCAAAAGCAGAACAACGGCTGGGGCAACGGCGATCAGGACGCGCCGGGCGGGTCGCTGTGCAACAACCATGCGGAAAACTACGAAGAGGGGACGGCAGACCCGTCCTGTACGGATGGGTCCAGCCCGGACGCCGCGGCAAGCGGCTACTTCCCGGCGTGGGAACAGGCGATTTCGAACATCGTGGTCTACTTCGATACCGACGGTGACGACATCTACAACCGCGCCCACAAGATCGAGGGTTTCCCCGAAACAGCGCCGCGCGATGTTGACGATTTCTTTCGCGGAGCCGTCGCCTACATGATGGCGCACGACAGTGAACTGACGGACCCGAGCCAGTTCCTGGGCATCTCGATCAAGGGCGGCAAGGAAAAGAACCGCTACTTCCAGATCAAGGGCGACCAGAACGGACCGGAAGCCGATCTTGGTCCGACCAAGAACACCGGCAAGATCCCCGGCAACACGTTTTCCTTCGGCCAGATCGACTATGCGGCATGGGCGGCGGAATACACATCGCCCAATCCCGAGCCCGAGCCGGCCACCACCACGGAGCCGACAGAGCCGGACCCGGTCAACATCAACATGCCGGGCTCGTGCATCGAGATCTACGACCATGAGTTCGACACGACCGACATGCCGCAATCGGAAGACTACGTCCCGCATTTCATGTTCTGGCCGATCGCGGCAGAGGTGATGGACTGGGGCTGGTGCCCGGGTGAAGACACCGCAATCCAGTATTTTTCCGACGACGAGGCCGCCCTGAACGCGTTCATCGCGGACATGCGGATGCACGACGGCACCGGCACGCAATTTGGCATGAAGTACGGTCTTGCCCTGCTGGACCCGAACAACCGGGACGAGGTCAGCCACCTTATCGCCAACGGTCTGGTGGCCCCGCGCTTCGAAGGCCGTCCGATCGACTGGCATGATCCCGAAACGGAAAAGTACATCGTGCTGATGACGGACGGTCAGACCACCGACCAGTTCCGCCCCAACGATCCGCGCGATCCGCTGAACGGCGAGACCGAATTGCAGGTTCAGGGCAGCAGCAGCTACTACGCGCTGTCGTCCCAGTCGACCAACGTCACCAACCTGATGAAACAGTGTGATCTGGCCAAGGCCAATGGCGTCACGGTCTTTACCATCGCCTTCGAGACCGACGCCACTGCCGCAGCGGATATGCGCCGGTGCGCGTCTTCGCCCAGCCACTCTTTCCACGTCTACGGTGACGACATCGACGACACGTTTGACACCATTGCCCGCCAGATCAACAACCTGAGGCTGATCCAATGACAAATCGCCTGAAAACTGCCCTGAACAGGTTCCGTCGTGAAGAGGACGGGACGGCCACCATCGAATTCGCCGTCTACTTTACCATCTTCTTCTTCATCCTCGCGGCGGCGGTCGAAATGGGCTACATGAACCTGCGCCACGCGCTGCTGGAGCGGGGGGTCGACCTTGCAACCCGCGAGATCCGCCTCAACACCGGCGACATCCCGACATATGAGGAAGTGCGGCAAAAGATTTGCGATGAGGCCGTCATCGTCGACGGCTGCGCCGAAAACCTCCGGCTGGAGATGCTAGAGGTCGATCCGCGCAACTTTGCCGCCATCCCGCCCGGTGCGGATTGCAAGAACGCCGAGGAAGAGCCGCGTCCGCTGCGCAGTTTTGTGGCCGGTATGGACAATCAGCTGATGCTGGTCCGCGCCTGCCTGAAATACAAACCCGCCATGCCAACGACGTCTTTCGGTCTGGCGTTGAACAAGGACGCGCAGGGCTATGCCCAGATTGTTGTCACGTCCGCCTTTGTCCAAGAGCCGAGGTAAGCGCCATGACCTTTCCCAAGATGCTATCCCATCTGCGCCACTTTGCCCGCGACACACGGGGCAACATCGCCATCGAAAGCCTGATCTGGCTGCCGTTCATCCTGTTCCTGCTGGCGGCCACCTTTTCGCTGCACGATGCCTTTCGCTACAAGGCTCTGAACGTCAAGGCGGCCTACACGATCTCTGACGCGATCTCCCGCGAGACCGATCCGATCGACGGCACCTACCTTGACGGGATGGTCGAACTGCTGGACTTTCTCGTGCGTCCGGGCGGCGAGTCGTCGCTGCGGGTCACGCTGGTGCGCTACAACGGCAATACCTCCAGCTATGAAACCGAATGGTCCAAGACACGGGGCGGGCTGGGCGAACTCCAGAGCGCGCAACTTTCGCAGATGCACGATCAACTGCCGAACATGCTGCACAACGAGCGCGTGATCGTGGTCGAGACAGAGACCAATTATGCGCCGCCCTTCGCGATTCCGGGGCTGACCGGGGCAGGGTTGTTCTACAACTACGGCTTTACCCGCCCGCGTTTCGCGCCCAAGATCGTCTGGAGCGACAGCTAAGCGCGACATTGTCGCAACAGCACAAAAACGTCACGGCCCGTCGCTTGGGGGAATTGATCCCGAACGGCGGGCCTGCTTTTCTGGCCCCCGGTTCACTTGGAGGGGGCGATGCGCTTTTCCGGTCTCAGGGTTCTTGCAGAAGGGCTTACAGGCAACCGCGGCTGGAAGCCGCATTGGCGCGACCCGGCGCCCAAACCCGAATATGACATCGTCATCATCGGCGGCGGCGGGCACGGGCTGTCCACGGCGTATCACCTGGCCAAGGAACACGGGCTGACCAATATCGCCGTGCTGGAAAAGGGCTATCTGGGCGGCGGCAACGTGGGTCGCAACACCACCATCGTGCGCGCCAACTATGGCCTGCCCGGCAACTCTGAATTCTATTCCCATTCGCTGAAGCTGTGGGAGGGGATGGAGCAAGAGCTGAACTTCAACACCATGATGAGCCAGCGCGGCATCATCAACCTGTGCCATTCGGACGGCCAGCGCGACGCCTTTGCCCGGCGCGGCAACGCGATGCGCAACCAAGGCGACGATGCCGAGCTTCTGGACCGCAACCAAGTCCGCGAGATGCTGCCGTTTCTCGATTTCGACAATATCCGTTTTCCGATCTACGGCGGGCTGCTGCAACGACGCGGCGGCACGGCGCGGCATGACGCGGTCGCCTGGGGCTATGCGCGCGGCGCGGACCAGCACGGGGTCGACCTGATCCAGAATTGCGAAGTGACCGGCATCGACATCGAGGGTGGCCGCGTGACCGGGGTGCAAACCACGCGCGGCGCGATCCGGGCGAAAAAGGTGGGCATTGTCGTGGCGGGCCGGTCGGGGCAGGTGGCGGCGCTGGCCGGGATGCGCCTGCCGATTGAAAGCCATGTCTTGCAGGCCTTTGTCACCGAAGGGTTGAAACCCTGCATCGACAATGTCGTCAGCTTTGGCATGGGGCATTTCTATATCAGCCAGTCCGACAAGGGCGGGTTGGTCTTTGGCGGCGATCTGGATTTTTATGCCTCTTACGCGGCGCGCGGCAACCTGCCGATGGCGGAACACGTGATGGAGGCGGCGATGACGCTGATGCCGATGATCGGCAAGGCGCGGGTGCTGCGCAGTTGGGGCGGCATCATGGATATGTCGTCAGATGGCTCTCCGATCATCGACAAGACCGGGGTCGAGGGGCTCTATCTCAATTGCGGCTGGTGTTACGGCGGGTTCAAGGCCGTGCCGGGATCGGGTTTTTCCTTTGCGCATTTGATGGCAACGGATCGCCCGCACGAACCGGCGGCGAAATTCCGGCTGGACCGGTTCAGCACCGGTCGCGGACTGATGGACGAGGAGGGGACAGGTGCGCAACATAACCTCCACTAAGGCCGGGGTTCTGTCCGGGCCGTGCTTGCTTTGCGCAGGGGGACTGCGCGCCGTTCCGGCGGTGCGTTTGCCGGGGCGCGGACCCGGACTGTTACGGGATGTGAAAAGATGCGGCTGACCTGCCCGATTTGCGGCCCGCGCGACCGGCGCGAATTCTATTACCAAGGCGATGCAGTGATGCTGGATCGCCCCGGCGCCGATGCCGCGCCGCAGATCTGGGCAGACTGGCTGCACCTGCGCGACAACCCGGCGGGCCGCACGCGGGACCTGTGGTATCACGAGGCGGGCTGCACCGCTTGGCTGGCGGTGGAACGCGATACCGTCACGCATGAGATTTTCGCGGTCGAATTGGTGGAGCGCGCCGATGCGGATTGACGGCAAGGGCCGGGTGGATCGGTCGCGCCCGCTGGACTTTACCTTTGACGGCAAGCCCTACACCGGGTTTGCGGGCGATACGCTGGCCTCGGCGCTGCTGGGTGCGGGTGTGCGTTTGATGGGGCGCAGCTTTAAATACCATCGTCCGCGCGGGGTGCTGACCGCCGGGTCCGAGGAACCCAACGCGCTGGTGACGGTGACGCAGGCCGGGGACACGGACCCCAACATCCGCGCCACGGTGCAGGAGCTTTACAGCGGGCTGGAGGCGGTCAGCCAGAACCGCTGGCCCTCGCTGGATGTTGACCTGTTGAGCGTCAACAATCTGGCCGCGCCGTTCTTTGGCGCGGGGTTCTATTACAAGACCTTCATGTGGCCCAAAAGCTTTTGGGAAAAGCTGTATGAGCCGATGATCCGCCGGGCGGCGGGGCTGGGGGCGCTGTCGGGCAAGACCAACGCCGAACGCTATGAAAAGGCCTATGCCTTTTGCGACGTGCTGGTGATTGGCGGCGGGCCTGCCGGATTGATGGCGGCCCATGCCGCCAGCCGGACCGGGGCAGAGGTGATCCTGTGCGACGAGGGGTTCGATTGCGGCGGGCGATTGGCGTCCGAAGAGGAAGAGGTCGACTGTCAGCCGGGCCATGCATGGGCGCATGCCATGGCGGCGGAACTGGCGACGCTGCCGAACGTGCGGCTAATGCCGCGCACCACGGTTACGGGGGCCTATGACGGCGGTACCTATGGCGCGCTGGAACGGGTGACGCATCATCTGGCCAACCCCGGCGATGCGCCGGTCGAATGCTTCTGGCGGATCGTGGCGAAACGCACGGTGCTGTGCGCCGGTGCGATGGAGCGGCACATCGCCTTTCGCGACAACGACCGCCCCGGCGTGATGATGGCGGGCGCGTTGCGCAGCTATCTCAATCGGTGGGGCGTGGTGCCGGGGCAGCGGGTGGCGGTCTTTGGCAACAACGACGACGCGCACCGGACCGCGCGGGATATGCTGACGGCGGGCGTCCGGGTCGAGGCGCTGGTGGACAGCCGCCATGACGCGCAGAACCTTGCCGGCGACGTGCCGTTCCATGCCGGGTGGCAGGTGTCCCGCGCGCTGGGCGGCAAGGGGCTGGAAGCCATCGACCTGACGGGGCCGCAAGGCGCGTTGAAACGTTTGCAAGTGGATGCGCTGGGCGTGTCCGGCGGGTGGAACCCGTCGGTGCACCTGACCTGCCACCTGAATGGGCGACCGGTCTGGAACGACCTGATCGCCGCCTTTGTCCCGCGGGATGGGGCGGTGCCGGGGATGAGCGTGGCAGGGGCTGCGCGCGGTACGTTTTCCACCACAGGCTGCTTGCGCGAGGGCGCAGAGGCGGGGTTCGAGGCGGCCGGCGCGCTTGGCTTCAGCGGAGAGATGCCGGTGATCCCCGAGGCCGAAAACGCGGCCTATCGCGTGCGGCGGCTGTGGGCGGTGGCGGGCAAGGGGCGCGCTTGGCTGGATTTTCAGAACGACGTGACCGTGAAGGACGTCAAGCAGGCCGCGACCGAGAACTACAAAAGCGTCGAGCACATGAAACGCTACACGACGCAGGGCATGGCGACGGATCAGGGCAAAAGCTCGAACGTCTCGGCCTTGGCGATCCTTGCCGACGCCACAGGCCGCGATATCCCCGAGACGGGCACAACCACCTTTCGCCCGCCTTATGTCCCGGTGCCGATTGCGGCGATGGGGGCGGGGGCGCAGGGCACGGGCTTTGCTCCGCAACGGTTTACCACCTCGCATGAGGCCAGCGTCGCGCGCGGCGCGCCGATGATCGAGGCAGGGCTATGGTATCGGCCCTCGTATTTCCCCAAACCGGGGGAGACCACATGGCGCGAAAGCTGTGACCGTGAGGTCAAAATGGTGCGCGAGGCGGTCGGCATCTGCGATGTCTCGACCCTTGGCAAGATCGATTTGCAGGGCCGCGATGTCGGCGCGTTCCTCGATTTTGTCTACTCCAACACCTTTTCGACGTTGAAGCCGGGGCGGGTGCGCTATGGGCTGATGCTGCGTGAGGACGGGCATGTCATGGATGACGGCACCACGGCGCGGCTGTCTGACACGCAGTGGGTCATGACGACAACCACCGCAGCGGCGGGGCCGGTGATGAAGCACCTCGACTGGGTGCGGCAGGCCTATTGCAGCCATATGGATGTGCGGTTCGTATCCGTCACCGAACAATGGGCGCAGTTTGCGGTTGCCGGACCCAAATCGCGCGAGTTGCTGAACGGCGTGCTGGATCAGCCCATCGACGACGCCAGCTTTCCGTTTATGCAAAACGGGCCGGTCAGCATTGGCGGGGTCGCGACGCGGCTGTTCCGTATCTCTTTCTCGGGCGAGCACGCCTATGAGATCGCGGTGCCTGCGCGCTATGGCGCCAGCCTGTTCGAAGTCTTGCTGGGCCGGGCAGAGGCGCTGGGCGGCGGCCCCTACGGGATGGAGGCGCTGAACGTCTTGCGGATTGAAAAGGGGCACATCACCCATGCCGAAATCCACGGCCGCACCAGTGCCTTTGACATCGGCTTTGCCCGCATGGTGTCGGCCAAGAAAGACTGTATCGGCAAGGCGCTGGCGGCGCGGCCCGGCATGGTCGAGGACGCGCGCGAGCAACTGGTTGGCCTGCGGCCCGTGACCGTCGGGAAGACACTGACCGCCGGGGCGCATCTGTTCGACAAGGGGGCAGAGGCAGTGCGGGTCAATGATCAGGGCTATATCACCTCGGTCGGATTCTCGCCGACCTTGGGGACATACCTTGGCCTTGGCTTTCTGAAAAACGGACGCGCGCGGCATGGCGAAGAGGTGCGGATGGTCGATCATCTGCGCGGGGTTGAGGAGACATGCCTTGTGACCGATCCGGTGGCCTTTGATGCGGATGGAGGACGGGTGCGTGGTTGACCTGACAGCTTTGACGCCCTGCAACGGAATCTTGCCACTGAGCAAGGGCGATGTGACCCTGAGCGAGGTCGATCCGGGGCGGATCACCGCCCTGATGCCGTTCCGGGGGCAACGGGCGGCGCTGACGGAGGCGTTGCAGGCGGCGCACGGTCTGCGCTTTCCCGAGCCGGGGCAGGTGACAGCGACCGAGACGGCGACCTGTGTCTGGACGGCGCGGGATCAGGCTTTTTTGATGGGGCCGGCCCCGGACGACAGCCTTGCGCAGCATGCCTCTGTCACCGATCAGTCGGATGCTTGGGCGGTGGTCCTGCTGGCCGGGTTGGACGCCGAAGAGGTTCTGGCGCGACTGGTGCCCATTGATCTGCGGCCTGCCGCCTTTCCCGAAGGCGCTGCGGCGCGGACGTTGCTCCAGCATATGACGGTTACGATCTGTCGACGGCCCGAGGGGCTGCAAATCATGGCGTTCCGGTCGATGGCGCGGACTCTTGCCCATGATATCGGCGACGCCATGGCCGCAGTTGCCGGACGACGGGCGGCGGGCTAAATGTCCCTCATGCAGCCAGTGGGGGCAGCCAGAGGGGAATGAGGGACATGCGTATTTTGGCTATGATCGCTGTTTTCGGAATGACCGCGTCCGGCGCGATGGCGCAGGACGTCGATAAATGTGCCTTGACCGAAACGTGGTTCAACGCCGCCGTTCAGGCGCGGCTGGACGGCGACACCATCGGCAAGGTGCGCCGCACGTTGCGCAAGGACATGGATCGCACCGCCGCCGAGCAACTGGCGGAATTCGTCTTTGCCCTGCCCGAAGAGGCGTTGACGCCAGAGGTTGCCAAGGCCGCCCGCACCCAGTGTGAGGCGCTTTGATTCACGCCATGCCGCGTGCGCCCCTGTTGCTGACTTGACGGGCTGAGCTGTCGGGGCGGCAGATCCTTCGCAGGGTGACCTGAGTGCGCTCTTGGCATTGTCGCTGCAAAGCCCGATATTAGGCACCATGAGTCTCCCCCCCGGTTTTCTGGATGAACTGCGCAATCGCTCCAGCCTCGCACAGGTGGTGGGGCGCAAGGTGATGTGGGACAACCGGAAATCCAATCAGGGCAAAGGCGACCTTTGGGCGCCGTGCCCGTTCCACCATGAAAAGACCGCGTCCTTTCACGTCGATGACCGCAAGGGGTATTACTATTGCTTTGGCTGCCACGCCAAAGGCGACGCCATTTCCTTTGTGCGTGAGACGGAAAACGTGAGCTTCATGGAAGCGATCGAGATTCTGGCGCAAGAGGCGGGCATGGAGGTGCCAAAGGAAGATCCCCGCGCGCAGCAAAAGGCGGACCGCCGGACACAACTGGTCGAGGTCATGGAACAGGCGGTGGGGTTTTTCCGCCTGCAACTCAAGACCGGTGCCGGGGCCGAGGCGCGGGCCTATCTGGCGCGGCGCGGTCTGGACGAGGCGGCGCTGGAGCGCTGGGAAATCGGCTTTGCCCCGGCAGGGTGGGAAAACTTGCGCGAGGCGCTGGCGGGCCGGGGCGTGTCGCCGGACCTGATGCTGGCCGCCGGGCTGGTCAAGGCGTCTGACAAGGGGCGCGCGCCATATGACGTGTTCCGCAACCGCATCATGTTCCCGATCCGCGACGCGCGCGGGCGCGCCATCGCCTTTGGCGGCCGCGCGATGGACCCGAACGACAACGCCAAATACCTGAACTCTCCGGAAACCGAACTGTTCGACAAGTCGCGCAACCTGTTCAACTTCAAACCCGCGCGCGAGGCGTCGGGCCGGGGGCAGACCCTGATCGTCGGTGAGGGCTATATGGACGTGATCGCGCTGTCCGAGGCCGGGTTCACTGCTTCGGTCGCGCCTTTGGGCACCGCCGTGACAGAGCCGCAGTTGCAACTGATGTGGCGCGTGTCGAATGAGCCGGTGATCGCGCTGGACGGCGACAAGGCCGGGTTGAACGCGGCCTACCGGGTGATCGACGTGGCCTTGCCGCTGCTGGAAGCGGGCAAGGGCCTACGCTTTGCGATCATGCCCGAAGGCAAGGACCCGGACGATCTGTTGCGCGCCGAGGGGCCTGAGGCGGTCAAGAAGGTGCTGGATGGTGCAATGCCGATGGTGCAACTGCTGTGGCGGCAAGAGACCGGGGGGCTGGTGCTGGACAGCCCCGAGCGCAGGGCGGCGCTGGACAAGGCCCTGCGCGCGCGGATCGGCAAGATTCAGGACCCCAGCCTGCGCCACCACTACGGCGAAGCCATCAAGGAGTTGCGGTTTCAGGCTTTTCGCGTCCAACGCCCGCAGCAGGCCCCCCGCAAGCAACAGGCGTATCGCGGCAAGGGATTCAAACCCTACCAGCCCCCGGCGGTGCCGACGGCGGGGGCCAAGGCCTCTTTTCTGGCCTCCTCTGGCGCGGACGGGGAGCGTCGTATGCGACTGGAGGTGATCCTAGCCGCCATATTGTCAGCCCCCGGAATCGCCGAAGAGTTCGAATCGCAACTGGAGGCCATGCCCTGCACCGACGGGGAACTGGCCGCCTTGCGCGATGCCATTCTCGACAGCATTGCCGATCCCGACGCGATGACACAGCGTGCCGAGGCGATGATTGGTGCGGGGGCCCTTGAAAATCTTATGGCGGGACGCCATGTGGCGGTGGTGCCGTGTATCCGGACGCCCGGAAACGCCGACCTTGCGCGGCTGACCGTGGCAGAGGAACTGGCAAAACTGGCCGCCGCCGACGGTTGGCAAGTGGAACTGAAAGAAGCCGTGGAAGACTTGGCCGACCATGCCGACGAGGCGCTGACATGGCGTCTGGCCGAGGCCGCACGGGTCCGCGCACAAGCCGGACGCCGCCGGGATGAAGATGATGCCGAATACGATGTTGGGCCGAACGGTGCCCCGATTGACCGTGAGGAACGCAGCGCGTTTGATTCGCTCCTGTCGCAGATTCGATTCGACAAGGGGCGCAAATGAGCGTCGTATTGGTGACGAAGTGGTAAAGAAATAAGGTTAAACGGGTGTGCGAATCACTTAATCGCGCTATTGAGTCGTTTCTACGAATCGCCCCGTTCCCGAGCCCCCCATCAGGAGAGCCGCATGGCAGCCAAGGACAATGAAGACGTCAAGTCCGAAGACCAGGATGAGGATGTAAGCCTCGACATGAGCCAGGCGGCGGTCAAGAAGATGATCGCCGAGGCGCGTGAACGTGGCTACATCACCTACGATCAGCTCAACCAGGTGCTTCCGCCGGATCAGGTCTCGTCCGACCAGATCGAGGACGTGATGTCCATGTTGTCCGAAATGGGCATCCAGGTCACCGAAGAGGAAGAGCAGGAAGACGACGACAACAAGGGCTCGACCGATCTTGTCGAGACCAAGAAGCCCGGTGAGGTCACGCTTGCCGGCTCTGGCAACGAAAAGCTGGACCGCACCGACGATCCGGTGCGCATGTATCTGCGCGAGATGGGCAGCGTCGAACTGCTGAGCCGCGAGGGCGAGATTGCCATCGCCAAGCGGATCGAGGCCGGTCGCAACACCATGATCCTCGGGCTGTGCGAAAGCCCGCTGACCTTTCAGGCGATCACCATCTGGCGCGAGGAGCTGCTGTCCGAGGACATCCTGCTGCGCGACGTGATCGACCTTGAGACCACGTTCTCGGGCCAGATGGGCGAGGACGGCGAACTGGGTGAGCCGGTGGTGGACGCCACCGCCAATGTCGACGCCACCGCCAAGCCGAAAAGCGATGAACCGGAATACGACGCCGACGGCAATCCCATCGCCAAGGACGACGACGACGACGAGGATGAGCAGGCCAACATGTCGCTGGCCGCGATGGAAACCGCGCTTAAACCGCGGGTTCTGGAAACGCTGGACCGGATCGCCCGCGACTATGAAGAACTGGCCGAAATGCAGGACAGCCGGATTTCGGCGACCCTGAATGAAGACGGGTCTTTCTCGGCCGGCGATGAGGCGCTCTATCAGAAACTGCGGTCCGAGATTGTTGAACTGGTGAATGAGCTTCACCTGCACAACAACCGGATCGAGGCGCTGATTGACCAGTTGTACGGCATCAACAAGCGGATCATGTCCATCGACAGCGCCATGGTGAAACTGGCCGATCAGGCCCGCATCAACCGCCGTGAATTCATCGAGGAATATCGCAACCACGAACTGGACCCGAACTGGCTGGAGCGGATGAGCGAAAAGTCCGGTCGCGGCTGGCAGATGTTCATCGAACGCTCGACCGACAAGGTTGAGGAGCTGCGCGCCGACATGGCGCAGGTCGGCCAGTACGTCGGTCTGGATATCAGCGAATTCCGCCGCATCGTGAACCAGGTCCAGAAGGGTGAAAAAGAAGCCCGCCAGGCGAAAAAGGAAATGGTCGAGGCGAACCTGCGTCTGGTTATCTCTATCGCCAAGAAATACACCAACCGCGGCCTGCAATTCCTTGATCTCATTCAGGAAGGCAACATCGGCCTGATGAAGGCGGTGGACAAGTTCGAATACCGTCGCGGCTACAAGTTCTCGACCTATGCGACCTGGTGGATCCGTCAGGCGATCACCCGCTCGATCGCCGATCAGGCCCGCACGATCCGTATCCCGGTCCACATGATCGAGACGATCAACAAGCTGGTCCGCACCGGTCGCCAGATGCTGCACGAGATCGGGCGCGAACCGACACCGGAGGAACTGGCCGAAAAGCTCCAGATGCCTTTGGAAAAGGTCCGCAAGGTGATGAAGATCGCCAAGGAGCCGATTTCGCTGGAGACACCCATCGGCGACGAGGAAGACAGCCAGCTTGGCGATTTCATCGAGGACAAGAACGCGATCCTGCCGCTGGATTCCGCCATTCAGGAGAACCTGAAGGAAACCACGACCCGCGTGCTGTCGTCCCTGACGCCGCGAGAGGAGCGGGTTCTGCGGATGCGCTTTGGCATCGGCATGAACACCGACCACACGCTGGAAGAAGTGGGCCAGCAGTTCAGCGTCACCCGCGAACGGATCCGCCAGATCGAGGCCAAGGCGCTGCGTAAGCTCAAGCACCCGTCGCGGTCGCGCAAGCTGCGCTCTTTCCTGGATCAATAAACGATGTCGTTGTTGAAACGTCTTTTCGGCGGTGGCGGTGGTGGCGGCGCAGCCAAGGCACCCGCCGCCGCCGCGTCGATCGACTACGAAGGGTTCCGGATCACGCCGCAGCCATCGCCCGAAGGCGGACAGTACCGCATCGGCGCGCTGATCGAGGGCGAGGTGAATGGCGAGACAAAAAGCCATCACCTGATCCGCGCGGATGTGATCCGCGATGCGGATGAGGCGGCTGACGCCTCGATCCGCAAGGCCAAGCAGATGATCGACCAGATGGGCGCGCGGCTGTTCGACTGAACGCCGATTGACCTGCCATGATCCGTGACGGAATGCCTGACCAGACGGTCCTGTTTCTGGCCCTTGTCGGTCTGGCCGTCGCGATCAATCTCCTGACATTCGCCCTGTTCGGGTTGGACAAGCGACGGTCGCGCCGTGGGGCATGGCGCATGTCAGAGCGCAGGCTGCTGACGTGTGCCCTGCTGGGCGGGTCTGTCGGGGCCAAGATCGGACAGCGGGTCTTTCGCCACAAGACCAGCAAACAGCCGTTTGCCGGTCTCTTAAACGCGATCTGTTTTTTGCAGGTCGTGGCCGCCGGGGCGATGGCGCTGCCCGCCAGTCGCCAGTCGCCAGTGGATATTGGACGGGCTGCCGGGGGTCATGGGCTGATCCCGGCTCGGCCTGCGGGGCGCAGCCAACCTGCGCCCCGGCCATGTCAACTCAGGTGTTCGTTGAAGAAGGCGATGGTCCGGTCCCATGCCAGTTCTGCCGCCGCCTCATCGTAGCGTGGGGTGCTGTCGTTGTGAAAGCCGTGGTTCACGCCCGGATAGATATGCGCGGTGTAGGTCTTGCCGTGCTCCTTGAGCGCGGCCTCATACGCGGGCCAGCCATCGTTGATGCGCTCATCCAGTTCGGCGTATTGCAGCAGCAGCGGTGCCTGAATTTTCGGAACATCCTCGACGTTGGCCTGCCGTCCGTAAAACGGGACAGAGGCCCCCAGTTCCGGATAGGCCACCGCCAGCGCATTGCAGACGCCGCCGCCATAGCAAAAGCCGACGCAGCCAATCTTGCCGGTGGTGTCGTCATGGGCCGCTAGGAATTCATAGGCGGCGAAGAAGTCGTTCATCAGCTTCACGCCGTCTACGGTGCGTTGCAGGTCGCGCCCGTCGGCATCGTTGCCGGGATAGCCGCCGACGCTGGTCAACCCGTCCGGGGCCAGTGCGATGAAACCGGCCTTGGCGACGCGGCGGGCGACGTCCTCGATATACGGGTTCAGGCCCCGGTTTTCGTGCACAACCACCACCGCGGGCAGGGGGCCGGTGGCATTTGCGGGCTTCACCAGATAGCCGCGCACCTCTCCGTGCCCATTGGGGGAGGGGTAGGTGATGTAGGAGGGCACGATATCCGGATCGGTGAACTTCACCTGTTCGGCCAGCGCATAGTTCGGCGACAGCATGTCCAAAAGCGCCAGCGCCGTAATCCCGCCGACGGCAAACTTACCGGCCCGGTCCAGAAACTCGCGTTTGGTGATGCGCCCGTGCGCGTAAAAATCGTAGAGGTCCAGTAGATCCTGATCAAAATCGGCTGCCGTCATGCGGCGTTGCGGGGTCTGGTCGTTCATCTGAGGGCTCCCTGATGTCCGCCCCGGTCCGTTGCGGCGCGGGGGATCGGATGGCAAAAGGATAACCGCGAAATGACGTAAGGGAAGAGGGTGCCAAATAACGTTTTCACGATCCGCACTGATGGGCCGGGCCTGTATGAGGTCACGGACGAGGTCGCCCGCTGGGTGGCGCAGACCGGGGTGGCAGACGGCCTGTGTACGCTGTTTCTGCGCCATACCTCGGCCAGTCTGGTGATACAGGAGAACGCCGATCCCGACGTGCGGCGCGATCTGGACGCGTTTTTTGCCCGGTTGGTGCCGGACGCGAACGCGCCGGAGATGGCCTATCTGACCCACCGCTATGAAGGCCCCGACGACATGCCCGCCCATATCAAGGCGGCGCTGTTGCCGGTCAGCCTGTCGATCCCGATGATCGGCACGCGGCTGGGGCTGGGCACTTGGCAGGGGATTTATCTGTTTGAACACCGCAGCGCGCCGCATCGCCGGGACATCCTGTGCCACATCTCCGGGTGAGGTATTCCGCCATTGTTCCGCTGCGCGGGACTGGTAGTGTCTGGGCCATAACCGCCAATATTTTCAAACCGTTTTCGGGATTAATCGCATGCCACGCAAGACCAAAGGTCGGGCGCTTTTCGCCGTTGGTCTCCTGCTCGCCGCTGGCGGGGCGGGGGCGGTGATCGGTGTGCCCGAATATCTGGCCCGCCAGAGCGGTGTGGCCTCGACCTGCCTTGGGGTGGAAGACAACAAGCGCTTTTGCCGCTTTATCGGCGGTCCCCTCCAGATGGCGGGTGAACCGGTGTTCATCAAGGATTTTCACCACGCCTTTCTGCCGACCAATGCAAAGATCGATTTCATCGACGCCACCGGCGACCGGTGGACCGCGCCGCCCAACACGCTGACCGATGGGGCAACGATCCCGGTGATCTTTGCGCCGCTGATCGGCGACCGGCAAAGCCGCGAATACCTGATCGCGGCGGCCCTGCACGATGCCTATTGCGGTGTCGGCAACGAAGAGCTTGCCACCTTCCGCACCCGGTCGTGGCGCGAGGTGCACCGCATGTTCTTTGAGGCGCTGCTGGTGAACGGCACGCCGCCGAAAAAGGCCAAGATCATGTATGCCGCCGTTTATCTGGGGGGACCGCGCTGGGATGAACCGGAACGCGAGTTGAGCCATTTGCCAGCGGCCGTGTTGCGTCAGGAAATGGAATGGTGTCTGAAGTGGATTGAACTGACCGATCCCACACCGCAGGAAATCGATCAATGGATGGAAGAGCGCGAAAAGGTTCTGCTGTCGGGTGAACCGCAAACCATCCCCGACTATCTGCGCGATGCCAAGGACCCAAGAAACCTGTGACCAACGCCACTGACGCCGCCGACGCCTGGATCGCGGACCATGCCGGGGATCTCTCGGACTGGTGCGCGCGGATTTTCGACTTTGCCGAACCCGCGTGGCGGGAATACCGCTCTGCCGCGTGGTACGTCGACCGGCTGCGCGCCGAGGGGTTCGAGGTCGAGGCCGGGTCCGGTGGCATGCCCACCGCTTTTTGCGCACGCTGGTCGCAAGGCGAGGGGCCGGTGGTCGGCATGTATGCCGAATACGATGCGGTCCCGGCCAATTGTCAGGCGGCGCTGCCTTTTGAGGCCCCGCGCGACGGGCTGGGGTATTTGGCAGCCGGGCACACCGATCCGCATTCCGCACTGGGCATGGGCGCGTTGGCCGGTGTGCTGGCGACCAAGGCGGCGATGCAGGCGCAGGGCATCCCCGGCGGGCTTCAGATCACCGGAGAGCCTGCGGAAAAGGTGCGCGGGTCAAAACCGATCCACGCCGCCGCCGGCTATTACGACGGGCTGGCGGCGATGTTGTCGTGGCATCCGTTCTACATGTTGCCGTTGTGCAATACCGTGCGCTGGGACACCCACTGCGGCGCGGCCTACGCCTTTGTCTACCGGTTCCGGTGCGAGGCCCCGCAGGACTGGATGCAGGGCGGAGAGGGGGCGCCGCCGATCCCGCAAAGCCACTCTGACGTCCGCGCGCCGGGGGCCAACGATGCGCTGATCACCATGTACCAGTTGGGGCGTTCCCTGCGTGAGTCCATGCTGCCGCATCGCGGCGGCTGGTCGGTGTCAGAGGCGATCCTGTCCACCGGGCAGGCCAGCGCCGACAATCTGCCCGCGCGGCAGGCCGATCTGCAATACATGATCCGCGTGCCCGATCTGGCCATGGCCGAACAGATCACCACGCAGCTTGACCAGCTCGCGGGGCATGTGGCCCAGATGACCGGCTGCACGGTGCAAAAGATCTGGGTCAGCAAATCCCGTCCGGGCCTGCCCAATCACGCGCTTGCCACGCTGGCGTGGGAGGCGCTCCGTCAGGTGGGCGCGCCCGTCTATACAGCGGAGGCACTGGAGCTTGCCCGTCAGGTGCAGGCGGCCTGCGCACAAGACCCCACTGATAGCCCCCTGATCCCCGAATGCTCGCGCCTTATTAGCCCGCAAGAGGCCGAGGCGATCCTGCGCCGTGACCTGCCGCCGGGCCAGCGCAACAGCACCTCGGACGATTACACCGACATGTGCTGGCATGCGCCCACGGCGCGGATCTACATCGCCCGCCCGGCGCTGCGCGGCGGGCCGTATCCGCCCTGGGCAATGAACGCGCTGGGCGGGATGCCTGCGCTGATCGACCCCACGGTGGTGACCGCCGGTCGGGTGTTGGCGCGCACCGCGCTGCGCCTGCTCACCGATGCAGAGGCGCGGCAGGCGGCGACGGAGGAATTTACCCGCCGACGCGCCGAAAACCCGATCCCGCCGCTGGCCGATTATCCGCCGCCCGTCGATCTGCCCTGGCCCGAATACGTGACCACGGCGCGGGGGCGGCATTGGCATATTCCGGGCTGAGCGCGCCTTATCTAGCGGCGGCAATTCCCCTCTACCCAAATTCTGGCGGCTCCCCTATAGTGACTGTGGATAAATGGGGGCCAACCCCATGACCAGAGGCAGGATCATCAAGAAAAACGAGGGGATGGGCCTATGCGCTGCCCGTTTTGCGGAAATATCGACACTCAGGTAAAGGACTCTCGCCCGGCAGAGGACCATGTATCGATCCGGCGACGCCGGTTCTGTCCGGCCTGTGGCGGCAGGTTCACCACCTACGAACGCGTGCAGTTGCGTGACCTTGTCGTCATCAAGACCAGCGGACGGCGTGAGGATTTCGATCGGGACAAGCTGGAACGCTCCATTCGCATGGCGCTGCAAAAACGCCCGCTTGATCCGGAACGCATTGACCAGATGATCTCTGGCATCGTGCGGCGGCTGGAAAGCATGGGAGAGACGGACATCCCGTCCAAGATGATCGGTGAGATTGTCATGGAAACCCTGTCGCGGATCGACACGGTGGCCTATGTGCGGTTTGCCAGCGTCTACAAGAACTTTCAGGCGGCGGACGATTTTGACAAGTTTGTCAGTGAATTGCGGCCCGAAGGTCAGACGGAAAAGTGACACCGGACGATCGACGCCACATGGCCCACGCCCTTGGGCTGGGTCGGCGCGGCATGGGGCAATGCTGGCCGAACCCGGCGGTCGGCTGTGTGATTGTCCGCGACGGACGTGTGGTCGGGCGCGGCTGGACCCAGCCCGGCGGACGTCCACATGCGGAAACCGTCGCGCTGGACATGGCCGGTGAGGCGGCGCGCGGTGCCACCGCCTATGTGACCCTTGAACCCTGCGCGCACCACGGCCAGACGCCGCCCTGCTGCGCGGCGCTGGTGGCTGCCGGCATTGCGCGCGTTGTCGCGCCCATCGCAGACAACGATCCACGGGTGGACGGGCAAGGCTTTGACTATCTGCGCACGCATGGGGTCGAGGTCACAACCGGCATCGGCGTCGAACAGGCTCTGCATGATCACGCCGGGTTCTTTCTGCGGGTGGCGCAGGGGCGGCCTTGGGTGACGCTGAAGCTGGCCTTGACGCTGGACGGGCGCATTGCCACCGCGACCGGCGAAAGCAAATGGATCACCGGCCCCTCTGCCCGCCGTGCGGTCCACGCATTGCGTGGCAGCCATGACGCGGTCATGGTCGGGGCAGGGACCGCGCGGTCCGACGATCCGCAACTGACGGTGCGTGGCTTCGGCCCCCGCCGCCAACCGGTGCGCGTTGTCGTCTCGCGTCTGATTGACGTGCCGTTGATGAGCCAACTGGCGCAAAGCGCAAGGGACGTCCCGCTGTGGCTGTGCCACGGTCCCGAGGCGCGCAGTGAGCTGCGCTCGGCTTGGGAGGGGGTGGGCGCGCGGCTGATCCCCTGCCAGATCACCGGCGGGCGCGTTGATCCGCGCGCCCTGTTGCGCAGCCTTGGGGCCGAGGGCCTGACACGGGTGTTCTGCGAAGGCGGCGGGCAATTGGCCGGGTCCTTGCTGATGCACGACCTTGTGGATGAGCTGCATGTCTTTTCCGCAGGCATGGCCTTGGGGGCCGAAGGCCATCCGGGGATCGGTGCGCTTGGGGTCGCCCGGTTGGACGAAGCACCGCGGTTTCAGCTTGTGGATGTATCGCCTGCGGGCAAGGACATCCACCATGTCTGGCGGCGGAGCAAGGACGGGTAATCCAGTTCGTTAACAGATGGTTAACGCCCCTTCTCAAGTTGTTACCATGGGTTAACTTGCTGTGGATAAGTCTGAAAGTAACTTTTTTATCAGGCCGATGGATCAATCAACTGTCTCAAAGCCTTAATCTCGCCACAGGTGGGCGCGGCTGGCCATCAGGCCCTGTAGTTTCGCCAGTCCCCGATTGACCGGGCCGGGGGAGGGAATGTCACCGGTTTTCAGACGGCTGACGACGGACTCTACGGAACAGGGTGAGTTTGTCAGCGGGTCGAAATAGCGCGGATAGTCGATCAGTGTGGCATGGACCAACGCGTCGAGAGTCGGGCGCGGGCCGTGCAACCTCCGGGCGGGGACGGGGCCCAGATCGCGGGTCAGACCCCAGCCCGCGTAAAACGGCGCGCCCAATGTCACCACGCGGCACCCGCGCAACAGCGCCTCGAACCCGGTGAGCGATGTCATGGTCCAGACCTCATCGACCTCCTGCAAAAGCGCGCCGATATCGCAGGTGCCCAGAACCGCATCGGCCCAGCGGTCCGGTTGGTCGACGTCACCGGCCCGCAATCCGGCTTCGACGTCCGGATGCGGCTTCCACAGGAGGACGGAGTCGGGGTTTTCGGCGCGCACGCGGGCCAGAAGATCGGCGTTGCGGCGCAGGGTCGGGCTGCCCGTGAGGATCGAGGCGTCATCCTCCACCTGTCCGGGCACAAGGATACGGTGGCCGGGGGGCAGGTCGGGCAATGAGCCGGGCAGGTTGTATTTGGATAAGCTTTCGGCCACCAGATCCCGGATCAGGCTGTGGGTACGTTGTGTCTGGTCTGGTCGCATCTCTAAGGCGCGCCGCTGAATCCAGCCTTCCAGCGCCGAAGGACGGGTGGGATCATAGTAAATCCCCTCGGAATCCAGCACCAAAGACAGTGGCGGCACCAGTTCCGCCCCCAAACCGCGCGATCTGAGGAAACCGTCCTCGACCCGCACCGTCTCTCCCTGCGCCTTGTTAGCCCAGCACATCCGGCGGCGGCCCTGTGCCTTGGCGATGTCCCCAGCCTTGTCCACATCATCTTCGAACCGCAGGCGCCTTTCCTGACCGAAGAATTTTTGCAACGGCGCTCTTTTCCACAGACGCATGCCCGAGGCGACCCATCCGGTGCGATCCTCGCGCCAAGCCCGCGACCGGGCCTCCAGCGCGCCCAGCACATCCTCGATTTGGCATAGCCGGTCGCCATGCGGATCGTACCAGCGCGGGTAAAGGATCAACGCACCGGTGCACAGTTGCGCCCGTGTCAGCTTGCGCGTGCGGCGCGGGATCACATCCTCATCCTCGGTCAACCCCCAGCCTGCATAGAACGGCAGGCCAAAGACGCGCGGGCGGTGGCCCGCAAGGATTGCCTCGAACCCCATCTGCGAGGACACGGTATAGACCGCCGTCGCACCATCCAGCAGGGTCCAGGGCGAGGCCGGCCCGTCATAAAGCGATACCGTCTCGCCGGTGTCGGTCTCGGTGTAATGGCCCGCGCGATAGCCTGCCTCGGTTTCCGGATGTGTCTTCACAACGATGCGCGCGCCGGGGTTTTCCTCACGCGCGACAAACAGCATCTCCAGAAACCGGGCCCGATCCGCGCCGCTGGCGCGCACAGAGGCGTCGCCGCGGGTCTGGTCGATCACCAGAACATAGCCCGGTTCGGGCACCGCCACGTCCAGCCGGGTGGCGGAATACTTGCTCAGATGGCCCTCCCGCATCCGCGCCGCGATGCCGCGCGCGCGGTCCAGCAGCGCGGTGTCATCCAGCGGATGCGTGTTCAGCAGGGTCTCAAGGTCAGAGGGTGCGCGCCCGTCGAAATGCACGCCGGTGTGGTCGATCAGCAGGCCAATGGGCGGCTCACCGGCGCGCCCCGGATGCAATGAACGCAGAAAGGCATCCTCGACCCGCACCAGCCCCGCGCCGGTTCTGGCGGCCATCGCCTCGCCCCGGTGGGCGTAGGGGGACTGGCCCCAGACACCGATCAGGTCCGCAGGGCCGGGCCTTCCAAGGGACACGGGATACCCCGCCAGCGACAGGATCCGGCGCAGCCTGCGCTGGCGCAGGAAACCGCCGTTGTAGACAAAAAGACGCCGGGGGTGAGTGCCCCCGGCGTGTCCCGTTCCTGTGTCGCTCCCCTGCAAGGGAGGTCAGCCGCCCGACAGCGTGTCTGCGGCTGTGGTGAGCGTGCTCACCGCGCCCAACGTGCCGGTCAGGGCCGCGATGACCTTGTTCCACTGGGCAAACGGCGCTTCGGTCACATACAGGGTGTCCTGATCGCGGATGATGAAATCGCGCGCCATGAACATGCCGTTCGGCTCTGTCAGGTCCAGCACATAGACCATCCGCTGCGCGCCGATCAGATCGTCACGGCCCAGAACCTGATTGGCAACCTCTGCCGGTTCGTTGCGCAGCACAAAGACGCCGGTCGGGTCTGCCGAGGCGGACAGCAGACCGCCGACCTGTGCAATCGCCTCCACCGCCGAGATCACCTGTGTTTCGAACGGCACGCGGGCCTGAGTGCCGGTCGCGCCCAAAGCGGTAAAGGAGCGGGTGTCTTCCTCGACCAGAACCCGGTCGCCGCCGCGCAGGGCGATGTCGAACCTGGGGTTCTCAAAAAGGTCCTGGAACCAGATCTTGCCTTTGTGGTCGCCGCGCAGGACCGTCACCTGCGCGATTTCCGGCTGGATCGTGATGCCACCGGCCCGTGCCAGCATGGCCGATAGGGTGCGGGTGGGGCGCTCGATCGCAAAGACGCCCTGACTGCCCACCGCGCCGACAAGGCTCACGGTTGATCCGTCACCGGCCAGCCGCCGCACCTCGACCTGCGGGTCGGGTGTCTGGTCTTCGAGGCGTTCAGTGATGATCTGGCGGATGCGTTCCGGCGTGTTGCCCGCCGCGCGGATACGGCCCGCGTAAGGCACAAAGACAAAGCCCGCGCCATCCACCTGCACCTCTTCGAGGATCGTGGCATTGGCGGTTTCGGCGGCCAGCAGACCGTCGTCAACGTTTTCCCAGATCGTCAGGCCCAGCGTATCGCCGGGGCGGATGGTGTCCGAGCCTAGCAGGCTGGCGTTCTTGAAGGTATCGGAAAAGCCAAGAGAGGGCACCACGGCGGTGGCGCGTGTCACCCGGTCGTTGACGGAGACGATAAAGGCATCGCCTTCACGTTGTACCGATCCGGCAAAGATTTCACGTTTGTTGGGACCAACGCGGGGAAGGCCGCAGGATGCCACAAGCGACACCGCGACCAGGAACGCGATTCCACGCGCCCACCGGGAAATGGGTTGTTTCACTGCTCGGTCTCCTCGACCTTATTATTCTGCCTCAGGTTTTTTCTGTAACGTACCGGACTCCTGCCAAAATTGCCAGTCCGGGGTGCAGCAAGGCCTAGTCCACCAGACGCAACTGTTGCCGTGGGGCCGCGGTGCCATGGCTGAGCGCATCATAGGGATCGTCGGGCGACAGCATCATATCGACAACCTGACGCAACAATTGCCGCCGTCCGCGCGCGGAATAAAACCCACCCGGAAGCTGCGAGGTTTCCAGCAGGTAGCGCCGGTAATCCTTGTAGGCGCGGCTGTCGGGGCGGGTCGGCATGTCGAAAAATTCTGACAAGGGTTGGGTCGAGACGAATTCAGGCTTGGCATAGACCGCGTCGCCAAAGACCTTGAGCGGGATGCCCCGCCACAGCACTTGCTGAGCGGCGGTGGAATTGACCGTGACCGCGCTGCGCGCGTCGTTCAGCAGCTGCGCCAGCTTGCCGCCGCGCACGTAATGCACGCGGTCGTAGACCCCGTGTTTGCGGGCCGAGGCGGTCACCGCACGGCGCACGCGGGCGCGCCCGTCCTCCAGCGGATGCGCCTTGAACACCAGATGATGATGGCCCGGCGCGCCTTCGGCAAAGCCCGCGATCACCAGATCGACAAAATCGGGCATGGTGTCGAAGGGGGAATGTTTCTGAAAGCTGGAGTCATGCTCCAACTGCATCAGCGCCAGATGATAGGGAAAGCCGCCCATGCGGATGCGCGCCGTGGCGATCACCCGGTCAAGCCAGCTGGCGGGCATCAGGAACAGCCGCCGCAAGTACAGCAGGAATTCCTGAAAGACGCTGAGCGACCGATGCGGCTGAAAGTTCCGGTAGTCGCCGTTCCGGAACATCACGAACCAGTGGTAGAGCGCGCCGTAAAAGATGTGCTGGCGCATGTCGCCCCAATGGGCCGGGGGCAGGGGGGCCTCCATATCGGACAGTTCCAGCGCGTGGCGCATGTCCTCCACGCTCATCCGCATCAACCGGGAATGCCCGTTGCTGCCGCCGCGCTCATAGGTGACCCAATAGGGCCGCATATAGCCTTCTTCGAAGACATGGACCGTCAACCCGCGCGCCTTGGCCTGTGCCACGGCCTGCGCGTGAATGGGGCGGACATCGCCGTACAGGACAATGTCGGTGACGTGGCGGTCCTCGATCAGGTTGGTGAACCAGTCGGACCAGTCCTCAGGCGTGCCGCGATAGGGCAGATAGCTGCGGGGATGGAACCAGAAGGCGCGGTCCCCGGCGTTAAAGCCCACGCGCCAGACCTCTGCCCCGGTTTTGCGCAGCATTGCGCCAAGCCGGTGAAAGAAAGGGCCGTGCGGTCCCTGCAAGAACAGAAAGACCCGTGTGTCGCCGGTTGCCTTGGTCATGGTGCCGCTTTATGTCCGGTGTCTGAACAAAGCTTTACCGCGTGAGTTCGGCGAAATTAAGGCTCCGCGGCTCGGGAAAGGTCACATCCATGTTCACCGGCATCGTCTCCGACCTCGGCACCGTCCGCGCATTGGACCATCGCGGCGACCTGCGGGCGCGGATCGCCACCTCATACGACACCGCCGGGATCGACATGGGCGCGTCGATTGCCTGCAACGGGGTCTGCCTGACGGTTGTGGGGCTGGGCGCGGATTGGTTCGACGTGGATATCTCGGCCGAAACGGTGTCCAAGACCAACGTCGGCGACTGGACAGAGGGCAAACGCCTTAATCTTGAACGCGCTCTGCGGGTTGGGGATGAGTTGGGCGGGCACATCGTGTCCGGCCATGTGGACGGCGTGGCCGAGGTGATGGCCATGGCGGACGAAGGCGACAGCACCCGCGTTACATTCCGCGCGCCAGAGGCTTTGGCGCGGTTCATCGCCCCCAAGGGGTCGGTGGCGCTGAACGGCACCTCGCTGACCGTGAATGAGGTCGCGGGGCGCGATTTCGGCATCAATTTCATTCCCCACACCAAGGCCGTGACCACATGGGGTGAGGTCGCCGTGGGCGACAGGATCAACCTAGAGATCGACACGCTGGCCCGCTACGTCGCGCGGTTGCAGGAATGGGGCTGAGGCGCATCCGCGCCTGACCGTCACTCTGCTGGCTGGAATCCCACGATCAACTGACGCAGCCCCAATGCCGCCCCGGCAAAGATCGCGGCGAACGTCACCGGGGCAGAGATCGCCAGCACAGAGAACGCCGACAATCCCTGACCGATGGAACAGCCCAGCGCCACAACCGCGCCGCCGCCCATGAGGGCCGCGCCGATGATCTGACGGCGCAGTTCGCGCGGGTCTTCGCAGGCCTCCCAGCGAAAGTGCCCCTTGATCAGCGACCCGATAAAGGCCCCGCCCCAGACGCCGGCCACCGATCCCACCGCGAAACTCAGCGGTCGGGCAGAGCCGGTCATCCACCACAGGATCGTGTCCCCCAGAGGCGCGGCAAAGCTGTGCGACACCACCGGCAATGCCTCGAACCCTTCGCGCGCCACCCATGAGGTGCCCGCCCACGCGCCGACCACCGCCAGCCCGACAACGGCGGCCCAGACCACCTGCGCGGGCTTTTCCCAGACGGCCTTGGACGCGGCGGAGCCCGCAAGGATCAGCGCGCCGATGGTCAGTCCGATCACGGTCACCGACATCCCGCTGAGCGCCGCCAACTGGTGCGCGATCCCCGGCGCGACGTCTGTGGTGACGTCGGACTGGGGAAAGATCAGCGTCCGCAGCGGCGCCAGCGGCCCGGACAGCACGACAAAGGTGGACACGCCCATCACCAGCACAATCACGAAGCTGCGCAGGTCGCCGCCGCCCAGCCGCGCGATGGCCCCGTAGCCGCAATTGCCCGACAGGGCCATGCCGTAGCCAAACACCAGCCCCCCCAGGATCGAGGCCAGAGGCATCCAGCGGGTCGACAGATAATAGGTCTGTGAGTCCACCAGCAGGCCGGACCCCATAAGGGCGAAACTGCCGATCACCGCCAGCCCGATCGCCATGCCCCACATCCGCAACCGCACGGTCGATCCGCCGTAAAGCGCGTCCTCGATCGCGCCAAGGGTGCAGAAGCGGCCCAGCCGCGCCGCCAGCCCCAAAGGGACGCCCGTCGCAAGCCCGATCAGCGCCACGAGATGGTGTTCGGACAGAAACGAAATCATGTGTGGGCCTCCTCCTGACCCGGCGGTGCGTTCCTCGTGCCCGCGCCCCATGTCCGTGACAAAGGCCGCGCCGCCACGGTCCTTGCGGTATTACGGACGGCTCAGTCGTCGTCGCGGCAGAACAGATCGTAGACACATTCCAGCATCTTGCGCGGCCGTTCGTCCGCAAGCCGGTAGTAAATCGCCTTGCCATCGCGGCGCGGCACAACAAGCCCTTCGAGCCGCAGCCGCGACAGTTGCTGACTGACGGCGGCCTGACGCGCGGCCAGCAGATCTTCGAGTTCGGTGACCGATTTCTCACCGGTGACCAGATGGCACAGGATCATCAGCCGACCCTCGTGACTGATTGCCTTTAGAAATGACGACGCGGCGGTCGCCTTTTCGACAATGGCGTCCAGCTCGTCGTCCGTCAGGTCATCATGCAGTACCGGAAGTGCCATATTTCCTGTTCTTCCTCAGTCGTTGCTGCTCAGGGCGAAAGCGGTATTTTCTACGAGGAGCCGTGTGTAAAGCGGCCAGAAAAAGTCCTCGCCAACGTAGCCTTCCATACGGGCGATTTCGTCGCCGCCTTTCACAAGGATGAAGGTCGGAGTGAAATTCACCCGCCGCGCGTAGGTCACTCCTTCGGGCGGTCCCATGCGCAGGTCCGCCCGTTCCAGCGGTGCAAACCTGCCTTCGTCGGTATGCGGATAGGCCGGGGCGATCTGGTCATTCCACGCGGCGCAATAGGCGCAGCCTGGCTGTTCGACCATGATCAACCTGTAGTCGCTCGCCCATGCCGAGGTGGCCGTCAGAACGAGGCTCAACAGGAGCGCAGAGAGGTATTTCACGGATTTCATTTTGCACCAATTGACGCGGGCCTGACAAACAACTTAATCTGAATATGTGAATTGATCAAGGAAAGGCGGGGCCGGTGCTCGATATTTCATTCGCGGGTGCAGCACTTGCCGGACTGTTGAGCTTTTTCACCCCCTGCATCCTGCCGATGGTGCCGTTCTACCTGTGTTACATGGCGGGCATTTCGATGTCCGAACTGCGCGACGATGCCGGGATCACGCCGGGCGCTCAAAGACGCCTGATCCTCTCGTCGCTGTTCTTCGCCGCCGGGGTCACGACGATCTTTGTCCTGCTGGGCATGGGCGCAACGGCGGTCGGACAGGCCTTTGCCGACTATCTGGACACCCTGAAATGGGTGGCGGTGGTGATCCTCGGGGTCTTTGGCCTGCACTTTCTTGGCGTCCTGCGCATCGGCCTGCTGTACCGCGAGGCCAAGATCGAAAGCAGCGCAGAGCCGACAACCGTCTTTGGTGCCTATGTCATGGGCCTCGCCTTTGGTTTTGGCTGGACGCCCTGCGTCGGTCCGGCGCTGGCCTCGATCCTGATGATCGCCAGCGGCATGGGCGACATTTCGCGCGGCGGGTTGCTGTTGCTGGTCTACGGCATCGGCATGACCGCGCCTTTCGTTGTGGCGGCGCTGTTTTCGGGGCCGTTCCTGCGCTGGACCGCGCGCCATCGCGACAAGGTGCATTACGTCGAAAAACTCATGGGAGTGATGCTGATCGTCTTTGCGATTCTCATTGCGACCGATACTGTCAACCTGATCGCCCAGTGGATGATCGAGACCTTTCCGTCCTGGACGTCGCTGAGCTGACACGCTGAATGTGCGGTCGCGGGGCCGCGGGGCCCTGCGCCGTGCCAAATAGGAGGAAACCGGGATGAAACACTGGATCGGTGCGGCATTGGCCGTGGTCATGGCGCTGCCTGTGGCGGCGCAGCACATGGGCGATGACGGTCTTTATAAAAGCCCGTGGATGCGCGACACCTTCAAGGATCTGCGCGAGGATCTCGCAGAGGCAAACGCCGAGGACAAGCGCCTGGTACTGTTTTTTGAGCAACGCGGCTGCATCTACTGCAAGAAGATGCACGAAGAGGTGTTCACCGACCCCGAGGTGTCCGAGTTCATCGATTCAAACTATTTCGTGGTTCAGCTCAACCTGCACGGCGATATCGAGGTGACGGATTTCGACGGCGAGGTGCTGACCGAAAAGGAAATGGCGCGCAAATGGCGGGTGCTCTTTACCCCCAACATCGTCTTTCTGCCCGAAGAGGTGCCAGAGGGCCAAAGCGCGCTGGATGCGGCGGTGGCGGTGATGCCGGGGGCCTTTGCCAAGGGCACTTCGCTGGACATGTTCACATGGGTTGCCGAAAAGCGTTACGACATGCTGGATGAGACCGGCGAGGACTTTCAGCGCTACCACGCCCGCCGGATTCAAGAGCGCAACAACGGCAAATTCGACTGACGTCCGGGGCGTCGGTTCGCGGTCTCGTGCGGTGCGGTCGCCTGGGCCGCCGTGGTGTTGGCCGGGCGCGCCTGGCCAGGCCGGAATCGGTCCGGTCCGGCGGGGTGGGGCCGATGAAACTGTCGGCGCCGGGGCGTGTTCGGCACTGTCCGGCAGACGCGATTTGCCTTGGCCGACGGTGGGTCACACCGCGCGGCCTTTGGCGTCAACCCTCTGCTGAAGTACTGAAAAATGAAGCTGGCAGAAGGCTTTGCCTGCCGGTACAGACAGACCATGCGGGCAGGCAGGTGCGACCAAACGGAGCAATAATTCACATCCCTGAATTTGTTGTTGCGTAGAGGTCGCCCGGTAGCCTACGGTATACGTCAACAGGTATAAATGAGGGTCTCCTATCGGTGACTCAAAGGCCTAGGGAGGGAACATGAGGCTTACAGCAATCACGGCGGCGGCGGTCCTGGCGACCGGAGCGGCGTTCGCGGACACGGTCGCCCCCGGCGATGTCCAGTTTGGCGAATACGGCGATGTCACCACGTCTCTCAGCGGTATGGCGGGCGACGCGGACAGCGGGCGCGTCATCTTTTCGTCCCGGTCCAAAGGCAACTGTGCCGCTTGCCATTCGGTCGCGCAATTGCCCGATGTGGCGTTTCAGGGCGAAGTCGGCCCCGAACTGACCTGGACGGGTGAGTCGCGCACCGCCGAGGAACTGCGCGGCATCGTGGTCAACGCCAAGATGACCTTCCCGGACACGGTGATGCCTGCGTTCTACAAGACAACCGGCTTTATCCGTCCCGGCGACGGCTACACCGGCAAGGCCGCCAAGGGTGAACTCTCGCCGATCCTGTCGGCTCAGGAAATCGAGGATGTGGTCGCCTTTCTGCTGACGTTGCAGGAAGGCTGACCCCGGATCACATTAGGAGAAACATGATGGACTTCACGAGACGTGATACTCTGGCGCTGGGTGCCGGTGCCGCCGCAGTGGCCCTGCTGCCGCTGCGCGCTTTGGCCCAGGCCGACCCGAACGCCGAACTGGTCGGCGTGCCCGACGACTTTCTGGCCGGCGCGACCGCCGGCACCGGCGACCTGACGCTGACCGCCCCGGAAATCGCCGAAAACGGCAACACCGTGCCGATTTCGGTCGACGCCCCCGGCGCGGTCGAGATCCGCGTCTATGCACTGGGCAACCCGACACCGGGCGTCGGGGTCTTCCGTTTCGGCCCGCTGGCCGGTTCGCAGGCCGCGTCGACCCGTATCCGCCTGGCCGGAACGCAGGACGTGCAGGCAATCGCCAAGATGGCAGACGGCAGCTATGTGACCGCGATGAAGACCGTCAAGGTCACCATCGGCGGCTGCGGCGGCTGATCAGCGGAAACCTAGAGGAGTTCTGAGAAATGGCATCTGGTGTCAAACCCCGCGTCAAGGCCCCCAAGAAGGCATCCGCCGGTGAGGTCGTGACCATCAAGACCCTGATTTCGCACAAGATGGAATCGGGGCAGCGCAAGGACGGGTCGGGCAATGTGATCCCGCGCTCGATCATCAACCGCTTTACCTGCGAGTTCAACGGTCAGAGCGTGATCGACATCGTTCTCGCGCCCGCGATCTCGACCAACCCCTACTTCGAATTCGAAGCGACCATTCCGGAAGCGGGCGATCTGAAGTTTACCTGGTACGACGATGACGGCGACGTCTACGAAGATACCAAATCGGTCGCCGTCGGCTGACCTGGCAAGATAAATCCTGTCCCGCACGACGCGGGGCTGGATCGCCAATTGGGAGGGATACCTATGAAATTCAAGGCATTGACGGCTATAGCCGCACTGCTGCTTGCGCCCGCGGCCTTTGCCGGCGGCGCAGATGACGATACGCTGACCATCAACGGCGATCTGGAGATGGTCACCAAGGCGGCAGCGCCCGATCACCTGTCGGACGCGCTGGACGAGGTTGTCTCCGGCTGGCACTTCCGGTCGGACGAAACGCAGCAACTCCAGACCGACGACTTCGAAAATCAGGGCATGATTTTTGTCGATCAGGCCATGGACCAGTGGAACACCGCCGAAGGCGCCGAAGGCAAATCCTGCGCGGATTGCCACGGCGATCCGGCGGACAGCATGGTGGGGGTCGCCGCGACCTATCCGAAGTGGAACGAAGAGGCCGGTGAACTGCGCACGGTCCAGATGCAGGTCAACGACTGCCGGACCAACCGCATGGGGGCGGACGCGTGGAAATACGACGCCGACGCGGCGGTCTCGATGGAGGCGCTGATTGCCTCCGTGTCGCGCGGATTGCCGGTCAATGTGGCCATCGACGGCCCGGTTGCCGACGCCTGGCAAAAGGGCAAGGAGATGTACTATACCCGCTTTGGCCAGCTTGAACTGTCCTGCGCCAACTGCCACGAGCAGAACTACGGCAACTACATCCGCGCCGACCACCTCAGCCAGGGCCAGATCAACGGGTTCCCGACCTACCGTCTGAAAAACGCCAAGCTGAACGGATCGCATTCGCGCTTCAAGGGCTGCATCCGCGACACCCGCGCCGAAACCTTCGGCACCGGTTCGCCGGAATTCATCGCGCTGGAACTATACGTGAAATCGCGCGGCAACGGCCTCTCGGTCGAGGGCCCCTCGGTCCGCAACTAAGACACACGACCCCGCGTCAGGTGACTGGCGCGGGGTTTCCTTTCTCCAACAAATTCACACATGCGCATGTGTGTCATGAGATAGAAAGTCCCTCCCCATGATCTCAAGACGCGATTTCCTGCAAGTGTCCATGGCCGCCTCGGCGATGCTCGGCGCGTCCGGCTTTGGCAACTGGGCGCGGCTCGCCGCCCAGCAAAAGCTGACCCAGGACCAGTTGCTGCAATTCGACACCTTCGGCAATGTCAGCCTGATCCACGTCACCGACATCCATGCGCAGCTGAAACCGATCTATTTCCGCGAACCCTCGGTCAATATCGGCGTCGGTGGCAACAAAGGTGCGGTGCCCCATGTCACCGGCGCGGATTTCCGCAAGCTGTACGGCATCGACGACGGCGCGCCCTCGCATTACGCGCTGTCCTCGGGTGACTTCAGTGCGCTGGCGCAAGGCTATGGCCGCGTCGGCGGCATGGACCGCGTCGCCACGGTGGTGAACTCGATCCGCGCCGACCGCCCCGATGCGCTGCTGCTGGATGGCGGCGACACATGGCACGGCTCCTACACCTGCTACCACACCGAAGGGCAGGACATGGTCAACGTCATGAACGGGCTGAAGCCCGACGCCATGACGTTCCACTGGGAATTCACCCTCGGGTCCGAGCGGGTGCAGGAACTGGTCGAGAACCTGCCGTTTGCAGCACTTGGCCAGAACATCTTTGACGCCGAATGGGATGAACCGCTGCCGGATCTCTTCCCGCCCTACAAGTTCTTTGAGCGCGGCGGCGTCAAGATCGCCGTTATCGGTCAGGCCTTCCCCTATATGCCCATCGCCAACCCGCGCTGGATGTTCCCCGAGTTCTCGTTCGGCATCCGCGACGAAAACATGCAGGCCATGGTGGATGAGGTCCGCGCGCAGGGGGCCGAACTGGTGGTCTGCCTGTCGCACAACGGCTTTGACGTCGACAAAAAGATGGCCTCGAAGGTCACCGGCATCGACGTGATCCTGACCGGCCACACCCATGATGCGCTGCCCGAACCTGTGCTGGTGGGGGATACGATCCTGATCGCTTCCGGCTCCAACGGCAAATTCGTCTCCCGCGTCGATCTGGACGTGCAGAACGGCCGCATGATGGGTTTCCGGCACAAGCTGATCCCGATCTTCTCGGACGTGATCACGCCGGCCCCGGAAATGGCCAGCCTGATCGACGAACAGCGCGCACCCTACAAGGCCGACCTCGAAGAGGTGATCGGCCAGACCGACTCGCTGCTCTATCGCCGGGGCAACTTCAACGGCACATGGGACGACCTGATCTGCGACGCCCTGCTGTCCGAGCGTGAGGCCGATATCGCCCTGTCGCCGGGCGTCCGCTGGGGCCCCTCGCTGATCCCTGGTGACAACATCACCCGCGAGGATATCTGGAACGTCACCTCCATGACCTATGGTGAGGCGTACCGCTCTGAAATGACAGGCGAATTCCTCAAGGTGATCCTTGAGGACGTGGGCGACAACATCTTCAACCCCGACCCCTACTACCAGCAGGGCGGCGACATGGTGCGCGTTGGTGGCATGGGCTACCGCTGCGACGTGTCCAAGCCGCAGGGGCAGCGGATCTCGAACATGACCCTGCTCAGCACCGGAGAGCCGATTGACCCGGCCAAGACCTATGTGGTCGCCGGCTGGGCCAGCGTGAACGAGGGCACCGAGGGGCCGCAGATCTGGGATGTGGTCGAAAGCCACATCCGCAAGCAGGGCACCGTTTCGATTGCGCCCCGCGACACCGTTGAGGTGGTTGGCGTCTAAGACGCCGCCACGTCTTTCAGGCGGGCTTTGGCCCGCCTGTTTTCCAGCCAACTCATTCACATAGATGAATGATATGATCCGTAAGGAGAACGCAATGAGCAAGGACGCAAACGGCCCCTCCCGCCGCCAGTTCCTGACCAGTGCCGCCGCTCTGGGGGCAGGCGCGGTGGCGGCCACCGGCGCGCGCGCCGCTGGCCCCGATCCGCTGATCACCGAGGTGCAGGACTGGGCCACGGGCCTTGGCGCGGGTGTCGATGAGGTCCCCTATGGCCTGCCGATCAGGTTCGAGGACGACGTCATCCGCCGCAACGTCGAATGGCTGACCGCCGATACGATTTCCTCGATCAACTTCACGCCGATCCACGCGCTGGACGGCACCATCACCCCGCAGGGCTGCGCGTTTGAGCGTCATCATTCCGGCGCGATCGAACTGTCGAAATCCGACTACCGGCTGATGATCAACGGTCTGGTGGACAAGCCGCTGGTCTTCTCCTACGCCGATCTGGAACGTTTCCCGCGCGAACAGCATGTCTATTTCTGCGAATGCGCCGCCAACACCGGCATGGAATGGGCAGGCGCGCAATTGAACGGCGCGCAGTTCACCCACGGCATGATCCACAACATGGAATACACCGGCGTGCCGCTGCGCACCTTGCTGGCAGAGGCCGGACTGGAGGCTGCGGGCGACTTCAAGGACAAATGGGTCTACGTCGAGGGCGCGGATGCCTCCTCCAACGGTCGTTCGATCCCGATGGAAAAGGCGATGGACGACGTTCTGGTCGCCTTCAAGGCCAATGGCGAGGCTCTGCGCAAGGAGCACGGCTATCCCGCCCGCCTTGTCGTTCCCGGCTGGGAAGGCAACATGTGGGTCAAATGGCTGCGCCGGATCGAGGTCATGGATGGCCCGGTCGAGAGCCGCGAAGAGACTTCGAAATACACCGACACGCTGGCCGACGGCACCTCGCGCAAGTGGACATGGGTCATGGACGCCAAGTCCGTCATCACCTCGCCCAGCCCGCAAGCGCCGATCAAGCACGGTCATGGCCCGCTGGTCATCACCGGCATGGCGTGGTCCGGCCACGGCAAGATCACCCGTGTCGATGTGTCCAAGGATGGCGGCATGACATGGGAAACCGCCCGTCTGGCCGCCCCCGGTGAGGACAAGGCGCTGACCCGCTTCTACCTCGACACCACATGGACCGGCGAAGACATGCTGCTCCAGTCCCGCGCAATGGATGAGACCGGCTATGTCCAGCCGACCAAGGCGCAACTGCGCGACGTGCGCGGGCTGAACTCGATCTATCACAACAACTGCATCCAGACATGGCACGTCAAAGCCAATGGGGAGGCCGAAAATGTCGAAGTCTCTTAAACTCTACGGCGGCGTCGCCGCGGGCATCGGCCTGATGCTGGTGGGCGCGTATAACTTCGCCGATCGCAATATCGCGGGCTATCCCAGCAATCCGCAGGTTCTCGCAAACCTGCCCGCCCCCATCCCCGAGCCGGTGGCCCCGGTGCAGACCGCTGCTGCCCCAGACGCGGCGGACCCGGCGGCGCTGGATGGCGGCATCGTCGGCGCCGCCCACGCGGACAATGGCGACAGCACCGGCCTGCGCTTTGGCCTTGGCCGTGAGGCCCTGCCAGAGGAAGTCGCCGCCTGGGACCTCGACGTCAGCCCCGATGGCACCGGCCTGCCGGTCGGCAGCGGCACCGCGCTGGCGGGCGAGCCGCTGTTCGAAGAGAACTGCGCCGCCTGCCATGGCTCTTTCGCCGAGGGGGTCGGCAACTGGCCGAAACTGGCCGGGGGCGGCGGCACATTGGCCGACGACGACCCGTTAAAAACCGTGGGCAGCTACTGGCCCTATACTTCGACGATCTGGGACTATGTCCACCGCTCCATGCCCTTTGGCGCGGCGCAGACCCTGTCGGATGACGATGTTTACGCCATCGTCGCCTATATCCTCTATTCCAACGACATCATCGACGATGCGTTCGAGGTCTCCAACGACACCCTGCCGACGATCACGCTGCCCAACGCCGACGGCTTTGTCGTCGATGACCGGGCCCAGACGGAATACAGCCTCTGGCGCGCGGAACCTTGCATGGAAAACTGCAAGGATTCCCCGGTTGAGATCACCATGCGCGCCACGGTTCTGGATGTGACCCCGGATGAGGCGGGCGCAGAGCCCGCCGTTGACCCGGCTTCCGCCGCCGACCCGGCAGAGGTCGCCGCCACCGACCCGGACCCCGACGCCGCCCCGGCAGTCCCCCCTGCGGCCGCCCCGGCAGAGGGCTCGCTTGACCCCGAACGGGTCGCCGATGGCAAAAAGATCTTTGGCAAGTGCAAGGCCTGCCACCAGATCGGCGACGGGGCCAAGAACCGCACCGGCCCGCACCTGACCGGCGTGATCGGTCGCGCCATCGGTGGCATCGAGGACTTCAAATACTCCAGCGCGATGGCCGACATGGGCGGTACATGGGACGAAGACACCCTCGCCGCCTTCCTCGGCAACCCGCGCGGCACCGTGAAGGGCACCAAGATGGCCTTTGCCGGTCTGAGAAAGGATGAGGATGTCGCGGCAATGATTGCCTACCTCAAGTCCTTCGGCCAATAAGGTCTGACCATGATGATGCGGCTGACAATAACAGCCCTCGTCGCGCTGGTTCCCCTCGGGGGGCCAGCACAGGCAGAGGAGGAGGCCCGGCTGATCGGCGATGCGGATCGCGGGGCAAATCTGTTTCGCCAATGTATCGGTTGTCATCAGGTTGGCGAAGGGGCCAAGAACCGCATCGGCCCGCATCTCAACGGCATTTTCGGACGCCGCGCGGGCAGCATAGAGGGGTTCGACTATTCCAAATCAATGGAACGCGCCTCAAGCGACGGCCTGACTTGGGACTACGACCTGCTGGACGCTTATATCGAAAACCCCCGCGTTCTGATTTCCGGCACGCGCATGTCCTTCCGGGGCATCAAAGACGCACAAGACCGCCACGACGTGTTGGCCTATCTGCGCCAGTTTTCCGCCAATCCGCAGGACATCCCCGAGGCCGCCCCCACCGCCATCGCCCGTGAGGTGGACCTGCCGCCCGATATCCTCGCCATCGTGGGGGACGTGGCCTATGGCGAATACCTCGCGTCCGAATGCCTGACCTGCCACCGGCGCGACGGGGCCGACGACGGCATCCCCTCTATCGTCAAATGGCCCGAAGAGGACTTTGTCATCGCCATGCACGCCTACAAGCGTAAGCTGCGGGTACATCCGGTGATGCAGATGATGGCCGGACGCCTCAGCGATGAGGAAATCGCCGCACTGGCGGCCTATTTCGCAACCATCGAATGACGAAGGGTCAGGTATTCCGCAATTGAGCAAAATCCACCCAGAGAAGACAGTGACCATGCAGGGCAACGCGCCCCGCCGCAGCGGTGCCATTTCCGCCTCTGCGCTTGTGTGTTCCGCCGGGATAACCCCGGCCAGTTTGGATGGATTTCATGCGGATGCCTTTCGCAACCCGGATACTGATGTTGGGTGCTTTGCTGGCGCTGGCGGCGTTCTTCGGCCTCTTGCCGACGTGACACCGCCGGACCCAAACACCTCCAAGACCTTTTTCAACTGCCCCTCGCCCCGCGCAGCCCCGTGCCGCGCGGGGTTTTTCGTGGCTTTGGGAATGACAACGGGGCGTCCTCGTCCCGGTTTGAAAGGCGGAGGGCAGCCGCACCGATAACCCTGCCCAAACAAGGAGGAGAACGGACATGACATTGAACAGACGCAGATTTCTGGGCAGCGCTGCGGCGGCAGCCTCGCTCGCGGCACCGATGGTACAGGCCGCCAGCCACGGCAAACCGCGCGCCGTGGTGATCGGCGGCGGGGCAGGGGGCGCGACCGCGGCCCGCTATATCGCCAAGGACAGCAATGGTGAGATCGACGTTATCCTGATCGAACCCTCGCGCAGCTATTACACCTGCTTTTTCTCCAATCTCTACATCGGCGGCTTTCGCGATCTGCAAAGCATCGAACACAACTATGCCAAGCTGGCCTCTGACTACGGCGTCAACGTCGTTCATGACTGGGCCGTGGGCGTGGACCGCGACGCCAAGACCGTGGCACTGGCCGGTGGCGGCAGCGTGCCCTATGACCGGCTTGTGATCTCGCCGGGCATCGACTTTGTCGACGGCGCGGTGCCCGGCTGGGACGTGACCGCCCAAACCGCCATGCCCCATGCCTACAAGGCCGGCACCCAGACCGCGTTGCTCAAGGCACAGATCGACGCCATGCCGGAGGGCGGCACCTATGTCATGGTCGCGCCCCCCAACCCCTACCGCTGCCCGCCCGGCCCGTACGAGCGGATTTCCATGGTCGCCCATGTGCTCAAGGCCACCAATCCCACCGCCAAGATCATCATAGCCGACCCGAAAGAGGGGTTCTCCAAACAGGCGCTGTTCGAAGAGGGCTGGCAAAAGCACTATGGCGGCATGATCACCCGCATCGGCCCGGATTTCGGCGGCGAGAACGTCTCTGTGAACCCCGACACGATGGAGGTCGACATCGACGGTGAGGTCATCAAGGCGGATGTCTGCAACGTCATTCCGGCGCAAAAGGCGGGCATGATCTGTGCCGCCGCCGATCTGACCGATGGCAACTGGGCACCGGTCAACGGTCACACCATGCAATCGCGGCTGGATGAGAATATTCACATCCTTGGCGATGCCACCAATCAGGGCGACATGCCGAAATCCGGCTTTTCCGCCAACAGTCAGGCCAAGGTCGCGGCGATGGCGGTGCGCGGTGCGCTCACCGGCAGCCGCGTCTTCCCGGCCAAGTTCTCGAACACCTGCTGGTCGCTGATCGACACCGACGACGGCGTCAAGGTGGGCGCGACCTATGAGGCGACGGATGAAAAGATCGCCAAGGTCGACGGGTTCATCTCCGACACCGGTGAGGACGCCGCCCTGCGCAAGGCCACCTATGAGGAAAGCGTCGGCTGGTACGCTGGCATCACCTCGGACATGTTTGGCTAAGCGCGCTGGGCCATGAAACCTGTCGTCCGCCGCGCGCCCTGCGCGGCGGACTGCGGCAAGGTCACGCGGCCGCACAGGCAGACCCGCGCGACCCCCGGTCGCGGAGGGGCCAAGCCACCTTGACCCTCATCGCCAATGGGCGCTTTCTCAGCCCATGCCACACGGACACCACCATCATCACCACCACCACGTCGACCCCGATGCCGGCGACGCCCGCATGGCGGCTGCCGTCGGTGTGAACCTGCTGTTGACCGTCGCGCAGGTGGTTGGCGGGGTGCTCTCCGGCTCGCTCGCCATGATCGCCGACGCGCTGCACAACTTCTCGGACGCGGCCAGCCTGATCATCGCCGCATGGGCCCGCCGCATTGCCCGCCGCCCCGCCGACGCAGAGATGACCTTTGGCTATGGCCGGGCAGAGGTGGTCGCCGCGCTGATCAACCTGACCACCCTCATCGTGATCGGCCTCTACCTGATCTATGAGGCGGTGATGCGGTTCTTCCAGCCGCAAGAGGTGATCGGCTGGCTGATCATCGTCATCGCCGCCGTCGCGCTGGTCATCGACCTTGTGACCGCCGCGCTGACCTACCGCATGGCGCAGGACAGCGTGAACATCCGCGCCGCCTTTCTGCACAACCTCGCCGATGCCATGGGCTCGGTCGCGGTGATCGTGGCGGGGGCGCTGATCTGGGCCTTTGGCTGGACATGGGTCGACCCGGCCATCACCCTGCTGATTGCCGGCTACATCCTGTGGATGGCATGGTCCGAAATCGGCGGCGTCATCCGCATCCTGATGCTGGGCAGCCCGCCGCGCATGGCCCCGGAACATGTGCTCAAGACCGCCGAGGCCGTGGACGGCGTGCAAAGCCTGCATCACGCGCACCTGTGGCAGATGGATGAGCACGCCACCGCCCTGCAAGCGCATCTGGTGATAGAGACCGGCGCTTGGGTCCATGCCGACGCGATCAAGGACCGGGTCAAGACGCAACTGGCCACCGCGCACGGGCTGACCCATGTCACGCTGGAAATGGAATGCGCCGCCCACATTTGCACGGATGTGCGCCGGATCGGCCACTGATCCGGGTCTGTGCCGCCCCGCGCAAGGCCGCCCCGCCTCCGGGCGTTTTCCCCTGCGCCCCTTGCAGCCCCCCAATGGCGATACTAAGACTCAGGTAACATCCAAGCGTTACACCTTTGACAGCATTTGCAGGCAGGCTGAAATGAAAGATCCGATCGAGACATATATGAACCTCGTCCCCATGGTCGTCGAGCAGACCAGCCGCGGGGAACGTGCCTATGACATCTTCTCCCGCCTGCTGAAGGAACGCATCGTCTTCCTCAGCGGTCCGGTGCATGACGGCATGTCCTCCCTCATCGTGGCGCAGTTGCTCCACCTTGAGGCGGAAAACCCGTCCAAGGAAATCTCGATGTATATCAACAGCCCCGGTGGCGTTGTGACCTCGGGCCTGTCGATCTACGACACCATGCAATACATCAAACCCAAGGTGTCGACCCTTGTCATCGGGCAGGCGGCCTCGATGGGGTCTTTGCTGTTGACCGCCGGTGCGCCGGGTATGCGCTATTCGCTGCCCAACAGCCGCATCATGGTCCACCAGCCCTCCGGCGGCTATCAGGGGCAGGCGACAGACATCATGATCCACGCCGAAGAAACGCTGAAGCTGAAGCGCCGCTTGAATGAGATCTACGTGAAACACACCGGTCAGGACTACGACACGGTCGAACGCGCGCTGGAGCGGGATAATTTCATGGACGCCGAACAGGCCAAGTCCTGGGGGCTGATCGACGAAATCGTGACGTCGCGCACGTCCGAGGGTGACAGCGACGCCTAATGAGGCAGCCCCGCGCCGCAGGGTGGGGCGGGGCGAATTTTCGGATTGTCGCGCCCGACCACGTGGCCTAAGCTGTCCGAACACTGGCGGCAGGCCGCGTTGTGGGGGCGCAATGGTCGGTCGCTGGCGAAGCAGAAACCGGATTTGAGACCGGGAAAGGTGCACAATGGCAACGAATTCAGGCGGCGATAGCAAGAATACCCTCTATTGCAGCTTTTGCGGCAAGAGCCAGCATGAGGTACGTAAACTGATTGCGGGCCCCACCGTGTTCATCTGCGACGAATGCGTTGAACTTTGCATGGACATCATCCGCGAGGAAACCAAGGGCGCCGGGCTGAAGGCGGCTGATGGTGTTCCCACCCCGCGTGAGATTTGCGATGTTCTGGACGATTACGTGATCGGGCAGGCCACGGCCAAACGTGTGCTCTCTGTCGCCGTTCACAACCATTACAAACGTCTCAACCACGCGCAGAAATCGTCGGACATCGAACTGGCGAAATCCAACATCCTGCTGATCGGCCCCACCGGCTGCGGCAAGACGCTGTTGGCGCAGACGCTGGCGCGCATTCTGGATGTGCCGTTTACCATGGCCGACGCCACCACGCTGACAGAGGCGGGCTATGTCGGTGAGGATGTGGAAAACATCATTCTCAAGCTGCTGCAATCGTCCGAATACAACGTCGAACGCGCGCAGCGCGGCATCGTCTACATCGACGAGGTCGACAAGATCACCCGCAAGTCTGAAAACCCCTCGATCACCCGCGACGTTTCGGGCGAGGGCGTGCAGCAGGCCCTGCTGAAGCTGATGGAAGGCACCGTTGCCTCGGTTCCGCCGCAGGGCGGGCGCAAACATCCGCAGCAGGAATTCCTTCAGGTCGACACCACCAATATCCTGTTCATCTGTGGTGGGGCCTTCGCCGGTCTTGACCGGATCATCAAGCAGCGCGGCAAAGGCTCTGCCATGGGCTTTGGCGCCGATGTGCGCGATGACAGTCTGGTTGGCGTCGGTGAGACGTTTAAGGAACTGGAACCTGAGGATCTGCTGAAATTCGGCCTGATCCCGGAATTTGTCGGCCGTCTGCCGGTCATCGCCACGCTTGAGGATCTGGATGAGGACGCGCTTGTCACCATCCTGACCCAGCCCAAGAACGCCTTGGTCAAGCAGTACCAGCGCCTGTTTGAGATGGAAGACACCAAGCTCGACTTCACCGAAGACGCGCTGTCGGCCATCGCCAAAAAGGCGATTGAACGCAAGACCGGCGCGCGCGGGCTGCGCTCCATTCTTGAGGGTATCCTGCTGGACACCATGTTCGAACTGCCGGGCATGGATGAGGTGACAGAGGTTGTCGTCAATGAGGAATCGGTGGTCTCTGAGGCCAAGCCGTTGATGATCTATGCCGACGCCAAGAAAGAGGGCGCTTCGGCAGGCTGAGGCCGCGACATCGCGGATTAGGGTAGGGCGGGGGTTGACCCCGCCTTTTCTTTTGCCGCGATGGGGGGGCGAAACGGCGCTGTCCAGCCCCTGCCACGTTGGCGGGCGTGGCAGGGTTTTTGTCCATGCCCCTCCGGCCCATCTTGCGCTTTGGCTGCGATCCGGGACATTGGGCGCGACAGATCCATCAGCGTTGGAGACATGATTATGACCATCACCCGCATTTCGTCCGGCAGCCCGTTCGAGGAACAGATCGGCTATTGCCGCGCGGTTGTGGCCGGGGGCTTTGTCCATGTGGCGGGCACCGTGGGGCAGGGCGAGACGGTGCAGGACCAGTGCCGGGCCGCGCTGGCGACCATTGCGGCGGCGCTGGAAAAGGCCGGTTCCGGCCTCTCGGATGTGGTGCGAGTGACCTATTACCTGCCGGATCGGTCCGAATTCGAACCCTGCTGGCCGTTGCTGCGCGAGGCGTTTGGCGCCAATCCCCCCGCCGCGACCATGGTGGAATGTGGGCTGATCGACCCCAAATACCGGATCGAGATCGAGGTCACAGCCCTCGCGCGGTGATCAAGGCGTAGGGTGGGTTTTCAACCCACCGCCACCGCCCACCGTCACCGCTGGTCACGCGGGAAAAACCTGAAGACAAGGTTAAACCGTCTCTGCAAGCTATTGATTTTCTTGGGGCGCGATCTTGTCCACGCGTGGACAGCCCTTATCCCGCCAGCCGCGCGGCCTCGTCCAAAAGCTCAAAATCAGGCCCCAAAAGCGCCCGAACCTCATCCTCTCCGGGCTGCTCCCAGACCGGGCCGGGGGCCACGAATCCGGCCCCCACAAGGGCCGCCTGAACCGCCGCGAAATCCGGCTCTCCGATGGCCAATCGCTTGCGGACCTGCCCGGCCGGCATCCATGCCCGCCGCAGGGTCTCGACCCAAAGGGGCGCGCGCCCCGAAAAACTTTCCAGATGCGCCGAGATATGCTGCGTCGCCCCCGACCGCCGCCGCAAAACCATCGCCACCTGCTGATCGGGCCGCGCCGCGAAGGCCAGAAAATGCAGCGCCGACCCCTCCGCCGCCACGATCTGTCTGGCCGCCTTGTAGCGGGCCACCTGCTCGGTCAGCGAATGCGCCTGCGGGTGGAAAATCTCATAACCCTCCGCCGCCAGATACGCCTCCAGTCGCGCCTCACCCAACAGCGCGCCCCGCCCCGCGCCCAGCCGCGAGCGGCTGATATACAGCTTCTCCGGCCCCTCGGGCACCACATCCTGCCCAAAGCGCAGGGCAACCGTCTCGATGAACCGGTCGGTGCCGCGGCTGATGTCACCCAGCCCAAAGCCCTGACCCGGCACGATCAACTGATCCGGCACGCAGGGCGCGCGGGCCTCATGGATCGGCAGGTCACAACCCATCAGCCGCAGGAATTCGTGGTGAAACGCGGGCAGCGGATCGGTGTTGGTCGGGTTCTTGGGGGTGAACAGGATGCCATCAAAGCGCGACATGTCGATATGTTCCAGCGCCCAGAGCCGGGTCACGCTTTCGGTCACGAAATGCGGGAAATAGCGCCACAGCACACCGCCCCAAAGCCAGCGGCCCGGCAGACGCTCGGCATGGTCGGGTTGCGCAGGCGGCGGGGTCAACAGCCGCGCGTTCCGCCACGTGGCCGCGTGCGGCACCACCTGTCCTTCGGCGGACAGCACGCCCGAGGGTTGCACATGCGACCGATGCGTCGGCGGCACGACCACCGGGCGTTTCAGCCGCGCGATCTGGCAGGACCAGCCGCCCACCGGGCTGGGCGGTTCCATCCGCAGCAGAGCGCGGCTGCACGTCCAGACGAACCGCGTCGACACATCGTCATTGCGGCGGAACCCCAGCGCGCGCAGCCGGTCCTTGCAGGTCTTGGCGCCCTCGGTGCCGTAGACGCCGGGATGGAATTCGATCACCACCGCGCGGATGCCCTTGAGGCTGGCGTGTTCAAGAAACTCCAACTCGCCCCCCTCGATATCCATGATCAGGACGTTGGGGCGGAACTCTTCGACCACGGCGTCGAAAGAGGCGGTCGGCACCTCGACGGGCCGTGTCTGACGGTTGTCCACATCCACCAGAGAGGACCCAAGGAAAGAGGTGCGCAGGTAAAAGGTCCGGGTGTCGGGCCGGTCCGGGGCGCTCATCAACACCTGATTGCGCAGTTCGATCCTGTCTTGCAGGCCGTTCAAGGCATGTAGCGCGCGGATATGGGGGATCAGGTCGGGGTTGGCCTCAAACGACAGCACGGCCTCCGGGGCGGCATTGCTGGCCACCACGGCCCCCACCACACCCAGTCCCGCGCCCAGCTCCAGCACCCGGTCGCCGGGGCGCACAACGGCCAGCGCGCCTGCGATCTCATCGCCTTCATAACGTTCTTCGGCCATGCGCCGTATGCGGGTTTCGGTCAGAAAGGGAGAGGCGGGCACGGCCACGCCCCGGCAGGTGACTGCCGTTACTGTATCTTTCATCACTGCTCGCCCGTTTCTGGTCTTTTTGGTCATGGTCCGCGTGCCACCCCTTTGTGTTAAGATTATGTTCACCACGTTTGCCGCGCCAGAACCTTCTTCAACTGCGGTAAACGGGGAACATGCGTCATGGCTGCCACTGGACCCCGCCCCGGTAATTCGCCATACAAGGCCCGAGACACACGAGGAGTCGTCCATGGGCATTCTCAATACCCTTCTGCGCGCCGTGACCTGGTGGAATGGCGCCACGCTCAACACCCTGATCTACACCAGCCGCAAAGGCGTGAAGGTCGGCGAGGATGAGCAGGGCAACACCTTCTACCAGACCCGCGACGGCAAGCGGCGCTGGGTGATCTTTAACGGTGAGGCAGAGGCAAGCCGCGTCAGCCCCGACTGGCATGGCTGGCTGCACCACACCTTCAAAGAAGCGCCCACCGACCGGCCGCTGCCGCACAAGGTCTGGGAAAAGCCGCACAGCGAGAACCTGACCGGCACCGCGCTGGCCTACGCGCCCGCCGGCTCTATCCGCCGTGAGGCTCCGGCAGACCGTCGCGACTATGAGGCGTGGTCGCCCAAATGACCCATTCCGTGGCCGAAGTGGCCGTCGGCGGCGCGGTTCTGGCGGCGGCGCTGGCCTTTGGGGCCTATACTATTCAGAGCACGGGCTTTGCCATCGGCGCGACCGGGTATGAGCTGTCTGCCTCTTTCCGGTCCGTAGAAGGGATCAGTGTCGGCACCGACGTGCGCCTTGCAGGCGTCAAGGTGGGCACCGTCAGCGGGATCAGCCTGAACGCCGAAACCTACCGTGCCGACACCACCGTTGTGTTGAACGACGGCGTGCAGGTGCCCGATGACAGCGTGATCGCCATTGCCTCCGAAGGGCTGCTTGGCGGAAACTATGTCGAAATCTCCCCCGGCGGCTCGCTGTTCTATTATGGCGCTGGCGAAGAAATCCTCGACACCCAAGGCTCTGTCAGCCTGCTCACGCTTTTGCTGCGCTATGTTGGCGGCGGAGCAGAGGACACCACACAATGAGCCTGCGCGCGGCCGCTGTTCTGCTTGCGCTGGCGGCCGTCCCTGCCGGTGCGCAGGAAAAGGCGAGCAATGGCACAGGCGCCGTGCTGCGCGGGCTGGACAAGCTGAACGCCAAGGTCACGGACATCGTCCTGCAAAACGGCGAGACAGAGGTTCTGGGCCTGATCGAGATCGCGCTCAAGGAATGCCGCTATCCCGAAGGCGACCCTTCCGGTGACGCCTATGCCTTCTTGACCATCCGCGAGGCGGGCATTGCCAAGCCGTTGTTTTCGGGCTGGATGATCGCCTCGTCCCCGGCGCTGAACGCGATGGACCATGCGCGTTTTGACGTCTGGGTCCTGCGCTGCACGCTGCCGGATTGATCGCCGCCGGACGTCTCGGGTTTCACCCGTTTCCTGAACAAATCTTTGACGACCTGTCGTAGCGCGGGGGCGTAGGTGCCCAAGAACCGGACCGCGGTCCGGTTCTTGGGAATGTGTGCGTCAGGCCTTGGCCGCAGCGGTGGCCGCTGCGTCCGCCTTGCGCGCTTTGGGGAAGAAGCTGAAGTAAAGCACCGGGGCCGCGATCAGCGTCAGGACAGAGGCAAAGCCAAGCCCGCCCATGATCGTCACCGCCATGGACGCAAAGAAGGCGTCGGACAGCAGCGGGATCATGCCAAGGATCGTCGTCGCGGCGGCCAGCACAACAGGCCGCAACCGCGAGGTGGAGGCATCCAGAACCGCCGTGCGAAAGCCCACGCCCTCGGCCCGGACAAGGTCGATCTCCTCGACCAGAACGATGCCGTTCTTGATCAGCATCCCCGACAGGCTGAGCAGGCCCAGCAGCGCGGTGAAGGAAAACGGCAACCCGGTCCCCAGCAGCCCCAGCGCCACGCCGTTCACGCTCATCGGGACCAGCAGCCAGATCACCACGGGCTGACGGATCTGGCCGAACAGCAGGACGGAAATCAGCACCATGATGATCAGCGACAGCGGCAACTGCTTGCCCAGTGCGGCCTGCGCCTCTGTCGAGCTTTCGTATTCGCCGCCCCATTCAAGGGTGTACCCTTCGGGCAGGTCAATGGCTTCGATCCCGGCGCGTATCTCGTTGAAGACGGCAGAGGCGTTGACTCCGGCGGCGACGCCTGCCTGCACCGCGATGGTGGGCACCCGGTCGCGACGGCGCAAGAGCGTGTTCTGCGCCTCCCAGTCGTAGCCGTCGATCAGCTGCAACACCGGAATATAGGCCTGTGCGGCGCTGGAATAGACCGGTTGGTCCGCCAGATAGGCGCCGCCTTCCTGCGCGGCCACATCGGTGCGCAGGATAATCGGGATCAGGCGGTCGCCTTCGCGGTAGACACCTGCCTGCAACCCGTCAGAACCCAGCAGCAGGGAGTTGGCCAGATCCTCGCGGGTGACGCCCGCCGCCTTGGCACGCTCATCGGCGAAGATCGGTTTGATCACCAGTTCGCGTTCGCGCCAGTCGGTGCGCAGGTCCAGCAACTGATCCGATCCGGCGTGCAGTTCAGCCATCGCCTTTTCGGCCAATTCGCGCAGGACCACCGGGTCCGGCCCGGAGAAACGCGCCTCGATCGGGGCACCCCCGCCGGGGCCAAAGGCCAGACGTTCGGTCCGGAACTCGCCCGCCGTCAGTGTGTTGCGCCCAAAGGCCTCAAGGTCGCTGCGCAGCGGCGGGATCTGTTCAAGGCTTTCGGTGCGGATGATGAGGTGGCCATAGGTCGGCAGCGCCTCTTCGGGCGCGTAGGTCAGCATGAACCGCGTGGCCCCGCCGCCCACAAAGGTCGCAACCGACACCACGTCGTCACGATCCGCCAGCCAGTCTTCGAGCAGCTTCATGTCCTCTGCCGTTCGATGGATGCTGGCCCCCTGAGGCAGCTTGTAGTGGACGTAGAACAGCGGCGTGTTGCTGTCGGGAAAGAACTGCTGCTTCACCTGGCCAAAGCCGATGTAGCACACCACCGTCAGGCCGATCAGCCCGGCAATCACCAGCCAGCGCAACCGCAGCGCAAGGTTCAGCGTCGCGCGGTAGGCGCGAAACAGCGGTCCGCCGTATTGGTCGCCCGCGTCGCCGGTGCCGACCTTGAAGAAGTAATGCGCCAAAAGCGGCGTGGCCGTGATCGCGAGAATCCAGGACAGCAGCAGCGAAATGCCGATCACCGCAAACAGCGAGAACAGGAATTCACCGGTCGCATCCGGGGACAGGCCGATCCCTGCAAAGGCCATGATGCCGATCACGGTCGCGCCCAGCAGCGGGGTCTGGGTCTTGGCGGCGACATCCTCGGCGGCATCGCGGGCGGATTTGCCCTGCGCCATGTCGCCTTGCATCCCCTCGGCGACCACGATGGCGTTGTCCACCAGCATCCCCATGGCGATGATCAGCGCGCCCAGCGAGATACGCTCCATCTCGATGCCGAAAATGGCCATTACAAAGATGGTGCCGACCACGGTCAGCAACAGCGTGGCCCCCACCACGACAGCCGCCCGCCATCCCATGAAGAGTGCCAGAACGATCACCACAATCGCCACCGACATGGCAAGGTTCACCAGAAAGGCGTTCGACGCCTCGTCCACGACCACGTGCTGCTGGTAGATCGGTTGCAGTTCCACACCGGCGGGAATGTCGCGCATGATTTCAGCCAGCCGCGCATCGACCCGCTGGCCGATCTCGACGATGTTCAGGTCAGCCTTGCCCGAAACCCCCAGCGTAAACGCCTCTTGCCCCTGAAAGCGGATGATTTCGGTAGGGGTTTCAACCCGGCCACGGGTCACTTTGGCGATGTCCAGCAGGTCGATCACCTCACCGCCGACACCGATGGTCAGCCGTGCGATTTCGTCCACCGAGGCATCCCCGGCAGGGGCCTGAATGCGGATATCCTGCCCGTTTTGCACGATGCTGCCCGCCGGTGTGCGCGTGTCGGTATTGGCGAGTGCCGTTGCCAGTGCCGTGGGCGCGATCCCGAGATTGCTGAAAATCGCCGGGTTGGCGTCGACATAGATCGCCTCGGTGGGCAGCCCGGCCAGGGCCACGTCCGCCACGCCATCGACAGCCAGCAGTTCGCGCCGCAGGAATTCCGCGATCTCGTGGGTTTCCGCATCGGTAAAGCCGGGCGCGGTCACGGCATAGAACACTCCGTAGACGTCGCCGAAGTTGTCGTTGACGATCGGGGTGCCCGCCTCTGCGGGCAGGCTGCGCTGGGCGTCCTGTACGCGGTTGCGCAGCTTGGTCCAGATCGCGGGCAGTTCGGTGCCGTCAAAGGTCGATTCAATGTTGACCGAGATGCGGCTGACACCCGGTTTGTTCGATGAGGTGATGAAATCGATCTCACCCATCTTCTGGATCTCGGACTCGATCGGCTCACTCACCTCGCGGGCGACCTGTTCGGCCGAGGCACCGGGGTATTGCGTGATGATGATGGCGTTCTTGATGGTAAAGGCCGGATCTTCGAGTCGGCCAATGGTGGCAAAGCCCCAGATTCCGCCCAGCAGGCAGATCAGCATCAACAGCCAGGTGATCAGCGCCTTGTCGATGGACGCACGCGCGATGGACATGAGGTTATTCTCCGACGCGAGTGAAGGGGCGGACGGATTGGCCATCCGTGACCAAAGCCGCGCCCGTCAGCATGATCTGCGTGCCGTCGTCCAGACCGTCCTTGAGATAGGTGCGCCCGTCGGCGCGGATCTCGATCTGGACCGGGGTGCGACGCACGATGCCGTCGTCGTAGACCATTACGGCGGCTGATCCGTCCGGCGCATAGATCAGCGCGGTCTCTGGCAGGACAACTCCGGTATGGCCGTTTGTGGTGGCCGACGCGATCACCGTCACAGAGGCACCGGGAAAGACAAAATCGCCCGGCGGGTCGTCAAAGCTGAGCGTCAGGGTATAGGTCTGGCCAACCGAACTGGTTTCAGTTTCGAATTCACGCATGGTCAGCGGATAGCTGGTCGGATCGCCGGGCAATTGGGCGCTGAATTTCACCGTGTCGGACGCGCCGGCCTGCCGGAACAGCACCTCGGGGACTTCGATGTCCACGCGCAGTTCCGAAACGTCGTGCAGGCGCACGACGGGCGTGCCAGCCGAAACCGTGGTGAAATTCGCCACCAGACGGCGCGCGACAAGCGCATCGAAAGGGGCGTGCAGCGTGGCATGTTCCAGATTGTCCTGCGCGTCCTCAAAGCCGATCTCGGCGAGGTTCAACTGCGTCTGGGCGTCGTTCACCGACACCTCTGATACGGCCTGTCCGCGCAGGCTTTCCAGCCGGGTCACGTCACGCTGGGCCTTTTCAAGGTTGATCTCTGCCTGCGACATCGCGCGGCGATAGCGGTCAAGGTCCAGCTGGGCAATCGTCTGGCCGATCTTCAGATAAGTGCCTTCCTCGGCATCCAGCGTCTTGATCTGGCCCGCGACCTGAAAGGCAAGGTCGACCGTTTGCAGGGCCTGTACCTGACCGTAGAACAGCCGTTCGATCTGCGTCGGTTGGGCGCTGACCTCCATCAGCTTGACCGGCTTGGGCACCTCCTGCGCGAATCCGGCGGTGGCAAGCAGTAGGCCCGCAAGGGCAGGGGCTAGGGAACGCATAGACGGTCTCCGGATACGACAAGAGGGCGGTTTGCTGCGGCACTTAGCGACTCGCGCGGGGTTTTCAAACCGTTCAGTTCACTTTTGCCGCCGCACAGGCGCTGTGCGCGCCCGGCAGGGGCGATTTTCCATGGGTAGAGGCTTTTGGGACGCACTCCGTCAGTCGGGGGCGCTGGTCCCCGATGTCGTCGCCAAGGCGTTCCGGGCGACAACCTCGGCACCGTTTGAGGCAAGCGGCGCAGACAGGATATCGGCCTCTGTTTTCAACGCGGACGACAGCCGCGCGCGATAGTCGTGCCGCGTGATCTCTATCCCGCCCAGAGTGGCAAGGTGCGGTGTCAGGAATTGCGTGTCGAACAACGTGAAACCGGTACGTCTTAGCAGGTCCATCAACCAGGCCAGCGCGATCTTGGACGCATCACGGCGGCGCGAAAACATCGACTCGCCGCAAAAGGCCGCGCCCACGGCCACGCCATAGACGCCACCGACCAGATCCCCGTCCATCCAGACCTCCAGCGCATGCGCGCGCCCTTCGGTGTGCAGGGCGTGATAGAGGTCGCGGATTTCGGCATTGATCCAGGTTTCGTCGCGGTCCGCACAGCCGTCGATCACACCGGTGAAATCGGCATTCAACGTCACGGAGTAATCATCGCGACGCAGCCGTTTTGCCAGGCTGCGGGAAATGCGGAACCCGTCCAAAGGCAGAATGCCCCGACGCCGGGGATCGACCCAGAAAATTTCCGGGTCGTCATGGCGTTCCGCCATCGGAAAAATCCCGGTGCGGTAGGCGTGTAGCAGCAGTTCGGGGGTGACGCTCATGTGGTGTGCGTAATCATTTGGCAAAAGGTGAGCTACAATGTGGGTATTTGGCCAAAGGGGCAAGGCCAGAGAGAAATCAGAGTGTCGACCCGCCGCCCGTGGTGGGGGCGGGTCAGAAACGTCTTGGACCGGCGACGTGCACCCAGCCTGTCACGTGGCTGGCGGGATCACTCCAGCCCGCCGGCCTCCAGCCATTTTTCCAGCCAGTGAATGTTGTATTCGCCGGTGTGGATGTCCTTTTCGCGCAGCAGCGCGTGGAACAGCGGCACAGTGGTCTCGACCCCGTCCACGATCAGCTCTCCCAGCGCACGGTTCAACCGCGCAAGGGCGGCTGGCCGGTCTGCGCCATGCACAATCAGCTTGGCAATCAGGCTGTCGTAGTAGGGCGGGATTCGATAGCCGTCATACAGCGCCGAATCCATCCGCACACCCAGACCGCCGGGCGCGTGGAAATGCGAGATGGTGCCGGGCGAGGGCCGGAATTCGGGCAGTTTCTCGGCGTTGATCCGCACTTCGATGGCGTGGCCGTTGATTTTCAGGTCATCTTGCGTGAACGACAGCGGGTAGCCTGCGGCGACCCGGATCTGTTCGCGCACCAGATCGACGCCAAAGATCGCCTCGGTCACCGGGTGTTCCACCTGCAACCGGGTGTTCATCTCGATGAAATAGAACTCACCGTCTTCATACAGGAACTCGATGGTGCCCGCGCCGCGATAGCCCATTTCTGAAATGGCCTTGGCGCAGATCCCGCCGATGTAGGCGCGTTCCTCTGGGCTGATCGACGGGCCGGGCGCCTCTTCGAACACTTTCTGGTGGCGACGCTGCAAGGAACAGTCCCGCTCGCCCAGGTGCACGCCATTGCCCTGACCGTCACCAAAGACCTGAATCTCAATGTGGCGCGGGCGTTGCAGGTATTTCTCGATATAGACTTCGTCGTTGCCAAAGGCGGCCTTGGATTCGGACCGCGCGGTCAGATAAGCGCGCTCCATCTCTGCCTCGTCGCGGGCGACCTTCATGCCGCGCCCGCCGCCACCGGCGGTGGCCTTGACGATGACCGGATAGCCAAAGGACGCCCCGATCTTCTTGGCCTCCTCGACAGACCCGACGCCGCCTTCGGACCCCGGAACAACCGGGATACCCAGCGCCTTGGCTGTTTCCTTGGCGGTGATCTTGTCGCCCATGGTGCGGATATGTTCCGCCGACGGGCCGATGAAGGTGATGTCGTGGTCTTCGACGATCTGCACGAACCGGGCGTTTTCCGACAAAAATCCATAGCCGGGATGGATCGCCGTCGCGCCGGTGACTTCGCAGGCCGAGATGATCGCCGGGATCGACAGGTAGCTGTCGGTCGACGGCGCGGGGCCGATGCAGATGGTTTCATCGGCCATGCGCACGTGCATGGCATCGGCGTCAGCGGTGGAATGCACCGCGACCGACGGAATGCCCATTTCGCGACAGGCGCGAATAACGCGCAGCGCAATCTCGCCACGGTTGGCAATAAGGATCTTGTCAGTCATGCGCTTACTCAAGGATCACAAGCGGAGCGCCGTATTCCACCGGCGCGCCATCCTCGACGAGGATGCGCTTGATGGTCCCTGAGCGCGGTGCCGGAATGTGGTTCATCGTCTTCATCGCCTCGACGATAAGCAGCGTATCGCCTTCCTTGACGGAGGCGCCGACGCTGATGAACGGATCAGAGCCCGGCTCGGCCTGCATGTAGACGGTGCCCACCATGGGTGAGGTGACGGCACCGGGATGGGCGGCCGGGTCTTCGGGCATCTCCGGCGCGGCGACGGCGGCCGCTGCGGGGGCGGCGGCAGCGATGTGAGCGGGGGCGGCAGCGACAGGGGCGGCCTGTGCGGCAACCGGGACCGCGCGACTGATGCGCACTTGCAGGCTGTCGTCGTCGCCATATTCGCGCATAACTTCAAGTTCCGTCAGGTCGTTCTCCTGAAGGAGTTCCGCCAGCGCCTTGATGAAGGCCACATCCGCCTCGGTCTTCTTCTCGCTCATGCCATCCTCGCCATGTCCAATGGCCCGTTACCGGTCACACCGGCGGGCTCTGCGCAGCTTATAGGCCATGGCGCGGCGAAGGAAAAGCGATGGCGCAAACGTTCCACCCGCCGTTTTCGGGTCATCTCCACGGGTTTTTGCCAGTCGGGCTGCGCACGGACCTGTCACGCGGGGGCAGTTGCGGCGACGAGGCCGCGCGCAGATGTTGCAGCGGACCGGTGCCCCGCATAGCATCCGCGACCGGGGAGGATCACACATGAACATTTCGACATGGCTTGCGCGCGCCGCCCAGCTTGGCCCCGACAGGCCCGCGCTGTTTCTGGGCCGTGCGCCGGTGGCGGACTATGGGCCCTTCAACGCCGCCGCCCTGCGCCTTGCCGGGGCTCTGATCGCGCGGGGCATCCGGCCCGGCGACCGTGTTGCGCTGTTCATGAAGAATGTCCCCGACTACCTGATTGCCCAATACGGCGCATGGCACGCCGGAGCGGCCATTGTCCCGATCAACGCCAAGCTTCACCCCCGCGAAGCGGATTTCATTCTGGCGAACTCCGGCGCGTCGCTTGCCTTTGCGACGGCCGATCTTGCCCCCGATCTGGCACAGGTCGCGGCGACAGAGGTGATAGAGACCGGCAGCGCCGCTTGGCGGGCGCTCTTGGAGGCCGCTCCGCTGGACGCGCCCGTTCATCGCGCGCCTGATGATCTGGCATGGCTGTTCTACACCTCCGGCACCACCGGTCGCCCCAAGGGCGTGATCATCACGCACCGGATGCTGATGACCATGTCGCTCTGTTATCAATCCGACTGTGACCTTGTCCGCGCCGAGGACGCCGCCCTTTACGCCGCTCCGCTCAGCCATGGTGCGGGCATCTACAACATGATGCATGTTCGCGCCGGTGCCCGTCATGTGTTTCCGCCGTCCGGCGGGTTCGATGCGGAGGAGACGCTTGGCCTTGCGGCGCATTTTGGTGGCGTCCACATGTTCATGGCGCCGACAATGGTCCAGCGCCTGACCCGTCATGCCAAGGCCTCGGGCAACCCGGGCGCGGGTCTGCGCACGGTGGTGTACGCCGGTGGACCGATGTACAACGCCGATATCATCGAAGCCGTTGACCACTTTGGCCCGGTCTTTGCCCAGATCTATGGTCAGGGAGAGTGCCCGATGGGCATCACCGCGCTGTCGCGCCATGACGTGACGGATCGCAGCCACCCGCGTTGGCGCGAACGGCTTGGGTCCGTCGGACGGGCGCAATCTGCGGTCGAGGTGCGCATTGCCGATGAGCAAGGCGTGACGCTTCCGCCCGATGCGGTTGGGGAAATCCTCGTGCGGGGGGATATCGTCATGTCGGGGTATTGGCAGAACGCAGAGGCCACGGCCAAAACGCTGAAGGATGGCTGGCTCTGGACCGGCGACATGGGCGCGATGGACGTGGACGGCTATGTCACCATGAAAGACCGGTCCAAGGATCTGATCATTTCGGGCGGAACAAACATCTACCCGCGCGAAGTCGAAGAGGCCCTGCTGGAGCATCCAAACGTCTCAGAGGTAGCCGTCGTCGGCCGCCCCCACCCCGAATGGGGTGAGGACGTGGTGGCCTTTGTCGTCTGCGACGGCCCCCTGAACGAGGCCGCGCTGGACGCGCATTGCCTCGACCGGATCGCCCGGTTCAAACGGCCAAAGGCTTATGTTGCGCTGCCTGCGTTGCCCAAGAACAATTATGGCAAGGTGCTCAAGACAGAACTGCGCGAGTCGTTCGGCTCTGCCGACTGATCGTCCGTGGCCGGGCTGACGGTCGAGGTGACGGGATTCGGTTCGGGCCGATTGGCCGCGCCCATTGCCTCTGACTCTGCCTCTGTCCGCTCGCTGGCTGCGGCGGGCGGCTCCCGGCTGCCAAAGGCCGGAATTTGCGCGTCCAGCATTCGGGAGATCGTGATCTGCATGATCGAAGGCGGCGGCGCATTGGTTGATGGATCCGGTTCGCCATTGGCGGCACGCCAGAATTTGGTCGGTGCAAGACCTTCGTTCAGCCGTGACTCCGGGTTGCGGGCGTCAGCGATCGGCTTGATCTTTGTCTGCGTATTCGACTCCGTCCGGTCGCCGGGCAGCCCTTGCGGATGACCGGTGGCCTGCGGCGCGGAATGCGTCGGTGGTATGATAACTTGCATGCGGCTGCTCCATTCAGAGCGCCCCCACATGACCTGACATTAACACCTGCGGCATTCCTTTGCAGCGGGTTGGGTTAAATTGCGGAGAAATTCGGTCCAAGGCGTACACATTTGACGGGCAGGTCACATCCGGGCCGCGGCGGCGCAGGACGCGGATAAAATTTGCTCCAAGCTTCACCACCGGACCGGGCTGGCTGGGCAGGGTTCGCTGTGGCCGCCGCTGGAGGTGGGCAGAGATACCCAGTCCACGGGCGTCGCCACTATGGATGCAGCGATGCAAACGTCAAAGGTACAGCGTTGGCAGAGATTTACGCGACCTTTCTGGCAGGGCCCGATAACCTGCTTTTGGCATTCAAGGGGGGCGATCCCGACAGCCGCCGATTGATCGGCGGCTGTCTTATCTTGGTGGGCTCTGCCGCCTCAGCGGTTCATTCTGTTGTCGATGAGATCGTCGACGACGCTGGGATCGGCGAGGGTGGAGGTGTCGCCCAATGCGCCGTAGTCGTTTTCGGCGATCTTGCGCAGGATGCGGCGCATGA